>CAVUBD010000033.1:0-272903 GCA_963739615.1 uncultured Actinomycetes bacterium
GTCATCCCCCTATTCCGGCTGCCCCGTTCTAAGTGCTCGGAAAGAACGGCTGCGGAACAAACGGCTATTGCGTACACGCCGCTGTGCGGGGTACGCCGGTCACAGGCTGACAGTGAAGCTTCTACTACGCTTGCCGGGTGACGAGCGGCCCGTTCCGTTATCAATCGCCCGATGAGGACAGCGCCCGGTGGCTCGGCTTTCCGTTCCGGGCCGGCGATATCGTGATCAGCAGCCGGTCCAAGACCGGCACGACATGGGTGCAGATGATCTGTGCCCTGCTGATCTTTCGGACACCCCAGCTCCCGGCCCCGCTGGCGCAACTGTCGCCATGGCTGGATCATCTGATCGTCCCGCCCGAACAGGTATATGCCCGGCTTACCGCTCAGGACCACCGGCGGTTCATCAAGACCCACACGCCGCTGGACGGGATTCCCCTCGACCCCCGGGCCACCTACATAGTGACGGCCCGGCATCCGCTCGACATGGCCGTGTCGCTCTACCACCAGGGTGACAACATCGACCGGGCGAAGCTCCGGCAACTGACCGGCCAGCCCGAGCCGGCCTCACCGCCACCGCTACGGCAGCCGCTGCATGAATGGTTGCTTGAGTGGATCGCCAATGACGCCGGCCCCCGTGAATACCTGGACTCACTCCCTGGGGTCATGTGGCACCTTTCCGATGCCTGGGCCCGGCGTAACGAGCCGAACGTCTTGCTCGTGCATTACGGCAACCTGTCCGCCGACCTGGAGGGCCAGATGCGCTGGCTCGCCGGTCAGCTCGGGATAGCCGTACCGGCACAGGCTTGGCCCTTTCTTGTGCAGGCGGCCATGTTCGAGAACATGTCGGCCAGAGCCGACACCCTCGTTCCCTGCGCCGGGATCCTCAAGAGCAACGCCGCTTTCTTCCGCCGGGGTACCTCGGGCGAGGGACGCCAGATTCTCAGCGACGAGGAGGTCGCCGCCTATTACGCTCGTGCAGCCCAGCTGGCACCGGCCGGCATGCTCACCTGGCTTCACTCGGCCGGATCACGCTGTCCCCCGAGGTAGGTGAGTTATAGCTCAGTTCAGTAGGAGACTTCGATCCGCTGGTGGCGCTGTCGATGGTCACGGTCCCACCGCTCGGGATGACGTACTGCGGTTCGGTGTGGCCGAAGTCGACCCCGAAGACCACGGGGATGCCGGGATGATATTCGGCTACGGCTGCCAGGAGCGGTCTGCGCTGCTCCTCGGTATAGCGGGCCTTGCCCGCCGGGCCGTTGCGCTGGCCATGGAGAAACCACGCTTTGGGGCGCCCCCAGACGATGCCGGCGAAGCGCTGGAGCAACTCACGTTCGCCCATGCACATCAGGACCCGGTAAACGTAGTCGGCAGGCGGCATCTCTTCGGAGGTCTCGAAGAAGAGGATGGAGCCCTCATACCTGGCCTCTGGGAGCAGGTAGCGGCTCGCCCGGAGGTGGAAATCGAGAATCTCCAGGCAGCCGCCCCAGGCGGGGCCGGTGACTACCGTTTTGGGGCCGTGCCATGACCAGGGTTCAGGCTCGAAGCCGGGCGGTTCGGCCGAGAAGACGGCCGGGTCTGCCCAGTCGCCTTCCTCATCGTTGTAGTCGGCCGGCTGCCCGAGCACGTAACTGCCCCGGGTGAACATGGCTCGCTCGATCGACTGGCGAGTGACCGGGTGCATCGAGCCAGGACGACCGAACTGCACCATCACAGCGCCGCCTTGGTAGGAGACCAGGCCTAGGTTCCACAAGAACAGGTGCAGGTTGGTGTTGTCGCTGTAGCCGAAAAACGGCTTGGGGTTGGCGGCCAGGACCTCGGGGTCAAGGTGCCGGAGGACTTTTATCTCGTCTTCCCCGCCAATACTGGTGAGTACGGCCTTGATCCCGGGATCGCCGAAGGCCGAGTGCAGGTCCTTGGCCCGCTCGGCGGGGGAAGCCTGCGCCGCCCGGGTCGTGGGGTACTCGACCGGCCGCAGCCCGAACTCCTCACCCAACCGGGCCAAGCCCAGCTCGAACGGCAGCGGGAACGCGCCCGGGCCGCCCCACGAAGGGGAGAGCACGGCAACGGCGTCACCCCGCTGGGGCTTGGGCGGGTAGGTGAACGTGCGAGCCATCAGCTGCTCCACTCCCGGAAGGCTCTCAGATCAGTTGGGGTGACCCCACCGGCTGGCGGCGTGTAAACGCTCTACGACGTCTGGCCGATGAGAAGGACCTTTCCCTGCAAGGCGCCGGTGCCCGGCGACTCGGCCGTGACCTCCATCGTGCGGAACTGCCGGGGGTCGACTCCCGTCGTCATGGTGACGATGGCCGACCCGGAGTTGTCCACGACGAACGTGCCGCCGCTGACGAACTGGGGATGAGCCTTGGTACTGCCAGGCCCGACCCACCAGCACTGATAGACATCATTGCCGGGAAGCACCTTGAGCCCATGCACGGTCATCTGGAAAGTCCAGCTTGGCCCAGCCTGATGGGCCGTTGCCCGTCCGGCGGCGGCCCCGTCGCCCATCAGCCTGGCCGCCGTCGTGGCATGCAGCGGGACTGCGGCGGTGGCCTGGGCCGGGTTGAGCCGGCCACCGCCAAGGTTGGGTATGACGACCAGGGCGGCGATGATAATGGCGGCGGCGGCGGCCGCTATCGCCGCCAGCCGGGGCCTGGGGCGCCGCCATACAGGCAGGCGGGTGACCAGCGGCCGGGGTTGGGGCTCGGCCGCCGCCGGTGGGCCGGCGGGCGATGGCTGGAGCCCTGTCTCATTCTCAGCTGGCGGCTGGAACTGGGGAATCGGCTGGACCCGGGTCTCGGGTTCCGGCGCAGGCTGGCGTTCGGGTCGTGGGTAGAGCCGTGTGACAGCCTGGTCTTCGGTATCCGGGCGGCGGCCGGTAGCGGCCCTGTGCTCAGCCAGGGCAGCGACCATGGCGGCAACAGTCCGGTCTTCCAGGTCAGCTGGCGGCTCGGCGTGCGGCGGAAGCTGCTGGATGATTCCGCCAATCTCGCTGTACTCCTCGATCACGGTCTGGCAGTAGCGGCAGCCGCTGAGATGACGGTTGAATTCGGCCCGCTTGGCCGAGGGCAGATTGCCGAAGACGAAATCGAAGGCTTCGGGGCGGGCCAGCTCGATGTCCTGCTCAGAAAGCATCGTCGCCGCCTCGCAGACTGGCCAGCTCGGCCCGCAATGTGCCAGCGGCCTTGGCCGTCCGGGATTTGACCGTGCCGATCGGGATGCCGAGCCGCTCCGCGATCTCGGCGTGGGTGAGGCCATCCCGGACCAGGCGCATCACATCAGCGTAGATCGACGGAAGCTTATCCAGAGCCTGGTCGACGGTGAGTGTGGTGAGGGCGTCATCGACGGTGTCGTACTGGGGTGGCAGCTGGAAGTCCTCGACGGGCAGGAGCGGCCGGGACGTGGGACGCCGGGCGATGTCGTAGGCCGCCGATTTGGCCATCGTGAACAGCCAGGCCCGTACCGGGCCCCGGCTGGCGTCATAGTTCGGTGCCTGCCGGCAGAACTTGATGAAGGTCTCTTGCACCATCTCTTCGGCTAGCCCCTGATCGTGGAGCACATGGAAGCCGAACCTGAACAGCTCCATGTGGTATTTGCGGTAGAGCCTTCGTGCCGCATCGTCGTCGTTCTTGGCGGCGATGTTGGCGATCAGGCCTATCTCGTGAGGGCCCGTGCGTGCTCCGCTGTCGCTCCACGACACAGCTAGTCCCACCCATGTTCTACGTAAGTCCCCAGCCGATCGGTTCGCTTCCCCGGCCGGCTTTTCCCAGATTCTCAGTATGTGGGGCTGCCCGGAAAAAACTTTGCTAATCCAGCGAACCGATCGGCTTCCCGGTCCCGTAAGTGCAGCGTCATAGGGACCACGGACCAGGAGGGCAAATGGCGACGACGTCTCAGCAGAACGACTTCGACCGGGTCAAGTGGTGGGGTAAGGACTTTCTCACCGCCGGGGAAACGGACACCGGCGGTACCGGCCGAGACCGGCGCCGATCTGACGCCACGGCGGGAACCCAGGGCGATGCGGGCGAAAGGACGGCCAGGACAACAAGGTGGAGCCGAGCTCGTGCGCACTCACCCGCCCGGACAGGTGGCGGGCCGCCTGGTGCGGGCCCAGGTTGCAGCCGTAGGTGAGGGCGACCAGCATGTAGCGCTCGAGCGGGTCGGCGAGCTTGGGCTCTGATCCCGACAGCGGGCCCAAGTGGCGGTGCCAGCCCACCCAGCGTGTCGCGCGGGCCAGCACCTCCAGCAGCGACCGCTCGGGAAGCCGTTCCTTCACCTCGGCCTCCAGCGCTCGTGCCGACGCGGTCCGCTCAGCACCTTTGCGTGCCTTCAGCGAGGGCCGCCCGTCCTCCTCGATCACCAGATCGGCGTTGTCGGGGTAGCCCGCATCCACCTGGATCGCCAGATCCTTCATCGCCGCCTTCAGTTCGGCGACGAAGTCCGCCCCGTCCTCGGGCAGGCCAACCTCGCGGCAGTAGCCGGGAAGGTAGGGCTAGGCCAGGTACCCGAGGATCCGCTGGACCGGCTGGGCTGGCAGAAACGGGCCGCCTCCATCGGCGCCTGGCGGGAATTGTCCGGGCATCGTGACCCTGCCGACCCGATCGGGCCTGAGCCCGTCGCGGCCGCCCCCGACCTCCGCGCGGCCTGGCACGAGGCCCTCGCCGCCCTCGCCCCGGCCGACGGTCCCGACGTGCGCGGCATGCCGGACGGCAGGCTGCTGCACCTGCGCGACACCTACCCGATCGAGACCGCGTGGGCGCCGCAATACGTGGGCGATGAGCTCCGCCAGGTCCGCGCCGCCGCCCGCGAGGCCCGCCTGGCCGGGTTCCGCGCCAGCGCTGAAGCCGCCGCCGCCGCCAACCGCGGCGACCACGAAACCGCTGCCCGCCAGCAGGAGTTCGCGGGCAGCTACCACGCCCTGCACGAGGCCTACCGGCAGCGCGAGACCGTCTTCGCCACGATCATGGCCGACCGCGCCGACTGGGACGCCGCCACCTGCGCCCAACGCCACCTGGCCGTCGCCGCCGACGGCGAACTCCGCCGCCGACGGACTCCGCCGCCGCCACCCCGATCAGCACCTCTCCTCGCTCCGCTCGGCTGAACCCGAACCCGCCACCGACAACCAGCGGGCCGAGCTCACCCTGACCACGAGGCAGCCGCCGGGCGAGATGGGCCAGTGGATCACGGATCTGGCCGCTACGCACCGCACGTTCGCCGAACGGCTCGCCGACCGGCAGAGCCTGATGATCCCCTCCGAGGATCCCCGGTACGGTGACCTGGGCCAGGCGTTCCCGCCCTGGCCCCGGCCGGCCAGGGACGCGATCTTGCAGCCGCCCAGGCCGGAGATCCGGCCGTCCCTGCAGGTCCTCGAACGCACCGCGGACCGCGACGCCGACTGGGAGGCCGCAGACTGACACCGGCCGGGTGCGTCCTAGCCCTGTATTTTCATGTTGGCCGGGCTCTGGCGGTGCGCCTGAATGAGAAAGTGCTCCTGAACTGGGAGAATGAGGATTGCTGAGGTCCTTATCCGCCGAGTTCGAGGAGCACCTCGTACGTGAACGCTACCGGATGGTCGCATGGTCTTGAAGTCGCAGGCAGCGGCACGGGCGTCGTGTCGCACGCGTGGCTGGTGCTGCTGCGGGAGCTGGCGGACCGGACCGGACCGGACCGGCCTGACGGCCGGGCTGTCGGCGGCGCTGCCGTCGCCGGCGGGCGGTCATGACCGGGCCGTGTCTTCGCGGACCTGGCGTGCGCGATCGCCGACGGTGCCCGGGTGATCAGCGATTTCCGGGTGATGGGCGACCAGCGGGAGCTGTTCGGCCCGGTCGCGTCGGTCCCGACCGCGTGGCGGGCGCTGAAGGAGGCCGCGGTCGCCGGAGACCGTGCCCGCCGCAAGGTCACCGCCGCGGTGAACAAGGTGCGGCGGCACGCGCGGCGCAGGCCGGGCCGCTGCCCCGGTCCGGATCGCCGACCGGGTCCTGGAGGGCACCGCCTGCATCCGCCTGGACGCGACCGTCGTCCAGGCGCACAGATATCTGCAAGGAGGGGGCAGCTCCCACGTTCAAGAAGGGCTACGACCTCCACCCGCTGGGGGCCTGGCTGGCCAATACCGCCGAGTCGCTGGCGATGCTGCTGCGGCCGGGCAACGCCGGCTCGAACACCTTCGCCGATCACGCCGCGGTGCTGACGGCGGCGATCCGCCAGATCCCCTCGCGCATGCGCGCACGGCTGCTGGTCCGCGTCGACGGCGCCGGGGCCAGCCACGAACTCGTGAAGCACCTGATGGCACAGTCATCGCCGCGCCGGAAGATGCTCTTCACCAGCGGCTGGATGATCACCGCCGCCGATGAGCAGGCGATCCGGCTGCTGCCCGCCGCCGCGTGGAAGCCCGCCGTCAACCAGGACGGCACCGTCCAGGAAGACAAGCACGTCGCCGAGATCACCCACCTGACCAGCCGCGCCGCTGGCTGGCCCGGCGGCCTGCGGTGGATCGTGCGGCGCACCAGGCCGTCGCGGCGGCAGATGAAGAACCTCACCGCGTTCGAGAAGGCCACCGGGTGGCGGTACTCCATCATCGTCACCAGCATCTCCGCCGCCGGCGGATCCCGGGCGTGCCCGGCAGCCACCATGCCCAGTTCATCGACGTGCTGCACCGCGGGCACGCCGTCGTCGAGGACGGGGTGCGCACCGCTAAGGCCATGGGCCTGCGCAACTTGCCGTCGATTATCTTTAGCCCGACGATCTTGAGGCCGTCTGAGCTGTGGTTTTGTGTCGTGGACAGTGTTGTTCACGGGACTTCCAGCGGTTCCTCCGAAGGCCGGCCAGGATCTTTCTGCTCTCCGTTTCCCGGGCGTGTCGTGGCTGGTGAGCGGATCGTCGCCGCCCGCTGCTCGCCGAGCGCGCGCTCGAGTGCATCGCGCAGCTGGCGGTTCTCTGCTTCCAGGAGGCGGATGCGGGAGGTGGCTGCTTCCAGTCGGCGCAGCAGCGAGGCGGGCGTTGCGCGCTGCCGGTCCGGGACCGGCGGTGATGCCGGTGCCTGCTGCTGCCGGGCACGGAGTCGTTCGACCTGCTCTCGCAGGTCGTCTTGGGCATAGAGCCAGGAGCGGGAGACCCCGGCGGCGGCAGCGACGGTGCTGAAGGTGACCGGCTGGGCGCCGGCGTCCAGGCTGCGCAGCGCGGTCACGGCCCTGCGCCGGGCGTCGTCTGAGCGGCGGCGGGCAGCGGCGATGACGTGAGCGGAGTTGTCAGCTCGCATCGGCGGCGTTCTCCTGCTCGTCCGGGGTGATGTTCTCCAGCTCGGTGATCATGCGGTCGAGGTTCGCGGCGACCTGCTCGTTCATCTCGGTGACGCGGACGTGGCCGTTGTCCCTGGCCGTGCTGATCAGGGTGAGGGTGCGCTGCTGCTGCTCGTGCAGCTCAGGCAGGAACTCGGGGCCGGTGATGAAGACCGGGCAGGTCAGGCATGAGTTAGCGTGCGGGCACTGCCGCTGGACCGGCAGGCCGCAGTAGCCGTTGGGCAGCGTCTGGGTCGCGATGCCGTACCTGGTCTTCGCCCACTGGGCCTGGCTGAGGGGCCCGTCCGGGTCGATGCTGACCCGCTCGCCGCTGATGTTTACCCTGGTGGCCTGTTCCCAGCGTCGCCGGACGGTCTGGTCAGTGATTTTCGCGTAGTGGGCAGTCATTTGGGTCGAGGAATGGTCGAGCAGGACCCGGACGATTTCCTGCGGGACGTCGCGGTTGATGAGCCGGCAGGCGAAGGTGTGCCGCCACTGGTGGGGTGTCAGGTGCACCGGGCCGCCGTGCTCGTCGCGGACGTCGCAGGTGTCCAGCCACTTGTTGAGCAGTCCGCGGTAGCTGTAGTAGGTGATCGGGTGCTGCCCGCCGGCGTTGGCCTTGATCGCCGGGAACAGGTGCGGGTGCCGGCCAGGCCAGCGGTCGGCGATGCGCTGCTGCTGGGCGCGGATGGCGGCTTCGAGTTCCTCGTCGACGGGGACGGCGGCCTCGCGGCGCATCTTGTGGTTGAAGTAGCGCAGGTAGGGGGCGCCCTGCCCGTCGCGGAGCAGGCAGTCGAATGCCAGGGTGCAGGCGTCGGTGGCGCGCAGCCCGCAGCGGATGAGGATGAGCGTGATCAGGTGGCCTTCCGGGCTGGTCCAGCGGTCGAGGTTCGCCGTCGATTCGACCTGGGTCATGATGTGCTCGGCCAGGTGCCGGGTCAGCTGCGGCGGCCGGGCCGGGATGTCGCCGGGGAAGAACGCGGCGGTGACCGGGAGCGTGGCGTCCCAGCCGTGCTGGCGGATCGCCTGCAGGAACGCGCTGACGGAGGTGATGGCGTCCGTTCGGGCACCGAGGCCGATCGCGTGGCTGGCGAGCCAGGCCAGGTAGCGTTCCAGCAGCGGCCGGCTGACGTCGCCGAGGGCCGCGGCGCCGGCGACGGAGAGGAACTCGCTGAACCGGGTGAGGGCGGCGACGTCGGACTGCACGGTGCCGACGCTGAGCCCTGAGCTCAGCCGCAGCCGGGCCCACCGTTTGGACAGGTCCCGGAGCCAGGGCTGGGCAAGGCGGTCGAAACGCAGCCGGATCCGCGGGTTCGCGGGTTTCCCCGGGTTCAGGACCAGGCCCGGGATCCGGTGCAGCCGCCAGACGTTACGGGGGTACCCGGCTTCCCAGCCGGTGCCCTCGGCCAGCTCCTCGGCCATCTCGCGGGCGAACAGCAGGAACGCTGGGTAGGCCGGGCTCTTGCCGCTGCCCGCCTGCTGCCGCCACTCGTCTTCGGGCAGGTCCAGCAGCGATTCCACGCCGGCGTCGCGGGCCTTGCGGACGGCCCAGCGGGCAACCTGGTGCGGCAGGGTGATGGTCGCCTGGTCCGCCCGGCGCTGGACCGCGTACTGCATTTCGAGCCTGAGCTGGGCCGGCAGGCCGCGGAAGTCGACCCGGGCCCGGCCGCGCAGCATGCAGTGCTCGGTGAACTCGCCGGGGTCCGGTGCTCCAAGCTGCCGCCACCGGGTGTCGTGCGCCTTGCAGAACTGGCGGTTCGCGTTCTCGGTCCAGAGCGTGCAGAACGGCAGCAGGCACTCCGCCCGCGGCTGCGCCGCGGGCGGCTCGGCCGCGGCCGCCCATGCGGCCGGATCGGGGCATCCCGACTTCTCCCAGGCAGGCCGGTGCCGTGAGCACAGGCCGTGGCCGCTGCTGCCGTAACGGCAGCCGGGCACCGAGCAGGACGCCAGCGGGCGGCGGCCGTTCAGCGGCGGCCCCGGGTCGGCGAGGAACACGGCCATGTCCGGGCGGCTGCGGTCGTTCCACCGTTTCCCGTGCGCGGTGCAGAGGCCGTTCTGGGCGCGGGGCCGGTCGCAGCCGGCAGCCGGGCATGCCTGCCGGCCCAGGACCGGGTCGTCCGGGCCGGGGACCAGGATGTCCGCACGGAACTCGACGCGGACGGCGGCAAGGAGCCTTTCCAGCAGCCCGGCCCGGCCGGGCGCGGGCTGCTGCGCGGGCGCGGTCATCAGGCTTCCTCCTGCTCGAAGACGGTCGCGGTCAGGCGGACGGTGACCCCGCCGCTGCGATCGGCCGCGTGCAGCCGGGATGTCCCGCCGCCACCGGGCTGCTCGCGGCACTCGCCCAGTCCCAGCGCCTGCCGCCAGGCCGCGAATACCTGCCGGACCTGCGGGGCGGGCGCTAGCCCGCTGACCTGGCCGATGACTACGGAGCTGGCCGGGCCGACGGTCCAGGTGATACAGGGCAGTTCCGGGTGGCCCTCCAGGATCCGGGCCAGTTCCGCGGCTGCCTGCCGCTGCCAGGACGCGCGGTCGGCCTGGGCGATGGCAGGGGTCACAGCCGTACCTCCTGCCCGGTGAACCAGCCCGCTTCCTCCAGCACGTGACGGGCGTCCTCGACGGTCAGGTGGCCGTACGCGTCGATCGTCGTCGCGACCGGCGCATGGCCCATGAGCTCCTTGACGGTTTCCATCCCGGCGCCCCTGCGCAGCAGCCAGGTCGCGTAGGCGTGCCGGCACCAGTGCGGCGAGAACGCGATCCCGGTCACGGCACGCAGCCGCGTCACCAGGTCATAGGCTGCCGGGTAGGTCACCGGGCGGCCGACGGGAGCGGCCCACAGGTTGACGAAGACGTAGTCCGAATCGACGGCCCCGTACTCGCGGTTCAGGTAATCGGCATACAGCCGCATCAGCGGCGCGCGCACCGGGACCGTCCGGCCCCGGCCGCCCTTGGCGCGCATGCCGTTCGCGTTGTCCCTCGGGACCACGTGCACCAGGCAGCCGCCGATGTCGATGTCCTCATGCCGCGTGCCCAGGGCCTCGCCGATCCGCAGGCCGGCCTTGAGCAGCACTGCCAGCAGCAGGCGGTCACGCAGGTGATCGCAGGCGTCCAGGATCGCCTGGGCCTCCATCGCGGTCAGCACCCGCGGCAGCGGCCGGGGAGCCTTCACCTTCACCGCCAGCCGCGGCTGGGGGCTGCGCCCGGTCACGTGGTGCAGGAACGGGCGGAACGCCGTGCCCGCATAGCCGCGGCCCGGGGCCTGGATGGCCCGCAGCACCTCGCCCGCCTTCGCCCCGTGACGGGCGTGGAACCGGTAGAACGACGCCACAGCCGCGAGCTTGCGGTTCACCGTCGATGCGCCGCAGTGATGAGCCTGCCCGCCCAGCACGGCGACCGTCCCGTCCCGGCCTCGCGGCGGCAGCCGCAGCCATGCGACGAACGCGGCGACGTCCTCCAGCGTCACCTCGTCCCAGGCCACGCCCCGGCCGGACAGGCAGCTGAACCAGTCCTTCAGGTCATGGGCATACGACTTCACCGTGTCCGGTGATTTCTCCGACGAGCTCAGGAACGCCAGGAACCGGTCCACGGCCCCGACCGGGTTCCCGTTATCTTCCAGAACCGTCCATGACACCGCATCCCACGGCATCACCACACGCTGCACGCGCACCGAATCCCCCTGTCATCTGCGTGATGGACGGGGCAAGATAACCACGTCCTCCACGAGCGCCACGGCGGATAGCCATCGCGTCGTGCACGTCAAAGACAGGCAGAAGACGGCTAGAGATAATCGACGGCAGGTTCCGCAGCCCCATCGCCTTCGCGGTGCGCACGCCGTCCGTCTCCACGACGGCGTGCTCGCGGTGCACGACGTCGATGTATTGCGGGTGATGGCTGCCCGGGACGCCGGAGATCCCGCCGTCTGGGATGTTCGTGCAGGTAATGGAGTATTTCCAGCCGGTCTTCTTCTCGTAGGCGGTAAGGTTCCTCAGGTGGCGGCGGGACGGCTTCACCCGGCGGGCGATCCACCGCAGCCCGTCCGGCCAGTTCCCGGCGCGGCTCATCAGGTGCGTGATCTCCGCGACATCCTTGTCTGTTTCAGCCTTGCCGTCCTGGCCGATGCCGGGCTTCCATGCGTCTTGCGGGACCTGCCCGATGGCGTCCTCGTCGGCGGCGGTGATCATCCAGCCGCAGGTGAAGAGCACTGTCCGGCGCACGCAAGACAGGGACAGCAGGTGCTTGATGAGCTCGTGGCTCGCGCCGGCCCCGTCGACGCGGACCAGCAGCCGCCGACGGAACCGGGCGGGGACCTGCCGGATGGCCGCGGCCAGCACCTCCTTGTGGTCCGCGAACGTATTCGAGCCCGCATTGCCCGGGCGCAGCAGCATCGCCAGGCACTCGCGCGTATTCGCCGCCCAGGCCCCCAGCGGGTGGAAACCGAACCCTTTTTTCCAGGTGGGAGCCGCTCCCTCCTTGTCCGAGTGCGCGGTGATCAAGGTGGCGTCCATGTCGATGACCAGCCAGCCCGCCAGGACCTTCCCCGCGATGGCCAGCCACGGGAACCCGGTCGGCCTCGCGCAGATCAGCTGCCACACGTGCGCCCGGACCGCCGCCCGCGCCCGGGCGATCTTGTCCAGGGTCCGGGGATCAGCCAGCTCCAGCGTCCGCCGCACCGTAGTATCCGACGGCGCGGCCCCGAAGACCGGTTCCTGGTGCGCCAGCACGGTGATGTCATTCATGCTGGTCGCCCCGAGCGCGATCGCCACTGCCATCGAGACCAGCGCCATGCCACGGTCGATCAGCGGGAACTTCCCCGCCCGGCCCAGCGCCGCGCCGAGCGCTGACGTCAGGCCGCACTGATCTGCGAGCTTGCGCAGCAGCACCGCCCCGGCGTGACCGATCAGGCCCTCTGCGTCCGAGGCTACGGACAGGTTCCGGTCCCAGCGCGTATCCTTCGCCATTGAGGAGCGCTCCAGTTTCGGCAGATTGCAACGGTGTGGTTACCGCTTAATCTCCCCAGAACGGGGCGCTCTTCGCCACCTGCCCCGCGTAGCTTCCCCGGATCTGCGGGCGCGTCATCCCGCGCACTTTGAATCCACCGCACCCAGCGGGTGCAGCCCCGCGCCACCGCCACTGGCGTAAACCGGCAGCTCAGCACGCTGAACGCACGAAAAACCGCTGATCACGGCCTGAAGTTGAATACCGGAGGCTAATGGTCGTAGGCGATCAGGGATCGCTTGACCGGTGCGCCGATGAGCCAGTTGTGCCAGATGCAGGCGTTCAGCGCGAGCAGCCGCTGCACGGTCCTGGCCCACAGCCCGGCGGGGACGCGTCCGCCGTGGCGTTCGAGGCCGAGCTGGTTCTTCAGCGTCCAGATGATCGCCTCGACGCGTTGCCGCAGCCAGTTCGGGAAGTACCTGGGCTGCTTCTCGTCCTTGCGGGCCGGGCGGATCAGGGTCAGTTCCAGGTCCGGGCCGGCGAAGAACGCCTCGGTCTCCTCGCCGGACAGGCCCTTGTCCGTGACGACGGCGGTGCCCGGCGCGGGCCGGTTCGCCGGCTGGCGCTGCGAGCATCTGCCGTGCCTGGTCGCGTTCGCCGTGCAGTTTGGGGTTGGCCAGGCAGAATCCGGTGACGGTCCCGTCGCAGGTGCACATCAGCAGCAGCTTGGCGCCCCAGTACCAGCGGGAATGGCTGGGACAGTACCCGTACCCGGCCCAGCCGTACAGGTCAGAGCGTTTCGCGGTGACCGCGGACTGGCCGCACGGGACCGGGGTGGCGTCCATCAGCCGCAGCAGTTCCGCGCTGCCCGGCGTGCGGTCAGCCAGCCACCGCAGCGCGGCTTCCATCAGCGGCGCGAGGTTCTTCAGCCGGGTGTTGTACTCGCTTTGCCGCAGCAGCCGCGGGAACAGGTGCCCGACCCGCCGGGGTGCGGCGCGCAGCCAGTGCCGCTCGTCGTCATAGCGCAGCAGCACCTGCGCCACGGCCAGGCAGACCAGCTCGGCGTCGGTGACCTCCGGCGGCTTCCCCGGGCCGCTGCGGGCAAAGCCGAGAACCGGGATGATGCGGTCAGTCAGTTCCACGTAAAGTGCGGTCAGGAGAGTGTCCAGGTCGGCGATCACGAAGACCTCCCAAGGTCAGACGTGTATAGGCACGCCGATCTTGGACACTCTTCACTTACCAGTCACGGACTCCGTGCGGCGTGTCGCCGAACACGTTTCGGAGTGGATCGGGGGGACGGCACTCGGCGCGTAGCTATCACGACGGGGCGAGCTTCCCGGGTGACGATCTGAGGGTTGTCCGATCGTCATCTTGGTGCAGATGTCGCGATCGGCGCGACACTGGGATGGGAGGCAACGACGATGCGTTACGCACTGCTGATGCACTACCGGGAGCCCGGCGAGGGGGAGATCAGCGAGGAGGCGATCGCGGAGGCCAAGGAGGCGTTCGGGGCCTACGGCCGTGCGCTGGAGTCCGCTGGGGTGCTGCTGTCGGCCGACGTGCTCCAGCCGTCCGCCGCGACGACGACCGTGACCCGCAGGGAAGGCGGCCTGCGGGTGCAGGACGGGCCCTTCGCCGAGACGAAGGAGGCGCTGGCCGGGATTTTCGTGCTCGAGGTACCCGACCTTGACGCGGCCATCGGCTGGGCCGAGAAGTGTCCCGGCGCCCAGTGGGGCGTGATCGAGGTGCGCCCGACCGCGACCGCCTTCGTCAACGGCGCGTGGACACGCTGACGTCCGGCGGCGGCAGGCGGGAAGCCGGCCCTGGCCAGGGTGAGCCGGGCCGGCGGCCCGCTCCGCGGGCGTGGCGGCCCGGGACAGCTACGGCCGGCTGCTCGCCCTGCTGGCTGCCTCCACGAGTGACCTCGCCGCGGCGGAGGACGCGCTGGCCGACGCATTCGAGCGGGCCCTGCGGACGTGGCCGTCGCAGGGGGTGCCGGGCAACCCCGACGCGTGGCTGCTGACCGTCGCCCGCAACCGGCTGCGCGACCAGTGGAAGTCCGCGCGGGCGCAGCGGGCCGTCCCCCTCGATGCCGGGGACGCGCTGGCGCATATCGATGACATCGACGTCGACTCGATCCCTGACCGGCGGCTTGAACTGATGCTCGTGTGCGCGCACCCGGCGATCGAACGCGCGGTGCGCACGCCGCTGATGCTCAACACGGTGCTCGGCTTCACCGCCGAGCAGGTCGGGCGGGCCTTCTCGGTGCCGCCGTCGACGATGGCGACGCGTCTGGTCCGGGCGAAGAAGCGCATCAAGGCGGCCGGCATTGCCTTCCGCATTCCGGACCGGGCGGACCTCCCGGCGCGGATGACCTCGGTCCTTGAGGCGGTCTACGGCGCCTACGTCATCGACTGGGCGACCGGGCCGCAAGCCCGTCGGCTGCCTTCGGAGGCGCTGCACCTCGCCGAGGTGCTCACCACGCTCGTTCCCGGCGATCCGGAGGCCCGCGGGCTCGCGGCTTTGATCGAGCTCTCGGCGGCACGCGCACCGGCGCGGGTTGACGCGGGCGGGCGTTTCGTCCCGCTCGCCGACCAGGATCCCTCGCTGTGGAACCCGCACCTGATCAGCCGGGCACACGAACACCTGCGGGCCGCGCACGCGCGAGGACAGCTGGGGCGGTTCCAGCTCGAGGCCGCGATCCAGGCCGTGCACTGCGCCCGGGGACGCGACGGCACGACGGATTGGCCGGCACTGCTCACCCTGCACCGCATCTTGCACGCGGTCGCGCCCTCTCTCGGCAGCGGTGTCGCCCTCGCCGCCGTCACCGCCGAGGTCGACGGGCCCGCGGCGGGACTGGCCACGCTCGACGCGCTGCTGGAGGAAGCCGGTCAGCACGCCCGCCGCTTCCAGCCGGCCAGAGCCACCCGTGCGCACCTGCTCGACCGGCTCGGACGAAAGCAAGAGGCCGTCGCGGCTTATGAAAGCGCGATCAGCCTGACCCACGACACCGCCGAACGCCAGTACCTGGAACACCGCCGTGACCGCGCCAGCCGCCAGGACCAGCACAGCCCTCTCGAAGGCCGGCCATGAGCGCGGAGCCGTTGGGTCCCTGATCGCCTACGACCACTGACCTGCCCATATTTCCCGGTCATCGATCTAGGCCGCAGGCGGCTGTCCCAGGAGCGCCGTGGTTCTGCGGGTTTCCCTGGCTTGTGCCGGGCAGTCTCGGGAGCGGTCGGATTGCCGCCGATCTGGCCAGCCGGCGGCAGCCGCCTGGCATTCTCTGGCGGGCGCCGACGATCCGGACTTGCTCAGCCGAAGACGCCGGGCCGGGTAGATGCAATGATGGCCGACGACATGGCCGTGGTCCTAGTCCATCCGTGGCTAGGTGAACTGCGGCGCTATCACGATGACGAACTGTGGGCAGAGCGGATCGGCAGAGCCCTCACCGGGCTGCGGCCATCGAGCAGTTCACCGTGGAGCACGCCCCGCCAGGACGGGCGCAGCAGTACGCCCCAGATACCGGCACGCGGTCTGGCCCGCTCTTCCTGGAGGCGTAGAAGCCGGGGCAGGAGACCACTAATTGGACAGGTGACAGGATCTGAGATGAGGTTGATGCTGCCTGCGGCATCGCCGCTTTCATCGCCGCAGCCGCCGGTAAGAAGTCGAGTCCTATCCCCGGACCTAGACTCGGTTCCCAGGACTGGCGCGGCGCGAGCCGACGATGGTGTCGCGTTCCTCCTTCTGGCAAGGCACACTGGTGTCGTGACCGCTGACCAGCTGGAGATGATCTCCACCGACCCCCGGGTGATGCACGGCCAGGCCGTGATCGCCGGAACCCGCGTGCCGGTCAGCGTAATCCTGGACTGCCTGGCCGCCGGTATGACGGCCGAGGAGATCACCGCCGAATACCCCACGGTCACGGTAGCGGGCGTACGCGCGTCTGCCGCCTACGGCGCCGCACTGGCACGTGAAGAACTGCTCCCGCTGCCGCAGTCACGGTGAAGTTCAAGCTCGACGAGAACCTGCCCGTCTCGTCTGCCGCGATCTTGACCAGCGCCGGTCACGATGTCGATACCGTCACTGAGGAGGGCTTGGTCGGTGCGCCGGACCGAGAACGTTGTCGCCGCGGCCACCGCAGCCGGACGGATCCTGATCTCCCTGGATCGCGGGCTGGGTGACATCCGCGCCTACCCGCCCGGCAGTCATGCCGGCATTGTCGTGCTGCGCCTGACCGACCAGTCCGCCGCTGCAGCCACAAAGGCAGTCAGCGACCTGGCCACCCTCGCCAATCCTGACAGCCTTGCCGGGGCGGTGGCGGTCCTGCAGCGCGGACTACTGCGCATCCGCCACCCGTAACCAGGCATCCAGATCGCGAGCACATTCACACCATCAGAACAAGGGCTTTGCCTTCACACGGCCTCAGAAATGATCCCGTCGTTCAGGTGGTGCCGATACCGGTGTGCCACCTTCGGACAGTCGCCCCGCCTGCCAGGAACCAGACAGCGCCAGCCAGAGCTCCGGTGGTTCCCGTTTCGCTCTCGGTAATTAGCTTATTTTTTCGAAAAATATTCTCTGACCTGGTGGGCGCAGCTGGGTTCGAACCAGCGACCCCTCGCTTGTAAGGCGAGTGCTCTACCACTGAGCTATGCGCCCTTGCGTTCCAGGTGCCGTACTGGCACCCGCGAACGCAGCTAGCGTACCGGTTCCTGGCCAGCCAGCGCTCCACCGGTCTTGTCGTGCGCCGCATGCACCTCGTCGAGTGGCTATGACGGCTCCATCTGGCGCTGGCGCGCATCTCGTGATGGCAACGACGGATCCGCGGGCAGGATCGGGCCGCACGCGCCGTTCCTCCTGCCGTGTCTTGCCGCGTGCACCGGCGGCCAGGGCCGCCCGCGGCACGTTTTGCAGGATCGTGGACCGCTGCACCCTCTATAGGGCGTGTTGCAAAAGCCTGCCGGGTATTTCGCCTGGCAGGATGAGGTTTATGAGCCGTAAATACCTCCCGGTGAACCGGGAGAAGCCGATGTTTTTGCCGCTGGATATGCAGTCGTGGGTGCCTAAAGACCATTTTGCCTGGTTCCTGGTTGACGTGGCCGGGCAGCTGGATGCCTCGGCCCTGGAGGCCGGCACGAGCCCGGGCCGGGGCGGGCCGGGCTATGACCCGGGGATGCTGGCCACGCTGGTGATGTACGCGATGTCGTGCGGGGTGCGGTCCTCCCGGGAGATCGAGGACCGCACCCGGACCGATGCGGGCTTCCGGGTCGCGTCGGGGAACCAGTTCCCGGACCATTCGACGCTGTGCCGGTTCCGGCAGCGCACGGGGGGGCAGGACGGGCCGCTGGAGGACCTGTTCACGCAGGTGCTGTACGTGTGCGCGGCTGCGGGGCTGGGCCGGCTGCGGGTGATCTCGGTGGATGGCTCCAAGATCTGGGCGGACGCGTCCAAGGAGGCCAACCGGACCCTGGAGGGGCTGCGGAAGCTGTCCCGCAAGGTGCTGGAGGAGGCCGCCGCCGCGGACGGCGAGTGTGACTGCGCGGGGCACGGGCACGGCGAGGCCGCCGGCGGCGAGGGCGAGGTCGGCTGCGGGTGCTGTGACGGGGGGATGCTGCCGGGGCTGGGCCTTAGCGGCCCGGCGGTGCTGCCGGCCGGATGGGGCGGGGCATCCCGGAAAGACCGGATCGCGGCCGCCCTGGCGGACCTGGAGGCCGCGCGCGAGGCGGAGCAGGCGGCACGCCGCGCCGAGGCGGAGGCCTACCTGGCGAAAGCGCGGGCCGGGCAGGCGCCGCCGGGCCGGATACCGCAGGAGGCCGCGGTCGCGGTCGCGGAGATCGCGCTGGAGCAGGCGATCGCCGCGCAGCAGGCCAGGCGCGACGCCTACGACCAGCGGGTGGCGGCCTCCGCCGGCCGCGGCGTGCGCGGCACCCGCCCCGCCCCGCCGGAGCAGGCCGCGCCGGTGCGGCGCTGCCGGGAACGGCTGGCCGCCGCCAGGAAGGCCGCCAGGGCCAGGGCCGCCCGCGCGGCCGCGGAAGCCGAAGCCGGGCACCCACCGCCGGGCGGGGACCCCGGGCAGGGCAAGGGGAAGCGGAACAAGAAACCGCCCAGGCCGGTACGCAACATCACCGACCCCGATTCCCGGGCGATGCACTGCACCCGCAACGGCACCGTGCAGGCCTATAACTGCCAGCTCCCCCGCTCCGATGACGGCCTGGTCCTCAGCGCCCGCGCCACCCAGGACACCGGCGACGCCGCCCAGGTAGAGCCGACGCTGGCCAGCATCGCCGCCGCGCAGCAGATCATCGCCGCCGGGCACCAGGCAGGCGGGCACTCCCCGGTCCTGTCCGTCATCGGCACGATCGCCTACGACGCCGGGTACTTCAGCGAGAAGAACTGCCAAGCCGACGGCCCGGACCGGCTGATCGCCACCGGCTCCTGGGAATCAGCCGAAAGCGAAGGCTCGCACACCCCGGCCTGCCGGCATCAGGACCCCCGCGACCAGATGGCCCATAACCTGTCCACCCGGCAGGGCCGCGACATCTACCGGCGCCGCGCGCCGCTGTCCGAGGGCGGGTTCAGCTTCCTCAAGGACAGGATCGGGCTCCGCCGGTTCTCCATGCGCGGCCTGCCCCTCGCCCAGGCCGAGCTCACCCTGGCCGCGACCGTCAGCAACCTGATGCTGCTCCACCGCCGGCTCCCCAGCCTTCCCTGACCGCACCCGGCCGCCACTAGCCACACCACGCATGCCACCCGGCCAGCCCGGCATGCCCGGAACCGGTTCTCCCGCCGCGCGAGCCTCGTTCCAGGAGCCCGCAATACCCGGAACAGGCCGCCAGCGCTGCCATCAAAGACCCGCAACCCGCGACCGCACGGATCGGCGCGGCCGATCACCAGCTCCGCCGACGCGAAAGTTCTGCAACACGCCCTATAAGGGTAATAAATACCCACGATCTTTACATTCACGTTCGGGGGTGGGGCTGGGGGTGCGAGGCGGGCCGGGCGGGACGAATGCCGGCGGCGATATCGGCACGTGATCTTGACGTTGCCCTCACGAGATGCGCGCCAGAGCCAGATCCAGATGAGACCGTCCTAACCAGTCGAGATAGGCCGGTTGCGCTCATGGAAGACGCGCTGCCGGTAGGTCAGGTCGCTGAGCGCGCCGCGGGCGTCAGCCGGTAAACGGCCGCTCGCGGCGGAGTTCCCGGCGCGCGATCGAGCGCCGGTGGACGGCGTCGGGCCCGTCGGCGATGCGCAGCGAGCGGGCCCAGGCGTAGAAGTAGGCCAGCGGGGTGTCGTCGCTGATCCCGGCGGCCCCGTACACCTCGATGGCGCGGTCGATCACGCGGGTGGCCACGCCCGGCGCCGCGACCTTGATCCCGGCGATCTCGGTCCGCGCGCCCTTCGTGCCTTCGGCGTCGATGAGCCAGGCGGTCTTGTAGACGTACAGCCGCACCTGGTCGATCTCCATCCGGGACTCCGCGATCAGGTCGCGGACCCCGCCCTGCTCGGACAGGCTGGCTCCGAACGCGGTCCGGCGCCCGGCGCGATCGACCATCAGCGCGAGCGCGCGCTCGGCCATGCCGATGGCGCGCATCGCGTGGTGGACCCGTCCGGGTCCGAGCCGGGCCTGGGCGATGGCGAAGCCGTCGCCTTCTCCGGCCAGCAGGCTGGACGCCGGGACCCGGACGTCGTCGAAGGCGATCTCGGAATGGCCGTGCTGATCCTGGTAGCCGAAGATGGGCAGGTGCCGGACGACGGTGACGCCCGGGGTGTCCCGCGGCACCAAGATCATCGACTGGCGCCGGTAGGGCTCGGCGTCGGGGGCGGTCTTGCCCATCACGATGAAGATCTGGCAGCGTTCGTCGGCCGCGCCGGAGATCCACCACTTGCGGCCGTTGATGACGTACTCGTCGCCGTCCCTGACGATCGAGGTCTGGATGTTCGTGGCGTCGGAGGAAGCCACGTCCGGCTCGGTCATGGCGAAGGCCGACCGGAGCTCCCCGGCGAGCAGCGGCTGCAGCCACCGTTCCTTCTGCTCCGCCGTGCCGAACATATGCAGCACTTCCATGTTGCCGGTGTCCGGGGCCTGGCAGTTGATCGCCTCCGGAGCGATCACCGGCGACCAGCCGGAGATCTCCGCGATCGGCGCGTAGTCGGTGTTCGTCAGCCCGGAGACCGCGGGCAGGAACAGGTTCCACAGGCCGCGCGAGCGCGCTGACTTCTTCAGCTGCTCCATGATCGGGGGGCGAGCGTGCTCGCCGTGCTCGCGGAGATAGGCCGCCCACTCGGGCTCGGCCGGGAAGACCTCCTCCCGCATGAACGCCCACATCCGCTCGCTGGTGTCCTCGGCCGCGGCGCTCAGCGAAAAGTCCATGGTCAGCTCCTTTCCCCGAGTAGTTCGAGACCCTCGGCGGCGATCCGGTCGATCTCGGCGGACAGGTCGCCGAAGTCCTGGCCGGCCATCGATCCGGCCTGCACCCGCGCCGCGATACCCTGCGCGATGACCGCGAACTTGAAGTGGGCGAGTGCCAGGTAGGCGGTCAGCTCAGCGAGGTCCGCCCCGGTTCGCTTGGCGTACCGCTCGGCGAGGTAGGAGCGGGGCGGGAAGCCGGGCAGCATGCTGAGCGCCGGGGTGAGGGCCGGCCTGACGTCCCCGGCCTGGCGCCAGTAGAACAAGGTCACGCCGAGATCGGCCAGCGGATCGCCGAGCGTGGCGAGTTCCCAGTCCAGGACCGCGGCGACCCGCGGCGGCAGCTGCGGCGCCATGATGCAGTTGTCGAGCCGGAAGTCGCCGTGCACGATCGCTCCCCCGGGCCCGGCCGGCGGGTCGGCCCGCAGCCGGCGGGCCAGTTCGTCGACGGCGGGGACGTCCCGGCTCTTGGAGCGCTCCCACTGGTCACTCCAGCGGCGCACCTGCCGCTCCGCATAGCCGTCGGGACGGCCGAGATCGGCCAGCCCCACCTCGGCGGGCCGGACGGCGTGCAGGTCGGCCAGGGTGTCGACCAGGACGTCGGCGATGCCGCGGCGATCGCCGGCCGACTCCGCGTAGCCGACGGGGATTTCGTTCCGCACGACGTACCCCTCGACCTTTTCCATTACGTAGAAGGGGACGCCGAGCAGTTCGCCGGTGCCTTCCTCGAGCAAGATGGCCGGCACCGGAACGGGCGTCGCGGCCAGCGCGCGCTGGATCCGCGCCTCACGCCCCATGTCGTGGGCCCGGGGCAGCAGCGGCCCGGACGGCGGTCTGCGCAGGACCACGCTCCCCGCCGCGCTGGTCAGCTCGAAGGTCAGGTTTGACTTGCCACCGGCGATGAGCACGGCGTCCAGTTCTTCCCAGCGGGCATCCCCGAAGGCGCGCGCGAGAACGGGACCGACGAGGTCGGGGCGGATCAGGTTGTCGTGCATCGAGGCCCTTCTCAGTGTCCGGTCATCCCGCGCAGCTGTAGCCGCCACGTTGCCGCACGGCCAGGGCGCCGGTCAAGAAGAAGCGTGGCGCAGGTCAGGCCTACTTGAAGGCCAGGGCGTTCGCGGGTGATCCGATGCCGCCTGGTGCGTTGAGCGGCGCGCTGGTCAGGAACAACTCGTAGACCCCGTCCTCCTCGCAATCCGCGGCGAGGTCTTCTGTCCACCACAGTTCACCAAGGGCCATGCCGAACTGAGCGATGAGCACGCGATGCAGGAAACCCATTGGCGTGCGCCTGTCCGCAGGGAAGACCTCCACCGCGAACGTGTCCGACGCCACCGCGGCGACGTGGGCATCCCACAGGTACTCGCAGATGTCCTCGCTATGGGCGAGGCCGGGTGTCCTGATATCGGCGGGGACCTTCGCTCGCTCCGCAGCTGGCTGGCTCAGGTACCAGTTCGCGAACCCGGTATGAAGAAGCAGTACGTCGCCGGCCCTGAACTGCACGCCTGACCGCTGGCGGGCGAGCTCGACGTCTTCGACGCTGAAGGCGGTGCTCGTGCCCGGATCATAGGGGCGTTTCAGGTCGGCGAAAGTCCGGCTCATGTCGAGCAGGACCGCGCGGCCGGCGATTCCGCGGCGCGCCCAGTGCTCCATGGTGTTGCGCCGGCCCGCCACCACGTCACTGAGGCTGGCGCCGTTATAGAACGAGTCGCTCGTGTACCCGGCATGGCCGAGCGAATCCCACTGGCTCGACGCCTGCGGGTAGAAGTTGTCGTATACGTCGTCCACCGTGACGGCCCCCGGCGAGTGCAGGACATGATGCCGGGGAACGCCTCGATTGGGCGTGATGGTCGGGCGGAACGAGTCGATGCCCGCGTTGAGCGAGAAGCATTTTCCTGTCCGGATCAGCCGTGCCGCTTCGGCGATCCGGACTGGTGTCTGCAGGTTCAGCAGCCCGACGTTATCGTCCGCGCCGAACAGGCCCCACGCGCTCCGGCCCCCTTCGGGGGCTGCGGGAAGATCACGGTAGTCCGGCAGTTCCACCCTGCTCCCTGTTTGCGCACGAGTAGCTCGCGGAATCGCCGCCATCATAGTGCGGCCGGCTTCACGGGCGGTGGCGCCGCGCCGCGTTCGGCGCCAGGTACGGGCTCGGCGCGGTCATCACCTGTAGCGGAAGCCGTCGAGGAAGCGGCGGAAGACACCGCCTTCGCGGGGCAGGGCGGGGCCGGGTGCGGGCGCGACGGTGCGCTGGCGGGCGACGGGCTGGTCGTAGTCGGTGCGGGCGATGGCGTCCACGGTCTGCTGCTCATCGAAGTCCTCAGAGCCATCGATCTGAGGCACGTAGCCGACAAGCATTCCGTCGCGCATGACCTGGGCTTCGAGACCGGCCGTGCCGTCGGTGTCCCACTCGGCTTCGCAGCCGCCGGGCAGCGATACGCGTACGCCGAACTGGCCGACGCCGCCGCGCAGCAGGTGGGCGTTGACGCCACGATCACGAAGGGCGTCGACCACCCTGCGGGCCCGGAATTCGTCCATACGGGCAAAGTAGCGCCCGTTCCTGAAGGGGCGCTGCAAGTTCGCGTAGGCCAGCCTGCAAACCGGCCGCAAGACACGGACGGACGGACCGCGCCCGGTTACGCTTGCTGCGTGGCAGACAGACCAGTTAAGGGCCGGATGTGGGCGGACGACTCGGGGAGCGGGTGGCGCCGTTACCTCATTGCCGACGTCTTTACCGCCACCCCGCTCGAGGGCAACCCGCTCGCCGTGTTCCCGGACGGGCGCGGCCTGGGCGCGGACGTGATGCAGCGCACGGCCCGGGAGCTGAACCTGTCCGAGACGGTGTTCTTCCTGCCTGCCGAGCACGCCGCGGACGTCCGCGTGCGGATCTTCACCCCGGCGGCCGAACTGTCCTTCGCCGGGCATCCGGTGCTCGGCTCAGCGTTCGTCCTCGGCGAGGCCCTGGGCACGTCGGCGGTGACGATGGAGACCGGGGTCGGGACGGTGCCTGTCGAGCTGGACCGGATCGGGGACCGGATCGCATTCGGGCGGATGGAGCAGCCCATCCCGGTTCCCGAGCCGTACGAGGACGCCGCGGCGCTGCTGGCCGCGCTGGACGTCCGGGAATCCGGCCTGCCGGTCGAGGCGTACCGCAACGGACCCCGGCACGTCTACGTCGAGCTGGCCAGCGAGGCCGAGGTCGCCGGGCTGTGGCCCGACCAGCGCGCGCTCGCCCAGCTCCCGGTCTACGTGAACACCTTCGCCGGGCGGGGCCTGGCCTGGAAGACCCGGATGTTCGCGCCGCACCACGGGATACCTGAGGACCCGGCCACGGGCTCCGCGGCCGGGCCGCTCGCGGTTCACCTGGCCCGGCACGGACGGATCGGCTTCGGTGACGAGATCGAGATCAGGCAGGGCGAGGAGATCGGCAGGCCGTCGCGGCTTTACGCGCGGGCCGAGGGGTCGGCGGACAAGATCGAGCGAGTGGTCGTCGGCGGGTCGGCGGTCATCGTCGCCCGCGGCGAGTACCTGCTCGGTTAATCCCGCGGCTAGCGTGCTTCGCTGCCGTGATCGGCGGCCGACCAGTCCAGCGCGACGGCGGCCGTCCAGGACTGCTGCGCCGAGCCGAGCGCCTTCCCGGTGAACGGCTCGAAATACTCGGCGAACTCCCCGGCCGCGGCGATCTGGCCGAGCGAGTCGCGGCAAAGCTCGTCCGCGCGGCCGGAGTAGCCGAGCTGGCTCAGCGAGTGCCACAGCAGCCAGTCGATGATCGGCCAGACCGGGCCACGCCAGTAGTTGTGCGGCTCGAACGCGGGCTCGGCGGGGCTCGTGCTCGGCAGCAGGCGCCAGCGGAACCGCGGGTTGCCGCAGAAGTCCCCTGAGTCGAGCAGCCGCAGCTGGGCGGCGCGCTGGCCGGCGTCCGTGCTCTGCGCGAAGATCGGCGCGAAACCTGCGAACGTCCGCAACCGGATCTGCTCCCCGGCGCGGACGTCGTAGTCGTGGCACAGGCCGGACTCCGCGTCGAAGCAGCGGGTCAGCCCCTCACGGCCGCGGTCCAGCCAGCTGGCCAGCTGCCGGCGGTCGCCGTCGCTGGCCCCGGCCACGTCGGCGAGGTCGAGGAGCGCGGCGTTCGCCGAGACGAGGACGGCGCTGAAGAACACGTCCTTGATCAGGAACGGGTAGTGGCGGTATATCTGCGCGTCGTCGTACCGGTACTTCCTCAGCAGGCCGACCAGCCACAGGTACCGGTCGTAGTCCCAGTCGGTGGGCCGCTGCGACGGGTCTCCTACCTGACTGGTGTCCACGCGGGTGTACGGGCCCGGCTTGGCTACTTCGATGCGCTCGAGCGCGCGGTCCCAGCGCGGGGAGTTGTCCGTGCCCTCCCACGGGTGGTAAGCGGTGACCAGTCCCGATGCTTCGGGATCGCGCTGCGTGGCGAGGTAGCGGTGCCAGTTGACCAGCCGCGGGTAGAGCGCCTGTATGCGCCCGCGGATCTCCGGCCGCTGCGCCTGCGGCGTCAGCTGCCAGATCCGCTGCAGCGCGATGGCATGGACCGGCGGCTGGCAGATCCCGGTCGTCTGAACCGGGGGCGCCGGCGCCGTCGGCGCGCTGGCGCAGTTCCACCACTCCGGCCCGGGAAAGTAAGGCTCGCCCGGGCCCGCCCGGAACACGATGTGCGGCACCATGCCCGTCAGCCACTGCGCCGCGAACAGCTGCTCGAGCTCCGCGATGGCCCGCCGGACGTCCAGGTGCGCCCATCCGATCGCGATGAAGGCGCTGTCCCAGCTCCACTGGTGCGGGTACAGATGCGGCGACGCCTTCGTCCAGCTGCCTGCGTCATTGCCGTGCAGCACCGCGGCTGCCCGGCCGCGCAGCGCGGCCGCAGAGCCGGCGGTCACGCTCAAGGCGAGTCCTCTCCTGACACTCGGGGCCCGGTTAACACAATGTAAACACCACCGTGGTACACCCTGTTCCGGGCCAGCGGGGACGCGACCCGTCTTCAGCGGGAAAAATGCGTCACGGGCCGTTCGAGAGGCTGCCCGTCGATGATCACGTCGACCTTCTCGTTGTAGAAGGCGATCAGGCCGGCGATCGGCATGAGCTGCCGGGTGGGAAAGTCGTAGGACCACGCCAGGTCCGGACGGACGGCCTCGCCGATCCGGACGGACCAGTAGCCGGTGGTCTTGCCCTTATAGGGACAGGCGGTGACGGTGGCCGTCGGCACGAGGTGGTCGAAGTTCACCTCGGTGCGGTTGAGGTAGTAACGGGTCGGCAGGCCGGTCTCGAAGACCATCACCGGCGAGGAGGACTCGGCCAGGACGGTGCCGTCAAGCTCGATCCGCACCGCCCGGGTGGACCGCAGCGCGTCGACGCGCGTGTAGGGGCTGCGCGGATGGACGAAGACTTCCTCGTCCTCCTCGAACCAGGCGTCGAGGGCGCCCCACTCGAACCGCACGGTATCCGCCAGCCCGTCCAGGGCATCGTCGGTGTAAACGCGCGCGGCGCCCGGCCGGGACTGGCCGCCAGCCTGCAGCCCGTGCCGCCGGGCCGTCCCGAAGCGGAGCTGCTGGATATGCTGCTCGTCCACTAGCGCGGCGGGGTTCACGTCAGCCGCCGGGATGTAGTACTGCGGGTAGTTGGGCCACTCCCACACGTACAAGGCCCGGGTGGTGTCGAACAGCACGTGACCGCCCAGCATGCCGCGGATCCGGCGGGGCACCGGCTCGATATGACCGGCCTTCATATTCATCTTGGGATAGTCGTCCACGATGGCATGGTATTCCGCGGTCAGCAGGTCAGCAGGTCCAGCCCGAGGTCGAGCGCCGGGCTCGAGTGGGTGAGGGCGCCGACGGCGACGAAGTTCACGCCGGTGTCCGCCACCGCTCTAGCCCTCTCCAGCCGCAGCCCGCCGCTGGCCTCCAGGCGGGCCGAGGGATGGCGGCGGGTCATGGCCGCGGCGGCGCGGAGGTCGGCCAGCCCCATGTTGTCAAGCAGGATGAGCGTGGCGCCGGCCTCCAGGGCCTCACGGACCTGGGCCAGGGTGTCACACTCCACCTCGAGCGGCAGGCCGGGTGCGGCCGCGCGGACGGCCGCGATCGCCGCGGCGATTCCGCCGGCTGCCGCTACGTGGTTGTCTTTGATCAGCGCGGCGTCGCCGAGTCCCATCCGGTGGTTGCGGCCGCCGCCGCACCTCACGGCGTACTTCTCCAGCTGGCGCAGCCCGGGAGTGGTCTTGCGAGTGTCCCGTACCGCGCAGCCGGTGCCGGACAAGCGCGTCGGCCCAGGCCCTGGTCGCGGTGGCGATCCCGGACAGGTGGGTGAGGAAGTTGAGCAGGGTCCGCTCGGCCCCGAGCAGTTCTCTGCATCGGGGCCGTGATGCGGAGCAGCTACCGTCGCCCCCGTCGATCCGGTCACCGTCGGCGCGCAGCGGCTCGGCCGGCTCCGGCGGGATCCCCGCGGCATCGAGGACGGCGAGGGCGACCGGCAGGCCGGCCAGCACGCCAGGCTGGCGGGCCGCGACGCCGGCTACCGCCCGCGAGTCCGGCGCGGCGGTCGCGGCCGAGGTGACATCGGGCCCGTACCGCAGGTCCTCCTCCAGCGCGCCGCGCACGGCTCGCTCGGTGTCCTGGGGGTCCAGGCCCGCGGCGAGCAATCGTCCGGCGACCATCGCGTCCAGGTCATTCCCATGCCCCCACCTTCGCCCTGGACGGCCGCGGCCGGCCAGGGCTCCTCGCAGTACGTGCACGATGGTGTGGCGGGCATTCCGTTTCGGCCAAACTAGCCGGCGGCTCGTCCCGCCACCGATGGCACCCGCGGCTCTCCGCGCGGGCCAGGGCGCCTGGCGACCAGGACCGAGACCGAATGCAGGTTGGTCGCCTCGACCGTGGCCAGGTCCGGGCCCGCGAGCCGCCGCTGCGGCGGGGCCTGTCCCAGCGCCTGCCGCAGACGTTCGAGTCGCTGGTAACCCGCAGCACCCCAGCGTGCCGTGACATGGCTGCGGCCAGCGCCGGGCGGACGGCGGGGGTCCACCCCCGGCCGGCCGCAGGCGGTCGCAGGCGGCGGGCGGCACGGGCAGATCCGGCCGAGCAGGTTGCCGGCCCGCCGTCCGGAAATCAGCGCCTCGGTCAGGGAATTGGACGCCAGGCGGTTAGCTCCGTGCACGCCGGTCGACGCGGCTTCCCCGACGGCGTAGAGACCGGTGACCGAGGTCTGCCCGTCCATGTCGGTCCGGATCCCGCCGCACGCATAATGCGCTCCGGGCGCGACCGGGATCGGCTCGGTGACCGGGTCGATGCCCCGCGCCCGGCACAGGGCGGTCACCGTCGGGAAATCCCGCTCCAGCACGGCACGGCCCAGCGCGGTGGCGTCCAGCCAGAGGTGATCGCCGGGCCCGTCCCCGCTTCCCATCCGCTGCTGCATGGCCGCCGCCACGACATCCCGGGGAGCCAGGTCGCCCAGGGGATGACGCCCGGCCATGACGGGCCGGCCCGCCGCGTCGATCAGCACCGCGCCGGCCCCGCGCAAGGCCTCGGTGATCAGGGGGCACTGGCCGCGGGCCGCCTCCTGCCACAGCACCGTCGGGTGGAATTGGACGAATTCCACGTCTCGCAGCTGCGCTCCGGCGCGGGCGGCCAGCGCCAGGCCGTCGCCGGTCAGCCCGGCCGGGTTGGTGGTCGTCGCGTAGGCCTGGCCGAAGCCGCCGGTGGCCAGGATAACGGCCCGTGCCGTCACCATGCCGGCGCGCAGCGCCCCGTCGTCGCCTGGCAGCCCGGCCAGCACCCCGCCGACCGCCCTCCTCACCGGTCAGTGCGTCCAGGGCGACGCAGCGGGTGAGGACCTGGACCGGGCTGGCCGGCAGGGCAGCCCGGAGCACCCGGTGCACCTCCGCGCCGATCGCGTCGCCGCCGGCGTTCACGATCCGCATGCGGCTGTGCCCGCCCTCCAGGTGCACGCGCCGTCCGCTCCAGCCGGGCACCCCGCCCGGCCAGCCGGGCGATCTCGTCCGGGGCCCGGGATACCAGCGTCGCCACGGCAGCTGGATCGCAGAGCCCGGCTCCCGCATCGAGCGTGTCCCGCTGATGCAGGGCCGGGTTGTCCGCGGGGCCGATCGCTGCGGCCAGGCCGCCCTGGGCCAGGGGCGTCGCGCCCCCGCCGAGGTCCTGCTTGCTGATCAGCAGGACGCGGCGGCCGTGACGGGCCGCGGCCAGGGCTGCGGTCATGCCCGCCGCTCCCGATCCCACGACTACCACGTCGGCGTCGCGTTCCCAGGCGCACCTGCGACCGGGGCAGGTAGCGGAGCTCCGGGCCCGGTCACTGGCGTCGGCCCCGCGGTAAGCGGCGCGGGCCCGGCGGTAAGCGGCGCGGGCCCGGCGATCATCGCCTCGACCGCCCGGCGGGCCCGGCGGGCCACGCCAGGGGCGACGGTCACCTCCGTCATGCCCTCGCGAAGGCAGCGCAGCAGGGCGGCCGGCGTATTCATCTTCATGAACCGGCATACGGCGTCCGGGTTGACCGGCTCCCAGCTGACGGCCGGGTTGGCCCGCCGCAACTGGTGCAGCATGCCGGTCTCGGTCGCGACCAGGACGGTTGGCGCCGTGGTGGTGCGGGCGGCCGTCCAGCATGCCGCCGGTGGACAGCACCCGGGTGCGGCCCGGCGGCAGGTCACCCGTCGCCTGCCTGCCACAGCGCAGCGGTCGAGCACCCGCATCCGGGATGGATGAACAGCTCGGCCGCGGGGTCGGCGCTGGCCTTCCGCCGCAGCTCGTCCGGGCTGATCCCGGCGTGCACGTGGCACTCGCCGAGCCAGATGTGCAAATTGGCGCGGCCCGTGACGCGCTGCACATGAGCGCCGAGGAACTGATCGGGCAGGAACAGCACCTCCCGGTCGCGCCGGGACGGACGCCACGATCTCCGCCGCGTTGGCCGAGGTACAGCACAGATCGGATTCCGCCTTGACCTCGGCGCTGGTGTTCACGTAGGCCACCACCACGGCGCCGGGATGCTCGGCCTTCCACTGGCGAACCTGGGGCGCGGTGATGCTGTCGGCCAGCGAGCAGCCAGCCTTCGGCTCCGGGATCAGCACCGTCCGGTCCGGGGCAAGGATCTTGGCGGTTTCGGCCATGAAGTAGACGCCGGCGAACACGATGACGCTCGCGGTGCTCGCCGCGGCGAGCCGGGACAGCGCCAGCGAGTCGCCGACGTGGTCGGCAACGTCCTGGATCTCCGGAGCCTGGTAGTTGTGCGCCAGGATCACGGCGTCGCGCTGGGCGGCGAGCCGCCGCACCTCCGCGGCCCAGCCCTGGCCGGCCTGCTACCTGCGCTGCCTCGGTCTCCATCATCGCCGGTCCCTGCTTCCTGGAGGTTTTAGACCCAGAGTATAAAACGTTTTCTGCCGCCCAGTCTAAAACTGAGTGTGATGACGGGCGCAGGGCAAGCCGGCCAGTACCATGCGAACGTGCCTGAAGACCAGGCGCTGGCCGGCTGCCTCGCAGGCGGCCAGCGCCCCGAGCCCGGACCGCCTGTACCAGGCGAGCGGTTCTGGCACGAGGCCCTGGCCGTGGTCCTCCAGGTCCGACGCGACAGCCTGCACGTGCTGCTTTGGCGGCGGGCCGCGCCGCCGTTCGAGGGACGGTGGGCGCTGCCCGGCGGCCCGCTGGGGCCGGCGAGCGGCTCGGGACGTCCCTGGGCCGGCACCTGGCGGCCAAGGTCGACCTCACCGACATCGCGTACCTGGAGCAGCTGGAGACCCGCAGCGACCCGGGGCGTGATCCCCGCGGCCGGGTCCTGGCCACGGCCTACCTGGCCCTGGTGGCCGCCGACGTCGAACCGCGAATCCCGGCCGACACCGCATGGCACCGGGTCCAGGAGCTCCCGCCGACCGCGTTCGACCACGGGTCGATTGCCGAGTCGGGACGGGACCGGCTGCGGGCCAAGCTGTCTTACACCAATATCGGCTTCGCGCTGGCCCCCGCGACGTTCACGATCGCCCGGCTGCGGGACATCTACGCCGCGTCGGTCGGCCACCCGGTCTCCGCGACCAACCTGCAGCGCGTCCTGACCCGCCGCGGCGTCATCGAGGCGACCCCGGCGGCCGCCCGGCCCACTTCTCAGCGGCGGCAGGCCAGCCACCCTCTACCGGTTCGCGGCCCGGACCTTGATCGTCACCAATCCTTTCGCCGCGTTCCGCCCTCCATCTGCATGACCCTGAGGCAATCACGCGGCGGTGGCGGGATATCAGGCCGTCAGCAGATCGTCGATAGCGGCAAGGGCGCTGGCCAGGCTCTTGTCCTCGGCGACCCCGAGATCGAGCGGGATCATCGCCGGGGACTCCCGCGCGAGGGTCAGTTCGGTGTCGATGAAAGCGATGTCGCTGACGCCGAGGGGCGCCAGCGCGTGCCGGAGCCACGGTTCGCGGTGGTCCCAGCCCTCGCGAGGGCTGCCAGGGCCGTAGCCGCCGCCGCGCGCCGTCACGACCACGAACTCCTTGTCGCCTAGCCTGGATCCGAGCAACGTCGTCGGGCTGCTCAACGAGCTAGAGGAGCGCGGGCTGATCACGCGCCGCCGCGATCCCGCCGACCGACGCCGGCACATCGTCGAGCTTTCTGCCAGCGGTGAAAGCGAGCTCGCCTGCGCCGACGCCCGGCTCCGCCACGTCGAGGACGAGCTGTTCAGCGCCCTCAGCGCCGAGGAGAGGGAGACGCTCTACCGCATGCTCGTCCGCGCCGTGGGCGCGAAGGCGTCGCCGTGCTCCGCGGCGATACGCCCCCCTGCTCCGCCTGACGTAACGGTCCGCGCCCGGCCTAACAGGTCCGCGATGTCGCCGATGGCCGCCCGGTGCGCGTGCGGGCCGCCGGCCAGCCGCTCGGCGGACCATGCGCGACGGTAGTAAAGGTGCGCGTCGTGCTCCCAGGTGAACCCGATGCCGCCGAAGAGGTGGATGGCGGATTCGGTCACGCTGCGATAGGCCTCGCCGGCCCGCAGCGCGGCCACGCGGGCCGCCATCCGGGCCTCGGCCGCGCCTTCAGCGCTAGCGACCGCGGCGTACCGCGTGGCGGCCGAGACGGACTGCAGGTCCGCGAGCATGTCGACGCAGGAGCGAGCGACGGCCTCGAAGGAGCCGATCGGGCGCCCGAACTGCTCGCGGTCCTTCACGTACTCGATGCTCGCGTCCAGGCACCAGCCGATGCCGCCGGCCGCTTCGGCGGCCGTGGCGAGCAGCAGTTCGCGTTCGGCCCGGTCCAGGGCTGCGGCCGCGGCCTCACCGTGACACAGCAGGAAGGCGGGGGTGGTGTCGAAGGTGGTGATGCAGACGCGCCGGGTCAGGTCGATGCCCAGCTGGCGGGATACCCGGAACCCCGGAGATCCCGCTACCACGCCGAACATCGCGGGACCAGCCTCGGTGACGGCCGGCACCACGAGGATGTCCGCCACCTGGCCGGCGATGACGTACCACCGGCTGCCCCGCAGGTACCAGTCCTGGACCGTCCGGCCCGCCTCCACGCTGTCGGATCCGGGCGACCACCGGCCGTCCTCGCCTGCGGCGGCCACCGTCCCGGTCACCGACCCGTCCGCCAGCCGCGGCAGCCAGTATTCGGCCGCCGCGCGGTCCCCCGCTGCGAGCAGCACCCCGGCGGCGAGACAACCCGGCAGGAACGGGCCCGGGTACAGGGCCCGGCCGAGTTCGGTATGGACCAGGCTGGCCTCGGCCTGCGACATGCCGCGGCCGCCGAACTCCGCCGGAATCGTCAGCCCGGCCAGGCCGAGCCCGCCCGCGAGGCGGGCGTGCAGCGCGCCGTCGTATCCGGCGTCGCTGTCCAGCGCGCTTCGAAGCACGGCGGAGGAAAGCTGATTGGCGAGGAAGCCCCGGAGGGTGGCTTGCAGGGCACGCTGGTCCTGGTCGAGGGCGAGAGAGTCGATAGCCATGAAGTTGCTCCTCACGCGGGGACGCGGGAGGCCCGGGACCCGCTGCGCGATGGCGTTTCAGGGCCGGTCCGAGAACGGCGGCTGCGAACTCGGCTAGCCGCCTCATGCTATTGGACAAATCCATCTTATTCAGGGCAATCTCGGGACCCGGCGCCTCGCTGGTACCGGCCACAATGACGGAGTGGATGCTGAGGACCTGCGCCTGGCCGTGCCGCTTGGCTTCTCGGTCATGGGCGACCGGACGCTGTGGTGGGGCGGCTGCGCCTGGGATTCCTTCGCACTGCCCCATCTGCTGCCCCGCCAGGGCGAGGTGCTGGTGGCGACCAGGCGGCCGGCGTGCGGCCGCCCGCTGGCCTGGAACGTCGGCTTAGGCTCAGGGGGCGACGAGATGAAAGGCCGGGAACAATGGGCGAGGGCCGGGTGCGGGGCCTGTGGGCGCCGGAGCGGCGGGCGCTGACCGCGGGCCTGATCCTGACGATCACCTTCGTCGCATCGGAGGCGCTGGCGGTGGTGACGGTGATGCCGGTCGTCGTCCGCGATCTCGGTGGCCTGCGCCTGTACGGCTGGGTGTTCAGCGGGTTCATGCTGGGCAGCGTGGTCGGCATCGTGCTGGCCGGACGGGAAGCCGACCGGCGGGGACCCGCCGTGCCGTTCGTGGCCGGGGTGCTGCTGTTCGGCGCGGGCCTGGCCGTGGCGGGCCTGGCGCCTTCGATGGGCGTGCTGGTCGCGGGCCGGGTACTGCAGGGCCTAGGCGCGGGGGCGGTGCCTGCGGTGGCCTACGCCTCGATCGGCCGCAGCCTTCCCGGGCGGCTCCAGGCCCGCATGATGGCGGTCCTGTCCACCGCCTGGGTCGTGCCGGGGCTGGCCGGACCCGCGCTCAGCGCCGAGGTGGCGAGATTGTTCGGCTGGCGGTGGGTGTTTCTCGGTCTGCTGCCTGTGGTCGCGGTGGCCGGGTCGATCGCCGTGCCCGCGCTGATCCGCCTGGGCCCGCCCCGCACCGCCCAGGCGCAGGAGCACCGGCTGATCGACGGCCTGCGCACCGCCGCCGGCGCCGCGATGATCCTGGCCGGCCTGACGCTCGCGGCCGCATCAGGCGCCGCGGCGGCCGGCTCCGCGCTGATCGTGGCGGGCGGGGCCGCCGGGCTGCCCGCGCTGCGCCGGCTGGTTCCGGCCGGCACCTTGACCGCGCGGGCCGGACTGCCCGCCACGATTGCCACCCGGGGCCTGCTGACGTTCGCGTTCTTCGGCGCCGACGCCTACGTCACGCTGGCGGTGACGGCCGTGCGCCACCGCAGCACGATAATGGCCGGCCTCGCTATCACCGGCGCGACGCTGGCCTGGACGGCCGGCGCCTGGACGCAGGCCCGGCTGAGTGACACCTGGGAAGGCCGCCGGCTGGTCCGCATCGGGCTGCTGATCATCCTGGCCGGCATCGCCGGGATGGCCCTGGTCCTGCAGCCGGGCGTGCCGGTGGCGGCGGCCCTGGTGGCCTGGACCGTGGCGGGCCTGGGCATGGGACTGGCCTACGCCCCGCTCTCGCTGATGATGCTGCAGGAGGCGCCGCCCGGGCAGGAAGGCCGGGTCTCGGCGTCGCTGAACCTGACCGACGTGCTCGGGACCGCGATCGGCATCGGCGTGGGGGGCGCGGCCGTGGCAGCCGAGCCAGGCCGCCACCTCCACCTCGGCATCGCCATTGCCTTCGCCGCCGCGGCCGCGGTGGCCGTGGTGGCGCTGGCCGTGACCCGCCGGCTGCCGGACACCGTTCAGAGCGCGGGCGTCGCACCTGGCGGGGGCGTGAAACGAGGGACCGTTCGGAATGAAAGTCTTTAAAAGGTTTTGCTGGATTGACGCGTGTGATGAGGGATGCTTGGGAGCGTGCGGAGCGATGGCTCACCGCGCCGGTGAACGCAGGCTGAGCCTCGCGGCGTTGACCACCGCGAGGCTCAGCCTGCTAAACGGCACAGCCGCCTAGGTAGCGGGGTCAGCAGCCGTCGTAGGCCGACCAGTTGGACTGGCCGCCCGCAGCTAGCGCGTTGGCGAACACCTGGTTCTGCTGGGCCACGCTGGCGCTGCCGAAGCTACCCGGGCTACCGCCGTACGCGGCCCAGGTCGACGCGCTGAACTGGTACAGGCCGTAGTGGCCGCTGGCGTTCATGACCTGGGAATTGCCGCCGGACTCGCGGGCCACCACGCAGGCGCCGAACGAGCCGCCTGGCGTGCCGCCCGAGTAGCTGGCGTTGGAGTAGCTGGCGTTGGAGTAGCTGGGGGCGGCCACGGCCACGGTGGCCTGCACGGGCGCGTACGTCGCGGATGCTCCCGCCTGAGCCGGAGCAGATGGCCCGCTTGCAGATGGCCCGCTTGCAGAGGGCGCGCTCGGTATCTTGGCGGGCTTGGCCGGGATCTTCAGGACCTGGCCGATCTCGATCTCGTCGGCCCAGCGGATCTTGCTGTGGTTGGCCCAGTAGATCGCCGGCCAATCAGCCTGCTGGTGATAGACGCGGCCGGCGATCGCGGACAGCGAGTCGCCCGACCGGACGGTGTACGTCACTGACTTCGCGGCACCTGCCGCATGCTTGCCGAGACGTTGGGTAATGGACAGCAGCTCGGCCGGCGAAAGACCGTCCGGCCTGGCGGTGTCCGCGGCCGCGGTGCGGGGTGCCGCCGCCGGTGCGGCCGACGTGGCGGCGTGCGCCTGGGGTGACATGCAAATCGCGGCAGCCAGGCCGGCCACCGCGGGTGCGGCGGCCAGGGATAGCCGCCGCCCGAATCGGAGACGTGTTGTCGTGCTTTGGCAGCCCAAAGGGCTCCTTCCTGAACAGGACGCGCTCCCAGGGAAGGCGGCACGGTGGTGCTGGCCGCCTTCGGAGCGCCTGACTCGGGTGAGCCTAATGGACATTAATCCCGCACTTGGCACAAATTTTGCGAAACTAACTAAACAGGCCGGAACATGCTAAAATGCCGCTCAAATCGCACCATGAGTAACACCAGCAACTCTGATTAGCAAGATCCACTGATTTTGGTCGCGGCTGAGACAAAGGTCACTTCTCCGGCAGGCGGCGGAAGGGAACGGAAATTCGGTCCAGATCGTGGGCCAGCACGACTACACCGCCGAAGGCGGACGCCGCTTCCGGCGGCCAGCCGGTCCACTCCAGATGGCTCGTAGCGCGGGAAGTAGCCGTTGTGGTTGCGGCGGCGGGTGGGTGCCCGGCTCGCCGGCCGAATACCACCAGCTCGCGATGTGACACGGCGTTCGTTATACGACCGGCGGCGGAGTTCCCTCGGCGCTGGCGGCGAGCCCGGTGTCCCAGCCGCAGACGATGCAGGCATGGCGGAACGCCGAGCGAGCGAACTCCAGCGCGGCCGCGTGCGGGTCGTCGGCGCTGCGGGCGTCCTCCCAGTTCAGGATGTACTCGCCCAGGGCGGCGTCCCAGTGCGCGGCGGGCGGGGACAGGGTCATGCTTTCGAAACCGGGCGCGGCTGGGTGCGCGTAGGCGTAAAACGCCGCCTGGCCGTAGCGAGCGTCCCCGGGCCACCAGCCGACGGCGACCTCCTGCGCGTCCATCGCGTTGCGCATGATGAAGTCAGCCGACGGCGGCTCGGCCGGCAACCCGGAGAACAAGTTCACCGCCAGGTCGAACGACCCCCACCATGCGTTGAGCGGCGTGGAGCGGCCGCGGTAGGGCGCCCGGAACGCGGCCAGGACCAGCGCGGCCTGGGTCGCCGCGGCGAAATAGGCGGCGACCTGGCCTGGGTCGTAGCGAGCGTGCTCGTAGTCCTCGTCCAGCGGTACGTGCCAAGGGACTTCCTGCGGCTTCGGGTCGATCTCCACCGGGCCGGCCGCGGCGCGCACCGCGGCCAGCACCTCCTTGGTGACGTCGCCGACGGGCCGGTGCGGGGTGAGCGCGATGCGCTCGACGCGGCCGCCGCTGTGCTCCACCACCGCCGCGTGGACCCGCAGGTCCAGGGCAACGACCAGCGTTCCGGAACCATCAGGGGCGGGCAGCGGCATCGTCTCCCAGCCCCGCGCCGTCAGGCGCAGCGCCGCGTGCTGCAGCTGCGGCTCGGGCGGGGCGAGCTTCACCGCCAGCTTGCCCAGGACCTGGGTGTGGGCGTGCAGCGTGTCACACGTCGCGCGCCACTGCTCATAGGACAACGCTGGCCAGGCAGGAGACATGAGCGCAGGCTACCGCAGTAGCTTACGGCGCGGCGGGCTAGGGTCCGGTGACCGTCAGCCGTCCCACAGCGAGCCGAGGGCAGCGTCGACCTTGCTGGTGAGGGGGCCGATGGCGGGCAGCACCTGGGCCACGGGAGCGACGGTGTCCTGGTCGCAGGCGGCCAGGGCCTCGGGGGGGAGGAAACGGGTGAGCTGACAGAAACCGTGCCGGTCGTCGCGGCCGCGGCGGTGCAGGTGCAGCCGCAGCGGTGCGTACAGGTACAGGTGATCGCGGGCACGGGTCAGGGCGACGTAGAACAGGCGGTGTTCTTCGGCCAGCCCGTCGGGATCGCCAAGGGCCATGTCACTGGGCAGGGCCCCGTCTACCAGGTGGGGCAGGTGGACGACCGGCCACTCCAGGCCCTTGGCCGCGTGGATGGTGGAGATGATCAGGCAGTCCTCGTCCAGGCGGGGCGGCCCGGCCAGGTCGGCGTCGACGCCAGCGCGGCCCTGGACCGGGCCGGGGCGGCCTCGACGGCCTGCGGGGCCTGCGTCCAGCCGCCCGGAACCTCGGCGGCTCCGTCGGGGGCCAGGCAGGCCAGGATGCGGCGGGCATGGGCTGGTCCGATGCCCTCGTGCAGGCGGAGCAGCCGGAACCAGGCCAGGTCGTCGGCCGGATTGGCCACGATGCGCGCGGCGGCCAGGAAGTCCTTGACGTGGGCGGTGTCGGTGAACCGCAGCCCGCCGAACTTCACGTACGGGATCTTGCGGGCGCTGAGCTCGATTTCCAGCAGGTCGCTGTGATGGGCGGCGCGGACCAGCACCGCCTGGTCCCGCAGCGCCGCGCTTACGGGCGGTATATGCGCGGAACAGGCCGGCCAGCTGGGCGGTGAACGGGGCGCACCAGGGGAAACTCGCGGTCACGACCTCGCTGACCGGCAGGCAGGTGTTTACGCACCGGGTATAGATGTCCGCGTCTTACCTGTGCCCGCCCCGGCCAGGACGAGCAGCGGCCCGCCCTGGTGGGTCACCGCCCGGCGCTGCTGCTCGTTCAGCCCGTCCAGAATGTCACGGTCATCGAACATGCATATGAACATAACCAGGTCGGGTCACCGGAACCCGCACGCCGCGCCGATCCGCACTCGTCGAGGCCGGAACGGCAGCCGCGTCAGGCGGTCTTGCGCAGCGTGCCGACCGTGATGTGCGGCCAGCTCAGGCCGTTGAAGTTCAGCAGCACGGTCTGTCCGTACTGCAGCTGGCTGGGAGCCGATTCTCCCTCGAGCGTCTCCAGCCAGAACGTAGCGTTGACGCTCGCGCTGACCGCGTTCGGGCCATCGGCGCCGCCTTTCAGGAAGGCCGTATTCGCGGTTCCGCCGCCGGGCACCGGGGCGTCGGTGCTGGTGACGTGGAGCGTGACCGTGGACGTGATGTGCTGGCCCGCGAGGGCAGCCTGCAAGACGCTGTTGGGGTTATTGACCATGTTCTGCGTAACCCCGTGCAGTCCGGCCCCGGAGGTCCGGAAACTGGTCTGGTTAGTCAGGGTCTGCTCGGCGAAGTCGAACTGCGAGGTCGGCTGGCCGATGGTGAACGGCTTGATGCTGGTGCTCTGGATGTTCGGGGCCGCGTTCGACGTGCTGGCGGTGCCCTGGGCCAGGATCGTCGTGCCGTGCGGGATGGAGGCCAGCCGGGCCACGGTGGGAACCTCTTTGGGGTCAGTGGTCTGGGGGATCACTACCCATATGCCGGGCTCGATGTGCAGGCCCGCGTTCAGGTTCGCGTCGGAGATCTGCTGCAGGTAGGTCAGGCCGAACATGTTGATGTCGCCCTGCAGCAGCCCCCGGTTGGGTATCGACCCGGGGATGGGGGTGAATTCGAGCGTTTCGCTGGTCACGTTGAGCTCGAGGAAGCGGTCCTGCCCGGGCGTGTGGTTAGGCCGCCAGATGACGTTGAAGCCGCGGCCGCTCCACTTCCCCGCCAGTGCGGCGAGCGGACCCAGCGGGTTCGCCGCCGCCGCGAGCGGAAGTACGCCTGTGCTCTCGATCGCCGGCAGCGGCTGGAAGGAAAAATCTGCGGCCAGGTCCATAAGCCCCCCTTGGCTAGCTGGGTCCCTGAAGTGGTGACTGGGTGCCGGTGAGCCTGGCAGGCACTTCAGCGCGAAAGCACACACTTTTGACCTACGGCCGGGGTGTTGTCAAGGGGTCACGGTCCGCTGATCGCGGCCAGACAGGCGCGTTCCATTCCTGCCATGCTCCGGCGTTGAGCCGCTCGTAGCCGGCCCACGCGTTGTTGACCAGCAAATCCAGGCGGCCGTGATCCTCGCCGATGCGCGCCGCGCAGTTACGTACACGACCCAGCCGGCCTGCCCGACTTCGGCGTAGTGGAGGGTTTTTAGGGGTCATTGCCCGCCGAGTGGCCCGGCTGCCGGGAGTAAGCGTCAGGCCGCGCTGCGGACGAGCCCTCGCCCGGCAAAACGGGTGCTGATCGTTATCGTGTGTTATGCCACCCCCGGTAGGGGGCATGATGTCACACGAAGATTCGATATTAGCCGATCCGCGCGGCCGAGGTGACCTGGGCCATGGCCGCCAGGCTGACCACTGCCGACCGGGTGTAGAACTCCGGGCTCCAGGCCGCGTGATAGCCGAGCCGTTCGGCCTCGGCGGCGGTACGCGCGGCGTCGGCGACGTCGCCGCGCAGGATCGCGAAGCCGCGGGTGCCCCGGCCCAGGCGGGCGGCTGAACCGTCCGCTGCCGTACCTTCGGCGGCCATGGGCGCGGACATCACGCGAAGCTCGCGGGGCGCTTGGCGCCAGGATCCAGGGCACCGGCCGAGATCTGCTCGGCGGCCCAGTCCATCCAGTCGATCTGCATGGCGTAGAAGCGGCGGCCGAACTCGATGGCCAGGCGGCTCGCGCGGTTGGCCGGGCTGGCCGCCCAGTCTCGCCTGCCGAGGACTTCGTCGATGTAGCCGAGGTGGCGGACGTACTCGGCCCGGTCATGGGCCACGTGCTCAAGAGCTTCGTCGCGGGGCAGCACCCACAGGCAGAAGACCCGCAGCAAGGCCTCGTAGCGCAGCGAGTAATCGGTCTCGGTCTCTCGCATCCAGGCCCGCAGGGCGTCGACTCCCGCCGGGGTGCTCTGGTAGACCTTTCGGCCCCTGGGCCCCTCACCGATCTGCTCGATCAGCCCTTCGGCAGTCAGCTTGGCCAGCTCGGGATAGATCTGGCTGTGCTGGGCAGGCCAGACGTTGGCCATAGACGCGCTGAAGAAACGGGCCAGGTCGTAGCCGCTCATGGGCTCACCGGCAAGCAGGTCCAGTATTCCGTAGCGCAGAGACATAGCAATAATCTTACGTGTAACTCTTGACATGTCAATCTAAGACATGTTGTCTTTTACATGTCACTTAGGACATGTCAAGAGGAGTCCTCGATGCCGACCCCGGCTCGGACCACGCACCGCGACACCACCGACACCACCGACACTCAAAGGAGCACGCAATGACCGGAACCACGATCCGGGCCGGCAGCCCGGTCGTCACCCTCATAAACGTCTTCACCGTCGACCCCAGGGACCAGCAGCAACTCATCGAGACGTGGCAGCGCTCGACCGAAGAAACAATCCGTCACCTGCCCGGCTTCGTCTCGGCCAACATCCACCGCAGCCTCGACGGAACCAGGGTGGTCAACTACGCGCAATGGGAAAGCCGGGAGGCCTTCAACGCCATGCTCCGCGACCCTTCGGCCAGCGCATGGGTCCGCGAGCTCGCCGAGATCGGCACCCCCGCACCCGTGCTGTGCGAGGTCGTATCGGTGCACCATGCGGACGATTGAGCCGTACGCAACGCTATGGACCGCTCCAACAAGGAGCTGGCATCGGCGCGGGACGTCAGGAGATGGGGCACGAGTCGGGTCACGGCACCGCGTTCAAGACGCGCTGGATCGACGAGAGCCTCTACCAGCTCGCCTCCTTCATGATCATGCGGGATCCCACTACCTGGCGGTGGAGCCACACCCGGCACCACACCGACACCCTGGTCGTCGGGCGCGACCCGGAGATCGCGGTCATGCGCCCGGCGCGGCTGGCCAAGCTGCTGGCGAACCTCATCGGCCTGGTGGACGTGCCGGTGGCGTTCTGGCTGATGTTCCGGCACGCAGGCGGCCGGCTCACGGCCGATGAGGCCGACTACGTGCCGGAGTCCGAACGGCGCTGCTGCTGCTACCCGCATCCGCTCTACGGCGGCAAGCTGCTGCGGCTGGAATCGTGGCGGGCGGCGCAGGAGCACGGTGGCGCCGCGGCCCGGGCGATACTTGGCGGCTCAGAGCCCTACGCGGGCGTCCCGTGGTTCTGGAGTGACCAGCATGACTTCACCTTGCAGGTCGCGGGGCTGACCGGCGAGGCGACCGAAGAGGTAGTACGGCGCCGCCCGGACGGCGTCGAGATCTGGTTCGGGCTGCATGCCGACGGCCGGCTGGTGGCCGCGGCCGCAGCCGGCCGGGCGAACGCGGTGGCGAGGGACGTCCGGCTGGCCGAGATGCTCATCGCACGGCGCGCGGCACCGGACCCCTTGATGCTGGCCGATCCGGCTGTCATGCTCAAATCTCTCCTTCGAGGCCTTAGCAGCGCCGCGGTCACAACGGAAAAGGAGCAGTGATGCTGCGTTTCGGCCTGTTCGGCGCCGGCCGGATCGGCCGCGTCCACGCTGATTCCCTGACCGCGCACCCGCGGGCGGAGCTGACGATCGTCTACGATCCGGTCGAGGCCGCGGCGCGCGAGGTAGCCGCGCGGCATGGCGCGACCGCCACTGCAGACGTCCGGGCGATCCTCAGTGATCCCGGGATCGATGCCGTGGTCATCGCCTCCCCGACGGCTACTCACGTCGACCTGCTTACCGCGTCCGTGCGGGCTGGCAAAGCGGTGCTCTGCGAGAAGCCCATTGACCTGGACCTGGACCGAGTCGGCGCCTGCTGGGCGGAGCTAAGGGACGAGAACGCCACGATCATGGTGGGCTTCAACCGGCGGTTCGACCCGTCCTTCGCCGAGATGCGGAACCGGGTGGCCGACGGCGAGATCGGCCGGCTGGAGCAGCTGGTCATTACCAGCCGGGATCCGGCCCCGGCTCCGGCGGCTTACATCGCTACCTCGGGGGGCTTGTTCAGGGACATGACCATCCACGACTTCGACATGGCGCGATTCTTCCTGGGCGAGGTCGTCGAGGTGCAGGCCATGGGGGCGAACCTGATCGAGCCGTATATCGCCGAAGCGGGCGACATCGACTCAGCCGTGGTCGTGCTGCGCGGGGCGGGCGGCGAGCTGTGCCAGATCGTCAACAGCCGGCGCTGCTCCTTCGGCTATGACCAGCGGCTTGAGGCGTTCGGCGCCGAGGCGATGCTCAGTGCCGGCAATCAGATGGCCACGAGCGTGCGCCGATCCGGCGCCGGCGGCACCGAGACCGCGGCACCGTACCTGAACTTCTTCCTGGACCGCTACGCGGCCGCCTACCGGGCCGAGCTCGACCATCTGGTCACATGCATCGAGCAGGGCGCGGCGCCAAGTCCCGCCTTCGCCGATGGATGGGCAGCGCTGGTACTGGCCGACGCGGCGAACGAGAGCCTCGAGACCGGCCGTACCGTGCGGATCGACGCCACCCGCGAGCTTGGGACCTAAGCTCCTAACCGGCTTCGGGGTCCCGGGCCAGGCGAGAACATGCGCCGCGAGATCTGCCTCATGCAACCTGTCGTGGCGTTCCCTGGCCGCGACCGTCAGCTGTTCGGCCAGGCCGGCGATCTCGCCGGTGGCATGCTCATCCGAGACCGTGCGCGCGACCAGGTCCAGGTACTTGTCATTAAACGTGGACAGCTGGACCGCTTGCTGCCAGTCACGATCGGCGTCGTCGGCGGCGGTGACCTGATCGGCGTAGCGTTCCAGGGCGACGACCCGCACGGCGGTAGCTTCCTGGGCCAGCTCAATGGCCCGCTGATGGCCGGCCAGGACGTCCTTGGTCATCGGACCAGCTGGGCTGCCTGGGGTATTTTCCGTCAGCAGGGACCGGAGGTTAGTTATCTCCCGGAGTTTGCCGGCGATTTCCCATTCATGCTGGCGGAGCAGCCCGTCGTGGACAGGATTCTCAAGCAACCCGGCGGCGCGCACATTCGAGCTGACAATGGTGCCGATGGCCCTCTGAGAGCGTCCCAGGAGCGCCTGGCATTCCTCGTCCAGGCTCTCAGGGAAGATCACTTTGTCGCGGCAGAGCTTCCGGTCACGGCGAGTGGCGCGGCGCTGGATGGTTCCGGCGGCAACCGTCATCGCCGCCGCGGCGGCCAGCCATCCGGCCCAGCTCATTGACAGCGGATCAACGAACACCAAGATGGTGCAGGCCGCAGCGAGCAGCCAGCACCAGACGGCAGCTGGCCGCGTACCCCCGCTGCTGCCACCCGGGATGAGGACCGCGATATCCCCCTGCGGGCTGAATACGGGCTTCTGGCTGACAGCCCACCGGCGGAAGGAAGCCGGCATCGCGGGGTAGCACACCGGCTTGACCTCACGAGAAGGCCAGGCACCGGGATGCGCTGGCCGCTGGTACCACGATGGTTCGGTGACGTCGCGGGCTGTCACAGCCTGCTCCTGGAGGCGGGCTGGCGCAGGACGACCGCCAGGTGCATCGCGGAGGCCATCATCCTGGGCACGAAGCGGGCACGCTGGCGCCGTTGCGGCATGTACCACAGGTCGCTCTTCCATTCCTCGGTATAGCGTTCGCGGCTGGCCGGGGGCAGCAGCACGGCCGCGAGGCACACGGCGCGGGTAGCGCAGCGTCCCAGCGGCCCGGAGGCCCGGGCGGCATTGCGCGCCGCGGCCGCGGCATGCCGCGCGTACTTCGCCGTCATCAGCGCGGTGTATGGCGCGTAGTGGGAGGTCTCCGCGCGGTTCCGCGCGAGGTCGGCCCAGCTGGCTGCCACTCGCGCGGCAACTTCAGCGCGCTTGGCGGCCCGCTGCGCGCCCGCCTTCCGTGCGGAATCGGCCGCGTACCTGGCCGCGTTCGCGGTTGCCGCCGCGTACTTGGCGGTGCCGGCGATACCGGCCATCTGGCCGTAGAAGGCGCTTGCTTCGAGGATCTGCTCGTGCTTGGTCCCGGTCCTGGCGGCTTTCCTGGCCCTGCTGATGAACCGGGATCCCAGGTTCTGCGCGCGACGGGGCTGCACGGTCATCCTCGCCGCCCGCGTCGCTTCCCGGGCGGCGGTGGCGGCAGCGGTGGCATAGCGGTCCGCTATCACGGCGCTGGCAGCGTCGATGGACTGCGCGGGCCTGGTCACAGGCCGATCCCGGAGGTACCAGGTGCGGGTATGCGCCACGCGCGGGCGGCGTTCTTCCTGGTCCGCTGGATTGCCTTCAGCGCGTCGGCCGCGCATTCGGCGCCTTCACGGGTGAGCTGATAGTAACGCCGCCGAGGCCGGCCCTCGGCGATATGGGCGTCCGGATCTTCCCAGTCGCTTTCCACCCATCCGATCGCCTCGAGCCGCGCCATGATCGGGTAGATCGTCCCGCTCGGCAGGCCGGTTTCCGTGCACAGCTCAAGGCCGTACCAGGGCTTGGCGGGCTCACTGAGCATCTCACCGAGTACCACTTGCACCTGAAGCGTCATACGCGGCTTCGGCATACCCTGTACTCTACATAGCCTGCCTACGTCATAGCAAGGCCTATGGCGCAGGCGACCGGGATCCCCGCTGTGCTCTGCCGCTCATCGCGCGGGTGATGAGCATGAACGGGGATCCCGTGGCCGTGCCTGCGTTCAGCCGCCGTCAGCCAGGATGGGGCGCATCGTGTCGAGGACAGCTGGGTCTTCGATGGTGGAGGGTACGGGTTCGTTGCGGCCGTCGGCGATACCGCGCATGGTCTTGCGCAGTATCTTGCCGGATCGGGTCTTAGGCAGGGCAGGGACGATGTCGACCTTGCGGAGTCCGGCCACCGGGCCGATCCGGTCGCGGATCAGCTGGACGAGCTCAGCGGACACCACCGCCGGGTCGGTGCTGATACCGGCCTTCAGCACCACGAACCCGCGGGGTACCTGCCCCTTGAGCTGATCGCTCACCCCGATGACGGCGCACTCGGCCACGGCCGGGTGGCTGGCGAGCACTTCCTCCATTTCCCCGGTGGACAGCCGGTGGCCGGCCACGTTGATCACGTCGTCGGTCCGGCCCATGACGTACAGATAGCCGTCGCTGTCGCGGTAACCACCGTCGCCGGTGAGGTAAGTGCCGGGGTGCTGGGACAGGTAGGACTCGACGTAGCGCTGGTCGTCGCCCCACAGGGTCGGCAGGCAGCCGGGCGGCAGTGGCAGCCGCACCACGATCTCCCCGGTGACGCCGGGCGGGACGTCGGCGCCGGATTCCGGATCGACGATGCGCACGTCGTAGCCGGGAACCGGCATGGTAGGCGAGCCGGGCTTGGTCGCCATCGGCTCCAGGCCCATCAGGTTGGCCGCGATAGCCCAGCCGGTCTCGGTCTGCCACCAGTGGTCGATGACCGGGATCCCGAGCAGTTCGCCAGCCCACCGGTAGGTCTCCGGGTCGAGCCGCTCGCCGGCCAGGAACAGGTACCGCAGGTGAGACAGGTCGTGCTTGCGGGCCAGCGCGCCGTCCGGGTCCTCCTTCTTGATCACGCGGAACGCGGTCGGCGCCGTGAACAGCGTCCGAACCCGGTGCTCGGCGATGACCCGCCAGAACGCGCCCGCGTCCGGGGTGCCCACCGGCTTCCCTTCGTACAGCATGGTCGTGCACCCGGCCAGCAGCGGGGCGTAGACGATGTAGGAGTGCCCGACCACCCAGCCGATGTCGGAGGCAGCCCAGTAAACCTCCCCTGGCGCGGCGCCGTAGATGTTGTCCATGGTCCAGCGCAGCGCGACCGCATGGCCGCCGTTGTCGCGGACCACGCCCTTGGGCTTGGCGGTGGTGCCCGAGGTGTACAAGATGTACAGCGGGTCAGTCGCCTTCACCGGGACACAGCCGGGCTCGGCTGACGCCATCACCTGATCCCAGTCCAGGTCACGCCCTGGGGTCAGGACCGCCGCCGCCTGCGGACGCTGGAAGATCACGCACCGGCTCGGCTTGCGCTGCGACAACTCGATAGCGCGGTCCAGGATCGGCTTGTACTCGATGACCCGGCTGACCTCGATGCCGCACGAGGCTGACACTACGACCTTCGCCGCCGCATCGTCGATCCGCACCGCCAGCTCGCTCGCGGCGAAGCCGCCGAACACCACCGAGTGCACCGCGCCGATCCGCGCGCACGCCAGCATCGCCACCACCGCTTCGGGGATCATCGGCATGTAGATGACCACCCGGTCGCCTGCGTCAACCTCCAGGCCACGCAGCACGCCTGCGAAGCGTTCCACTTGATCAAGGAGCTCTTGGTAGGTGTAGGTACGGCAGGTGCCGGTCACCGGGCTGTCGTAAATGAGTGCGGCCTGGCCGCCGCGGCCGTCGCGGACATGCCGGTCCACCGCGTTGAAGCAGGTGTTCAGCACCCCGTCGGCGAACCAGTGGTAAAACGGCGGATTGGACTTATCCAGCACCACCGTCGGCTGGTGATACCAGTCGATCCGGTCGGCTGCCGCGCCCCAGAACTTCTCCGGGTCGGTCAGGCTCTGCTGGAAGGCTTCCGCGTATTTGCCCATAACTGCTTTCTCCTCGCTGGTTGTCAAGGTATTTTGCCGCGACGACCGCTATCTTGGCTACTTCCGCGCCGGCGGGCCTATCGGCAGGACCGTGCGTCCGTAGGTGAAGTCGCACACCTCGGCGCAAGCCAGGCAGATGGCGAGTGCCGCGGCCAGCAGGCCCAGCCATCCCGCGGTCTTGATGAGGCCGTCGGTCGCCGCGTGGGTCTCGTACTGTCCGGCGCCCAGCACGACGAAGGTGGCGAGCAGGACCACGAGTGCCGTGACCACCACGACGTTGGTACGGAACGAGGCTCGCATGTCATGGTCATGACCTTCGACGATGGAAGTCATGTGACCCTCCTCATGCTGCTTGTCTCTTTGGGCAGCGTGAGGCAGGCAGTGGCCGATCACCATGTGCCAAAGGTCCTGATTAACCCCCGGCGAAGGTCGGTGCCCGGCCTGGCCAGAGGGCCGAAGGTCCCCCCGGCACGGACGTTGGTCCGTAGCGCGGGCTCTAGCCCTAGGGTTGACTAAACCGTGACAGAGGACCCCAGCAGACGCGGAGAAACGGATCGGATCAGGTCCGCGCACCGCGTAATCGAGATCCGCGAGAAGCGGAGGGGCCCTCTCGTCACGTCTACGGTCCGGTCTGGTCGGTCGCCGCAACTATCCCGCCAGCAAGAACGGACGGACTCTCGGTCAAGGCGAGTGCAGTGAAGATCGCGGTGGATGACCTTTCCGGCCCGCAGATCGCCCGGTTCCTCGACGAGCACGTCCTGGCGATGCGGTCCATCACGCCCCTGGAGAGCAAGCATGGGCACAGCATGACGCGCTCACGCTTCCGGCGTGTAGCCCGGTGCGCCCGGTTAGCGCGCTGACTTAAGCTCCGCTGACGTCGTGCGGGCCTGAGCCAGGGCGGCGGTCATCATGTCGGCGGCCTGGCCCGCGGCCGCGAGAGCCTCGATCACCTCGGCGACCCAGAAGTCGGGATCCTGGCCCGGGCCGGGCGGGATCTGCCCTTCCTCACGCTGCACCACCAGGATCCGGGCGAGCTGCTCGCACAGCTGCGGCAGGTCCTGCCCCAGCTGCTGCAGGCTCGCAATGACCGCACGGGCATCGTCGAGGCTCGCGACGTCGGCGACGTCAGCGGTCAGGTCGTTCAGCTCACGGACGGCCTCGGCTGCCTGGCTGGCGATTTCGCGCACCATCACCGTGCTGCCCAGATCGCCGACTCGCTCACCTCTGACTCCCGGCCGGCTTCGGGCCAGTGCGGCAGACTCGGCGTCTACGGCGGAGCCGTAGGGGCGAAGCCGTTTGGGCATCTCTCTCCAGGGGGTACTCGGGTGTCGGCCAAGGGGCCCTCTGTACGATACGTGACTTCCCGGAGAGATGATGAGTGCCATGCCGCGGGATACAGCACCGGACCTGCCAGCCCAGGCCGGCCCCTCAGACCAAGACGGCCAGCCGGTACTGCCGGTGCGGAGCCTGGACGACACCGACATCGGCTGGGGTGAACAGCCCGAGCCAGACGATGACGAGCGCCTCTACCGGGAGCGGCCGCCACACTGGGATTCGGTCTAGCCGCGGACCTCGGCATCGCGCTCCCCTCCGGCGCTGGCCAGCGACTTCTGGGCAATAGTGATCATGGGCACGCACCCATGCCCGTTCGGTCCAAATGGTCTTTGCCGCTTTAGCGGGTTACGGCCGGTCAGGCGGGAGCGGGACCGCTCGATCCGCGGACCTCCAGCCGGGGCGGCATGAGCTGAGTCTGGCCGGGCGCGTCAGGGTGCTCGATGCGCGCCAGCAGGATCCTGGCCGCCTGCTGGCCCATCGCGAGGGCGGTGCCGTCGACGCTGGTGAGCCACAGCGCCCTGAGGCGGGCCAGGAGGGAGTTGTCGAAGCCGACGAGCGATAGTTCCCCGGGCACCCGGACACCGAGCGCGGCGGCGGCGGACAACGCTCCGACGCAGGTCAGGTCGTTAGCCGCGAAGATGGCGGTCGGCCGTTCTGGCCGGCTCAGCAGGTGGACCGCCGCGCGGTAGCCGCCCTCCTCGCTCATGTCCCCGGTCTCGACGAGAATGTTCCCGCCCTGACCAGCCGCCCGCATCGTGTCCTCGTAGCCCTGCATGCGCAGCGCCGGCCACGCTGGGCAGGCCGGAGATGTGAGCGATCCTGGTGTGCCCGAACTCGATCAGGTGCCGGACCGCGAGCGTCCCGCCGAGATGATTGTCGTTGGCCAGGACGTCCACGTGGGGCAGGTTGAGATCCAGGCCGCGGCCGCCCACGGCGACGGTCGGGATCTGGCTGGCCACGTCGATGATGGCCGGTGATACGGGGATCGAACCGGCCAGCACGAGCCCGTCGACGCCCAGATCGAGGAACGACCAGCTCAGGGTCTCGTCCAGCACCCGGTCAATGCGGCCGTCGCCCAGCAGGATGTGCTTGCCCGCCGCGTGCAGCGCTGGAGTCAGCCCGTCGAGCATGTCCGCGAACCAGGGCTGGCGCAAGTCGTTCAGCAGCACCCCGACCGTGCGTGAGTCCCGCTCAGCGAGCAGCCGGGCGGCCGCATTGGGCCGGTACCCGAGCTCGGCCACGGCGCGCATCACGGCCTCGCGGCTGGCCGGGCTGACTTTCGGCGAGTCGCGGAGCACCAGCGACGCCAGCGACTTAGACACCCCGGCCCGGGCCGCGACGGTTTCCAGGGTCGGCCTGCGGCCGGCTCGGCCGTTGTCCACCGATGCCCCTCCCTACTCGTGCGGTTGGAGCGTTCCAACACTACGAGCATAGCCGCGGCGAACGGAGGCTGTTGATCGCGTACGGTCCCCGCCTTAGGGTAAATACCGGCCAGTAGGGCCTAAAACCACCCGTGGTGCTGCTTGGGCTAGTGAGGCCGACTTGGATGCCCTCCCGCTGACCAGCGCGGGCAAGCTTGACCGTAAGAAGCCGCGCCAGTCGCTAGCCGGTGATGGCGGGGAGGATCTGGCCGGTGACCTCGCCGAAGCCGATCCGCGCGCCGTCCGCCCCTGGCGCGGTGGCGGTGATCCTCACCTCGTCCGCGTCCTGGAGGAAGGTCCGTACCGACCCGTCGGCCAGGGTGAGCGGCTCGGCTCCGCCCCAGCTCAGTTCCAGCAGGCAGCCGCGCTGGTCCCGGGCCGGGCCGCTGACGGTTCCCGACGCGTACAGGTCACCGGTGCGGGTCGAGGCGCCGTTCACGGTCATGTGCGCCAGCATCTGCGCGGGCGTCCAGTACATGGTGGCGAACGGCGGACGCGACACCAGATGGCCGTTCAGCCGCACCTCGAGCGCGAGGTCCAGGCCCCACGGGCCGGTTCCGGCGCAGGTGCCGGTGCCGGCGCTGGTTCCGGCGCCGATGCCGGCGTCGGCCAGGTACGGCAGCAGTTCCGGATCACGAGGCGGCGGGCTGACCCGTGCGCACTCCAGTGCGTCGAGCGGCACGATCCACGGCGAGATCGAGGTGGCGAACGACTTGGCCAGGAACGGGCCGAGCGGCGTGGACTCCCAGGACTGCAGGTCACGGGAGGACCAGTCGTTGACAAGGAACGCCCCGAACACGTGGTCCGCGAACTCCGCCACGCTCACCGGCGCGCCAAGCGGCGAGCCCGCGCCGATCACGAATCCGACCTCGGCCTCGAAGTCAAGCCGCCGGGACGGCCCGTACACCGGGGCGTTCTCCTGCGGCGCCTTGCGCTGCCCGCGCGGGCGCATGACCGGCGTGCCGGAGACTACGATGGTTCCCGAGCGGCCGTGGTAGCCGATGGGCATGTGCTTCCAGTTGGGCGTGAGCGGATCGGCATCCGGCCGGAATATCCGCCCGGCGTTGGCCGCGTGGTACTCGTTGCCGAAGAAATCGACGTAGTCCCCGGTGGTGAACGGCAGGTGCGACCGCACGGCGGACAGCGGGTACAACGCGGCTTCGACGCCGCCCCGGTGCCTTTCGGCGGTCAGCAGTTCGGTGACCTGGGCGCGGACCTCGCCCCACCGGCCCCGCCCCTGCGCCATGAACGCGTTCAGCGAAGGTTCGCAGAAAGCCGGATCAGCCAGCACCCGGGCGAGGTCCAGCACCGAGTCACCGATGCGGACCCCGATCCCAGGATCTGGCCGGGGCTCGCCCGAGAACACGCCGTAGGGCAGGTTGGCCACCCCGAACAGCGCGTCGGGCGGCAGGTCCAGCCAGGTCATCGCCTTGGCGTCAGGATCACTCAGTCGTCCTCGCCGTTGAGGTGCCGCGGGCCCGCACCGACGTAGATCTGCCGCGGCCGGGCGATCTTCTGCTCTGGGTCGGTCGAGCCTTCCTGCCACTGAGCGAGCCAGCCGGGCATCCGGCCGATCGCGAACAGCACCGGGAACATCGCCACCGGGAAAGCCATGGCCTGGTAGATGATGCCCGAGTAGAAGTCCACGTTCGGGTACAGCTTGTGGCTGACGAAGTAGTCATCCTCTAGCGCGATCCGCTCGAGCTCCAGCGCGATGTCGAGCAGCGGGTTGCGCCCGGTGACCTCGAACACGTCGTCAGCGACGCCCTTGATGATCGTCGCCCGCGGGTCGAAGTTCTTGTACACGCGGTGACCGAACCCCATCAGGCGCAGTTCGCCGGTCTTGACCCGTTTGATGTAGTCGGGCACGTTCGCGACGGAGCCGATCTTGCGCAGCATGTTCAGCACCTGCTCGTTCGCGCCGCCGTGCAGCGGGCCGTACAGGGCCGCTGCGGCCGCGGCCGCCGCCGAGTACGGGTCGACCTCGGAGCTGGCGACCCCCCGCATCGCGCTGGCGGAGCAGTTCTGCTCGTGGTCGGCGTGCAAGATCAGCAGCACGTCGATGGCGTGCTCGAGCACCGGGTCCGGGTCGTACTTGGGCTCGGTCATCTTCCACATCATGTTGAGGAAGTTGCCCGCGTACGACAGGTCGTCGTCGGGATACGCGTACGGCAGGCCCCGCGCGTGCCGGTAGGCGAAGGCCGCGAGCGTCGGCATCTTGGCGATGAGCCGGATGACCTGCTCGTCCTGGCACTCCTTGTCGTGCACGTTCGTAGCTTCTGGGTAGAAGGTCGACAGGGCCGCCAGGGTGCTGACCAGGATGCCCATCGGGTGGGCGTCGTGGTGGAAGCCGTCGATGAACTTCTTGACGTTCTCGTGCACGTAGGTGTGATGGGAGATCTGGTGAGTCCACGACGCCGACTGAGCCTTGTCCGGCATCTCGCCGTTGAGCAGCAGCCAGGCCACGTCAAGGAAGGACGCGCGGCTGGCCAGCTCCTCGATCGGGTATCCGCGGTAGCGGAGGATGCCCCTGTCCCCGTCGATGAAGGTGATGGCGCTGCGACAGCTCGCGGTGTTCTGGAAGGCCGGATCGTAGGACAGTAGTCCGAAGTCGTCATCGGAGGTCTTGATCTGCCGTAGGTCAATCGCGCGGATAGCGCCGTCGACGATAGGGAGCTCGTAGCTGCGGCCGGTTCGTGAGTCGGTTACTCGCAGCGTGTCATTCGTGGTCATGACTAGACGATAGGCCGTATCTATGGGTGCTAGACAGACCCTAAGATTTTTCGCCTTCGCTAAGAAGTTCTCATCCGGCCCCGGCAAGGCCGCTGGTCCGGGGCGAGCGGGGCGAGCGGGCGGCGGTGCGCCATGGCTCAGGTACACCACCGGCATCCGTCGCGGCTCATGCCATCATGCTAGCCGCCGCGGCTGCGGGGCCTTACGCTGGTCATGCGGTCGAAGGGAGGGACGCGCCAAACCATGGGCGAGGGCACTGTGGTGATAGGGCTGGACACTGTCACGGACCCGGCCAGTATGGCGGCGTCATGGCCGTTGTCGAGTTCTCTCCCGCTGGGTGCGCTGGTGACGGCCACGCCGTGCGCGCGGCTGCACACCCGCGCCGTACTGGCCGAGTGGGGACTGCACAGCCTGGCGGAGGCGGCCGAGCTCATCGTCAGTGAGCTGGTCACGAACGCAGTCCGGGCCTCCACGCGCCCTGACGGCCGGCCCCGGTATGACGGCGCCGGGCTGCCGGTCGTGATTGTGCGGCTGGGCAGCGACGGCGACCGCGTCATGATCGAAGTCTGGGACGGCATCGCGAGCGCGCCAGTCGCGGAACACGCCGGCCCGGATGACGAGGGCGGCCGGGGCCTCGTCCTGGTCGAGGCGGTGTGCGCCCGCTGGAACTGGGAGACCGTCCCCGGCTGGCCCGGCAAGGTCGTGTGGGCCGAATTGCACGTTCAGTAACGGCCGGATGCGCGGCCGGTCATTGTCGCGGGCGTGCCATTCCATTACAAATTAACGTGGAGGATTTCGGCTCTGCGGAGTTTTTGGGCTGCTACCGGGTACCAAATGCTCCACGCAGCTCGAATCCTCCACGATCCGCTGGCTGGCTGGGGGCAGCGGGGTGGCTGGGGCAGTGGGGCGCGGGCGGGTGTCAGCGGGATGTCAGGGGCGTCAGCGGGATCTGGGCTCGGTGTCAGGGCGGGGCGCGATCGTGTTGGCATGACTTACTCCATTATTGCTGAAGGGCTCGTCAAGCGGTTCGGGGAAACGGTCGCGCTGGGCGGGATCGACCTAGCGGTGCCTACCGGGTCGGTGTTCGGCCTGCTGGGCCGGATCGGCTTCACGCAGCGCGAGATCGGCCGAGCCGTTCGGCGTCGCGCTGCGCGCGGGCCAGCTCGGCCCGGGCCACCTCGCGCTCGCCAAGCAGCCAGAGTTCCCGCGCGCCGAACAGCCGGAACGTTGTCTCGTCTTCGGTCGAGCCGATCTCGGCGGCAAGTCCGGTGGCCTGCCGGTAGTGGCCGGCCGAGGCGGCGTGCTCGCCGCGCCACGCCTCCAGCATGGCCAGGCCGCCCACCGCGAGCGCCAGCCCCCAGCGCTCCCCCAGCGCGCTGAAGATGCCCGTCGCGGCGAGGAAATCCGCCTGCGCCCGAACGTGCTGCCGGCCGAAGTTCAACGCCACGTGCCCGCGCATGACCCGGGCGGTGGCGCTGACCCACGGCTCGGGATCGGCCACCGCGTCGTCGAAGATGGCGGGCTGCATCGATCCCTGCTGCCCGGTGAAGGCCGCGAACAGGACGCCGAGCGGGCCGATCAGCCGCAGCACGGGGTCGGCCGGGTTCGGTATCGTCGCGGCGAGTTCGGTGGCGATAGCGAACCAGTCGCGGGTCCGGTCGCGGTGCGGGGTGTCGATGGCCAGCATCGCACCCATCGCGTAGGCCGCGGCCAGCCGTTCGGTCGCCTGGTCATCCGAGTCCGGACTGCGCGGCGCGTCAACGGCGTCCGCGATCAGCTCGGTTCCCTCGACCTTCATGCTGCGCAGCCACCAGTACCAGCCGAGGGCGCCGGCCAGCCGGACGGCGGCCCGCCCGTCGCCGGCCGCGACCGCGGCGCGGATCGCCCCGTGCAGGTTGTCCTGGTCATCGGCGAGCTTGCGCAGCCAGTCCAGCTGCTGGGCGCCGAGCAGGTAATCCGTGCTGGCCTCGGCCAGCCGGGTGAAGTACTGCGCGTGCGCCTGGCGGAGCTCGTCCCGCTCCCCTGCTTCGGCCAGCCGCTCCTGACCGTAGGCCCTGATGATCTCCAGCATCCGGTACCTGGCCCCATCTGGCCCGTAGCTGACCGTGAGCAGCGACTTATCCGCGAGGGCCGTGACCAGGTCCAGGACCTGGCTCGCGCTCACACCGTCACCCGCGCAGACCTGTACCACGGCGTCCAGCGTCGCGCCGCCGCTGAAGGTCGAGAAACGGCGCCAGAGCACGCGCTCGGCGTCATCGAGCAGGTCCCAGCTCCAGTCGACGACCGCGCGCAGCGTCTGATGCCGCGGCATCGCGGTCCGGCTTCCGCCGGTCAGCAGCTGGAACGCCTCATCGAGGCGGGCCGCGACCTGCTCGGGGGTCATGGTGCGCAGCCGGACCGCGGCCAGCTCGATCGCCAGCGGCATGCCGTCCAGGGCGCGGCAGATCCGGGCCACGGCGGGCGCGCTCCCCCGGGTGATCGTGAAATCTCCGAAGACGGCGCGGGCGCGCTGGATCAGCAGCTCAACCGAGGCGAAGGCGTCGAGGCCGGCCGTGTCGTCAAGGTTGTCCTGGGCGGGGCACGCCGGTCCGTTCGGCCCAGAAAGGCGATACGGCGGGGTCCGGCGGCAGCGTGAGCGGGCCTACGGTCCACAGCGCCTCGCCCGCCCAGCTCGACCAGCCACACCCCGTCGGGCATCCCGGCCAGCTCGGCCCGGGCCGCCTCGACGGCGAGCCTGGTCTTGCCCGCACCGCCCGGTCCGGTCAGCGTGACCAGCCGGTGCTGGGCGAGGAGCCCGGCGACCTGGGCGAGCTCGGCGTCCCGGCCGAACTCGGCCTCGGCCACCTCCACCAGGGCCGGGCCGCGCCACAGCCCGAGCGCCTCGCGGAGCGTGGCGGCCGCCGCTCCGGGATCGTCGCGCAGCTGGGCCCGGCCCGCCGCGGCCAGTTCCTCCCGGCTCCTCGGCGGTGCGGACCTCCAGCGGTCCGAGCATCGCGACCTGCACGGCTCAATTCTGCCTGACCCGCCGGGAATTCCCGGCCGCGCTCATATCCGGGGGCTATACGGGATGATGCCGGGGTATGAGAGGCAGGTGGAGCCGGTAGATGCGTTGCGGCAGATCGCGTTCCAGCTGGAGCGGGGCGGGGCGCCGACGTACCGCGTCCAGGCGTTCCGCCGGGCCGCGGCGGTGCTCGACGGCCTGCCCGCGGGCGAGCTTGACCGCCGGATCCAGGCGGGCACGCTGGCGGCCCTGAAGGGCATCGGCGCGACCACGGCCCAGGTCATCACCGAGGCCGCGGGCGGCGCGCAGCCCGCGTACCTGGCCCGGCTGCTCGCGGAACAGCCTGCCTCGGCGCGCACGGGGCTGCGCGCCGCGCTGCGCGGCGACTGCCACACGCACTCGGACTGGTCCGACGGCGGCAGCCCGCCCAGGGAGATGGCCGAGGCCGCCCGCGCGCTCGGGTACGAGTGGATCGCGCTGACCGACCACTCGCCGCGGCTGACCGTGGCGAACGGGCTGTCCGCCGAGCGGCTGCGCGCCCAGCTCACGCTGATCGATCAGCTGAACGCCGAGCTGGCCCCGTTTCGCATCCTCACCGGGATCGAGGTCGACATCCTCGACGACGGCTCGCTCGACCAGAGCGAGGACCTGCTCGGCCGGCTCGACGTCGTGGTGGCCAGCGTCCACTCCAAGCTGCGAATGCCCGCCGGGCCGATGACCAGGCGGATGGTGACCGCGGTGCGCAACCCGCACGTCGACGTGCTCGGCCACTGCACCGGACGGCTGCTCGGTGACCGATCGCAGGGGGGCCGCGGCCGCAGGCCGGAATCGGTGTTCGATGCCGGGGAGGTCTTCGGCGCCTGCCGGGAGGCCGGCGTCGCCGTCGAGATCAACTGCCGGCCGGAGCGACGCGATCCGCCGGGCCGACTGCTGCACCTGGCCGCGGAGGCCGGCTGCCTGTTCGCCATCGACACCGACGCGCACGCGCCTGGTCAGCTGGACTGGCTGGGCCACGGGACCGCCCGGGCGGAAGAGGCAGGCATCACGCCAGACCGGGTCATCAACACCCAGGGCGCCGAGGAGCTCATCGCCGGGTGGTGGCGCGCTTGACGGCGGTCCAGCGGCCGCGGTCCCCCGGGGCCGGACCAGCAGGATCGCGGCCCGGACCCGCCGCAGGCCCGGATCGCGATCCCAGTCTTCCGTCCCAGGCAGCGCGTAGTCTGCTGGAACGATCTATCACATCTCAGCGCTATCTACAGCGGCTGTCAAGAGGGCAATTGCGCGGGCGGTAAAGTGACGAGGTGACTGGGGCTCGATCAGGCCAGGCCAGCCCGGTGACCACGCGGCAGGTAACGATCCAGGACGTGGCCCGGGCGGCCGGGGTGTCCCGGCAAACCGTCTCGAATGTGCTCAACCGCGGCGGCCGGGTCGGCGATGCGGCCAAGGGCCGGGTGCTTGACGCGGTGGCCGCGCTGGGCTACCACCCGCACCATGGTGCCCGGAGCCTGCGCTCGCGGCGGACGCATCAGATCGCTTACGTCATGCCGCAGGTCCAGTTGCTGCCAGGCAACTACATCATGCAGCAGTTCCTGCAGTCACTCGCGGCGGCGTGCGGGCGCCGGGGCTACAGCATGGTGATCGCTGTTCCGGAAGCGGACCCGCGTGACGAAATGCGCCGCCTGATCGCGAGCCGGAGCGTGGACGCCTTCCTCCTGTCAGAACTGGAGGAAGACGATCCCCGGGTAGCGCTGCTGGCCGGGGCGGGGATGCCGTTCGCGTGCTTCGGCAGGACCGGCCCCTCGCTGCCGCAGCAGTGGGTCGACATCGACAATTACGAAGCCACCGCGATGGCCGTCGAACACGTCCTGAACAGGGGATTTACTCGTATCGCGTTCCTGGGCTACCGGTCCGCCCAGCACTGGGACACCGCGCGGGCGGCCGGGTTCAAGGCCGGGCTCGCCCGCGGCGGGATCGGCGCCGACCAGGCGGAGATGCTGTTCGTAGACGACGCCATTGCGCGCCGCAGGATCAGGTCGCTGCTCGGGCCCACTCGCCCCGAGGCCCGCCCGGACGCGATCGTGACCGGCAGCGACCGGCTGGCCGCGGTCAGCTACAGCGTGGCCGCCGAATTGCGGCTGCGGATCGGCCACGACCTCGCCGTCACGGGCTTCGACGGGAGCGTCGCGGCCGGGCTGATGCATCCGCGGCTGACCAGCGTGGCCATCCCGGTCGATGACATCGCAAGGAGGGTGGTCGCCCGGGCGCTGCGGCAGATCGACCACGGCCCTGATCAGCGCCCGGGTGAGATCCTGGCCGCGACGCTGCGGGTGGGCGCGAGCACCGGCGACGGACAGCGCGTACCCAGGATTCTCGACCGCTCCCCGACGCGAAGCCACGCTGTCCCCGCGCTGACGTGGAAGCGATTCCAGCCCGGGGCGCTCGCGTCGGGCATGCCGGCCTTCCCGAAGGGAGAAACGGCACCCGGCTCCCTCGGCGGGCCCTGGCCGGGATGCGGTCCTCCGGTCCGCCGGGTCACGATTGCCGACGTGGCCGCGGACGCCGGCGTCGGCGTCGGCACCGTGTCGCGGGTCCTCAACGGGAGCGAGCAGGTACGGGCCACCACCCTGCGCGCCGTGCAGGATTCCATCGACCGGCTCGGCTACCGGCCCAGTCACGCGGCGGCGGCCCTGGTCCGCGGGACGCCGCGGACCGTCGCGGTCATCGTCACTCACTTGACCAGGCCGTCGACGGTAGTCCGGGTGGCGAGCGCGCTCGCGGCACTCGAAGAACAGGGATACGACACGATCGTCTGCAACGTGGACACCCCGCTGGAGCGGGACAGGCACCTGGAGTCCCTGCTGCCCACGCACCGGGCCGACGGGGTCCTGACGATCGGCCTGCCGTTCTCCCGCGAGCAGCTTGGCCAGTTCTCCCGGGCCGGAGTCGCGCTCGTCAGCGTGGACGCGGTGAACCCCGGGGTGCCGCAGACGGTCATCAACAACGTCCTGGGCGGCCGGATGGCGGCCGAGCACCTGATCGCCCTCGGCCATCGCCGGATCGGTTTCGTCGGCGACACGGTGTTCGGCAAGCCCCCGGCCGATCTGGGCTTCACCTCCTCGGCGCACCGGCTGCGCGGGTACCGGCAGGCCCTGTCGGCCGCGGGCATCGACCCGGAGCCAGGCCTGGTCCGGCGCGGCCCGCATGACGCGGCCACGGCCGCCGAGCAGGCCGCTCAGCTGCTGAAATCACCCGATCCCCCGTCAGCGATCTTCGCTGCTTCTGACACCCAGGCCATCGGCGTGCTGGCGGCGGCGGACCGGCTCGGCGTGGCGGTGCCCGAGCAGCTGTCGGTCGTCGGCTTCGACGACATCGAGTCCGCGGCCTTCCTCGGCCTCAGTACCGTCAGGCAGCCGCTCGGCCTGTCCGGCAGCGAGGGGGCCAGGCGGCTGTGCTCGCTGCTCCGCGGCGAGCGGGTGCACCCGGTGCGCCAGGAACTGTCAATCGAGCTGGTAGCGCGGGGAAGCTCGGCGAGCGGGCCGCTTGTCAGCTCTGGTGATCACGTACGAAGTGCCCCTGGCCAGGCACGCTGACGATCTTGCCCTCTCCTTCCAGGATCTTGAGGGCACGCATCGCGACCCGATGCGAGACATGGTGATGCTCGGCTATCGTGCGGACCGACGGGATCCGCCCGGTCAGCGTGCCTTCGGCAATCTCGTCTCCTATCATCTTCGCGACTTGCTCATAGGGCGGAACCGCCGAATCAGGGTTGATCACATGGGCCAGCATTCCCGGTAGCGGCCTGGTTGGCAAGGCGCTTTACCTACAGTGAGGTGATGGACGCCGCACAACGTCAGCTGAGCGATCAGATCGATCAGGCCACCCAGCGCCTGCTTGACGCGGCCCGCGTCATCCCCGAGCCGGACCTCCGGGCGCCGTCCCTGCTGCCGGGGTGGACGCGGGCGCATGTCCTCGCGCACCTGGCCCGCGGCGCTGACGCGATGCGCAACCTGCTGATCGGCGCGCGGTCAGGGCACGATCGCCCGGCCTACGCCAGTGCCGAGGCACGGGAAACCGCCATCGAGAGCAGCGCGGCCATGAAAACGAGCGAGCTGATGACTGACCTGGCCGACTCGGCGATGGCCTTGCGGGCCTTCGCCAGGCAGTTGCCCGATGATGGCTGGCAGGTCCCGCTGCGGATCCTGGACTCCCGGCCCTTCCCGGCCGGTCAGCTGCTGGCCCGGCGGCTGGCCGAGGTCGAACTGCATCATTGCGATCTTGGCATCGGGTATGGCCCGGACGAGTGGTCAGCGGACTTCGCCGTCATGGACCTCGCTGAGCCGATGCGGTCGCAGCGCGCGGCGCGGCTGACTTACGTGCAGCCACCGCAGCCGCTAAGAGCCAGGCCGGCCGCCCGGGCGCCGATGGAGTGGCGGCCCGGCCAGCGGCTCCCGGGAAGCTGGATCGGCTGACGGGCAGTCAGCGGCCCCTCCTGAGCTTCCTGCGGTAGGCGATGCTCCCGGCGCCGGCCGCTATCGCCGCTGCGCCTAGTCCGAGAAGCAGAGCGTCCTGGAATCCGGCCGTGCCGCCGCCGCCCGTGGGCGGAGCCGCGGTGGGGTACAGGCTGGCGGTCGGGCTCGGGGTCGGGCTCGGGGTCGGCGTCGGGCTCGGCGTCGGAGTCGGAGTCGGCGTCGCGGTCGGAGTCGGCGTCGGCGTCGGCGTCGCGGTCGGCGTCGCGGTCGGGCTCTCGGTCGCGCTGTGCGTCACCGTCGCGGTCGCGGTCACCGTTGCTGTGGGCGGCCTGGACGGGCTGTACGTGATGGTCCTGCCCGCGCTCGGCGTGGCGACCCCGGCCGGGCTGCTGTTCCCGGCGGTCGCCGTCGGCGAGCCGGTAATTGAGGGCGTGAACGTGGCGGGTGTCGTCGGGGATGAGGACGACGTGCAGCCCGAGACCACGATGGAAGCCAGGACGGTCGAAGTGCCCCAGCCGATCGCGGTCAGCCGCACGCTGCGCGTTATCCGTGCGATGGTGGTGCGCACCCTCATCGAACCTCCTCATGCGGCGGGCAGACGGTGAACACATTTCCCGGTACCAGCATCAGAAAACGTATCGGTACAAGAAAACAGGCGGCGACCCGGTACTGCCCGAGACGAAGGCAAGTCTTCCAAAACACCGACAACCATAAAGTAATGCCCATCGGCGGCACAGACATGCAATGGCGCGTTCAGCAGCGGAATATTAGGCTTCGAGAGTAGAGGACCGGCGCAGGGAAGGGACGACGGCATTGGCGGATGCGGGATGGCGGCGCGTCGCCGGGTTCCGCGTGGTCGTCTGCTGGCCGGAGACCGGGTACGCAGCCCCGCCGGTTGTCCCCGGGGGCCTGCGGGCCCGTCTCGCCGGGGTGGCCGGCGTCGTCCTCATCCTAGCCGGGTTGGGCGCGGTCGGCGTCGTGGTCACCGCTCAGGTACATGCGCCGCAGCCGTCCGCGGCGGCAGCGGGCGCTGTCGGGCAGGCCGGGAAGACCGTCGGACCGTCGCTGCGGGGCTCAGTGCCGGTCTCCGTCGACATCCCGGCTATTGGCGTGAACTCGAAACTGCTGCACCTGGGCGTCAACTCCGACGGCTCGATGCAGGTGCCGTCGCTGGAAACGAGCGCAGGCGAGGCGGCCTGGTACAAGTACTCGGCTACGCCCGGCCATATCGGCGCCTCGGTCATCGAAGGTCACGTCGACAGTTACCGCGGGCCAGCGGTCTTTTACCGTCTCGGGGCCCTGCGCCCCGGGGACACGGTCGAGGTGACGCTGGCCGACAGGATCACCGCTATTTTCCGTGTCACTGGCGTACGGCGGTACGCCAAATCCCATTTCCCGGCGAAAGCCATTTACGGCCGGACCGACTACGCCGCCCTGCGCTTGATAACCTGCGGCGGCGCGTTCGACTATACCACCGGCCACTATCTTAGTTCCGTCATTGTATTCGCCTCTCTGGTCTCGTCAAGGCACGCAGAATGAGCGGCATGCGCGTGCGTGGATGCGCCCCCCAGGCGGGTGGGCGGCCGCCGGAAGCGATAATGGGAGGCCCGGCCGCGTAGTCCCGTTGTGAGACGGGAGCGTGCCGCCGGCGTGCGAGGATCTAGGGGCGCGCGAGCCGGGAAGCCAGGACGAGGAGTGGTCAACATCATGGATGCCGCATCGCCAGACAAGCCGATGCTGACGGTGGCCCTCGATGTGCCGTCGGCGTACATTCTCGCCGATCAGGCGGCGATTATCGCCGACCTCCAGTTCGTCATGGACTGCTGCAAGCGCCTGCTGGCCGAACTGGCTGAGCCGGAGGAAGAGCGGGACACCATCTTGCCGCTGGCCATCTGGTCATCGGCGGTGATCGCCTACACGCGCTGCTTCGGCAAGGGCAAGCGGTTCGGGCTGACCAGCGAAGATGTGCAGAAACTGCCGCTGCACGGCGCGGTGATGAAATTTCATAAATGGATTATCGAGGAGCGTAACAAGCTCACCGCGCATTCCGCGAACCCGTTCGAGGTGGCGAAGGTCGCCGCCGCCCTCTCGATGCCCGGGGAGGAAGAGCGGCGCGTGGAAGGCATCGTGATATTCGCCACGAGCCACATCGTCATCGACGACGTCGGCGTGCGGCAACTGGGCGGCCTGGCCTCGGAACTGGCCAAGCAGACAGCCGAGAGGGCTCAGGAACAGCAGGACGTCGTGCTGACCGATGCGCAGCAGCTCAGCATCGACAGCCTGTACAAGCTGCCGCCGCTGCGCACCTGGCCACCCGCCGACGACGACGGCGCCGAACCGGACGCAGGGGCATCGTAGGCGGGTCGGTCACAGGACCGCGCGGACGCGGCGCAGGACCTCGTCGATGCCGAGCGCGGCGGTCACCTCGGCCAGCTCGGGGCTGCGCGTCGTCCCGGTGAGCAGGACCCGGATGACCTGCGAGGCTTCGCGGATCGAGCCGTGGTAGGCGGCGGGATCTTGCTTGTAGGCCTTCTGGCTCGGCGCGAACCCGAGGTCGGCGGCGAGCCGGCGGACCTGGCCGAACCACTCGGCCGGGTCCGGGAGCGGCTGGTAGCCGTCCGCGAACTGCCTGGCGACCGCGCGAACGAGCGCCGGGTCCAGGCCGCCCAGGCGAGGGTCAGCCGGGTCGGTGACCGGCTCGAAAAGCTCAGGGAAGAAGTATCCGTAGACGGCCAGGAAATCCGCCCACTTGCGCAGGTCCTTGCGCGGGTTGGGGACGCCTTCCCGCTCGATGGCCAGGGCGCGGAGCGCCAGCTCGCGATGGGCGGCCAGCACGGCGGCCAGGTCGGGCGCGTAACGCTCAGCCCAGGCGGTGACCTCGGCGAGGATCTGCTCCCCGGGCAGGGTGGCGATGTAGTCGGCGCAGATGTCGTCGAGCTTGACCATGTCGACGAGCGGGCCCGCGGTGCCGCATTCAGACAGCCGGATCGGCGCGGCCAGCGCCTCGGCCAGCGGCATCTCGGCGAGCCGCCCGTTAGCCAGGCCGCGCAGGTAGTACTGCACGGCCGGAGCCGGGTAGCCCTGCTCGATATAGAAGCTGACGGTCGCCTCGGGGTCCCTGCGCTTGGACAGCTTGCGGCGGCTGCCGCCCTCCTGCTTCATCAGCAGGGCGATGTGCGCGTACTGGACGCGGGGGAAGGCCAGGGCGTCGAACAGCTGAAGATGCAGCGGCACAGAGGAGATCCACTCCTCCCCGCGGATGACCAGGCTGACCCGCATCAGGTGGTCGTCGACGGCGTGCGCGAAGTGGTAGGTAGGCAGCCGCGGATCGGTGTCGCTGCTCTTCAGGATTACCGCGTCATTGCGGTTGTCGTCGAGCGTCAGCTCGCCGCGGATCGCGTCGGTGAAGCTCACCCTCGCCCCCGGGATGCCGGGCGCGCGGAACCGGACGACGTACGGGTCGCCGGCCGCTAGCCGGGCCATCACCTGCTCCGGTTCGGCGTCGCGCCAGATGGCCCATTTGCCGTAGTAACCGGGCAGGGCGCCCGCGGCCCGCTGCCGGGCGGTGATCTCCTCGAGGTCCTGCTTGGTCGCGAAGCACAGGTAGGCCCGGCCCTGGCGCAGCAGTTCGCGGACGTAGGTCAGGTAGATGTCCGCTCGCGCGGACTGGGAGTACGGCCCGTAAGGGCCGGTCCGGTCGTCTTCATCCGGGCCGATGGAGAAGTAAGAGAACGCCTCGGCGAACTGAGCGGCGGCGCCCTCGGTGACGCGAGCCTGGTCCGTGTCCTCGAGGCGGACCAGGTAGACGCCGCCGGAATGCCTGGCTACATCCACGTCGATGGTGGCCGCGTACACGCCGCCGATATGCAAGAAGCCGGTCGGGCTCGGCGAGAAGCGGGTGACTTGCGCTCCCGCTTGAAGGCCGCGGGGCGGGTAACGCTGCTCCCAGTGCTCCGGCCCGGCCAGATCGGAACGGAACAGGGAATCGGCAGTTTCTCGGCTGAGCATGGGCGGACGGCTCCGAACGACGTGTGGTCAGACCGGAAGCAGCGTACCGCTACCCCCGCACCGGCGGGATCGGCAGGATGGGCGCGCCGCTAAACGCCTCTCAGGAGCAGGCACCAGGCGGCGCCGGTGACGGCGGAGACCGGAAATTGAGCGCGTTCGCCCCGGGTGCCGAAATGCCCGGCTGGCTTTCCGTGCGCAGCGCCTCAATCGGGCCGTTAAAGAAATGACCGCGCGGGCAGCGGATCTTCGCGCTCTCCAGCGGTCCGTCGGTTGACGTCATCGTGTAGACGTATTCCACCTCGGCCGGAAGCGCGCACCGGACCCGGCCGCGCTTGTCCATGTAGGCCGGACAATCAAGGAACACCGTGTCGGCATTCATCGGACAACCCCCGATCCTTCTGGAAGCGCTGCCGGACGGGTTCCTACGTGCCGTCCGGCAGCGCTGGGCGCCCCCCGCGCCCCGCCCCGTTCGCGAGCGCACCCACGTGAAGTAAGAGGACCGGATGTCGCCGGTGATACATCCCGCGCCGGGATAAACACGGGGCGGTGAACCGCGCCGGGCGTCCGCACGTGTCTTAGGGCGGGACCGCAGGGCGGATTGCGCTTGCCTGGAGCAGGCGTCAGCTGCCCTCATCGCAGTCAGCGAATCACGGAGGGCACTGAGACCCTCCAGGAAAGGGGAGCACGGTGGGGCCTCGGCACCTTGCTGTAATTCTGACCGCCACGGTGGGCCTTGGTCTGATGACCGCGGCCTGCTCATCGAACTCAAGCACCACCACCTCAAGCGGCGCGAGCACCTCAACGCCGGCACCCGTCGCGTCCGCGCAGGGGACGACGTCGTTCCTCGGCCGGCTGGGCTCGTCCACGCAGGTGGCCTCGACGGTTCCGGCCGCCGGTGACGTCAACCCCTACGGGATCGCCGTCGTCCCGGCGTCGGCCGGCCAGCTGACGGCGGGAGACGTCCTGGTGAGCAACTTCAACGACAAGGCCAACGTCCAGGGCACCGGCACCACCATCGTCCAGGTCAGCCCGGGCGGGCATACCAGCCTGTTCGCCAGCCTGTCGAAGCTGCCGGCCGGCCAGTCCTGCCCAGGCGGCGTCGGCCTGACTACCGCGCTTGGCATCCTGCCCGGCGGCTGGGTCGTGGTGGGCAGCCTGCCGACCACGGCCGGCGGGGCGCTGCCCAGCCTGAACCCCGCCGGGTGCCTCATCGTGCTGAACGACCATGGCACCCCGGTGGAGACCATCACCAGCAAGGACATCGCCGGTCCCTGGGATCTCGCGGTGCGGTCGACCGCGACGTCCGCCCAGGTTTTCGTGTCCAATGCGCTGGGCGGCAACACCAGCACCAGCCACGGGGTGCCCGTGACCGGCAACTGCACGGTAGTGCGCCTCGACCTCACCCTCAGCGCCACGGCGCCGCCGACGCTCACCAGCGCCACGGTCGTCGGCACTGGCTACCCCTGGCGCGCGAACAAGGCCGCGCTCGTCCTCGCGCCCACTGGCCTGGCGCTGGGGCATAACGGGACGCTCTACGTCGCCGACACGCTGACCAACACGATTTCGGCCATCCCGCAGGCGCTCACCCGGATGACCCCCGTCACGGCCGCGGCCGGCACGCTGTCCGCGGGGGGCGCCCTTAACGCTCCGCTGGGCATGACCCTGGCCCCCAACAACGATCTCGTCGTCGTAAACGGCAACAACGGCAACGCGGTCGAGATCACCCCAGCCGGGCGGCAGCTCGCCACCAAGACGCTGGTGAAGAACGGCGCGGGTGACTTGTTCGGCGTCATCACGACGCAGGCAGGAGACGGCATGCTCGTCGTGAACGACGGGACCAACGCGGTCGATCTCTTCCACGGCTGAACCCCCCTGCCAGCGGCGCCGGGCCCGGCCACCCCGCCAGGCCCGGCCCGCTGGCCACGCGGCCTGCCGCTGGTACCGGTGCCCGTTCGGTCAAATCGCCATGCTCGCCCCCTTAACCGTGGTCAGGCTCGGGCCTGGGCAGGTGGGTGGTGAAGGCGTAGCGGGAGGCGCGGTAGAGATGCCTGGCGAACTCGACCGGATGGCCGGCCTGGTCGTAGGCGATGCGTTCCATGGTCAGCAGGGCCGTACCGCGCGTCTCGTCCAGGATCCGGGCTTCGGTGGTCGAGGCGTTCTTGGCGCACATGCGCTGGGTGGCCGAGTAAAGCCCGACGCCCGCCGCGCGCAGCAGGTCATACAGGCCGTGCTCCTCGAGCATCTCGACGTTCAGCTGGACCAGCCCGGCAGGCAGGTAGTTATGCATCAGGGCCATCGGCTCGCCGTCGGCCAGCCGGATCCGCTCCAGCGACATCACCAGGGCCCGCTCGGGCAGCTGCAGCGCGTCGGCGACCCGGTCGCTGGCGTGGGTTACCTCGGCCTTGATCACTCGTGTCGTCGGGCTCCGGCCGCTGGCCGCGAGGTCGTCATAGAGGCTGGTCAGCTCGACGTTCCGGTCGATACGCTCCTTGGCCACCAGGGTGCCCGCGCCGCGCTTGCGGACCACAAGACCCTTGTTGGCCAGGTAAAGGAAGGCAGCCCGCACCGTGGGCCGTGACAAGCCGAGCATCTCCGCCAGCTGCACCTCGTTCTCCAGCCGGGCGCCGACCTTGAGCGCCCCGGACCTGATGGCCGACTCATAATGCTGGGCCAGCTGGAAGTACAGCGGTACCGGGCTAGTGCGGTCGATGGTGATCGGACCGCTGGTAGTCGCTTCGCGTTCTGGCATCATCGGCATCCGGCGGTCAGCTAGGCTCGTTTGTCTGAACATTTTAACCACTGCAGAGTTAATGGGGAGCGTGACCTTGGCGGGACGGCTGACGATTATCGGCGGTGGCGTCATGGGGCTGATGACGGCTTACTACGCCGCACCGCTGGCCGACGCCGTGACGGTGCTCGACAGGTCCCGGGTGGGAGATCCCGCCACCGCGTCATTCGGCCTGACCAGGTCGGTCCGTAACGACTACAGGGACCCGGAGTACGCCAGGCTGGCGCCGGGTCGCGGGCCATGTTCACCGAGACGGCTATGCCGGCTAGTGGCGGACGATGAGTTCATCCTGGGCCCGGTCCCGGGCACGGAGGGCCTGTATACCGGCGTCGGCTGGCGCGGCACCGGGTACAAGTTCGCGGGTTACGAGCAGGAGGTGGCCTCATGAGCCTTTCGATCATGGAGCGGCTGGGAAACGGCCCGGTACTCGGCGCCGAAGGCTACGTCTTCGAGCTGGAACGCCGCGGCTACATCAAGGCGGGCCCGTTCGTGCCCGAGGTCGTGCTCGACTATCCGGACGCGGTCCGGGAGCTGCACAGGGAGTTCCTGCGGGCAGGCTCGGATGTCATGGTCGCGCTCACCTACTACGCGCACCGGGAGAAACTGCGCGACGTCGGCCGCGAAGGCGACCTGGAGGCGATGAACCGGCAGGCGGTACGGATCGCCCGCGAAGTCGCGCGCGAAGGCGATGCCCTGGTAGCAGGCAACGTCTGCAACACGTGGGCGTATGACCCGGACGACCCGGCGACCAAGCAGGCGGTCCGGGCCATGTACGCCGAGCAGCTGGGCTGGGCGGTGGAGGAAGGCATCGACTTCGTCATCTCCGAGACCAACGACTATCTCGGCGAGGCGCTGATCGCGCTGGAGGTCATCGGCGACCTCGGGCTGCCCGCGATGGTGACGATGGCACCCACGCAGCCCGATCGGACGCGGGACGGATACGGGTACGCGGAGGCATGCCGCATCCTCGCCGGCGCAGGCGCGCAGATCGTCGGCCTGAACTGCGACCGGGGACCCCAGACGATGCTGCCGCTGATCACCGGTATCCGGGAGGCCGTGGACTGCGCGGTCGCCATCCAGCCGGTGCCCTACCGGACCGTTGCGGCCGCGCCGACGATGGAGACGCTGCGGTCCGCGGACGGGGACCGTGCCTTCCCCATCGCGCTTGACCCGTTCGGCTGCACGCGCTTTGAGATGGCGGCCTTCGCGCAGCAGGCCCGCGAGCTCGGCGTGGACTACGTCGGCATCTGCTGCGGAGCCGGCCCGCATCATGTCCGGGCCATGGCCGAGGCCCTGGGCCGCGAGGTCCCGGCGGGCAAGTACTCGCCGTCGATGGACCTGCACCCGATGTTCCGGGCGGACATCTCGGCCAAGGATGCGGCCTTCCTGCCCACCTGGACCGCGTGACGGCGGGCCGGCCGGTCAGCGGGCGGCGTCGTAGCCCGTGGCCACGGCGTTCAGGTAGCCGGGCCGGTCGAACCCGAATGCGGTGTCGGCCGCGCCGTAGGGACGCGGGTCCGCCAGCGGTTCCCTGGCCGCCACGCCGCGGGCCACGATCAGCGGCGGTTGCGGCCTCGCCGCCTGACCCGCCCCGCACCCGACCGCGACCAGCGCCGTCACCAGCGTCGCCGTCAGCCTGGCGACGGCCCGCACGTGATTTGTCATGCGAGTCAGACGGGGCGAAGTCCGGTCTGGTTTCACTGCGGCGATCACGCTGCGGTTTCATTGTCATAAAGCTACGAACCGTGGATGGGAGTGCCGTAATGGACAGCGCCGAGCTTCGGGCGGTGCAGCAGCCGCTCAAGGACGCCTACCGCCAGAATCCCGGCGAAGCGGTCGTGACCTTGCGCGCGCATGGCCAGCTCGACGAACAGGCCATTTCCTGCTCAGTGGCCACCGGCCAGGCGCTGGCCGTGGCGGGCTTGCATCCGGCCACCGGCGGCGACGGCTCGCTGGCCTGCTCCGGGGACATGCTCCTGCAGGCGCTGGTAGCGTGCGCGGGAGTTACGCTGCGCGCCGTCGCCACGTCGCTGCAGATCCAGGTGACAGGAGGAACCGTCAGCGCCGAAGGCGACCTGGACTTCCGTGGCACCCTCGCCGTGAGCAAGGACGCACCGGTCGGGTTCAGCTCTGTCCGGCTGGCCTTCGACCTGGATACCGACGCCACCGCCGAGCAGGTGCAGACGCTGATCCGCCTCACCGAACGGTATTGCGTCGTCTACCGAACGCTGTCTCACCCGCCCCGGCTGAGCATCTCCGCCGGGGCCGCCGGGCTACCGTGAGACGGGGGCGTCCTCGCGGTCCCCGGTGCCGGAGACCGCGGGCAGGACTATCTCGAACGCCGAGCCCTGGTCGGCGGCGCTGCGGACCCGGACCGAGCCGCGGTGAGCCTCGGCGATGGCCTGCACGATGGGCAGCCCGAGCCCGAATCCGCCCGCTTCGCGGCTGCGGTACGGCTCGGCGTGGGTGAAGCGGCCGAAGATATGCTCCAGGTCCGCGGGCGGGATGCCGCAGCCGGAGTCGGTCACGGCGATCACGGCACGCTCGTCTTCCAGCCGGACGCTGACTTCGATGAGGTCACCCGGCTCGGTGTGAGCGACGGCGTTCTCAAGCAGCGCGTCCAGCGCGACGATGAGCCGGTCACCGTCACCGACGACCGTCGCCTCGGCTACCTCGCCCAGCCGCCACCGGCGAGGCACGTGGCCCCAGCGTTCCAGCGCGTCGAGGATCAGCGAATCGGTGCCGACCGGCGCCATGTTCAGGAAGCCCGGGCTCGCCGCCGACGCCAGCAGCAGGAGCCGGTTCGTCAGCCTGCGCAACCGCGCCAGTTCGCCGGCGACCACCCGGGCGTCCGCGGCCACCTCCTGGTCGGTGACGGCCTGCTCGATCAGCTCCGCATGGCCGAGTGCCACCGTGATCGGCGTTCCGAGCTCATGGGAGGCGTCCTGCAGGAACTGGCGCTGCTGCTCAAGCAGCCGCAGGTTTTCCTCGGAAACCCGCTGTACCTGCTCCAGCGCGTTCAGCCGCTCCTGGGCGGCCGCTAGCCGCCTGCGGCCATGCCAGACCATCACCAGGAACATCAGCGCGATCAGCGGGACTTCCGCCAGGTAATCGGCATCCTGCTGTCCCTTGAGCACCTGCACGCCGATGATGCCGCCGGTGGCCAGCGTCACCGAGGCCAGGGTCAAGATGGTCGGCTGCAGGCGCCACAACCGGAATCCGTAGATCGCGGTCAGGCTCACCCAGATGGCGAGGAACGGCACCGTCTGCCAGGCCGGGAATAGCCGCATCGCCGCCAGGTTGACGCCCACGAACGCCGCCCAGGCGATATCCACCCACACCGGACGGGCTCGCCGCAGGCCGTTGCGCAGCGCGTTGCGCAGCGCGGACATGACATGTGCCGCACGAGCGTGGCGGGCGCCGCCATCCAGCTCAGGTCCGGGTGGCTGCTGGCGGACAAGATCCTGCGTCGGCACGATCCTCTCCTGACATGTGACGGGAGCGCCGTTTGCGGGACCGGAGGTCCTGGCGGTACGCGGCTCGGGCGGCGATCCGTAAAAAGGAATTCCAACCTTGCACTGGCGGCGGGCCTGGGTCAACAGCGGGTGCCAGAGATGCGTGAGCGGCCTGTGCACCGCCGACGAACTGGCGGTACGGACACGATGGCCGGAACCCGGCCCGGCAGTTCGGGCAGGTGTTGTCGGAGGCGAAGAACGAACTGAATCCCTTTAAGAGCACGGCATTCTATTTCGGATTCAACGCGCGATCTGGCGTGTTTTCTCCGGTAAATGTCCTAGCTCAGCGCTATAATCGAACTAGTAACTCAGCAGAGGTCCAGATTGGGAGACCACTCGTACGAGCCGCCACATTAAAGCAGCAGGCCTGCGGGCATCCGGATGGAGGTGACGATCCAGGTGAGTGCCGTCCCCGCGATTTCCAGCGCGAGCGAGGCGCTAGGGGTGCTGAAGTCCGCGCTGGGGTACCTGGCCGCCGCTGACCCGACGGAGATGGTGACCGAGCAGCAGGCGAAGTGCCTGCAGATGCTGGAGCAGGCGGACGCGATGGGCACCGCGGCGCGGGCGTCGGTGCTGGGGGCGTTCACCGCCGGGCAGGGCTACTACGCGGACGGGGATTACAGTCCGCGGATGTGGCTGATCACCAAGACCCGGGTCGGCAGGGGCGCGGCGGCCGGGCACCTGGGCTGGGCCCGCCGCGCCGCCGCGCACCCCCGGGTCGCGGCGGCCCTAGCCGAGGGGGAGATCTCGGTGTCGTGGGCCCGCACGATCTGCGACTGGACGGGCAAGCTGCCGGCGGACTCGCGGGAGGAGGCGGACCGGATCCTGCTCGGCGCGGCCCGGTCCGGGCTGGACCAGCGGGACCTGACCGCCCTGGGCGCCGAGATGTGGGAGAGGTCCCGGCCCCCTGACGACGACGACCCTGGTCAGGTGTTCGAGGACCGGTCGGTGCGGCTGGAGACCACCTCCCAGGGCGCCGGCGTCCTAGGCGGCGACCTGAGCCCCGAGTGCGCCGCGGTCGTCGCCACGGTGCTGGACGCCTTGTCCGCCCCGGTCGGCGCGGAGGACACCCGTACCCATGAGCAGCGCTATCACGATGCGCTGGAGGAGGCCATGCGGCGCCTCGTCGCCGGCGGTCTGGTGCCGGACCGGGCCGGGCAGCCCGCCAAGGTCTGGGCGCACATTTCCTTGGCGGATCTGCTGGCCCTGGACGCCGACTCGGCGCTGCTGAACGAGTGGACCGCCCGGGTCCGCGCGCAGTGGGCCGGGGCCCGCGCCGCCGCCTCCGTCGCCGGCGGGGACAGCACCGCGTGGCTGGACGGCGACGCCGCGCAGGGGTTCGCGTGCGATGCGTCGGTGACCCCGGTGGTGCTGGCGGATGTGAACCCCGCCGCTCTCGACGATCTCATCAAGCTGTGCGTGGAACTCGCCGGCCACGGGCATGGTCGCTGCGAACCCCAGAGCGTCCCCGGCGAAGACGGGACCGGCGAGGACGAGGCCAGCGGCCGCGCGGATAGCGCCAGTCGCCGAGAGACCGGGCCTGTGCCGCCGACCGGCCGCGGCCGCGAGGCCCTCGAGAAAGCCATCATCGGCAAGGCTGTCGACCTGCTGTCGGGGCCGGGCGGGCTGGCGTCGTTCCTGCGGCGCCGGCAGCTCGGCGCGCGGCTGGGCGGGCCGAGCCTGCCGCTGGACGTCGGCGTCAGCGACAGCGTCCCCGCCTCGATCCGCAACGCGATCCGGCTGCGGGACCAGCACTGCCAGTGGTCCGGCGGCTGCTGGCAGCCCGCCGCCGCCTGCGAGATCCACCACGTCACGCACAAGTCCCGCGGCGGCAAGACCAGCGTCAAGGAGTGCGTGCTGCTGTGTTTCTTCCACCACCACGTCGCGATCCACCGGTGGGGCTGGACGCTGGTCCTGAACCCCGACGGCACCACCACCGCCTGGAACCGCGACCGGACCAAGGTCCTGCACAGCCACAGCCCCCCGCCCGCGCCGGGTAACACCCCCGGCACACGGGGATAGTAATACAGTCAGCTGGGCGAGGGCTTCAGCAGCAGGCTTGCCGCCGCCGCCGCGAGCGCGACTCCGCCCGCCAGCAGCAGGCTGGTACGCAGGCCCGGCATGAACATCGCCGGGCTGGCGAGCAGCGCGCCGAAAACCGCTACCGCCAGGGCGCCGCCGACCTGCCGGCTGGTGTTGAACACGCCGCTGACCGTGCCCGCCAGGTGTCCAGGGACGCTGTTCAGCAGCACCGCGGTCACGGGGGGCATGACCAGGGGGCCGGCCAGTCCGACGAGGACCATCAGCGCGGCCTGCGCCCAGGTGGGCGTCGAGGACCCGACGACGCCGAGGATCACCAGGCCCGCGGTCATCAGGACCAGGCCGCCAGCTATGAGCACCCGTGCGCCCAGTCTTTCTGCGAGGCGTGCGCTGAACGGGGTCAGGGCGGCGCCGACCAGCATCATCGGCAGGAATGCGACGCCTGTGACGAGCGGCGACAGGCCCCGCAGCTGCTGAAGGTACAGGCTCATGACGAACGGGAGCCCGTAATAGCCGACGATGAACGCGAAACCGACCGCGACGCAGACCGGTACGGCGCGGGAACGGAAGAGGTCGCGGGGCACCATCGGGTGAGCTCCGCGTGCCTGGGTCGCCAGGAAGGCCGCCAGCGCCGCGACCGCCACCGCGAACGCGGTCATTACCCGCAAGGCGGCGAACAGCAGCGTGTAGCCGTCAAGCACCCACTGCAGGCCGGTCATGCCGCCGCCGAGGTCGCGCCGGATCGAGGGCAACGCGACGTTGACGATCAAGTTCTCTCCTGCATGATGCCTCATCCCCGCCGGTCCGGCGCGGGAGTCCACCGCGTCCGCGGTGATACCTTCATGGCACCCCTGATCGAAGGCGTGAGGGAGATCGCGCCGATAGGGGTACTGGCAGGGTCTCCATAACGGCCGCGCGGCTTCGTAGCCTGGAGAACGTGACCAGCCGGAACGACGTCCGCGGCGAGATCCGCGAGTTCCTGACCACCAGACGCGCCAGGATCAGCCCGGAGCGGGCAGGCCTGCCCAGCTACGGGCGCAGGCGGCGGGTGGCCGGACTGCGCCGAGACGAAGTGGCGCTGCTGGCGGGCATCTCGATCGAGGCGCTGGGCCGCCCACGACGTCAAGTACTACCGCAGCGGCGTACAGCCGTTCCGTCACCCGCTGGCCGGCGACCTCACCCTCGACTACGACGCCCTGGAGATCCCGGCCGACCCCGGGCAGACTATCGTCGCCTACACCGCGGAACCCGGCTCGCCGTCACGGCAAGCACTGAACCTGCTCGCTAGCTGGGCCGGAGCGGCGCAGGACCTGATCAGGGAAGGAAAAGTGAAGCACTTCGGGCTATCGGAGGCAGCCGCGCTGACCATCCGCCGCGCGCACGCAGTCCAGCCGGTCACAGCGGTCCAGAGCGAGTACTCGCTGTGGAAGCCCTGGATCGTTCCCATTCCCGGCACCCGCAGGCTGGAGCGCCTCGACGAGAACATCGGAGCAGCCGATGTCGAGCTAACGCCGGATGACCTGGCTGAGATCGAGAGCGCTGCCGCGCGGGTCGAGGTGCGGGGAGCCCGCTACCCCGAACACCTCGAGCGGATGACCGGCCTTTGACCGAGCCGGCTGCGCCGCAGATCATGCGGACAGGCACGCAGCTCAGGCCGGTGCCGCTGGTTCCGGAGATCCGGCTGCACCAAGCCGAGGATCCAGTCGGCTTGTGGCAGCGCATCGAGACGGCGTCCGGGCGGACCGGCCTGGATCCGCCGTTCTGGGCGTTCGCCTGGGCGGGCGGGCAGGCGCTGGCCCGGTACCTTCTTGACCATCCGGAGGCCGTGCGGGGGCGGCACGTGATCGACGTCGCCTCCGGCTCGGGACTGGTCGCCATCGCCGCGGCCATGGCCGGGGCGGCGGCCGTGACCGCTTATGACATCGACCCGCTTGCGGCTGCGGCCATCGGCGTCAACGCCGATGCCAACGCGGTGACGGTCCAGGCTGTCTGCGCCGACATCCTGGACGACGATCGTTCCCCGGAGCCCGGCATCGACCTGGTGCTAGTGGCCGATGCTTTCTATCAGCGCGAACTGGCCGACCAGGTGATGCGGTTCATCGAACGAGCCCGCGCCCGGGGAACGGCGGTGCTGGCCGGTGACTTCGGCCGGGCCTACCTGCCCCGTGCTCGGCTGACACCGCTGGCCAGCTATGACGTCCCCGGCCTGAGCGTGCTGGAGGACAGTGATATCAAGAGCACCACCATCTGGGCGCTCTCTGGATGAGGGTCGCTGGTCCGCGTTAGGCCACGTCGCGCCTCATGGTGGTACGGCTCGCCGCGACCAGCAGCACGATGGCGTAGCCGGTGAGGACCAGGCCGGCTGTCGTCGAGGGGAGATGACCGGCACCCGGGGCATCGGTGAGGCCGATGGCCGCGCTGGTCGGGAGCCACTTCTCGATGCCCGGCACGACGGCCGTCAAGATGACCTGCTCGATGAACAGGACCCAGGCGATCGCCGCGACGATGGCTCCGATCGTGTTCCTGACCCAGCTCGTGGTCATCGCCTATGAGACCGGGCTGGTCACCCCAAGCGGGTCCTGAGGGTCAGCTCCGCGCCGGCCGGCGCAGCTAGTCATTCTCGGCGCCGCCCCGTGGCCAGCCTGGTCATGGCGGTTATTGTGAGTTCCGTGCGCCGCTGCGGCCGTCGATAGCGTCGCGGAGACGATGGTATTCCCCGGTGTCGATCTCACCGCGGGCAAGCCGCTCGTCCAGGATGCGGCGGGCATCATCGCCGTGCTGCTTGGGCTGCCCGATGGCGCCGTTTACCAGGGCATAGACCACCCAGATCAACAGCGCTGCGAACGCGAACATGGCGATCCACATCAAGCTGGACTGCCACCAGGCCCAGTCGCTGTTCCAGCGCATCATCGCAACCATCTCCTCAGCACGGCCCGGCATGCCCGGCCGCGTCCGCTCAACCTATATCCGCTCTCGCTGTCGGCAGGACACGGCCAGCGGTCCCGAGCCGGACGAGGAGGCAAACCCGGTCTGGATCCGGGAGCACTGCGGCTGGGCCGCTCAACGACCAGTCCTCGATCCTGGCTAGCTGCACGATAAGGGCCAGCAGCCGGTTCCCGGCCCGGTGCAAAGCCTCGCCGAGATAGCTCCACAGCTGGGCATCGCCCAGCGGGGCGACGCCATCCCCGCAGGTCATGGCCTCAGCGTCGCGGATGTCCTGCTTAAGTGCCGCCAGCCGCCCCGCCAGCGAGAAGGCCAGATCCGGTGGCTGGCCAGGGCCAACGTCAACGAGCGCCTGGACCGAGGCGGCGAGCTGGCCGATCCCGTCCTCGAGGTGCTCCGGAAGGCCGAGCGGTAGTTCCGGGCGGCTTGGGTGGGCCCGCCGCCAGACGGTGGCGATCTCGCTGAGCGCCCCGCGGATGCAGTCCAGGTCATTGTTTAGAAGCTGAAGATCCCCGCGAACGGTCGTCAGGGGATCGGGGGTGCTGATCATGCCGGTTCCTCCCGGGCTCGCTGGCCACGTGCGCCCAGCAGACGGCTGCGCCATGGTAATCAGAACGATACACCTTAATACCTAAGGTGATTAGGTCTGCAACCTGTCCTACAGGTTATGGTGTTCATACGCAGGAAACCGCGGCCAGGAAGCCGGGACCGGACGCAGCACGGCCACCTAGCGCGCCGCGCGGGACCGGCCCGGCTTGTCCGCCTCCCCCGGGCGGTGTACTGGCGCCTACGGTCCGGTGACGGCGACGAGGAGGCTCTATGGCCCGGTTCGGCGACCTTGAGGCCGCGATCATGGACGTGGTCTGGGCAGTTGCGGCGCCGGTACGGGTCCGCGAGGTCTGCGAGCAGCTCAACCACGACAGGCCGCTGGCGTTTAACACAGTGCAGACCGTGATGGAAAACCTCTACCGCAAGGGCTGGCTGAACCGGCACAAGGACGGCCGGGCCTACTGGTACGAAGCCGTGCGATCCCGCGAGGATTACGTAGCCCAGCTCATGAGCGAAGCCCTCTCGGTCGCCGACGACCCGGCCGCGACACTGGTGCGGCTGGTCGGGGACCTGGAACCGAGCGAAATCGCCTCGCTGCGCGCAGCCCTGGATGCCGCCATCGACCAGGACAACCCGCGATGAGGATTGCAGCCGCCGCGCTTTTGCTGGTCTATGCCGTCGCGATGGCATCAGCGGGAACCCGGTGGCTGCCGCGCGCATCATGGCCGCTCCGCACCCCTCGCACCGGCATCGCGGCATGGCAGGCAGCCACGCTTTCTGTGGCTACCTCTGCGATAGCCGCCGGCCTGATTCTCGCCGTCCCCTGTATCCGGTTCAGCACAGCTCCCGCATCGCTGCGAGCCTGCCTGTCGCTGATGCGCGATCAGTACGCAACCCTGCCCGGCGCCATAGCCGGCATCTCCGGAAGCATGCTCGCCCTGGGTGTCCTGGGCCGAATCACGTGGTGTGCCGTCGCGGCGATGACCAGCGCCCGGCGCCGTCGCGCAGGCCACGATGACGCGCTGACCCTCATCGCGCGGCCCGCGCCCATCCCGGAAGTCAGCATCATCGACGATGACCGGCCGGCTGTCTATTGCGTACCGGGCCGCCGTCGGATCGTCATGACCAGCGGGGCATTGCGCTGCCTGGATAGCCGCCAGCTGGATGCGGTCCTGGCCCACGAACGCGCCCACCTGGCCGAACGGCATCACCTCGTGCTGACGTCCGCCGCCGCCCTCACCAGGGCCTTCCCCGCGATCCGGTTCTTCGCGGCCGCCGCCCTCCAGGTCAGCGACCTCGTGGAAGCCGCCGCTGACGACGCGGCTGTCCGCCGCCAGCACCGGCTCACCCTGGCCGGAGCGCTGCTGGCGGTCGCCGCCGCCGGGGTGCCCGCCGGCGCCCTCGGCGCGGGCGGAACCACCGTGGCACGACGCATCCAACGTCTCATCGACCCGCCGCACCCGCCCAGCCGGACACAGCGGGCCATCACCTCTGCAGCCTCGATCACCGCCTCGGCACTGCTTTTCGCCGCACCTGTGATCACATTGGCGATCATGACACGTTGCCCGCAGACTCATCACGTGCTCAATTGGTAGCTGGACTGACTGGTCGGCGCCCTCGGTTAATGCACGCTGATTGCCCACTCCGCCGGGGCCGCCTTCAGCGCCTTCACCTACGCTGCTGTCGCCCTTCCGGGACATCCCGCCCGGCCGATCGCCGTCTAGCGTACCTGGAGCGCCGCGTGGCGGCGCTGCCGAGATGATGACTCATCCTGGTGGAGCGCGGCTAGCGGGGGTAGCTGCCGGCGCCCGGCTGGTTGACGATGGAGAAGTCGGTGGCGGTCACGCCGGTTTTCTGGGCGGCGGCCGTGGCGGCCTGGGTCTTCGCGGCTGACCTTTCATGGTCGTGTCCTTTGCTCGCGTGGGGCAGGTTACCGCTGGCTGGTGGCCCGGGTCCAGTCCTGGGCGCCGATCTGGATGGCGTCCCAGGGGCTGCCGAGCGGGGGTGTGTAGGACAGGTCGATGTCGCTGACCGCGTCGACGGTCATGCCGTGGAAGATCGCGGTGGCGGCGATGTCGATCCGCTTGGCGATCTCGGCGTGCCGGTGCCCGAACAGCTGCACCCCCAGCAGCCGCCCGGTGCCGCGGTCGCCGGTGACCCGCATGGCGATGCGGTGGCTGCCGGGGTAGTAGGCCTTGTGGTCATCGGCTTGGGATCCGGCGGTGACAGGGTCGAACCCGGCCGCGGCGGCTTCGTGGTCGCGGAGCCCGGTCCGGGCGGCGGCCTGGTCGAAGATCTTCACCACCTGGGTGCCCAGGCTGCCGGCGAATTCCCGGCTGCCGCCCAGCGCGTTCTCCCCGGCGACCCGGCCCTGCTTGTGCGCGGTGGTGCCCAGCGGCAGGTACGTCTCGCCCAGCAGCCGGTGATGGGTGATCACGCAGTCCCCAGCGGCGTACACGTCGGGCAGGCTGGTCCGCATCCGCCGGTCCACCGCGATCGCGCCCCTGGCCCCCAGCGCGGCGCCTGCTTCGGCCGCCGGGGTGGTCTCAGGGCGGACCCCGACCACGACCAGGACCATGTCGGCCGCGCGGGTCACGGCTGTGCCGTCGGCGGCAGTCGCCGCGACCTGCAGCCGTCCCGCCGCCCCGGCGGGGGCGCGGCTGATCTGCCGGACGGTGGTGCCGGTCAGCACCTCGACGCCGTGCGCGGCCAGTTCGGCGTGGACCAGCGCACCCAGCTCCGGATCGACGGTGGGCAGCACCTCGGGCAGCTGCTCCAGCTGGGTGACCCGCAGCCCGCGGACGGTGAGGGCGTCGGCCATTTCCAGGCCGATGTACCCGGCGCCGACGATGGCCGCGGAGCCCGGCGCGGCGTCCTCCAGGGTGCGCATGACGGCGAAGGTGTCGCCCATCGAGTGCAGCAGGTGCACGCCGTCATCGGGCCCGAGCGTCCCGGGCCCGGCCAGGCCGCTGATGGGGGGCCGGACCGGGACTGCGCCGGTGCCGACGACGAGCTTGTCGTAACTCAGGAGTTCCCCGGCCCCGTCGGGAGTGGTCACCAGGAGCTTGCGGGCGGTGACGTCGATCCGGCGGGCGGCGGTGTCCAGCCGCAGCCGCATCCCGGTCGCTTCCAGGTCCGCGAGGCTGCGGTGGGCCAGGTTGCGCCAGTGGGGCACCTCACCGGAGACGTAGTAGGGGATGCCGCAGATCGAGAAGTTCGGGAAGGCGTCCGCGACGACCACGCTGACCTCGGTGCCGGGGTCGAGCTCGCGGGCCCGCAGCGCGGCGCTGATCCCCGCGTCGCTGCCGCCGATCATCACCAGGTGCATGGCTTGGCTCCCGTTCCGGTTCGTCAGTCTGGCAGGCCCGGCCGGGCGGCCTGCGGGGATGTGCCGTCATACACGGCGTGGCCGGTCGGCCCGGCCTGGTCCTGGAGGTGGGGGACGATGATGTCCGCGGCCTCGGCCGGGGTGACGCCGGGATACAGCGCCCTGACCACCACCACGGCCAGGGCGCAGCCGAGGATCTGGGCGCCGATGAAGCTGGGCACCGACGAGGGGGCGATCCCGGCGAAGGTGGCCGAGAACATCCGGCCGATGGTGATCGCCGGGTTGGCGAAGCTGGTGGAGGAGGTGAAGAAGTACGCCGCCCCGATATAGGCCCCCACCGCAGCCGGGGCGCTGCGGGCCCGGCCGGTGCGGGCCAGCGCGAAGATCACCAGCAGCAGCCCGAGCGTGGCGATGATCTCGGAAAGGAAATGCGCGCCCGAGGCCCGGTCCTTGGCCGAGATGCTGACCGCCGCCCGGGCGAACATCAGGTTCGCCAGGATGGCGCCGCCGATGCACCCGGCCACCTGCGCCGGCAGGTAGGCGGCCGCGTCCCGCCACCGCAGCCCGCCGAAGAAGGCGTCGGCGAAGGACACCACCGGGTTGAAGTGGCCGCCGGAGACCGGCCCGAACATCAAGATGATCGCGAACAGCCCGGTCGCGGTCGCCGCCGCGTTCTCCAGCAGTTCCAGGCCCGTGTTGCCGGGCGACAGCTGCACCGCGGCGATGCCCGACCCGATCACCACCGCGGCCAGGAACGCGCTGCCCAGGAACTCGGCCGCCAGCCGCCGCCACAGCGCGGCAGGTTCCGGTGTGCTGGTCATGGCGCTCATCTTGACAGGCCCATTTAGCTCAGTCAAGATTGAGTCAATGAATATTGAGCCAATTAGCGACGTGGCACGCCGGGCCGCCGTGCATGCGGCGCTGGCCGATCCGGCCCGGCTGCAGATCATCGATACGCTCGGCACTGGCGACGCGTCCCCGTCAGAGCTGGCGGAGATGCTTGAGATGCCGTCCAACCTGGTGGCGCACCACCTGCACGTGCTTGAGCAGGCCGGGCTCTTCACACGCCGCCGTTCTGAGGGCGATCGCCGCCGTAGTTACCTGCGGCTGATTCCGGGCGTGCTCGATGCGCTCGCCGACCCGCGCGCGCGGACAGCGCGGCGGGTGCTGTTCGTATGCACCGCCAACTCGGCGCGCTCGCACTTGGCGACGGCGCTGTGGCGCCGGGCCAGTTCTGTCCCCGCGGCATCGGCGGGAACCCATCCGGCTGCGGCGATCGAGGCGGGCGCGATCGCCGCAGCCGAACGTCATCACCTGCCGCTACGCCGGCTGCGGCCGCGCCACCTCGACCAGGTCCGGCAGGATGGCGACCTGATCGTCACGGTATGCGACCGAGCCCGCGAAGAACTTGGCCGGCTGGCCGCAGTTCACTGGTCTGTCCCCGACCCGGTTCCGGCCGGCGACCCCGGCAGCTTCGATGCGGCGCTGGCTGAGCTAAGCCATCGCGTCGGGCGCTTCGCGCCGCGCCTGACGGCTGTTCCCTGACCTGCGGGCTCCTGCCGTTCAGCACGCGCGGACGGACAGGCCCGGTGCTGTCATCCCGCGGTCCGCGGTTTGGTGGCCTGGATGATGGCTTTCCGGTGAGGTGTCTGTGGTGCTAGGTGCTTGCCCCGGGCGTCGGGGCGGGCAGCCCGATCAGCGCACCGAGGCTGGCCAGCGCTTCGGTGCGGGCCCGGTAGAAGACCCAGACGCCGCGTTTGTCGCGGTCCAGCAGCCCGGCGTCGTGCAGGACCTTGAGATGGTGGCTGATGGTGGGCTGGGACAGGTCGAACGCGTCGTTCAGCTCGCAGACGCATGCCTCGCCGCCAGCATGCGAGGCGACCAGCGACATCAGCCGCAGCCGGACCGGGTCGGCCAGCGCCTTGAGCAGCGGCGCGACCTGCTCGGCCTGCCCGGCGGACAGCGGCCGGGCCGACAGCGGAGCGCAGCACGCGGCCGGGCCGGCCGGGCCGAGCACCGTCTGAGGAATCGACATACGTCTATATTGACAGATTCCGATGTCCTATGGCAAGCTCGACATCAGCAAGACATAGACAAGCATCAAAGTCTAATTGTCCGGAGGTTCACGTGTCCCGTCTCCAGCTCGCCCTCAACGTCAACGACATCGAGGAGGCCGTCGCCTTCTACCGCAAGCTGTTCGGCGCCGAGCCGGTCAAGCGCAGGCCTGGCTACGCCAGCTTCGCGATCGCCGAGCCGCCGCTCAAGCTCGTCCTGCTGGAGAATCCCGGCCGGGGCGGCAGCCTCAACCACCTCGGCGTCGAAGTCAGCGACCCCGATGCCGTCGACGCCGAGCAGGCCCGGCTGGCCAGGGCCGGGCTGGCCTCGGTCGATGAGCGGGCTACCACCTGCTGCTACGCCAAGCAGGACAAGTTCTGGGTCCAGGGCGCACCCAACGGCGAGTCCTGGGAGATCTACACCGTCCTGGACGACAGCCCGACCTTCTACGGCGAGGACGACGGCCCGGCCTGCTGCGGCGGCAGCGCCCAGGAATCCGGCGACCAGGTATCCGCCACGGCGGCGCCCTGCTGCTAGCCCGGCGAGATCCCCCCGTAGGCAGGAACGGCCGCGGCCGCGGCCGCGCGCAGAGCGCACGAGCGCACGATATCATCGCTGCGGCCCGCCCGCCACACTGACCTCACCCGTAAAGCGTTATTTCTGGTCTGCCAAGTCGGGATTAGGTTACCGCCGGAGTGGATACGATCCCGCCGACACCTAGATCCTTTTTGTCCGGAGGAAGACATGAGCAGCAGTGACACGTTCGTCGCCAACTCCGAGCGGTATGCCGCCAGCTTCGACAAGGGCGACCTGCCACTGCCGCCCGCTTCCGGGGTCACGGTCGTCGCCTGCATGGATGCCCGGCTCAACCCCTACGCCTTGCTCGGGCTTTCCGAGGGCGACGCCCACATCATCCGCAACGCCGGCGGCGTCGTGACCGACGACGTCATCCGGTCGCTCACCATCTCCCAGCGACTCCTCGGCACCAGCGAGATCATCCTCATCCACCACACCGGCTGCGGGATGCTCACCTTCCACGACGACGACCTGAAGGCCCAGATCGAGGCCGACACCGGCCTGCGGCCGCCGTTCGCCCTCGAGGCCTTCCCCGACCTCGAGGCCGATGTCCGCCAGTCCATCGCCCGGATCAAGGCCAGCCCCTATATCCCGGTCAAGGACTCCGTCCGCGGCTTCATCTACGAGGTCGAAACCGGCCGTCTCGTCGAGGTCAAGGACTAACCCGGGCGGGCGCCTTGGTATCGTGGCCCGGTGACGGCCGTAGCGGAAACGAACGAACCGGGCGGGGACGCGACCGCCCGGTCGGCCCGGCTGCGGCATCTGATCGTTACCGTCTACGCGCTTTACGCCAGGTCCGATGGCGGCTGGCTGTCGGTGGCGGCCCTCATCCGGCTGCTCTCCGATCTCGGGATAGACGAACCCGCGGTCCGTTCGGCCATATCGCGATTGAAGCGACGGGGCATCCTGCAGTCGCAGCGGTACGGCGGCACGGCCGGATACCAGCTGTCCGCCGGGGCGCTCGCGATCTTGCGGGAGGGGGACGCGAGGATCTTCCGGCGCCGCCGGGCGACACGCGCCGACGGCTGGCTGCTCGCGGTCTTCTCGGTACCTGAGACCGAGCGCCACCGGCGGCACGTACTGCGCTCGGAGCTGGCCCGGCTGGGGTTCGGGATGGTCGCGCCGGGGGTCTGGATCGTGCCGGCGCATCCGCAGGACACGACGGCCGAGACCCTGCGGCGGCTCGAGCTCGACTCCTACGCCGACCTGTTCCACGCCGAGTACCTGGCCTTCGGCGATCCGGCCGCCAAGATCCGCCGGTGGTGGGACCTGGACTCACTTGAGCGCAGGTACGAGTCGTTCATCCGGGCGCACGAGCCGGTGCTGCGGCGCTGGGAGCAGGACCGTCCGGAGCGCGAGGCGTTCGCGGACTACGTGCGGGTGCTCACCGACTGGCGGCGGCTGCCCTACCTGGATCCCGGCCTGCCCGCCGACCTGCTGCCCGACGGCTGGATCGGCATCCGCGCCGCCGGGGAGTTCTTCGCCCTGCGCGCGCTGCTCGAGGAGCCGGCCCGGGTCTACGTGCGGAAGGTCATCAGCGGCTGACCGCGGCGATGCCCTGGATCTCCACCAGTGCCTCGGGTACCCACAGCCGCGTCACGCCGACGCCGGCCATGGCCGGGTAGTCGGAGCCGGCCAGCCGCCGCCAGACGGCGCCGATTTCGCGGCCGTGCGCCTGGTAGTCCTCGACGCCGACGATGTAGATGGTCAGGCTGGTCAGGTCGCCAGGCCTGGCCTCGCCGCGGCCAGCGCGGTGAGCAGGTTGGCGAGCGCCTGCTCGAACTGCGCCACGATGCCGCCGGGCACGATCTTCCCGTCCCGGCCGGTGCCGAGCTGGCCCGCCAGGAACACCAGCCGGCTCGCGGGCACGGACACGGCGTGGGAGAAGCCCGAGGGCTGGCCGAGCTCGGCGGGATTGATCCGCTCAAGGTTCATGACCGCACCCTAGCGCGCCGCTTATCGCGTTTGATTGACGATCGTAGAAGTTCCGGCATACGATCGGAAAGTGTGGGCCGCCTGGAGCTGGCGAACCGGGTGATCGTCTCCCCGATGGACATGTACTCGGCCCGCGACGGCGTGCCAGGCGACTTCCACCTGGTCCACCTGGGCAGCAAGGCGCTGGGCGGCGCCGGGCTGGTGATGACCGAGATGGTCTGCGTCTCCCCCGGCGGCCGGATCACGCCCGGATGCACCGGGATCTACACCGCGGAGCAGGAGGATTCCTGGCGCCGGATCACCGGGTTCGTGCACGGCCAGACCGGCGCCAAGATCGGCATCCAGCTCGGGCACTCCGGCCGCAAGGGCTCGACCAGGCTGATGTGGGACGGAATGGACCTCCCGCTGCCGGAAGGCAACTGGGAGGTGTGCGGCCGCAGGCCGGACGCACCGAGGACCCGCGGCCGCGGCTTGACCTGATCCGGGCCGGGGCCCCGCAGACCGCGCACGCCCGCTGGCGGCCGGCTCCGCCATGAGGCCTTACCACTGAGCAGGCGGCACCGCGGAGCGAGCTTTACCGATGGGTAAGTGCCGGACCGGACGGCTGAGTTGGCGGCCGGGCGCACATGAAAGGTGTTCAGAATCACAGCATCGCGGCCGGGACTTCACCGGCATGTGCTCGGTATAATTTGGTTACACACTTCATCGCGATAGGGACGGATAAACCAAAACGCCGTCTGTCGAGGGTTACCGTTTGCCATCGACAACTACACGAATAAGCTCGCGGAGCGTGCATGGCAAGACCCGCGTCCTCGCAGGTGACATGCTGACTCGCCGGGTGACACAACAACCAGGAGAGCCCAGGTGGATGGGCCCTTCGTTCCCGTTCCGGCGGCATTGCCGCCGGGCGAAGGTGGACTAGACCATTTAGTGGACTAGACCATTTATTTCCCCGTAACCGCCGTCGGCCAGGACTACGCCGGTTAGTCCAATGCAGGAGAGATAGCCAATGTTTACCGCGGACGATATTCAGGACGAGAAGCGAACAAGCCTTACTGAGCTGACGAAGTGGGTCCGCGATATCGCGCTGCTGACGAAGCCGGACGAGGTTGTGTGGTGTGACGGGTCGCAGGAGGAGTGGGAGCGGCTGACGAGCCTGCTGGTGGCGGGGGGGACGTTCACCCGGCTGAATCCGGCGCTGCGGCCGAACAGCTTCTACTGCGCGTCGGATCCGGGTGACGTGGCGCGGGTGGAGGACCGGACGTTCATCTGCTCGGAGCGGGAGTCCGATGCGGGGCCGACGAATAACTGGGTCGCGCCGGGGGAGATGCGGGAGAGGTTCGGGGAGATCTTCGACGGGTGCATGCGGGGCCGGGTGATGTACGTGGTGCCGTTCAGCATGGGCCCGATCGGCAGCGCGATCTCCCAGCTGGGGGTGGAGATCACCGACTCGGCGTACGTGGCGGTCTCGATGCGGGTCATGACCCGGATGGGCGCGGCCGCGCTGCGGGCGATCGAGGAGTCCGGCACGTTCGTGCGGGCGGTCCACTCGGTCGGGGCGCCGCTGGAGCCGGGCCAGGCCGACGTGCCGTGGCCGTGCAGCAGCACCAAGTACATCTCGCATTTCCCCGAGACCCGGGAGATCTGGTCCTACGGGTCGGGGTACGGCGGGAACGCGCTGCTGGGCAAGAAGTGCTACGCGCTGCGGATCGCGTCGGTGATGGCCCGCGATGAGGGCTGGCTGGCCGAGCACATGCTGATCCTCAAGCTCACCCCGCCCGGCGGGGAATCCCGGTACATCGCGGCGGCGTTCCCGTCGGCGTGCGGCAAGACGAACCTGGCGATGCTCGCGCCGACGATCCCCGGCTGGCAGGTCGAGGCGATCGGCGATGACATCGCCTGGATGCGGTTCGGGCCGGACGGGCGGCTGTACGCGATCAACCCCGAGGCCGGGTTCTTCGGCGTCGCGCCGGGCACCGGGATGAAGACCAACGCGCACGCGGTCGCGACGATGCGGGCCAACAGCATCTTCACCAACGTGGCGCTGACCGACGACGGCGACGTGTGGTGGGAAGGCCTGACCGAGACCCCGCCCGCGCACCTCATTGACTGGAAGGGCCGCGACTGGACCCCGGACTCCGCCGAGCCCGCCGCGCACCCCAACTCCCGGTTCACCACCCCCGCCGCGCAGTGCCCGATCATCGCGCCGGAATGGGACGACCCGGCCGGCGTGCCGATCTCGGCGATCTTGTTCGGCGGCCGCCGCGCCAGCACCGTCCCGCTGGTCACCGAGTCCTTCGGCTGGGACCACGGCGTGTTCCTCGGCGCCAACATCGCCTCGGAGAAGACCGCCGCGGCCGAGGGCACCCTCGGCGAACTGCGCCACGACCCGTTCGCGATGCTCCCGTTCTGCGGCTACAACATGGGCGACTACTTCGCCCACTGGCTCAGCATCGGCCAGGACGCCCCCGACCCCGGCAAGCTGCCCCGCCTGTTCTACGTCAACTGGTTCCGCAAGGACACCGCCGGCCGGTTCGTCTGGCCCGGCTTCGGCGAGAACAGCCGCGTCCTGAAATGGATCATCCAGCGGCTCAACGGCGACGCCGCCGCCGTCACCACCCCCATCGGCTACCTCCCCGCCCCCGGCTCCCTCGACCTCGACGGCCTCGACATCAGCTGGGCCGACCTCGCCCTGCTCCTCACCGTCGACACCCAGGCCTGGAAACTCGAAGCCGAGCACATCCCCGAATTCTTCCGCACCTTCCACCAGCACCTGCCCCCCCGGCTCTGGGAACTGCACAAGGAGCTAGTCGAACGCCTGGGCTGAGGTTATTGCGGCCGCCGTAGTCGCGGCCGCCGCAGTCGGCGGCTAGCCCCCGGCAACGTCTTGGAACCACGGTTTCACCACGTCAGCGCGTGGTGAAACCGTGGTTTCATTACGGGAGCGGCTGCTTATGGCCACCGCGCCGTAAAGTATGGCGGAGTCTTGACTGCCGTCACCAAAGTTAAATACCGAGTCGGCGCTGGCCCTGTGCGACTACCGGTTCGCCGGCGACCTGGCCGCGGGCGCGCCCGGGCTCACCGCGCTGCACTACGATCCGGGCGCGAACGGCCCCCGCTTGGATGGCGCGGGCGCGGACCTGGCCGCCAGGTGCGCGGCCAAGGACGGCCGGTTCGCCCCGGTCGGCACCGCCGCCGATGACGTGGCGATGCTCGCCCCGACGTCGGGCACCACCGGCCAGCCGAAGGTGACGATGCACTTCCACCGGGACATCCTGGCCACCGCCGACACTTTCTCCGCCGCCGTCATCAAGCCGCGCCAGGACGACATGTTCACCGGCACTCCCCCGCTCGGCTGCACCTTCGGGCTCGGCGGCCTGCTGCTGTTCCCGCATCGGATCGACGGAGATGCTGCACGTCTTCATCGCCGCCGCGGGCGGCGACATCAGGCCCGGCGCGACCGGCCGGGCCGTGCCCGGCTACCGCGCGACGATCCTGGACGTCGACGCGTGGACCGGATACGGCGGCAGCCAGTTCGTCGACTCGCCGTGCAGGGACCCACGGGCTGCCGCTACCTATCCGGCGACCGCCAGCGAACCTACGTGGAACGGGGCTGGAACATCACCGGCGACACCTACGTCCGCGACGCGGACGGCTATTACTGGTTCCAGGCGCGCAGCGACGACATGATCATCTCCTCCGGCTACAACATCGCCGGCCCCGAGGTCGAGGAGGCGCTGCTCGGCCACCCGGACGTGGTCGAGGTAGCCGTCGTCGGCGCGCCCGACCCGGGCCGCGGCACGGTGGTGCAGGCGTTCGTGGTGCTCCGCGAGGGAGCGGCGCAGGACCCGGCGAAGGTCGCCGAGCTGCAGGAATTCGCCAAGTACTCGATCGCGCCTTACCAGTACCCGCGGGTGGTCGAGTTCATCGCCGAGCTGCCCAAGACCATCAGCGGCAAGACCCAGCGCTACCGGCTCAGGCAGCTCGCCGAGGAAAGGCTGCGGGCCGCGCCCAGGTAAATCCTCTTTCTCCCGAACGGGCAGTGGTTCTCGCTTTCGCGGACGAGCTCGCTGCGGGCGCGGCCGGGCGCGGCCGGGCGCGGCCGGACGCGGCGCCAGGTGCGACTCACGTTCGGCCTGGGTCATACGTCTACACGTATGTAAGCCGCACGTCGCAGTGATCAAGAAACACGCGGAAAGCGAGGAATCACGATGGGTACGCAAGCCGCGGCCGGCCGCGAGCATACGGTGGTGACGAGCCCGCTGGGCGAGCTGACGCTGGTGCGAGACGGCGCGGCCATGGCGGGGCCCGCTCAGGTATCGCTGCTGCCGGGAACGTGGCCGGCCATGCTGCCGGGCTCGTGAGCCGGGCATTTCGGGGCATGGAGGGCAAGCAGCCATTCGAGGCGGTCGTCGCCGCCCACGGTGCCACGGTATTGCGGGTGTGCCGTGCCATCCTCGGCCCGGCCGACGCCGATGACGCCTGGTCCGAGACCTTCCTCTCGGCGATGAAGGCGTATCCGGCTCTGCCGGCCGACGCCAACGTCGAGGCGTGGCTGGTGACCATCGCTCACCGCAAGGCCATCGACGTCACCCGCGCCGCCGCCCGTCGGCCGGTACCGGTGACCGAGACCCCGGAAGCCGCCCCGGCGCCCGCCGCCGATTCCGGTGACCCGCACCTCGACCTGGACGCCGACCTGACCGCCGCGCTGGCCAGGCTCCCGGCGAAGCAGAAGCAGGCCGTGGCCTACCGCTACCTGGCCGGCCTGCCCTACAGCGAAGTTGCCGCCATCCTCGGCGGCAGCGCCGATGCGGCCCGCCGCGCCGCGGCCGACGGCATCGCCAATCTCCGGCGCTCCTTCCCGGGCGCCACAGCATCGAAAGGAGGGCCTCGATGAGCACGGACGAACTCGGCCGTCAGCTGGCGCAGGCCTTCACGGCGGCTCCCGGCGACCTCAGCCGGCTGCACGATCGCCTTGCCCGCGCCGCGCAGGCCGACGGAATCCTCGACGTGGCCTACTGGACCATTGACACGGCGGTCGGCCCGCTCCTGCTCGCAGCCACGGACCAGGGCCTGGTGCGGGTGGCCTTCGCCCGCGAGGACCACGACGCGGTCCTGCAGTCCCTGGCCGACCGCATCAGCCCGCGCGTGCTCCGCTCCCCCGCCCGGCTCGACGCGGCCGCCCGCGAGCTCGATGAGTACTTCTCCGGCCAGCGGCACCGCTTCGACCTGCCGCTGGACTGGCGGCTTTCGGCTGGCTTCCGCCGCGCGGTCCTCGGTCACCTGCCCGAGATCGACTACGGGCGCACCGCCAGCTACGCCGCGGTGGCCCAGCTGGCGGGCCACCCGAAAGCCGTCCGCGCCGTAGGCACCGCCTGCGCCACCAACCCGCTGCCCGTCGTCATTCCCTGCCACCGGGTCGTCCGCTCCGACGGCAGCTTGGGCGGCTACCGAGGCGGCCCCGACGCCAAGCAGATCCTGCTCGCCCTGGAGGCGGCGGCATGAGCCCGCAGTGGGACAAGCGGGTCGCGGAGACCGACTGGGACCGCGTCCGGCGCGACCTCGACAGCTACGGCTGCGTGCGCGGACGGGTACAGCACCCCAAGCCGGTTACCTGACCCGCGCCTTAGCGACGCTCACAACATGAGATCCGCGCGCCCTGCGCCGCCGGTACTGGCCGGGGCGCCTGCCGCGCCCATGCCGTGGCGGTGCCGTGGCGGTGCCGTGGCGGTGCCGTGGGGGGGTCAGCCCGCGGGATCGTCACCGGCCGCCGGCCCTGCGGTTTCGGCTGCATCGCTGGCCCGCGGCCGCCCGCGGGGACGCATCTTTCCCGCGTGCCCGGGCAGTCGCCCTTCATCGGCTAGGGCGCGGCGCAGCAGGAACTCGATCTGGGCGTTCGTGCTACGCAGCTCGTCGCCGGCCCATGCGGTCAGGGCGTCGTGAACGGCCGGGTCCAGCCGCAGCAGCAGGCTCTTGCGCTCGCTCACCGCGTCACCCTGCCCGCCGCCGGCCTGGCCCGGCCCGCCGCCGGTCACTGTTTTGCCCGGTTGACCTTCGTGATACCACGTGTCTATCATAGTGATATCAGTTTTTTAAGGCAAGGACCACCGGGGTGACGGGCAGCTAACCCAACGCCCGGCCAGGCGGCAGGCGGACGGGAGCAGTCATGAGTGTACTGGGAAGCGTCGCGGAGGCCGGGCGGCCCGACGTACGGACCCGCGACCTGGAGGTTCCCGCCGACCTGGGCGGGGCGCTTCGGCCGGCGGTCGAGATCGCGCATCTCCGCAAGACGTACGGCCCGCTGGTCGCGGTCGACGACGTGTCGTTCTCGGTGGCCGAGGGCGAGATCTTCGGGATCCTGGGCCCGAACGGAGCGGGCAAGACCACCACCGTCGAGTGCGCCATCGGCCTGCGGGCGCCCGACTCGGGGACGATCCGGCTGCTGGGCCTGGACCCGCAGGCCCGCCGTGACGCCTGGGAGCTCATCGAGGGCGTACGCGACGGCGGGGTCACGATCGTCCTGGTGACCCACTTCATGGAGGAAGCCGAACGGCTATGCGACCGCGTGGCGCTCATCGACAACGGGCGTGTCGCCGCACTGGACACCCCGGCCGGCCTGGCCGAGCGGGCCAGGGGCGGAAGGAGCGTGCGGTTCCTGCCCTCGGCCCCATTCGATGACGGGTTGCTGACGGCGCTTCCCGAGGTGACGAGGGTCGAGCGCGCAGGCTCCCACGTCGTCGTGACCGGGACCGGAGAGCTCGTCAACGCGGTGATCCTCGCCCTGGCCGCGGCCGGCGTGACCGCCCGCGATGTGCAGCTCGATTCGTCGAATCTCGAAGACGCCTTCGTGAAGCTCACCGGAAGGCACCTGGACAAGGAAGACGGAGACAAGGAAGGAGCAACGTCATGAGCACTCTGCCGCTGCCGCTGCCGCTGCCGGGAACGGCGCGGCGCGGCGCGGCGCGTTCGGCCAGATCGTCCTCAATGAGGCCAGGCTCGCCTGGCGGCGGCCGGCCGGCCTGATCGGCGGAGTAGGCGTCCCCATGCTGCTGCTGATCATCTTCGGCGAGCTGCCTGCGTTCAAGCAGAAGCTGGCCAGCATCGGCCGCGCAGCATATTCCGGTGCTTCACGCGCCCCTCCACCGTGGAGAACAGCAGGGCGGCGCCATCGCGGCCGACCCAGACAACGGAGGTCTGCGGGCTGCCGTCGGGATTCACCGTGGCCAGAACCGCGTAGTTCTTTCCGTCGACCAGCCTGAGCGTCTCTTCGCTGAGCGCGATTCCCATGGCGGCACGTTAGCAGCGGGGCTGGGCTAAAGTCCGGTAAGGGCCAGGCTCACGGTCATTACCTCAGCGACCGCCGGCACCGCAAGCAGCTGGAGATCGCATGGTGATGCCAATGGCGGGGCGTATCGCGGCCGCGGTTGTCGGTGGCCTGCTCGTGCTGGTGGCGGGAACCAGCGTCGTCGGGACGCTGATCGTGACGCGCTCGGTCACCAGCCGGCTGACACGGGGCGTGGACTGGATCGTGGTCGCGACCTACCGCATGGCGGCCAAGCACATCGCCGAGTACCAAGACCGTGACCGGCTGCTCGCCACGCAGGCCGCCGCCATCTTGCTGCTCCAGCTGGCCGCCTGGCTGGGGGTCGCCTATGTCGGGTTCGCCCTGGTGCTGTGGCCTTTCGCCGCCCGCGGCGTGGTGTCCGCCTTCATCGATGCCGGGTCCTCGCTGTTCACCCTGGGCTTCGCCGTACCGGCCGGAGCGGTGCCTGCGGTGATCGTATTCCTGGCCGCGGCGACCGGCCTGGTGATCGTCACCCTGCAGATCGCCTACCTGCCCACGCTGTACTCGGCGTTCAACCGCAGAGAGACCGAGGTAGCGCTGCTCAACGCGCGGGGCGGTTTTCCGTCCTGGGGCCCGGAACTGCTGGCGCGGACACATTACGCGCTGGGATCGGGCATGTCGACGCTCGATACGATGCCCGCTCTGTACGCTCAGTGGGAACGCTGGGCTTCGGACGTCGCAGAAAGCCACACCACCTACCTGCCGCTGGTGCGGTTCCGCTCACCCCAGCCGCTATCATCCTGGGTGACCTCACTGCTGGCCGTGCTCGACTCGGCCGCGCTGTTCCTGGCCCTGTCCCCCAAAGCCGCGCCGGCGGTACCGGCTCGGCTGTGCTTGCGCGGCGGGTTCCAGTGCTTCACCCGGGTCGCGCGGGCGATGGGCCTCCAGGTGCCTATTGAGCCCAGCGGGGGCGAAATCAGCCTGACCTATCAGGAATTCCTCGACGCGGTGGCGCGGATGCGCGAGGTAGGGTTCCCGATCGAGCGCGAACCTGAGGAGGCATGGCCGGACTTTGTCGGCTGGCGGGTCAACTACGAGCACGCGGCCTACGCGGTGGCCGCGGCCGTCTACGCGGTGCCAGCGAACTGGTCAGGCCCGCGCCGACCTCCGACCCCGCCCATCCCCCCCGTCCGCCCCCCGCTTGGCCGGCCACCCGCGTAGCGGAACAGGCCGATTCCCTCTGCGGCACGCGTGCTAGCGGCGCAGGTCAGCGAGGTGCGGCAGCACCGACTCGGCGAAGAGCCTGATCATCGCCTGGCGCCGGTCCGGCATGCAGGCGGCGGCGAAGATCACGGTATCGGCCCCGGCGGCGTGGTATTCCGCGAGCCGGGCGACCACCATGTCCGGGTCACCGTGCAGCAGGTAGCGGTCGGCCAGCGGCTCGAAGTCCTGGCGGTAGATACGGCTTACCGATTCCACCGCCTCGCGACGCGCCCGCGCGGGGTCGGCGTCGACATTGCCCCAGATGTACAGCGCGCCGGACAGCGACGTCTGCGGCCGCTGCGCCTGCCGAGCAAAATCCCGCGCTCCGGCCAGGCTGCGCGCGAAGGACTCCGGGCTGACCATGTAGGGCATCCAGACGTCGGCGAAACGGCCGGCCCGCCGCATCGCGGGCGCCTTGCGGCCGCCCACCCACAGCGGCGGCCGCGGCTGCTGGACGGGCAGCGGGTCCAGGCGCAGGTCCTGCAGCGAACCGAACTGCCCCTCGGCGGTAACGTGCTCGCCGGACAGCAGCCGCAGCAGGACCGCGAGCGCTTCGTCGGTACGCGTTCCCCGTCCGGCTACGGGAACGCCGTTCGCGGCGAACTCCGGCGGGAATTCGCCGCCGACGCCGACACCGAGCTCGAACCGGCCATGTGAGACCCGGTCGAGGGTGGCCGCCATCTTCGCCGCCAGCGCCATCGGGTACATGGGCAAGATGGTGACCGCGCTTAGCAGCCGGATCTGGTCAGTGACCGCGGCGGCCGCGGCCAGGGTGACGAACGCGTTGGACACCGGGGCGCCGAAGAAGACGTGCTCAGAGGCGGCGGCCAGATCGTAGCCGAGCTGTTCGGCCTGACGGGCCTCATTGGCGATATCACCTGGTTCCCCGGCCGTGTCGATCACGAGCCCTGCTCTCATGGTCCGCCTGTCCCTCGGCGATGTCACTCGGGCAGCCCCTTGGCCAGGATCTCGAGCTGGATCTCGTCGGTACCGCCGCCGATGCGCAGCACGCGGGCATCGCGGAAGTGCCGGGCGACCGGCGTTTCCTCCAGGAAGCCGCTGCCGCCGAAGAGCTGGACGCACTCGTCGACGATGCGGTTGGCCGCGATCGCGGCGTGGTACTTGGCCATGGCGACCGACTTCCCGACCTCGGGGTGATCGCTGTCCAGCCGCGCCGCGGCCCGGTAGGTGAGCAGGCGGGCCGCCTCGAGCTCGACGGACGCGGCGGCGAGCCGGTGCCTGATCGCCTGCAGGCTGATCAGCGGTGAGCCGAACACCTCGCGGTCGCGCGCGTAGGTGGTCGCGGCCCGCAGGCACTCTTCGGCGTGGCCGAGCCCCATGGCGGCCAGGGTGAGCCGCTCCAGCTGGAAGGCCGACATGATCTGGTGGAAGCCCCGGTTCAGCTCCCCGAGCACCGCGTCGCCCGCCACCTGGCAGTCCGAGAAGATGACCTCCCGGGTGTCGGAGGCGTGCCAGCCCATCTTGCGCAGCGGCTGCCCCAGCGACAGGCCGGGCTGGCCGGCCTCCACGATGAACGTGGTGATGCCGCGGTGCCCGTCCGGCGACGTGCGGGCGGCGACCACGAACACGTCGGCGATCCCGGCGTTGGTGATGAACATCTTGGTGCCGTTGAGGCGGAACCCCCCATCCCCCTGCACTGGGGTGGCCCGGGTCGTGATGCCCCCGACGTCCGACCCGGTGCCCGGCTCGGTGACGGCGATCGAGGAGATCTTCTCACCGGCGACCAGGCCGGGCAGGTAGCGGGCCCGCTGCTCGGCGGTGCCGAACTGCGCGATATGCGGCGCCGACATGTAGCCGCTGACCAGGGCGGTGACGGCGATGCCGCCGCTGGCCCTGGCCAGTTCCTCCGCGAGCACGACGACGGCCAGCGCGTCACCCCCGCCGCCTCCGTACTCTTCGGCGATCGACAGCCCGAGCAGGCCGGCGCCGCCCATCTCCTTCAGCAGTGCCGCGGGTGGCCGGCCGGCCTCCTCGGATTCATCGACGACCGGCCGTACGTGGCGGTCCACGAAGGCCCGGACGCTGGCCCGGAATTCCTCGTGCTCGCGGTCAAGTTCCCAGCTCATTGCGGCGGTCATGAAAAGGCTCCGTGCTAGCTACTAACGAACATTCATTAGTACCGTAGGCTACGCGACCGGGGTACGCCGGATCATCGAGCAGGGCTGCCGCAGCGGCCGGTTCCGGACCCGCACGCCGCAGATCGCCGCTGGCCAGCCCGGGTAGGAATCCGTCCGGCTGCCGTCAGCATATGTTGACGAACATCGCTGGTCAGCATATGCTGACGAACATGGAAACGACACTCGAGATCGCCGAAGGCGCCGCCAGCCATGACCCTGAGGTCGGCCTGCGGGCGGTCGCGGCCCTTCGTACGCTGGCCGAACGACTGGAACTGCTCCAGGTGCAGAACGCGCGGGACCTCGGCTGGTCCTGGCAGGACATCGCCAGCCGTCTTGGCGTCACCAAGCAGACGGTTCACCGCAAGTACGGCCGCCTCACCGGGAGGCGATGATGTTCGAGCGCTTCACCGACGGCACCCGGCAGGTCGTCGTCCAGGCCCAGGCGGACGCCCGCCAGCTCGGGCACAACTACATCGGCTGCGAGCACCTGCTCCTGGCCGTGGCCGCCGGCAGCGAGCCGGCCAGCGCGGTCCTGCGCGAGCAGGGCGTCACGCCGGAACGCGTCCAGCTGGAAATACTGCGTGCCATCGGGCACGGGCGCACCGGCGACCCGCTCGGCGGCCTGGACCGCGAGGCGCTGGCCGCCATCGGGATCGACCTGGATGTGGTCAGCGCGAGGATCGAGGCCGCATTCGGGCCCGATGCCTTCGCCCGGGCCATCTTGGCCCATAAGCGGACCCGCCAGGCGCACGGGCGGGACAGGCGCCCCGCCTGGGGGAAAGGACCGGTGGCCGAGCTGATGCGGCGCCGGCGGGCCCGGCGGGCCAGCCGCGGTGCGCCCGTGGGTCTCGTTTCCCGTGCCCATTCTTCGCCGCGGTATCCCGACCCGCCCGTGTCCGGCCACATCCCGTTCACGCCGCGCGCCAAGAAGACCCTGGAGCTTTCGCTGCGCGAGTCCCTGGCCCTGAAGGATAACTACATCGGGGTGCAGCACCTCCTGCTGGCCCTGCTGGCCAGGAAGGACGGGATGGTACCGGTGATCCTGCCTGCCCTCGGCGCATCGAGCGAGTCGCTGCGCGCGGCCATCATCGCCCGCTACCGCCCAGCCACCTGACCGCATCACTCCTCTTCTCGGCCGGGAAACGTGCCACGCCAGGCGGCGCGGTCACGTTCTTCCGGGCGGCCTCGTCCTAGAACGTGACGGGCCGGAGGCGCCCCCCGTAAGAGGAGACATTTCGATGACCGTAATCCACGACGCCACTGCACCTGCTCGCCGGGCGGCCGGCGCTGGCCGGCAGGCTCCGGCCGGCCAATAGGCGCGGGGCGCCGCCTGCGGTCTCACCGACCCTTTGCTCAGCGCTTCGCGGCGGGGATCGGTGTGCCCGGGTATCACCGGTCAGGGTGTAATGACGATGCGCCGATCGCTGGCCGTGTCTTTCCAGGCCGTCTCGATGTCGGTCAGCGGGACGGGGCGCGCGTCGATCCGGAAGGATCCGTTAGTGATCTCGGTAGCCAGGTGAGGGAGTTCGGCCAGGATGTCACGGGTCGGAACCGAGCCTTGCCCGCTGCCGACAATCTGCAGGCGGGCGGCGCGGAGCGCGGCTGATGGGATAGCGGCGGCAGGGCCGGCCGCGGAGCCGACCTCGATCCAGGTCAGGGGCAGGCCGGGGTCGGCGCGGTTCATGACGATGGCGCGCATCGCGTCGGCGGCGGGCTGTCCCCAGAGGTAGTCGAGGACAATGTTTACGTCGCGGGCTGCCCGCCCGAGGCGGTCGGCGACGTCGGCTGGGTCGCCGTTAAGGGAGACGGTCTCGTCGGCGCCCAGGTTGGTCAGCGCGGCGAGTCGCCCGGGCTGGCGTCCGGCGCCGATGACGTGGCTAGCACCGAGGTGTCTGGCGATCTGGACGGCCAGCTGGCCGGCGTTGCCGGTAGTGCGAGCCGTCCGCTTGGGATCGCACCCGGGGATGCAGGCCCGCGGCGATGACGTCGACGAGGACCTCGCCGGGCGCCTGCGGCGACGGCACGGGGAAGTCCTGGCAGGTCGGTGGCGTGCCGAAGGAGGTGACGACCGCTGCCCGCATGCTGATTCTCCAAGGTGGCCCGGGGATGGGGAACCATCTCAACTGAGTGGTATCACGAACTAAATTAGATGGTAATACGAACTAATGCAAGATAGGCTGACGACATGACCGTTCGCCCTGACCGTGACCAGGCATCCGTTGATGTGCTTGACAGCCTGGTGCAGGCCTCGTTCACGGTGATCGCGCTGCTGAGCCAGGTGGCGGCCGAGCATGACCTGTCGCTCACGCAACTGCGGGTCCTGGCTATCCTGCGGGATCGTGAGCCGAAGATAGCGGAACTGGCGTCGCACCTCGGGCTGGAGCGGTCGTCAGTGAGCGGCCTGATCGACCGCGCCGTCAGGCGCGGCCTGGTGCGACGGGACACAAGCAGCGACGACGGGCGAGCCGTCCGCGTCAGCCTTACCCCAGACGGACAGCGCCTCGCCAGCCTGCTGGCCGAGCAAATCGGTGGCCTCATCACGCCGATGACCGGCCGTCTCGGTTCCGCCGACCAGCAACGACTCTGCGTTCTTCTGCACCGGGTGCTTGGATCCGATCCCATCCGACGGCGATGACCAGCCAGTCCCGATCTCTTGTCAGTTATATAACTGGTCGGCTATATTCGTGTCATGTTCGAGGTGCTGGCGGAGCCCCACCGGCGCCGGATTCTTGACCTGCTGCGCGAGCGGGAACGGACGGTAGGTGATCTGGTCTCGGCGCTGGGCATCAGCCAGCCCGGGGTGTCCAAGCACCTGCGCGTGCTGCGCGAGGCCGGGCTGGTCCAGACCCGGGCCGATGCCCAGCGCCGGCTGTACCGACTGTGCCCCGAGCCGCTGCGGGAGATCGACCAGTGGCTCGCGCCCTACCGGGAGGCCTGGCGCGACCGACTCGACGCGCTGGAACGCCATCTAGCCAGCATGCCGACTGAGGAGAACCAACCGTGGACGACAAAGACCGGAACGAATCCGGGGTTCCAGCACACTGGAGCGTGCTGAAACATGGGTTTCATGTACCGCTGGGGTGCGGGTCAGGAGCCACTCGGCTTGGGAGTGGTGCAAGAGATCTTCGGGTCCAGCCCGACGTAGTTGAGCGGGCCCGCGACGATCGTCAGCGCCATCGTCGCTCCCTGGGTGCAGCCCAGGTTGGGGGCACTGAAGTAGCCGCGCTGGCCGGCCGCGGCGGCTCCGATGATGAGCCACAAAAATAGGATTACCGTCCCCTTGCTCATATCTCCTCCGCTAGCCAGGGGCACATTCCCGGCCACAAGCTTGCTGCGATATTAGCCCCCGTAACCTGACTTGGAGCTTTCGCCGCGCCGTCAGGGGGCGGCCGGGGAACGCGCTGAGACGGTACCTTCGGGCTATGGCCGCTCGTCAGGTACACAGTCCGCAAACGCACCGGTCACGCGCTCAGCTGGTCACCTACCTGCTCGAGCCGAAGAACTGGCTGATCGTCACCGTGATCGGCATCGGCGGGCATGTTGACGGCCTGGCTGGCGTCGGCTGGGGGCTGCTGGCCGCGTGCTTCACCGCCGTGCTGCCGACCTTGTTCATCTCCTACGGCATCCGCCACGGCCGCTGGGACGACAGGAACGTGGGGCACGCCGGCCCAGGCTCGTCGTGCTGGCGTTCATCACGACGTCGGTCGCGGTCGGGCTGATCCTGCTGGTCGTGCTCGGCGCGCCCGGCCTGCTGACCGGTTACCTCGCGTTCATGCTCGCCAGCGTGGCCGTGCTCGCGGTCATCACCACGGCGTGGAAGATCTCCATCCACTGCGCGGTCGCGTCGGGTTCTGTGGCCATCCTCGCCCTCACCTACGGGCCGCTTGTGCTGCCCGCGTACCTGCTCGTCGCGCTGCTCGGCTGGTCCCGGGTGACGCTCGGGGACCATACGACGGCGCAGGTCGTGGCGGGAACCGCGCTGGGGGCGGCGGCCGCGGTGCTGGCCTACGCCGCCCTGGTCCGCTTAGCCGGGGCGGCTGCCTCCGCCGCCGGCGGTACGTGCCGCCGCGACGCGGCGAGGCAGGACAGGACCACCGTCAGCGGCCATACCGCCTGCGCGGCGCCCGCGATTCGCTCCGCCAGCCCGGCCTGCCCGGCGCCCAGGATCAGCTCGGCGCCGAACCACAGCACGAGGGCGAGCAGCGCGCCGACGGCCGCGGCAGCCACGGCGGGCCGCAGGGTCCAGGGCACCGCGGACCCGCGCCGCCAGGCCCCGGCGGGCCAGGTCGCCACCCCGGCGAACCCGACCGAGGCCGCGATGATGTGCGGCACCGGATAGGCCTGCCCGGCATGTTCGGGGTTGGCCGCCACCAGCATGCCCCCGAGCGCTCCGGCGATCAGCATCAGCCGCCCCAAGGTCCTAGCCGGCCGGAGCGCCAGCGCCGTGACGATGTAGCAGGCGCCGACCAGCAGGAACGTCAGCGTCATCACCCACCGGTCGGTCGCACCCGGCGCGGCCAGCATGCTCACCGTATCGGCGACCGGATCGAATCGCGGCTGCAAGCTGGCGGCGATCGTCCACCCGCCCACCATCAGGACCGGAGCCAGCAGCGCCGAAACCACGCCCCACCAAGGCACGTCCCGCATGGCACTACCGTAGGCCAACGCGGCCGTCATCGCCGACGGGCTGCGGCCGTCCACAGTGAACCTGAGTCAACGCAGCGGGCCGGAATAAGGCTTGCCGCTTGTGCGCCTGCCCGTTGAGTACGCTTTACCTGGGGATAACCCGCAGCGGGTACGTTGCGCTGTTTACTAAAAGATCTGTTTGCCTGGTCGAGAAGGCCTGAAGACGAGATGGCAGGAGGATCCGAGATGGCCAAGGCGTTCGCGGATCGCTGGGGTATTCCTGTCCGGGCTGGCAGCGCCGATGCCGTGGCGCTCCTCGACGAGGCCGTCGAGGACCTGGCCACGCTGGGCGGCGATCCGGTGACAGACGCCGACATGGCGGTCGCCGGTGACGACAGCCTGGTCCTCGGCCACATCTACCGCGCCTACCTCCAGCTGTACGGGACGACGCCCGACGGAATCGCCGCGGCCCGCGAGATTCTCCGGTCGCTCGACGAGACCGTCATGGGCGAACGGGAAGCCCATCACATGCGGGCCGCCAAGCACTGGGCCGCGGGTGACTGGGAGGCCACCACGCGTTCGCTCGAGCGAGCGCTGCTGCGCCATCCGCGCGACCTGCTGGCGCTCAAGGTCGCCCAGGATCTGTACTTCTTCCTCGGCAACCGGCTCGAGCTGCGCGACACCGCCGCCCGCGTGCTGCCTGCCTGGCCGCGTGAGCAGCCTGGCTGGGGCTACGTGCAGGGCATCTACGCATTCGGCCTGGAGGAGAACGCGGATTACCGGCAGGCCGAGTCCCGCGCCCGGGCCGCGCTGGAGGCTAACCCGAGGGACGTGTGGTCGGTGCACGCGCTTGCGCACGTCTTCGAGATGGAAGGCAGCCAGCGGGAGGGAGTCAAGTTCCTCGCCGCGTCGGCGAGCGACTGGTCCGCCAGCTTCTTCGCGATCCACAACTGGTGGCACCGGGGCCTGTACCACCTGGAACTAGGCGAGATCGACGAAGCGCTCGCCCTGTACGACGACCCCATCCGCGCGGGCCGGTCCACCGAGTGGCTCGACGTCGTGGACGCCGCCGCCTTGCTATGGCGGCTGTCGCTGTTCGGCGTCGACGTCACCGAGCGTGCCGCCCAGCTCGCGGCCGATATCGACCAGCTGGTCGGCAGCCCCGTCTACGTCTTCAACGACTGGCATGCGGTGATGACCTTCGGCCTGGCCGGGGACCACGCGCGCAACGACCTGGTGGTCGCCGCGAACCGGCACCTGACCGCGCCGACCAACCGGGGAGCCGCCGAGCGGGCCGGCCTGGCCTTGCTCGAGGCCTTCAGCGCGTTCGCCGACGGCCGCCCCGACCGGGCCATCGACCTGCTCATCGATATCCGGCCGCGAGCCAACGCCGTCGGCGGAAGCCACGCGCAGCGCGACATCGTCGACCTGACCCTGATCGCCGCCGCGGCCCGGGCGGGGGATGACGCCCTGGCCCGGGCGCTGGTCACGGAGCGGGTGGCGCGCAAGCCGGCCGCCGAGGCGTCGGCCCGCCAGCTGGTCATCGCCAACGGCGGCTCCACTGACGCGCTGCGCTGGTAAGTTACGCTACCCTCGGCCGCTCAGGCCGCATCAGGACAGTCCAAAACCAGCACGGTAAACAGCCCGCTGACATTCCGGGCCGCGGTTACCTCGGGTGCGAAACACGCTCGTAAACCAGGGTCCCGGTCAACTCGGGCCGGATTAATTCCTTGCCGTTGGCCAGGGCCTTGTCGTAGCGCATGTGCTGGTGGTTGTTGCTCAGGTAGGTGACGGCCTTGTCGAGGTCGGTGAGATCGAGGTGGCGGGTGCGGGGGCTGGAGCGGGCCTTGGCGGCGGCGGAGGCCAGGGTGGCGGTGACGGCTTTGGCGCGGCCGTGCAGGACGCGGAGTTTCTGGCCGTCGGCCCACTGCCCGGCCGCTTGCGGGTCGCCGGGATGGAGAGCGGCGGCGGCCTTGCCGAGGTAGCCGGCGACGTGGATGAAGTCGATGAGGACGGGGACTTTCAGGCCGCGTTCTCCGGCCTGGGCCTGGATGGCGGTGATCTGCTGCCTGTTGCCGTCCGCGAGGAAGATCCGCTGGCGGACCCGGGGCGGGTCACGCCGGTCGGCCTCATCGAACGGTTCCGCGATCATGGCGGGGATGTCGCTGGTGATGGAGGCCGCTACCCATTTATCGCGGGCCTTCGGGCCGGGGTGCGCCTGGCGGCGCGCGGGCGGGGCGGCGATGTCCTCCGGCTCGCGGGCGGCGGGGGTGAAGTCGGCGATGGCGACGATCTCGGCCATCTTCTTGATCCCCGGATGGGCGGCGTCAGCCTTCCCCGCGTCCTTGCGGTGCTCCGGGCGCAGGGCGATGCCCTTGCCGTCGGCCTGCATCAGCACGTCGCTGTCCGGGAGATCGCCGTCGGCGTCGCAGGCGCGCTGCTCGTAGAAGTCGCCGGTCCAGGCCGCGAGGTCTTCGGCGAGCCCGGCGAGCTGGGCACGGCCGACCGTGACCCCGGTGCGAGCCAGGCCGTTCACCTGCGGGTGCCGTTACGCGGGTTTCCTGATGCCAGAGCTTTCTGGTTCAGTGGGAGCATGACCGATGACGGTTCGCAGCCGAGCGCGGAGCAGGTCGCAGCGGCTAGCCGCGGGGAGGGGACGCACCCGGGCGAGCCGCATACGGGCGGCGGCGCTGGGCGGCTGAACTGGCTGCGCGCTGGCGTCCTGGGCGCTGACGACGGGATCGTGTCGGTAGCCGGAATCGTGATCGGCGTCGCCGGCGCGACCGCGTCCCGCGGGACGATCTTCACGGCCGGCCTGGCCGGCCTGGTCGCGGGCGCGGTATCCATGTCGCTGGGCGAGTATGTCTCGGTCAGCAGCCAGCGTGACAGCGAGCAGGCCATGCTGACCAAGGAGCGCTGGGAACTGGCCCAGGACCCGGACGACGAACTGGCCGAACTGACCGCCATCTACGAAGCCAAGGGGTTGTCGGCCGCCACGGCGCGTATCGTCGCGGTCGAGTTGACCGCGCACGATGCGTTCTCCGCGCACGCCGACGCCGAGCTGCACATAAGCCCTGATGAACTGGCCAGTCCGGTGCAGGCGGCCGCCGCTTCGGCGCTGTCGTTCACGCTCGGGGCGATGCTGCCGCTGCTCGCCATCTTGCTTCCGCCGGCTTCGTGGCGCGTTCCGGTTACCTTCGTGGCCGTGCTGGCCGCACTCGGCCTCACCGGCGCCGTCAGTGCCTCCATCGGCGGCAGCAATCCCGGGCGGGCGGTGATCCGCGTCCTGATCGGCGGCGCGGCTGGCCTGGCGCTGACCTACGGCATCGGGCATCTATTCGGCACCGCGGTACACTAGCTGACCGTGTGCAGCCCGGCAGGCGAGGGTGCTGGTACGGGCGGTGCGGAAGCCGTCGAGCCGGCCCCGAAGGCCGTCGCCCGGCACCTCGCCGAGCAGGACAGCGCGTACGTCGCGTATCTGGTCAGGACGGTCGAGCCAGCAGCGCCGGCCTCGCCGCCGACCGCTCCCGCGCGGACATCATCCTCGGGCCTGCCGGTCAGCCTGGCCGCCCTGGCCGCGTGGGTGGTCACCGCCGCGGCGGGCACTTACCTGCTCGCTGGCTGGCTCGCGGCCGGCGGACGGGGCCGGCGGCGTATCCGGCCTGCTGGCGTGGTATCCGGCACTGTCCTCGGTCACTGAAAAACTGGCCCTGGCGCGCATCTCGTGCTAGTAACGACGGGTCCGCGGGCAGGATCGGGCCGCACGCACTGCTCCTCCTGCCATGTCTTGCCGCGTGCACCAGCGGCCAGGGCCGCCCGCGGCACGTTTTGCAGGATCGTGGACCGCTGCACCCTCTCTAAGGGTAATAAATACCCACGATCTTCAAATTCACGTTCGGGGGTGGGGCTGCAAGCTCCGCACCGGATCAGCGGACGATGAGGGCGAGCGCGCCGCAACTGTCGTATGGCCCGGCGTTCCGTGAGTCCTTCGGGTTTACCCGCAGCAGGGCCGGGTAGCCGATCGCCCGTGCTCACCGGTAAGCCCGGACCGCTGCCAAACCACGTGTCGAGGAGCATCCCCGCGGCCGATGCAGCGGCCGCGGGGATGCGTAATCCGGCCGGCGCGCGGCGCTGCTTGGCCCGCCTTCGCCGGGCTCGAGGCCGGGCGCCGGGCCAGCCGCCGCAGAGCGAACCGCCGGTGAGCCGGGAAGGCGGCCCGGGAGCACGCACCAGTGCCCGTTCGGAAGAATGGCGGCACCCGGACTCAACTACTCGGGGAGGGCAGATGGCACGAAATCCTCGGGTTCACGCCTACGTAGTTAAGCGGGCCGACCGCGATGGTGGCGACGATGTTGCCCGCGTGGGCACAGGTGGTGGCGTCCGAGCCGAAATAGCCGCGCTGACCAGCCGCTATCGCTCCGATGATGAGCCAGATCAAGACGATAAGCCCGCCGACTCGCATATTTACCTCCGGAAGACGGGCGGCTCCTGCTCTTCAGAAGAGCCGCGAACTCGGGACGTCCCTTCGTCTACCCCAGCCACGGCGGATACACGTGAGCGTCGCATGCGGTGTCCCGTGAATTCGGCATTTCGTGACACAGGCACCGTCACTGCTATTCGTTTCCCGCGCCGGTGTATCGTGTCTGCTGATGGCCCAGGATGGCAGGACCGCACAGGGTGCACCTGCGGCACGAGAAGCGCTCGCCCGTCCGCCGGTCTCCCGGCCGGATGGCGACGGGCCATTGCCTCTCCCGCCTCGCGAGCCCATGTCGTACACGTACACCACTGACCTGGCCGCGATCCGCGCGGTGGTGCATAGGTACGCCATTAAGGCCGGCCTGACCGAAGCCCGCGCGATCGACCTGATGCTCGCGGTCAGCGAGGTAGCCGCCAACACGGTCCGGCACGCCAAGTCCCCTGGGAGCCTGCAGATCTGGTACGACGCCACGGAGATCGTCTGCCAGATTCACGACGAGGGACGGATCACCGATCCCCTTGCGGGCCGGCGTCCGCCCTCCCTGGACGCCAGGGGCGGCCACGGGCTCTGGATCGTCAACGAGGTCTGCGATCAGGTCGAGATGCGCTCGGATGACACCGGGACGACGATCCGCCTGCACATGACCGTGGCCGCCGCGTGAGCGCCCGCGCGGCGCGGGTGAGGACAGCCTGCTCAAGCCGGTCCTGACCAGGCGTCCCTGACCTTTGTCTCAACCCGATGAGGAGCGTCCCGCTGGAATCCGCTGTGTGGTACAACAAGTGCGTGGATCTGCTGACGGTCTCTGTGACAGCTCGGGAGTCCGCCGGCGAGCCTTACACGCTGGTGGAGATCGCCGGCGAGGCCGATGTCACGAATACCGATGAATTGCGCCGCCTGCTCGATGAAGAGGTAGCGCAGGAGCCGCGCACGCTGATCATCGACCTATCCGGCCTGCGCTTCATGGACTCCTCGGCCCTGCACGCGCTGCTGCGGGTCAATCGTTCCCTGGACCGGCAGGGCGGAGTCCTCGCCCTGGTATCCCCGCAGGCCGCGGTGGCCAAGATCCTCCGGCTCATCACCGCTGACCGGCTGATCCCCGTCTTCGACAGCGTGGCAGAAGCGGCTGAAGGCTGACCGGCGCGAGCGGGCGCCCGCCGACGCGCCGGAGCATTATCCGCCGATTGATGGTTTGCGTGCTCGCGGCACGGGGGTATTGTTTTCACCAGTGGTGCCTACGACGCAGGCACGCTCAATGCGAACACGGTGTTCGCAGAGCGCGCGGATCGTGCACCACTTTTCCGTCTCTCGCTAACGAACACCGTGACCCAGGTTCGTCAGCGAGAGAGGCCCGAATGAAGATCGCCCTAGTAGCTCAGAATGCGATGCTGCTGCACCCCCGGACGGGCTCAGGCCCGGACAGCGATGACATCGGACTGAGCGAGCTCACCAGGAAGCTCGCCGGGCAAGGTCAGCAGGTGACCGTATACGCCCAGAAGAACGACCCCAGCCTGCCCGACAAGGCCGAACTCCACGCTGGCGTCCGGATCGAGTACATCGACGCCGGCCCGGCCACGGCCGGCGAGCAGGATGACGCCGACCTCCTGGAGCGGGTGCCCGCCTTCAGCGGCCCGCTGCGGAGCCTGTGGCACGCCGATCGCCCGGATGTCGTGCACGCACTGCGCTGGACGAGCGGCCTGGCCGCCATGGCCGCCGCGCGTGACCTGGGTATCCCGATCGTGCAGGAGTTCAGTTCGCTCGGCGTCAGCGAACGCCGCGCCGCGAGCCGGCGGGACGGGATCAAGGCCGACGGGGCATCCGCGGCGCGGATCAGGCTCGAGCCCGCCATCGGCCGCAGCGCCGCCGCGGTGGTCGCGACGAGTTCCGCCGGGGTAGCCGACCTGACTCAGCTGGGCGTACGCCGGTCGGCGATCCGGATGGTGCCCTGGGGCGTCGACACCGGCTTTTTCACCCCCGAAGGCCCGGCGGCCAGGCGGAACGGCCGCCCGCGTCTGCTCACAGCCGCTGACCTGCGGGAACGCGTGCCGCTTGAGAACCTGCTTCGGGCGCTGACCCGCGTCCCCAACGCGGAGCTCCTGGTCGTCGGCGGCCCCGCCGAAGCCGACCTGGCCGACGACGACTCCTACGTCAAGCTGGCCAAGTTCGCGGCGGCGCTGGGCGTCGCGGACCGGGTGATCTTCACAGGCAAGGTCGACTACCCCGACATGCCTGCCCTGCTACGGTCGGCTGACCTCGTGGTCAGCACCTGCCAGTACGAGCCGGCCGCCACGACCTCGCTGCAGGCCATGGCGTGCGGCACCCCGGTCATCGCGCCCCCGGCAGGCGGTCACGTGGACGCCGTGGTGGACGGCACGACCGGCATCCTGGTCCCGGCGGACCGGCCCGCCCTGCTAGCCCAGCGGATCCGGCAGCTGCTCGCCCACCCGATGCTGATGGAGGCTTACGGGGTCGCGGCGGCCGACCGAGTGCGGTCGCGCTATAGCTGGGATCGAATAGCGAATGAAACTCTTGCGGTTTATGACCGCGCTACCGCCCAAGCGGCGTAAAACCTATAGACAAGGAACCTGTATCCCCCCCGCAGGTCTCCTTGCTGAGGGCCCGGGAGCTTCGGCCATCCGGGCCCTCAGTCTCGTGATCGCAGTCGCCTCCCCGAGCGGCGGGGAAGCCCGTCAGCGGATCCGCACCGCCACCAGGCAGGCGTCGTCACCGGTATCGGAGACCGCGCTCGCGAGAATCCGGTCGGCCTGAGCGGCTGCGGTCAGTTCGGTCCCGTCGCCGGCGGGCTGGCCGGGACCGTCCGCCGGGGCCGGCACCAGGGTGGCGACGAAGTCCCCGAGCACGTCGACGATGGACTCACCACGCCGCTCGATCAGCCCGTCGGTGAACAGCAGCAAGGTGTCGCCTGGCTGCAGCAGCTGAATGGCTTCCTCGTAGTCGGCGCCTGGATCCATGCCTAGCAGCACGCCGCCGGGCAGCGGCAGCTCGGTGGCGCTCGCGCCGTGCACCAGGACCGGCGGCAGGTGCCCGGCCCTGGCCCAGCGCAGCACGTGCGTGTCCGGGCTATAGAGCCCGCACACCACCGTCCCGACCACTCCGGAGGTGAGATCGCACATCACCCCGTTGAGCATGCGGAGTAGTTCGCCAGGGCCAGCCCCGGTAATGGCCAGACCGCGCAGGGAGTGGCGCGCCGCGACCATCCCGGTTACCGCGTCGATGCCGTGCCCCGCGACGTCGCCGACCACCAGCAGGACGTCCTTGCTGGGCAGCAGCAGCGTGTCATACCAGTCCCCGCCGACCAGATGGCCCTCGCCGACTGGCCGGTAGCGGACCGCTACGTCGATCCCGGCCGCCTCGACCGGCTGCTCGTCGGGCGGCATGATGGCCTGCTGAAGCCGCAGGGCGAGCAGGTGCTCCTCCGCGACGCGCTGCTCGCTGTCCGCCAGCTGATCCCGGGTCGCGGCCAGCGCGACCTGCGTGTGATAGTGGGCCGATACATCCTGAAAGGCCCCGCGCAGGGCTACCACGGCGCCAGCCGCGTCGACCACCGGTTCGGCGAAGACGCGGATCTGCCGGATTCTCTGGTCTTCCGGGTGAACGACGCGGAAGGTCGCGGTCAGCACCTCCCGCTGCTCGGGCAGACCCTGGCGGAAGCGCTTAACCACCGGTTTGTCGGCTGCCATCACGTAGCTGTGCAGATCCGCCAGCGGTATCTCCGCGCCTGGCCGCGGCGCCAGGCCGAACAGGTCAAAGGCTGAATCGGTCCAGCCTACGGCGCCGGTGACCAGGTTCTCCTCCCAGCCGCCCAGGCGGCCGAGCCGTTGCGCGTGATCAAGGAGCTCGGCCAGCCGGACCCCCGAACCCTGCGCGCCTTCGGACCGCCAGGTAAAGATCACGCCGTCGAAGAAGCGGACCGCGCGCAGGTCGGCCAGCGGAGCTGGCGCGGCTTCGCTCTCGTCAGCTGGCCGGCCGCCGGCCAGGGATTCACCGAGCGGCCCGGGCACATGCTGGGGCACGCCATCCGCCAGGACCTGCGCGGCCCGGGCGAACAGGCCCGAGCCCGCGATGCCGGCCGGGTAAGCCTCCAGCAGGGTCAGCCTGGTCAGGCCGCCCTCCGCCCGGCCCGCGGGATCGCAGAAGCCGGGGCTGACGTGCTCGATGCTGAAATCGCGCAGTTCCCCGGCGTCGTCCCTGATGGCCTGGACGACAAGCACCGAGTCGGCCAGGCCATCGAGCAGCGTGAAGACCGCCGCCTTCGGCTGCGCGGCGGCGAGGCTGCCGTGCGCGAGACGCGCGCCCACGACCCGGGCGCAGGCGGCGGCCAGGGACGTCAGGCGCTGACGCACCTCGGCGGTGAACGCCGCGAGCGGTTCAAGGGCCCCCGGCCAGCTGGCCTCCATCACGCCGAGCAGCTCTCCGTTCCGCTGCCGTAGCGCCAGCACGGCCCGGGCTCCGCCGGGCGCTGAGGTGACCGGCGCGCAGTCGCCCTGCGGCCAGGCCGGCCACCACAGGTCGGCGGCGCCGTGAGCGACCCGCTGAGGCGGACCGTCCAGCTGCGGCGGGATGCGCTGCCAGCGGCTGACTTCGCCCCGGGACAGTCCCGTCTGGCCAAGCAGTGCCAGCGCTCCGTCCGCCTCGAGGAGCCAGAGCACCACCGCGGACGCCCCGAGCGGCTCAAGCAGCTGCCCCGCCAGCATGGCGGCAAGCTCGGCGCCGTCGGCGGCCATCTCGGCCGCCGTCTCGACGATGAGCGAGCGCGGCCCCGGCTGGCCGTCGTGCCTGACGTACGTCGCGACGGCGGGCGTATCGGAGTCACTCAGCGTCCCGGACAGTACCGCGGCGGCCATCTCGGCCTGCGGTATCCCGGTCGCCGCGGAGAGCTCGGCCAGCTGGCCGACCGCCTCGGCGCAGGACAAGCCGAGCCGTTCCATCAGCGCGCCCCTGGCCATCGCGATGACCGTCTGACCGGCGGCCTGGGCCCTGATGCGGTCGAGCTCATGCCGCTGGCGGTCGATGACGGCGATCAGCCTCCGCATGTCGGCATCGCTACCTGCCACGATCACCCGCCTTTCCGCATTGCCCGCCTTCCCGCGGCAGGCGGGGCCGTTCGCATTGAGCACTGCTCTAGAAGTGTGTTCGGCCCATGATAATTACATCCGGTCTACCATCGGTATAGATCGCACGACGGTGCCGAACGTGCGTGGCGTCGCCTCGGCACAGCTGATGGGAGCGCTTGGTGGCTGATACGGTCCAGTCCGATCCGCGGCTCGACAAGTCCGGGCTCGAGCAGTTGCTCGCCGGGCTGACGGCGGTACGCGGGGGCGATTTCAGCACCCGCCTGGCGCAGACCGGCGACCCGCTGATGGACGAGATCGCCACGGTCTTCAACGGGATGGCGGACCAGCTCGACCTGTTTACCTCCGAGGTGACCCGGGTGGCCCGCGAGGTCGGCACCGAAGGCAAGCTCGGCGGCCAGGCCTACGTCCCTGAGGTATCGGGCACGTGGAAGGACCTGACCGAGTCCGTCAACGCCATGGCGGGCAACCTGACCGGGCAGGTGCGTAACATCGCCCAGGTCGCGACCGCGGTGGCCAGGGGCGACCTGAGCCAGAAGATCGACGTGGACGCGCGCGGCGAGATCCTCGAGCTGAAGTCGACCCTCAACACGATGGTCGACCAGCTGTCATCCTTCGCCGACGAGGTGACGCGGGTGGCCCGCGAGGTCGGCACCGAGGGCCGGCTGGGCGGCCAGGCGGACGTGAAGGGCGTGTCCGGCACCTGGAAGGACCTGACCGAGTCCGTCAACGTCATGGCGGCCAACCTGACCGACCAGGTGCGTTCCATCGCCGAGGTGACCACGGCGGTGGCGAAGGGCGACCTGAGCCAGAAGATCCGGGTCGACGCCCGCGGCGAGATCATGGAGCTGAAGGAAACCATCAACACGATGGTCGACCAGCTCTCCGCGTTCGCCGACGAGGTGACCAGAGTGGCCCGCGAGGTCGGCACCCAGGGCAACCTCGGCGGCCAGGCCGTCGTCCGCGGGGTGTCGGGCACCTGGAAGGACCTCACCGACAACGTCAACGTGATGGCGTCCAACCTGACCGCCCAGGTGCGCTCGATCGCGCAGGTCGCCACGGCCGTCGAGCGCGGCGACCTGAGCCAGCAGATCACGGTGGAGGCGATGGGGGAGGTCGCCGCGCTGGCCCAGACGATCAACCGGATGGTCGGCACCCTGTCCGCGTTCGCCGATGAGGTGACGCGGGTGGCCCGCGAGGTGGGAACCGAGGGGCGGCTGGGCGGCCAGGCCGACGTGAAGGGCGTGTCAGGCACCTGGAAGGACCTCACCGACAACGTCAACTCGATGGCCAACAACCTGACCAACCAGGTCCGCAACATCGCCCAGGTCACCACCGCGGTCGCGCAAGGCGACCTGTCCAAGAAGATCGACGTGGACGCACGGGGTGAGATCCTCGAGCTCAAGACCACCATCAACACCATGGTCGACCAGCTGTCCTCGTTCGCCGCAGAGGTCACCCGTGTCGCCCGCGAGGTAGGCAGCGAGGGGCGCCTGGGCGGCCAGGCCGAGGTGGAGGGCGTATCCGGCACCTGGAAGCGCCTGACCGAGAACGTGAACGAGCTGGCCGGGAACCTGACGAGGCAGGTCCGCGCGATCGCCGAGGTGACGAGCGCCGTCGCCTCGGGCGACCTGACCAGGTCCATCTCGGTGGAGGCCCAGGGCGAGGTCGCCGAGCTCAAGGACAACATCAACGCGATGGTTCAGTCGCTGCGCGAGACGATCCGGGCCAACCAGCAGCAGGACTGGCTGAAGACCAACCTGGCCAGGATCGCCGGCATGATGCAGGGCCACCGGGACCTGGCCGTGGTGGCCGAGCTGATCATGGACGAACTCGCTCCGCTGGTCGGCGCGCAGCACGGCACCTTCTTCCTGTCCGAGTCGGCGGGCGGCGACACCCAGCTCCGCCTCATCGCCGGCTACGGACTGCGGGCCGACACGTCGGCCCCGATCCAGTACCGGCTCGGCCAGTCGCTGATCGGCCAGGTGGCGCGGAGCAAGCGGTCCATTATGGTCGCGAACCTCCCCCAGGGCTACGTCACGATCTCCTCCGGGCTCGGCGAGGCGCCGCCCGCGAACCTGGCGGTGCTGCCCATCCTGTTCGAAGATCAGGTGCTCGGCGTCATCGAGCTGGCCTCGTTCACCGAGTTCAGCCCGGTGCAGACCGACTTCCTCGAGCAGCTGACGGAAACCCTCGGGGTCAACTTCAACACGATCATCGCCAACTCCCGCACCGACGCGCTGCTCGAGGAGTCGCAGCGGCTGACCTCCGAGCTTCAGGCGCGGTCGGTGGAACTGCAGAGCCAGCAGGTGAAGCTGCAGCGGTCCAACGCCGAGCTGGAGGACAAGGCGGCGCTGCTGGCCGCGCAGAACCGGGACATCGAGACCAAGAACGCCGAGATCGAGCAGGCCAGGCAGGAGATCGAAGAGCGCGCCAGGCAGCTGGCGCTCGCATCCAAGTACAAGTCGCAGTTCCTGGCGAACATGTCCCATGAGCTGCGGACGCCGCTGAACAGCCTGCTGATCCTGGCCCGGCTCCTGGCGCAGAACCCGGGCCGCAACCTCACGGCCAAGCAGGTCGAGTACGCCAACGTCATTCACTCGGCGGGTTCAGACCTGCTGCAGCTCATCAACGACATCCTCGACTTGTCCAAGGTCGAGGCCGGGCGGATGGACATCCACGTTGAGCGGTTCCCGCTCAGCGCGCTGCTCGAGGACGTCCAGGCCACGTTCCAGCCGCTCACCGCCGAGAAAGGGCTGGACTTCGCCGTCGAGGCGGATCCCGAAGCCCCGGCTGAGCTGTTCACCGACCGGCAGCGGCTCCGCCAGGTGCTCGGCAACCTGCTGGCCAACGCGGTGAAGTTCACCGAACGGGGCCGGGTCGTGCTCCGCGTCGGCCAGGCTGACCGGCGTCTGCCCGAGTGGGGCGAGGTGCTGGCGTTCTCGGTGGACGACACCGGCATCGGCATCGCGCCGGAGAACCTCGGCACCATCTTCGGCGCCTTCCAGCAGGGCGACGGCACGCTCAGCCGCCGGCACGGCGGCACCGGGCTCGGGCTTTCGATCGCGCGGGAGGTCGGCGCGCTGCTCGGGGGCGAGATCACCGCGCAAAGCGAGCTCGGCCAGGGCAGCACGTTCACGCTGTTCCTGCCGTGCGAACTGCCAGGGGCCGCCGACGTGATGGACTCGTACGCCGACTCCCTGCGGGTGAGCGATAGCGTCAGCATCCTGGCCAACGGCGATGCGCGCACCGGGGCCACCGAGGCCCTGCGGCTGCAGCCGACCCTACCGGACGACCTGGCGCCAGGCGACCGGCGCCTGCTGGTCCTCGAGGGCTCCCGGGGCGGCCTGCTGACCCTGCTCGCCTACAGCGCGGTTTCCGATCTCACCGGCATCGGGCCGGTCCAGGTGGGGACGGCCGTCAGCCCCGAGCAAGGCATCGAGGCCCTCGCCGCCGCGCCGCACCAGTGCGTCGTCCTCGACCTCGGCCTGGAGGACGCGTCCGCGTTCGCCTTCCTCGAGCAGCTCCAGGACCAGCCGAAGCTCCGTGACGTTCCGGTCCTCGCCCACACCAGGGACAAGATAGACAGCGCGCAGGCCAGACTGGCCCGGCTTCGCTTCGGCTCTCAGCCGCTTGAGCTGCTGCCCTCACTTGATGAGCTGCGCGAGCGCATCACGCTGCACCTGTCCGCGGCTCAGCCCGACCACGTGCCCGCGCTGATCAGCGAGGCAGCGGCCGACAGCAACGCCGAGGCGGGGCCGCGGATACCGGCGGAGGGCGAGAGTCACGAAGCCTTGCTGGGCAAGCGGATCCTGGTGATCGACGACGACCCGCGCAATGTCTTCGCGATCACGAGCACGCTCGAGCTGCACGGCATGGTCGTGACCCAGGCACCCAACGGCCGCAAGGGCATCGAGGCCCTGCTCACCGCCGAAGACACCGACCTCATCTTGATGGACGTGATGATGCCGGAGCTGGACGGCTACGCGACGATGACCAAGATCCGGCAGATGCCCGCCTTCGTGACGCTGCCCATCATCGCGGTGACCGCCCGCGCCATGCCCGGCGACAAGGAGAAGAGCATCGCGGCCGGGGCCAGCGATTACGTCACCAAGCCCGTCGACACCGATGAGCTGCTCGCCTGCATGGAGCGGTGGCTGCCCCGCAGGTAGGTCGCTGGCGCGGTGCCGTGCACGAAAACCCAGGTAGGTCACCTCGGTCACCCTGCGGAACTCCTCGGGCCGGGTCGCTGGCCCAGCACCGATGCGGAGCGTTACCGGCGCGGCTGATGCCAGCCGCGCACCGTAGCCGCCTGGCGCTCCGGAGCCAGGGCGGCGAAGGCGACCCGGCGGAGCTGCGCTGAGGTAAATGTGACGAGCATCATATTGCCTTACGTTTATTCGCCTTGGGTCGGGCACACCGTACTCGTCCGTAATTCCCAGGGTCACGAGGAGACGACTTTGATAAGGGGAACCCTCAAGCAGCCGGCGCCAGACACCGCCAACGCTGGCCCTGACGGCCCTGACGCCCGCCTTGACTCCGACGCCAGCTTCCATTCCGGGTCACGCGCGGAACTGAACCAGCTTTCCGACAACGAACTGCTCGGCAAGATCCGCGCGCTGCCCAGGAACAGCGAGCTGCGGGCCGCTGCCTGCGAGATCATCGTGGACCGCTATCAGAAGCTGGTCCGATCGTGCGTCAGGCAGTACCGCGGCAGCCCTGAGCCCACTGAGGACCTGATGCAGGTCGGATACGTCGGCTTGCTCAAGGCGATTAACAACTACAACCCCGAGGTCGGCGACAGCCTGTCCGCCTACGCGCAGCCCTGCATCAGCGGCGAAATCAAGCGTCACTTCCGGGACAAGCGCTGGCAGATCCACGTCCGCCGGTCCGCCCAGGAACTGCTGCTCGAGCTCCGCAAGGCGAACGAGGAGCTCACCCAGCAGCTCGGCCGGGGGCCGACAGAAGAAGAACTGGCTCACCGGCTCGGGGTCAGCGCCGACGACATGCTAGAAGCCCGTCAGGCTGACCTGGTATTCAGCACGTACTCCCTCGACGCCCCGCTGTCCGACCGCGAGGACCCCGCGCTGCTCGCCGACGTGCTCGGCGACGAAGATCCCGGTGTCGCTCACACCATCGACATGGAAGCGGTCAACACCCACTGGGAGGAACTGCCCGAGCGCGAGCAGCGCATTCTGGTCATGCGCTTCTACGGCAACCTCACCCAGACGGAGATCGGCGAACGGCTCGGCATCTCCCAGATGCACGTGTCCAGGCTCCTGGCCCGGGCTCTGGGCCACCTGAAGAACCGGCTGCTCGATCCAGCCGAGACTGGCGACACCCCGAATCAGCTGTGACGGCCTGATCAGCTAGGGCGCCTGACAGCGGAAGGACAGAAATGAAAACCGGCGCTGGTAAACCCACGCCCCCGGAGGGAAGCTAACGGCCGGCGGGTTCTCGTGTGATTCAGCCTTCGCGGCCGTAGGCGGCGACGACCTCGCCTGCGACCTCAGTGACCTTGACGTGGCGGCGCTGAGACTCCTGGCGCAAGCGCTGCAGCGCCTCGTCGGCGTCGCAGCTGAGCGCGTGCATCAAGATGCCCTTGGCCTGGTCGACGACCGATCGGGCCACCACAGCGTCCTTGAGCTGGCTGGCCGTCCGCTGCGCCTGGTCGTAGGCGGTCGCGTTGGTGAGCATCGCGCCGCCGAAGGCGGCGAGCATGTCCGCCATGGGATTGGACTCGGCGTCAAGCACGCCTGGACGGACGCCGAACAGGGACAGCACCAAGGCGCCGCGCGGGAGTTCGCGCACGAGATGGACCGAACAGCGGACACCGCGGCGCAGCGCCGCCTCAGCGTAATCGGGCCAGCGGTCTTCGTCGAGCGTGTCCGGGCAGCTGACCGCGCCGCCGGTCTCCGCCGCTTCGACTAGCGGGCCACGGCCGATCTGGAACTGCAGGTCAGCGAGTTCGGCTAGGTCCGGATGGGTGGCCGCGGCGCTGACCATCTCGCTGTCGCGCCATACGGCGGCGTGTGCCCCCGAGCACGCGGTCACCTGCCAGGCGGCAAGCTCCGCGAGCTTGTTCAGCGACCTGGCCTCTCCGCCGTTGGTGAGGCTCAGTAGTTCCGCCGCCTCATGCCCGAGCTGCTCGATCGGCAACAGACCCTCCGTCTCCGCATCATTTCTAGCACATCCCCAACGCGCCCGCGGTCGCCGCGTTCTTCCACGCCGGCGGCGAAAGTGCCTGCTCACTAGCGGTCCGGGTGAGTGCCACCTCCCTACCGTGGATTCTTCGATCCCGTTACCAAGGCGCTACCTGCTCTGACTGCACCTGAACAGGAATCGCGAGGAATCAGCGGCGGCCGAGCAGCCGGTCCAGGGCACGCCCGACTTCCTCGGCCAGGGCCGTGTCACGCCCGGCCGCCGCCGGGCCGCCTGAGGTCCTGGCCGGGGCGGCCGCAAGCTCCGCGTCCTGGTCGCCCGCTGGTGCCGGGACGAGGACGGGTGAAGGCTCGCGGACCAGGCCGCAGTCGAGGCATTCGACCTGGCCAAGCCGGCGGATCAGGTGCACGGTGCCGCACCTGATGCAGGACTCAAGGTCAGCGGTCCAGTCGCCCGCTTCCTGGCAGGCCGGGCAGACCAGCACGAGCTGGTCTCGCCGCACGCCGCGTCGCCAGGGACTCTGGCCCCGTTCCGGGTCGGTCTGCCGCACCCCGCAGCGGTAACACGGCATTGAGGCTCACCCCCAGGCCTCCCCTTACATCGGGAAAGGGGCGCTAGCCGAACGCGGCGAGCGCCTTCGAGTATTCGGCGAGATCGCGCGCCTGCGGGATCGGGTTGACGACCTTCCAGCGCACTACGCCGTCCTTGTCGATGACGAACGTGCCCCGGGTCGCCATGCCGCGCTCGGAGTCGAACACACCGTACAGCGTGGCCACCGCCCCGTGCGGCCAGAAGTCAGACAGCAACCCGAACTGGAAATGCTCGGCGTCCGACCAGGCCCGGTGCGCGAACGTCGAATCCACGGACACGGTGAGCAGCTCCACGTCGTCGCGGCTCACCTCGGGGAACTCGTCGCGGATCGCGCACAGCTCACTTGTGCATACGCCGCTGAACGCCAGCGGGTAAAAGACAAGCACGACGTTCTTGGCGCCACGGAAGCTAGACAGCCGCACGGGCGTGCCATGCTGGTCGGGCAGCTCAAAGTCGGGCGCTACCTCGCCCACCTCTACCGCCATGCCCTGGTCCTTTCACTGGATTCCGCAAAATGTGCCTGGCCGCTCCCGTTCAGCACCTAAGTCTGCCAGCTGGCGCCAGGACACGAGCCATGGACCGTTCGGCATGAAAAGAGCGAACGGCCGGTCAGCTGAGCACGGCCGGAACCGGACTCAGCGGCTCACCTGCGCGCCTTCGGCGCATTCTCCCGGTCTCACCTGCGCGCCTTCGGCGCACGGTCTCACCTGCGCGCCTTCGGCGCACGGTCTCACCTGCGCGCCTTCGGCGCGACCAGCCGTGACCCTGACCAGTCACGGGCCGCGCTCACGCTGGAGGTCTGGGACAGGCCGGCCGTGGGCGCGGCCTCACCGATATCGCTCGGCTCGACGTGACCTGCTCTGCCCGCCTTCGGCGTAAGCAGCCAGATGTACCCTCCGTCGGCTAGCGGCGTGAGGGCGTCGACCAGTGCGTCCACGAGGTCCCCGTCCGCGTCCCGCCACCAGAGCAGGACCACGTCGACGACGTTGTCATAATCCTCATCGACTAGCTCCACGCCGTCTATCTTGGTGATCGCGCCGCGCAACTGCTCGTCGCAATCATCGTCGTAGCCGATCTCCTGCACCACCTGGCCCGGTTTGATCCCGAGCCGTTCGGCCTGGCCGCGCTCATCCTGCGCCTGGCCCGCGGTCGCGCTCACTGACGTCCTCCTCAGATCCCTCCCCGCGTCACCTCCATAGCAACAGGGGACCCGGACGCGAGGCCCGGCTTCCCCCTGACGACGGTGACACGTCAGCACTTCTTGTTGGGACAGTTCACACTGGCCCGGCTCGACGCGCAAGTGGCAATCGCTCCGGGTGCGGAAACCGCGTCCATAAATTGACCTGCCCGCTCCGCCAATCGGTCGCGTACAGCAGGTCTAACCACGTAGAGTAACGAGTCGCATTACTCTCGGCGAAACCGCCCCGGGTCGCGGGTTCCCGGGGGTTCGCGAGGGCAAAACCGAACTTGGGGTACGCGGAGGCGAAGCCCGAACTTGGGGGGTACGCGGGGGCAAAGCCCCCCGCGGGTGCGGTTACCTTCGAGTAGAGATGCGTTCTGGGCCGGTTCGTACGACGATTGGTCTGGACAGCACATCGACCAGGCGAAGACTCAGCTAGAACGCGGCCGACCGGCCGCCCGATCAACTGCGGAAGGCGAGGCTACCCCGTGGCTTCCGGACGTCAGCCATTCCCCATCATCAGCGACGGGTTGCCGACCCAGTTGCCCGATATCGACCCGGACGAGACACGCGAATGGGTCGAGTCGTTCGACTCGGTCGTCAGGACCCGGGGCCGGACCCGGGCTAGGTACGTGATGCTCCGCCTGCTCGAGCGGGCACGCGAGCAGCAGGTCGGCGTACCCGGCTTGCGCAGCACCGACTTCATCAACACGATCCCGCCCGAGCGCGAGCCCTGGTTCCCGGGCGACGAGCACGCCGAGCGCCGGATCCGGGCCTACATCAGGTGGAACGCGGCCATCATGGTCTCGCGGGCCAACCGGCCGGGAATGGGCGTGGGCGGGCACATCGCCACCTACGCCAGCGCGGCTTCGCTCTATGAGGTCGGGTTCAACCACTTCTTCCGCGGCAAGGACCACGGCGAGTCCGGCGACCAGGTGTTCTTCCAGGGGCACGCGGCGCCGGGCATCTACGCCCGCGCGTTCCTCGAGGGCAGGCTGACCGAGGAGCAGCTCAACGGATTCCGGCAGGAGCTTTCGCATCCGGGCGGCGGCCTGCCGTCCTATCCGCACCCGCGGCTGATGCCGGAATTCTGGGAGTTCCCCACCGTGTCGATGGGCCTCGGCCCGCTGAACGCCATCTACCAGGCCCGGTTCAACCGGTACCTGCTGGCCCGCGAGATCCACGACACCTCGAGGTCGCACGTCTGGGCGTTCCTCGGCGACGGCGAGATGGACGAGCCCGAGGCGCTCGGCGCGATCGGGCTGGCCGCCCGCGAGGAACTGGACAACCTCACCTTCGTCATCAACTGCAACCTGCAGCGGCTGGACGGGCCGGTACGCGGCAACGGCAAGATCATCCAGGAGCTCGAGGCGTACTTCCGCGGCGCGGGCTGGAACGTGATCAAGGTCATCTGGGGCCGCGACTGGGACGAACTGCTGGCCAAGGACACCGACGGCGTGCTTGTCAACAAGATGAACACCACGCCGGACGGCCAGTTCCAGACCTACAGCGTCGAGTCGGGCGCCTACATCAGGGAGAACTTCTTCGGCGGCGACCCCCGGCTGCGCGCCATGGTGGCGCACCTGTCCGACGACGAGCTTCGCGGCCTGTCCCGCGGCGGCCACGACTACCGCAAGGTGTACGCGGCGTTCAAGGCAGCCCACGAGCACGCCGGCCAGCCCACGGTCATCCTGGCCCACACGATCAAGGGCTGGACGCTGGGCAAGGACTTCGAGGCCCGCAACGCCACGCACCAGATGAAGAAGCTCACGGTGGCCGAGCTCAAGGAGTTCAGGGACCGGCTCTACCTGCCGATCCCGGATTCGGCGCTGGAAGCGGAACTGCCGCCGTACTACCGCCCGGCCGAGGACTCCGACGAGATCCTTTACATGCGCGAGCGGCGGGCCGCCCTGGGCGGGGTGCTCCCCCGCCGGGTAGTACGGGCCAAGCCGCTGCCTCTTCCTAGCGATTCGGTGTACGACGAGCTGCGCAAGGGCTCGGGCAAGCAGGCGGTCGCCACCACGATGGCGTTCGTGCGGCTGCTCAAGGAGCTGATGAAGGACCCGGTCATCGGGGAACGGTTCGCCCCGATCATCCCGGACGAGGCCAGGACATTCGGGATGGACTCGCTGTTCCCGACCGCGAAGATCTACTCCCCGCACGGCCAGACCTATGAGGCGGTGGACCGTAACCTGCTGCTGTCCTACAAGGAGTCGGTGAAGGGCCAGATCCTGCACGAGGGGATCAGCGAGGCCGGCGCGATGGGATCGGTGACCGCCGCGGGCACCTCGTACGCCACCCACAGCACGCACATGATCCCGGTGTACGTGTTCTACTCGATGTTCGGCTGGCAGCGGACCGGCGATCAGCTCTGGGCGTTCGGCGACCAGCTCGGGCGGGGTTTCCTGCTGGGGGCGACGGCCGGCCGGACGACGTTGACGGGCGAGGGCCTGCAGCACAACGACGGCCACTCGCTGCTGCTCGCCTCGGTCAGCGAGGCGTGCGTGTCCTACGACTGCGGGTGGGCATTCGAGCTGGCCTACGTGATGCGGGACGCGCTGCGCCGGATGTACGAGGCCACGCCTGAGCACCCAGAAGGCGAGAGCATCTTCTACTACCTCACCCTCTACAACGAGCCGTACCCGCAGCCCCCTGAGCCCGTCAGCTTCCCCGGCGGCACCGCGGGCCTGGAGGACGGCATCCTGCGCGGCCTGTACCTGTACGCGCCCGCTGCTCCGGGGGTCACCGGTCCGGGGTCGTCTGCGTCGGAGCCTTCTGCGCCGGAGTCGGAGTCGTCGGAGTCGGAGCCGGGGTCGTCGGAGCCGGGGTCGTCGGAGCCGGGGTCGTCGGAGCCGGGGTCGCCGGAGCCGGGGTCGCCGGAGCCGGGGTCGCCGGAGCCGGGGTCGCCGGAGCCGGGGTCGTCGGAGCGGTCGGAGTCGGGGGCGCCGCGAGCCCAGGTCCTGGCCTCGGGCGTGGCCCTGCGTTCGGCGCTGACGGCTCAGGAGATGCTGGCCACCGACTGGGGGGTGTCCGCCGACGTGTGGTCGGCCACATCCTGGACCGAGCTGCGCCGGGACGCGCTGGCCTGCGAGTCGTGGAACATGCTTCATCCCGGCGAGCCGGCCCGGGTGCCGTACATCACGTCGGTGCTCGCTGGTTCCGTGGGTCCCCTGGTAGCGGTATCAGACTGGATCAAGGCGGTGCCCGACCAGATCGCCCGCTGGGTGCCTGGCACGTTCACCTCGCTCGGCACCGACGGGTTCGGCTTTTCTGATACCCGGGCGGCGGCCCGGCGGTTCTTCCACGTCGACGCCGAGTCGATCACGGTCGCGGTGCTGTGGGAACTGGCCCGCAGCGGCGCGGTCGACGCCGACCTGCCTGCCCGGGCGATCAGCCGGTACCGGCTGGACCAGCCAGTGAGCGAGGCGCTCTCGTAGGCGCTCTTGAGCAGGCTGGAGGGATGACGGCGAAGCAGCACGCCCGGCCGCAGGTCCAGGCAGAGACCGTACGGCGGATGGAACGGGCCACCGGGACACTCGGCACGGCCGCGATCGCCGCCATGGACGAGCGGCTGCCCTGGTTCCGCAAGATGTCGGCCGAGAACCGGTCCTGGCTGGGCCTGGTGGCCCAGGCGGGCATCGCCGCGTTCATCGACTGGATCAGGCACCCCGAACGCAACCGGCCCGCGGTCACCGAGGTGTTCGGCACCGCGCCGCGCGAACTGGCCCGCGCGGTCAGCCTGCAGCACGCGGTCGAGATGGTGCGGGTCATCATCGACGCGGTGGAAGCCCGGGTCGACGAACTGGCCGCGCCCGGCGAAGAGGCGGAACTGCGCGAGGCGGTGCTGACCTACGCCAGGGAGATCGCGTTCAGCACCGCCCAGGTGTACGCGCGGAACGCGGAGGCGCGCGGTGCCTGGGACGCCAGGCTGGAAGCGCTGGTCGTTGACTCCCTCGTACACGGGGAAACCGGGGATTCGATGCACTCGTGGGCCTCGGCGCTGAACTGGTCATCCTCGCCCGTCGTGGTCGTAGTCGGCACCATCGGCGAAGAGGATGGCGCCGAGGGCGAGCCGGGCGGCAACGGCGCCGCGGAGCCGCTGATGGAGGAGCTCAGGGCCCAGGCCAGGCGCGCCCGGCTTGACCTGCTCGCAGGGGTACACGGCAACCGGCTGATCCTGATCCTCGGCGGCACCGACGACCCGATCGCCGCGGCCGAGCGGTTCGCCGGGCGTTTCGGGCCGGGCCCGGTCATCGCCGGCCCGCTGGTCCGCGACCTGCGGGCCGCTTCTGTGTCGGCCCGCGCCGCCCTGGCCGCGCTGCGCGCCGCACCCGCCTGGCCGGACGCGCCCCGTCCCGCCGGGGCAGACGACCTGCTGCCTGAGCGGGCTCTGGACAGCGACCCTGACGCCCGGGCCGCCCTCATCAGCGACGTCTACGAGCCGCTGCTCAGCGGCGGCAACGCGCTTCTGGACACCCTGACCACCTACCTGGAGCAGGGGTCGTCCCTGGAGGCCACCGCACGGCTGCTGTTCGTCCACCCCAACACCGTCCGCTACCGGCTGCGCCGCGTCGCCGAGCTCACCGATTACACACCTTCGGTCGGACGGGACGGCTTCACCCTGTGGGTGGCTATCGCCCTGGGCCGGCTGGCCGCCAAGAGTAGCTGAGTCTTCGCGGCTTGCGCCGCGGGGGGTAACGCGATGGTGACATCCGGATAAACGTTATTTGTATGAAAGGTACAAGTCTTCGCCGAACATCTTCGTACCATCCGGCATTCAAGTGGCGGAGTTCTACAGGGCAGGGTAGGAGGATGCTGATCATCACCGCTCCCGGGCAGGGCGCGCAGACACCGGGCTTCCTCGCTCCGTGGCTCGAACTGCCCGGCGTCGCCGACCGTCTCGGTGCCGCCTCCGAGCTGGCGGCCTGCGATCTGATCAAGTTCGGCACGACCGCGAACGCCGACGAGATCAGGGACACATCGGTCGCGCAGCCGCTGCTCCTGGGGGCCGCGCTCGTCGCGGCCGGGGAACTGGCAGGGGCCGGCGGGCCGCGTGAGGTCCCGGCCGACGCGGCCGCGGGACACAGCGTCGGGGAGCTGGCAGCCGGGGTCATCGCCGGCGTCCTGGCCGCCGACGACGCCATGCGGCTGGTCGCGGTGCGCGCCAACGCGATGGCGGTGGCATCGGCGGCCGAGCCGACCGGGATGACGGCCGTGCTCGGCGGCGACCAGGACGCCGTGCTCGCCGCCCTCACCAGGTGCGGCCTCACGCCCGCGAACGTCAACGGCGCGGGACAGATCGTGGCCGCCGGGTCGCTAGCGGACCTGCAGGCCTTCGCGGCCGATCCGCCGGCCGGCGCCCGGCTGCGCCCGCTGCAGGTCGCCGGAGCCTTCCACACCCGGTATATGGCACCGGCCGTGGCGGCCCTGCGTGCAGCGGCGGCTGACGTCACGGTCGAGGATCCGGCCATCACGCTGCTGTCCGATGCCGACGGGGCCGCCGTCACCACCGGCAAGGAATGGCTGGAACGCCTGGTCGCCCAGGTCGCCGCGCCGGTGCGCTGGGACCTGTGCATGCGGACCATGACCGATCTCGGCGTGACCGCGATCATCGAGCTGCCGCCGGCCGGCACGCTGACCGGCCTGGCCAGGCGGGCGCTGCCCGGCGTGGCCCAGCTGGCCCTGAAGACCCCGGATCAGCTCGACGCGGCGCGCGAGCTGATAGAGGAGCACCTTTCCGCCTCCGTCTCCCACCAGGGCCACAGCCACACGCCCGAGTGGCGGCTGATCGTCGCGCCGACCTCTGGTAGATTCCGTTCAGTTCTGGAGAATGCGGGGGCTACGCTGGCGGGCGCCACCATCGGTCATACCGCCCAGCTCGGCACCGTCGTGACGCGCGGCGCGGAGCATCCGGTCACGGCGCCGTGGCCGGCCGAGATCATCGAATGGCTGGTGGAGGACGGGGATCCGGTCAGCGAAGGTCAGCCCCTTGTCCGCGTCCAGCCCAGGGAAGGCGCATGACGTCCCCACGCCCCTCTATGTCCGCCAGCCCGTTCGCGCCCGCCGCGGGCGCGCGCATCTTGTCGTTCGGCGGTTACCAGCCAGGCAACGTGGTCACCAACGACGACCTAACGGCCCGGGTCGACACCAGCGACGAATGGATACGCAGCAGGGTCGGCGTCGTCAGCCGCCGGATCGCCGGTCCCGACGAGAGCGTGACAGACATGGCGGCCGTGGCCGGCGGTAAGGCGCTAGCCGCCAGCGGCCTGTCCTGCGCCGACATCGACCTGGTCATCGTGGCCACCTGCAGCACCGAGGCGTCGATACCGAACGTGTCCGCGGTGGTCGCGCACCGCCTCGGCATCGTCGCCCCGGGCGCTTACGACCTCAACGCCGCGTGCGCGGGGTTCTGCTACGCGCTGGCGACCGCCTCCGACTCGATCCGGGCCGGTACGGCCCGGCACGTGCTCGTCATCGGGGCCGAGAAGATGACGGCGTGGATTGACTTCACCGACCGCTCCACCAGCATCATCTTCGCCGACGGGGCTGGCGCCGCGGTGGTCGGCCCGATTGCGGACGGTGAGGCGCCCGGCATCGGCCCGGTGGTGTGGGGCAGCGCGGGAGACCTGTCGCAGAACATCACGATCGCGGACCGGACGTCCTCGCTGCATCAGGAAGGCCAGGCGGTGTTCCGGTGGGCGACCACCAACATGCATCCGATCGCGGCGCAGGCGTGCGAACGGGCCGGCGTCGCCGTGAGCGACCTGTCGGCGTTCGTTCCGCATCAGGCCAACCTGCGGATCATCGAGTCGATCGCCCGCAAGCTCGGCGTCCCGCGGGATCGCCTGGCGGACGACATCGTGCACGCCGGCAACACCTCTTCGGCGTCGATCCCGCTGGCACTGTCGCGGATGGCTGAGCGCGGCGACCTCAAACCGGGCTCGCTGACCCTACTGCTCGGATTCGGCGCCGGGCTATGTTACGCGGCGCAGGTGATCACGGTACCCTAGCCGCGCGCTGCCGAGTCGGCCTGCTGCTGCGGCGGGCGCTGCCTCGGCAGCGCCGACGTGCCGGGGCGCCGCCCCCGCACTGGCGCCGCCCCGGCACGGGGCGCGGACCAGAACGAACAGTTACGACAAGGAGTAACAGCAATGACTGACCAGGAGATTCTCGCCGGGCTTGGTGAAATCGTCGAGGAGATCGCCGGCGTGCCCGCAGATGAGGTGACGCCGGGCAAGAGCTTCGTCGACGACCTGGACATCGACTCGCTGTCGATGGTGGAGATCGCCGTGGCCGCGCAGGACAAGTTCGGCGTGGAGATCCCCGATGACCAGCTCAAGGACCTCACCACCGTCCAGGACGTGGTGACGTTTGTCTCCAAGAACGCCGGAGGTACAGCGTGACAGAAGAGCGCGAAACCGTCGTTGTCACCGGGCTCGGCGCGACCACCCCGCTCGGCGGGGATGTCGCGTCGACCTGGGCGGCGATGCTGGCCGGACGCAGCGGCGTGCGGCGGCTCACCGAGCCGTGGGCGGAAGAGCTGCCGGTGCGCATAGCCGCGCCGGCCGCGGCCGACCCGGTGAAGATCGTGGGGCGCGTACAAGCGCGCCGGATGGATCGCTGCGAGCAGCTGGCGCTGGTCGCGGCGCGCGAGGCGTGGACCCACGCCGGGTCCCCTGAGACGGACCCCGAACGGCTCGGGGTCGCGGTCACCAGCGGGATCGGCGGCATCGGGTCGACGCTGACCGCTTACGACACGCTGAAGGAGAAGGGCTGGCAGCGCATCTCGCCTTACACCGTGCCGATGCTGATGCCGAACGGCGCGGCCGGCTGGATCAGCATGGAGATCGGGGCACGCGCGGGCGCTCACGCCCTGGTCAGCGCCTGCGCCTCCGGTGCGGAGGCCATCGGGTACGGCATCGACATGATCCGTTCCGGCCGGGCCGACGTGGTCCTGGCCGGCGGCACCGAGGCGGCGATCCTGCCGCTGAACATCGCCGCGTTCGCCGTGATGCGGGCCATGTCCACCCGCAACGACGATCCGGAACGGGCGTCGAGGCCGTTCGACAAGGCCAGGGACGGGTTCGTGCTCGGTGAGGGAGCCGGCATCTTGGTGCTTGAGTCGCTGTCGCACGCGCGCGAGCGCGGTGCCATGGTGTACGCCGTCGCGGCCGGGGCCGGCTACTCCTCGGACGCCTATCACATCGCGCACCCGGCACCTGACGGGGCCGGGGTGACCGCGGCCATCGGCCGGGCGCTGGCCGACGCCCGGGTCGACCCGGGCCAGGTCGTGCACGTGAACGCGCACGCCACCTCGACGCCGGAAGGCGATGCGCTTGAGGCTCAGGCCCTGGTCAAGGCGCTCGGTGCGGCGGCGGAAGGCGTGGTCGTAACGTCGACCAAGTCGATGACCGGGCACCTGCTCGGCGGCGCGGGCGCGATCGAGTCGGTGGCCGCCATCCTCGCGCTGCGCGAGCACGTGGCCCCGCCCACCATCAACCTTGATGAGCTGGACGACGATGTGCCCGTCGATGTCGCGACCGAGCCGAGGCCGCTCAGCAAGCGCGGCTCCGAGCCGATGGCGGTCCTGAACAACGCCTTCGGGTTCGGCGGCCACAACGTGTCGCTGGTTTTCACCGCGGCCTGAGGAGACCCCAGATGACTGCACTGGATTCCGTGGGTGAGGAGCGGCCGGTCATGCTGCCGCGTGATCCGCGGGCGCGGCTGGCGGCCCTGTTCGACCCGGGCACGCTGGAGTTGCTGCCTGCCGACGGGGAGCAGCGCAGCGGGGTCGTGGCTGGCGTCGGGCTGGTCCAGGGCGCCGGGGCAGTGGCCTTCGCTTCCGACCCGAGGGTTCAGGGCGGCGCCATGGGCACCGCAGGCTGCGCCGCAATCGTCGGAGCCTACACCGAGGCTGTGTCGCGCGACGTTCCGGTCGTGGGGCTGTGGCACTCGGGCGGGGCCCGGCTGGCTGAGGGCGTGGCCAGCCTCCACGCCGTGGGAACCGTCTTCGCGGCGATGACCGCGGCCTCCGGACGGGTACCGCAGATCTCCGTGGTGCTCGGTCCGGCGGCGGGCGGTGCGGCTTACGGCCCGGCGCTGACCGACATCGTGATCCTGTCCGGCCAGGGGCGCATCTTCGTCACGGGTCCGGACGTGGTGCGGTCCGTCACCGGCGAGGATGTCGACATGGAGCGCCTGGGCGGCCCCGAGCCGCACAGCCGCCGCTCCGGCGTGGTGCACGTGGTGACCGAGACCGACGCCGACGCGCTTGACCGGGCGCGCCAGCTCGCGGCGCTGCTCAGCGACCAGGGGAAGATCGCCGATGATGCCGAGGAGCGCGACCTTTCCGGCCTGCTGCCCGAGTCCGCGCGCCGCGCCTACGACGTGCACCTGCTGACCGCCCGGCTGCTCGATACACCAGGCGCCGAACTGCACCCGAGGTGGGCTCCGAACATCGTGACGATGCTCGGCCGCCTGGCCTGCCGCACGGTCGGCGTGGTCGCGAGCAACCCGATGCGGCTCGGCGGCTGCCTGGACTCCGCGGCAGCGGAGAAGGCCGCGCGGTTCGTCCGGATGTGCGACGGGTTCGGCGTGCCGCTCGTAGTGCTGGTGGATGTGCCGGGGTACCTGCCAGGCGTCGGCCAGGAATGGGATGGCGTGGTCCGCCGCGGCGCGAAGCTGCTGCACGCCTTCGCCGAGGCCACGGTCCCCCGCGTCACGCTGGTCACCCGCAAGGCCTACGGCGGCGCCTATATCGCGATGAACTCCCGATCGCTCGGGGCGACCCGCGTCTTCGCCTTTCCCGGCGCCGAGGTCGCGGTCATGGGCGCGGTCGCCGCGGTCCGCATCCTGCACCGCCGCACGCTCGCTACGGTGCCGCCCGAGGACCTTCACGAGGCCGAGACGCAACTGGCCGCCGAGCATGAGGCCACCGCTGGCGGCCTGCAGCGCGCCGTTGACCTAGGCGTGATTGACGCGATCATCGAGCCCGCGCAGACGCGCCAGGTGCTGGCCCGCGCCATCGCCGAAGCTCCCCAGCTGAAGGGCAGCCACGCCAACATCCCGCTGTGATCCGGGCGGTTCGGGCTAGAGCGGGGAGTCGCCCACTCCGCTGCCGCGGTCCGTGCTGGACGCGTCGGGGCCGGTGGGCGGACCGGAGTCAGCGGGCGGGGCTGAGCTACCGACTTCGCCTGAGGCAGCCTCGTCGGCGGAGGCGGCGGCGGGATCTCCCGCGGTAGCGCGGCTCTCGGTGATGAGCTCTTGCAGCCGCGCGGCGCGGATGCGGCGGAACGTGCGGTGCTCGCGAGTCCGGTCCAGGATGGCCACTTCCAGCGAGTTCACGTCCTCGTTGCGCTCGCCGTTGCCCGGCGCGGCCAGGGCGTCTAGTGCGGCGCCGAACGCCTCGGCCAGGGACATTCCCTCCGAGTACCGCTCCTTCAGCGCCGCGGACACCTGGTCCGCCTGCCCCCCGAAGGCCACGAAACCCGGCTCGTCGGTTACCGACCCGTCGAACGTGATCCGGTAGATCTGGTCATCGCCGGGCTGCTGGGCCACCTCGGCGACGACGATCTCCACCTCGAACGGCTTCGGGCTCTCGGTGAAGATAGTGCCGAGCGTCTGCGCGTACCAGTTGGCGATGCCCCGCGCCGTCACGTCGTGCCGGTCAAACTGGTAGCCGGTGATGTCCGCGTAGGTGACGCCGGCCTTGCGCAGGTTCTCGTACTCGTTGTACCTGCCGACCGCGGCGAAGCCGATCCGGTCGTAAATCTCGCTGATCTTGTGCAGTGCGCTCGACGGGTTCGGCGCCACCAGGAGGATCCCGCCCGCGTACTGCAGGGCCACGCAGCTGCGGCCGCGCGCGATGCCTTTGCGCGCGTAGTCAGCCTTGTCCCGCATGGACTGCTCTGGTGACACGTAGAACGGCATTGACACCGCGAACGCTTCCTTTACCTAAGTCGGATAGGCGGATGGGACGGGCTGACGGCTAAATCAGCGGGGCTACCGGGCCGTCCGGCCTGACCATCCGGGCCTGTACCACCCGCTGAGCGTAGTCCTCGGACTCAGCTTCCGGCAGCTTCCTGAAGCCATCGGCCGTGATAGTGGCGATGACGGGGAAGATGCGCCTGGTCAGATCGGGGCCGCCGGTCGCCGAGTCGTCGTCGGCGGCGTCGTAAAGCGACTGCACGCAGGCAAGCACGGCGGCGTCCACCGGCATGTCATCGGAGTACAGCTTCTTCAGCGCGCCGCGGGCGAACAGCGATCCCGAGCCGATGGAGTAGAACCTGCTCTCCTCGTAAGGGCCGCCGGCCACGTCGTAACTGAAGATCCGCCCGCGGCCGGTGTTCTCGTCGTAGCCCACGAACAGCGGCACGACGACCAGTCCCTGCATGGCCGCGCCCAGGTTGCCCCTGACCATCCAGGCCAGCCGGTTCGCCTTGCCCTCCAGGGACAGCGAGCGGCCTTCCATCTTCTCGTAGTGCTCGAGCTCGACCTGGAACAGCCGCACGAACTCGATGCCCACGCTGCCGGTCCCCGCGTAGCCCATGGCCGAGAACTCGTCGCTGCGGAAGACCTTCTCCACATCCCGCTTGGCGATCATGCTTCCGGCGGTGGCCCTGCGGTCGCCGGCGAGGACCACGCTGTGGGCGCAGACGGCGGCCACGATCGTGGTGGCGTGCGGCAGATCGCGGACGGCCTGGCCGGACGCGGCGTCGGCACCCTGGCCCGGAATGGTCCGGCCAGGGAGCAGGCCCGGTGAGTGCGAGGCGAGGAAGTCAGCGAACGACGATGACTGCTGGCCCATGAAGCCTGCCGGAGCCTGGCCCCCGAAGCCGTTAGACCCTGCCGAGCCAGGAACCTGTCCGGACCTGGAGAAACTCCCGGCGAACGGACCGGACTGGCTGCCGTCGTAGTACGAGCCCAAGGCGAACCTCATCCCGTGATTGTCAGCACCTTCGGGGGCTCCGGGGTTCGGAGTTCCCCCCGGACAAACGCTGCCCTCAACAGACCCTACTGCCACGCCGGAGCGCGACGGGTACGCGAAAGACGCCGGCGCGTCCGCCTAGGGCGAACCGGCTATCGCCGTTACTGTCCGCCTTTTTGCACGTACGACCGGACGAACTCTTCGGCGTTCTCCTCGAGCACCTCGTCGATCTCGTCGAGGATGGCGTCGACGTCGTCGGAGAGCTTTTCGTGACGTTCCTTGGCCTCGTCGGTGGTACCCGACTCGGCCTGCTCGGTCTCTTCGGCGCGCCTAGTGGTCTGCCGCTGACCGCCTGTGTCCTTCGTTGCCATATCACTACCTCCGTCAGTCCCAACGCTATCGTGACCCGTAGGAGTCCCGCCCAATCCCACCAGGCCGAAATCGGTACGAACTCGCGATACCCGCACCCGCGGGGGGACACCCCCGCGCCCCCGGCCTACCTGCGGCGGGCCGAGGGCGCTCAGCGGGTTACTCCTGACCGGTGAGCGCGGCCACCAGCTCAGCGGCGCTACGGCAGCGGTCAAGCAGCTCGCCCACGTGGGCCTTGGTGCCGCGCAGCGGCTCGAGCGTGGGGACACGCTGCAGCGACTCGCGGCCGGGAATGTCGAAGATCACCGAGTCCCACGAGGCCGCGGCCACGGACTCCGGGTACTGCCGAAGGCAGCGTCCGCGGAAGAAGGCCCTGGTGTCCTCGGGCGGGTTGTCGACCGCGCGCTCCACGGTGGCGTCGTCGGTCAGCCGCACCATCCGGCCCCTGGCCGCCAGGCGGTTGTACAGGCCGCGATCCGGCCGCACGTCGGAATACTGCAAGTCCACCAGCTGCAGGCGCGGATGATCCCAGCCGAGGTTGTCCCTGGACCTGTACCCCTCAAGCAGCTCAAGCTTGGCGACCCAGTCGAGCTCCTTGGACAGCAGCATCGGGTCGTCCGCCAGCCGGTTGAGCACCGACTCCCAGCGGTCCAGGACATCGGCGGTGATGTCGTCGACATCGTTCCCGTAGCGGTCCTCGACGTACTTGCGGGCGAGCTCAAGGTATTCGGCCTGCAGCTGGACGGCAGTCATCTTCCGGCCGTCCTTGAGCGTAACCAGGCGGCGGCAGCTCGGATCGTGCGAGATCGCCCTGAGCTCAGCTACCGGGGCCTCGACCGACAGGTCGGTGCCGAGGAACCTGTCCTCGATCATCGCGAGCACCAGCGATGTCGTGCCGACCTTGAGGTAGGTGCATACCTCGCTCATGTTGGCGTCGCCGATGATCACGTGCAGCCGCCGGTATTTCTCCGGGTCGGCGTGCGGCTCGTCCCTGGTGTTGATGATGGGCCGCTTCAGCGTGGTCTCCAGGCCGACCTCGACCTCGAAGAAGTCGGCCCGCTGGCTGATCTGGAAGCCGGTCCCGCGACCATCGGCGCCGATGCCGACCCGCCCGGCACCGCAGATCACCTGGCGGCAGACGAAAAACGGAACGAGGAACTTGACGATATCGGCGAACGGCGTGCCGCGCCGCATCAGGTAGTTCTCGTGCGAGCCGTAGGAGGCGCCCTTGTTGTCGGTGTTGTTCTTATACAGCTGGATGGGCGCGCTGCCCGGCACGGTCGCGGCCTTCGCCGCGGCTTCCGCCATGACCCGCTCGCCGGCCTTGTCCCAGATCACCATAGACAGCGGGTTCGTGCACTCGGGAGCCGAGTACTCGGGGTGGGCATGGTCGACGTAGAGCCGCCCGCCGTTGGTGAGGATGACGTTGGCCAGGCCGAGGTCCTCATCCGTCAGCTGCGAGGAGTCCGCCGCCTCCCTGGTGAGGTCGAAGCCCCGCGCATCGCGCAGCGGGTTCTCTTCCTCGAAGTCCCAGCGCGCACGCCGGGCCTTGGCGGCGGTGGCCGCCTGGTACGCGTTGACGATCTGTGATGAGGTCACCATCGCGTTGGCACCGGGCTGGCCGGGCACAGAGATGCCGTACTCAGTCTCCGTGCCCATCACCCGAAGAACGCTCATGCCAAGCAGCCTACAGGCGGAGTCCGGGGGGCTTCGCCCTCCCAGGGGGGGCCGGGGGGTCTGGGCGGCGGTCCCCCCGAGGAAATACTGCCCATCAAAGGTACTGTCCGGTGTTCGCCACGGTGTCTATCGAACGGCCCGCCTCGGTGCCCGTCTTGCCCGAGACCAGCGTCCTGATGTAAACGATGCGCTCGCCCTTCTTGCCGGAGATACGCGCCCAGTCGTCGGGGTTGGTGGTGTTCGGCAAGTCCTCGTTCTCGCTGAACTCATCGACGCACGCGGCCAGCAGGTGGCTCACCCGCATGCCCTTCTGCCCGGTGTCCAGGAACTCCTTGATGGCCATCTTCTTGGCCCTGGCGACGATATTCTCGATCATCGCGCCGGAGTTGAAGTCCTTGAAGTACAGCACTTCCTTGTCGCCGTTGGCGTAGGTGACCTCGAGGAACCTGTTCTCCTCAGACTCGGTGTACATCCGCTCGACCGTGCGCTGGATCATCGCGTCGACCGTGGCCTGCGGCGACGCTTCGTGCTCGGCGATGTCGTCGGGATGCAGCGGCAGTTGCTTCAGCACGTACTTGGTGAAGATGTCCTTGGCCGCCTCGGCGTCAGGCCGCTCGATCTTGATCTTGACGTCGAGCCTGCCGGGTCGCAGGATCGCCGGGTCGATCATGTCCTCGCGGTTGGAGGCGCCGATGACGATGACGTTCTCCAGGCCCTCAACGCCGTCGATCTCGCTGAGCAACTGGGGCACGATCGTGTTCTCCACGTCGCTGGACACACCCGAGCCGCGGGTGCGGAAAATCGAGTCCATCTCGTCGAAGAACACGATGACCGGCATGCCCTCGCTGGCCTTCTCCCGGGCCCGCTGGAAGACGAGCCTGATGTGCCGCTCGGTCTCGCCCACGTACTTGTTCAGCAGCTCTGGGCCCTTGATGTTGAGGAAGAAGCTCTTGCCCTCCTTGGCCATCTCGGCTGGGCCGTCTTGGCCGCGACCTGCTTGGCCAGCGAGTTCGCCACCGCCTTGGCGATGAGCGTCTTGCCGCAGCCGGGCGGACCATAGAGCAGGACGCCCTTCGGCGGCTTGAGCTGGTGCTCCTTGAACAGGTCGGCGTGCAGGTAAGGCAGCTCGATGGCGTCCCTGATCTGCTCGATCTGCCCGGCCAGGCCGCCGATGTCGTGGTAGGAGATGTCCGGCACTTCCTCCAGGATGAGCTCTTCCACCTCGGCCTTGGGCATCCGCTCGTACACGTACCCGGACCGCGACTCGAGCAGCAGCGAGTCGCCGGCCCGCAGCGTCTCGTTCAGCAGCGGCTCGGCCAGCCGGACCACGCGCTCCTCGTCGGCCTGCGAGATGACCAGCGCGCGCTTGCGGTCGGCGAGCACCTCCTTGAGCATGACGACCTCGCCCACCGTCTCGTACGACTGGGCGATGACGACGTTGAGCGCCTCGTTCAGCACGACTTCCTGACCCGGGCGCAGCTCGCCGAGCTCGACGTTCGGAGATACGTTCACCCGCATCTTGCGGCCGCCGGTGAACACGTCGCACGTGTCGTCCTCGTTCGCGTTCAGGAAGACGCCGAACCCGGACGGCGGCTGGGCCAGCCGGTCCACTTCTTCCTTCAGCGCGACGATCTGGTCGCGTGCCTCACGCAGGGTCGCCGCCAGCCGCTCGTTCTGGGCGGTAACCCCGGTGAGACTCCCCTCGGTCTCGCGCAGCCTGTCCTCAAGGAGCCTGACCTGCCGGGGCGAATCCGCTAGCCTGCGCCGCAGCACGGCGATCTCCTCATCAAGGAAGGAGATCTGAGCGGTAAGGCTCTTCACCTCATCCTCGTGCCGCGAGGCACGCCCGCTTTCATCTCTGGTGGCCACGGCCCTCACCTCCTCCTGCACCGTTAACTGGACTCTACCTATTCACGAGCATTCCCTAACCTGCCGACGCCGTATCGACGCTGTTTTGCTGCCCGCGAACGTACGTCAATCAGTCACAACAGCATCGCAAGGCGTTACGAGTCACTCCGGGACATTAACACAACGGACCGTTCGGATCAATGATCTGCGTTGATGATCTTCTTCCTGTGCTCCCTTGGCCGGGCCTGCCGCCTGCGCGGCGGGGGGACCACCCCGGGCGCCAGCCGCCGCGCGGTCACCAGGAACCCGGTATGGCCCACCATACGGTGCTCGGGGCGGACGGCCAGCCCCTCCACGTGCCAGCCGCGGGTCAGGCTCTCCCAGGCGGCAGGCTCGTCGAAGCCGCCGTGCCCGCGCAGCGCCTCCACGGTGCGCGAGAGCTGGGTCGTGGTGGCGACGTAGCAGCAGGCCAGGCCGCCGGGCGCGAGGACCGAGGCGACCGCGTCCACGCAGTCCCACGGGGCGAGCATGTCCAGGATGACCCGGTCGAAGTCGGCCAGAGCCCGGGATCGGGGCCGATCCATGGCCGAACTCGCCGATCACCAGCTGCCAGGCCGGCGGCGGGCCGCCGAAGTACTGCTCCACGTTCCGCCTGGCGATCTCGGCGAAGTCGGGCCTGCGCTCGAACGAGACCAGGGTGCCCTGCTCCCCCACCGCCCGCAGCAGCCAGCAGCTCAGCGCGCCCGACCCGGCCCCGGCCTCGAGCACCCGCGCGCCGGGGAACACGTCGGCGAACGCCACGATCTGCGCCGCGTCCTTGGGGTACACCACCGCCGCGCCGCGCTTCATCGGCCAGCGTGAAGTCGGCCAGCAGCGGGCGGAAGACGACGTAGGGGGTGCCGCCGCCGGACCTGACCACGTTCCCGTCCGGGCCGCCGATGATGTCGTCGTGGCTCAGCGTGCCCCGGTGGGTGTGGAAGGACGCGCCGACCCGCAGGGTGATCAGGTGGCTGCGGCCCTTCGGGTCGGTCAGCTGCACCGGCTCGCCGGGCATCAGCGGCCCCTGCCGCGGTTTGGTCATGCTCGGTTATACCCCGGCGAAGGCGTGGTCGACGTCGCGGGTGGCCAGCACGCCGTAGACCTGGCCGGAGGGCTCGACCAGCAGGTACTCGGTGGCGGGGGCGCGGCGGATCGCGTCGAGCAGCGCCATCCCGGACAGGTCGGCGGACAGCACCAGGCTCGGCTCGAGCGTCCGGGCCAGCGCGCCCGCCTCCATCCACGGGCGGCGCTGCGGCGGAGTAGCCATCACCGCGGTCTCGTTGACGATCGCGATCGGCTTGTCGTCGTGGTCGACGATCACTACCGCGCGGGCCTGGTTCTCGTCCGCGCGCCTGATCGCCTCGGCCAGCGGGGTGTCCGCGGCGACCGAGACCGCCTTGCGGGCCAGCCGCCTGGCCTGCAGCGCGGGCAGCCGCTCGCGGAACCTGGTCGCCTTGATGGCCTGCCCGGCGCCGGTCCACATGAAGGCCGCGATCACCGCCAGCCACAGCACCGTGACCAGGTTCCCGCCGGTCCCGTTCACCGCGCCGGCCACGAACGGGACGACGAACAGGCCGACGGCGATGACCCGGCCCGCCCAGGCGGCCGCGATGGTCGAGGTCGCCGGGCGGCCGGTCAGCTTCCAGATCACCGCGCGCAGCATCCGGCCGCCGTCCAGCGGCAGGCCGGGCAGCAGGTTGAAGATCCCGACCACCAGGTTGGCCCACCTGAGCTGGCTGGACCAGGGTGCCGCCGATGGTGTCCGGCCGGGACCACGTGCATCAGGCCGTACCCGCCGGCGGCCAGGGCCAGCGACAGCGCCGGGCCCGCCGCGGACACCACGAACTCCCGGCCGGGCGTCGGCGGCTCCCGCTCGATCTCGGAGAACCCGCCGAGCGGGTAGAGCAGGATGCGGCGCACCGGCAGCCCGTAACCGCGGGCGACCAGGGAGTGGCTCAGCTCGTGGATGAGGACGGACACGTAGAGCAGCACGACGAAGGCCGCCGCCACGATGAACCTGGTGGCACCGTGCAGGGTCGAGGCCAGCTCGTTGGCGTAGATGAGGATGAAGACGCCGGCGATCACGAACCAGTACGGCGAGATGTAAACCGGGATGCCGAACGGGCGCGCGATGACGATCCCAGGACCGGACTCGCGGCGCTGGGGTGGCTTCTCCGCCGTCGCGGGCGGCTTCTCCGGCGTCGTGCTTGCCACATTACCGATGCTACGTGCAATACAGGTCGTTCGGGTCGATGCCCGGCCTGAGTGACGCCGGTGCAGGCGCTCCGGCGAGATCCCCCCGAATGTCGGTGCCTTGCCCTACGGTGGCGCTGTGGATGAAACAGCGTGCTGGCCCAGGGGGACGCCTCCCAGGACCCCCGCGGTCTCTCCCGGGGGGCCCATCCCCGAACCCCCGCCGGGCGGGGCCCTGTCGCCGTCTCGGGCGGCGGACTTCATGACCTGCCCGCTGCTGTACCGGTTCCGGGTGATCGACCGGCTGCCCGAGCCGCCCACCACGGCGACCGCGCGCGGGACGCTGGTGCACGCCGCGCTGGAGCGGCTGTTCGACCTGCCGGCCGCCGAGCGGACCCCGGAGGCGGCCCGGGCGCTGCTGGCCGCGGAGTGGGACCGGCTGGCCGCCGAGGAGCCCGATCTGGCCGCGCTGTTCGACAATGAGGCCGAGCGGGCCAGCTGGCTCGCAGTCCGCGACGGCGATCGTGGACGCGTACTTCACCCTGGAGGACCCGCGCAGGCTCGAGCCCGCCGAGCGCGAAGCCTACGTGGAGACGACGCTGGAGTCCGGGCTGCGGCTGCGCGGCTACATCGACCGGCTGGACGTGGCGCCGAGCGGTGACATCAGGATCGTGGACTACAAGACCGGCCGCGCGCCCAGGGAGGCCTACGAGGCCAGCGCGCTGTTCCAGATGAAGTTCTACGCGCTGGTGATCTGGCGGCTGCGCGGCCAGGTGCCGCGGTTGCTCCAGCTCATGTACCTGGCCGAGGGCGAGGTGCTGCGCTACTCCCCCGACGAGTCTGACCTGCTCGCCACCGAGCGCAAGGTGGCGGCGCTGTGGAAGGCCATCGAGCGGGCCAGGAAAGCCGGGCGACTGGCGGCCGCGGCCGAGCAGGCTCTGCGACTGGTGCAACCACAAGGCGCTGTGCCCCGAGTTCGGCGGCACCCCGCCGCCGCTGCCCGAACTTCGCTGCCCGAGGTCCTGCGGCGGCTAACGAGATAGCACTAGTCGTTCTCGACGACAAAATCCCACTTGGCGACGATATTGCGTCCGTCCGGTGCCCAGCGCATCAGGCCATCCCCGACGGCCTCGACGGCACGCAGCTCGAAGCTGATCTTTTGCCCCGGACGCAGCACCGGCGGCGGCTTGGGCTGGCCGGGGACGAAGGCGGGCCGGTAGACGTGGCTGGCGTCGTCGATGCTGCTGAAGCCGGACACCGACACCGGCACCGGCCCGGTGGCCCCCGACATGGTGACGACCCAGGTGCACGTCGTCGCCGGGGCCTGGTACGGCAGGCCTTCGCCGGGAACCTGGGGGCCGGTCACGGTGACGCGCACCGTCCAGCCTGGCGTCTTCACCTCGACGCCATCACCCTGGCTGGTCAGAGCGGGCCGCTGGGCCGTGCTCGTGAGCACGGTGTCACTGCGATAGTGCAGCGTGCTCGACGGCAGGAAAGACGGGTACCCGCCGCTCTGAACCGGGCGGGCGGAGCTACTGGACGCCGAGGCGCAGCCGGCCAGCGCGATGAGCAGCAGCGCGGGCAGCGCCCGGCGAACCCTGGCCGGGCCGCCGCCCCCGCTCCCCGCGATGACCGCGGGGAGCGCAGCGGCGGCGGCCTGACGCGCCCTGCTGGTGAGCTGGCTCATGCCCGCCCGGGTAGTGCGTGCCGACGGCGATACCAGATATAGCCGCCGACGGCCATCAGGGCGAGCAACGGCGTCCCTGCGGCCAGCGCGTCCCGCGGCCACCCCGGCGGCGGTGTGGCCGCGCCGGGGAGGGTGTACGAATCCAGGCTGGCCGTGGCGGCCTCACCGTATCCGCGGGAGTAACTGAACACGTCAGAGCCGAACGGCCGCAGGCCGGGCTGCGCGGCGTAGCCAAGGTGTCCCTGGCCGTCCAGCCCGCCGGACACCGTGCCGGCCGGGAGCCTGGCGTCATCGTGGCCCGCCTTGACGTTGAAGATGTCCTCCATCGTGGCCAGCCAGCTGTAGTGGTTGTAGTAGACGCTCGATACCGTGCCCGGCTTGATGAACGGGCATCGTAGGACTTGTTTTCCAGGATTATCAGCCACACGTGCTTGATCGCGCCGGGATGCAGGCCCGTGCTTGCGACGGTGAGCTCGCGGGTTTGGGTGGCGGCGTGGACGGGGGCGGCGACGGCGACCGATGCGGGGACGACGACGCCCGCCAGGGCGACCACCCCGACTCCGCACCCGGCCGCCGCTCGCAGCAGACGACGACTTGCAACCGAATTAGCCATGCAAACTTACATATTCCTCCGACCGCACAGCTCGCGTAGTTACCGATTACGCCCAGCCAACACACAAATGAACATTTGGCGCGTATGGCCGCGGGAACCTGCGCTCAGGCCGGCTGCGGCTGTCCTCAGGCTGCTGCGGCGTGTTCTCGGGGAAGTGGCAGGCGACCCGGTGACCCGGGACGAGCTCGGCCAGCGGCGGCTCCTGCGTCCGGCAGATCTGCTGCGCCTTCCAGCACCTGGTGTGGAAGCGGCAGGCCGGCGGCGGGTTGAGCGGGCTCGGCACGTCGCCCTCGCAGCCTGATGCGCTCGCGCCGTTCCCGCTGGCCCGTCGTCGCTGGTGAGCGGTTCGGGCACGGGGACCGCGGAGAGCAGCGCCACCGTGTACGGGATGCCGCGGCTTGGCGTACAGCTGGTCCCGGCCGGCCATCTCGACGATCTTGCCGAGGTACATGACCGCGACCCGGTCGCTGATGTGCCGGACCACGGACAGGTCGTGCGCGATCACCACGTAGGTCAGGCCCAGCTCGTCCTGCAGGTCCTCGAGCAGGTTGATGACCTGGGCCTGGATCGACACGTCCAGCGCGGAAACCGGCTCGTCGGCGACGATCAGCTTGGGCCGCAGCGCGAGCGTGCGGGCGATCCCGATGCGCTGCCGCTGGCCGCCGGAGAACTCGTACGGGTAGCGGTTGTAGTGCTCGGGGTTGAGGCCGACCAGCTCGAGCAGCTCCTGCACGGCACGCTTGACCCCGCCCGGCGGCTTGACCTTCTGCAGCCGGAACGGCGCGCCCACGATCGCGCCGACCGTGTGCCTGGGGATTGAGCGAGGAGTACGGATCCTGGAAGATCATCTGGATCTCGCGCCGCAGCGGGCGCATCTGGCCCTGCCGCAGATGGCGTGACGTCATGGCCGTCGATCACGATCTGGCCGCTGGTCGGCTCGTCCAGCCGGGTGAGCAGGCGGCCGGTGGTGGTCTTCCCGCATCCCGACTCGCCGACCAGGCCGAGGGTCTGGCCCCTGGCCACCGACAGGTCGATCCCGTCGACGGCCCGGACCGCCCCGACCTTGCGCCGGATCACCACCCCGCGGGTCACCGGAAAGTGCTGGACCAGGGCGGTAACTCGCAGCAGCGCATCGCCGGCCGGTTCCGCCGGGTTGCCGGCCGAGGGCACCGGCGGGGTGTCGGTCTGCTCGTAGGGTGCTCATGCTGTGACGGCTCATGCTTCCGCCCCGCCCTGCCGGGCCGGTTCCCTGACGTCCTCCGGGATCTTGCCCGCCGACAGCTCGGCCCACTTCTGGTCATCTGCGCGGCGGTCAGGTGGCATGCCGCCTTGTGTCCCGGCTCATCACCTCGCGCAGCAGCGGCACCTCCGGGGGACAGCGGCCGCCGGTCAGGTCGGTGTAACGGCAGCGCGGATGGAACGGGCAGCCCGGCGGGACCTTGATCAGGCTGGGCGGCGTGCCCGGGATCGGGACCAGCCGGGTAAGCCGCTCCCGGTCCATGCGCGGCATCGAGGCCAGCAGCCCCCAGGTGTACGGATGACCCGGGCGGCCGAAGATGTCCGCGGCCGACCCGTACTCGGCCACCCGGCCCGCGTACATCACCAGGATGTCGTCGGACAGCTCGGCGACCACGCCGAGGTCGTGGGTGATCATGATGACCGCCGAGCCGAACTCCGACTGCAGGTCGGAGATCAGGTCCAGGATCTGCGCCTGCACGGTGACGTCGAGGGCGGTAGTGGGCTCGTCCGCGATCAGCAGCCCGGGATCGTTGCACAGCGCCATCGCGATCATCACCCGCTGCCGCATGCCGCCGGAGAACTGGTGCGGGTAGCCATCCACCCGGACGGAGGGCTGCGGGATGCCGACCCGGCCCAGCATGTCGATGGCGCGCTGGCGGGCCTGCTGCTTCGTCACCTCGGGGTGGTGGACCCGGTACGCCTCGATGATCTGGTTGCCCACCGTGAAGTAGGGATGCAGCGAAGACAGCGGATCCTGGAAGATCATCGCCATCTTGTCGCCGCGCAGCTCCCGCACCCGGGCCGGCTGGGCCCCGACCAGTTCCTCGCCATCCAGCCGGATGTGCCCGCTGATCTGCGCGTTGCCGCCCTGGTGCAGACCCATGATGCCGAGGCTGGTGACGCTCTTCCCGGAGCCTGACTCGCCGACGATGCCCAGGGTGCGGCCCCGCTCGAGACTGAACGAGACGCCGTCCACCGACTTCACCAGGCCGTCCTGGGTCGGGAAGTGGATCCGCAGGTCCTGCGACCTCGAGCAGGGCGTCCGGCATCAGTACCTCACCCTCGGGTCGAGCACGGCGTAGAAGATGTCCACCAGCCAGGTTAGCTATCACGATGAAGAAGGCGGCCAGCATGGTGACCCCGAGGATCTCGGGCAGGTCCTGGTTCTGGATGGCCTCGACGGTGAACAGGCCGAGCCCGTGCAGCGAGAAGGTCACCTCGGTGATGATGGCACCGCCGAGCAGCAGGCCGAGGTCCATGCCGAAGATGGTCACGATCGGGGTGAGCGCGGCGCGGAGCCCGTGCTTGACGATCACCGTGCGCTCGGGCAGGCCCTTCGCCCGGGCGGTGCGGATGTAGTCCTCGCTCATCGTCTCCAGCATGCCCGCCCTGGTCAGCCTGGCATAGAGCGCGGCGTACAGGAACGCCAGGACGATCCAGGGCAGCACCAGGTTCCGCGCCCACAACAGCGGGTTGGTGGTGAAGCTGCACGTACGTCACGTTCGGGAAGATCGGCCACTTGTAGCTGAACAGTTCCAGGGCGATCAGCCCGGTGAAGAAGATCGGCAGCGACACCCCGGCCAGCGCGACGCCCATCGAGAACCGGTCGAAGAACGAGCCCCGGCGCAGCGCCGAGAGCACCCCGATCGACACCCCGCCGACCAGCCACAGCACCGACGCGCCGATCGCCAGCGAGATCGTCACCGGCAGGTCGCTGACCATCTGCGGCCAGACCGGCTGCTGGGAACGGAACGAGTAGCCGAAGCACGGCGGCGGGCAGTAGGTGCTTCCGGTGCTGCTGTTGTAGTGCGCGCCGAGCACGATGCCCCTGAGGAACCGGCCGTACTGCAGGTAGAGCGGATCGGCCAGGCCCAGCTGCTGCTCGACCTGGAGGATCGCCTGCCTGGTCGGGTTACGGCCCACGTACTGCGTGGCCAGCTGGTAGGTGGTCTGCCCGGCCAGCCGCGGGAGCAGGAAGAAGATGGCGAACGTGATCATGCTGACCACGATCAGCAGGAAGACCGTGCCGATCAGCCGCCGGATGATGAACGTGATCACTGTGCAGCGCTGGTGCCCGGCCGGGGTACCCGGACGGGCACCAGCATCCTCACTTTCTCGCTGTCTACTTCACTACTTCACGACTTCACGCCGAGCACGGCGTAGTTGTACATGCCGTAGTAGGGCTGGACGTAGACGTTGGTCAGGGACGGGCTCCGGTAGAGCAGGGACTTGGCGTACACCCCGGGCAGGATGGCCGCGTCCTTCATGATCTGCATGTCGATCTGGCCGGTGTAGGAATTCCGCGTGGTGGCGTCGGTGGTGGCGACCATCTTGTCGAGCAGGTTGTTCACCACCGGGTCGTTCAGCTGGGACTGGTTCGTGTTGCCCGCCGGGCTGATCGCCTTGCCATGCGAGATGTAGAAGAACTCCCCGTAGCCGTCCGGCCAGTCGGGCGCCCAGCCGTAGAGTCGTGAGGCCGATGTTGTGCTGGGCCACGTACTTGGGCACGCCCGCGAAGTCGGCGCTGTAGGTGCTGGTCGGGAAGCCGTGCAGGGAGAGCTTGATCCCGACCTGGCCCAGGGAGGCCTGCAGCGCCTGGGCGGTGGCGACCTCCTTGGGCCGGTCGCTGCGGTAGGCAATCCCGGTGCTGAAGCCGTTCGGCTGCCCGCAGGCCTGCAGTTCCTGCTTGGCCTTGGCCACGTCACCATTCGGGTTGGTGGTGGCCCCGTAAAGATCGAAGGACTTATGCCCGACCACGTTGGTCGGCGACACCGTGCTGGCGATCGCGCCGCCCACCGGGCCGCCGTAGGCGTTCTGGTAGTCGGTCTTGTTGGCCGCGTACTCGATGGCCATCCGGCAGTGCACGTTGTTCAGCGGTGCCAGCGTGGTGTTGATGGCGGTGAACCAGGTGAAGCCGGAGAGCGGGTCATCGGCGGAGGCCTTCAGCGACGGCGTGGACAGGAGCTTGGCCCGGCCAGCGGCCTGGACACCGGTGCCCGCCGCGTCGACCTGGAGGTCACCGGCGAACAGCCGGTTGTCGATGTCGTTCGCGTTCACGTTCATCGTCTCCACGATCTTGCTGGCCAGCTGCTTGGCGTTCGGGTCGGTGGACGGATTCCAGTTCGGGTTCGGCACCAGGGTCAGCTGCTTGTTCAGCTGGTAGCTCTGGACCATGTACGGGCCCGTGGAGATCGGGTGCAGCTGGTAGTTCGCGCCGGTGTCCTTGTTCGGCGGCACCGGGGCGGTCTGCGGGATCGCGGCCACGTAGTCGAAGTCCGCGAACGGCTTCGCGAGATGGAACACGATCGTGGTCGCGTCCGGCGTGTCGACCGCGGTCAGGCCCATCTTGTCCTTGGCCTTGTCCTTGTACGGCCCCGGGTACTTCGCCGCGTTCCCGCCCAGCAGCCCCGGGAAGTAGGCGGGCCCCAGCGGGAACACGCCGCGGTCGAAGGTGCGCTCGACCGCGTACTTGACGTCCTTGGAGGTGACCGTGGTGCCGTCCTCGAACTTGACATTCGGCTGGATGTGGTAGGTCCAGGTCAGGCCGTTGTCGCTGACCTGACCTGGGCCGGTGGCCAGGTCCGGGACAACCTGCAGGCCGCACTGGCCCGGGCAGGACTTGTAGGTCATCAGCGGCATCGTGTACAGCCGGCTGAAATTCCACTCGTACGCGTAGTAGATGTTGCCCGGGTCGAGCGACTCCGGGGTGTTGCTGTTGCCGAAGTTGATGGTCCCGCCCTTGGCCGAGGACGGATTGACCACGCTGGTGATCGCAGCGTTGTACGCAGCCGATGACGACGAGCCGCCACCGGCCACCACTGCTGCTACTACCGCCGCTGCTGCACGCGGCCAGCGCGATGGCGGCAGCCGCCCCGAACGCGGCCAGGCCAAAGGTCCTGCGTCTCCTCATGGGATGAAACGCCTCCTGTCGTTATTCGTTGTACGAACCCTCGGTTGCATGTACCGTCACCGGGTGCCCCTCGGGTCAAGAGCATCCCGCAGTCCGTCTCCAAACAGGTTGAAGGCCATCACCGTGATGAAGATGGCCAGCCCCGGAATGATCATGTACATCGGGTCGACCGAGTAGAAGCCGTTGGTGACCGCGTCCGACATCATCCCGCCCCAGCTCGGCTGCGGCGGGATGATGCCGACCCCGAGGTAGGACAGCGCCGCCTCGAACAAGATGTTGGTCGGGATCAGCAGCGTGGCGTAGACCAGGATCGGCCCGACCAGGTTCGGCAGCAACTCGCGGAACAGGACGTACGGCCCCCGGGCGCCCATGCTGCGCGCGGCGTCCACGAACTCACGCTGGCGCAGCGACAGCGTCTGGCCGCGGATGATCCGGCCCATGTACGGCCAGGCGAAGAAGCCGATCACGAAGATCAGCAGGCCGATCCGCAGGCCGTTCCCGGACAGGCCGAACGCGGACGACGGGATGACGCCGACCAGCGCGATCGCGAACACCAGCAGCGGGAAGGCCAGGAAGACGTCCATCGCCCGGGCGATCACCGAGTCCACCCAGCCGCCGAAGTAGCCGGCGATGACGCCCATCACCACCCCGATGCCGACCGCCAGCGCGGTGGACAAGAAGGCGATGATCAGCGACACCCGCGCGCCGTTGACGACGCGGCTCAGCATATCCCGGCCGGTCACCGGCTCGACGCCGAACGGATGCGCGAGGCTGATCCCGCCGAACGGCCCTTTCGGCCGGCTGTACACCGGATCGATCAGGTCGGAATGGTACGTGGTCGGGCTCTGCACCAGGAGCGGTCCGAAGATGGCGACCAGGATGAGGAGGATCACGACGATGCCGCCGGCCATGGCCACCTTGTCCTGGCGCAGCCGCATCCAGGCGATCTGCCCGAGGGAACGGCCCTCGATGGCCTTGCCCGATACGGACACCGCCGGCTCGGGCCCCGGACCTCCCGGGCCCGGTCGCGACGTCAATCGGGACAGCCATCGTGACACCTAATCTGTGATCCGGAAGACGACATCCACCGCGCACGGCTCATCCCCGAGCACCCGAAATACGCAGCGGACGCCTCAGCCTGGTGTATGTAGTGAGGTTGCTTTATTTCCCGCGCACGGTACCAGACCCGCGCGGTACTCGTAGCTTGATCGTGACTAAAGTCGCGCCGATTTGTCATAGGACGTTACGTTCGAGTCCTCTGATGACTAAGTTGCTTGACGGTGGCTGATGATGCTGCTGTGACAAGAATGAACTCCTTGTCGGTTTTGACCGTTAGCGTACATCAAATCATCTCGCCAACTGGCCGCGTCAGGAAAAACTTCGGCTCAGGTGATGCCGTGCCGACGCAAGATATCCGCGACGTCCCCGAGGTCGTCATCATCGTCGGCGGCCTTGCCCTTGCGCGGCTTGGCCGGCGCCTTGCCGGGCTCGCGGCGGGAACGGTGGCGGCCGGGCGGGTGGCTAGCTGTCCCGCCGCCCGCGCCGGCCGGCAAGCGTCCCCGGCTGCGCCGCACCCGGCCTCGGCGGCCTGCTTGTCCTGGGCCTGTGTCACCCGGCGCCGCCGCAGCGGGCCGGACACCACGAACAGCACCACGGCCAGCCCGGCCACCGCGATCCCCGACCACACCCGGGGCGAGAAGACGAAGCCCTTCGCGAAGTCCCCGATCGCGACGCCCATCTTCCAGAACATCTCGATCGAGCCGGTCAGATAGGCGGCCAGCGGCAGCAGCGACAAGGCGGCCCAGCGCAGGCCGGAACCAAGGCCGCGCCGCCGCATGGCGAAGTAGCTCAGCACCAGGCCGAGCCCGGTCAGTCCCCCGCACAGTGGCAGCCAGGCGATCTTGTCATAGGTGGACACGCGCACCTCCCCGCGGCTCTCTCTCGAAGTCTAAGTCGTGATTGGCGCGCCGGCGCTGGGGCTAACCCCCAACAAGGGGGGTCTGGGGGATGGGCCCCCAACAAGGGGGTCTGGGATGGGTCCCCCCAGGAGCGGGGGGCTCCGGGGGTCGTCCCCCCGGGCTAACACCGCACCCACACCCCCTCGGCGTCCGCTCGCAGGTCGAGCCAGCGAGCGCACCACCGTCCGGCCTGGCGCCGGCTCGATCGGGATCAGCGACGGGACCGCGATGACCCGGCACCCGGCGGCCTCGGCGGAGGCCACGCCGTTCGGCGAGTCCTCCAGGGCGAAGCAGCGGCCGGGGTCGGCGCCGAGCAGCTTGGCCGCGAGCAGGTACGGCTCCGGGTCGGGCTTGGTCACGCTGACGTCTTCCGCGCACACCAGCGCGTCGAACCGCATCCCGGTGCGGGCCAGCACCGCGTCCATGAACCGGCGCTCGGAGGAGGTCACGAGCGCGTGCGGCAGGCCGGCCGCTGCGACCTCGGCCAGCAGCTCGCGCGCGCCCGGCTGGACCGGCACGCCGCGTTGGCGGACGCGCTCGGCGATGCCGGACATGAGCCACTCGCCGACCATCTCGGGCGGCGCGGGCTTCGTCGCCCTGCGCCAGCAGGTAGCGCACCGTGCGGTCCAGGCTGCCGCCGAGCAGCTGCTCCTGGTCCGCCTTGGTCCAGCCACTGCCGAGCCTGGCCATGACGGCCGATCTCGGCCTCGAGCCAGAGCGGCTCGGAGTCGACCAGCAGCCCGTCCATGTCGAACAGGACCGCGTGCACCGCGTCATACAGAGAAATATTTCGCCTCGGGATGGTGCAGGACGATCGCGTCGGTGGACTGCTCGGGATGCAGCTGCATCTCCTCGGACAGCTCGACGCCGATCCGGGACGGCTCGAGCAGGCGGACCACCTTGGCCCGGTCGGCCAGGTCCGGGCAGGCAGGATAGCCGAACGAGTACCGCGCGCCGCGGTACTCGACCCGGAAGAAGCCGCCCAGGTCGTCCGGGTCCGCCCCGGCCAGGCCGAGCTCGCGCCTGATCCGCGCGTGCCAGTACTCGGCCAGCGCCTCGGTGAGCTGGACGGAGAGGCCGTGCAGCTCGAGGTACTCGCGGTAGGCGTTCTTGGCGAACAGTTCGGCGGTCGCCACCGACACCCGCGTCCCCATGGTGGCGAGCTGGAACGCGACCACGTCGGTCTGGTCCGGCGAACCGGGTTCTGCGGCCGGAAGAAATCGGCCAGGCACAGCCGCCGGTCGCGCCGCTGCCGGGGGAAGCTGAACCGCTCGAGCTCGGTCACCCCGTCCGGGCCGAGCACGATCAGGTCATTCCCCGAACTCACGCACCTGAAGTACCCGTAGACGACAGCCGCCTCGAGGAGCCCTTCGGTCTGCATCCGCTCCAGCCACATGCGCAGCCTCGGGCGCCCCTCGGTCTCCACCAGCTCCTCATAGGACGCCGCCGCCCCCCGCTGGTGGGCTTGAGCCCCCACTGCCCCATGAACAGGGCCCGCTCGTCCAGGTAGGCGGCGTAGTCGGCCAGCGGGATGCCCTTGATCACCTCGGTACCGAGGAACGGCACTTCCGGCACGCGCACATCGGTCGTGATGTCCGAACGGGCGGTGTTGCTGTCACCCGCCGGGTCCGTCCCGGCCGCACCGGACGTGACGGCCTTGGCGCGGACCTTGCGGGTTCGCAGCTCGGGCAGCTTGGCTCCCGGTTCGCCGCGCTTGACCGCCATCACGGCGTCCATCAGCCGCAGCCCCTCGAACGCGTCCCTGGCGTACCTGACCTGGCCGTCGAACAGCGCGGCCAGGTCCTGCTCCACGTAGGCCCGGGTAAGGGCGGCGCCGCCGAGCAGCACCGGCCAGCGTCTGGCCAGGCCCCGCGAGTTCAGCTCGGCCAGGTTATCCCGCATCACCACGGTCGACTTGACCAGCAGCCCGGACATCCCGATGACGTCGGCGTCGTTCTCCTCGGCCGCCGCCACGATCGCCGAGATGGGCTGCTTGATCCCGATATTCACGACGTCGTAGCCGTTGTTGGACAAGATGATGTCGACCAGGTTCTTGCCGATGTCGTGCACGTCGCCCTTGACCGTGGCCAGCACGATCTTGCCCTTGCCTTCCTCGCCGCTTCGCTCCATGTGCGGCTCGAGGTAGGCGACCGACGCCTTCATCACCTCGGCGGAGGTCAGCACGAACGGCAACTGCATCTGCCCGGAGCCGAACAGCTCGCCGACCGTCTTCATGCCGTCGAGCAGAACGTCGTTGACGATCTCCAGGGCGGGGCGCTGCTCGAGCGCGGCGTCCAGGTCCGCTTCGAGCCCGGACCGCTCCCCGTCGATGATCCGGCGCTTCAGCCGCTCCCACAGCGGCAGCCCGGCGAGTTCGGCGGCTCTTGTTCTCCTTGATCTGCGCCGCGTCTACCCCCTCGAAAAGCTCGAGCAGGACGGGCCAGCGGGTCGTAACCCTCCCGCCGCCGGTCGTACACGAGGTCGAGCGCCACCTGCCGCTGCTCGTCGGGTATCCGGGCGATCGGCATGATCCGCGCCGCGTGCACGATCGCGGAATCCAGGCCCGCCTTGGTGCATTCGGCCAGGAAGACGGAGTTGAGCACGGCACGGGCGGCAGGCTTGAGGCCGAACGAGACATTGGATACGCCGAGCGTGGTCTGCACGGCCGGATGGCGGCGCTTCAGCTCGGCGATCGCCTCGATGGTCTCGATCGCGTCGCGCCGGGTTTCCTCCTGCCCGGTGGCGATGGGGAACGTCAGGCAATCGACGATGATGTCGTCTTCGCGCATCCCCCAGTTACCGGTCAGGTCCGCGATCAGCCGCTCGGCGACCTCGACCTTCCATGCGGCCGTGCGCGCCTGGCCGCGCTCGTCGATGGTGAGCGCGATGACCGCGGCGCCGTGCTCGCGCACCAGCGGCATTACCCGCGCGAAGCGTGAGTCCGGTCCGTCGCCGTCCTCGTAGTTGACCGAGTTGATCACGGACCGGCCGCCCGTCAGCTCGAGTCCGGCCTCGATCACGGCGGCTTCGGTCGAGTCGAGCACGAGCGGAAGCGTGGCCGCGGTGGCCAGCCTGCCCACGACCTCGCGCATGTCGGCGGCGCCGTCCCGGCCCACGTAGTCGACGCACACGTCGAGCAGGTGAGCGCCATCCCTGGTCTGAGCGCGCGCGATCTGCACGCAATCCTCGTACCTGGCCTCGAGCATCGCGTCGCGGAATGCCTTCGACCCGTTGGCGTTGGTCCGCTCGCCGATGGACAGGTAGGCCGTGTCCTGCCGGAACGGCACGTGCTGGTAGAGCGAGGCCACCCCGGGCTCGGGGCGCGGTTTGCGCTTGGCGGCCGGGCGGCCGCCTAGCCGGTCGGCCAGCGCGGCGATGTGCTCCGGCGTCGTGCCGCAGCACCCGCCGACAAGCGAAAGGCCGAACTCCCTGGTGAACCTGTCATGGGCGTCGGCCAGTTGCGCCGGGGTCAGCGGGTAGCTCGCGCCGTCCGAGGTGAGCACGGGCAGGCCGGCGTTCGGCTCGCAGGAAAGCAGCACTCGGGTGTGGGCGGCCAGGTAGCGCAGGTGCTCGCTCATCTCCCCCGGGCCGGTTGCGCAGTTCAGCCCGATCATGTCGATGCCGAGCGGCTCGAGGGCCGTCAGCGCGGCCGCGATCTCGCTGCCGAGCAGCATCGCCCCCGTCGTCTCGATCGTGACCTGCGCGATGATCAGCGCGTCCGGGGCGAGGCTGGCCACGGCTCGCTTTGCTCCGATGATGGCTGCCTTGGCCTGCAGCAGGTCCTGGCATGTCTCGATGATCAGCGCGTCCGCGCCGCCGCGCAGCAGGCCCTCGGCGTTGATCTGGTAGGTGTCGCGCAGCTCGCGGAACGTCGTGTGACCGAGCGTGGGCAGCTTGGTGCCTGGGCCAATCGAGCCGAGCACCCAGCGAGGACGCCGTGGCGTGGCCGAGCGATCGGCGGCGGCGCGGGCGAGCCGGGCGGACGCTTCAGAGAGTTCCTCGATCCGATCGGCGATCCCGTACTCGCCGAGATTGCCGAGGTTCGAACCGAACGAGTTCGTGGTGACACAGTCCGCACCCGCCTCGAGGTAAGCCTCGTGGATCCTCGTCACGATGTCAGGCCGGGTCACGCTCAGGATCTCGTTGCAGCCCTCGTAGCCTGCGAAGTCGTCGAGGGCAGCGTCGCTGGCCTGGAGCATGGTGCCTATCGCCCCGTCGGCTACCACTACTCGCTCGGCCAGGGCGGTACGTAGAGTGCTCATTAATGTTCATCCTAGGCGTTCGCCGTGATGTTTCCTTAGATGAGAGCTAACACAGACCTCGGCTGATACCGACTGCGGCTGACACGCCGGCCGCTCACCCAATGAGCAAGGCTGACCACGTAGGCTGTCATGAGTCGGCCTGCGCTGTGCATGGCTGAGTTGGGGAGGTGGCGAGTCATCGAGTTCAACGAAATCGGCGAACTCGCGTCTCCCGTCGCCATCGCCGGGTTCGAAGGCTGGAACGACGCGGGCGAGGCGGCCAGCGGGGTGGTGAACCACCTAGGCATCGCCTGGCAGGCGACCCCCATCGGCGCCATCGACCCCGAGGACTTCTACGACTTCCAGGTCAACCGGCCGGTGGTCGAAATCGAGGACGGGCACACGCAGCGCCTGATCTGGCCGACGACCAGGATCTCGCTGGCGCGCGCCCGGTCGGCTGACGTGACGGTGCCGCCTACCGGGCTTTCCCGCGACATCGTTCTCGTGCATGGCATCGAGCCGAACATGCGCTGGCGGGCGTTCAGCGAGGAACTGGTACAAGGCCTGGAAAGCCTCGGCGTGGGGCTCATCATCCTGCTCGGCGCGCTGCTCGCCGACGCTCCGCACACCCGTCCTGTGCCGGTGTCCGTGGGATCGTCGAATTCGATGCTGGCGAACGACGTCGGTGTCGGCCGGGTGGACTACAAAGGCCCCACCGGGATCGTCGGGGTGCTCCAGCACACGTGTACCGGAGCGGGCATCCCGACCGTCTCGCTGTGGGCCCAGGTGCCGCACTACGTAGCGCAGCCCCCCAGCCCCAAGGCCACGCTGGCGCTGCTGCGCGGCGTCGAGGACGTTCTTGACGCCGCGCTGCCGCTGGCCGACCTGCCAGAAGAGGCGCGAGCCTGGGAGCGCGGCGTCGACGAGCTCGCCCAGCAGGATTCCGAGGTCGCCGATTACGTGCGGACCCTGGAAGAGGCCAAGGATGCGATGGACCTGCCCGAGGCGAGCGGGGACGCGATCGCCCGCGAGTTCGAGCGCTACTTCAGGCGCCACGGCGACGCCGGAGAGTCCGCGGGGCCAGGCGGTATCTGAGCCGAGCGGGCAGATGCTTGCAACTAGACCGGCGGCCAGGGGACGGCGGGCCAGTCCGCGGGCGGGTAGGGATGGACGCGGTGCTTGAGAAGCGTGTCGATCCTGATCCTGGTGGCGTTTATCTCGCTCGCGGTGAGCAGCGAAGAAAGCTCCTCGGCCAGGCTGCCCTGGCTGAACTCCGTATTCAGCCGGCGCAGCGCCTCAAGCGAGCGCCTCGGCAAGGTCTTCCCCCGCCACTGCCACAAGACGGTCCGCAGCTTGTAATCCTCGGCGAAGCACACGCCGTGATCGCAGCCGTACAAGTGCCCGTCGGCGACCGGCAGCAGATGGCCGATCTTCCTGTCGGCGTTGTTGACCACGGCGTCGAACACGGCCATGTCCCGCAGGCCCAGGTGATCGGTGCGCCGGGACAAGGCGATCAGGTCCACATCCGTATCGTGATCAATCCACAGCTGGCACATGCCGGGCCCGAACGGGCCGTCGCGCATGACCGTGGGCGGGACCACGTCCCACCCGGCGGCGCGGGACACAGCATAGGCCGCGACCTCCCGGCCCGCCAGCGTGCCGCTGGGAAAGTCCCACAGCGGGCGCTCACCCGCAATCGGCTTGTAGACGCAGGCCACCTCGGTGCCCGGGGCCTTCGCGGTCCTGGGTTTGCGGCCAGTCGTCTTGATCGTGCAGTACAGCGTCGCATTGGACGCGTCAACCAGTCGTCCCTCGATCTCGAGCTTCCCGCTGGCGAGCAGTTCGAGCGCTGCCTGCTCACCGTCGGCGTCGTCAGGTCCGGATCTCTTCGGATCAAGCATGGCCGACGCGGTGACCGTTCTGCCGGGGGCAGACATGCCCTTCCGTGTCCAGCGGCAGCCCGCACAGCGGGCACGGCGGGCGGCCCGCCTGGACTATCTTCAGGGCCCGCTGAGCGAAGGCGCGTGCGGCGCCCGGCGTGATCCGGACCCGCAGCACGCCCGGTCCGTCGGGGGGGAGATCCTCGGCCAGCGGCTCCACCGGCTCGTCCGATTCTTCCTGCGCCTCGATGACGACCATGCCGCCGTCGCCGTCCCAGGCCAGGGCGATCGCGCCGACCCGGAAGTCTTCCAGCAGCGGCAGGTCGAGCGGCGCGTCGTCCAGCAGCACCGCAGGCGCGCCTGCGGGCACCTCTGGCGACCCGCCGGTACGCCTGAGCACCTCGTCCAGGAGTTCGTCGATGCGTTCAGCCAGCAGGCTTACCTGGAACTTCTCCAGCACCACGCTGGTTACGCGACCGCTGGAGGTCGCCTGCAGGTAGAAGATCCGTTCCCCAGGCTGCCCGACCGCGCCAGCCACGAACCTGTCCGGCGGGTCATAGAAATAGACCGGCATAGTCCTATCCTCGCGTGTCCGCCGACTGCTGGCGACTTGAAGGGCTCGAAGGCGCGGCGCCTGACTGCGAAGCGGCCGCGCCGGTCACCATGTCCGCCTGCCCGTTGCCGTGATCAGCTCCGCCCGTCCCTCCCCCGACGGCCGCATCGCTGGTCGCGCCGCCGTGACCATGACCGTTGGCACGTGGCATGAGGTCATCTACCCCACCTCCTCTGTCGTTCATCCGGACCAGGAACGGCCGCAGCGGCGTATACCTGATCACGGTCAGCGAGCACGGATCGGCCTGGATCCGCTGGCTCTGATCGAGGTGCAATCCCAGGCTATCGGCGACGATGGCCTTAATGACATCACCGTGCGAACAGATGAGATAGGTAGCGTCCGGGCCGAGCCTGGCATTCCATTCCCGCACCGCGGCCACCGCCCGGTGCTGCATGTCGGGCATGGACTCGCCCTCGGGACCTGGGAACGTCACCGCGCTTGGATGGGCTTGCACGACGCGCCACAGCGGATCGGCCGCGAGCTTCTTCAGCGGCTTGCCCGTCCAGTCCCCGTAACGGCACTCCCCCACCCGCTCGTCGGTGCTTACTTGCTGGCCGTCCCTGGTCGCCGCGATCGCCGCCGCCGTCTGCTGACAGCGCTCCAGCGGGCTGCTGACCACGGCGTCAAGCGGAAGCGGGGCGAGCCTGGCCGCCAGGGCGGCCGCCTGGGCCACGCCGCGGTCATCGAGCGGGATGCCTGGCGTCCATCCGGTCAGCACGTGACCGGTCGTCGCGGTGAGCCCGTGCCGGACCAGCAGAACCGTTGTCACGCTTCCCGACTCTAGCCGGTTCGGTGCCCCTTACCCGGCGGGCGGTGGTACCCCGGGCTCCTGCGGCTCGGCCTGGACGACGAACGCCACGGAACCGAATTCCAGCCGGTCTCCCGCTCGCACCGAAACGGTCTCGCGGACCAGCCAGCCGTTGAGCCGGGTGCCGTTGTGGGACCCCAGGTCGTTGAGCAGCCACCCGTCGCTGCCGCGCAGCAGCTCGGCGTGCAGCCGGGATACCGACAGGTCGGTGAGGCAGAGATCGCAGTCGCGGGTACGCCCGATGGTGAAACGGTCTCCGCGGCCCGGCGGGAAAAAGAAGGGCTCCGGCGAGGCGCTAGCGGCACCTGGCCCGTTGAAGTGACCGGGTCCATGGCCCGGACCTGCTCCGTTGGACTGGCCGGGCGCGCTGGACTGGCCGGGCGCGCTGAACTGCGCCGCTGGGACCCCGGCCCCTCCCGGGTAACCCCGGTCGGCCTGTCCCGGTTCGTCACCTGAGCTGCGGCGGTCGCCTCGCAGGACCGCTTTGATCCGGGTCAGCAGCCGGGTTCGCCGCGGCGGCAGGTCAGTGAACAAACCCGCCAGCTGGCCGCGGTTCCGCGCGTCAAGGGCGGTCTGCATCCGGTACACGAACGTCTCGTGCGACAGCCGACCGTCGACGAACTCACTCCTGAGCTCATCGACCGCATGATCGCGGTCCGCGTCTGAGACGCGGAGAGATTCGGGCGTTGTGGGCGTGTCCGCCGTCGAACCTCCCATGAATGGAGTATCGGCATCATCCGCTCTCAGGGCAAGGGCACCGCGCGGATATCCGCAGTCCGCCTACCGCGAAGCCCTAGAGCGCCGTGACTCCCCCGCTGAGCCCGGCGGCGGTCATGACGGAGGTACCTGCGGCTGCGCCATCCGGAGTCTGCAGCGGGAAGTGGCAGGCGGCCAGGTGGCCCGGGCCGAAGGAACGCAGCGGCGGCTCTTCCACCGCGCAGCGCTCCTGCGCGAACTGGCACCGGGTCCGGAATCTGCACCCGGAGGGCGGGTTCACCGGGCTGGGCAGCTCGCCCTTGATGGCCGCACCCTCCTTGGCGCGCTCCTTGGTCGGATCGGGCACCGGGATGGTGGCGAGCAGGCCCGCCGTGTACGGATGCGCGGCCCGCTCGTAGATGTCCTGCCCGGAGCCTAGCTCGACCATCTTGCCCAGGTACATGACGCCGATCCGGTCGGCCATGTACTTGACCACCGCGAGGTCGTGCGAGATCACGACGTAGGTCAGGCCGTGGGAGGCCTGCAGCCGCTTCATCAGGTTCAGCACCTGCGCCCTGATCGACACGTCGAGCGCGCTGACCGGCTCGTCCGCCACGATGAGGCGAGGATTCACGGTAAGCGCGCGGGCCAGGCCGATGCGCTGCCGCTGGCCACCGGAGAATTCGTGCGGATAGCGCTCCACCGCGTTCCGCGGCAGCCCGACTTCGCCAAGCAGCTCGGAGACACGATCCCGCTGCGCTCGCTTGCTGCCGAGATGCTGCACGGCCAGCGGCTCCCCGATGATGGTGCCGACTCGCATCCTCGGGTCCAGCGACGACTGCGGATCCTGGAACATGAGCTGCAGGTCACGGCGCTTGCGCCGCAGGTCGGAGCCACGCAGCTTGGAGACGTCCTCGCCGTTGAGCGTGATCGCGCCGGAGCTTGGCTTTTCCAGCGCCACGATCAGCTTGCCGATCGTGGTCTTGCCGCATCCGGACTCGCCGACCAGGCCGAACGTCGTGCCGGCCGGGACCGCGAAGGAGACATCGGACACGGCCTTGACGCTGGCCACCTTGCGCCGCAGGAGGGCGCCCGAGGTAATGGGGAACTCCTTCACCAGGTGGTGCAGCTCGAGCAGCGGAGCGACGCCGTCCCCGTTCGCCGCGGCCACCTCGACCTTCCGTTCCGTCACCTCCAGGCGGCCATCGGCCGTCACCTCGAGCCCGGCCGCCACCACCGTGAGCGGCTCGGATACGGTCGGCTCCGGGGGCGGTTCCTGGGTGGCCGGGGTGGTCAGCGACGCGTCGGCCAGCGTGGCGTCAGCGACGAAGCCGACCTTGTCACCAGCCGCGGCCTCCTTCATGCTCTCGGCGTCCGGCGCAGCCAGCCCCGTGCTCGCGGCGTCCGGGCCGCCCTGGCCGATCACGGCCAGGGCCAGCGGCCCGTCGACCGGATGCCAGCAGGCGAACCTGTGGTCGAACGTCTTGCCGGCCAGCGGCGGCTCCTCGGCGCGGCACTTGTCCGTGGCCCGGGAGCACCTGGCCGCGAACCGGCAGGCCTGCGGCAGATGGGCCAGGTCGGGCGGCAGGCCGGAGATGGCGTGCAGTGCCTTTCTCGTGTCCTGGTCGAGCTGAGGGATAGATGCGAGCAGGGCCTGGGTGTAGGGATGGTGCATGTGGTCGAAGAGAGTGGCCGCCTCGGCGGTCTCCACCACCCGGCCCGCGTACATCACGTTGACCCGGTTGGCATGCCCGGCGATCACGCCCATGTCGTGCGTGATCAGCAGCATCGCCATGCCCAGCCGTTCCTTCAGGTCCTTGAGCAGAGCCAGGATCTGCGCCTGAATGGTGACATCAAGGGCCGTCGTCGGCTCGTCGGCGATGAGCAGCTTGGGCTCGCAGGCCAGCGCCATGGCGATCATCACCCGCTGCCGCAGACCGCCGGACAGCTGATGCGGATAGTCGTTGAGCCGCTCCTTTGGCCGGGGCAGGCCCACCAGGCTGAGCACTTCTACCGCCCGGTCGAGCGCTTCCGCCTTGGCAGCACCCCGGTGCAGCCGAACCGGCTCGCTGACCTGATAGCCGATCGTCTTGGTCGGGTCGAGCGAGGTGAGCGGATCCTGGAAGATCATCGCTATCTCGTTGCCCCGGAGCCGCCGCAGCTCCTCATCTTTCAGGCCGACGAGCTCGCGACCGTCGAGCTTGATCGAGCCGCTCACGATGGACCCGCCGGGCGGCAGCAACCCCATGATCGACAAGCCGGTCATAGACTTACCGCAGCCGGACTCCCCGACGACGCCCAAGGTTTCCCCGGCGTCGACTTGCAGATCGACGTTGCCGACGGCCTGTACGACGGAGCTGGTGAGCTTGATGTGCGTCGACAGGTTCTGGATGTCAAGGACTGGGGCCATCAGGCCGCTACCTCTCGTTTCTGTGCCTTCGGTTGATCATCCCGCCCACGGGGCCGCGTCCCTAACGGCGTCTGAGCCGTACGTCCATCGCGTCACGCAGCGCGTCGCCGATGAAGTTCAGGGCCATGACGGTCAGGACGATGCAGCCCCCCACCGGGAAGATCAGCCACCAGTAGCCGTCTTGCAGGTACGCAATACCGTCGGAGAGCTGATCACCCCAGTCCACATTGGGGAAGTGCAGGCCGAAGCCGAGGAATCCGACATAGGAGACGGCCAGGATGGCGTCCGCGACCTGGAACGTCACGTTGACGATGACGACGCCGAGCGCGTTCGGGAGCAGGTGCCTGCTGATCAGCCGCCAGTTGCTGGCACCCGCCGTACGCGCCGCCAGGACGAAGTCGCGTTCGCGGATCGAGAGCACCTCGCCGCGGACCAGCCTGGCCGGCACCTGCCAGGAGAAGAAGCCGATGACCAGGGACAGCGACAGCACCGTCGCGCCGTACCTGACCGCCAGGATGAGCACGACGAACAGGAACGGCACGGAAAGGAACACATCCACCACGCGCATCAGGGTCGAGTCGAAGATTCCCCCGATCAGCCCGGCGACGGCGCCGTACAGCGTGCCGATCGTGATGGCGACGAACGCGGCGAAGAAGCCGATCTCGAGCGCGGCCTGGCCGCCCTTCATGATCCTGCCGAGATTGTCGAAGCCGTTGATGTCGGTGCCGAGCAGGTGGCTCGCCGACGGCGGCTGGTTCGCGTCGATGAGGTTGGTGGTCAGCTGGTCGGTGTGGTAAATGAGCGGACCGACGAAGCAGAACAGCACGAAGAAGATGATTATCCCGAAGCCGATCACGGCCAGCCTGTTGCTCATGAACTCGCGCAGCGCAAGGCGCCACCCGCTTTGTACCGCCAGGACTTCGCCGCCCTCGGGGACGGCGTTCTGGCCTCCCAGCGTCGGCAGGGGTTGCATCGCCAGTACCTCCTTCCTTTCGCCTGGCCGGTCAGGCCAGCCGGATGCGCGGGTCCGCGGCGCTCAGCGACATATCCGCGATCAGGTTCCCGACGACGACCAGGACGGCGCCGGCCAGCGTGTAGGCGAGCAGCACCGGATAATCCGCCTTCTGCAGGCTTTCGAAGAAGAGCAGCCCTAGCCCCTGGTAGTTGAACAATTCCTCGGTGACCAGGTTGCCGGCCAGCAGGAGCGGCAGGGACAGGCCGATCAGCGTCACCATGGGCAGGCTGGCGTTGCGTACCAGGTGCCGGGACATCACCAGCCGTTCGGGCAGACCCTTGGCCCGGGCCACCTTGATGTAGTCCTGCGCGAGCACGTCCATCGACGAGGACCGCATGTAGCGGGAGTAGGCGGCGACCGATATCAGTACCAGCGTGGCGATCGGCAGCGTCATGGCATTCCAGTCCCCCATAACCGCCCATACGGAGGTGGACTGGCTCGCCTCGAAACTGAAGATCGGGAATGACAGCGCGAACACCTGGATGAGGATCAGCCCGAGGAAGAACACCGGCATCGAGTAGAGGATGAAGGCGGCGCTCGTGGCGATGTTGTCTCCGATGCTGTTGCGCTTGACCGCCTGGAAGATGCCCAGCGGGATGGCGATCAGGACCGCGAGCAGCAGCGATATCCCCGACAGGTAGAGGCTCCGGGCCACCCGTTCCTGGAACAGCGCCAGCACCGTCTGGTTCTCGGCATAGGAGTAACCGAGGTTGCCGTGCAGCAACTGGTTCATGTAACGCAGGTACTGCACGATCAGCGAGTCGTCGTACCCGTTCGCCTTGTTCCACGCGTCGATGGTCGACTGGGGCGCGCGCAAGCCGATCACGGCCCGGGCAGGCGACGGGTAGATCAGGTGCAGCAGGACGAAGATGAAGATCGAGACGCCGATCACCACCAGGATGGAGGTGCCGATCCGGCGTAGCAGGTAGGCGATCATCGGTACTGCCCTTCCCTTTGCCGCGGCATGCGTGCGTCCGCGCCGGGTCAGCGCTCGGCGTAGCGAGCCGCCAGAGCCGCTGCCCTGGCCTCCGGTGTATCACCGGAGGCCAGGGCAGTCCAGCGCCGGGTGACGGTTACTTGGTGAGGTACCAGAATTCCGGCGTGGCGTAGTACTGGGTCAGGTTCGTAAGCGCCTGCGGCTGCGAGGCCGAGACGTTTGTCTTCCACGCCCAGATTTGGTCCCGATTGGGCTGGAACAGCACCGGCTGGTCCGTGGTCAGGAACGAGGCCTCGTTCTTGACCGCGGCCGGGTCGCCGCCGGAGATCGACTCGTTGATCAGCTTATCGGCGGTCGGGTTGCTGTACTCCCCGATCTGGTTCGAGCCGCCGGTGCTGAACAGGCCGAACGTCGTCGGGTAGGGAGAGAGGGTCTCGCCGCCGAAGTCCATCATGGCCCACTTGTTGACGTTCGCCGGCGCAGCGGGGTCGATGTAGTTGGCGATCATGTAGTTGAAGTTGCTGCTGGACAGCGTGATGTTGATGCCCGCCTTCTTCGCCTGCGAGGCCAGGTCTGTGACCATGCCGGGGACCGTCGCTGAGTCGGATCTGTAGATGAGGTTGAACGCCAGCTTGGTGCCCGCGGGAATGCCGGCCCCGCACTGGCCGGCGCCGGTGCCAGGCTTGGCGCAGACGTCAGTGCCGCCAGCGTTTATCGTCCAGCCGTTCTTCTGCAGGAGGCTGGTCGCGTCCTGCACGCTGAACGGATACGGGTTAGTCGCGGCGTTGCTCGGCAGATACGGGCTCTGCGGGTACGCCGGGATCGGCCCGTAAGCCGGAGCGCCGGCGCCGTGATAGATGGCGCTGATGATACCCGGCTGGTCCTCCACGTTCGCCATCGCCTGCCGGAAATACAGTTGCTTGGCGATGCTGTTGAAGTTCCCGGTCTTGTCCAGGAAGTTGTAGGCCGCGAAGGTCATGCCGAAGTCCGGGATCCCGAAGTAGGCGTAGCCGGTCTGGCCGAGCTGCGGCAGTTGCGGCACGTCGGTCTGCGGCACGTAGCCGACGTCGACGCTACCCGCCTTGATGGCGTTGAACGCCGCGGCCTGCGAGGTGAACGGAACGCCCTGGAAGGTGGACTGCGGCGTCACGTGCGGACCGCCGTAGGACGGATTCGGCACCATCGTGAACGCGCCCGAAGTGGCGTTGTACGCCGACAGCTTGTACGGCCCGTCGACGACCTGCCACAGCGGGTTGGTCGCGTAGGTACTGATGTCCTTGGACTGCGCGGTGAGGAAGTTGAAGACCTGCAACGCGACCGACGGAGTGGTCCAGTCCGTCACGATCGGGCCGGTCGCCGAGGTCTTCGCCCAGACGTGGGCCGGCATCGGGACGATTGGCCCCTGGCCGAGGTAGTTCAGCGTGAACCAGGAGGGGTTGACCGGCTTGCTGAGGTTGAGCACCAGCGTCGACGCGTTGGGCTCCGAGGTGCTCACCAGGTTGTCAGGGAACTGGCCCGGGACGTAGCTCGCCCAGTTCGACGAGGACGCCTTGACCCCGGCCTTGATCAGGTCGATGTTGAAGAGCAGGTCGTTCGCGGTGATCGGCTTGCCGTCCGACCACTTCCAGCCCTTGAGGGGGACCGTCACCGTCTTGCCGCCGTTGGAGTAGACCGGCGCGTTGGCCAGGCTCATCGACGGGTTCAGCTCGGCCGAGGTTCCGTTCACGGTCCAGTACGTCGGCCGCCACATCTCCCACTCGAAGGTGAAGACGTTGTAGACCGAGTTCGCGGCGGAAGTCGGGATGGGCAAGATCCAGTTGGGAGCGGCGCCGGGCTCCTCTGCCCACGTGATCGTCGCTGCCTTCCCCGAGGCCGTCCCCGCAGCGGGTACCGACCCGATCCCGCCCGGGACCGTAGTGACGCTTCCGTTGTTGTTGCTGGTCGACGAGCTATTGCTGCTGCTACAGGCGGCAAGCGCGGTGATGCTCGCCACCGCGATGGCTATCCCGCCGATCGTCGTGCTGCGGAACTTCATCATCGCCCCTCCCTCCTCGCGCTGTTCGCGCCCGTAGTCCGTCCTGGGGTCATCAGCTTGTCGCCCTTCTCTCGCTGTGTTGCCGGTGATCCGCTCCGCACCGTGACGGGGTACTGGGTCGCAGTACCCGCAACCCGGTGACGGCTCGCTTCCCCGGCGCATCCGGGCCGGCCCATGGCGAGCCGACCGGTGAACTACCGGTGTTGCGGGTTAGCGGAAGCGTAGGTTCCATATTGCATCGATCTCTCGCCGAAAATGTCACAACTTGCCATCAATCCCCTGACGGCAGCGTCCTATCGTGTCACGGCTAGCATCCGGATATTTCCGGATCTGCACCTTAGAGCTAACTTTTGCCCCATCGAAACCATAACTCACAGTCACGTGAAGGCTTGCCGCAGCAGGGACGTCTCGCCGCAGAATCTACGCTTCCGGCTCCTAGTACCGCCAAGAACGTCAGCGCAACTCCTTAACAATGTGTAGACAAACTACTACCCTATGTCTTCGCGCGGGCCACCCTGAAATTGGCTACCCGCGATCTCCTCGAGGCTTTACCTGGTGAAATGCCAGTGCTGGGGCAGGGCGGCAATCAATAGCCGGGAATAACAAATTGGCCATCAATGCATAACGCATCGAAAACGACGCCGGCGGGACGTCGCCGGCCCTATCTGAAGATGACGGTGCGGTGGCCGTGCAGCAGGACGCGGTGCTCGGCGTGCCACCGGACCGCGCGCGCGAGCGCGACCCGCTCGGCGTCGCGGCCGATCGCCGCGAGGCCCTCCGGGCTGCTCGTGTGATCGACCCGGGCGACCTCCTGCTCGATGATCGGGCCGTCGTCGAGGTCCGCGGTCACGTAGTGCGCGGTCGCGCCGATCAGCTTCACGCCGCGGGCGTGCGCCTGGTGGTAGGGCCGCGCCCCCTTGAAGCTCGGCAGGAATGAATGGTGGATGTTGATGATGCGGCCCGTCATCTTGGCGCACAGTTCCGATGACAGGATGCGCATGTAGCGGGCCAGCACCACGAAGTCGATGTTCAGTTCGCTGACCAGGTCGAGCAGGCGGCCCTCGGCCCGCGCCGCCGACAGCGGATCGCTGGCGACCGGGACGTGCTCGAACGCCACGCCGTGCGCGGCCGCGAGCGGCGCCAGGTCGGCGTGGTTGCCGACGACGAGCGGGACGTCGATGCGCAGCGACTCGGCCGCCCGGCGGTAGAGCAGGTCATTCAGGCAGTGGCCGGCCTTGGACACCATGATCAGCACCCGCGGCTGGATGGCGGTGTCATGCAGTTCCCACTCCATCGCGAACTCGGCTGCCACCGGGGCGAATCCGGAGTACAGGTCGTCGTAGGCCACCGGAGCGCCGGGCACCGTCTCGACGTGCACCCGCATGAAGAACCGGCCCGCGATCCGGTCTCCGAACTGCTGGCTGTCGAGCACGTTGCAGCCCGCCTCGTGCAGGTACGCGGCGACCGCGTGCACGATCCCGACCCGGTCCGGGCAGGAAAGGGTCAGGACGAACTCTGTCATCAGGCGCCTACCGCGTGCAGGCCGCCGTCCACGTGCACGATCTCGCCGGTGGTCGCGGGGAACCAGTCAGAAAGCAGCGCCACGCACGCCCGCGCGGTCGGCTCCGGGTTGGTGATGCTCCAGCCGAGCGGCGCCCGGCCGTCCCACACGCCCTCGAACCGCTCGAACCCGGGGATGGACTTCGCCGCCATGGTGCGCAGCGGGCCCGCCGCCACCAGGTTGACCCGCACCCCCTGATCGCCCAGGTCACGGGCGAGATACCTGGCGCAGGACTCGAGCGCGGCCTTGGCCACGCCCATCCAGTCGTAGCCGGGCCAGGCGACGCTGGCGTCGAAGTCCAGGCCCACGACCGACCCGCCGCCGCTCATCAGCGGCAGCGCCGCCATCGTGACCGCCTTCAGCGAGTACGCGGAGACCTGCAGCGCGGTCGCGACGTCCGGCCACCGGGTGCGCAGGAAGTTCCCGCCCAGCGCTTCCTCCGGGCTCGCGTAGGCGATCGCGTGCAGGACGCCGTCCAGGCCGTCCACGTGCTCACCGACCCGCCCGGCCAGGGAGGCAAGGTGGTCTTCGCTGGTCACGTCGAGCTCGAGGACCGGCGGCGGCGACGGCAGCCGCCTGGCGATCCGCTCTACCAGGCTCAGCCGGCCGAAGCCGGTCAGCACCACGGTCGCGCCCTCCTGCTGGGCCACCCGCGCGACGTGAAACGCGATCGAGGCGTCCGTGATGACCCCGGTGACCAGGATCCGCTTGCCCGCCAGAATTCCCATGCTCTCCTCCCTTCCGGGGGGCGACCCCCCGGACCCCCGTGTCAGTGTCCCATTCCTAGGCCGCCGTCGACTGGGATCACGGCGCCGGTGATATAGGCCGCGTCCTGGCCGGCCAGGAAGGCTACCGTCGCCGCGACCTCGTCCGCGGACGCGTACCGGCCGAGCGGGACCAAGGCCATGATCGCGGCCCTCCTGGCCTCCGGCAGGCCCGCCGTCATGTCGCTGTCCACGAAGCCGGGCGCGACCACGTTGGCGGTAATGCCGCGGGAGCCGAGCTCACGCGCCAGCGACCTGGCCAGGCCGACGAGGCCGGCCTTGGACGCGGCGTAGTTGGCCTGCCCGGCCGAGCCGTACAGGCCGACGACCGACGAGATGAAGATCAGCCGCCCGCGACGCATCTTCACCATGCCGCGCACCGCCCGCTTGGCGACCCGGTAGGCCCCGGCGAGGTTGGTGTCGAGCACCGCGCCGAAGTCGTCCTCGCTCATCAGCGCGAGGAGCTGGTCACGGGTCACGCCCGCGTTAGCCACCAGCACCTCTACGGGGCCCTGTTCGGCTTCCACCTGCCCGAACGCCGAATTGACCGACGCCAGGTCGCGGACGTCACAGCGGACCACCGCCAGGCCCTCCACCGGCTCGCCGGAGCGCGAGGTCACCGTGACGCTGTCGCCCGCCGCGGCAAGCTGCCGTGCGATAGCCAGCCCGATCCCGCGATTCCCGCCGGTCACAAGCGCAGAACGCCCCACGTCCACCTCTCTCCTCGGCCTCCTGAGGGTACCGCAGCGACGCCGGGCGAGTGGGATAGACTCACGCCGCGTGAATGATCTTCAGTCCAGGATCGACCCGGAGTTCACGGCTCTGCCGCTGCGGGATCTGGCCGACGCGGCCCTGGCGCAGGCCGCGATCCTGGGCGCGCAGCACGCCGACTTCCGCGCCGAACGCATCAGGGGTCAGCAGATCGGCCTGTCCGACGGCAACCCGCAGACCTTGTTCGACGCCGACGACACGGGCCTCGGCGTCCGGGTCATCGTGGACGGGACCTGGGGCTTCGCCTCCGCCGTGGACCTCAGCGCGGACGCCGCGGCGCAAGCGGCGCGGCAGGCCGTCGAGGTCGCCAAGGTAGCCGCCGCCATGAACACCGAACCCATCGAGCTCGCCCCCGAACCCGCCTACGGCGACGTGTCCTGGGTATCGGCGTACGAGATCGACCCCTTCACGGTCAGCGTGGCGGACAAGGTGGCCCTGCTGGCGCAGTGGAGCAGCACCCTGCTCGCGCACGCCGCCGTCAGCCACGTGGACGCCTCCCTGCAGCAGGTCAGGGAGTGCAAGTTCTACTGCGACGGGGCGACCACGGCCACCCAGCAGCGGGTCAGGCTGCAGCCGCAGGTCACTGCCGTCGCGGTCGCCGACGACGGCCGGTTCGACACGATGCGGACGCTGGCTCCCCCGGCCGGCCGGGGTTATGAGTTCCTGACAGGTACCGGCTGGGACTTCGCCGCCGAGCTGGCCGAGCTGCCCGAGCTGCTCGCGGCCAAGCTCCGCGCTCCCTCCGTGCAGCCGGGGCGCTATGACCTGGTGATTGACCCGTCGAACCTGTGGCTCGTCATCCACGAGTCGATCGGGCACGCCACCGAACTCGACCGTGCCCTCGGCTACGAGGCCGCCTACGCGGGCACCTCATTCGCCACCCCGGACAAGCTCGGGGCCCTGAAGTACGGGTCGGGCGTCTTGCACGTCACCGGGGACCGCACCGCGGAACACGGCCTGGCCACCATCGGCTATGACGACGAGGGCGTGGCCGGCCAGTCCTGGGACCTGATCAGCGATGGCATCCTGACCGGCTACCAGCTGGACCGGCGGATGGCGCGGCAGTGCGGCTTCGGCCGCTCCAACGGGTGCGCGTTCGCCGACGGCCCGAGCCACATCCCGCTGCAGCGGATGGCGAACGTGTCGCTGCGGCCCGCGCCCGGCGGCCCGGCCACCAGCGATCTCATCGCCGGAGTGGAGAACGGCATCTACATCCTGGGCGACAAGAGCTGGTCGATCGACATGCAGCGGTATAACTTCCAGTTCACCGGCCAGCGGTTCGTCAAGATTGAAAACGGAAGGCTGGCAGGCCAGCTGCGCGACGTCGCCTACCAGGCCACCACCACCGACTTCTGGGGCTCGATGGAGGCCGTGGGCGGCCCGCAGACCTACGTACTCGGCGGCGCGTTCAACTGCGGCAAGGGCCAGCCCGGCCAGGTCGCCCCGGTCAGCCACGGCTGCCCGGCCGTCCTGATGCGCGGCGTGCGGATACTCAACACGGCAGCGGAAGGGGCCTCATGACCACCGGCAGCGGGTACTCGCCGCAGGAAGCCGTCGAGCGCGCCCTGGCCGCTTCCCGCGCCGATGACTGTGTCGTGATCGCGGAGGAAACCTCGGCCGCGAACCTGCGCTGGGCCGGGAACACGCTCACCACCAACGGGGTGTCCGCGTCCCGCCAGCTCACCGTCATCTCTATCGACCGGCGCGCCGACGGCGCATGCGTCGGCGTCGTGTCCCGGGCCGGCGTCGCCCCCGACCAGGTCGAAGACGTGGTACGTGAGGCGGAGCGCGCGGCCGCGGAGGGTACGCCCGCCGAGGATGCGGGAGAGCTGGCCGGACCGGGGCAGGCAGGACCGTTCGGCATGGGAAATAAGGAAATGGGAGCCGGATCGGAGCAGGCAGGACCGTTCGGAAAAAAAAGTAATTGGGATGCCCCGCCGAGCCGCACCGAGATCGGCGTGCTGCGCGACTTCGCGGCCGCGCTCGGCGACACGCTGCGGACGGCCCAGGCCGTCGGCCGGAAGCTGTACGGGTTCGCCGAACACGAGATGTCAAGCACGTTCCTCGGCACCTCAACCGGGCTGCGCCGGCGGCACGACCAGCCGACAGGACGGGTCGAGCTGAACGCGAAATCCGGTGACATGGCGCGCTCGGCCTGGACCGGCGTGGCCACCCGCGACTTCACCGACGTGGACATCGCCGGCCTGGACGCCGGGCTCTCCGAGCGCCTGGACTGGGCCAAGCGGACGATCTCCCTGCCCGCGGGCAGGTACGAGACGCTACTGCCCCCCACCGCAGTGTCTGACCTGCTCACATATATGTACTGGTCGGCCGGGGCGAAGGAGGCGAAGGAAGGACGGACGGTCTTCAGCAAGCCGGGCGGCGGGACGCGGATCGGCGAGCGGCTGTCCTCGCAGCCCGTGACGCTGTCCAGTGACCCGCGGGCCCCCGGGCTGGCCTGCGCGCCGTTCGTGATCGCGCACGCGTCAGGACCGGACTCCTCGGTCTTCGACAACGGGCTTGCGCTGAACGCGACCTCGTGGATCAGCGACGGCTCGCTGGCCGCCCTGATCTCGTCACGGCACTCGGCCACGCTGGCCGGGCTGCCGGTCACACCCGCCATCGACAACCTGGTCTTCGCCACCTCAGCCGCCGGGGCGCCGGCGATGGAGGAGATGATCGCGTCGACGGGGCGCGCCCTGCTGCTGACGTGCCTGTGGTACATCCGCGAGGTTGACCCGCAGACGCTGCTGCTCACCGGCCTCACCAGGGACGGCGTCTACCTGGTGGAGAACGGCGAGGTCGTGGGGGCAGTGAACAACTTCAGGTTCAACGAGTCGCCGGTCGCCATGCTGGGGCGACTGCTCGAAGTCGGCGTCACGGTGCCGACGCTGCCGCGCGAATGGGGCGACTACTTCAACCGTGCCGCGATGCCGGCCGTGCGGGTCGAGGGGTTCAACATGTCGTCGGTGAGCCAGGCCAGCTGACTCGCTGATAAACGGGGAGGCGCATCGCGGGCGTTTTGGCGCCGGGGCATACCTTGGAAGCGTGAGGATGGTCCGTTCCCGCCGACGGGAGTCGGTGCACCTGGTGACCCACGCGCGCCGGTCGATGTCCGATGACATCACGTACCGGCAGCGCAGGTATCTGCTGATGATGGGCATCCGCGCCGTCTGCTTCGTAATAGCCGTCGTTCTGTTCACCAATCACTTCGGCTGGCTGGCCGCGATACCCGCTCTCGGCGCCATCTTCATTCCCTATATCGCGGTGGTGTTCGCCAACGGCGGCCGGGAGCCCAGCAACACCCGCGGCTTCATGGAGTACCGCCCGAACGCGCCCGCAACCCGCGACTCAGCAGGCCCGTCAGAAGCAACCGGGGGAAACGGTTCGCGCCCGGCGCGGCCGCGTTCAAGTGATAACTTATCCGCTTCGTGATTGGCCTGCTCAGCGTCATCCCGAGACTCGCTTGTAATTGGGTCTTGACACAACAGGGGGCGTTTCCGTGTAACATTCATATCGGTGCTCTGGTCCCCCGTCGGGGCACCACTGCCGGCGTTTCCGGGCCCCCGTCGGAACGCCGATGAACGCGACGCCGGGTGGTTTGCCCCCGTAGCCACCCGGCGTCGCCCCATGCTCGCCGCTTTTCTCGCGGCTTCGGCGTTGGCTCGCAACGCTAGCCCGGGGGGACGACCCCCCGGAACCCCCCGCGTGGCCCGCTGTAGTGGCGGGGTGCTGTGCGTTGGCCTGGTTCCCTGTGGGGCACACATCTGGGGGGTTGCGGGACTGGGTTCCTGGGGGCACACGGAGGGGTTGGCGGGCTGGGTTCCTGGGGGCACACGGGGGGGTTGGCGGGCTGGGTTCCTGGGGGTCGGGTGGCCCGGGGGAATCTCACCCCCGGGCTCCCACAGATCCGTGCGTAACAGTCTCCCGTTACACGGCTCTTGTCGTCCTGGTCCTCTGGCGAGCCGGTTTCACCCAGGCCCAGTGCGCGAAGTACCGCGGCCGGTTCCCGGCCGCTTCGGCCATGGCCCGGATGGCTTTCCCCCAGGACCGCAGCTTCTTGTACTTCTTCATGGACCACCGCAGCAGGTAGGTGTTGATGCGGCGGAACAGGGGATACAGCGCCGAGCGGTAGAACGCCCCGTAGTAGGTCATCCAGCCCCGTATCTTCGGGTTGACGAACCGGGCTATTTCCGGCCCGTCGGAGGTGACCCAGCGGTGCAGCCGCCAGGAGCGCACCTCGGCGCTGATTTTCTTCAGGGCATCCTTGCTGATCGCGGGCAGGAACGAGGTGAACTGCTTCCCGTCCTTCCGCCGTGCCTGCCGTGGCCGGTACGTGAACCCGAGGAACGTGAACGACGTGTGCTCATGCGAGCCGCGCCGGTTGCTGTCCTTGCAGTACACGATCTTGGTCTTGTCCGGATGCAACTCCAGGCCGACCTCGGCCATCCGCTCATGCAGCGCGGCCAGGACCTTGCGGGCCTGGTGCTCACTGACGCAGTGGATCACCGCGTCATCTGCGTACCGCTCGAACTTGACTAGCGGGAACTCCCTCCCGAGCCACAGGTCGAACGCATAATGCATGAACAGGTTGGCGAGCACAGGACTGATCGCTGACCCTTGCGGGGTCCCGCGATCACGCTCTTGCAAAGTCCCGTCGGGCAGTTGCAGCGCAGCGGCCAGCCACCGCTTTACGTACAGCACCACCCAGCGGGTCTCATGACTGGTGTGCGCCTCCACCGCCTTGACGATCAGGTCCCACCGCACGCTGTCGAAGAACTTCCGGATGTCCAGATCGATCACCCAGTTGTACTCCCAGCAGCGCTCCCGGCACGCCCCCGCCGCGTCCAGCTGCGACCGGCCGGGCCGGTACCCGTAGGAGTCCGGGTGAAACACCGGTTCCACCGCTTCCTCCAGCCGGGCCGCGGCCACGGTCTGCGCGATCCTGTCCGCGACGCAAGGGACGGACGATTCATACTGCCCCTCCTGCAAGCGCGTGTCCGGATGTTTCTGGATCGGTGCTGAGTTGTGCTGGTCAGGCCCGCGTCCGCGGGGCCGGTGATATGAGCATGGCAGGTGGCACTGACATTCTCGGCTGCTTCAGCGCCGCCGGCGAGGCTTGGTGCGGCGGGCGGCGGGGTTGAGATGCCCGGACTGGCCGATGCGGCTGCGGCATTCTGCCTGGATCTGGTCGTTCCAGGGGATGTGCAGCCGGTTCCCGGCGCCGCGGCGGGCGCTGAGCTGCCCGGTTTCGATCCAGTAGTAGATGACCCCGGTGCTGCAGCCGAGCCGGCAGGCGGCTTCGGTGACGCTGACCTCGCCGTGGGCGGCGGGGAACGCGGGCGCGGGGAGCGTGCGGGGGCGGGCGGCCCGGCCCAGGTGGGCGGACCGGGCGATCCTGCTGCGGCAGCCGGCCTCGGCCTGGGCGTTCCAGGGGATGCAGAACCGGTTTCCCTGGCCGCGGCGGGCGGTCAGCTGCCCGGTGTGGATCCAGTGGTAGATGACGCCGGTGCTGCAGCCCAGCCGCCGGGCGGCCTCAGCTGCGGAGATCTCGCCGGGGCCGCAGGGATCGGGGACCGGGATCTTATAAGCGTGGCGGATCCACTGGACTGCATCGATGTCGAATGGCCGGCCGTGGCCGGTGCGGTGCCCGGCGGCATTGAGCCGGGTGACCAGCTCGTCGTTGCTGGTGGTTGATCCGAGCCGTCTGACGAGATCGATGGCGGGGGCCGGCGAACGCCGGGCGGTGCCGGGGTGGACGGGCCTGTCGGCGCTGAGCTCGTCGGTGGCGCCGGTGTGCCAGCGGATCCCGATCCGTACCCGGTCAGGTCGCTGCTCGGGGAGCAGGGTGACGTCGGCGATCAGGGTGCGCAGCAGCCGTTTGCGGTCCCGGGCGCTGGTGGCCGGCGCGTTCCACAGGGCGGGCAGGTCAGCGGCGAGTTTCTCCAGGTCGTCCCGGCTAGGCAGCGGCGGCAGCGTGTCCCGGGCGGCCTGGAGCGCCTGCCCGGCCTCGGCGAGGGCGGCGAGCCTGGCCTCCCACCGCGCCTCCAGGGAACGGGCAACCAGCCGGTTCTCCGGCTCGACCTGGCCGAACGCGCGCTCGGCCCGGTCAGCGTCGTAGCGGGCGCGTTCCACCGCGAGCCCGGCGGCCCGGCTGGCCCGCTGGTGCCGGCCCGCGACCTCATCGGCGGCCGACAGCGCCAGGGCGACCTGGCCGGGGGTCAGCGCGTCCAGCAGCGCGCCCGCGACGGCGGCGTCCACGCAGGCCGCGGCGACCGACCGGCACGACGGCGTGGTCAGCTGGTCCCGGCGCGAGCTGCACTCATAGGCTGGCCGCTGATCGGTGTGGTAGTTGGTCATCATCGGCTTGCCGCAGCTGCCGCAGCCGATGATCCCCTGGCACAGCGCGGTGCCCTCCCGCGGCGGCCGGGCACCGGCAGCGGTGTGGTTGGCCGCCAGCCTGGCCTCGTTCGCCAGGTAGTCCGCCCAGGCGATGTAGCCCTCATGATGATCTTTGATCAGCACGGGCCATCCGGCGCGGGGCCGTTCGGTGATCGAGGTGTGCACCGTGCCGCCGGGGTCGACGGTGCGGCGGGAAGTGTAGCGGCCGAACACGTACGCGCCGGCGTAGCCCGGGTTCTTCAAGATCCCCAGCACCCGGGCGTGGGTGAGCTTGCCCCAGCGCAGCTGCCCCGCCCATGCGCCGCCGTAGGCGCGCAGCGGGAACCGGCGGCCGGCGAACGCGGCGACCACCCCGTAGGCGGACCCGCACGCGGTGAACGCGGCGAACACGTCCCGGATCGCGGCCTGGACCCCGGCATCGGGGTCGATCACGATATCCCCGGCGTCGTCGTGGACCAGCCCGACCGGCAGCGGGGTGCGCAGCTCGCCGCGCCCGGCCGCGGCCCGCTTGTTCGCCTGCAGCCGCTGGGCCATCACGTGCAGTTCCATCTCTCCCATGGTGCCCTTGAACCCCAAGATGACGCGGTCGTTCACGTCGGCGGGGTCGTAGACGCCGTCGGGGTCGATCAGCAGCGTGCCGGTGATCCGGGCGAACTCCGCCAGCCGGGCCACGTCGGCATTCGACCGGGCCAGCCGGGTGATCTCGATCCCGAAGATCGCCCCCACCTCGCCGGTGCAGACCCTGGTCACGAGCTCGGTGAACCCCTCCCGGGCCACCCCCCACTTCCCGGAGATCCCCAGGTCGGTGTCGATCACCTCGATCGAGGTTGACGGCCATCCCAGCGCGGCTGCCGTGTCCGCCAGGCCGTACTGGCTCCTGGTCGACTCGGTGTGCTGGCGGACCTGCGCCATCGAGGACTGGCGCAGGTAGCAGATCGCTGCCCTCTCCCGGTGACTGCTCGTGATCTTGTGCTCGCCGTTCACTGCAACCTCCCGCCCCGGACCGCAGTGCCGCGGCCGTCATGTTGGCCAGCGCCGCCACCGCCTCGGCCCGCGCGGGCCCGGACAGCACGGCGGCGCTCACCGGCTAGGACAGTTCTCGCCGGGCCAGCAGCTCGGCGTTGATCGCCGAGATGTCCGCGAGCAGCTGCTCGATCTCCTCGCCGTTGCGCAGGTACCGGCGCACCACCCCGGCCAGCGACGCCGGGACGTACCTCAGCCGGCCCCGGGCCGCGGTCTTCGGCGCGAAGAAGGCGTACGGGCCGTGCGGCTGCCCGCCGGCGCACCGGCAGCCGGGCTTGCCGCACCGCCGCGTCTGCTCGGTCAGCGAGCCGGACAGCACCTGCTCGGCGCCCCCCAGCCGCGCGGCCAGGGCGCGCCGCCGCGACAGCAGCCGCCGCGTCGGCATCCCCGCCAGGCCGGCCTCGTCCGGGTTCTTTTGCTCTCTCATCACAAAAGAGTATGCCGCTGCCAGGCACGGCAATCAACGACCCTGCAATGCGCGTGTCGCAGCGCCGAGCGCGGCGAGCCCTTCGGCCGACAGCCGCCCGGTCCCGGGCGGCTCGCCCCGGTCGGTCCACGCCTGCGGCAGCGTGATCTGCCCGCTGACCCCGCCCGCGCAGACGAATACCGTGGCCGCCCCGCGGCGCTTGGCATACAAGATCTCCAGCCGCTGCCCGTTCAGCGGGTGGAACGGATGGGCGACAATGACGAAACCCAAGGGATCACTGGACAATGCGGCACTATGCCGCCTCCGTGGGCACCCCGAGCACGCGGGTCCCGCCGCCGTGCGGCTTCGGTATCTCCACCGCCATCACCGGAGGCGGGAAGTAGGTCCCCGAGGACATCCGGTTCCAGATCCTGTACAGATTGTTCTTCAGATCCGCCTCGAACGCCTCGATGGACTGCCCGTCCACCCCAGGTGCACCCTGATTCCCTTTCACCTTGAGCCAGGCGTCCCAGACCTCCTGCTTCGAGATCCGGAACGGCTTGCCAGATGCTTTCAGCTCGTCCACGCGACTCCTCCCAGCTTCCGCCGGTTGACCGAACGAACAACAGCCACGGACGACCCGGCCCCTTCGCTCCGCCCCCGTTACAGGGGTTTCAGCACTACTACGGGCCGGTCCGCCAGCGTGCCAGCGGCGACGGTACTCACGTCCCTACGGGGCACTCCCGGCTCGGGCACTCCCTCTCGCCGCACGCTGATGCGGCAGTTTCCGGGCACGCCTTCTCACGTTCCGCACGGCAGCCGCAGACCAGGCTCACGCCACCTCTGCGCCGGACACCGCCTGGCCAGTAAACGGGACACCCGCCAGGCTCATCCCGAGAATTTGCACCACACCGCCGAGTAGCCCGGGGCATTTCAGCCCCGGGCCCTCACAGATCCGGACGTGAACCTCTCGATTCATCCGGCTCGTGCCATCCAGTCATCAGGTCGTGTGCCGCAACGACCAGTGCGCAAACAGGCCAGGTGACCGTTTCCGGACCCCCCTCAGCCATGCCCGCGCCCGTCCATCGCTACGTTCCAGTCGCTTGTACTTCCCCCTCGCCCACCTCATCAGATGGCGATCCATACGCATACCTATGGGCATCACCGCAGTCGGATAGAACACGGTGAAATAGTTCAGCCAGCCCCGAAGGACCGGGTTCACCTCTTCTGCTAGGTCATCCAGTGTCCAGGTGCTGCGTCGATGCAACCGCCAGGCTGCCGCCTTGCGGCTCATATCGGTCAGCTTGTCCGGGGAAACCGCCGGGAGGAAGCCAGTGAAGGCATCCTCCCGCTTTTTGTCGTAGGCCTTCCGCGGACGGAACGTGTATCCACAGAACGTGAACGACACCTGGTCATAGGCCAGGCGTCGCCGACTGTCCTTACAGTACACAATCTTCGTCTTGTCAGGATGCATCAGCAACCCGATCTCAACGAACCGACAACCAATCGCCTCCCGCACCTGGCGGGCTTGACGTTCGGTCACGCAGTGGACCACCGCATCATCCGCGAACCGCTCGAACTGGACGCCCGGGAATTCCCGGACCATCCATGTATCGAAGCCGTAATGGAGGAAGACATTGGCGATCAGCGGGGAGATCGGGCCGCCTTGCGGCGTCCCCTTCGTCCGGGAGGTCAGGGTCCCATCAGGCATCAGCATCGGCGCTTTCAACCAACGCTCCACATACAGCATGACCCACTTCTGGGTCGTGTGACGCGCCACCGCCTTAAGCATCAGATCCCACGGCACAGAGTCGAAGAAGGCCTTTACGTCCAAATCAACGACCCAGTCCTTCCTGAAACACCGTTGCCGGCACACCCGCACCGCATCCTCCGGGGAACGCCTGGGACGGTAGCCGAAGGAGTCGTCATGAAACACCCGCTCCACGTTCGGCTCCAGCACCATCGCCGCCGCTGTCTGCGCCACCCTGTCGATCACGTTGGGTATGCCTAGAATCCTGGTTCCTCCCTTCTTGGGTATCTCCACCGCACGGACTGGACCAGGAAAGTAGCTCCCCGACGACATGCGATTCCACAGTCGGTAGAGGTTATCTTTCAGCCTCGCCTCGAACTGCTCAACCGTCACCCCATCGGCCCCGGCCGCACCGCCGTTCCTTTTCACCTTCAACCACGCATCCCAGATCAGCTGCTTGGGGATGTCATGCGACTTACCTTCCGACCTCGGCTCACTCATGCGATTCCTTCCCTTGGGTTGATCACATGCATCAGCCTGGACAGCCCCGCCCCTTCGCTCCCTAACCCACTGCGATACGCGGGCAGATCACAGCTACTACAGGCGAGTCCGCCAGCGTCCCCGCAACGGTACTCAGCTCCTCGCGGATTCTGCCGCTTGGAGTTCTCCCTCTCACCCCGGGCAACCCAGAGTTGTATCGGTTCCGCCTTCACACGTTCCGTACGAGAGCCCGGGCCTGGCTCATGCTGCCTGTACGCCGGACCCCACCTGGGCAGTACACGGGTATCCCCCAGGCTCATCCCAAGACAAACCGGCGGCCTTGGTTTCGAAGTCATCTAAACATCTTTCGACGCGTCAACGGCAGAGGACTCACGTCCATCGCTCATCTTCCCGGCCCACACCTGACGCGGTCTCAGCCACGCCTTTTCCCACGACGTTCAGCACGACAGTCATTGGCTAACGCACCTCGGGGTGGTTTGAAGCCTCCTCCTCGTAAGGCGGCTCCGGAGGATCAGACCCCCTCCATCTCCTCGCACAGCACCACAGGCCAGCAGGCTCTCCATCAACCTCTTCGCCTGCCTCCCGCGCTCGTGTTCACAACCGGTTCTGATGTCATCTGAAAAAGTTACGACGCTTCGGCAGTGGTCGTCTTCCGGGTCCCTGCCTGACGCATCTCGTGCGCCTTTTCCTCATCGCTCACCACGACGGTCTTCAGCCAACGCAGCATGAGGCGGCTTGAAACCGCCCCCCGAAGGGCGGTTCCGGGGGGCCATCACTCCCCCATCTCCCGTGCAGCACCACATCAAGAAACCTCCATACCTACATGGCAGGCTCCTCTCTGCGTTCGTGACACACGGCACGGCTTTTCTTCTCCGGTTGCCCTGTTGCTTGGCGGAGCCTTTGCGAGGGGCTTCTGGAGGAAATCTGTAAAGTTTCTTTGCTATTCGGGAGGACGGGGGCGGGGACGCTGAGCGGGGATAGTCGGGGGTGTTTTCGTTATAGGCGGATGGCTACTGACCAACGATCAGCAGGTGCTTACTGATTGGTGGGCGGAATACCATATTGCGGGAATGCTTTGGGGAACGGTTATTCGGTCTTGCGGAACTCGGCTATGGCTATCGCCAGCATCACGAGACCCATGGCGGCGACCATCGTTAGGGATAGGCCGACCGGGACGACCCAGCCGTTCCAGGCCGGCAGGGGTGGTGTCCTGGAACACCGGGCCGATGTTCGCGGCGGACGGTATCGCGCTCCCTGACGACATCGTGGCCGGCCACCCTGGCGGTACCCGGGGTCGGGCCCGCCAGATCGCCGGAGTCACCCCTGCGTGCCCTCTCCCGCCTCTTCGCCGTCTGCGGCGAGGATACGGTACAGCGCCCGGCGGGTGTCAGCCAGGATCTTGCCTGCCTGCTGGACCTGGGCCGCGGAGCCCGCCTGCATGACCTGCGTGACGGCCACGATGACCTGCCTGATCGTGTCCCGCAGCTGAACCTCGGCCTCGTCGACGCTGCCCGTCACGGCATCCCAGGATGCCCTGAGCTCGTCGGCGTGCTCGGTGACGTACGCCCGTCCTTCGTCGGTGAGCGTGTACATCCGGCGCCGGTCCTCGCCGGCCGCTTCCGCCTGGATCAGGGCCTCGTCCTCGAGCAACTGAAGCGCCGGGTACACAGACCCCGCGCTCGGCCGCCAGACGCCCTGCGTGCGCGCGCCGATCTCCTGGATGATCTGGTAGCCGTTCCACGGCTGGCCCTCGGCCAGCAGGTCGAGGATCGCGGCCCGCACGTCACCGCGCCGGACGCGCGGCCCGCGGCCGCCGAACCGCGGCGGCCCGAACGGCCCGCCGCGCATCCCGAAATCGAACGGAGGGCCGCCAGGAAACGGTCCGCCGCGACGACCTCGCATGTGTCCTCGGCCGCCACGGCGTTCGCGCGGGTCCCGGGGCTCTCGGGGGTCTCCCCATGATTCGCTATGCATTTTGATACTCCTTGAGTGTGTCTAGATCGCTTGCCGATCCTTGCTGTTAGCTCAACGATATATCGATAACGATCGCCTGGCAAGCCCCGGGTTCAAGCCGGTCGCTGGCGCCCGCCGCTCTGGTCCGCGAATTACGTGGGGGCGCGGCCGACCGGGCCGAGGGACGCGGGTTCGCGCGGGTTAGTCCGCGACGGCGGAGTAGGCGACCACGCCGCGGCGCATCGCATCGATCGCGGCGCGGGCGGTCGCGCCCAGATCACGCGCGCCCGGGCTCAGTGGCGCGGCGGGGACGGCGGAGGCGATCTGGTCCAGGAGGTCTATCAGCTGCTTGACGGAACGCACGAAATCGCCTGGGGTCAGGTCGGGTGACTCGTCAAGGACGGTCTCCAGCCTGGCTCCTCGCGCCCAGCGATAGGCGGCCCAGGCGAAGCCGAGGTCAGGCTCGCGGAGGAACGACAGCTCGTGGTCCTTTTCCAGCTGATCGAGTTCCCCCCAGGTCCTGACCGTGGCGGCGAGCGCCTCGGGCAGCCGGCCTTAGGCAGCCTGGGCGGCTGGGCGTCGTCAGCCTGCCGCGACTCGAACGAAAGCGCGGACACGCAGGCCGCGAGTTCGGCCGGGGACAGGTCGTCCCACAAGCCGCGGCGCAGGCATTCCGCGGCCAGCAGGTCCAGTTCGGAGTACAGGCGGGCCAGTCTCTGCCCGTCGGGCGTGACCGTGTTGCCGGCCAGGTAGCCCAGACGATCCAGGACGCTGCACACGCGGTCGAAGGTGCGGGCGATCACGTGCGATCGGCCAGCCACCCGGCGCTCGAGCGCCTCGGTCTCGCGCTCCAAGCGCAGGTAACGTTCCGCGTACCGGGCGTGATCCTCGCGGTCCGGGCAGTCATGGCACGGGTGCCGCCGCATCCGCCGCCGCAACTCGGCCACATCGGCAGCGGGCTCGGGGGCGGTGCGTTCCCAGTCCGCGGCGCGGACCGGGCCCCTGGCCCGGGCCGCGCCCCCCAGGTCCCGGTTCGCCAGCCGGTTCCGCATGGTGGCGGCGAGATCCTTGCGGTGCTGCGGAGAGCGCGGGCTGAACGATCCCGGAATCCGTATCTTGTCGATCACCTCCGCCGGAACCGGAAAATCGGCCACGGCCAGCCGCTTCACCTGCCGGCCCTCGGTGAGCACGAGCGGCCCGGGGCCGGCGAACCCGGTATAGACACGGCCATTTACCGCCCGCGCGTCTTCGGGCCGCCCGTGATCCAGATGGCCGTTTCCCTCACGGCCGCCCGGCCGCCCGGTGCCGCCGTCGCCTCCCCGGCCCGGGTGCAGCCCGGGCTGCAGGACGACGGCCATGCCCGCCCGGCGGCCGCCGGGGACGCGGATGATGTCACCCGGGCGCAGCAGCGACAGGGACCTGGCCGCCTCCGCCCGGCGAGACGTCGCCCTGGCCCGGGACAAGTCGCCCTCCCGGTCTGACAGCGATCGCCTGATCTGCGCGTAGTCGGCGAAATCACCTTTCTCGCAGGTCATCGCCGCGGCGAGGTCAGCCATGGTCTGCCGGCTCTTGCGGATCTGCCTGGTCAGCCCGACCACGCCGCGATCGGCCTGGAACTGCGCGAACGAGGACTCGAGCAGGGCGGACGCCTTGGCCCGGCCGGCCCAGCCGGTCAGGTTGACCGCCATGTTGTAGGAGGGCCTGAAGCTCGAGTTGAGCGGGTAGGTCCGGGTACTGGCCAGGCCCGCCACCGCGCCGGGATCCATCCCGGGCTGCCACAGCACGACCGCGTGTCCCTCCACGTCGATGCCGCGCCGCCCGGCGCGGCCGGTCAGCTGGGTGTACTCCCCCGCGGTCAGGTTCGCGTGAGTCTCGCCGTTCCACTTGTCCAGCTTCTCGATCACCACGGTCCTGGCCGGCATGTTGATGCCGAGGGCGAGCGTCTCAGTCGCGAACACCGCCCGGACCAGTCCGGCCGCGAATAGCTCCTCGACCACTTCCTTGAATGCGGGCAGCATCCCCGCGTGGTGCGCCGCGATTCCGCGCCGCAGCCCCTCCAGCCATTCGCCGTAGCCGAGGACGGCCAGGTCCTCCGGCGGGATGTCCGCGGTGCGGCGCTCGGCGGTGCGCTGGATCACCTCGGCTTCTTCCGGCGTGGCCAGCCGCAACCCGGCGCGCAGGCACTGCTCGACCGCGGCGTCGCAGCCGGCCCGGCTGAAGATGAACGTGATCGCGGGCAGCAGACCGTCGGCGTCAAGCCGCGAGATGACGTCGGGGCGGTAAGGCGACGGGAACCGGCGGGGCCGGCGGCCGCCGCGGCCTGGCCTGCCCGGGGCCTTGCGTTCGATCCAGGTGTCCCGCTGGGCCACCCGGAGAAGCTCGGGGTTGACCCGGGTGTGCTCATCGTCCGTGAACAGGTCGTATAGCCGGTTCCCTGCCAGCACGTGCTGCCACAGCGGCACCGGCCGCTGCTCGTCGACGATGACGGCCGTGCCGCCGCGGACCTGGTCCAGCCACTCCCCGAACTCCTCGGCGTTGCTCACCGTCGCGGACAGCGCCACTACCCGCACCGACTCCGGCAGGTGGATGATCACTTCCTCCCAGACCGCGCCGCGGGACCTGTCCGCCAGGTAATGCACCTCGTCAAGGACGACGTAGCCCAGGCCCGCCAGCGTCTGCGAGCCCGTGTACAGCATGTTGCGCAAGACCTCGGTGGTCATCACGACCACGGGCGCGTCGCCGTTGATGCTGTTGTCCCCGGTGAGCAGCCCGACCGTCTGGCTGTCGTAGCGGCGGACGAGGTTGGCGTACTTCTGGTTGGACAGCGCCTTGATCGGCGTGGTGTAAAAGCACTTGCGGCCCTGCGCCAGCGCCAGGTGCACGGCATACTCGCCGACCACGGTCTTGCCCGAGCCGGTGGGCGCGGCCACGAGCACGCCGCTGCCCGTGCCAAGCGCACCGCAGGCGGCGACCTGGAAGTCGTCGAAGCCGAACTCATAGAGCGCGCGGAACGACGCGAACCGATCCGCGGGAGCGCTCATAGGTTCAGACTACGGCCCCGGCCAGATCGCCCCGCGCGGGCGCTAGTTAAGGCTGCTGTCGCGGGTCTGCGTGTCCTCGAGGTCGATCGGAGACAGCTCGTCGTCGGCCAGGCCCGCGTACGGCGAGGGATGCAGCCGGGCCCGGCGGCGGTCGTTCAGGAACACGATGACCTCCGCCCCTTCCACCAGGGCCAGGCATACCCCGCCGAGCATCAGCATGGTGATCGGATCGGGGCTGGGCGAGGCGATCCCCGCGAACAGGAACACGGCGAAGATCATGACCCGGCGCCATTTCCTGAACCGCTCATGGGTCAGGATTCCGACCTGGTTGAGCATCACGAGGAACAGGGGCAGCTCGAAGCACAGCCCGATGCCGAGGACCATCGAGATGAAGTAGGCGATGTAAGTGTCCGCCGTGAACAGCGCGGAGGTGTTTCCGGGCACCATGCCGATGAGGAAGTGCAGCCCGCGGCCCATCACGAGCAAGGCAAAGTAGGTGCCGAGCAGGAATAGCGGCACGGCGGTGCCGATGAAGATATACGTCCACCGCTTCTCCCTGGCGTAGAGCCCAGGGGCGACAAAGGCCCAGAGCTGGTACAGCCAGACCGGTGAGGTGACGATGACGCCGACGACGAAGGCCACCTTGATGTGCAGGTAGAAGCCGTCCAGCGGGCTGGTCACGATCAGGGTGTGCCCGATGGCGTTGGCTCGGCAGCCTCCCACCGCACGGCAGTACGGACGCTCGATGAACTTCCAGATCGGGTTGAAGAAGACCAGCCCGATGGCCATGCCCGCGACCAGGGCGAGCGCGATCTTGACGACACGGTTGCGCAGCTCACGGATGTGCTCCATGAGCGGCATCCGGCCGTCAGGGTTCTGCTGCCGCTGCAAGTGCACGAAGCGCTCGCCGACGATGCGGGCGCCCTGGATGGCACCGGGGAGTTTCGCCATGACCGCTTTCCCGCAGTAAGGCTGTTAGGGTCCGGACCTAGCTAGGCTGCTGGGTGCGCTGCGGCCCGGCCGGAGCCGGGTCCATGGTGGCTGCCCGCTGCAGGTCACGGACCTGCTGCTGCAGCGTGTCAATCTGGTCCTGCTGCGCAGGCGCGGGCGCCGGGGCGACCGTGAGCTCGGCCGGAGGGAACTGCGCCGCGGGCTTGGCGTCCGGCGCAGGCTCGTCCTGGTGCAGGCTGCCGACCTCGGTCTTCAGGATCCGCATCGACTTGCCCAGCGACCGCGCCGCGTCCGGCAGCTTCTTGGAGCCGAACAGCACGATGATCACAACGGCGACGATCAGGAGCTTCCAGGGACTGTCGAACAGGTCACCAATCATGTCCGTCCTCTATCGGCAGGGAGACACACTTCTCGGGCCAGAGTCTACACGGTGAGGCATCGAAGAGGCCGTTTCCGCAGGCGACGGAGCGTCCGCCGGCTGAATTCGTCCCCTCTGCTCACTCAGGCTGTATTCGGAGCGCGGCCAGCAACGGATGGCCTAAACGACATAGTTCGCGAGCGCGGCGGTGGCGGCATCGCGCACGTCGTCGGCCAGCGAGGGCGGCGAGATGACCCGGCCGTCCTCGCCGAGCCGCAGGGCCAGTCGCCGCACCCAGCCGGTATCCGGGGTGCGCAGCACCACCCGCAGCCTGCCGTCGGCCAGGTCTGACACCGACTCGCACGGGTAGTACTCCGCCACCCAGCGCCCCGCGGCGGACAGTTCCAGTACGACGTGCACGTCGTCGGGCGACGGCCGGAACAGGCCCTCGTCGACGTCCACGCCGACGGCCTCGGCCGGAGGTGCGGAAGGAACGTCAAGCACCTCGAGGCGCAGCACCCGGTCCAGCCGGAACAGCCGCACCCCCTCGGCGCGCAGGCACCAGGCTTCCAGGTAAGGCCGTCCCTCCACCACCAGCAGCCGCATCGGGTCGACGTCACGCTCGGTCGCCTCGTCCCGCCCGGGCACGTAGTACCGCAGGTGCAGCCGCCGCCCGCCGGAAAGGGCGGCGCGGATCTGGCTGGCCAGCCGTTCTGCCTCCTCGTCAGGAATATCCACTTGCACCGCCACCTGGGCACTCGCCGACGCGGCTTCCCCGGCCGCGGCCTCGAGCTTGGCGATGAGCCGGAACAGGGCGGACCTGTCCTCCAGCCCGGGCACCTCGGCCAGCATCCGGAGCGCGACGAGCAGCGCGCTGGCCTCGTCCACGGCCAGCCGCAGCGGCCTGGCAATGGATTCTGCCTGGCTGACGACGATCTCCCCGCCCTCATACGACAGGTCGATCGGGCAGTAAGGATCAGGGGCGCGCAGTTCGACGCACCACAGCAGGTTCAGGTCATCGACAAGCTCGCGTTCGCTGACCCCGAACGCCGCCGCCGTCTCGGTCAGCCCCACTGACTTCCTGCTCACCACGTAGGGAACGAGCGCGAGCAGTCGCTGAAGCCGCTCGGTCGAGGTAACCAGCGCGCTCACGCGAGCGCTCCCTTGAGCCGGCGGATCACGGCGTCCCGCAGATCGGGAGGGTCGATCACGACCGCGTCCGGGCCGAACGAAGCGGCGTAATCCGCGAACCAGCCCACGTCGGCGAAGCGAGTCGTGACCAGGTCCCAGCCTTCTGCCTCATCGGGGTGCACCGAGACGGCGCGGCGCCGCAGCCCGAAGCCGGCGCCCGACCGGACGCGGAGGACCGCGGTGCGCTCGGGTGCGGGCACCGAGTCCCAGTCGCGGACCACCTCACGCACGTCCGCGCCGTCAGGTACGGTCACGCTGCCGGGCGGACCGCAGAACTTCACCGGCCCGGCGATCCGGCTGAGCCTGAACACCCGGGTGGCGTCGCGGCCGCGGTCCCGCCCGGCCACGTACCAGCGGCCGTGGCGGTTCACCACGCCCCAGGGCTCGAGCTCGCGTCGCTGCGGATCGCTGCGTCCCGCGGCGCGGTAGCTGAACGTCACCGGCCTGCGGTCCCTGACCGCTTCCCACAGCGGCCCGAAGGCCGGCTCGGGCCGGCCCAGCCTCGGCTCGATACCTTGCGGCGACGGGCGCTCGCCGTTGTCGTCGATGCTGGCCGCGTCGATGCCGGCCGCGCGCAGCTTCAGCAGCGCGCCCGCGGCGGCGCCGGCCAGCTCAGCCCGGCGCCAGACCCGGGCGGCCAGGCCGAGCACGGCGGCCTCATCGGCCTCCAGCCGCAGCTCGGGCAGTTCGTAGGCCTGCCGCCTGATCCGGTAGCCGGGATCCTCGTCGAAGGGATGATTGAGGCCGGTCTCCAGCGGCACCCCGAGGTCGCGGAGATCTTCCTTGTCCCGTTCGAACATCCGCTTGAACAGGTCGTCCTGCTCCGGGTAACCCGGCACGGCCTCCCGCACCTGGTCGGCGGTCAGATAGCGCCTGGTGGAGAGCAGGCACACGACAAGGCCGAGCAAGCGCTCGGTCTTGCGCTTCGACATGGACCCTCCGAACCCCGCCTGATGGCTCCAGGTTATTGTCTCGCAGACGCCACGGCATACGGTAGCGACTCGCAAGGTCGCGATGGCGGCCGCTGCTGCCCTGGGATACGTACCGGGGGTGGTGTTAGTTCGGGCGCTAGGCTGCCGGGGGTGATTACTTGGCGGAACGGGGTCGTCAGCGGCATCCGCCGGGCGTGGGCGGGCGCGGTCGAGCTTGACGTATCGGTGGACGGCGCGCAGGTCCGCGCCCTCGCCTATCCGGCGCTGACCGGATCTCCGCAGCCCGGCGACCGGGTACTTGTCAACACCACGGCACTGGACCTGGGCCTGGGCACCGGCGGCTATGCCCTCGTCGTCGCGGTGCCGGACCGGCTGCCGCCCGACCCCGAGCTCGCGGGCCACCTGGTGAAGGCCCGCTACACGCCGTTGCAGGCCACCGTGCTCGGCGCGGACGAGCAGGGATCGCCCCACCATGACGTGCTCAGGGAGGCAGACGACATCGGCGGGATGCCCGTGGTGGTAGCCGACCTGCATTCCGCTCTCCCGGCCGTGCTGGCCGGCGTCTTTGACCGGGCCGAACGAGCCGGTGGTGACAGTCCGCGGTCCGGCAGGCCAGCCCGGGTGGTGTACGTGATGCAGGATGGCGGGGCGTTGCCTGCCTGGTTCTCCCGCACGTGCGCCACGCTCAAGGAGGCGGGATGGCTAGCCGCCACCGTTACCACCGGGCAGTCGTTCGGCGGGGACCTGGAGACCGTCACCATGCACACCGGGCTGCTCGCCGCCAGGCACGTGCTCGGCGCCGACATCACGGTGGTCGCGCAAGGGCCAGGCAACCTCGGCACCGGAACCCGCTGGGGCTTTTCCGGCGTGGCGGCGGGCGAGGCCGTCAACGCCGTGGCGGCGCTTGGCGGGCGGCCGGTGGCGTCGCTGCGGGTCAGCGACGCGGACCCGCGGGAGCGGCACCGCGGTGTCTCGCATCACAGCCTGACCGCCTACGGCCGGGTCGCCCTGGCCCGGGCGGACGTGGTGATGCCTGCCCTCGACGGCGCGTTCGGCCGCCGGCTCGAGTCCGAGGCGGCTCAGCTCAGCGGGCGCCACGAGGTGGTCAGCGTCCCCGTCGACGGCCTCGAGGCGGCGCTGCGGGCGTGCCCGGCACCGCTGTCCACGATGGGCCGGGGGCTGGACGAGGACCTCGCCTATTTCCTCGCCGCAGCGGCGGCTGGCAGGCACGCCAGCCGCCTGCTGCGCGAGGGCCCTGCTACCTGCTGGCCTAGCCCTGCTTGAGCGCGTCGAGGACGTCGACCACGAACACCAGCGTGTCGGTGCCCTTGATGCCCGCCTGAGACGACCCGGCACTGCCGTAACCGTCCTTCGGCGGTATCGACAGCATCACCCGGCTGCCGACGGTCTGGCCGACCAGGCCCGTGTCCCAGCCGGGGATGACCTGCTCGGGTGAGGCGCCGATGACGAAGCCGAACGGGGATCCAGTGGTCCAGGAGGAACCGAAGACCTTCTTCGTCCGCCAGATATAGCCGACGTACTGGGCGATGACGTACTCGCCCTTGACGATCTTCGGGCCGGTGCCCTTGACCAGGGTCGTGGTCACGAGCCCGCCCGGCGGCGAGGACGAGGGGAAGGTGAGCGTCGGCGCGCTGCCGGCCTTGGCGCTGACCGTCGGCAGGCCGCCGCCGCCGCCGGACGCCTGGGTGCCTGACGCCGACATGGTGTCGGCGTAGGACTTGAGCACGTCGATGACGAACACCAGCGTGGTGGTGCTCGTGATGCCGAGCTGTGAGTTGCCCGTGCTGCCGTAGCCCTGCGCCGGCGGGATCACCGCCAGGACCCGGCTGCCGACCTTCTTGCCGATCAGCGCGGTCTCCAGGCCGGGCAGCATGGTGCCGCCGATCACCGTCGGGTTGCTGCTGTAGGTACTCGCCTTCAGCGAGGAGGAGGTGCCATCCCAGAAGTAAAGGACAAAGTTCGCCGCCAGCGCATCGGCCTTGGTCAAGGTCGTGCCAGTGCCCTGAATGAGCGTCTTGACCTCGAGATTGCCACCCGGCTTGGCCTTCGGGATGCTTACCTTCGGAGCCGCGCCGAACGATCCCGTGGCCGTCACGGGCGAACTCGTACCAGCGGACGACGAGAAGCCGAGGACGAGGACGTTCGACGAACCGCAGCCCGCGAGGACTACACCGGCCAGCAGGGGGATAGCGATGAGCGCTATAGAGCGTCGCATTAAGAAAACCTCAATGTGGTGGATGTCAGCCCCGCCAGCCTACTGGAGGTGCCGAGCGGCGACGTCCCGCACGCTCGCGACGGGCGCCGGTCCTGGCGGTTGCCGCGGGGCTGGCCTGCCGTAGCGGCGGGCGGCGTCTGCCTCGGCTGGCCGGGCGTGTCCCGGCGATGGCTTGCAGGCGTAAGATCCCTGGCATCGCCTGTGCTTATCCTCTCCAGTTCCTCAGACACTCGGTATCGGGCTTCGCGCTGGTTAAGGGTGGTTGACGTCGCAATGACCGGCTCGGAGCAGAAGGCCGCCGAATCTCCTGCCGCGCCGGATCGGCCCGATGCCCCGGTCCGCGGCTGGATCCCGCCCTGGTCCCGCGCAGGCCAGCCTGAGCCGGGCGCAGCCTGGCGGCGGCACCGCCGGGCGCTGACCGCAGCGGCCTGCCTCGTCGCGATGGGCTTGCTGTACGTCGCCTACCTGGCCCAGTCACGTTCTCTCGGCACTGACGCGGACGGCGCAAGCAACGTGCTCCAGGCCTGGGACATGCTGCACGGCAACGTGCTGCTGCGCGGCTGGCGGCTCTCGGACGTGTCGTTCTATACCACTGAGCTGCCCGAGTATGTGCTCGTGGAGCTGACTCGCGGCCTGAATCCCGAGGTAATCAACGTGGCGGGAGCGGCGACCTATACCCTCCTGGTCGCACTCGCGGCGCTGCTGGCCAAGGGCCGAGCCGCCGGAACCGAAGGACTCTTCCGGGTCCTGATCGCGGCGGGCATCATGCTGGCGCCAGGCCCTGGATTTAGCGCGGCCACACTGCTTTCCTCACCTGACCACATTGGCACCCAGGTCCCGCTGCTGCTCATCTGGCTGGTGATCGACAGGCTCGGCGACCGCTGGTACCTGCCCTGGCTGGTCGGGGCGCTACTCACCTGGGCCGAGATAGCCGACCAGCTAGTCATATACGTCGGGGCCCTGCCAGTCATCGTGGTCTCCGCCATCCGGATCTGCCAGCGACGCCGGTCCTGGCGCATCGACGCGGGCCTGCTGGCCGGAGCGGTAGCCTCGGTCGCGCTGGCGATGGCCGCGACATCGTGGATCCATCGCATCGGCGGCTTTGTCGTGGCACCGGTCACTGTGACCTTCACGACAGCCGCGCAGATACAGCACCATGCCTGGCTGACGCTCCAATCGGTGCTGACCCTGTTCGGCGCGGATTTCATCGGGCTGCGGTCCGGGCCTGCCGTGGCGGTGGCCATGCTGCACCTGGCCGGCCTGATCCTGGTGGCGTGGTCCTGTGGCCTGGCGGTCAGGCGGCTGCTTGCGGACGAACGGCTTGTCCCGCTGCTCCTGGTGGGCATCGCCGTCAACCTGGCCGCGTACCTGCTCAGCACCCAGGCCTCTGACCTCGGATCGACGCACGAGCTCGCCGCGGTGCTCCCGTTCGGCGCGGTGCTCGCCGGCCGGCTCATCCCCGGCCTCATCCCCCGCAGGCCGGTGACCACGGTGCTTGTTCCCGCGCTGCTCGCGGTGCTGGCCGGCTATGCCGGCGCGCTCGCCTACAACGCCAGCAGCCCGCCGCGGCCGCCGACCACGCAGGCCGTGGCCTCGTGGCTGACCGCGAATCATCTGACCTCGGGGATCGGCGACTACTGGGCGGCCAACGTCACGACCGTCGCGACCCACGGCCGGGTGGACGTGCGGTCCGTCCATCTGTCCTGCGGCCGTTTCACCCCCTATGCCTGGGAATCCAGGCAGTCGTGGTACCAGCCCCCCAGCAGAGCGACGTTCCTGCTGCTCGTGCTCATCGGCGCCAACAAGGCGGACGGTACCGTGGCCGACGCGACCGCCCAGTTCGGCCGGGCCCAGCGGACCGCGCGCATAGGCGGGTACGAGGTCATAGTCTGGAACCACGATCTGCTGCCCGCACTCACTAGCGGGTTCGCTCGCGGCTGCGGCCCGAACTGGCCGCGGTTAGGTCCCGGTAAGATGCAGGAACGCTAGTTCCTGCCGGGCGGAGGGATGACGTCGCAACCGTGAAGGCGCTAGTCCTGGCGGGAGGTGCGGGTACCCGGCTGTGGCCCATCACGCACACCTCGGCCAAGCAACTTGTCCCGGTCGCGAACAAGCCGGTGCTGTTCTACGGCCTGGAGGCGATCCGGGACGCGGGGGTCACCGACGTCGGGATCGTGGTCGGCGATACGGCACCGGCGATCCGGTCGGCGGTCGGCGACGGCGGGGCGTTCGGGCTGAGAGTGACCTACATCCAGCAGCCTGCCCCGCTGGGCCTGGCGCATGCGGTCCTGATGGCCCGGGAGTTCCTGGGCGACGACGACTTCGTGATGTACCTCGGCGACAACTTCATCGTGGGCGGGATCACTGCGATGGTGGAGGAGTTCCGCTCACAGCAGCCGGACGCCTACATCATGCTGACCCGGGTGCCGGACCCGCGCCAGTTCGGCGTGGCCGAGCTGGACCAGGCGGGCCAGGTGGTCGGCCTGGAGGAGAAGCCGGAGCACCCCAAGAGCGACCTGGCGCTGGTCGGGGTGTACCTGTTCACACCGGTGGTGCACGAGGCGGTGGCCGCGCTGGCACCGTCACCACGAGGCGAGCTGGAGATCACCGAGGCGATCCAGTGGCTGATCCGTCACGGCCGGAAGGTGACCGCGACGACTATCTCCGGCTACTGGAAGGACACCGGCAACGTCGCGGACATGCTGGAAGTTAACCGGATGGTGCTAGAGGGTGCCGAGCCGCGGATGTCCGGCGCCGCGGACTCGGCCAGCGAGCTGATCGGGCGGGTGGTGATCGAAGAAGGAGCCCGGGTCAGCGGATCCCGGATCGTGGGCCCGGCGATCATCGGCGCCGGGACCGAGGTGACCGGCTCCTATATCGGCCCGTTCACCTCGGTAGCGGCCGGCTGTGTCATCGCCGACAGCGAGATCGAGTATTCTATCGTGCTGGGCGGGGCATCTATCCGTGGTGTCCGCCGGATCGAAGCATCCCTGATCGGCCACGATGTCGAGGTGACGCACGCGCCCCGTGTTCGTGAGGCGCACCGCCTGGTTCTCGGGGATCACAGCAGGGTGCAGATCAGCTCCTAGGCTGGGCGGGAGATACCTCGTGAGGATCCTGGTGACCGGCGGTGCCGGGTTCATCGGCTCGCATTACGTCCGCACGCTGCTGGCCGGCGGCTACCCCGGCTACGAGAACGCCAGGGTGACCGTCCTGGACTCGCTGACCTACGCCGGCAACCTCGCCAACCTGGCGCTGGTCTCCGCCAGCCCGCGGCTGGAGTTCGTGCGCGGCGACATCGCCGACGCCGTGCTCGTCGGCTCGCTGGTGCCCGGCCATGACGCGGTGATCAACTTCGCCGCCGAGACTCACGTGGACAGGTCGATCGCCGGCGCGTCGCCGTTCGTAGCCACCAACGTGGCCGGGGTGCAGGTGCTGCTGCAGGCGTGCCTGGAGGCCGGGGTTGGACCGCTCGTGCAGGTTTCCACCGACGAGGTGTACGGGAGCGTGGAGTCTGGTTCCTGGACCGAGCGGGCCCCGCTCAAGCCGAACTCCCCGTACTCGGCGGCCAAGGCCGGGGGGGACCTGATCGCCCGCGCCTACGCTCGCACCCACGGGCTGGACGTGCGGATCACCCGCTGCTGCAACAATTACGGTCCCCACCAGTACCCAGAGAAGGTCATCCCGCTATTCGTGACCAACCTGCTCGACGGGCTGAAGGTTCCGCTGTACGGTGACGGCGGCAATGTCCGTGGCTGGATCCACGTCGATGATCACTGCCGCGGCATCCAGCTGGTGCTCGAGCGCGGTCGGGCCGGGAAGACGTACCACATCAACGGCGACGCCGAGCTGACCAACCTGGAGCTGACCGGCGCGTTGCTCGAGTGCTGCGGGGCGGGCTGGGACATGGTCGCGCGCGTGCCGGATCGCAAGGGTCACGACCGGCGCTACTCGCTGAACGATGAGGTGCTGCGGGCCCTGGGCTATGCCCCGCGGATCCCGTTCCGTCAGGGCCTGGCGGAGACCGTGCGGTGGTATCGGGACAACCGCGCCTGGTGGGAGCCGCTGAAGCAGCCGGGGGCGGCGGGCGCGGATGGGGCTGCGCCGGCCGCCGGGGCGCCCGCGCTGGCCGCTCCTGCCGACGCCGGGCAGGCATCATGAGCCGGTGGCTGGTGACCGGGGCCGCCGGCATGCTCGGCCGCGACATGGTCACCGTGCTGGGCCGCGCCGGGGAGAGCGTGACCGCCCTGGACCGGGCCGGCCTTGACGTGACCGACGCCGCTGCCGTCGCCGACGTCCTGGCCGCCATGCGCCCGGATGTGGTCGTTAACTGCGCGGCCTGGACCGCCGTGGACGACGCCGAGGCGCATGAGGAGCAGGCGCTGATGGTGAACGGCACCAGCGCAGCCAATCTCGCCACGGCCTGCGCGACCGTCCAGGCCCGCCTGGTGCAGCCGTCGACCGACTACGTCTTCGCCGGGACCTCCGAACGGCCCTACGCCGAGGACGACATCCCAGCGCCGCGGTCCGCCTACGGGCGGACCAAGCTGGCGGCCGAGCGCGCCGTGCTCGGCCGCCTGCCCGGGGCGGGCTACGTGGTCCGGACGGCCTGGCTGTACGGGGCGCACGGGCCGAGCTTCGTACGCACGATGATCAACCTGGAGCGCCAGCGTCCGACCGTCGACGTGGTCGATGACCAGCACGGCCAGCCCACCTGGACCGCCGAGGTGGCCCGGCAGATCATGGCCCTGGTTCGTTCGGCAGCCAGCCCTGGCATCTACCACGCCACCAGTTCCGGACAGACCACGTGGTTCGAGCTGGCCCGCGAAATCTTCCAGCTGCTAGCCGCCGATCCGGCCCGGGTCAGGCCGATCCCGAGCAGCGCGCTGACCCGGCCTGCCCCGCGCCCCGCCTACAGCGTGCTCGGCCACGGTGCCTGGGCTCGGGCCGGCCTGCCGCCACTCGGCGACTGGAAGCTCGCCCTGGAGCGGGCGTTCCCCGAGGTTGCCGCCGTCGCGGGGCGGCAGTCCGTGGCGGCCGAATAGCCCGGTTACGGGCCCTGGGTGCCGGGAGCCACGCGCTCACCGGGGGTGAACCTCTAGGCGCCGTCGATGCCGATCGGCTCCATCTAACTCTCCTTACCTCGGGTCACGGCTGGCCGCATCCTGGGGGCTAGTCCCGGACCGCCCCAGCCCGGAATGCCGGAAGTACCCGGCCGCTACGCCGGCCGCCAGCATGTCACCGGCGGTGGTCAGGACCCGGGAGACCAGCGCCACGGCGGTGCCCCCGGCGACGCCGATCACCGGGCTGAGCAAGGCGACGAGCAGCAGTTCCCGCACGCCGGCCCCGGCCGGCACGAACACGACCAGGAAACCGACGCTCCAGGCGAAGGCGAAGCCGCCGAGGGCCAGCAGTGCCGTCGTGCCGCGGGGCGCGCCGAGCCGCGTCGCGAGCAGCCAGATTTGCAGGCCGTAGAGGATCCACGCTCCGAACGACCAGGTCAGTGAGGTGGCAATGGCGCGGCCGGTGAGCGGCCGGTCGAGCGGGGGACGCCGGGTCAGCCGGAACAACCGCCCGAGCCCGTAATTGAGCACCTTCGGGTGCAGACAGGCCAGCAAGAAGGGAGCGGCCAGGAAGGCCCACAGGTAGGGCGTCGATCTCGCCACGAAGGGCAGCGTGACCAGGGCGGTGAGCAGCCCGCTGAGCAGGGACAGGAGCATGGCGAGCACCGAGGCGCTGCCCGAGTGATGCCGGGGCACGCGGTGGGCGTTGCCCAGCTCCATCTGCGCCAGCACCGACCACACCGATCCAGGGAGGTACTTGCCCAGCTGGCCGACGAACATGATCCGGGCCCCGACCCCAATCGGCAGCGGCGACCCGAGCGCGGCGAGCAGCACCCTCCACACCTGCATCGCCGCGAACAGGGCCAGCAGCACGCTGACCATGGCGGCGGCTACCGTCAGCACCCCGATGCTGGCCAGCGCGGCCCGCACGTCCGTCCACTGGCGGGCCACCGCGTAGCAGCCGATGGCGACCGCGGCCGCGCCGAAGCCCCAGCGGACCGGCTTACCGGCGAGGATCCGCCGGATCGCGGCCCACACGGGACGTCCCCCGCCATGCGACGCATCGTCACCGCCGGGCAGCTCGCCCGCGACGGCGGGCGGGCGATCCGGGAGCGCGGGGCGATCCGGCATAGCGACAGCCTAACCTTAGGGTTTCGTCATTCGGGCGTTCCTGACTATCGACAAGACCGGGAACACTAGGGTAGGGGATCATGCGCGTTCTGCTGTTCGGCACTTATGACACATCGCTGCATCCGAGAATCGCCACGATCGCCGAGGGCCTGCGAACCTGCGGGATGGACGTGGCCGAATGCAACGCACCGCTGGGCCTGGATACGGCGGCCAGAGTGGACATGCTGGCGCACCCGTGGCGATCTCCGGCCCTGCTGGTCCGCCTCGCCCGGCGCTGGCGGGGATTGGCCCGGGCCGCTCGCCGGATGCCCGCACCGGATGTGGTGCTGGTCGGCTACCTCGGTCACTTCGACGTCCACCTCGCCAGGCTGATCTTCCGCGGGATACCGGTAGTGCTCGACCACCTTACCGGGGCCAGCGACACCGCGCGGGACCGTCGGCTAGGCGGGAACGCGCGCCAGGCCCTGCTGAAGATGATCGACGCCGGCGCCCTGAGGGCAGCCGACATCGTCGTGGTTGATACCGAAGAACACCTGGCCCGCCTGCCCGAACGGCACCGGGCCCGGGCGGTGGTGATACCGGTGGGCGCACCGTCGGCGTGGTATGAGGCGGCTGTGACTGCCGAACAGGAGGGGGCGGCCGCAGGCCAGGACGCCGGCCTGCCGCTGCGGGTGGTGTTCTTCGGTTTGTACACCCCCCTGCAGGGGGCTCCGGTCATCGGCGCCGCGCTGAGCCGGATGGCCGGGGCGTCCGTCGAGGTCACCATGATCGGCAGCGGCCAGGACAGGGCCGCGACGATGGCCGCAGCCGGCCCAGCGACGCGGTCCGCTGGCTGGACTGGGTGCCCGCCGCCGAACTGCCCGCGCTCGTGGCCGGTCACGACGTCTGCCTCGGCATCTTCGGCGCCGCGGACAAGGCGCTGCGGGTGGTGCCGAACAAGGTATTCCAAGGGGCCGCGGCCGGGTGCGCGATCGTGACCTCGGATACCGCCCCGCAGCGCCGGGCGCTGGCCGGGGCGGGCGTCCTGGTGCCGCCCGGCGACCCGGACGCGCTCGCCGCGGCCTTGCTGCGGCTGGCCGGTGACCGCGGCGAACTGGCCCGGCTGCGGCGGCAGGCGCGCACGCTGGCCGAGGAGCAATTCATGCCCGAGCAGATCGTAACCCCGCTCGTCAAGGAACTTGGCGCGGCCACAGAATCGAGGACTAAGGTGCCAGACGCGGACGCCGCGGCCACGGCAGTACGACCGCGAGGGGACCTCGACGTGATAGCGCCGCTGACGCCGAACGCCTGGCTGCGATATGAGATCGTGCAGCGCATGCTGCCGGCCGGCGTCAGTGACGTGCTTGAAGTCGGCTGCGGCCGGGGGTCACTCGGGGTCCGGCTGGCCCAGCGCTACCGCTATCTGGGCGTGGAGCCGGACGAGGGGTCCTGGGCCGTAGCCAGCGAGCGGATCAGGCGGGCCGGCCGGGGCGAGGTCCGCAACGTCATGTTCGAGGATCTCGGCGACCGCCAGTTCGACCTGGTATGCGCCTTCGAGGTCCTCGAGCACATCGAGGACGACGCCGCGGCGCTGAAGGAGTGGGCAGGCAGGCTCCGGGCCAACGGATGGCTGCTCCTGTCGGTCCCGGCGCACCAGCACCGGTACGGTCCGGCTGACGAACTGGCCGGCCACTTCCGCCGCTACGACCCCGAGGCCATGGCGGCCCTGCTGACCAGCTGCGGTTTCACCCAGATCCAGTTGCAGCTTTACGGGTTTCCGCTGGGCTATCTGCTGGAGGCCGGACGTAACCTGGTCGGCCGCCGGCGGCTCGGCACGGCCGGGGCCATGTCGGTCGCCGAGCGGACCGCCGGATCGGGCCGGCTGCTCCAGCCGTCGGGCGGCGTCGCGGGCGCGGCTAACAGGTGGGGAACCGCGCCGTTCCGGGTGGTGGAGCGGGCGTTCCCGAACACCGGGACCGGGCTCTTGGTCCTGGCCCGCTCAGGGCCGCCCCAGGGCCCGGAAGGACCAGCCGGCTGACCGCCACCGCTGCTCGTCAAGAGCGGACCTGGCATCGATGACGTTGCGCCGCGCGACGACGGCTCCGAGAACCGCCGGGTCGGTCAGGCGGTACTCCTCCCACTCGGTGAGGTGCAGGACCAGGTCCGCTCCGGCCACCGCCTCGACCGCCGATTCGGCGTACCGCAGATCGGGCCGGACAAGCGCCGCGCTGCGCAGGGCGACCGGGTCGTGTGCGGTCACGACCGCGCCCTCTGCAGCCAGGCGACCGCACACGTCCAGGCTGGCCGAGTTGCGCACGTCGTCGCTGCCCGGCTTGAACGCCAGGCCCAGCACGCCGATCCGGCGCCCCGCCAGCGAGCGGCCGGCTAGCTCACGGGCCAGCTCCACCGTACGCGACCGGCAGCGGATGTTGATGACGTCGATCTCGGTCAGCAGCGTGGCCAGCGAGGTGACGCCCAGCTGTTCCGCGACCGCGCCGAAGGCGCGGACGTCCTTGGGCAGGCATCCTCCGCCGTAGCCGAGGCCAGGGGTCAGGAAGCGCCTGCCGATCCGTTCGTCATACGCCAGCGCCCCAGCCAGCGCCGTCACATCGGCGCCGGTGGCCTCGCACACCTCGGCCAGGACGTTGATGAAGGACAGCCGGGTAGCCAGGAAGGCGTTGGCCGACATCTTGACGAGCTCGGCCGTCTCCAGGTCCATCACCAGCACCGGAACGCCCTGGCTGACCGGCCTGGCGTACACCTGCCTCAGCCGGTCAGCCGCCCGCTGCGACACGGCGCCCAGGACGATCCGGTCCGGCATCAGGCTGTCCCGTACCGCGGAGCCCTCCCGTAGGAACTCCGGGTTCCAGATGACCTCGGCTCCGGCTCCGGCGGGCGCCTGCGCGGCGATCCGCGCGGCCAGCGCCCGTGCCGTGCCCACCGGGACCGTGGACTTCCCGGCGATCAGGCAGGGGGCCGCCAGGTGCGGCGCAAGCGCTTCCGCCGCCGCGTAGACCTGGGACAGGTCGGCCGAGCCGTCCGGCGCCTGCGGCGTCCCGACGCACAGGAAATGGATATCGGCGAAGCTAGCCGCCTCCGCGTGGCTGGTCGTGAACCGCAGCCGACCCGCCTCCAACTGCTTGCGCAACAGCTCTTGCAGCCCTGGCTCGAAAAACGGCGCGATCCCGCTGGTCGCCTGCGCCACCTTGCGGACATCAGTGTCGACGGCGAGCACGTCGTGCCCGAACTCGGCCATGCACACCGCGTGGGTCAGCCCGAGATACCCGATGCCGATTACCGTAACGCGGGTCCCGGGACCGGTAGCGTCGATATTCACGTCGATCAGACGTCTCCTCTGGACCGGACGATCAGATCAGCGAGCAGGGCGAGCGAGGCGATCAGCACGCCGGTCACGAAGATCAGCACGGTGTTGACCGAGAAACGCAGCGGGTGCACGACAATGTCGTAGACGCCCTTTACGATGCCGAGCCCGATCAGGAACAGCGCCAAGGGCATCAGCACCTTGAGCGGATTAAAGTACATCACCATCCGCAGTACCTGCAGGATGTAGCGGTAGGCGTCCTTGACGAACTTGAACTTCGAGGTTCCCGACCGCTTGGCGTACTCGATCGGCACGTAGCGCACCTCGTGCTGGTTGGCCAGGAACGCGACGGTGATCGTGGTCACGCAGGAGAAGCCGGCTGGCAGCAGCCGCAGGTACGGCCGCGCGACCTCGCGCCGGAACGCCCTGAGCCCGGAGTTCAGGTCAGGGATATGGGCGTTGGTGAGCCGTTCCGCGAGCTTGCGGATGAGCCATTTGGCCGGGACCCGCAGCATCTTGTGCGTTCCCTGCTCGCTGGTCCGCGCCCCCACGACCTGGTCCACGTCGGGGTCCTTCTCGAGCATCTGGACCAGTTCGGGTATGCGCTCGTTCGGATACGTCATGTCGGCATCGGTCCACACGACGATCTCGCCCCGCGCCCGCTGGGTGCCGATGCGGCGCACGGTGCCGGACCCGCCGTTGCGGCGGAAGGGCACGACCTGCAGGTGCGGAAACCGGGGCGCAGCCTCATACAGGCGGGCCAGCGTCTGATCGGTTGAGGCGTCGTCGAAGGCGAGCAGTTCGTAGCTATACCCGCTGGCGTCCATAGCCGCGCAGATCCTGGCCACCTCGTCCGTCACGTGTCCCTGCTCGTTGTAGCAGGGCAGGATGATCGAGACGTAAGGAGCCGACGGCAGCGGATTGGCTGCTGGGGCCGCGGCCACCACCGGGCCCGGGGGGACGGCACGGGGGTCGTCGAGGTATGCGGTCACGGCGCCGGCTCCCACATCCAGATGCTCAGCTCGATCGGCTTGGTCGTCCATGGCGGTGTCATCAGCGTGCTGCTGTCCATGTTCGTGCTCAGTGTCATGACCTTCCTCACGAGCCCGTGGTAGGGCTGGAGTTCCGACGCTTTGGCGGCGAGTAGTACCGGCCGCCGCCCGGCCTGCTGGATGCCCCGCACGATCGGCTGGATGATCGAGGCGTCCGGGGAGTGGCCGGAGGGCGTGACGCGGGCTGCCGGGTCTCCGCACATCCCGCGGACAATCTCGGTGAACCGGTCGGCGACCGGGCCGTCGATGATGACGACTGATGAGTCTTTGGGGATCGCCGCGCACAGGCCGTCGACCGCGGCGAGTTCGCCGCCGTATGTGGTCTTGGACGCCAGGCCGTCCGCGGTCAGCGAGATCCCGAGCGGGCCGCCGGTCCTGACGCCGAGGCCGAACGTCGTGATCGAGGGCGGCAGCACCAGGGCGGCCGCGAGGACGACGCCTGAGCCGACGCTGGGCACCCCGGCGTAGCCATGCTGGTCGAGCCAGCGGACCAGCCAGGACGACGCCCACACCGCCAGCAGGATGAAGCCCGGCAGCACGGCGGGGACGAGCGGCGGCTGGCCCACGGCTGATCGGGAGTGATGGCCGGGCGGTACAAGAATGTGATGATTGTCCACGCGAACGTGATCAGCGGCAGCGTCCAGTGCGGGGCCTGGCCGCGCAGGCATCGCCGGGACAGCAGCGCGGCGGCCACCGTAGCGAGAATCACCGCCGGCACGCCGGCATACCAGAACACCCAGTGCAGGCTCTGTTCGGCGTAGGTGCGCGCCCCGTCGGCCGGCAGGTGGTTGTCCCGCTGATAGGAGGCTATGACCTGCTCGGTGGCATTGGTCATCGCCGCGTGTACCGTTTGCACGTACGGGCGGACGGCGAAGGCGACGACGATCAGGACCGCCAGCACCGAGGCGGTATCCGGCAGCCATCTCCCCGTCACCTCCGGCAGGCCTCTGTTCCACAGCAAGGGCAGCGCCACTAGCGTCACGACGAGCACGAGAGCGCCCGCCAGCGCCAGCAGCGCCAGCGACGACTTGTTGGTCTCCAGGTACGGCCGGGAAAACACCAGCCCGTCGATGATGCCGTAGGCCGCGCCGACCGCAACGCCGCCGATCAGCGGCAAGGCCTGGCGGCGGCGGCCGAGGAGCAGCAGGGCGCAGTACGGGACCACCGGCAGGATGTCGCTGGCCCCGTCGACGCGCACCAGAATGGTCAGGCCGAGCGCGAGACCCCCGATCGCCGCGAGGACCCGGGCCCCTCCGGCCCGGTCCCGGCTGAGGGAATCGATCACCAGGCAAAGCCCGCCGAGGAAGAGGATCTGCGCCAGCGGCTCGCTGTAGTTCGACCGACTGGTGAACTGCTCGGGCATGGAAAGCGCGAGGGCGAGGACCGCCAGGGGCGCCCACCTCGGCCCGACGAGCCTGGCGGTCAGCCCGCCGAAGGTGAGCAGCGCGGCCGCCCCGAGCACCGGCGCCGCTAGCAACGCGGCGTTCGCGCCGCCCGCCCACATCGCCCCCGCGAGCACCATCGGCAGCCCGGCCATGAACTGCGGCACGACGGTGCTGCCGACCTGGTAGTAGGCGAAGCTGGCGAAGTCGAGGCCGCTGTGCATGCCGCCGAAGGCGGCGCGATCCTGCGGGATCGGCAGCGAGCCGTGCCGGGAGATCCATTCGGCGAACTGGAAGTAGGACGCCGGGTCGCGCATCACGATGATGAACTGCGAGTGATAGATCACCTGATCGGCGCCGAACGCGATCGCGACCGCCAGGACGGCGCCGACCGTCCACCAGGGCGTGCGCCCTCTCTCCGGCTGCCGCGCGGACTCCGGGCGCGCGGTCTCCGGGCGGCGCGCGGGCCAGGCGTCCGGCGACGAGCCGGGAATCCAGCGCAGCCCGAGCGGGACCAGCACCACTGCCACCGGAACCGAGAGCAGCAGCGTGAAGACCGGAGTGAAATGGCCGATGAACAGCAGCGGAAATCCGGCCAGCAGCCACGACACCACAAGCAGCGTGGGCAGCACCGACAACCGCCCGAGCAGCCGTCCCGCGGCGTCCGGCGGGCTGGTCAGGCGCCCGCTGCCATCCGCGGCGTCGGACGCGGGCGAGCCGGCGATCTTAGGCCGGGTCACGCTCATCCCGCATTCTCCGCGGCACCCCGGCCGGGCGTGGCCGCGTCGGGACTGTGCAGCACGATGAATCCTCCGCGGTCGAAAACGACCTGGTAGCCGTGCTTCCTGAGCAGCGCGATTCGTTGTTCCTGCTGCTTGACGGAGTGGAAGGTGAACTGCCTCCCGACCACGGCCGCGACCACCCACGGCGGGTACATCGGGGTCCCGCCGTCACCGTCCCAGAGCAGGACGGTATCCCGCCCGGCCAGGTGCGGACCGAGGCGATTCACCACCTCGACCGTAACCCCGGCCGGGACGGCGGCCACCGCGGCGGCCGCCGTCGTCTCTTCCGCGTTCCGGTGGTACCACGACGGGTGGAGGGCGGCTCCGAGGGCGAATCGGGGCACCAGGCAGACCGACACGATGCATATCGCCGCGGCGGCAACGAGTGCCACCGTACCCGCGCCCCGGTCCGCCCGGGCCGGCATCTGTGTTGTCTGCGCTGTCTCGGCTGTCCGCGCCAGCGCGCGATGCCGCCTGGCCCGGGTGACCCACCGATCCAGCCGTGCGGCGCCGTCGACGGCACCGAACGCGAGGATGATCACCAGGTAGGCGTTGTAGTGATACGCGGTGATCCACCAGTTGGGGAACTGGTTCTGGAGCATCCGTTCTACCAGAAGCGGGATGACCGCGATCGTCAGGGGCGACAGCAGCGGAAGGAAGCAGAACGGGGCCAGCAGCCACAGCATGGTGTCGAGCTTGACCCGGGGGGTGACGAACAACCGCACCGCGCCGACGGGATGGGCGAGGATGTGCTCCACGACCTGCGGCACGTTGTGGCCAAGCGCGCCGTAGGCCCAGTAGTAGTCCGAGTGGCCGCCGAAGGCCGGGATCAGCAGGTATGTCGCCACCCAGGTATCCGCTACGCCGAAGACGACGAGGGCGAGGGCCACCAGTCGCTGCCTGGGCACCATCTTCGGACGCGTCACGGCGAGGTAGACCCCGATCCCGGCGACGAACAGGCCCATGTCCTCCTTGACCAGGAGCAGGGCCGCCAGCGCGATGAGTGCGGTCCGTAGCCGGCCCGCCGACAGGCGCTCAAGCGCCACCGCGGTCAGCACGGGAGCGAACGCGACCTCGTGGAAGTCGAAGGCCGCCGCCGAGGCGATCGGCCAGCTCAGCGCGTACGCGACCGAGACCAGGTAGGCGGCGATGGTGGCCTTGCGGTCGCCGCCGAACGTCCGGCGGGTAAACAGCCACAGCGGCGGCACCGCGAGCGCGAACAGCACCGCCTGGGCCACCAGGAGGGTCTGCGGGCTGTTGAAGATCCAGTACAGCGGGGCCAGCGCCGCGAGGATCGGCGACCAGTGGTCACCGAGGACGGAGAAGTCCGGGCCGAAGTTGTTGTGCAGGCCCTTGATAACTGAGATTCCGGGTTCGAAATGAGCGTAGGAGCGCACCGCCTCATCGAAGATAACTAGGTCATACGACGAGGTCTGGAAGGTGTAGTTGAGGACAAGGGAGAACACGGAGTAGCCGGCGGCCATCAGCGCGGTCAGCACCCCGACCCCGACTACGTGCCTGGACGGGCTCATCCTCGCCCGGACGCCGGCATGTAGCCGTGTAGTGGGTGATGCGCTATCCACAGTCACTCGGGGAAACCTATCATTGGCGTTTGCTCACGCGCCTGCATGAGCCAGCTGGATGTATAGTTCGGGCTGCTCGCTGCCCGGACCAGGCCGCACTGCGCGTCCCGGCTGACGATCAGGCCGCAGGCAGGCCGGGCCGCGTTCCGTGAGTCTAATCGGCTCGGGAAACCAGAATGATGGGATACCCGGCCTCCCTCATCCGCGGCCTGCCAGTCTGCGCGGCCCGTTGGGCCAGAACACGGTGGTCACCTGAACAATATCGTGGCGCCCGCCTGCTTGACCGCCATTCGCGGGCCCCGGTGACCCTTGGCACGCCGTGTTCAGCCGCTGACGTCCCCCAGGCAGGAGGTGCGAGCCTGGCGACCCGATCCCCGGTACGCGACGCGGGTCACATGCCGGCGATGAGCTTCTCGACTCGCTCGTCCACCGAGCGGAACGGGTCCTTGCACAGCACGGTCCGCTGAGCCTGGTCGTTCAGCTTGAGGTGCACCCAGTCGACGGTGAAATCGCGCCGTTTCTCCTGGGCCCGGCGGATGAACTCGCCGCGCAGCTTCGCCCGCGTCGTCTGCGGCGGCACGGACTTGGCCTCGAAGATGTCGATGTCCCGGGCGGCCCGCTCGACCGCCCCCGCGCGCTGCAGCAGGTAGTACAGGCCGCGGCCGCGGTGCACGTCATGGTAGGCCAGGTCAAGCTGGGCCACCCGCGGCGAGGACAGCGGCAGGTCGTGCCGGGCCCGGTAGCGCTCGATCAGCTGGTACTTAGTGACCCAGTCGATCTCGCGCGCGATCAGGTCGAGGTTGCCGGTCTCGATCGCGGACAGGGCCCGCTCCCACATGTCGAGGACCCGCTTGCTGACCGGGTCGGCGCCGTTCTTGTCGGTGAAGTCCTTCGCGCGGTTCAGGTACTCGTACTGGATGTCAAGGGCGCTGAGCTCGCGCCCGTTCGCCAGCCTGATCCGGCTGCGGCCGGTCATGTCGTGGCTGACCTCACGGATGGCCCGGATCGCGTTGTCCAGGGTCAGGTCGCGCATGATCGCGCCGGCCTCGATCATGCGCAGCACCAGGTCGGTCGATCCGACCTTGAGCAGCGTCGTGGTCTCGCTCATGTTGGAGTCGCCCACGATCACGTGCAGCCGCCGGAACCGCTCGGCGTCCGCGTGCGGCTCGTCCCTGGTGTTGATGATCGGGCGGGACCTGGTGGTAGCGGACGACACGCTCTCCCAGATGTGCTCGGCGCGCTGGCTCACGCAGTACACCGCGCCGCGCGGCGTCTGCAGCACCTTGCCCGCGCCGCAGATGACCTGCCGGGTGACCAGGAACGGGATCAGGATGTCAGCCAGCCTGCCGAACTCGCCGTGCCTGCCCACCAGGTAGTTCTCGTGACAGCCGTAGGAGTTGCCCGCGGAGTCGGTGTTGTTCTTGAACAGGTAGATATCGCCGGCGATGCCTTCCTCACGCAGCCGCCGGTCAGCGTCGACGAGCAGTCCCTCCAGGATCCGCTCGCCCGCCTTGTCGTGGGCCACGAGGTCGAGCACGTTGTCGCACTCGGGCGTGGCGTACTCGGGATGGCTGCCCACGTCGAGGTAGAGCCGCGCCCCGTTCCTGAGGAAGACGTTGCTGCTCCGGCCCCATGACACCACGCGCCGGAACAGATAGCGCGCCACCTCGTCGGGTGAGAGCCGCCGCTGCCCGCGGAAGGTGCAGGTAACGCCGTACTCGTTCTCGACCCCGAATATTCGCCGATCCACACGCCAAGGCTACGTCCCGTCGCCCCCTGACAACAGCACCTGCTGGCGATTGCCGGGTCACCGCGCCGGGCGCGCCACCTGGACCAGCAGGTTCTTGTCCCAGACGTAAACGGTGTAGGGGCCGACACGATAGGTGCGGGCAGGCCGGCCGAGGGCCGCCAGCACCGCGGCGTCAGGCTGCCAGTGGTGGAAGAATCCGGGCTGGCTGTCGGCGACGAGGAACGTCGCCCGGTGCGCTCCGGGGTCATACCAGGAGGCCTTAGACTCCCACTGGTCCGGTTGCAGCGTCCCGGGCAGCACGGCCCTGATCGTGACGGCGCCGCCGCTGCCGACGGTGACGACGCTGGACTCCCAGTACCCGCCGACGCCGCTGGTCAGCTGGTGCGCGGCCAGGAACGCTGCCAGCTGGGAGTTGGCCGCCGGGACCGGTGGCTGAGCCGCGGCGTACCCGAGGCTGGCCGCATAGCCGGCCACCAGGGCGGACGCCAGCCACTTGCGCCATCCGGGCCAGCCCCGGCCGGGCTTTCGGCTCGCACGCGAGCGCGAAAGCCCGGCGCGAGCGTGCGGCCCGCCAGCACGGCTCCGAACGGCAGCACGACCGCGAACTCCCTGGCGTTGAGATCGGTCGCGTCCGCCAGTGTGCTCGGCACGTACGCAGCCACGTTGATGGCCATCGCGACGAGCAGGATCTGGCTTATCCGGTCGGGCCAGCCGGTGAGGTGGCGCGCCACCCGCCACATGGCCCAGCCGACGACCGCTACCCCGGCCAGGTGCACCAGGGCGAAGGCAATCTCGATGGCCTGGCCCTGCGGCTTGGCGCCGAACAGCGCCAGCAGTCCCTCTGCGGTCACGTAGGCATGCTTCGGCCAGGTGCGCGGCGGCGCCAGCGCATAGCCCACCGGGTGCAAGATGAACCCGCCGCTGGCCCGGATCAGCACGTTTACCAGCGAGGCGAGACCTTCGGCGAGGATGGCCGCGGCGGCCAGCGACACCTCGTACCACCGCACTGCACCGTGGACGGCGCGGATGGCGCACACCGCCACGAGCGGGACGACCCCCACCACAAGGACGAGCGGGTCGGCGATCAGCGCCCAGGTCAGCAGCAGCCCGACGATGACAGGCACCAGCCAGCGCCGTTTCAGCCCTTCGATCCCCTCGAGCAGGTCGAGCACCAGCCAGGTCAGCATGACCGGCACGGCGGTGCCGATGTGCCCGAGCGACAGCAGCACCACGAAGACGGTGACCCCGAGCTGGGGCGCGAACATGATGCCGGCCGTCAGCAGCATCCGCGGCCGTGCGTCGCGGCTGCGCACCGTGCCCCGGGCCAGCAGCACGGCGAGCACCACGACCAGCGTGTAGGTCATGGCCGCCGCGACGTGGGCGGTGTCGGTATGCAGGCCGATGAGGCGTTCCAGGAGCGCGTACTGCGGCAGCTCGGTGGTGCAGAACGAGACGTCTGACAGGGACCAGCCGTGCAGCAGCACGTTGCCGTGCAGCATGTCCCACGCCATAAGCAAGTCGTTCGACTCGTCGGAGTTCTCCGCGTAGGTCCGGGATACGTGCAGGTACGCGACGAAAAGCAGCACCAAGGCGAGCACGACCGCCGCCGCGGTGAGCAGCCGGCGGATGACCGCCAGGCTGAGTCCGGGCGCCGACGGTGCGGCGGGGGAAGGCGGCGCGGAGTATTTCTCCGGCGTCCCGCTTCTCGCCACGGCAGTACCACGCCCTTCGGTCTCGGAGTTATCCGTTGCAGCCTGCCACAGCGTAGGAGGTTACTCTGGTAAGCTGCGCGCCTGGCCAAGAATTTGCCCCTTCCCGCCTGCGCGCGTTTAGCCAGCGCAGGATCGCGGACCAGGACATCTTCATCGACTAGGGGCCTGGACGAGGAATGTCGACTTCTGGGTTGACGTCGGATACTGACGACGTCGCAGAGCCGGGGCGGCTCCCGGCGGATTCCGCGCGCGGCCGCTGGTCCGTCCCGTCTATCGCGCAGGCCCCGCGGGTCCCGCTGCCAGCGGCCGCGATCGGCGTCTACGCGGGCATCCGCGTGCTCGGCCTGATGATCGCCGCATTCCTGCTGCGGCACGGTGACTTCCGGCAGCCGAACGGGTCGCTTAACCAGTTGATAATCGGGGGCGACGGCGGTTTCTACCGGTCAGTCGCTGCTCACGGTTATCAATACAACCCCGGCCAGCTGGCCCATGCCTCCGTGTTGTCCTTCCTTCCGGGCTATCCGGCGGCTATCGACTCCCTGGCCTGGCTGCCCGGCGTCAGCATCGCACTGGCGGGCTTCGCCGTGACGATCCTGGCCGGGCTGGCGGCGGCATGGGGCCTGGCCACGCTCGGCATGAAGCTGACCGCTGACCCGCGGATCAGCCTGCTGATGGTGGCGCTCTGGTCGGTGACACCCGGCTCGCTCGCCTTGTCCCGGGTGTATTCCGAAGCGCTGTTCTGCGCCCTGGCCGTATGGGCGCTGGTCGCACTGGTCGATCGGCGGTGGCTGACCGCCGGGGCCCTGGTCAGCCTGGCCGGAACGGTGCGCAGCGCCGCCCTCGCACTTATCGCGGCGGTCGCGGTCGCGGTGATCATCGCCCTGATCCAGGCCGCGCGGACCCGGCAGCCGATCGCCCGGTGGTGGCGTCCCGTCGCCGCGCTGCTGCTGGCACCGCTGGGACTGCTCGGCTACTGGGGTTACGTGGCGGCGGTGACGCACCGGCTCGACGGATGGTTCTGGATCGAGAAGCACGCGTTCAACATGACCTTCGACTGGGGAGCGAGCACGGTGCGGCTTATCAGGGCCACGTTCCTGGGCAAGCCCTCGGTGGTCGCGCTGATGGTGGTGCTGGCCATCCTGGCGGCCGTGGGACTCACCGCCTGGAGCCTGACCGAACGCATCCCCGTCTACCTGCACGCCTACACGGTCGTGGTCGCCTTGATGGCCTTCACGACCAGTGCCGCCTGGGTGAGCTCGAAGCCGCGTTTCTTCCTGCCCGCCGTCCTGCTCGCCCTCCCGCTGGCCCGCCTGCTGGCCCCGCTGCGGACTTCTGTGCTGGTTACCCTCATCGCGGTGCTGACGGCCGCATCGACCTGGTTCGGCATCTACCTCATGATCATTGCCAAGTGGGCGCCCTGAGGGTGCCGGCCGGGCACCCGCCCACGCTCATGATGACGACGCTGCCGCTACCGCCGTACCGCTGAAGCGCAAGATAACCGGCGTGCCGCGGGGCAGGCCCCGTGGCGTGTAGAACCAGTAACCCTGGCCCGCCGCAGCTTGCGCGGGCGTGCAGATGAACCGCTTGGTCATCAGGAACGTGTACCGCGGCTCGTCCAGGCAGGCCTTGACCCCGGTGCGCTCCGCCTGTACCAGGAAGCCGGTGGTCTCGACCCAGGCCGGGCCGTCGATGCGCAGTACGATCGTCTTGCCCTGGGCTTGGGCGGCCAGCGTGGCTACCACGTGCGGCAGGGACTCGTCGATGTCGTTGGTGCCGGTGCGCGTGCCCGGGATCACCGTGAGCACGACGAAGGCGGCCGCCGCGGCCAGCACCGCCAGGGCGGTGCCCAGGTCGAGCGCGGCCCAGGGGCGCCCCCGGGGCCGGGAGCCCGCCTGGACCGGCCGTGGACGGATCGCCTCGATCACCGCAAGCACGATGACCAGCACCGTGACCAATGGCGCCGACCAGTAGAAATAGCCGATGTAGTAGGCCAGGTTGTCGATCCCGGCCGCGGCATAGACCATGAGCGCCAGCGAGGACAACATGTTGACGGCGAGCAGCGCCAGCAGGAACCTGCGCAGCGGGCCACGCCCGGACCGGTTGGTACTGAGCCAGAAGGTGACGGCGAGCGCGAGCGCGTACCCAAGCACTGGCGCCAGCCAGGCGTACCTGTGCGGCCACCAGAACCACAGCGCGTACTGCGCCACCTGCCGCAGGCTGTGCCCGCCCGCGCGTCCCGAGCCGCCGTATGAGATGTACTTGCCGAAGTCACCCGGCCAGTTCAGCGCCAGGTTGACCAGGATCGGGAAAGCGAACACCGCGCTGATGACCGCCACCGGCAGCCAGGTCCCCCGCTGCTCGCGGAAGAACGAGCCGACCGAGCTACGCAGCGTATGCCTGCGCGGCCACAGGATGGCCGCCAGGACGGCCAGGGTAAGGAACGGGACGAAGAACAGGAAGCAGGCATGCCCGTGGATGAGGAACCATCCCGTCAGCGCCAGGATCCAGGCGTCCTGTGCGCGCCCGGCCAGTACCGAGGCGGCCGCGATCACGAAGACCATGTACGGCAGCACGTACATGTAAGGCATCCAGTCCGAATTCACGATCGGCGGGTAAGCGATCGCGAACCCGGTGAACACGGCGAAGCAGGCCGCCGTCCCGCGCAGTGAGCGCGTCCACCCGTAGACGACCCCGGCGGCCAGCGCGACGAACCCGCTGTCCAGGGCGAATACGGCCAGCATGTGAGCGTTCCACGCGGTCGGCACGACATGCAGCGCGTTCAGGAACAGGTACTCACCGAAGGCCTGCACGTACATAAAGGCAGGCCCGGGATGGTTAAAATGCTCGCGCGAGTAGTTGCCGAGGAGCAGGGTGAAATGCTTCGCCTGCTCGATGAGGATCGAGTTCGCGCCGCCGTCGCCCTGCTCGTACAGGCGGGCGCTGAACAGGAACCGGTTGCGCACGCAGAGCATGACGAACAGGGCCGTGAAAGGGACCACCCACACCCACCACGGCCGGCGGCCGCCGGAGGCCGGACCGAGGGCCGCATCGGCGGTGCCGACGGCTGAGGTCCCCGATACCACCGTCATCTGCTCGCCGCCCGGCGCTGCACTCAGATGGTGCCGGCCTTGATGGCCGCGTCGATCCAGGGGATCACCTCATCGAGCATTTCCTCGAGCGTGGTGCTGGCCTCGAAGCCGAGCACCTTCTTCGCCTTGTCGGTGTCGGGGACGCGGCGCTGGACGTCGTATTCGAACGGGTCGTCGTGGATGAGCCGCAGCGGCACGTCGTCGCCCTTGATCTTGCGCCAGATAAGCTCGGCCAGCCGCCGCACGGTCGTGCCCTCCGACGTGGACAGGTTGAAGTCCTCGTTGAGGGCGTCCTCATTCTCCATCGCCATGACTACGCCGACGGCCAGGTCACCGCCGTAGGTGTAGTGCCGCACCTGGTCACCCGAGCCGAGGATATGCAGCGGATCCTGCCCCTTGAGCACCTTCTGCACCAGATCGGGGACCACATGACTCATCGCGAGCTGGACGTTCCCTGACAGGATCTCGTGGTCGCCCAGGGCTCGGCTCTCCCCGATGCCCACGCAGTTGAACGGTCGCACCAGCGTATAGGGAAGCCGGTACTGATCCCAGGCCGCCCGGGCGAAGTACTCGACCGCCAGCTTCTGGAAACCGTAGGACGACAGAGGCGGCGGGATCTGCCGCTCCTGCCCCTCGTAAGACGGCCACGCGTCGGCGCTCTCGAAGACCATCGAGGAGGACAGGTAGGTGACCTTACGCAGCCGGCCTGCCCGGTGCGCGGCGATCGCTGCGTCACACGACGCTGCGATGATCCGCTCGTTGGTGGCGAGCAGGTCGTAGGCGTATGTGTGGAAGTAGGAGATGCCGCCGATCATCGCCGCGCCGGCGATGAAGTGATCGCAATCGGCCAGCAGCTCCGTCATCAGGCCTGCGTCCGTGGCGTCGCCCTCGACGAGCCGGTAACGCGGGTTGTCGTCGTAGGATTTCCTGACTTTCCCGTACTTGGAAAAGTTATCGACGCCGACCACCGCGTAGCCGCGATTCAGCAGTTCCTCTACGACGTACCCGCCGATAAAGCCCGCCGACCCGCTGACCAGAACCTGCTCCATCAAGCCTCCTGCCTGCTCTGTCCATCCTGGTGACGGGGTTCATCATGGTGAGTGGCCGAGCCCCGGCCGCGAATTTCCCCGGCGGTCAGCTGCCGCCCGAACGCGAAACGATACCAGCGGACATAACTGGGCACCCACTGGGCGACCTTGAAGTTCGATATCCCGGCCTGCCGGTCCAGCCAGATAGTTGGTATCTCGGCCACCGGCAGGCGCAGGCGCTTGGCCTTGGCCGTCAGCTCGATGCCGATCTCGAACCCATCCCGCGAGTCGATGCCCACCTGGCGCACGAACTCCGTCGAGTAGGCCTTGAAGGAATTCGTCGCGTCCCTGGTCCCGACATGGGCGAACGCCCGCAGTGAGCGGCCGGCCAGACGGGACAGCGTGCCCTTGAGGACGGGACCGCCGACCTGCTGGCCGCCCGGCATGTAGCGGGAGGCGGCCGCCACCGCCACGCCGCGTTCGACGAGCCGGACCAGCTCATCGATCTGCCTGGCGTCATCGCACCCGTCCGCCATCGTCACCACGACCACCGGCGCGCTCGCGGCGTCGATGCCGAACCTGATCGCGTTGGCCGGTCCCCGGCCGTAAGTGTTGACCAGGCACCTCAGCCGAGGCTCCTTCTGCGCGTACTCCTCGGTCACCGGCACGGTCGAATCGTCGGCGGAGTCGACCACCACCAGCACCTCGCACGGCAGCCTGACCGACTCGAACAGCCGGTCAAGCACGCTGATGACCTGTTCACCCTCGTTGTAAGCGGGCACCACCACCGAGACGCGGGGGCGCTCGGTCATACCCGGACCCCGTTTCCGAGCACGTCCCAGATATCCGCTGCGGGTTTATCTGTCACGAGCCCCCGGTACTCCGGGTGCGGCGCCCCGACCACGAGCAGGTCCGACCGGCTGAGCACTTCATCAAGCGGCAGCAGGTTGGGATCCACGGTCACGTGCGGGTCGGTGCACAGGACCGTTTCGGCCTTGAACTCCAGGATCCGCTTGAGCTTGTACGACAGGCTTGACCTGATGTCGTCCGACCCGCCCTTGAACGCCATGCCCAGGATCCCGACGGTCATCGACGCCAGGTCAAACTGCCCCTCAAGCCGGTGCACCACGTACAGCGGCAGGCCCTCGTTGACCGCCATCGCCGCGTGGCCGAGCGGGAAATTGTTGTGGTTGAAGGCGGCGAGCTGCATCGTGTCCTTGAACAGGCAGGGCCCGGCCGCGAAGCCCGCGGCGGGCATGTCCGCGGCCCGCGGGTAGTCTTCGGCGAGCCCCCGCCGGATCCGGTCGAAATCCAGGCCCTGCTCGTTCGCCATCATGTAGAGCTGATTAGCGGTGGCGAACTTGATGTAACGCCAGACGTTGGTGAACAGCTTGGCCAGCTCTGCCTCTTCTGGCGACATCACAACGATCTTGCTGGTCAGCCTCCCGAACAGCGCGGACGCCCGCTTCGAGCCCGCCGCGGTGCGGGAGGAGATGATCTGCGGTAGCTCGAACAGCTCGGTCATCGCCTTGCCCTCGGCGATGCGCTCCGGGCAGAACGCGACCTCTATCTCCAGCCCCCGCCCGGCCAGCATCTTTTCCACCAGCGCGGTCACGCCGGGGAACACGGTGCTGCGCAGGATAAGAAGCTGGCCGTCGCGCAGATAGCCGGCGCACCCGCTGAGGGCCCTGGTGATGGCCGTCTGGTTGGGGTTCAGGTGCTCGTCCACCGGCGTGCCGATCACCACCACCACGTGCTCCGCCGTGGCCACGATCGAGGGATCGGCCGACGCCTCGAGGCGCCCGGCGCCGAGCACCCGGCACAGCACCTCATCCGCGCCGGGTTCGGCGAACGGCATGTGGCCCGCGTTCACCGTGTCGACCGCGGCCTGGCTCACGTCATAGATGGCGACCCTGGCACCGCGGTCGGCAAACGCGAGCGCGAGCGGCAATCCCACGTGCCCGCATCCGCCGATGACGACCACATCTCGGTCGACCTGATCCGGCAACTTCGTCACCGCGCATACCTCCGGCTGGTGTCGGGGCCTCCGCAACACCGCACGCGGCACCCTCGTCATGTCTCTGGCGCTTTACCTTACCGCCATGCCCTTCCCGTTACGGGCCTTGTTATCCCTCTGTCGCCACAAGCCCACTCACCCGTCATGTAGTGCGCATACAGCCTTTTCCGGACGCCGACGCGCGGCTGGCCCAGCCGCTGTCCGCGCCCGGAGGCCCGTCCTGGCCAGCTGTTCTCCTCGCCATGGTGCGCTGACTAGGGAAACGGTCATGGTCGCGGTCGCGGCCATCGCCATAATGCGGTCGGTAATGCCTCCCGACTATGTCGTTTGACGGCTGTCGCACTCCGATGGTCCGTAAACTGTCGAGATGATCAATGGCCGCCGGATCGGCGTTGTGCTGCCTGCCTACAACGCGGCAGCCACCTTGGCGCGTACAGTAGCCGAACTTGACCAAGAGATCATCGACGAGATCGTGCTCGTCGATGACGCCAGCACCGACCAGACCGTTACCCTGGCTTGCGAACTCGGCTTGGAGCCGATCCGCCACGAGCTCAACCTTGGCTACGGGGGAAACCAGAAGACTTGTTACCGGCGGGTACTCGCGCTTGGCGCGGACATCATCGTCATGGTGCATCCGGACTATCAGTATTCGCCGTTGCTCGTTCCGGCCATGGCATCGATGATCGCTTACGGCGAGTATGACATGGTCCTAGGCTCACGCATCCTCGCCCAGAACTCGGTCGCCCGCGGGATGCCCCGCTACAAGTATGTGGCTAATCGCCTCCTCACCTTGGTCGAGAACATCTTCCTGCAGCAGAAACTGTCCGAATATCACACCGGCCTGCGCGCTTTCAGCAGCACGCTGCTCGCCAGCTTGCCATTCGAACACAACTCCGATGATTTCGTCTTCGACAACCAGATCATCGCGCAGGCCATTGCGGCCGGCGCCAGGATTGGCGAGGTATCCTGTCCGACTCGCTATCAGGCCGAGTCGTCGTCGATCAACCTGCGCAGGAGCGTCAAGTACGGTCTCGGCGTGCTGCGCACTTGCGGACAGTACCAGCTGCGCAAGCACGGGCTCCGCCATTACCCCTACCTCGACATCGATCCCCGCGCGGTGTCCTCCTTTCCCCAGGCGCCCGGCGAAAAGGCCCAGCCGCCGGCCGTGGCCAGCGAATCGGCTCGCACCGACGGCTAGAGCGCTGCCGTCGGGCCGGGCGTAGACTCCGGATGGCGCGCATAACCGGCAGGCTAATCATCTGCCTTGGATGCCAGCCTCTGCCCCGGGGCCGCATATCGAGGAACGGCGAATGTCGAAATCATCTGACGCGGATGGTGCGCTCCGCCCGGATACGCCTCCACCCGGGCTGCCTGGCGGTGGGGCGGAGCGTCCTGAGCATGAAGGAACACCGGGGAGGCGTCATTTGACCATAGCAAGCGTCGCGCTGCTGCTATTCGCCGTCGTCTCGGCGGCGACCGGACAGGTCATGCTCAAGCACGGCATGCAGATCGCGACGGCCCGCGCGGCCGATTCCGGCGGATCGCTGGCGCTTCGTGCGGCGACCTCGCCGTGGGTGCTGCTCGGGCTGGTCGTTTTCGGGGTCTCCGCGATAGCGTGGCTGGCCGCGCTGTCACGGGTACCGCTGAGCGTGGCGTACCCGTTCAATGCCCTCGGCTATCTCGTCATCCTGATCGCGAGCATCGTCATCTTGCATGAGCGTGCCAACGTGATGACCTGGGTGGGCTCGTTCCTGGTGGTGTCGGGACTGCTCATCGTGGTGCTGACCAAGCCGTGAAGGCCCTCGTCCTGGCCGGATAACCGGCCGGAGATCGGGTTCTGCGCTCCCGCCGCCTTGCGCAGGCTATCGAGGTAGGCCTCGCAGTCAGGGTAAACAGGCAGCAGCCCGGCGTGCCGCGCCTGTTCGAGAGTCGGAGCTGCGGCGTCCTTCCCGGAAAGCACGGGTTCGGTATCCTCCGGCCACTCGATGCCGATGTCGGGGTCAAGAGGATACAGGCCGTGCTCGCGTCCCGGCGAGTACGGTGTCGAGCACAGGTAGATGACCGTCGCCTCATCGCTGAGGGCGGTGAAGGCATGCCCTAGTCCCTCAGACAGAAACACGGCACGCCGGCTTGTGTCATCGAGGCGTACCGCCTCCCAGCGCCCGTAACTAGGCGAGCCGACCCTGATATCAACAATCACATCAAGGATCGCGCCGCTGGCGCAGGTGACGTACTTGGCCTGTCCCGGGGGGACGCTGGCGAAGTGGATACCCCGGATGACTCCCCGGCGGGACACCGAGCAGTTGGCCTGCGCGATCTGCGGCCAGTATCCGAGCGACTCCGATAGCTCCCCGGCCCGGAACCACTCCAGGAAGTACCCTCTGTCGTCCCCGTGAAGGGCAGGCGTGAACGTCCAGGCACCGCTAATGCCGATCGGCTCCATGTATCACTTCCTCACTTCGCGGTTCGTCATCGCTGGACACTATCGTGACTGCCGGACAGGCCCGCAGCAGGCAACGCCGCGGCTATGCTTCACTTCGACCGCGAGGGAAACCCTAAAGGATGATCTGTTGCCGAACGCACCATCACCGGCCAAAATCAGTAATGCCTCGGCGTATTCACGCACCCAGGCGCCGCCCGCCGTCCGGTGCGCCTGGTGCGACCACCAGTTCGACAGCACCGACCATCAACTTACCGGCCGGGTGCGGTGCGCCCGCTGCGGCGTGGCGACGACCTCGCCTTGGCCAAGCGACGAGCAGCTCAGCGCGGCCTACGCTGACTGGTACCGCCCTCAGTCTGGCCGGTTCTCCGGTCTTGGGGACAAGGTGCTCCGCCGCACGCGCTCAGCGCTGGCCGATCGTCTGCACCGGATTCTGCCGCCTGGCCCGGTTCTCGATGTGGGAGCCGGCGACGGGACCCTGGTCGAGGCCTTCGTTCGCCGCGACCGTGAAGCTGTCGGTCTCGAGCCGCACGCATCCGGACCGCATATCCGCAACGCCGAGGTTGAAGAGGTGGACGGGAAGTGGTCGGCGGTCATCTTCTGGCATTCGCTTGAGCATCTCCGCGCACCTGCCCGGGCGCTGAGTCATGCCGCCACGCTGCTGTCCCCCGGCGGGATGCTTGTCATTGCCGTACCCAATGCGACCAGCCTTCAGGCGCGTGCCTTCGGCGATCGCTGGCTCGCCCTCGACCTGCCTCGCCATCTGGTCCACCTCAGCCCGCCGGCGTTGCTGTCCAAGATCGAGGCCCTAGGGCTGCGGATCGAGCGGGTTAGCTACCTGCGGGGCGGGCAGGTCGTCTTCGGATGGGTCCACGGTCTTGTCGGCAAGCTTCCCGGGCACCCGGACCTGTACGATGCCATCCGTCGCAGTGAGGCGCGTCAGGCCACCCGTAGTCCCGCCCTTCGCCTGTACGCTCTCGCTGCGGCTGTGGTGGCCCTCCCGTTCGCGCTGGCGGCTACTGCGGTCGAGGTGGCGACGCGGTCGGGCGGCACCATTTACATCGAGGCACGGCGGGAGCCAGCGCCTGACCTCAACGGAGTTCGCTGAGCAGATTACGGTTCCAGACCAGGACCGTGTACCGGCCGACGTGATAGGTCCGCGCAGGCTGGCCAAAGGTCGCCAGCACAGCCCGCTCCGGGCTGAAGCCGGGATACTCTGCCACCCGCGGAGCGAACACTACGAAGTTCGCCGTGTTCCGGTCTGGGTCGTACCAGCTCGCCTTCCCCTCAAAGGTGCTGGGAACGAGCCGTCCACCGGACTGTGACACTAGCCGGATCTGGACCCGGTTGCCGCTGGTGAGCGTGACGACGTTCGACTCCCAGTAGCCGGACAGGCCAGTGTGCAGGTGCCGGGCCTCCAGCCAGGAGGTGAGCTGCTGGTTCTGGGCGGGCACCGGCGGCTGGCTGATCTCGCCCGCCAGGCCGGCCAGGCAGCCGAGCAGCACAACGGCAAGCAGCGGCACGAGCCTGGCCGACTTGAGCCGCCCGGCCAGCAGCTTTTCGCCCAGCAGGCGCCCCGCCAGCGCCGCGCTGAGCGGCAGGACGGGCGCCATCTCGCGGGTCTGGGTGACCACGTTGGCCTTGGTGCTGAGCACATAGGCAGCCAGGTTGATAACCACGCCCGCCAAGAGAAGCTGAGCGACCCGGTCCTGGTCCCGCAGGAAGCGCCACGCCGCCAGGCACACTCCCCATGCCGCCAGGACCACGCCGACCACGTGCAGCATCGTGAAGACGGTGCCGGCCGTCAGGCGGAGCCCGAGGAAGTCGGCGCCGCCAAGGAGAAGCAGGCCTTGAGCGGCGATGCCCAGGTTGTGGACCAGGAGCTTGCCGTGAGCAAGCTGCGTATACGGCGCCGGCATGTAAAAACCGCCGAGGGCGTGGATAGCATGCAGCGCCAGCACGGCCGCCGCCGCTCCCAGCAGGGCGGCGGCGCCGAGAGCCAGGTCATACCGCTGCTCCGCCAGTGGCCTCCGCTCGATGGCCAGAGCCCGGAAGACCCGGATCGCGCTGACAAGCACAAGCGGCAGCACCCCGATGAGGAGCACCAGTGTGTCTGCCACCATGGCCCAGCCGAGGAATACCCCAGTGATGACCGGGATGTACCCGCGAGTGCGGGTGCGGGTGCGGTCCAGGATCAGCCAGACCACCATCACCGGCACCGAGGTCCCGATGTGGTCCGGTGAGGAGAGCAGGATATTCGTACCGGACGCCAGCTGCGGGGCGAGCATGATGCCGACGGCGATGAGTACCCCTACCAGGGCCTGACGCCCCGTGGCGTGGCCCTTGGCCAGCAACGCGGCCAGCAGCACAGCGAGCGTGTACGTCATGGCCGCGGCCACGTGCACGACGTCCTGGTTCAGCCCGCGCAGGAGCTCCACCAGCATGTACTGCGGCAGTTCCGTGGTGAAGTACGAAACATCCCCGAGCGACCAGCCGTGCAGAAGCAGGTTGCCGTGCAGCATGTCCCAGGCCTGCAAGGCCTGGCCCGAGCCATCGGAATTGACGGCCCGCGTCCGGGCCAGCTGCAGGTAGGCCGCAAAAGCGGCGATCACGCCGAGAACCCATATGGCCGCCACCGCCCATGGACGGTATGGCAGGGCGCGGAGCCCCGCGGATCCGGCGACGCCTGCCGCCTTGTCGCCCCCGGACCGCCAAAGCAGCGCTTTGCTCGCACTCACGTCTGGCTAGTTTCCTTCCGGGCCGGCGGTTACCACGGCCTGCCTGAGCCGGGCGATGACGGTGCTGCCGTGCGGGGTCACGGGGGTAAGCCAGAAGGCGCGGCCAGCGGCGATCTCCGGGCTCGTGCAGATGAACTGGCTGGTCATCATGAACGTCCAGATCGGGTTCGCGACGCAGGCCCGTACCCCCGTCCGCTCCGCCAGCACCAGGAAGCCCGTGACCTCGGGCCAGGAATCGTGGTCGAACCGCAGGACGATCATCCGGCCGCCTGAGCGCGCAGCGAGCGAGGCGACGGCACCAGGCAATGCCGGGTCCGTGTCCGGGCCGCTGCTGAGCACGGCCGGGTCGCTGCTGTTCGTGCTCGTGCGCGTGTCCGGTGCCATTCCGAGGGCGGCCAGCGCCACTACCGCCGCGGCGACGGCCGCGACGGCGCCCAGCCGCGACGGAATCGCCTCGACCACCCCCAGCGCGATGACCAGCAGCGTGACGACCGGCGCCGCCCAGTAGAAATAGCCGATGTAGTGCTCGGAAAGGACGTCAATCCCGGTCGCGGCGTAGCAGACGAACACCAGCGACGACACCGCGTTGATGGCGAGCAGCGCGATAAGGAACCGGCGCAGCCGAGCGGGTGCCAGCCACCCGGTGACCGTGGCGGCGACCGCGTATCCGACGGCAGGGACGACCCACGCACCGCGGTACGGCCACCAGTACCACAGCGCATCTTGGACCGCCTGGGACAGGCTGTGGCCGCCTGCCCTCGTGGAGGACGCGTACGTGAAGTAGTCACCGAACTGGCCCGGCCAGTGCAGGGCCAGGTTCACGCCGATCGGCAACGCGAAAATCACGGTGATGACCGCCACCGGCATCCACGCCCGCCGCTGCGTGGCGAAGAAGGAGCGCACCGAGGCGCCAAGGTGGTGCCGCCGCGGCCACAGCACCGCCGCCAGCACGGCGCCGCTGATCACCGGTACGAAGAAAAGGAAGCACGCGTGCCCGTGAATCAGGAACCAGCCCGCCAGCGCCATCAGCCACGCGTCCCTTGCGTGTCCCGCCGCCACCGAGGCCGCGGCGACGAGGAAGGCGATGTACGCCGGCACGTACAGATACGGCATCCAGTCTGTGCTGAGCACGGCCGGGTGCACGGCGGCGAAGGCGACTACCACCGCGAAGCAGGCCGCCGCACCCCGCAGCGACCTGGTCCAGCCGTAACCCACCCCGGCCACGGCCGCCAGGAACATGCCGCTCAGCGCGTATACCGCGAGCAGCTGCCCGTTCCACGGGGTCGGGACCACGTGCAGCCAGGCCCAGAATAGGGATTCGCCGGCCGCCTGGACGTACATGTACGCGGGCCCCGGATGGTGGAAGTGATCCCGGGAGTAGTTCCCGACCAGCAGCGTGAAGTGCCGTGCCTGCTCGATCAGGATGGAGTTCGCGCCCATGTCGGCGTCCTCGTACAGCCGGGTGGTGAACAGGAACCGGTTACGGACGCACAGCAGCACGAACAGCACCGCGGTCGCCGCGGCCACCACCCACCACGGGCGCAGGCGGCCCGCCGATTCGCGGCCGGTTCCAGTAGCCGCTGAGCTAGCCACTGGCTGGGTCCCGGCGCCGGCCCGCAGTCCGCCCATAAGAAGGGAAGCTTAGCCGCTCCGAGAGGATGAAAGGGGATTTGGGAGGCGGGCGGGGGTCACCAATTGGTTGCGATGTACTTTGTTTCAGTGAATTCCAGCAGTCCCTCGTGCGCGCCCTCGCGGCCGATACCCGACTGCTTCACCCCGCCGAACGGCGCCGCCGGGTCGGACACGATCCCGCGGTTCAGGCCGACCATGCCGGTCTCCAGGGCCTCGCTCACGCGCAGGCCGCGGCTCAGGTCGGCGGTGTAGACGTAGGAGACGAGCCCGAACTCGGTGTCGTTGGCGAAGTTGATGGCGTCGGCCTCCGCGGTGAACCTGACGACCGGCGCTACCGGCCCGAAGATTTCGGTGCCGAGGATGCTTGCGTTCGCCGGCACCTGATCGATGACGGTCGGCTGGTAGAAGTAACCGCGCCGCTCCGGTGACCGTCCGCCGACGATGACCTTGCCGCCGTCCGCGGCCGCCGACTCGACGAGTTCAGCCACCTTAGTCCGCGTCGGCTCGTTGACCAGCGGGCCCACGTCGGTGGCCTCGTCCAGGCCCGGCCCGACGACCATGGCGTCCAGCCGGGCCGCGAACTTGCGGCCGAACTCGCCTGCGACCGCCTCGTGCACGTAGAACCGGTTGGCGGCGGTGCACGCCTCGCCCCCGTTGCGCATCTTGGCGATCAGCGCGCCCTCCACGGCGGCGTCGATGTCGGCGTCCTCGAAGATGACGAAAGGCGCGTTGCCGCCCAGTTCCATCGAGCAGCTCACCACGCAATCCGCGGCCTCGCGCAGCAGGATCCGGCCCACCTCGGTGGACCCGGTAAATGACAGCTTGCGGACCCGCGGGTCGTGGAGCATCGCCGATACGACGGCACCGGACTTCCGTGAGGGCAGGACGTTCACTACTCCGTCGGGCACGCCCGCCTCGGCCAGCAGGCCGGCGATGGCCAGCGCGGTCAGCGGAGTCTCCGAGGCCGGCTTGAGCACGACCGTACAGCCGGCCGCGAGCGCAGGGCCGATCTTGCGGGTGGCCATGGCGGCCGGGAAATTCCACGGGGTGACCAGCACAGAGACGCCGACCGGCTGCCGCATGACCAGGATCTTGTTCGCCCCGGAAGGCGCTTGCATCAGCACGCCTTCCATCCGCACCGCCTCTTCGGCGTACCAGCGGAAGAACTCAGCCGAGTAGATGGCCTCGGCCTTCGCGTCGCGCAGGGCCTTGCCGTTCTCGACGACCATCAGCCGGGCCAGCGAGTCGGCGTTCCTGGTCATCAGCTCAAAGGCCCGGCGCAGGCATTCCGCCCGCTGCCGCGGCGGTGTCGCCGCCCATCCGGTCAGGGCGTCCTGGGCCGCGCTGACGGCGTCGAGCGCGTCGTGTTCGGTCCCGTCCGCCACCTCGGCCACTACGTCCTCGGTGGCCGGGTCGGTCACCGGTATCGTGCCACCGCCACTTCCGCCGGTCCACCCCCCGCCGATCAGCAGGCCCGTAGGTACATCCATGCCAACCAGTTCGGCCAGGTTGCCGCTCACTTCGCCGGTCCTTTCTCGCCCCCTAGAGGGCCTTGCTCACCGTCTCGACGATCCTATCCGCGAAGGGCAGCACGGGATCTTCGAGCCCGGTCCGCAGCCGGCCGCGGGATAGGCGGCCAGCGGCGTCCGCTGGGAGCGCGCAACTAGGCCACGGCGTGCGGGGCCTGACCGGCGGACTCAGGCGCGGCTTCGTCGTGTTGGGTGGTTCCGGCGGCGGCCTCGGCGAGTTGCATGCGGCCGGCCCGGGCTGATGCCGGCGACGTCGCCCGGTCGACCCACTGGCCGATGCGATCGACGAGATCCTCGGTGCAGGCGCCCTCAGCGTGACCCATCCCCGGTATCAGCCAGAGTTCCCTGGGTTCACGGGCCGCCGTGTAGAGCTGCCGCGCATGCTCCGGCGGGAAGTAATGGTCCTTGTCGCCGTGCACGATCAGCAGCGGCACCGGCGAGATCTCCGCCGCCGCCTCGGCGGGCGGGACGGGCACCAGTTTCCAGCCCTCCGGGCTGATCCGGGTCTTCAGCCACCGGTTTGCCACGAAGCGACCGAGCCGATGCTCGACCGCGAAGTGCACCCGGCGCATTGGTTTGGTACCCCGGTAATACCACCGGCCAGGACCGCTGACCGACACCACGGCGTCAAGGCCGCCGATCAGGCCGGCGTGCCGGAGCACGATCGAGGCGCCCATCGAGAAGCCGACTGTCGCGATCCGCTGGTAGCCGAGTTCGCGCGCGTAGGCGACGACCACGTCGAGATCGGCGATCTCGCGGTCGCCGAGCGTGGACAGACCGCCGGAGCGCCCATGGCCGCGGAAATCGAAGGTAAGGACGCCGGCCATCCGGTTGAAGCGGTTAGCGACACGCCAGACGGCCGGGCGTTGCCACGACAGCGTAAACCCATGCGCGACCACGATCGCGAGGTCCCGCTGCCCGGGAAGATGTATGGCCTCGATCGGCACGCCATCGTCCGTGACCAGGGTCTTTGCCGTGACAACAGGTTTGGTCATGCTTCACCCCGACAGTCAGGTTACCGCCACGGCCTGGCGGCCTCTCATACCGGTAACCACGCCGGGACCAGTATCAATCCGGGGCGGGGGCCGAATTGCCGCGGGACTAGCCGACCGGGCCGCTGATGGTGAAAGCTTCGGCGGGATACCGGGTCTGGGGGGATGGGTCCCCCCAGTCGCGGGGGTTCCGGGGGTCGTCCCCCGGGCTAACACCGTCGCGCGCCCGGGCACCTTTGGCGGGTGCCCGGGCGCGCGTCCGGTTCACGCTGCGGCCGCACGCAGCGCAAGCTTAGACCTAGGCGTCTTCGGTCTTGGCGGTGGCCGCCCGCTCCGGCATCTTGCCGTCCAGTGAGCTCTCGGTGGCCATCGAGGAGCTGACGCTGACCAGCTCCTCGGACGGGTACGCTTCTTCGCCGTGCACCGCTATGTCGCCGATCTCCAGGTCCGCGTCTGGTATCCGGAGCTTGACGAACAGCCCGATGCCCTTGAGCAGGATGAACGTGACGATCGCGTCCCAGATGATGATGGTGAGCGCGGCTTCGAACTGGACAAGCAGCTGGTGCGGGTGCCCGTAGAACAACCCGGCGCCGGAGAACGCCGGGTTCTTGCCGAGCCCGAGGTACTCGATCATCTTCGGGTCGGCCAGCAGGCCGACCAGCAGGCCGCCGAACAATCCGGCGATGCCGTGCGTGTACACCACGCCGAGCGCATCGTCGACCTTGTTGAACGGCCACACGTACTTCGGCAGGTAGATCCAGGCGACCCAGACGATCGCCGAGCAGACCAGGCCGATGACGATGGCGCCGAGGCCGTTGACGAAGCCGGCCGCCGGGGTGATGCCGACCAGACCGCAGATCATGCCGTTCAGGCCGCCCAGGAAGGTCGGCTTCTTCTCCTTGCTGAACGCCATGTCCATGATGATCCAGGTCATCATGGCTACGGCCGTCGCGAGGTTGGTGTTGATGACCGCGGCCGCGGCGTCCGCACTGGCGAAGTACGGGTCACCGCCGTTGAAGCCGTTCCAGCCGAGCCACAACATCCCGGCCCCGACGGCGACGAACAGCAGGTTGTTCGGGACGGCCCGCTCGCGGTCGCGCTTGAGCCTGGGCCCGACCACCGCGGCCGCGACGAAGCCGGACGTACCCGCGGCCAGGTGGATGACGTAGCCGCCGGAGAAGTCCAGCGCGCCCTTGCCGGCCCAGTAGCCGCCGCCCCACAGCAGGAACGCGTTGACCGCGTAGGCGAACGTGATCCACAGCGGCACGAAGATCATCCAGGCCTTGAAGCTGATCCGGCCGATGACGCTGCCGATGAACAGGATCGGGGTGATCGCCGCGAACACGAACTGGAAGTAGACCAGCGACGACTCGGGGAACCTGAAGTTCGGCATCAGGCCGTTAAGCAACGGGATGTTCGCCTGGCCCTGTTCGGACGCGGCGCCCAGCACGGTCCGCGGATCACCGACGAACGTCTTGATCAGCGGGGTGCCGAAGCCCATCTTGAAGGCCCACAGAACCCAGGTGATCAACACCAGGCAGAAGGTGGCGAACACCATGAGCACCGTGTTCATGGCCCACTTCTTCTGCACCAGGCCGCCGTACAGCACGGCCAGAGCCGGGATGGACATCAGCCCGACCAGCGTGGCAGCGGTCATCTGCCAGGAGTTATCCCCTGCACTAAGCCAGGCGGGATATGGATTCACTACGCCTCCATGGGGCAATCGGGCCTTCTGGGGTCCAACTTGTGCTGGCTTCACCCCGGCCGCTCCGTATACCTGCAAGGCATGTGTCCCATGCGCGGGTTTCGGGAGTATTTCTCGGTTGTTACGCGGCCGGTAACGAGTGCGGATGACGTTACTTCGGTGTATCGTTACCGAAGGCCTGATCGGCGCCGCGGCGGTCTCCTGAGCACCCGAAGTGCTTGCCAGCCCGGCTGTCCGGGTCGTGTCACGCTGCCGTAACAGTAGCTGACACCGCCCCCTGAGAAAAATCACGTCTTAGCTGTACGAGCCGCTTTTGCCAGGGTAACCGCCGAACCCGGCGGTCACGGCGCGGGCAGGTTGACCAGCGACGCCAGCGCGGCCCGGTGCGCGTACGGCGTGCCGAAGGCGATCGAGTCGGCCTTGGCTCGCTTGAGGTACAGGTGCGCGGGATGCTCCCAGGTGAAGCCGATGCCGCCGTGCATCTGCACGCACTCCTGGGCGGCCTGCACCGCCGCCTCCGAGCAGTAGGCCTTGGCCAGCGCCACCGCGACCTTGGCGTCGGGGTCGCCCGTGGCCAGGCACGCCGCCGCGTACCTGGACGCCGCGCGGGCCTGGGTCACCGCCACCCACAGGTCCGCCAGCCGGTGCTTGAGGCCCTGGAACGACCCGACGGGCCGGGCGAACTGACGGCGCTCCTTCAGGTACGCGACCGTCATGTCCAGGCAGTGCTGGGCCAGCCCGACCTGCTCGGAGGCCAGGATGCCCGCGCCCGCAGCCAGCGCGGCCTCCACCGCCCGCGACGCGGCCGGCCCGGACGCGACGAGCGTGCCCGGGGCGTCATCGAAGGACAGGTCGCACAGTTGCCTGGTCATGTCGAGCGAGACCACCGGCCGTTTGGCCACCCCGGGTGCGGCCATGTCCACCAGGTAGAGCCCGTGCGGCACGCCGTCGGCCGGTACTAGCAGCATCCCGGCGGGCAGCGCGTCGGCGACCCCGCTGACCAGCCCGCTCAGCCGGGAGACGCCGTCCGCGGCATCACCGGGCCTGGTCCCGCTCAGCCGGACCGTCACCGGGTAGGCCGCCCCGGGCGCCATCGCGAACGGGACGGCCAGCGCCGCGGTCACGCCGCCGTCCGCCATCCGGGCGAGCAGATCCGACACGGCGCGCGCGGAGGCGGTGGACGCGTCCGGGGAGCCCGTGCTGAGCAGAGCGGCGGTAGCGACCACGGCACTGCCGAGGAAGGGCACCGCGGCGACGAAGCCGGCCAGCGCCTCGGCGACGGCCGCGGCCTCCAGGTAGGAGGCACCGGCCCCGCCGTCGCGTTCGGGTATCAGCAGCCCGGCGCAGCCCAGTTCCGCGGCGACGGCATGCCACAACCCGTCGTCGTACGTCTGGCCCGACTCGGTGCGAGCCAGTGCCTTATCCACGCTGCCCCGGTCGGCCAGCAGGGATTTCAAGCTGTCGGACAAGGCTTGTTCGGTGTCGGAGGAAAGAAGGCTGGGCAGGGACTTGGTCACTTGGGCAGGTCCTTCCATGGCACGTCCTTGTCCATGCGGGGCTCGCTGGGAAGGCCGAGTACGCGCTCGGCGATGATGTTGCGCAGGATCTCCGAGGTGCCGCCCTCAATGGAGTTTCCGCGGGCGCGCAGGTAGCGGTAGCCGGGGCCGCGGCCGAAGAAGTTGGCGTGCTCCGGGCGTCGCATGGTCCAGTCGTCGTAGCGCAGGCCATCGCTGCCGACCAGCTCAACCTCGAACCCGGATATCTCCTGATTCAGCCGCGCGAAAACCAGCTTGGCGGCAGACCCTTCTGGGCCGGGCTTGCCCGCGGCGAGCTGCTGACGCAGCCGCTCGCTGGCCAGCCGGGCCACCTCCGCCTCGGTCCACAGCCGCAGCAGCCGGTCGTGCAGGCCAGGGGTGCGCAAATCGGGGCGGCCGCGCCAGGTCCTGACGGCCGACTCGATCATTCCGCTTTCCCGCGGGACCGCGCGCGAGGAGCCGATGCTCACCCGCTCGCTCATAAGCGTGGCGTTGGCCACCTTCCAGCCCTCGCCGACCTGGCCGATGCGGTCCTCATCGGGTATCCGCACGTCGGTCAGGAACACCTCGTTGAACTCGGCCTCGCCGGTCAGCTGGCGCAGCGGCCGCACATCGACGCCGGGGGCGGTCATGTCCACCGCGAAGTACGTGAGCCCTTGGTGTTTGGGCACGTCCGGGTCGGTGCGGGTGACCAGGAGCCCGTACCTGGCCTGATGGGCCGACGAGGTCCACACCTTCTGCCCGTTGACGACCCACCGGTCGCCGTCCCGGACCGCGCGGGTGGCCAGCGCGGCCAGGTCGCTGCCCGCGCCTGGCTCGCTGAACAGCTGGCACCAGATTTCCTCGGCCGTCCACAGCTTGCGCAGCCAGCGTTTGCGCTGCTCATCATGGCCGTAGGCGAGGATGGTGGGCGCCGCCATGCCCAGGCCGATCCCGTTGCGCTCCGGGTCGTTGGCCGGCGCGCCCGCCGCCGCGAACTCGGCGTCCACGATGCCCTGCAGGGCACGCGACACACCGAGCCCGCCGAGGCCCTCCGGGTAGTGCACCCAGGCCAGGCCCGCGTCGAACCGGGCGTTGAGGAACTCCTGCTTCGGCATTTCGGCCGGGTCGTGCTCGGCCAGGAACGCGCGAGCCCGCGCGCGGATCGCCGCCGGGGTGACGTCACTCTCGGCCAGCAAAGGGGACCTCCCGCTGCGTAGATGACCTGACCGGATACGAAGCCCGCGCCCGCCTCCCTGACCGCGAGGCTGGCCGGGGGCGGCCAGGTCGCCGCCCCCGCCGCCGCCGCGAACTCGGCGTCAACCTGCTGTCAGCAAAGAGGCCCGCCCGCAACATAGAGAACCTGACCGGAGACGAAGCCCGCGTCCTCGCCGACCAGGAAGGAGATAGCGGCCGCCACGTCGGCCGGCTGGCCGACCCGTCCTACCGGTATCTGCTTCGAGTAGGTCGCGACGAGATCGTCGAACGACATCTTCAGCGAGGTGGCCATGGCCGCGGTCATGTCGGTGGCGATGAAGTGCGGCCCGACCACGTTCGCGGTGATCCCGAACTTGCCCAGTTCCTTGGCGAGCGTCTTGGTGAAGCCCTCCATGCCGGCCTTGGTGGCGGAGTAGTTGGCCTGCCCGCGGTTGCCGAGCGCCGACGACGACGAGATGTTGACGATCCGGCCCCACTTCGCGTCGGTCATGTACTTCTGCACTGCCCTGGTCATCAGGAACGGGCCGCGCAGGTTGACGGCGACCACCGCGTCCCAGGCCTCGTCGGTCATCTTGAACAGCATCGCGTCGCGGGTAATCCCGGCGTTGTTCACGAGCACCGTCGGCGCACCGAGCTCGGCGGCTATCCGCTCGACCGCGGCGTTCACCTGATCGGACTTGCTGACGTCGGCGCCGACCGCGAGCGCGCGACCGCCCGCGTTCTCGATCTCCTTCACCGTTCCCGCGCAGTCGGCCTCGTTCAGGTCGAGGACCGCCACGGCCATCCCGTCGGCGGCCAGCCTGACGGCTGTCCCTGCGCCGATGCCGCGGGCCGCACCGGTCACTATCGCGATTCTCCCTGACATGTTCTCTCCTAAACTCCATACTCCGAACGGGCCCTGGTGCTCGGATCGGCAGCCTTTCTCGGTTCGCGGCCTTTCCTGGCCCGTAGCTTTGCGTTCATTGTCCGCTCGCGGCCTTTCGTTCGCTCGGGCCTTAAGTCCTGCGCTCGGGCCTTAAGTCCCGGCCACGCAGGTCGTGGCCCTCTTCAGCTCGCGGCCTTCCTCAGCTCGCGGCGGGCCAGGGATCTCTTGTGCACCCTACCTACCCGCCAGTACGGTTGACCGCCGCGACTTACCCCATGGCGTGACATCCGAGGTCGGGGCGATCATGCCGATCGGGTTTGGCGGAAGACGTAGACGTCGTCGGACTCGAAAATCTGGGTGTAGACGTGATCCGGGTAGAGCTGGGCGATGAAGGCAGGGACATTGCTGATGGTGGGGCTGTAGCCGCTGTCGCGGCCGTCGAAGACGATGTACTGAGTCCTGGGGTGGCCGGCATTGCCGATCCAGAAGGTGTCAGCGCGGGCGGCCAGCGGCGCTAGCAGGTCCAGCGTGGTCTGCACGGTGGCGCCATCGGGCACCTTGGCCATGGCCGCTTCGGCCGACTCCACATGCGCGCTGATCCGGTAGGTCTGCGCGTTCCACAGGCTGCTGAGCGGAAACTGGAAGGCCAGCGGGACAGCGATCGCGAGCATCATGGCCGCGCCGTAGCGCTGCGCTCCGGCCAGGATCGCCCGCCGCAGGCCCTGCCGCCCGCTCGCCCAACTGACGAATCCGGCCGAGTCGTCGGCGTCCATGGCGGCGCGGATCCTGACCAGCGCGTCGACGGCCGCGATGAAGATGACCGGCATCACGGTCGCGTTGTAATGCCAGACCGTTCCCCAGAAACTGGAGTCCGTGGACAGGAAACGCAGCAGCAGGCTCGGCACCGCCAGCAGTACCAGCGGGGATCGGAGCGCGATGAACGCGGTCGGAAGCAGCAGCAGCACGATCGTCTGCAGCTTGTCGGGCCAGGCGCGGAACAGTTGCTTGACCAGGCTGACGACGGTCAGGTGCTGGCCCGGCGCGAACACCCCGCCATCGCTCCAGTAATCGTAGTGATGGGCCGCGTTGAAGTGCGGGATGATCAGCCCAATGGCCAGGAACGACCAGGCAAAACCCCAGATCAAGAGCAACTGCCCGGCCATGACGAGGCTGCGGGCGTACCGGTTCGCGTCCGCGGGGACATCCGGGCCGGCCGGAGCGTCCATCTGCTCGGGAGCGCCCGAGAGTGCGGAGGTAACTGAGAGCGCGGAGGGGCCCGGGAGCGCGGGCTCGGCCGCGGCTGCGGACTTCGGCACCTTCACGCGCAGGCCAGCGACGATCATGTACAGGCCGATGGCCGCGACCGTGAAACCCTGATCCTCCTTGACGAAGACCAGCGGGAGCGCCCAGCAGACCGCGGTCCTGATGTGGCCGCGGAGCAGCGCCGACAACGAGAAGGCCAGCAGCGGAACGGCGAACGCGATTTCGTGGAAGTCGTACTTGATCATCTGCTGCAGGCCCCAGGAGAACCCGTAGGCGACCGCGATCGCCCGGCCGGGACCGGCACCGAGCTTTTCCCGCGCGATCTGGCTCACCGGGAAAACCGACAGCGCGGCGAGCAGGGCCTGCGCCACAAGCAACGTCGCCGCCGAGGGAAAGACGCGGAAGAACGGGGCAATGATCGCGACGATCGGCTGGAAATGGTCACCGAGCAGGTTGAAGCCGGCGCTCCTGACGTCCGCGATCGGTGCCCGCAGATGGGCGTCCTGCTTGACGTACTCGGTGTAGATGCCGAGGTCCCACGAGGTCGGGCTGAGCCGCAGCAACTGGAAGAGCGAGATCACGGCGTACGCGCCGAAAACGGCCAGCGCTATCGCCCAGGTGACCAGATCCCGGTAGAGGCCCGCCGGTTCGTGCTTCGCCCGCGGCGCGTCAGGCACCGGCACCGGTCCCGATGGCAGCTGCCCCGAACCGGCCGCCCCCGCCGGCGTCCCGGCCGGGGTCATAAATCCCGGCGGGATCCCACTATGAGACACCGTTGCCTCGCTCTCAGACACCACGAGCCCAGGCCATGCCCCCGGTCTCGCGCGATACCGGTCCGGCACCAGGCTGGGCCCGTTGCCTGTCCAGCATCTCGCGCAGACTACCCGCTCGCATAGACCTGTCCGCGGGTCAGACGAGCAGGAGTTTCCCGATGCGGCTCCCGAACCGTTTGGTCAGGCCGCGTGCGCGGACAAGTACTTCTCTCGTCGACACCCGGTTCAGGCTACCTGCGGGGTATGACATTCTTCGAACGGTTTACCTCCCGCCACATCTTGCTACCAGAGCACACGGTAGAGTCTGTCCATTACGGGATGGACCGGCTAAAGGGGCATAGCGAGTGGATCTCCTCCGCGATCTTTACGCCCGATTCAGGGTGCTGATACACGAGGTAGCCAAGTTCGGCATCGTCGGTGTCCTCGCGTTCCTCATCACGATCGGCGGCGCGAACGCGCTGCGGTCCGGAGCGGGACTCGGCCCGCTGACCTCGGTGACCATCGCCACGATCGTCGCCACGGTGTTCGCCTTCGCCGGCAACAAGCTCTGGGCGTTCCGGCACCGCAAGGGCAGTCATCTGGGCCGCGAGTCGGTCCTGTTCTTCGTCTTCAACGGAATCGGGCTGCTCATCCAGCTCGCGTTCGTCGCGGCCGTGCACTACGGGCTTGGCCTGACGGACACGTTCTCCTACAACGTGGCGAACATCATCGGCATCGGCGTGGCCACGATTTTCCGGCTGTACTGCTACCGTCGCTGGGTGTTCATCATGGTCGCCGAGGAGCCGCCGACGGCAGAGCGGCTGCAGCCGGAGACCTCGAGCACCTGAGGCTCTGCGGGCCTAGGCGCGGTTACTGGCAGCCGCGGATGTCGGAAAGCCCGAGGGGCGCCTTGAGGGCGGCGTTTTCCTGCGCTGCGGTCAGGTAGCCCACCGCGGCCATCCGGCCGATCACGTGCACCAGCCGCGCCCGCGCCGCCGCTGGGTAGATCAGGGGGTCGTCGTAAGTAGGCGCGTTGACCACGCCGGCCAGCATCGCCGCCTGAACAAGGGTCAGCCTGGCGGGTGAGCGACCGAAGTATCCGCAGCTGGCGGACTCCAGGCCGTAGTAACCATGACCGTAATACGCGACCTCCGCGTACAGCCGCAGTATCTCGGCCCGGCTGTAGGTCATGTTGAGCTTGACGGCCAGCGCCAGCTGCTCAAGCACCTGGCTGAAGCCGCTGCGGCCCGAGGTATACAGGTTCTTCGCGAGCTGCTGGTCGATGGTGCTGCCGCCCGCATCGCGATGCCCGAAGACCCACAAGGCCGCCGCGTGCGCCATCGCGAGCGGATCCACGCCAGGGTCGGCGTTGAAGCGGTGGTCTTCTGTCGCCACCAGAGCCTGCTCGAAGTACTGCGGGACCGGCGGACCTGGGTAGGCGATGTGATGCTCCTTCGCCTGGGCGGCGGCCAGCGCCGTGGCCTCGCCGGCCGAGGGAGTCAGCACGAAGAGCAGGCCCACCGCGACGGCGAAGGCCGCGACCAGGGCCAGGAGGACCTTGACGATCCTGCCGCCAAGCCTGAACCGCCGCGGCGCCCGCAGCGGCCGCGTCCTGCCGTCAGCATCGAAGCCGTCGCCGCAGGAGGCTGAGCGGCGGGCCCCAAGTACCCTCAACTGCCAGCCCTTCATCCGCTTACGGCGACGCGGCACGCAACTGCATCTGGCACGGCGCCAGTGGCATGCCCGGTTCATGTTAACTTTCCCCGCGGACTGGGATCACGCATCGGCGGCGGCGCGGCGGCGCGGGCCGGCCTTTGCGGCGGGGCTCGGCGGGATCGGGTTCGGTTTCGAGCGGCGCCGCGGTTGCGCTAAGCTAACGGAGCCTGCCGAGGTCTGGCGGGTGAGTGTCACGGGCAGCATCGTCGTGGCACGGGCGGGACGTGGCCCAGCTTGGTTAAGGCGCCTGACTGGGGGTCAGGAGAGCAGGAGTTCAAATCTCCTCGTCCCGACTAACGTGGACCGGGAACGCCTGGTCCCGTAGGACCCGGACCGGGCGCCCCGGGATGCGACGGCGGCGGGCTCTGGTGTTGACTGTGGGCATGCCAGTTCAAGGAGAATACGAGCCGAGCGCACAGGCCTGGGTGCGCGATCAAGTTGAGCTTTACGAGAGTTCGGGCGGCACGAAGGGGACGACGCTCCTCGATACCGGCATCCCGGTCGTCATCGTGACCAACCTTGGTGCCAGCAGCGGCAAGGTACGCAAGACGCCGGTGATGCGAGTCGAACACGACAGCCGGTACGCCATGGTGGCATCGAAGGGCGGCGCCCCGGAACATCCCCTGTGGTACTACAACGTCCGAGCGAACCCGCTGGTGGAGCTCCAGGACGGCCCGGCCAGGCGGGACATGACCGCCCGCGAAGTCAGCGGCGCCGAGCGCGACGAGTGGTGGAAGCGGGCGGTCGCGGTGTACCCGTCCTACGCGGAGTACCAGCAGAAGACCACGCGCGAGATCCCGGTGTTCGTCCTGGAGCCCGTGGCGGAAAGCTAACACTGTCCCGCGGGATGAACTCTCGCGGGACAGCGCCATCCGTCCGGTGGTCAGCCGTTTATCATGCCTACGCCCGGCAGGATCGGGATCCGCTTTTTGCGGCGTCCTCATGTCTGTTAAGACTGAAATAACCGTTCTTCGGTTAGAACCTCGTCAAGATAGCGGCAGACTGGTGCGATGACAGGACAGGCGGAACTCAGGCGCCGGGCGCAGGCTCACGGGGTGGCGGTCTCCTACCAGGACTGGCGGGGCCGTCTGGTCGAGGTGCCGGACGAGACACTGGCCGCAGTCCTGGCTGCCCTGGGCGACGAAGGGACCGGGCCGCCGAACCCATCCCCCGGTCAACGGGCCGCGGGTGCTGCGGCGGCTCCGTTTCCTGCCGGCCGGTCGTGGGGCTTTACCGTGCAGCTGTACTCAGTGCGGTCACGCGCCTCCTGGGGGCACGGCGACCTGCGCGACCTCGCCGATCTCGCCGCGTGGAGCGGTCGTGAGCTAGGCGCTGACTTCGTGCTTGTCAACCCGCTGCATGCGGCGGAACCGCAGCCGCCGATCAGCCCGTCGCCCTACCTGGCGATGACCCGGCGCCAGATCAGCCCGCTCTACCTGCGGATCGAAGACATACCCGAGTACGAGAAGCTGAGCCCCGGCGACCGCGCCCGGGTCGACGACCTCGCCGCGCCGCTGCGCGCCGCCAGCACGACGGCGGCCCTCATCGACAGGGACGCGGTCTGGGCCGCTAAGCGCACGGCGCTCGAGATCATCGGCACGGTCCGGCTCAGCCCGGATCGCCGGGCCGAGCTCGACGCGTTTCTCGCGCGCGATGACCAGGCCGCGCAACGCTGGGCGACCTGGTGCGCGATCGCCGAGGCCCACGGCCCGGACTGGCGGTCGTGGCCCGCCGGGCTGGCCGACCCGGCGGCGGCCGAGGTAGCGGAGTTCACCCGGGCACGTGCGGACCGGGTCGCGTTCCACGCCTGGGTGCAGTGGCTGGTCACCGATCAGGCCGCCGCGGCGCAGCGCACCGCGCGGCAGGCCGGCATGGGCATTGGCGTCATCGCCGACCTGGCGGTGGGCGCGCATCCGGGCGGCGCCGACGCCTGGGCTCACCAGGACGTGATCGTCCCCGGCATCAGCGTCGGCGCCCCGCCTGACGAGTTCAACCAGCGGGGCCAGGACTGGACGCTACCCCCGTGGCATCCGGGATTGCTGGCCGCCCAGGCGGGCAGGCCGCTGGGCGAGCTGATCGCGGCGACAACGCGCGACGTGGGCGGCATGCGCGTGGACCATGTCATGGGGCTGGCCAGGCTGTGGTGGATACCGGCCGGGGCGTCACCGCACCAGGGCACCTACGTCCGGTACGACCATGAGCTGATAGGTAACGTGGTGGCCGCCGAGGTGGCGCGGGCGGACGCGCTCGCGATCGGCGAGGATCTCGGCACGGTGGAACCCTGGCTGCGGAAATTCCTGGCCGAGCGCCGGATACTCGGCACCTCCATGTTGTGGTTCGAGCGGCGGGCGGACGGCACGCCGCGCAGGCCAGGCGGATGGCGCCGCGGCTGCCTGGCCATGGTGGGCACGCATGACATGCCCCCGGCCTCGGCGTTCCTCACCGGCGATCAGGTCACCGTCCGGGCCGAGCTCGGCCTGCTCACCCAGCCGGAGACCGAGGAGCGGGCCGAGGCGCAGGCGGACGCGCGCAGGTGGCTCGCGATGCTCGCACGCGAAGGCCTGGTGACCGGCCAGGGCCGCCCGTCGCCTGAGGAGTTCACCACCGCCCTGTACGCCTACTTGACCCGGACGCCCGCCGTGCTGATCGGCGTCTCGCTGGCGGACGCCACGGGCGAACGCCGGCCGCAGAACATGCCGGGCACGGTGGACGAGTACCCCAACTGGCGGATCCCGCTCACCGACGGCGACGGGAAACCGGTACTGCTCGAGGACCTGCCGGCGCACGCCGGCGTCCGGACCGTCGCGGACGCCGTGTCCGGCGGCCTGACCGGCCGGCGTTCTGAGGCCGGTAGGGGCAAGCGGTAGAGTCCACGCGTGACTACCCGCGATGAACTGGACGCGCTTTCCTCGCGCGAGCTACATGACCTCGCCGTCCGGCGGGCGCTGCGTCACGTCGACGTGGAGTTCCTGTGGGACCTGTTGCGCGCCATCCCGGCGGCCGAGGCTTCTGAGGGGCACGCGGCCGAGGCCGGGCGGGACATCACGAAGGTCACCGCGCTGATCTCGGATGCGATCGACTCCGGAGAGGGCGACGTGGCCGAGGCGCTGCGCCCGCTCTACCTCGACTACCTCGCCAAGCACGGCACCGGCGGCTGAGGCCTGAGATGGGCGTAAGCCGAAGGCCCGGTTCTACGGGACTCTTCGGCTCACGCACGTCCGGAGGGTGCCCGGCTTACTCGGGCTTGGCGAGGACGCCCTCGACCTCAAGGGTGATCGTGACCTTCTCGCTGACGGCGACGCCGCCGCCGGGGATCGGGCCGTTGTAGCTGACGCCCCAGTCCGTCCGGTTGATCTCAGTGGTGGCGGAGAAGCCGACCCGCGTGCCGCCGTAGGCGTCGGGGCCGAAGCCGTTGACCTCAAGACGCAGCGTAACCGGCTTGGTGGTGCCGCGGATGGTGAGGTCACCGTCGAGCAGGAAGTCGCCGCCGTCGGCGCGCACGCCGGTGGAACGGAACGTCATCGTGGGGTGCGACTCGACCTCGAAGAAGTCGGCGCTCCGGATGTGGTTGTCGCGGTTGGGCTCGCCGGTGTTCACCGAGCTGAGATCGACGGTCGCGGTCACGCTGGACCGCAGCGGGTCGGGAGCGGTGACGAGGGTCCCCTCGAACTTGTCGAAACGACCACGGACCTTGCTCACCATCATGTGCCTGACGACGAACGATACCTCCGAGTGCACCGGGTCGATCGTCCAGGTGCCGGCGACGTAGCCGGGAATCTCCACGGCTGTCTCGGTCATCAATCCTCCAGATGAGTGGTTATTTCTCGTACGCGACTTCGCTCGCGTACTTGGCTTCCTTATAGTAACCAAGTTATGATTGAAGCGTCAAGCACCAGGGTAAGCCACCTTCTGCGAAGTAACCTGGAGGAGTACTTGGGAGGGGATCACTTGGATTCCGGGCACGTCGGCCCGGTTTGCGAGCCGTCAGTGCCGGCCGGCGAACCGTTCGAGCCGGCCAGGGAACCGCCGACCTGCCGCGCGCGTGAAGTTCTCCAGCGTGTCGGCGACAAGTGGTCCGTACTGGTCATCGACCTGCTCGGGCAGGGAACCAGGCGGTTCAGCGAGTTGCATCGCGCGATCGACGGAATCACCGCCAGGATGCTAACGGTTACGCTGCGCGGTCTCGAACGCGATGGCATCGTGACCCGGACCATCCACCCGGTTATCCCGCCCCGGGTCGAATACGCCCTCACGCCCATGGGGCGGACCCTGCTAGACACCATCGGGCAGCTCGTCACGTGGACCGACAGCCATCTGCCCGAGATCGAAGCCGCCCGGGCGGCCTACGACGCCAGGCACGCGTCCCCATAGGCTGATCCGGTGGATAGCCGGAAACAAGCGGGGACCCGGGCGCAAACGCAGGGCCAGGCAGAAACGGCTGAGCGGCGGCGGCACGGTTCCTCGTTCGGTGCCGCCGAATTCATCCTGCCGATGATCACCGTGGCGCTCCGTGCGCTGAGGAGCTAGCTGGCCGTATGCGACAGACGGCCCGCCCCCGCGTCCCGGTGATGACGCACACAGAAAGGACCAGGCTCGCCTTCCTCACCTCCACCCACGTGGTCGACGACCTGTACCAGGGTGCCGTTCCCGCGCTCCTGCCGTTCCTGGCCATCGAGAGGCACTACAGCTACGCCGGGCTGACCGGGATCACGCTGGCGGCTACCTTCCTGGCCAGCGTGGTCCAGCCAGGTTTCGGCGCGCTGACCGACAAGTACCGCCACCTCGGCTGGCTGGTGGCGGCCGGCCTGCTGGTGGCGGGGCTCGGCATCGGCCTGTCCGGCCTCGGCGACAGCTACCTGATCACCTGGTGCGCCGTCGCCGTGTCCGGGATCGGGGTGGCCGCGTATCACCCCGAGGCGACCAGGACCGCCCGCGGCCTGGCCGGCGACTCGACCCAGGCCATGAGCTGGTTCTCGGTGGGCGGCAACGCCGGGATCGCGCTCGGGCCTGTCATGAAGGCAGGCCGCTAGCCTGGATCAGGGCCGGAGCGGCTCGCCGGCCAGCCAGGCCGCGCCGCGCTCGTACAGGCGCTGCACCTCGGGGCCGGCAGCCGCCGGTGAAGTGCAGGATGTTGACTCCCCGCGCCGCGCCTTCCCGGCTGACCTTGATGAAGTCCTCTTTCGGCCCCTGGAACCAGGTCGCCATCATGTAGCCGTCGTCGTGCCAGCAGGCCCGGAAGGCCTCCCAGTCCCCGGAGTCCCTGGCGCTCGCCCAGGTCTCGACGATGTCCCTGATAGCCAGGCGGTCTGCGATGGCGTCCATCTGGGCACGGTACGGCATGACCGCAGGCGAGCACCACTGCTCGTTCGGGGTGAAACCGCTCGCAGTCGGCCCGCGATGACGGTGGCGGGCCATAGAATCGCCGCGTGGGTTTGCCCGGCAATGGAACCAGCGATGTGGCGGCCGACGTGCTGCGCCGGGTGTTCGGTTACGGCTCGTTCCGCGGGCAGCAGCAGGAGATCATCGAGCACGTCTGCGCCGGCGGGGACGCGGTCGCGCTGATGCCGACCGGCAGCGGCAAGTCGCTGTGCTACCAGATCCCGGCGCTGGTGCGCGAGGGCACCGGCGTGGTCATCTCGCCGCTGATCGCGCTCATGCAGGACCAGGTCGACGCGCTGACCGTGCTGGGCGTGCGGGCGGGGTTCCTCAACTCGACCCAGGATCCCGACGAACGGCGCGGGGTCGAGTACGCCTTTCTGGACGGCAAGCTCGACCTGCTCTACCTGGCACCGGAACGGCTGCGGACCGAATCAACCCTGCGGCTGCTCGACCGGGGGGCGATATCGCTGTTCGCCATCGACGAGGCGCACTGCGTGGCGCAGTGGGGACACGACTTCCGGCCCGATTACCTCGCGCTTTCCGTCCTGCACGAGCGGTGGCCAGCGGTGCCGCGGATCGCGGTGACCGCCACGGCGACGGAGCACACCCGGTCGGAGATCGCGTCCCGGCTCGCGCTGGGTGATGCCAGGCAATTCGTGGCGAGCTTCGACCGGCCCAACATCCAGTACCGGATCGAGCCGAAGAACGAACCCAGGCGGCAGCTGCTGCGGCTGCTGCGGACCGAGCATGCGGGGGACGCGGGCATCGTCTACTGCCTGTCCAGGGCTTCGGTGGAGAAGACCGCTTCGTTCCTGGTCGCCGAGGGCTTCGGGGCGCTGCCGTATCACGCGGGGCTTGACTCGCGGACCCGGGCTTCGAATCAGGCGCGGTTTTTGCGCGAGGACGGCCTGATCATGGTGGCGACGATCGCGTTCGGGATGGGCATCGATAAGCCGGACGTCCGTTTCGTCGCGCACCTCGACCTGCCCAAGTCGGTCGAGGGGTACTATCAGGAAACGGGGCGGGCCGGACGTGACGGCACGCCGGCCACCGCGTGGCTGGCCTACGGACTGTCGGACGTGGTGCAGCAGCGGCGGATGATCGACGATTCCGAGGGCGATCTCGCGCACCGCCGCCGGCTCATGGCCCATCTCGACGCGATGCTCGCGCTGTGCGAGACGGCCGAGTGCCGCCGCGCGCAGATGCTCGCGTACTTCGGCGAGACCGGGGCGCCGGCCTGCGGGAACTGCGACACGTGCCTGGCGCCGCCTTCGCTCTGGGACGGGACGGTGGCGGCGCAGAAGCTGCTCTCGACCGTGGTACGGCTCGGGCGGCTGGACGGGCCGTCGTTCGGGGCCGGGCAGCCGATCGACATCCTGCTTGGGAAGAAGACGCCGCGCGTGCTGTCGTACGGGCACGACGCGCTGCCGGTGTTCGGCATCGGCGGCGAGCTGAGCGACGGCGAGTGGCGGGGCGTGGTGCGCCAGCTGCTGGCCTGCGGGCTGCTCTCGGTCAAGGGTGATCACGGGACGCTGGCGCTGACCGATTGCAGCGCGGAGGTGCTGCGCGGGGAGCGGCAGGTCATGTTCCGGCGGGACCCGCCGAAGGTCGCGCCGCCGCCCCGCGCCGGGCGCCGGGCGGCACCGGCGCGGACGATCGCGGCGGAGCTGCCGGCTGAGGCGGAACCGCTGTTCGAGCGCTTGCGCGCCTGGCGGGCATCGGTCGCGAAGGAGAATGGCCTGCCCGCGTACGTGATCTTCCATGACGCAACCCTGCGGCAGATCGCGGCTGCACCTCCGTCGAGCCTGGCCGAGCTCTCCAGCATCAGCGGCGTGGGCGAGACCAAGCTGGACCGGTACGGCCAGCAGGTCCTCGACGTCCTTAAAGGAAACGCATGACCTGAGTGCGGAAGGATGAGTCGAGCAGCGGCAGCAGCCTGCTGCTCTGGCCGTCCGCCGCGGTGAGCAGCGCGGCCACCGTGGCCGGCCTGACGAAGCCCAGCATCTGGGCCGCCTGCTGGACCCGCATGGCCTTGACCAGCGAAGCGGAGACCTTGACAGGCAACTCCATGATGACTGCGGCGGCTGTCCTGGCGCCCGTACGGCTGAGGATACGCACCGCATCTTCAGCCGGCATAGCGATGAGAACCGACGCGGCAGTGTCCGGTCTCAGGTGGCTCATAGACCGGCTGATGTCGGTGGTAGAGAGCATCGGCAAGATCGTCGCGGCCGAGTCCGGGCGGGCCGCGGCGAGATCCTGCAGGAGCTCACCGCAGGCCGGGAGCGGGTAGCTGGCCAGGGCCTGCGCGGCTTGTTCGGCGGGCATGGCCAGTAGCATCGCCACTCGCGATTCCGTGCCGAGGCTCCCCAGAGCATCCCCCGGGTCAGCATCAGCGCGGCTGGTCCCGGCCGGCCGCAACGGCGCGGCCGCAGGCCGGTCCGGGCGGCGCCACGGTCCCGGCGCCGGCGCCGTGCTCAGGATCGACTGCAGGACCGCGGTGAGCTCCCCCGCGCCCGCCCGCTTGGCCGGATCCTTGCGCAGCAGGCGGAGTATGACCTCGGCCAGCTTGCCTTGCCTGATAGGCCGGGGCGGATCGGCGCTGAGGATCGCGCCCACGATGGCCTCGGGGCTACGTTCGCCGTTCGGCCGGAACGGCGAATAGCCCTCGAGCGCGTAGAACAGCGTGACCCCCAGCGACCACAGGTCAGCCGCCGGGCCGATGTCATCGCGGGTCAGCCGCTCCGGCGCGAGGAACTCCGTGGTGCCCATCACCTTCTGGTAGCCGGTAAGCGACATGTCCCCGGCGATCTTGGCGATGCCGAAATCGACGAGGAAGATTGACCTGTCGTGGGCGACCACGATGTTCGCTGGCTTGACGTCCCGGTGCACCACGCGGGCCTCGTGTGCGGCGCCCAGCCCGCGCAGCACGGGCAGGCCGATCTCGGCGATCGTCCGCTCGTCCAGCCTGCGGCCTGAGCTGTTCGCGTCCTTGATGATGACTTCCAGCGACCGGCCCTTGATGTACTCCATCACGATCCACGGGTCACCGTTGACGTTAACGACGTCGTGAATGCCGACGATGGAGGGATGCCGCACACGGGCCATGGCCACCGCCTCGCGCAACGCGCGCATCCGGCGCTCGTCCCAGTCCTCCCCGTCGGTATGGTGCATGAGCTCCTTCACCGCGACCTCACGCTCGAGCTGGAGATCTTTTGCGAGCCACACGCTGCCCATGCCTCCCGAGCCGAGCTTGTGGACAAGCCGGTAGCGGCCGAGGAGAACGCCCTGATCAGAGGTCATCGTCGCTATAACGCAGTTCGATGCCGCCGCGGTGGCCGCCGGAGTCGGCGGCCGCACCGAGGTCCGGCAGCCCGCGGAACATCTGGTCGAGCCGGGTTTCCTCCGCGGATTCACCGGGCCGGCCGACGTAAGGCTCAGTCTCCGCGCTGCTCAGCCATTCCGGCATCGCCGCCATCTGGGTATGCGGTCGCCAGACGTCTTCCATCAGCACCTGACGCGCATCGCGGACGTCGTGCAGGGAAGCGGACACGTTCAGCGGCCGGGAAGAGACCCGGATCGCATTCTGGGCATCCTTGAACTCCCGGCGCGCCCGCTGATCGAGAATCTTTTCGTAGTTTCCCGGCTTCTGCAGCAGCTTTACTGTCACTGGCAGACACTCAATCACCAGGAACAACAGGAATATAAGCAGCCGTGCGCCGTTGAGCGTGACGTTCGTGCCGGAGAGCTGGTCAAGCGCCTCTAGCCTGATCAGGAGGCCGTTGGTGGAATTGTTCCGTGCCTCGAAGGTGTTCCGCAGCGTATTCTCCTGCGCCCTGGCGTTGCTGAGCTGCGCCTGGGCCCCCGGCAGGGCGGAGACCGCCTGCTCGTAACGGCTCTGGTCGGTCGCCGCGCTGTTGCCCGACAGCTGGCTCTCGCGCTGCTGTATCTGGCTGGTGAGCGTGCCGACCTGGGTTACCGCTTGCTGGTAGGAGTTCTGGCTCGCCTTCGCGAGCGGGCCGTTGCCCTTCACCGTGCAGCCCGCTCCGCCGTAAAGCTGGCATTGCCACTGCTGGTAATACTTCTGCTCAAGGGCCAGCTCGCTGGTCCGCTGCCTGGTCAGCGCCTGGACCTGCGGGTCAGTGCTCGGGTTGACGGTCGCGGCGCCCTTGGAGTCGACGACCTTCTCCAGGCCGGCGACCTGGCCGGTCCAGTAGGTGACCTGCTGATGGACCGTGCTGTTCTGCTGCTCGGCGAGGAACGCGCTGGCCTGCTGCTGCCTGATCACGCTGACCTGGGTGTTGATCTCGGACTGAAAGATGCGCAGGACGAGCGGAGTGGAGATAAGCGTGCCGAGCAGCACGGCCAGGACCACCCGAGGCAGTGCTATCGCCCACTTGCGCGAGCCGTCGAGCGGCATCGAGGTCACAAGCCATCGGTCGATGCCCATGATGACCAGGCCCCACAGGACGGCGATCGGGAACGCGAGAAACGGGTTAAGACCGAGCACGCTGGTCAGCGCGAACCACATCGACATTGTCGCGATGCCGCTGGTGATGAGGATGGCCCAGCCGAGACTCTGGAATTTGAGGCGCTCTGTCGGACATAGCTCGAGAATTTCTTCTCGCGCCCCAGAAAGAGAGATGAGCAGCCTCTTCATCATCCGCCCCTCTATCACAGTGGTCGGGTGTAGCGCGCGGAGCTACCGGGCATTCCAACCACAGCGTACTCAACGGGACAAGAGAGCTTGACCAGAGGTTATAGAGTGATTTTGCACGCATACGGGAGCATTGACACCATCCATCTCGCAGCCGGGGCGAGAACCGATAGGTATCGCCTTGCCTGCATTAGGCAGACGGCCGGGTGAGCGTCATGGACGAAGGCCTGGGTCAGGAGACTCTCTTCGAGGTTCTGGCCGCCAGGGTGAAGAGCCTGGCCGACAACATGGTCCTGATGATCGTCGAGTTCGCCGGGCCCGGCGTGGTGGCCTGGGAGGTACGCCGCGACCAGTGCGGAACGCCGCGAGGCCGCCACTGGCAGCCCGTGCCCTGGGGTGAGTTCTACGACCAGGACGCGCTGTCCGGAACCAGGCTCGGCCAGTTCATGCAGCGCTTCGACCGGCCTCGGCTGCTGCTGATCTGCAGCGAGACGCATGACCCGGCTGCCCGCCGGGCCTTCGCCATGGCCATGGCCATGGCGGACGGAACACCCGCGTTCGCCTGCCAGGAACGGTTCGAAGAGCTGCTCGGGCGCGTGCTCGCCGCCGCGCCGCTCACCCAGTGGTATGAGCTCATTGCCCTGCGGCAGGCCCTGTCAGGCCGGCTCGTGTTCACCAGCATCCCGTTGTTCCCGCCCGGCGCCCGGCGCGGCGACAGGAAGCCGTTCTCCATCCGCTGCGAGCCGGGTGACGAGTACGGCACCGTGTTCGCACTGGCAGCGATTGAATCGGCGGACCGGAACCGGCTGCTGTCCTTGCAGTCGGTCAACCTGACCGCTGGGACGTACAACCTGACCGCCGAACTCCGGCGGCCCGGCGTCGTCCGCTTCGACGGCCTGCCGGCCACGCTACGGCCCGAAGGCCGGGGCTGGCCAGCCCTGATCGCCAGCGTGCCTGACCAACTCCACCCCCTGCACCCATCTCACCTCATCTGCGCGGTCGAGGTGAGCGGGACCGTCGCCCAGGTCCGGGATCGTCTGGACCGGGTCGACCAGCTCATCCGGACCGCCGCGCGCGGCACGGAGCAGCGGCTGAGCGTGTCGCTCATCACTTACGGTTCGCACGCGGTTCACTGGGATTCTCCCGGGGAACCCACCCGGGTGCTGACCTGGGCCCAGACTGGCGTGGAGGCACTGGAGCAGCTCTGGCGCCTGGAAGGCCGGGACGCGGCCGACATCGGGTACCCCCGAGCCGCCCAGCTCGAATGCGCGCTCACCGGGATCGCCGAGCGGCTGACCGGCCAGGAGGGACGTCCCGTGCTGGTGACTGTCGGCTCCCGGCCTGCGTTCCCGCCCCGGGTCGACCCGAAAACCGAGATTATTCCGTGCCCGGACAAAAACGACTGGCGACGGGCCCTGCACCGGCTGCTCGAACACCCGGGGATCGCCTTCGGCGCCATCAGTGAGCATAACCCCGATGAGGGGATCTGGACGAGCCTAGGCAGCGATGCCTTCGCGCCGGTAAACGCCTTCGACCCGCGGCGCTTCGCGGCGGAGCTCGGCCTGGCGTCGGTCAATATTCCATTCCCGCTGGTGGGGTCCGAGCAGAGCGCGCCCGCGGACGGCAAGAGAGCAGCGGCCACGAGCGCCGAAAAGGACAGCGCGACCCGCTTCGTGGAGGAGATAGTGGGCATCGGCGCTTCGCACGTCACCATGCTCGAGCAGGAGATCGAATTTCCCGGGGCGGACCCGAAAGCTGCCCGTAATGTGCCCGCACCGCTCAGATCTGATTCCGGCGACGTGCAGCTCGCAGCGCCTTTGCGCGATAATGCTGCCAGCGTCCCGATCACCATCTACCTGTCCGAGGAAAGAATCCACCAGCAGGTAGAGGCAGCCGTCGAAGAGGTCCTGGCGAGGGCCGGGCTGCGAATCTACAGTCGCGAAGAACCGCGCGCCGGATCGTGGTTCCGCAGGATGTGGGCCACGAAGTCTGCCGTCGCCAGGGACGGCGGATTGCCTGCGGCGCGGATGGCTGATGCACGGCCGCCCCTTAACGACGATACGGCCACGCTCATGGCCAATCGCGGGCTGGTTATTACGGCCTTGCAGCCCACCGGGCATGCGGTCGTCCGGGTGGGGGCCGTGCTAATCGTGAAGGCGCAGGGGATTATCAGCGTCCGCCAGCTGACAGCGGCGCAGCAGGCCTTGCTTGAACGCCGGCCCCGGCTCGCCGCCGCCCCGGGCGAGATACTGGCAGCGCTCACCGGACTGCCATCAGATGAGACAATGGGCGGCATGGACTTTCCGCACGGTAGCGCAGGCTGAGCATGCCGTCCGGCCGAGTTCCCGCCAGCCACAGCATCACGATGTGGGGGCCGCCGTCCACAGGTAAGACGACATTCCTCGCTGCCCTCAGCGTCGCGCTGATCCGGCGCGGGCCGGTATGGCGGGTCAGGGGTGAGAGCGAGGACTCGACCAAGAGGCTGATCGAGCTGACCACCGGGCTCACAGACGCCCGCGGGTTTCCCCAGGCGACGGAGGGCATCGGGCATTACAGGTGGGCGCTGGAGGGACGGGTCAAGCGCCGCGTCCGGCGCTGGTGGCTCGGCTTCCGGCAGCAGGAGGAGGACGTCAGCATCTCCCTGGACCTAGTGGATCCGCAGGGCAAGCTGGCCAGCTCGAGTATGCAGGACCGCACTGCGCAGGGTGACCTCATCGCGAACCTGGAAAGCAGCAACGGTATCGTCTTTCTCTTCGACCCCATCAGGGAGTTCGACAAGGGTGACGCGTTCGAGCACACCTTCGGCGTTCTCGAGCAGCTGTCCCAGCGAGCCAAGGGTGCCTCGGGGAGGCGGCTGCCGCACTACGTGGCAGTGTGCGTCACGAAGTTCGACGAAGTCCGGGTGATCGCCACGGCCGAGAAGCTGGGCCTGCTCGGCTATGACCCCGACGCGCCCGGGTTCCCGCGGGTAGCCGACGAGGATGCGCGGGAACTTTTCGCCGAGCTCTGCAACGTGTCGCGCAACGGCAACGGGGAACTGGTGCTGAACCTGCTAGAGCAGCACTTCCGGGCCGACAGGATCAGGTACTTCGTCACCTCGGCCATCGGCTTCTATGTGGACCCGCGCAAAGGCAGGTTCGACCCCGACGACTACCAGAACCGCGTGCAGCCGGATCCGGCTAAGCCGGAAGCGCGGATCCGGGGTGCGATCCATCCGATCAACGTGGTGGAGCCGGTCTTGTGGCTCAGCCAGAGACTGGTCAGGGAACCGGGAGAATAGCCCGGCCATGGGGAACGGAACCGTCCAGGTCACGGCAGAGTGGGCGCTATGGGGCAAAGAACCCCACGATGCCGAATACCGGCTGCTGCAGTGCAGCGACGGCACGGTCGGCCCGGACAACTTCGAAGAGATCATCACCCGCTACTCGCCGGGTACGCTGGATGACCTTCCGCAGGCCGCGGTCGCCTGGCTAGGCAATGAACGGCAGAACTACCTGGCGATGACCATCCACCGGGCGCCCGAGCAGCTGCTGTACGACGCCAGCGGCAGGAAGGTCGTGCTCACGTACTGCTTCTGTGTGCCGTTCCACGAACTTGCCGCCGGAACGGTGTCTTACCGCGCCATGTACGAGGGTTTCCGCAGCGAGCAGCTTCCGGCCGCTGACCGGGCCGGAATCAAGGTCGAGCTGCCCATCATGGACCCTCGCGTGCACGGCCGCGGAATGGCCATGCACGTAGCGGAATTGCTGCTGACAGAAAAACCGGTATGCATTCTCGGGGCGGATGAGATCAGCCTGGACGCGCGCTTGGGCTTCTTCGACTCGGTCATGACACTGCTGCCCTACGGCATGCGCGGCCGGCTGTCCGCCGCGACCTGGACGAGCAGCATTTTCGACGAGCACAAGTTCCGGTTGTTTTTCTCCAGTGCGCCGCGCTGGGGGGACGATCACGTGCTGACCTGGGATCCAGGCCGCCGGATAGCTATCAGGAACGACGTTAACAGCTATGCGGGCTGGCTCAACACCGACGTGCAGGCCAACGTGAGCCTGCTGGCCACGCTGACAGAACCAACCGGATTCCACCAGCCCGAAATCGCCCAGCTGATGGATAGGTTGCAAGATCTCCAGCGGCAGGCGGCGGCGGCGCGGTACGACGCGGACACTCCCTATTCATCCCCATACACCGTCGGCACGAAATGGCCCGCCAGGAAACGATCCCGTAAGGCGCTGCCCGCGACCAAGCCGATGCCCGCGGCCGCGCCCGCCGCGGGGCACCGCTGACGGGGGAACGACGTCATAAGGTATGGCGCCGTAAACAGGCGCGGGACACCAGGGCGCTGGCCGTGCAGAAACGCGAACTCAAGAAAGCGGCGGCCAGCCCGCCGGCGGCCAGCCCGCCGGAGGCCAAGTACAAGAAAATGCGAAACGCCGCGGCCGCGGCCACCACCGCGCCACGATGGGACAGATGGGCCATCACTTTCACGTCGCACGCCATCGTCGCGACGGTAGCGTTTACTGTCGCTGTAGCCGCGATATTGCTAGTGCTGGCGTTGAGGTGAGCTAGCTGCCGTCGGGGTACCCGCCGCGGTGCAAGACCATGGGATAGTGCGGCAAAGTGGCGGCCCGGCGGACTGAGGCGCGCCAGTTGTCCGGATATGGCTCGAGCCCCCGGTAGCCTTCCGCGCCAATGGCCAGCGCTTGCAGCGCATCCCGGGCGCCGGCCTGGGCGGGAGGGCAGGATCCGGTCCCCGGCTGAGCAGGCCCGGGCCGAGGATCGGCAGGTAATCGGGCAGCCCGGAGTCGAGCTGGCTGACCACGGCCAGCAGAGTGATTCCGCGCACCGCGGCGTGCGGCTCGAGCTCGGCACGCCCATCGCCACCCGGATCGAATAGGCGCAGCCCGTGGCGGCTTACCGCCGGCCTAGTTGTGCCAGCGGAAACGCCAGACGGCGAACCCGGCCCCGGCGGCCGTCCACAGCGCGAGGTTGACCAGGTCCAAGGCCGAGAACGGCCGGGCGGCGTAGGCGTTCTGAAGCACCTGGGCCAGCGGCTTGACCGGGAACGCGGCCACCAGGTGCGACAGCCAGTTCGGCAGTCCGCTGAACGTGGGGTCGAAGACACCGGAGATGATCGCGATGGGCAGGAAGCTGGCGTACGCGACCGGGCCGGCGGATTCCGCGCTAGTGATGACCGAACTGATGGCCAGGCCCAGCGAGGCGAAGCATACGATGCCCAGGATCAGGCCGCCGGTGAGCGCGAGCAGCCCGCCCGGGCGAGGCACGGCACCGAAGGCCAGCCAGCCGATCAGCCCAGTGGCCGCGGCCAGGAGGACCGCGGTGGCTATCGTGCTCACCAGCAGGCCGCCGAGATAGGCCCCGGACGGCAGCGGCGTGGTCCTGATCCGCTTGAGCACGCCATCGTGGCGCAGCACCGCGACCTTGGATCCCAGGTTCACGTAGGCGGCCACGATCACCCCGAAGGCCAAGATGCCCGGCACGAAGACCGTGGTGTTCTTGATGTCCGTGCCCGGCAGCTTAGAGCCGGCGTTGGCCGCCCCGATCAGCAGCAGGATCATCAGCGGAAAGGCGAAGGTGAACAGCGCGTACTCGGCGCTACGCCAGAAACTGCGCTGCTCGAGCAGGGCCTGCCGGGCGGCGAGCTGAACCGATCTTGTCACGCGTGGTCTCCGTTGCCTTGATCAGAGCCGGTGAGCTCCAGGTAGGTGTCTTCGAGGCTGGGCGCGGTCACGGCGAGGCCGTCCAGGTCGCCGAGGCGGTTCTCGGACGCCCAGTCGAGCAGCAGTCGCATGGTCATGCCCGGGTTGGCGGTATGACATACGGACTCCGGCCCGCTTACCGCCAGATCGACCCCGTCGGGGAGCCTGACCCGGCCTCGCCGGACGGCGGCCGGCGTCGTGAAGGAGATGCGGGTGGCCAGGCCAGCCCGGGCAGCGACCTCCTGCATGGTCCCGGCCAGTTCGATCCGGCCGGCCCGCAGGATGGCGATCCGGTCGGCCAGACGTTCTGCCTCGTCCAGGTAGTGGGTGGTGAGCAGGATCGTCTTGCCCAGCTTGCGGAGGTTCTCGATCGCCGCCCAGCATCGCATCCGGGCTTCCGGGTCGAAGCCCGTGGTCGGCTCGTCGAGGAAGACCAGATCGGGATCGCCCGCGAGCGCCAGGGCGAAATCCAGCCGCCGCCGCTGTCCCCCGGACAGCTTGCGGACCTGGGTATTCCTGGCCTCGGTGAGCTCCACGACCTCGAGCAGGTCGCCGAGCGGGCGCGGGTTCGGGTAGTAGCTCCGCCACACCTCGAGGAGCTCGCCGACCCGGGCCTGCCGGGGGAAGCCGCACTCCTGCAGGACCATCCCGGCCCGCTCGCGGAGCTTGGCGGCCTGCGCCGCCGGGTCGAGGCCGAGCACACTTACCGTGCCGGCCGTCGGCGGCCGGAAGCCCTCGAGGATCTCCAGCGTGGTGGTCTTGCCCGCTCCGTTCGGGCCGAGCAGGCAGAACACCTCGCCGTAGCTGACGTCGAAGGTGACGCCGTGCAGCACCTGGGTCGCACCGAACGTCATCCGCAGATCCCGGACCTGCACCGCCATGGCGTCTGTCACCGTGCGCCCGCCACCGAAACAGGCACCGGTATCAGCGCGTGCACCAGCGCGTCGACCGCGGTGTCCTCGGCCAGGTCGTCCGGGATGGCGGCGCCGTCGGGATCGGAGAACCGGTGCCGGGCGAACCAGGTCAGTGTCTCGAGCACCAGCCGGGCCGTGGCCGCGGTGTCCGGCGTCCGGCGCAGCGTCCCGGCCTGAATCCCGCCATTGAGGTACTCGGTCAGCGCCGTGAGCACCGGCGCGCGGATACCCGCGTTCAGCAGGTCCGCCATCTCGGGAAGCTCGCGGGCCGACCGTTCGAGCATGTCGGCGGCTTCCCTGGTCCGCGATTCAAGCTGGAACAGCTCCCGCAGGATTTCCTCAAGCTCGGCCGCGGAGTCGCCGGGCGCTCGTGATCCCCGACCGGAAAGCGCCTCGGCCAGTGCGCCGAACGGCACCACCTCGGTGATGAAGTCGCGTGCCTCGCGGAGCGTGGCCGTCAGCGGCCCGGGCGACAGGGGCAGGTCGCCCTCGGGGAGGTCCTCGAGCAGCAGGGCATGCCGGATCGCGAGCACGAAAAGCCCTTCTTTACTGCCTACGTAACGGTAGATCGCCGCCTCTGACAGGCCCATCTCGGCCGCGACGTCGCTCATCCGGGCGGACCGGTAGCCTTCGCGGGTGAATACCCGCACGGCCGCGGCGATCAGCTCGGGAAGCCGCTCGTGCGCATCGCGTTTGCCTGTCATGTCCCGGATCATAGGTGTAAGTGAGTGGTTCACTTACATACGGATCGAAATCGTGAGGAAACTCTCAGCTCGGCCGTAGGAGCTAAGGACGATGAAGTCAGCTGACGTTTCCTCGCTGCGGATGCTGCGCCGGGCCAGGGACCGCATCGACCGTGACTACGCCGACGCGGGCAAGTTCGGCTTCACTGAGCGGACGGCCTGAGCCGGGCCACTAGGCAGGCGCCTGGGCCAGGTGAGCGCGGGCCATCACCGGCACGCAGGCGCGTGGTGCCCGGCAAGTGACTGCCTTACAGTTTGTCCATGGCAGATTCAGAACCCGGGAACGAGGTAGCTCGCAGCGAGTTGCGCGCCTCGTATGACGACCGGGACCGGGTGGTCGAGACGCTGCGTATTGCGGCCGGGGACGGGCGGCTTACCGCGGAGGAGCTTGACGAGCGGCTAGAGCTCGCCCTGACCGCGCGGACCTACGGCGAGCTGGCGAAACTGGTTTCCGACCTGCCTGCGTCGGGTTCCGTGGCCAGCGAGCCCGCGCCACCGCCGCAGCCGAAAGAGGTCGTGCGCATTGACTGCCAAAGCGGGCGCGTGCAGCGAGTCGGCCCCTGGGTAGTGCCGCAGCGGATGGAGGTGAAGGTCACCAGCGGGCACGTGAAGCTCGATTTCACCCAGGCGGTGATCACGCACCCTACGCTGCGGATCGACATGGAAGTGCGAAGCGGACACGTCCTGATCGTGACCAGGCCGGGCATCGTGGTGGACACCGACGAGGTGGCGATCCGCAGCGGGCACGTCCAGGTCCGCGAGCCGTCGGAACCGGGCACGCCGGTGCTGCTGCGGATCGAGGTGGCGGGCAAGGTGGGCAGCGGGCACTTCCTCGCCCGTCCGCCGCGGCCGCCGCGGCGGAGTTTCTGGGCGTGGCTGACCAGGAAGCCCAGGCCCCAGGCGATCACCGCCGGCTGACCTGCTGACCCGGCGGAACTCATGATCGCGCTGACGCAGATCGAGATGGCGGCCCGGTAAGCCTGGCCGACATTGCCGTGCCACCGTCGTCAGCTTTCATGTTCGGACGCGACCAGGCATGTGACGAGAGTCACGGCATCCTTCTGTTTGCCTCTGGCCGGGGCGGGTGACAACGGAAGGACCAGCCCAGCTGAATCCTGGGACGAGTTGCCTCGACCCAGGGGAATGGTCCGAAGCTAGCGAATGTGCCTAGCCGGCATCTGAGCAGTGATGGTCAGGCCGGATGACGCCTCAATAGATCCATTGTCAGGTAGCTCGCAATCCCTGCCGAAGAACTGGGACCAGCAAATGGGTACTCCACGCAATGTCTTGATCGTAGGCGGATACGCGCGGCAGAACGCCGGCGACGCCGCACTGCTACATGCAATCATCGTGCAGATAGAAAAAGCGTTCCCAGGGTGCCTGATTGAAATAGCAGGCATGGAAGACCCGCGGCGTTACCCAGCTTTCGATGGCGTGCGGAACCTCGGCTCAATGCGCCGGTATGCAAACGACGAAGGCATCTCGCGTTTTCGCCGGGCGGCCCGCCGGGCGCAGGTGCTTGCCATCGGGCTGTCGTGGTTCGTCGCCCCTGCCCGGTGGTACCGCTGGTCCTCGGCCTGGCTTCCGGCGGAGGTGACCGCTGAGCTGGCGGCGATCGAGCGGGCCGACCTGCTGGTCTCGCTGGTGGTTGCGGGCGGGTACCTGCAAGGCGCTGCCCGGCCGGGGCTCGGCCCGCGGGTCATTCACCAGCTGCTGCCGCTGATTCTGGCGGAGCGGCTCGGCACGCCGGTGGTGTGCGCGCCTCAGTCCTACGGCCCGTTCGACGGGAAGCTGGTGGCGTGGATCGTGGCGAAGACGCTCAGGCGGGCACGCCTGGTTCTGGCCCGCGAAGACATCAGCTTGGCGGAGCTGAAGAAGCTGAACCTGCCGGACGGCGTGGCGTGCCGAGCGGTGGACTCTGCCTTCAGCCTTGAGCCGCCTGAGCCGGTCAGGGCCGACCAGCAAGTATGGCGGGCATCGCACGGCGTCGGCGCGGAGGATGTTGTAGTCGGTGTCACCGTACGCCGCTGTCTATCAGGGGCGCAGCAGGCATCCTTTGAAGCGGAGCTTGCGGCGTTCGTGGACCGGGTCCATGAGCTTCCCGGCCACCGCGTGGTGATCTTCCCGCAGGCCACAGCTGCTGATCATTGGGACGACGACCGCATCGCATCGCGAGCGGTCGCCGGGCTGTGCCGCGGACACACCCGGCCGATCCTGCTGGAAACCGAGGCCGACTACCGTGGCGTGGCCGCGTTCATCGCCGGCCTGGACTACCTCGTCGGCAACCGTTTCCATTCGGTCATCTTCGCCATGACCGCTCGTGTTCCGTGCATCGCGATCGGGTACGAGCACAAAACCCAGGGGATCATGCGCGACTTGGGCCTGGAGGGCTGGGGGCTGCCAGCACGCGACCTATCGGCTGGTTCCCTTTTCGCCCTGTTCGGGAAGCTGGAAAAGTACCGCTCCGATTACCGTGCGCATCTCGATCATGTTATTCCGGGGTACGTGGCACGCGGACGCGCTACGGCCGGCGCGTTGGCCCGTGCCTACGATCCTGCTCCCGCCGCAACGGAGAATGAGCACGCGGTGATCTCCAGCCCGCCCAGATATGAGGAGGACTGCCACATGTGCCGCGAGTCGGTCCTCGCCTGACCCTAGCGCCACCGCGTGGGCCGTCGTGAGGTCGCCAGGTCAGCTGATGCGGCTGCCGGATCAGCGAATGTCGCCGGGCACGATCGCACCATGTGCCCGCAGCGCCGCGTGAACGTCGCCCATCGCCAGTTCCTCAGGCTCCACACCAGAATGCGCCGACAGGGCCGCCATCGCGCCAGCCGCCTGGCCCATCGCCATGCATGACGCTTGCACGCGGTAGGCCGAACTGGCCTGCTGGTCGCCAGCGATGCAGCGGCCGGCGGCCAAGAGCCAGGCGCTGCCGCTCGGGAGCATCGCCCCGCGGGGAATGGTCGGGAACGTGCCCTGTTCCAGCAGCCGCAAAGCGATCCCGTCGCCGTCCGGGTCGTGGACGTCGATCGGGTAGAAGCTGTAACAGACCGCGTCCTCCCACAACCGCCCGCTGGCATAATCCAAGGCGGTGATCCGCTTCTTGCCCCGGATGGTACAGCTCTCCCGTATACCGCACTCCGCGGCGGTAAAGTCGATCGTCAGGTTCTCCAGGCCCGGCTGGCCGCGCAGGAAACGGTAAATCCGCATCAGCGCCCTACGTGCGGCGACCTCTGCTGCCGTGCGGCCCCGGCTCGTGCTGCCGTCGATCCCCGTGACGCTCATAGAGTTCTCGCCTCGCTGGCGCAGGAAGGTAAGCACCCCGTCGCCGTGCATGGCCAGGTCGCCTGGCAGCACCGAACCGGCAGCCACGGCGTCTCGATAGGCGCGATCGAGAAGCTTGAAGTCCAAGGCGGCAGGGTCATACCCGCTCAGCCTTACATTGAGCGTCCCCGGCTGGAGCGCTTCATTCCGCTCAAGTTCGAAGCCAGCCAGCGCCACGGCGTTGGCGTCCCCTGTGCAGTCCACGAGCACGCGAGCGTGCTGGTCGCGGAGCCCTTCTTTGCCGCACAACGTGACGCGCCATTCATTCTGCGACCTGTCGACCGCGGCAAGCATGGAGTGGAGCGCAAGCGTGGCGCCTGAACCCAGGACAGCCTCGTCGAGCAGCGCGGCATAGATAAAGGGGTTGACCCGCACCTGAAGCATGTTGGTTGGCCGGTCGTACGCAGTGAAGTCGGGCAGGCGGTCACCCGCGAGTTGCACGGCGCGGTTCACCAGATGCCAGCCGATGCCAGCGACCACCTGTTTGCCCCACGCGTGAAACAGGCCGGGAACGTTGATGGCGGCACTGGTGGTTGTCCCGCCGAGCATGCCGTTCTTCTCCACCAGCAACGTCCGCGCACCCAATCGCGCTGCTTGAATGGCCGCCACCGACCCTGCAGGGCCGCCCCCGATGATCGCGACGTCGTAATCCAATCTCATCTCCGTCATCTGGCCGGTCCGTGGCATCCTTCTTGCCCTCTCAATCCAACCCCGCCGCCACGATGCACGGCAACGCGGGTTCACCGTCCGCGTTCTCGGCATCCAGGTCAGCGATCTTGAAGACCTTGCGCCGGAGGAAGTAGTCGCACACACGGGTAGTACTCGTACATACGGGGAATACTGGACCGAGCCAGATCCGGGGATGGCCCGCTGAGCTCGCAGGTCGTGAACCGGCCCTGTAGCCATGGCAGCCAGCGGCTGAACCGTCGGGTGATCACATCAGGGTACTGAGGCCTGATGGGCGTCGGCGGGCCACAGTGGTGACCTTCGCCTCGGGGCCGGATCCCAAACGCCTCTAGGCCGGACCTCCAAAGCGCGCAACCCTGATCCTGGGGAATTGTCTCCGGAGGTCGACATGACCACCTTGAAGCCTCGGCATGCTGCTGCCGACGTTCTGGCCGCTTTGGCGTGGGCCGCTGTGGCGTTGACGCCAGTCGGGTGGTTCTACGGTGGTCTTGCTGTCGCGTACAGTCACCTGGGCGACGTGACGGACGTAAGCATGATGACCGGGGGGATTGCGCTGTTCGCCGCCGCTCCTATGAGCGCGTTCATCCTGGCCGTCTACGCGGCACGTGCCGGGCACCGGTCCGGCAAGGCCGCCGTGGTGGTGTCCGGGCTGCTGCTGGCCACGATTGTCGCCATGTTGCTGTTCAACGGTGAAGCTTGGCCTGCATCCCCCGGGTGGATCGGCGTGGCCGTGGCCGCGGTGGTCGCGGTGCTGGTTCTCGCCTGGGTGCTCTCCCGCAGAGTCGCCGTGGTGGTGTCCGGGCTGCTGCTCCTGGTCACACTTGCCTTCTCCGCGTGGGAGACCGGCGGGTGGATCAATGTAGCCGTGATCGCCGTGATGGCGCTGGCAGGGGTGCTGCTTTTCGTCTGGGCGCGCTCCCACAAGAAGCTGCCGCCCGGGCCGGACGGCGTGCAGCGCGAGAGGATCGGCTGATAGGCGCGACGGGCTGCCCGGCCCGGTCCGGCACCAGGCCCCCCGCCACCAGGCGGCGCATCGCCTCCTCCAAAGCATCGTGATACCGCTGCTCATGGGTCCGGGCGTCCTCCGCCCCGGCCGGGGCGGACAAGGCATCCAGCACCGTGCCGACGACCGCGGCGCACTCGGGGCTCAGGTCCCCGCCTAGGACCCCGGCGCCCTGGCAGGTCGTCTCCAGCCAGGAGCCCGGTGTACCGGGGGCACTACTGGATGACCCGGGCCGAACGTGACCCGGTGACGGGGAAGGTGGTCTGGTCGGAGAAATGGGAGCATTCGTGCGAGGCGCTGATCGACGCGCGCCGGTTCCGGCTGGCCAATGAGGCCCTGCTGGGCCGGGAGAAGCGCGGCCCGAGGGGGGAGCCGCAGACGCGGGCGATGCTGAAGGGCGCCATCAAGTGCCCGGACTGCGAAGGCTCGTCGATGAACAAGCTCACGTGCAGGGCGTCGAGCAAGCACGGCGGCGGGACCTACACCTACTACCGGTGCACCGGCACGGGGAGCCGCCGCAAGGGGTGCGGCAACATGGTGCGGATGGAAGTGGCAGACGCGGCCGTGGACGAGATCATGGCCACCACGTTCCGCGTCCCGGTCAAGCGGCTCATCCTGGTCAGGGGCACCGATTACCAGGACCAGCTGGAAGAGATCAGCTACCGGATCAGGGCACTGGATCCGGACGTCATGTCCGATGAGCAGTGGGATGAGCAGGTGCGCAGGCTGCGCGCCGAACGGGACCGGCTCAAGGCCCTGCCCGCCGAGCCGGACCGGTGGGAAGAGCAGCTCACCGGGGAGCTGTACTCCGACATCTACGAAGCTCTCCCCGTGGCCGAGCGCGGAGCGTGGCTGACATCGCACGGGTTCGTGGTCCATGCCACGAAGAAAGAGGTCAGCGTGATCCAGGGTGACGTGCGGGGGACAGCTCACCTCGGGTAAGCAGTGACCCTTTATCCTGCTTGCGGGCAGGGCTACGGCCTGGCTCACTGCGGCTGGCCGACTGTTACCGACCCCGTTATTTGAGACATATGAAGGCTGAATTATCTGTAGACGATTCGGCACATCTCGGCGAGATGGAGGCAATCCGATCACTTAGCGCGACAGCCCATGTGGCTTAGGGCGCACGCGTACCCGCCGGTCCGCGTTGTGGTCGGTTTAGCTGAGATCGGGATGGACGCCACGCCGATCTGGTCGATCTGCCGCAATGAGATGCCGCCATGCTGCCGCGCGGCATGCCGCCATCGGTCCCGGCCGGCTTCGGGCAGTCCCCTCTCCGTGGTACGCTGCATATAATGCACTTACGTCATTTACTGCATTTAGCGGAGGAGAGTCGGCGCCATGGGGACTCCCAAGGTTCTTGAACCAGGCCAGGTCAACACGGAGGATGCGGCACGTGCCATGCGCCGCATCCGGGACTACCTCGTGCAGCATCCGGGCGATGCTGATGTGGATGTAGCCTCCGAACTGGCTGGCGATGGCCCGCTCATCTTGCCCCGGGCTGTCGTGGTCATGCTCGCGTCCATGCTGGCGCAACTCGCAGAGGGGCGTGGCGTCACCTTGATGCCCAGCCACGCGGAGCTGACCACCGTCGAGGCAGCGAACATGCTCAATGTTTCCCGGCCGTACCTGATCAAGCTGATCGACGGCGGGGAACTGCCGGCAAGGCTTGTCGGGCGGCACCGCCGCATTCGCTTCGGTGATCTCATCGACTACAAGCGCCGGACAGATGCCTCCGCGCACCAGGCGGCCGACGACCTGATCGCGCTCAGCGAGGAGATGGGGCTCTACGAATGAGCATCCCCGTTCTCTATGACGCCTGCGTACTGTACGGCAACGAGGTCCGCGACCTGCTGATCCGCATCGCGATCTCGGGAATGGTGAGAGCGCACTGGACTGATGAGATCCTGGACGAGACGTTCGGCAATCTCGTCGCGAACCGGCCCGACCTGTCGCCAGAGCGCCTCAGGGTGACGAGGGAGCGGATGAACGTCGCGGTACCCGGGGCACTCATCAGCGGCTACGAGATCCTCGTGGAGACGCTGAAACTTCCCGATCCCGGCGATCGTCACGTGCTGGCCGCGGCCATCGCGGCCGGGGCAGCGGTCATAGTGACCAGCAACCTGGACGATTTCCCTGCCGAGACACTCGAACCGCATGGAATCGAGGCGAAGACTCCGGATGACTTCGTGCTCGACCAGATCGGTCTTGATGAGGGCAGGATTCGTGATTGCGTGCACCAGATCGCTCGCGGCCGGACGCGGCCACCGAAGACTTACGAGGGGATTCTGGATGCTCTCGAACGGGCCGGCCTGGTCGGTTCGGCGGCGGCATTGCGGGACTGATCCGATGCAGACCTGATAGATCTGCAAGCACTTCTAACAGTACGACACGCTGCGCGGAATGTGAGGCCCTGGCCAGCGCGGCACAAGGGAGCAAAGACAATGACGATGCCGATCACGCCGCTGGTCCCCTACCTGGAGGCCAACGAAGAGACGCGGGCGGCGTACCTCGGCGGCCTGCGGACGCTCCGCAGCCTCGACGCCAACCCGGCAGCGTGGCACTGCGGGGTCTGCGGCAACGACACGCCGGGTGATCAGGTGCTCATCAGCTACGGCGTCGGCGACACGCCGATCACGTTCTGCCCGACAGAGCGATGCCATGGCTACGGACCAGATCTGACGCCGGTTGCAGCCTGACCGGCCTGTACATCAGCCGGCTCTGGCGGGTAAGTACTCACCGCCAGGGCCGCCCGTATGTGGGGGCCATATGCCCTGTCCCTCGGCGGCCATGTCCGGGCAGCTATTGCGCGGATGTCATCAGCGTGTACGTCACGCTTAACCGGCCTAGGTGTCTTCTGCGCCCCCGGTCGTCTCTTTTATGCTTCGACCGGTCGCACCTGTCCACTGCCGCCGTCTGCCGCTTCGCGCTGGCGGCGTTCTGCACGTGCGACGCGATGGGCGCGCCGCTCCTCGCGTTCTGCCTGCCCCTCGTGCCAGATCGCAATCTCCCGCATCGTCTTAGGACGGCGGATCTCGTTGTGGCGGATGGTCCGGAGCAAGCTGCGACTGAGGTGCCCCAGTCCGGAGGACGGGGGCACCTCACACATCGCGTTCGCAGTCGGTTTCCCGCGCTGTGGGCGCGGTGTCCCGCGTAGTAGGTGCTGGTCATGTCGCCTCCGGGCTTGCGTTGTCGTCGGCCAGTCCGTCGAGAGAGGCGAGCGCCACCATGCGCAGCTTGTTGCTGTCCACCATGACGGCCAGCACCTCGGGCATCAGCAATGTCGCCGCTGAACCCGGCGGCGGCCGGGCGTGCGGGGGGTCGGCGAGCGCGGTCATGCGGGCCGCGCCGGACGCCGCCGGAATCGCCTACCCTTGCGGCGTGGTAAGCGCTTTTGAGGCCGCGATGATCGGCGCCATCGGCTCCGTGGTGGGCGGCGTCGTGGTCGGCTGGTTCACGATCGTGGCCGCCCGAGGCCAGTGGAAGCGGGACCGGGCGGACGCACGGCTCGACCGGTCCCGCCAGGCCGCGATGTCGATCGCCGAGTCGATCGCCAGCATGGAGGAGGCCCTGGTCGCCTGGTCCGCGGGCCAGAGCAGCCTTGAGGCCCTGCGCGCGGCGTTCAACGCCTTCTCCAGGACGGCCGCGGTGCAGAGCCTCGCGCTGACCGACAGTGCGCTCAGGCAGCGGGTTCGCAGGCACGTCGAGCTGCTCGCCCGTGTCGCCACTGTCGCGGAGACCGCTCCGCCCGGCGCACGTGCCCTAGTCATGACGGCACGCCGACACGCGGACGCGGTGATCGAGGCACTCGAAGCCCACTGCAACGACGCCGCACTCCCCTCGTACCGGCCGCTCCCCCTAGACGATGCCGAGGGCCTGATCGCCTGGCAGCCCGCAGGGAGCCAGGCCGAGAGGCAGGACGGCGGCGCTAGCGGTGGTGGGGGCGGCCGACCTTGCTCCGGGACGGGCAGGGCCTAGCTGCCGTCCGGCTCGCGCTTCTGCTTCCAGTCGGCGGCAGACAGCTCCCACTCCGCCAGGTTTCGCGGTCTGACCTGCCCCGCGCGCAGTCTCCGCTTCCGGTGCGGCCGGTCCAGATCAGCCAGCTCCCGCGACATCTACCAGGCGCTCCCCGCCTCCGAGCGCGGAGCGAGGCTGAAGTCCCACGGGTTCCTGATCCACGCCACGAAGAAAGAGGTCAGCGTGATCCAGGGGGACGTGCGAGGGACAGATCACCTCGGGTGATCGTCGTCTGCTCAGGGGGGAAGGTCCAGCCTTTCCAGGTCGCGGTGAACACCTCCCCGCAGGACGGGCAGGCTTGGCCGCTGGTCTCCTTGCCCGGGATCCACGCGCCCTCGAACCGGCTGCCGCAGCCGGGGCAGTCCAGCGGGGAGTGCAGCGTGATCCTCATCCTCGGAAAGGTCATCTCCCCCGTCCCTCTGGCGCGGCCGGATGTGGTGCTCAGCCGTGGCGTTCCTTTCCGTTTCAGGTAACCGCTTATCCATGGACGCCGGCAAATCACCGAGCGGTAACATAAACCTCTTTAAACCGGACTGAGCAACACTGACCATCACCCACCCGTACTCAGCAACACTGACCATCACCTGATAGCACCGATCTGGGCCGAAATAATTTTTTTCTTGAACACCTAAACCCGGGATATGTCCCCGCTCTGCGTGTTCATGTATTCACCCAGACATCAACCGGGTCGATCGCCGATTGGTCCTGCCGATACCAACCCGGTGACACCAGGCTGGTCTTGACGGCCTGGCCCTGTCTGCCCTGCCCGCCTCACCGGGCACAGGGGTTAGGTCGCTGGCTGGCCTGGGGTTCAGCGTGGCCGACGCCCCGACATCGAGGTGGAGCTCTTGTCGAGAGCAAGGACTCCAGTTCCGCTTCCGGCGTGTTTGGGTGACGGTCAGAATAGCGGCGAGGAGAAGGAATGCACGGTCATTAGCCAGCGCCTTCTGCATCAGATGAAGGTGGCCGTCAGGGCCGCGAAGCAAGATGTGGGCTAATACCCCCTTTACGTCTGGACCGAGCGCGGTCCCGACATACACTGGCAGCAGGATGGCCACCAGTAAAGGTAAACATTCAGCCCATGCACGTGCGGTGATGGGTAGCGCGGGTTTCGATTGCGGGGTTACGGGGAGAATGCCTGTGCCGGGCGGCCGCCAGGGCCTGCCGAGCATGAGGTCGTGCAGGGCGTCCATGGCGTTGCGGCCGTGCTTGCGGGCGGTGTCGATGTAACTGCGGATGTCGAGCCGGTCCTGGGTGACGTCGTCGCTGGCCAGGCGGCCGGATATTTTCTGCTGGGTTTTCAGGGGCCGGACGCCGCGCTCGCTGATGTTATTCGTGGGCCAGACGCTGGTGTCCTCGGTGAAGAGCAGCACGTCGCTGCGGCGGTCGCGGCAGAATTCGAGCAGTTCGCGGCCGGGCTTCTGCTTCGTGCTGTTCTTCGGGCCGGGGACGCGGGGCACGCTGGCCAGGCCGGCCAGGACGGCGTGCCGGAACTCGTGCTCCAGCGGTTTCCGGACGCCGGCGGGGATGGCGTCCAGGCCCTGCTCGCGGGCGGTGTGCCAGGCATGGATCAGGCCGCGCAGCGCCCGCTGCGCCTGCACGGGCCAGACAGCGCCCGGGTAGCTCTCGGCGCAATCCTCATAGTCCCGCAGCAGGTGAGACAGGCATGCCTGATTCCCGGCGATGTGCTCCCACCGGGGATGGAAGTAGTTCTGGTACCTGTCGGAGACCACGATCCCGGCGAAACCGGGGAGGATCCCGGCGTTTTGCATGGAATCCAGGCTGCGGGTGCCCAGCCAGAACGCCGAGTACCGCTCGGTGAACGCGCCGTGGACGTACTTCTTCTCCCCGGCCGGCCCGGACCGCAGCGTGGTCTCGTCGAACCCGGCCACGGCAGACGCGGTGATCAGGGCGCGGATCAGCGCCACCACCTCGCCGGCCAGTGATGCCGCCCTTGCCAGGCACGAGTGGATGAACCCCTCTGACACGGCGGCGCCGGCCACGTCGGCGATCAGCTGCCGGCACCGCTCCACCGGGACATGCTGGAAAACCACCAGGTACACCGCCAGGGCCCGCAGCCTGGGGCCGATGGACAGCGCGGAGTCCGGCACGCCCGCCGGGCGCGGCGCGACGTGCGTCTTCCCGCAGGCGCATTTCGCGCTGTGCAGGTCGTGCTGCACCCGCTCCGCCGCCGCAGCCGGGATCTCCTCCTGCTGAAACGACCGGGCAACCCCCAGGTCAGCGGCGTCCGCCAGGTCCGCGCCGCACGAGCACGCGCCCTCGGGATAGTGGTCCTCGGTCCGGTCCGGGACCTCCCACGTCATGGACGCGCCCGGGCTGCCCGGCTGTTTCCCCCGCTTCTTCTTCTCCGCCCGCTCAGCGGCGCGCCGCTGCTTCCTGGGCGGCTTCCGCCCCGGCAGGTCATCCGAGCTCGGCGGCATCGAGGAGTTCCCGCTGTTCCGCGACCCCGACCGCTCCGCCGCGGCCAGCCGCTCCCGCAGGTCAGCGACCACCGCCTCCAGCCCCGCGATCCGCTCCGCCTGCGTCTCGGATCAGCTGCGCATGCACCCGGATCAGCGCATCGCGCGGCTCCTCCGGCGGCACATCGGTCACAGCCCCGGAATCATCCCCGAAACCACGCTCAGCCACCACGGCAACACCACACCCGCCGCCAAAACGTAACCGACGATCACGCACCGCAGCAGCAAGCCCAAGGACCTGAACGTTTACCAGTAAAGCCTCCCGCCCGTTGATATCGGCGGGAGGTAAAACAAAGGCGGTCAGGAATTGGACGCAGCGGGGAGCAATAGCAAATGGCACGCATCATCAACAGCGGCAGCCAGGCCGGTGCCAGCAGGCAGGGGCGGCGGGCACGGCAGCCGGTCCCGCGCACGCGCCGGGTGGAGATCACGCTCAGCGGCGAGGAATACGCCATCATCACCGATGCGGCCGGGCGAGCAGGGCTGGCCCGGGGCGCGTTCGCCGCCAGCGCAGTGATGGCCGCCGCCGCGAACGGCAGCGCCATCAGCGATCAGGAGCCGCTGGAGCAGGTGCTGACCGAGCTGATGCACGCGGCCGGGCTGGTCCGCCGCATCAGCACCAATATCGGGCAGGCGGTCGCGACGCTGACCGCGACCGGGCAGCCCGCCGGGGACCTGCCCCGCTACGCCGCCGGCAGCCTGCGCCGCGCCGACCACATCGACGCCGTAGCCGACGACGTGCGCAAGGCCCTGCGCCGAGACTCGCGGTAGCGGTGAAGCAGGCCGCGTGATCGGGAAGATCAGCACCCCGCGCGGGGAACACGTCCAGCCGTTGCTGTACTACCTGTTCGGTCCCGGCCGCCACGAGGAACATACAGACCCCCACATCGTCGCGGGCTGGCGTCACCCCGCCAGCCTCGAACCCCCGCTACGACCGGACGGCACGCGGGACTTCACCAAGCTGGCCGGGCTGCTGCTGCAGCCGCAGGCCGCACTGGGGAAGCGGGCCTACGCGCGGCCGGTGTGGCACTGCTCAATGCGCGCCGCGCCCGAAGACCGGATGCTCAGCGACGACGAATGGGCCGCCATTGCGCACGACGTCATAAACCGCACCGGCCTGTCACCCTACGGTCAGGAAGACCAGGCCGTCCGCTGGGTCGCCGTCCGGCACGGCGATGACCACATCCATATTGTCGCGATGCTGGCCCGCCAGGACGGCGGCAAGCCCAGCCTGTCCTGGGAACGGGTCAAGGTCCGCGCCGCCTGCCTGGCCGCCGAGCAGCGCTACGGGCTGCGCCCCACCGCACCCGCCGACCGCACCGCGGCCCGCTGTCCGACCCGCGCGGAGAACGAGAAGGCCGCCCGCCGCGGCCTGGACGAAGCATCCAGGATCACGCTGCGGCGGCAGGTCACCACGGCTGCCGCCTCGGCTGGCAGCGAGCAGGAGTTCTTCGCCCGCCTGAATCAGGTCGGCGTGCTGGTGCGTATGCGGTTCAGCGTCAAGAGCCCGGGTCAGGTCACCGGGTATGCGGTCGCGCTGGCTGACGATACCGCCAAGGACGGCGGACCGGCCTGGTACGGCGGCGGCAGGCTCGCCACGGATCTGAGCTGGCCTAAGCTGCGGCAGCGGTGGATTGTTCAGCGATCCACGCCCGGCCGCGCGCACCTGAACCTCACCGTCGGGGAACGAAATGCGGTGTGGGATCACGCCACCCGTGTCGCCGCTGACGCCACGGCACAGATCCGTCACCTGGCCTGGACTGACCCGGCTGCCGCCGCCGACGCCGCCTGGGCCACCTCCGACACCTTGCACGTGGCCGCCGCCATGCTCGGCAGCCGCATCTTGCGCCAGGCCGCCGACGCCTACGACCGCGCCGCCCGCTCACCCTACGGCCGCATCCCGCCACCATCCCGGGCCGGGAACCAGCTCCGCCAGGCCGCCCGGCTGCTATCGGCGTTCACCTATCTCTCCCAGGATCGGTCGATGGCCCCGATTGTGCTCATCACCCGGCTGGCCGCGCTCGCCGAAGCCGTCGCCGAACTCCGCGACGCCCAGCAGCGTGCCGGCCAGGCGGCCGCCGCACTGCATGCCGCTGAACGCCTGCACGCCGCCACTCGCACCGCCCCGGCCGCCCAGCCGTGCCCGGCCTCCGCACCGCAACCACGTTCAGGCCCGCAGCCCGCCAGCGCCGCGCAGCTTGCCGCCACGTCGTTCCCCAAGCCAGCCAGGCCCGGCCGCCAACCACCCGCACCGGGGCAACCCGGCCCCGCCCCGGGTGGCCCGCCACCACCGCGGCGACCGCCACCACGGCCCCGCGGCTCCAGCCGGTAACACCACCATCACGGCATCCCGTTCCGATTTCTGATCGGACACTGGGCCGGTCGGTTCATCGAGTCATCTCGGCGCGGGCGGTTCACGCCCATGCAGTACGAGTGCGCAGCAAGTCATCCAGCGCTGCGGCTGGCAGGGCCGGGCGGGGCGTGCCGGGCAGGGCTGGGCAGTTCGGTCACTGCGCCTTCGTCCCGCCGGGCCAGCCGCAGTGAACCTGGCCTGGCCCGGGACCCCGGTAGGGATCCAGGGCGGCGACGGCGACGGCCTGCACTGGGGTTAGTCCCCGGGCGCCTTCTGGGTCGGCGAAGCGGCATTCCCATCGCACGGTGCCGTCATCGCTGATCCGCACGTCGGCCCGCGCGACCGGGCTGATCACCATGACCTCGGTGCGCAGATCCAGAGGGGAGCCGGAGCAGCGGAACCGCCCGGCATGCGCGGCCATCCCGGCCGACTTCAGTATGCGGCCAGCGGCCACGTGCACCGGCAGACCCAGCCCGAGTACCGGGGACATGAGGGCACCGGCCTCGCCGAGCAGGGCGAGCACCAGCCGGGCGGCCTGCTCCGGGCCAGGTCGGCCACCGGCAGGCGACCAACTCGGTGGCCAGCGCCCCGGTGCCGGCCAGGTCCGTCATGGCCGGTATGCCGTCATCCAGGCTATTAATCGAGCACATGCAGCAGAACCCGGCCGCCTCGTCTGTTGACCATGAACCCCTTGGGTGGTCAGTGCTTCCTGCACCTGGTCCAGGCGGCGCCGGGCGTGACCGGCGGCTGCGCGGGTCACGAGGTGCCTGCTGGCTGGCCGGGCTCTGGAGTGCTGGCCGGGGCGGGATCGCGGGTGGCCGTCAGCGCGGACGGCGCGGCCAGAGAGGGGCAGGCGGCCATGCCGCGCAGCAGCGCGGCGGTGGCGTCGGCGACTTGCCCGGTCCCTTCGGGGGTGGTGATGTCGGCCCAGCAGTCCCAGGCCAGCTGGCAGGTGGTCCCGGCGGTGTCGCGGTCCACGGTGACCGGGCCCAGGTGCGGGGCCTGCGGCAGGGTCGCTTCCAGTTCGGAGCAGCCGTCGAGGTAGTCGACTAGGACGACCTGCAGGCCGCGGCGGACCAGCTCTATCGCCACTGCCCGCAGTCGTGCCTCGGCCGCGACATCCTTGGCGGACAGCTCCTCAAGCTGCGCCTGGGCCTGGTGCGGGGCGCTGGCCAGCGGTTTCTTGCTGATCGCGTGGGTGATCATCTGCTCGTTCCTTCGTTGTCCTGTGCTGCTGCACTGGCGGCAGCGACGAGGACCGGACTGGTCCCGTGCCGCTGCCGTTGACCGCCAGCCGCAGGCTGGCCCGGGGGCCAGCCTGCGCGTCCGGCTGGTAGATGCGCCGGCCCTTCTCCCTGCGGCCTGCCGTTATCCCGGGCGGGGCTGGCGCCACATGGGGTACATCCGCACGCCGGGGGCGAATTCGATCGGGCTGCCACGGTCGGTGTAGCCGTGGGCGAGATAGATGCGGCGGGTGCGCTCGTCCGACGCCTCCAGGTAGGCTGGGATGCCCTGGTCCTCAAGGTCGGCGTGGCGGGCATCCAGCAGCGCGGTGCCGGTGCCCTGGCCCTGGCGGTCCGGGCGGACCGCGAGGATGGCCAGGTGCTCGTGGAAGACCCCGGCCGGGTGGTGCCGGTCGAGCTGCTGGTCGAAGGCCAGGAACCGGCCCAGGTGCGGGCCGGTGATCGCGTGCTCGACGTAGAGCCGGAAGTAGGCCGGGAAGGCGGCGCGGCGGGCGGTCCCGTCGGGGATCAGCCACCCGCACACCGCCAGCGGGAAGAACGCCTCGGCGATCACCTGCGCGAGCACGCCGATGTCGGCCTCGCCGGCGCGGACGATCACATGGTCGGCGCTGTGGGTCTGCTGGTCGCGTGTGGTCATGACAGCGTCCTTCCGCTGGCGTGAGCAGCGTGGCTGGCGGCGGCGTGGGCGCCGAGCCCGATGGTGGCGTACACGTCCGGGCGGCGGGCGCGCAGGAACGCGCCCCAGCCCAGCCCGGCCACTGCGGCGGCGCCGAACGCCGAGGGCAGCAGCCACGCGGCGGGGTTGCCGGGGCCGGCGCCAAGCAGGGTGCCGAAGTGCCAGATGGCCAGCACGATCGCGGTGCCCAGGAGCAGGGCGGACAGGGCCGGGGCGGTCATCCGCGCCCACAGGCTTTCTTGGCCGGGGTGGATGTCGAAGTAGCGGATGGCGGCGGCGGAGGTCAGGGCGAGCAGGATCATCACCCCCAGGCCGCCCATGGCGCCGCCGCCGAAGAACAGCCCGTTCATCGCCGGCCACCCGGCGACCGCGAACACGGCGATGACCGCCAGGGCGCTGCCGCTCTGCAGGAGCGAGGCGGCCCGGGGGATGCTCGCGCGGCTGGTCCGCGACAGCGCGGCGGGCAGGACGCCCTCGCGGGACAGGGCGAACATGTATCGCCAGGTCACGTTGTGATACGACAGGGCGGCGGCGAACAGCGAGGTCATGAACAGCGCCTGCGCCGCCTGCGCCAGCGCCCCGCTGGAGCTGAGCCCATACAGCAAGTCCGGCCCCTGGGCCGCCGCCGCGGCGGCCACGTGTGTCGGCCCGGCGTGGGCCTGCATGGCCCAGGCCGCGGCGGCGTACAGCGCGCCGATTGCAGCCAGCGCGGTGTAGGTGGCGGCGGGGATGGTCCGTCGTGCGTTGCGGGTCTCCTCGGCCAGCACCGGGGACTGCTCGAACCCGACGAACGCCAGCCCGGCGATCACCGCCAGCACCCCGAGCGTCCCGGCACCGGACGCGGTCAGCGTCGAGGGGGACAGCGCGCCGAGGTCCAGGTGCCCGCCGGCCGGGGAGGCCAGCCCGGAGATGGTCTCGGCCACGACGATGGCGATCTCGGCGGCGGTCAGCACGGCCAGGACCCGGCCGGCGACCTCGACCCGGGCCAGGCCCAGGGCGGTGACCACGGCCCAGATGACCAGCGCCCAGGCCCACCATGGCCAGTGCACGCCGAGGTGGGCGGCGGCCTCGGCCTGCGCGGCCGGGCCCAGCGCCCCGTACGTGGCGACCTGGAACGACTCATACGCGAGCAGGGCCATCAGCGCGGCGGCCACCCCGGTGACGCGGCCGAGCCCGGCGGAGGCGAAGGCGTAGAACGCGCCCGCGTTGCGGATCCTGCGCGACATGGCCACGTACCCCGGGCAGAACAACCCCAGCACCACGGCGGTGACGAGGAACGCGGCGGGGATACCGGCCAGGCCGGTGACGGCGTAGGCAGTCGGGATCACTCCGGCCGCAACCGTCATCGGCGCGATCGAGGCCAGGATGAACGCGAGCACGGCGAGCACGCCGAGCTTGTCCCGGGCCAGCGCCCGGGACACCGTGCCGCCCCGCGCCGGGGCCGCGTGCATGGACATCAGGAACCTCCAGGTTGCTCGTCGGACTTTCAGGTGCGCTGGGACAGGACGGCGGAAGAGACAGTGATCTGGGTCTGGGTGATCAGCTGCCGCAGGTCCGGGGGCAGGTGTGCGACGGCCTCCTCCGCGTTGCGGCCGGCCTGGGCCTGGTACTGGTCCAGGCGGAACCCCAGCCCGGACGCGACGGCCAGCCCGGCCAGGACCGTCGCGTACGCGGTGACCTGCCGGGCCGGGTCCAGGGCGGGCCGGACCCGGGTCATCGGCGCGAACGCCCAGTCCGGGTTGACCGGCACCATCCGGCCGCCCCGCCCCGGCATCCGGCTGCGGACCCGCGTCAGGTAGCCAGCGTGCTCCAGCCGCGCCGCCACGTCCCGGACCGCGGTCTGGCCCAGGTACCCCAGCCACGCCTGCACCGGCAGCGGCCCCGGCTCGGCGGCGATCAGCGCCAGCAGCACGTGCTCCCGCACCGCCGCCGTCGACGCGTCATGGGCGATCATCACGGCGGTGTCGGAGCGCAGGCCGATCAGGCGGGCCAGCATCAGCTCGGCCAGCAGCGCGCCGGCCAGTCCGGTGCCCAGCGGACGCGGCGGCAGCAGCGCCCTGCCCTTCCGGTCATCGTGCGCCAGCAGGTACAGGTCATCCGCTACCAGGCCGGTGCCGCCCAGCCCTGCCTCCAGCGGACCTGGGTACCCGCGTCCAGCTAGACCCGCGGCCCGCCGCTCATGCACGGCGCGTCCTGCCCAGGTGAGGGATCTCCTCAGCGCGGGGAACCGGGGCCATTTTGAGTCCGGGTACCGTTGCCGACCGGACGGTGTTGTTCGTCAGCGGAGCGGCAGCGGCAGGCAAGCGGTGAGCGCCGACTGGAGTCACGCCTGCGCGGCGCGGGTCGGCTGGAATGGCGGCCATGACCCTCTCTGAGCGGATCGCGGTATTTATGGTGCCGCCGATCCTGGCATCTATGTAGCCGCCCCATCACTCCCTGTCCGGGGAACGAGTGGTTTCTGGGCACAGAGGGTCGCAAGCTGCATTAAGCCTGGGCATAACGTTGGCGTGTTCCCGGCCTTCGGCGATTACCGGCCGGCTCCGGCGGCAAGCGGCATGGCGCGGCTCAGGCCTGGGACAGCAAGGTGAGCAGCGCGTGGTGGTAGGCGGCCTGAACGAGCGGTATTGAGCCCAGCGCGATCTGCTCGTCGGTGCCATGCAGTCCGCGGTACTCGACACCGAACCCGGCGGTGGCCGGGATGCCGAGCCCGGCGAGGTAGTTGCCGATGTTGGACGGCCCGGCGACCTTCGCGCTCACCAGCACTCCGGCCGCGCTGGCGCCGGCAAGCAGCGCGGCGCGCAGCGGTTCGTGCTCCCCGAGCGCGAACGCGGGCCAGCGGGTCGTGACCTCCACGTCAGTCAGCTGGGTGCCAGGCCAGGCAGCGTCCACCTCCGCGGTGGCAGCCCGCAGCATGTCCGCGGCGGCCTGGGCGTCCAGCGACGGAGTGAGGCGGACGTCGACGTTGAACGTGCACAGGTCCGGGACGGTCGAATACCCCTGGCCGCCGCTGATCGCGGTGACGGTCAGCTTGGCTGGCAACGGGAAACCGGGGCCGGGTGGTCCTGGGAGCGGCGTCTTCTCCAGGCGGGAGATCAGCTCGGCCGCCTTGGCGATGGCTGACGGGAGGGTCTTGCTGGCCCCGGAATGCCCGGCGATGCCGTGGACGTGCAGGCGGGCGCGGAGCACTCCCCGGCCGCCGGTCACGACGTGATCCAGGCCGGGATAGCCGATCATCACCCCGTCTACCCGGCCGGGAGGCGCGTGCTCAAGGAAGGCCTTCGCGCCGCCGAACGCGCCGGTGTGCTCATCGACGTCGAACAGCAGCAGAACGCTGCCTGACCAGCGGGCCGACGTGCGCTGGAGCCGGGCCGCGACGTGCGCGAAGATGGCCGCCCCGGCCTTGGAGTCCGCGGACCCTCGCCCGTGCAGCCACCCGCTGGTGATCTGCCCGGAGGCCGGCGGGTAGATCCAGGCGTTCTCGTCACCGAACGGGGCGGTATCCAGGCAGGCGTCAAGCACGTACCGGGGCCCGGGTCCGTTCCCGGTGACTTCGCTGGCCAGCGCGACCGTCATCCCTCCCGTCCCGGCCAGCCGGCGGCAAGGCAGGCCGTGCCCGTCCAGCCAGGACGCCATGCAGTCCAGCACCGGATCGTACGGGTCGATGCCGCCGCGGCTTGGGATACGCACCAGGTCCTGGATGAGCTTGACCACCGCGTCGTGGTCCTCGCGGGCAGCCTGCAGCGGACCTGGATCTCCAGGCATGCTGCCATCGTCGCGGCTCATGCTCGCGGTTGACATAGTTGAGTGACGAGAGCAAAGGGGGCTCGGCGACGCTGATGGCTGGGCATGACCGCCTTCTCACCGAGATGAGCGCGCTGGGACGGGCCAGCGGCATCGCCTCGGTCCGCCGGATGTCCGGTGGGTACGTGGCGGATGTCTGGGAGGTCGGCTACCAGGACGGTACCCGCGTGGTCGGCAAGACCGTGACGTGTGCGCCCGCCGGGTTGTTCCGGGCCGAGGCCGACAGCCTGGCCGCGCTGCGCGCCACCGGTCACGTGGAAACCCCCGCGGTCCTCGCGGCCACCAGCCAGCTGCTGATGCTGGAGGCGCTCGCGCCCCGTGAAGACAGCGAGGCCTCCTGGCAGGCGTTCGCGCACGACCTGGCCGCGCTGCATCGCGGCACCGTCCACGAGACGTTCGGCTGGGTCAGCGACGGGTACCTCGGCCGGGTTGTCCAGCGCAACCCGTGGACCGCCGACGGGCATGCGTTCTTCGCGGAGCACCGGGTGCTCAGGTACCTGGATGAGCCGCTGGTCCAGCAGGTGCTCACGAGTGCTGACCGGCGCGCCGTGGAGCGCTTCTGCGACAGGCTGACGGGGATCGTCCCGGTGATGCCCGCCGTCTTGACCCACGGCGACCTGTGGTCCGGGAACCTGCTCAGCCGGGACGGCCGCATCGCCGTTATCGATCCCGCCGTCTCCTACACCTGGGCCGAGGTCGACCTGTCCATGCTGCGAGGCTGCCAGCGGCCGGCGGCCTCGGACCGTTTCTTCGACGTCTACCAGGAACTGAACCCGTCCCCGCCGGGGTGGGCTGAGCGCATGCCGTTCCTTCATGTGCGCGAGCTGCTGAGCGCCATGGCGCACATGGGCGACGCCGATGGCGGCGCGCATCGCCTGCGCCGTATCCTCAGTCCCTTCTACCCCCGGTGAGCGACGGCGGGTCACGGCCGGGCGAGCTAGCCGGGGAGGGCTGAGAGCGTGCCCACGATGGTGTCGCGGGAGAAATCCTCGATCTCGGCCGCGAGGTCGCTGGCCTGCGATGATCCGTGGTAGCGAGACCGGGCTAGTTCAGCCCGGACCGTCTCCAGGCGTTGGGGGAACGGGTCGATCCGCATGCCGGGAGGCAAGGCCAGCACGACAGAGAGCGCTGGTCGTGCCCCGTCGAGTTCCCCCACCCGCAGGCGGGCCGTAGCCAGCTCGATCTGGGCCAGCATGCGCAGCTCGAAGCCGTGGTCCTCACCTTCCTCCGGCCCGGCCTCATACAGCTCCCTCGCGTGTTCGAGCTCGGCGATCGCGTCGCGCTCGGCGCCGGGGATCTCCAGGAGGGTGGAGCCAGCCAGGTAGGACTGACTCGCCCGGGAGAACCCGAACTCGCCGCCGAACTCCAGCAGGTCATCCTCGTTCCGCCGGTCGCGGGCGTCGCGAGCCTGCCTGATCGCGTGGCGGGCCATGTCGGCATCGCCCATTCGGGCTGCTGCCCGGCCGTACTTGAGGTGAAGCTGTGCGGCGTTCGGGCCGGCGTCCAGGTAACGCAGGCCGCTTCCGGCAAGGTCGCGGGCCTGCCTGGGACGGTTATGCCAGTGCGCGACAGCGGCGAGATCAGCCCGGAGCTTGGCCATGAGCGGCTTGTGGTCGATCGCGATCGCGTACGCCCACCCGGCGCGGATCAGCTCCTCGGACGCGTACGGGTGACCGAGGTCATCGGCGGCCGCCGCCATCAGGCAGTTCAGGCAGCCCAGCAGCAAGTACAGGTCCGTCTGATCGCGTGGCCACAGCCGCCGGTCAAGCGCCGCGTACATCCGGTCCCGGACCCGTCGCATGTCCTGGAACAACCGGAAGGACTCGCCGGTCATGTAGTCACGCGACAGCCTGATCACATCGCTGCGCAGCTGCTCCAGGGTGGCGTCCCCGATGTCGCGCTGCTCGGCTTGCTCGGCGCGCTCGCTCCCGTCGTGCGCGGCCATCTCCACCTCTCGTCCGACCAGGGAACCGCTCGAAACGATCTCCTGGAACCAACGGTAGGTGACAGATGGCGCTCCTGGTGAGGCGGGCATGACCTGGTACCCCGGCGGCCCGGCAGTGACGGACTGCCCGTCGCCGTCCGCCCCGGGCGCTGAGAATGGCCCGGCCGGCGGAGAAGCGGGTGCCGATGTGGCCGTCTGGCTCGTGCCCAGTCGACCGGGACTGTATTTATCGAGAATGAGGAGGTCGGCCGGGGGGAGGTGCTCGCGGTCGGATAGGTCGATTAGGTCGGTGACGGCGCAGCCGTAGACGGCGGCGAGCAGGGCGAGCAGGTAGGGAGTGGGCCGGCGGCCGGAGGGGCTGGCGCCATGGCCGGGCCAGTTCTCGTGCTCGCACAGGTGCGGCGCGGTCATCCCGGCGAACCCGCCAGGATCGAGGCCGGTGTCGCCGCGGAACTCGTTGATCCGGCTGGCGGTATCGCGCAGGCTCCAGCCGTAGGCTTCCCGCCAGGCGGCACGGGGCCGCAGCTGGTAGCGGCGGGCGAACTCGGCGGCGATGTCCCGGTAGTCCAGGCCCAGCTTGCGCATCTTCTCCCGCAGCTGCTGCTTTTCTTGCCGCAGGCTGGTCTTGGCGTACGGCATCGGCGAGGCCTCCGGATCGGCCGGGCAGGCGGGCGGGCGAGTAGGTCTGGTTCTAGCGTAACTACCTGTCCGCGTCCCATGACGGGAATCGCAGCGTGCCCGGCTGCGGGACTGGGAAGGCGCCGCTTCGTCTGTGGCTGGCCGCGCAGGTCAACGGCCGTGTCCGGGTGGGAACGACAGCTTCCCGCGGCGGGGACTGACAAGGCCGCCCAGGCGCCGTCAGGCTGGAAACCACGCCAGGCCGGTCCACTCAGGCTGGCGGGAAAGGACGCCATGACCACCAAGCCATCAGATGCCCCAGGCCTGCCTCTGCTGCCCGTGCCAGAGCTTCCGGTCCGGACATCAGGCAAGCCGAACGAGGGACCGGTCACGTTTACCACCGGGCATCACTTCACCGCGGCGGGCGGTGACGATGCGCGCGAGCTGGCCGAGGCGGCCACCGCCCTGTTCGCCGCCCAGCTGTCCGCCCAGCTGCGGGCCGCCCGCCAGCACCCGATGATCATCTGCGACAAGACCATCGCCAACGTCCTGGCCTACGCCTGGATCGTGCTGGAAACCCCGCCGCGCAGCCGCGCCGCCGTCACCCTGGACGCCATGAACACGTTCTGCCGCGCCTGGGCGGGCACCTACGACGCCGTGTTCTACTGCTGCGACCGGTTCAGCCAGCACCAGCAGGGCGACCCCTACCGGGCCAAGGTGCTGGACCTGCAGTCAGCCGCGGACCGGGTTGTCCGCTCCACCTGCGCAAGCGTCGGACAGAACGTCATCGACATCCCGCCCGGCATGACCACGGCCGAACGCGTCCGCTGGATCGCCGCCCGGCTGGCCAAGCTCGGCATCACCGCTCGCCCGACGGCGGTCGGCCCAGCAAGGTGAGTTCATCCTCATGGCCGGGTTCGTAGCGGACCGGGCTGCCTGGCTCCTGGAAATGGATGGCATAGGGAGCCCCGGCCTGCCAGGCGCGCAGCCCGGCCCACGTGTACGCGACCAGGTCCTCCGGAGGGTCGGCCGGGTCGATCCACGCCAGTTCGGAGTGCTTGGTCGGCTCCTGGTTGACCGGGTTGCCATCCCAGCCGGGGGCAGCGGCGAAGAACCACCCGATGCGCGCCTGGCCGCCCGGCCCGCGGTGATGCACCACGGTGACGCACCGCACCAGGTCCGGGGCCAGTTTGACGCCGGTTTCCTCGGCCGCCTCACGGATGGCGGCGTCGCTGACCGTTTCTCCCTCATCGACGTGCCCGGACGGGGGGCACAAGAGCCCGGCCGCGTAGGCGGCGCCAGGCGACCGCCGGAGCATGAGCAGCTTGCCGTCCCGCTCCAGCAGCATGTACGCGTCCACCGGCACGCGCAGCCGACCCGTCATCTAGAACTCCTCGTCATCCCCCAGCGGCATATGCGCCCGGAAACCCTACCGTTCCGAGCCGGGCAGTGCAGGAATCCGGCCCACGCGGGTATTCGGCGCTCAAGACCGGGAACCACACGTTCCCGCGACAGGGAGTGATGTGCTGGTCACATGCCTGCCAGGGTGGGTAACAGCCCAGTCCATCCGGCCGTGACCACGGCCGCGAGCACGCGGCTCGTCCAGACGGCGCCTTGTGCGACCCCCCGCGGGGCCGGACCGTCGCTGAGGCATCAAAGAGGAGGGAAGCAATCGTGGCCGGAACCGGGCCCAGGCAGCAGGAACCCGACGGCGCGAACATCGCGCGCGTCTATGACTACCTGCTGGGCGGGTCGCACAACTTCCCCGCCGACCGGACCGCAGCCGAGGACTTCTGTGCCCGATGGCCGGAGGCCCCGGCCACCATGCGGGCCAACCGCGCGTTCCTCGGCCGGGCGGTTCGCTACCTGGCCGGGCAGGCTGGCATACGGCAGTTCCTCGATATCGGCTCTGGCATCCCGACCATGGGCAACGCCCACGAGATCGCCCAGGACATCGCGCCAGGATCACGCATCGCCTACGTCGACTACGACGAGGTTGCCGTGCTGCACAGCCGGGCCATCCTGGCCGGCAACCAGGACGCCATCGCGATCCAGGCGAACCTGCGCGCGCCCCGCGAGATCCTGGACCATCCAGCGCTCAGTACCTTCCTGGACCTGTCCCAGCCGGTCGCGCTGCTGCTGGTGGCGGTGCTGCACTTCTTTCCCAACGGGGAAGACCCGGCCAGTCTGGTCGCCGTGCTCCGCGGCGCGCTAGCACCTGGCAGCTACCTGGTGATCAGCCACGGCACCACCGACGTCCAGCCGCAGCACGTCGCGGACGCGATGGCGCACTACGACCAGACCACCGCCCCGTTCCAGCCCCGCGGCTACCCCGACGTGCTGCGGTTCTTCGGCGGCTATGACCTGATCGAGCCTGGTCTCGTGCACGTCCCCCTGTGGAGGCCTGATACCCCCGAAGACGCCGACCGGCCCGAGCAGGCAGCCGCCTACGGCGGAGTGGGACGCAAGCCAAGCCCCCATGCAGGCAGCGCACCGTCCCTCCGCCAGGAGCAGTGAATGCCGCCAGCTGCTACCCGAGAGCGCCGGGCAACTTGCCGGCTCCGTCGCGACCCGGCCCAGGTCGGCCAGGCGCGGCGGTTCGTCCACGAGAGCCTGGCCCGGTGGGGCCTATATGACTACATCGAATACACGGTCCTTATCATCAGCGAACTGGTGACCAACGCGCTGCGGCACGGGACCGGGACCATCAGCATCCAGCTATCCCGCGCCGAGCACGACCTCCGGATCGAGGTACACGATCATGGTCCCGGACGCCCGGTCCGGCGCCATGCCGGAGCCGGCGACGAAGGTGGCCGGGGCCTGGAAGTCATCGACGGCCTCATCGGCATGCACTACGGCCACCGTGGCTGCACCGACGACGACACCGGCCCCGGCAAGACGGTATACGTCGTCATGAGCCTCATCGCGACCAAGACAGGCAGATGATCCGCATGTCCACCTCCCGACACTCCTGTTGGTCGCTAGGGTCGTGGCCTGTGGACCGGATCGCGATTGTCGGCTGCGGCGGCAGCGGGAAGTCCCGCCTGGCCCGCTCACTCGGCGACACGCTCGTACACCTGGACGGCCTGTACTACGACCGGGACTGGAAGCCGCTGGACAAGGAGCAGTTCGCGGCCCTGCAGCGGGACCTGGTGGCTGCGTCGCGATGGATCATCGACGGCAACTACGCCTCCAGCCTGCCGATCCGCCTCCAGGCCGCCGATACGGTCATCTTCCTGGACCTGCCCGCCTGGGCCTGCCTGTGGGGGCATCGTCCAGCGGCGGCTCCGGCACGGCGGAGGGCAGCACGACGCGATTGGTGTCTACGACCGGATCACCTGGAATTTCATCCGCTACATCGCCGGATACCGCAAGCAGATGGCCCCGCGCGTCCGCCAGCTCATCGCCGATCACGCCGGGGACGCCCAGGTAGTGGTGCTGCGCAGCCGCCGCGTCGCGCGGCGATACCTCGTAGGCGTCGCCGCGCCTCGGTCCGCCGCTGCTTCGGCGGTGGCTGCCGGTGAGGAACGCATCTAACCTTCACCGATCCTCGCGCAGATCCGGGGCGCGCTGTTTGTTTCATTTCTGCATCATGCGCCTATGGATCGAACGACGACCGTCGGCACAGTCAGCTCATGAATAACACGGCGCAGGCGGTGGAGTTGATCATGGATGCCGCCAAAATGAGCGGATCGGGTGCGTAAACCTACCCTTCTCGCCGAGGGTCTCATCAACGTCCAGTATACCTAACTCTGATAACACACGTATCGATTCGCTGTCGTTGGATGCGAAATGCCCACAGTCCTGGAAGGATTCCCTTCAGCGTCGGGCGATACGAAGAGATGGGCGTTGATGGGCGGGGTGTCACACCGATGGCAGGGCTGGAAGTCGGATTTTCCATGGGAAGAGGACGCTCTCCGGCACATCAGGGAGCAGATGCCCGATGCGGAGCCGTACCGGGCCTGGCAGACGTTCACGTTCACCGCAGGCACCGGTCATGTACGCGAGGTTGACCTTTTAATAGCGACTCCAGGTGGGCTGTTCCTTATCGAAATCAAGAGCCATCCTGGCCGGGCCACGAACAATGGCGCCACCTGGCTTTTCCGTGACGAACGGACCCGGACGCTTGAGAACCCTCTGCATTTCACCGACCTGAAGGCGAAAGAACTTGCGGGTCAGCTCAGGCAAGCAGCCAGGGCGCTCAACGTCAGGCACCGGATTCCCCGCATTGAAGCCGCGGTCTTCCTCTCCGCGCCGAACCTGCGCTGTGACCTGGACGATTTTCAGCGGGCCCGTGTCTACGGTCGCGATGGGCTTACCGGGCAGACCAAGCTTCCCGGTATCTGGCAGGGCTTGCTGAACCAGCCGCCGGGCAGCGAGCAGAACAGGGTGACGCCAGGTCTGTCCAAGGAGCTCGACAAGCTGCTGCGGAAGATCGGGATCCAGCGCCAGCACCAGCACGGGAAGATCGGCCCGTACGAGCTGGAGCCGCGCGCCTTCGACACGGGCCCGACCTGGGAGGACTACCTCGCCAGCAATCCCGCGCTGCCTGATGACCAGGTCCGCAGGGTCCGCATCTACCTGTCCGAGCTGGGCGCCACCAAGGAGGCGCGCGAGTCGACCCGCCGCGCGGCGCGGCGGGAGTACCTGGCGCTCCAGGGGATCTCCCACGACGGCATCGTCCGCGCCGAGCAGTACAGCGACGAGCACGACGCAGGCCCGGCCGTCGTCTTCCGGCACGGCAAGAAGTGGCAGCGGCTGGACCAGTTCATGGCGGCGCACGACGGTGACCTGCCGATCGAGACGCGGGTGGAGATGGTCCGCCAGCTCGCCGAGGCCGTCGATCACGCCCACCGCCGCCACCTGTACCACCGGGCGCTCGCGGCCCGCTGCGTCTACGTGGAGCTGGACGGCCGGTACCCGCGGCTGCGGATCTGCGACTGGCAGGTCGCGGCCAGGCCCGCGCACGGCACATCGGTCACGGCGACCGGCCCGGGCTCCAGCGGTCCCGGCGTCGTCTCGCTGGCCGCGCACATCGAGCGCTCGGCCGGGCCGTACCTGGCGCCGGAGTTCGGCAGCCCCGACGCGCCGCCTACCCAGCTCGACGTGTTCGGGCTCGGCGCGCTCAGCTACCTGATCCTCACCGGGCAGCCGCCCGCAGAGAGCCGCGCCGCGCTGGCCCAGCGGCTCGCCGCCGAGCGCGCCCTCACCCCGGCGGCCGAAGGCCTCACCGCCGTGATGGACCGGCTGATCCGCGGCGCCACCGCGGTCCAGCCCGCCGACCGCACCGAGTCGGTGCGGGACTTCCTCAGGGACCTCGATGACGTCGAAGACGAGCTGACTGCTCCGGAGCCAGCCGAGGAGCCGGATCCGCTGACGGCGGGCAAGGGCACAGTCGTCGGAAGCTGGGTCGTGGAGCGGGTGCTCGGCAAGGGTTCCACTGCACGGGCCCTGCTGGCCGACAAGGGAGGCGAGCGGCAGGTCCTCAAGGTGGCCCTCAGCGCCTCCGCCGCGCAGCGGCTCAGCTGGGAGGCGGCCACTCTCAGGAAGCTGACCGACTCCCGGGTAGTCCGGCTGATCGACGGGCCGTTCGAGGTGGCCGGGCGGATGGTGATCGTCCTGGATCGCGCGGGTGAGCGCACGCTCGCCGACGAGATCCGCCAGCAGGGCCCGCTGAGCATCGGCGAGCTGGAGAAGCTGGGCGAGGACCTGCTGCACGCGGTGCTCTACCTGGAGGAGGAGAAGGTCTGGCACCGCGATATCAAGCCGGACAACCTCGCGCTGCGCGAGGTGCCCCGCAAGGGCCGCCGCCTGGTCCTGTTCGACTTCTCGCTGGCCGGCGTCCCGGACAGCGAGATCGGCGTGGGCACCCCGGTCTACCTCGATCCGTTCCTGGGCACCGGCAACCGTCAAGGTTACGACCAGGCTGCCGAACGCTACGCGGTCGCGGTGACCCTGCACGAGATGGCCAGCGGCGAGCTGCCGTCCTGGGGGGACGGCCTGGTCGAGGCCAGCATGCTCGACCCGTCGGAGCATCTGCCGCACCTGGCCGAGGATTCTTTCGACCCGGTGCTGCGCGACCGGCTGGTGGAGTTCTTCGGCCGCGCGCTGCACCGCGATGCCGCCAGGCGGTTCGGCTCGCTCAAGGAGATGACCAGGGCCTGGACGGACGTCTTCCGGGGCCTGGACGAGACGCCGCCGCTCACCACCCGGCACACGATCACGCTGGATGACAGCGCCGAGCCAGACGAGGCCCGCGACGCTGCCGCCAAGACGGCCACCGCAGACACCCCGCTGGCCGCCGCGGGCCTGACCGCCCGCGCACTGTCCATCGCGCAGCAGCAACTCGGCGTCACCACCGTCGGCGAGCTGCTCCGGGTCCAGCCCAAGCGGATCATGCAGCTCCGCGGCATCGGCATTATCCCCCGCAACGAACTGGTGCGGCGCGCCGGCCAGTGGCGCCGTCAGCTCGGCCTGACCGAGCTCGCAGGTATCACCGACAAGACATCAGATGCCGAACGGTCCTCCGGTCAGCCGTCCCGCACTGCGTCACCACCCGGCGCGGACGCCACGCCGGAGGTGCCAACCACCGGAAGCCTGGACGAGGTCGCCCGGCAGCTCGTCCCCGGAGCGGGACACGGCGACGCCGAGACGGAAGCCATGCGGTCGGTCCTCGGCCTGCCTGATGCCCAGGGTCATCCGTCGCCCGTCCGGCCCTGGGCGTCCCAGCGGGACATCGAGCGCACGACCGGGCGCAGCCAGGAAGAAGTCTCCGGCCTGCTGTCCCGGCTGCGCGAGCGCTGGGCCAAGTCGGTCCCGGCCGTGACCGCTGTCCGCGAGGACGTGGTGGCCATCCTCGGCGAGCACGGCCGGGTGCTCGCCAGCGACCAGATCGCCGCCGCGCTGCTCATGCGCCGCGGTTCAGACCTGGAGGACCCCTCGGACCGGCTCAACCTCGCCGCCGTCTGCGCGCGCGCCGCGATCGACACCGAAACCCGGCGGGAACACCCCCGGCTGGCCGCACGTCGCCTGGACGACCGCGTGCTCGTCGCCCTCACCCCGTCCGGCGATCCCGCCGCCCCCGCGGGGGACGACCTGATTGGCTACGCGCTCCGGCTTGGCGAACGAGCCGACGAGCTTGCCTCCCATGACCCGCTGCCCAGCGTGACGGTGACGCTCGGCGAACTGCGGGCCATCCGCCCCCCGGGGGCAGCGTTGTCCGACACCGACCTGGTCGCCTTGGCCGCCGCGGCGTCGGCGAATACCGCGGTGACCGGCCGCCTCGAGCTGTACCCGCGCGACCTGTCACCCGAACGCGCACTGAAGCTGTCGCAGGTTGTCAGCTACCTCTCCGCCCGGCACGGGCTATCGCCCGGGGACCTGCGCGACCGGGTCCTCGCCCGCTTCCCCGATCTAGCGACCCTGCCGGACGCGCCCAAGCTGCGCGACATCCTGCGCCGCCTGAAATACGACGTGCAGGTGATCAACGGCCGGTACCTAATCCCGGCGGACACGCAGGCCAGCGGGTCAAGCCCCAAGCCGCGGACCGGGACGGAGACGAGATACGGCACTTCGGCTCGGGAGGTGTGGCAACGGCTCGACCAGGCCAGGCAGCGCGGTGGCTTCGTCGCCATCAAGGCGTGGGTAAGCACGGCGGCACAGGTCACCGCAGCCATAGCTCAGCTCGACGGCGTAACCCCGGTTGACGTCAGCGCTGAGTTCGTCGCTGCCCTGCACGCGATCGTCGATGAGCAGGGCAAGCCCCGCTGGGGTACCGTGCTCGCCGCCGACTCCGCCGCCGTCACCCCCAGCGCCCGGGTCGGCTTCGTCCGCCTGGTCGATGAGGCCTGGCACCGGCTCGACGAGCGGATACGTTCGGCCGACGGGGTGGTCTTCTTGCACGACGCCACCCCGCTGGCCCGGTATACCGGCGGCGAAGAACTCCTCGCTCGCCTGGTCGGCTCCGCGCGCCGCGCCGACGAGTCCCCGCACGGCCTGTGGCTGCTCTGCCCGATGCGCCAGGACCTGCAACTCCCGCCCAGGCTCGACGGACTCACGGTCGGCGTCATCCCCGGCGACACCGAACAGCTCGTCGTGCCTTCCACCTTCGCCGCCGAAGCCAGGAGAGCGTCATGATCGACCGCACCGCGTTGCTCCGCGACCTGAAGCCGCAGCTACGCCTGCTGGAAGACGACCTCCGCCGACGCAGCGCCGAAGTCCCCGAGTTCGACGAGACCCTCCACCTGGAGTGGGAAGACGCCAAGCAGTCCAACCGCACCGCGGCCACCTACGATACGTGGCTGGACGACCGGGTCACCCAATCCGCGGTGGCCTGGATCCTCGCCACCGTCTTCGTCCGCTTCTGCGAAGACAACGGTTTCATCGACCTGCCCGTCATCGCCGAGCCGATGAGGGCCAGGGCGACCGGCTGGCGATAGCCGGCGAACGCCAGAACGAGTTCATCGCCGAGAACCGGGCAACGACCGATCGCGACTGGATCCTCCAGGGAATCAAGGCGCTGTCGGTATCCCGGGTCGCGGCCGGTCTCTTCGACGAGGCCCACAACCCCATGTGGACGGTGACCCCCTCCCATGATGCCGCCAAGGCCCTCCTGGCCTTCTGGCGCCGCCGCGCCGAATCCGGCCAGATCGTCCACGACTTCACAGAACCCGACTGGAACACCCGTTTCCTCGGCGACCTCTACCAGGACCTCTCCGAGCACGCCAAGAAGACCTACGCCCTCCTCCAGACCCCCGAGTTCGTCGAGGAGTTCATCCTCGACTACACCCTCACCCCGGCGATCGAAGAGTTCGGCCTAACCCCCGACCCTCCTGAGGCGCGCTCCGACCTCCCCAGCCTCCTGAGAGTCATCGACCCCACCTGCGGCTCCGGCCACTTCCTCCTCGGCGCCTTCCACCGTCTCCTGAAACAATGGGAAAGGAAGGCCCCCGACGCCGACCGCTGGGAACAGATTTCCCGAGCCCTGTCCTCAGTCCACGGCGTGGACAAGAACCCTTTCGCCGCCGCGATCGCTCGCTTCCGTCTCCTCATCGCCGCGATGAAGGCGGCTGACAGAAGCGACTGGCCAGCGCTCCTGAGTTCCCAATCAACGTGGCAGTGGGAGACTCCCTCCTGCATGGACGAGGCGGTCCAGGCATTCAACTGGAGTTTGACCTTCTGAACAGCTCTGGCTCGCGGACACACACATACGTCACCGAAGACATTGACGACTACAGTAAATCCGTCGACATGCTAGGCATGGCGGCTACCACGTAGTCGTAGGTAACCCGCCGTACATTACTGTCAAGGAC
>CAVUBD010000034.1:0-68486 GCA_963739615.1 uncultured Actinomycetes bacterium
CCCGCGTCGCGCCACACGTGCTGATAAGATCAGCTCCTTCTTGATCGTCGCATTGTCATTCCGTTGCCGCGTTGTCGTAGCATATGCCGGTGTGCCTGACCGACGGATAATACCCTCGGTGAAAAGGCATCGCGGTACCTCCCAAAAGGTACACCTGGGAACCGCGGTCATGGTGCACCACAAGCTCGCCTATGCCTATTCCCGTCCCGCGGCGGCCAGCGCATTATCCACGGCCTCGGGTCTCCGTACTTAACCGGGGTGCCATCGATCCGGCCCTTGCGCGCGGTCCATCTTGAACCCGCCTGCCGTCCGCTACGGCGCCCTGGCCGCCACCCGGCTCCTGGTCACCTTCCGTGACCGGCCACGGCAGGGTTCCTTCCTGGCGGCGCGGGTGGTGGCCATGCGGACGCGGCGGGCCTGGTTCTGCGGGTTGGCGAATCCCCGGGCGTTCCTGGCGACGAGTTTCGCGGTGCGGTTATGCGCTTCGGCTTTCGCGTTCGAATAGCCGGTAAGCACGGCGTCGATGACGGGCCGCTGCCATTTGCTTATTGTCTTGGCGAGGGTCTTTATCTCCGGGACGCCGTCATTATCGGCACACCAGATGTAGAAGCTGGCGAGCTTGTCGCGGACCGCGCTCGGGGCGGGGGTGACGTGGGTGCGGGTGGCGCGCAGGGCGAGCAGGTCGCGCAGGTGCTCCTTGGCGATCCAGACGGCGGCGATCTGCTGGCCGTCGGCGTCGGCGTCCAGCACGCCGATGATGGTGGCCAGGTGATCGGGCGCGAGGTTCTCGATGTTGTAGCGGAGCATGTAGTGCAGCGGGCGGGGCAGCCCGAGTTCCTCATGCGGGTGCTCGGTGCGGTAGCCGAGCCGGCGGAACGCGTCGTCTATCTTCCGGTTTGCGAGTTTTACCAGGTGAAAGGCGTCGGCTACCAGTGTCACCCCGGCGGGGGCGCCGGAGCGGTAGGTAGCGGACAGGTCCATCGCCAGGTACCGCAGGGTGGCGGCGTGGCCGGCGAGCAGGTCTTTCTCGGCGGCGGCGGTGCGCCCTTCGGCCAGGCCCAGGGTGCCGCCGGTTCCCAGGTCGACTAGGTGGGTGAGCCATTCGGAGCGGGTCCGGGTGACCTCGCCGGTCTCGGGGTCCGCATGCTCGGCGGGGGCGCCGCGGCGGAACTCATCGACACCCGCGGCCTCGACCGGTCCCTGCTGCTCGCCCAGGTCAGCGAGCTGCTCGTCGGCGTAGGCGGTGAAAGCGCGGGCGGCGGTGCGGTCCGAGACGCCGTAGCGGCGCGCCGCGGCGGCGGCCGGCATCAGGTCATCCCCGACGGCCTCGCCCAGCCGGGTCCGCAGCCGGGAGGTCAGCCGGGCCCGGTGCTTGACGGCGGGCAGCCACTCAGTGAAGCTTCCCTGTTCACAGCCCGGGGTCTGGCAGCGCCACCGGGTCTTGCGCCAGGCCAGCAGGACCTGCCGGTCGCCGATGAACATGTCGCGGGGTGCCGTCCGGGGATGCTCCTTGATCCCCGCGGCCGCCTTGCCGCACCGGGGGCAGCAGCGCGGCGCTTCCGCCGCGGGGTCGGTGATCACCTCGACCAGGGTCTGCCCGTCCTGGGTCTGCGTCACCGCCGTAACCAGCAGCCCGGGGATCCCCAGCAGGACCGTCGCCGCGGCGCAGCCCGGCGCGCAGGCCGGCGCGGGTTGCGCGGGCACGGCGGAGCCGGTAGCGTCCAACGGCGGCGGTTCCTTTTGCGGATTTCTGTTTCTTGGTCGAAACGAGAATCCCTGGGGAACCGCCTTTTGTCTTCCAGTTCGCGTAATTCACAGACGAATCCGTGGATATGTGGACGGGGTCGCGCGCAATTCACCGGCCACAGTCGCGTGGTAGCCAGGGGTTTGCCAAAGTCGTGGGCGGTGTTTAGCCAGGCGAGAGGGCTGTGAGGTCCAGAATCTGGAGTGCGCGGCCGGGGTCCTGGGCGCAGCGGCGGGTCTCGGCGGTGTAGCTGGTTACTCCGTGTATGCGGAAGAGGCTGATGACGAGGTTCGCGATGGCGGACCAGACCTGGGGGGCGTTTCCGGTGCGGATGAGTGATTTGTCCTCTTTCCAGATCACGTCGCGTAGCCAGTGCGCGTGCTCAACGCGCCAGTGGCCGCGGACGTGGGCGAGCAGGTCTTCCGGCGTGGTCTCGTCTTCGGCGAGGCTGGTCAGGTAGAGGACGGCCTCGGCCCGGGTGTGCCACTGGCCTTTCTTCTTGTACGTGACATACCGCTCGATGAGCAGGGCCTGCTCCGCGCCCTCGAAGCCGGTGCCCCCGGGGCAGGGCAGGACGCGGAGGGCCCGGGTCTCGATCCGGCCCCGGGTGATCTCGCTGGTGGCAGCGGCGACCGGAGTGTCCTCCCAGGGCAGCGCGGTGAGCGTCTCGCTCAGGGTCGGCTGGTTGCCCAGGGCGGGCCACAGGTAATGCGCCTTCTTCACCTTCCGGAGGAACAGGGCGTTGTCCCGGTTCGCCTGCATCGCGTCGCTGGTAACCACGGTCCCGTCCAGCGGCAGCGGGGCCAGCAGCGGCCGGAAGTGGCTGATCTCGTTCGCCTTCCCGGACTTGGCGACCTTGTCCTGCGCGATCACGATGCCGGGGGTATGGGTGACGGCGGCGAGCAGGTGCACCTTCTTGTTCCCGCCGGCCTTGGCGCCCTTGCGCTCCTTGCCGTCTACGGCCACCGCGTGCCGGGCCGGGACATGCCCCGGATCCCCGGTGACCGCGGGATCCAGCCACGGGTGCAGCGGGTGCGGCCGGAACCAGCCGTCCTCCCGCTCCTGGCGGAAGCTCCCCGCCGCTGGCGGCTTCTGCTTCCGCTTCTTTTCCTTCTTCCCCAGCTCCTCCTGCCGCTTCGCGGCAGCCGCGGCCGTGACCTGCGGGGCCAGCGCCACGTCCGCCAGCGCCGCGGTCAGGGCGGCCTCCAGCTCATCCGCGTCCAGGCCTTCCGGAACCCGGTACAGCGTCCGCGCCGACGGCGCGACCCGCAGCCCCGTCGCCGGGCTGACCCGGCAACCGTGGGCGGCCAGCAGCTCCTGGTCCCAGCCCGCAGCCGCCTCCGCGATCGCCAGCGGCCCCCGGTACCCGCACGCCGCGCCCGCCACCAGCACCGATACCACCGGCGCCAGCTCATGGCGGATCCCCCGCCGCTTCCGCCGGTCCGTCAGCCGCGCCGCCAGCGCCCGCCGCAGCGCCCCCGGCTCCGGCGCCTCCCCGCCGCCCAGGTGGCGGCGGACAGCCTCGATCAGCGAAGATGGATCCACGGGCGCGGCCCTTCACGGTGACGTTTCAGACGGTTAGCACCCGAATCGTCACCACGGGCCGCGCCCCCATCGCAAGCACATCCGCCTCACCGTGCACGCGTGTCGCGCACACCCCCAAGGTTCGCTACGGAAAGTAACCGGCACTGCAGACTTGCGGCCCCGCTACTCAGCCCACCGGCAGGACAACAAACATCCCCATTAGTCACTCACCGTCACACCGACTTTGGCAAACCCCTGGCGCGGGAACGGGAAACCGGGTAAAAACCGGGCAGCGCATCCGCCGCGAAACAAGCAGCAGGGCGGCGGTTAAGGGAAGCGGGCGCCCGGAGCGGCATTCAGCGAAGGGCCGCGTGGGCGGTCTTTGGCACCCCGGAAAGGCAGGAAAGAACCGTGCCGTGGCCGGTCACGGAAGGTGACCAGGAGCCGGGTGGCGCCCAGGGCGCCGTAGCTGACGGAGGCGGGTTCAAGATGGACGCTCAGCAAGAGCGGGAGCGATGGCACCGGTAAGCTACGGAGACCGGCACCCCGGTTAAGTACGGAGACCCGATGGGTCTTGGCGAGTTTGCCAACAGGCTGACCGGATCCGCGGATCTTTACGGCGGCTCGCGCCGCCACCCTACCGCCTCGGTAAACCTGATCACCGTCCATGACGGCTTCACGCTCGCCGACCTGGTTTCCTACAACCACAAGCACAACGAGGCCAACGGCGAGGGCAACCGGGACGGGACCGACAACAACCAGTCCTGGAACTGCGGGGCCGAGGGTCCGACCACCGACCCCGACGTCCTCGCGCTGCGCGCCTGTCAGTCTCGCGCCATGCTCACCACTTTGATGCTCTCCTTCGGGGTCCCGCTGCTGCTGGGCGGAGACGAGATCGGCCGAACTCAGTACGGCAACAACCATGCATACTGCCAGGACAACGAGCTGACCTGGTTCGACTGGAGCCACGCTGATGCTGACCTGCTGAAGTTCGCCAGGCGGCTGATCGCGTTCCGGCGGGCCCACCCGGTCTTCGGCCGCCAATTCCTCGCCGGCGTCGAGGTCTCCGAGTTCCAGTGGTTCACCCCCGCAGGCACCGAGATGACAGCCGAAGACTGGGCCGACCCGGACGCCCGGGCCTTGGCCCTCTACCTGGACGGGTCCGATGACCTGGACCAGGCCGAGAGCGACACGCCTGTGCGTGACGACGACTTGCTGATCATGGTGAATGCGTGGTGGGAGCCGCGCGAGTTCACGATCCCGGCCATCCCTAACGAACGATCTTGGTCCATCGAGATCGATACATATCATCCCTCTAAGTCTGCGGACTTCACCGGCGGGCGAGATCGTGTAAATGTCGGGCCGCGATCGCTTATGGTCCTCGGAGGTTCGACGTTATGTGCTCCGCGCAATTGGATCGATCGAGCGGTGTGACATGGTTCAGCCGAGCTGGATTGTGAGGACAACGGTGGATCCTCCGACAGCGCATGCAATCTGGTTATTGTGGATTGCGATACCTCGACAAGGCTCGTCAAATTGAAACTCTGCCTCCGGCTGCAACGGGCCGGGGTGCTGCATATCGCTGGTCCCTGAGCCCTCGTTGAGGATTGGCCAAAGCCGAACCTTTCCGTCCCGCGCGCTGCACGTGATACGGCCGTCAGCAGCCCATCCAACGCCATAGATAGGACTGCCGCAATCCAAGATGACCGGTGACTCGCCGTTACCCGGCCAGATCGATATCTTTCCATTCAGGCTTGCCCCCGCAAGGCGGCCGTCTGGCGCCCACGCCAGGGGTGCATCTTTTAGATAGGTATGAATATCTACTAATTTCGGGTTAAACTATTTCGTATCAGGAGAGTCTGGGGTATTACAGGGCATTCCTGGCATTCCTGATAGTGATTCGCACTGGTCAGGCGTGGTGGTGATGGTGAGCTCCGGACATGGCCGGGAGGAGGTTCCGTCACAGGTTGCGCGGGTTCCGGGGGCGTTTCCGGGAGGATGGCGGGAAATCATTCCCGGCAGGAATCCGGAGGCGCGGCGGTGACGGCGAAGTTCACGGTGACGGTGAGGCAGGTCCTCGACGACGGGAGCGAGGCCCCGCTGGAGGGGGAACTGGCGGCGGCGCTGGCCGCCCCGGCGGAGCAGTTCGCCGGGCTGGCCGCCTGGGCGGCGGGCGAGGCCCGGTTCTGCGATCACGGGGAGCGGGAGAAGGTGATCGGGGAAGAGGGCCGCGAGCTGCAGCGGCTGGTGCTGCAGGCCTCGTTCGACGTCGATGCCGCCCGCGAGGAGCGCCCGGCCGAGCCGGTCATCAGCGCGGCCGGGATCCGGCACGGCATCGTCGAGGCCGGGCACGGGCGGGGCGTGACCAGCGTGTTCGGGCCGGTCCGGGTCACCCGGATGGCCTGCCGGAACCGGCGCGAGCCGAACCTGTACCCCGCCGACGCCCGGCAGGTCCTGTGCGACGACCCGTACTCCCTGGGCATGCGGGCACTGGCGGCCTTCCACCTGGCCGGCGGCGGGTTCGGGCAGGCCCAGGAGGTCATCGGGGCCCGGACCGGCGTCACGGTCGGCCGCGCCCAGCTCACCGGGCTCGCCGAGGACCTCGCCGCCTGGACGGACGACTTCTACGCCGGGCGCGCCCGGGACGCGGACACTGACCTGCCGGCCAGCGACGTGATCATGATGCAAGGCGACGGCAAGGGCATCGCGATGCGCCCGGAGCACCGCAGGAACGCCGGGAAGGATGACGGCACCCGGCCCGGGGTCAAGAAGATGGCCGAGATCGTCGCGGTCGCCGACTTCACCCCCGCGGTCCGGGAGCCGGGGGACATCGCCGCCCCGCCCGCCCGCCGCCAGGCGCGCCCAGGCCCGGAAGCCCGGGACAAATGGGTGTCCGCGTCGGTCACCGAGAGCATTGAGGACATGATCGCCGCCGCCTATGACGAGGCCGACCGCCGCGACCCGCAGCGGGTCCGGCAGCGGGTCTTCCTCGCCGGCGGGAACAAGCAGCAGATCACCGCCATCGAGGCCCAGGCCGCCGAGCGCGGCCTGAAGGTCCCGGTCCTCATCGACTACATCCACGTCAGCGGCTATATCGGCAAGGCCGCCGCCGCCCTGCACCCCGGCGACCCCGTCGCCGCCGGCCAGCGGGCCGACGGCCAGCTGCTCCGCGTCCTGCACGGCCGCGCGAAAGCCGTCGCCGCCACCCTCGCCTCCGTCGCCCGCAAGACCAGGGAGAACCCCCGCAAGCGCGGCCTCGACCTCACCGACATGGACAGGGCCGTCACCTACCTGACGAACAACCAGCAGCACATGAAATACGACAAGGCCCTCGAAAAGGGCTGGCCCATCGCCACCGGCATGATCGAGGGCGCCTGCAGGTTCGTCATCGAAGACAGATTCGGGATCACAGGCGCCAGGTGGTCCCCCGACGGCGCCGAGGTCATCCTCAAGCTCCGCGCCGTCGTCGTCAACGGCGACCTCGACGACTACATGAACTACTACAAGGAACGCTACCGCGCCGAGCACCACCTCGCCCGCTACGACGAAGACACCATCGACCGCCTCAACCTCGCCGCATAACCGAAACACCCCATAATATGGTGCTTTTCAGAAAGACGCACCCCCACGCCAGCGCCGTTACCGGGCGATTGCAATCGAGAACGACCGGTGGCCCGCCGTCTGATTGCCATATCCGGACCTTCCCGTCCCGGCCGCCGCTTGCCAGGCGGCGGCCGTCAGGTGCCCACGCCAGCGCCCGTACCGGACCCACTGGCGTTCGGTTATGGATCGGGCCTGGCGGAAGTTTGTCGTGGTGTCCTCGGGATCCGGTGACGTTGCGTGGTTGCTCTTGCGGTGCGGGGCGGGTTTTTGCGCTGGCTGATCCATTACGTTCCGTGAGATCGGTGTGTGGTGTCCGGGCTGGCGTCTGCGGAGCGCCCGGGACTGGCCTGGCCGGCTGTGGCCGCGGTGTCCCGGGCATGCCGGGATTCCGGCGCGGCGGGTGCCGGGCTGGGCGGCCGGGTGCGAGGTCAGGCGGCCGGCGGGGCGTTCGGCTGCTGCGATCCTGGCGTCGCGGGCAGGGGCAGCAGGTGCAGCTGGGTGGCGGCGGGCACGACATCGTTGCTCTTGCGGGCCCTGACTTTCCTGATGGTGAAGCGCGGGTAGTGCCGGCCGGGCCGCCAGGCGGTGACGAACCGCAGCGGGTGCGCGGTGATGTCGCGGCGGATGATCTCGATGGCCGCGGCCAGGGCGCCCGCAGTGGCGCCCTGCCCGGCGCCGATGCTGGCGGTGACCGCGTTGCGGAGCGCGGTGGCGCTGATCCGGGCGGGCTCGGCGCCAGTGGCGGCGGCGATGCTGGCGCCGGTGATCCGCAGCGCCTGGTGGGCGGCGACGGTGGCGGCGGCCATGCGGCAGGCACCGGCGGGGGTGGCGGCGGTGATGGGCTCTCCGCCGGACAGGGTTCTGCTTTTCTTCCAGGTAGACGAGCTCGCTGGCCCATCGCATGCCGTACAGTTCCGCGATGTCGCGGGCCGGGTAGGCGGCGGTGTCCATCAGGTCAGTGATGATGGTGACAGTCTCGGATACCTCCACGCGGATCGTGCCTGGCCGCCTGCACAGCCCGGCGTCACCTTCGCCGTCACCGGCTGTCTCCATGACGCTGACGGACGGCCCTGCGGGCGGGGCGGTCAGCAGCGGGTGATCCGGCCGGAGATCGAAGACCTGGTCGATGTGGTATTCGATGACGCGGACCTTGTACGTGCGGCCATGCCAGGTGATCTTCGCCTTCCAGGTGCCGTCCGGCAGGGGCCGTCCCGAGCGGCGCAGCGTCCACGCCGCCGACACCCGCCAGGCGAAGTGCTTCCCGGCATCGATCTTGGCGGCGACCGCCTCGCGGCTGGGGAACCCGCGGTCGGCCAGGTCCAGGTCACCGGGCCCGTAGGCGGGTTCCAGGTGCGCGGCGAGGGTGGTCTCCCCGGTGCTGCACGGCCCGGCCGCCCAGGCCACCGCGCCGCGGGTCCAGACATCGACGGTCTCGACCATCCGGACCTGCGGGTCAGCGGGCGTGCCGGTGCTGGCCGGCCGGCTGAAGTGCGCGGCGTTGCGGGACTGCCCGCCGCTGCCCTTGCGGTCGCTGCCCCTGGGGTCGGCGACGTTGCGGACGGTGCCGTCCTTGGCCAGCACCCGCAGCCCGTGCCAGCGGCCGTCCCGCCACGGCCCGCCCGCGAGCGGCCGCAGCCGGATCGCCGTCCGCTGCCCGTCCGGCGTCCCCGGCGCCGGCAGGCACACCGCCGCGACGCCGGGCAGCGGGACGGCGCGGATCTGCCCGCACAGCCCGGCCAGCAGCCGCAGAAACGGCTTGACCTGCAAGAAGCTGTCCGCGTCCGACAGCGACGACGCCGCGGGCAGGTCATATCCCGGGTCAGCTTCCCGGGGCCGCTGCGCCATAGCGCGCAGCGTCCCCGCAGCCGTGCCGGGCATCAGCGCCCGCGCCAGGCTCACCTGCATCGCCAGCCGCGGCGTGATCTTCCGCGCCCGCCGGGCCGGCACCCCGGCCAGCGCCTCATCCAGCCGTGCCGGGGTGATCACCGCCGACGCCAGCCCCAGCCCCGTCCCCTCCCGCACCCGCCCCGGCTCCCCGGCGATCCCGGCCGCTGCCAGGTGCCCCGCCGTCCACGCCGGCCCGGGGGCCGCCGCACCCGGCAGCGCCCCGCACGCCACGATCCCCGACCCCGGCCCGGGAAGCTCCAGCAGCCGCCCGCCGGCGTCCTTCCAGATCGCCGGCATCGCCATCACCTCAGCCAGGCCCGCCTCCGCATCCCGCGCCGGCCGCTTCCGGCGCGCCCCCCGCCGCGGCGCCGGCCGCGGCCCGGCACAGGATCGCCGGCGCCGGCCAGGCGTGACGTAATACCGGGCAGCGGGTAGCGTCGCACCAGGAAGCATCGGCGGACCCCTCGCAAGAGGCAGGTACAAGACCCGCCGATGCTTCCGCAGAAAGCCCCGCCTGTCCCGTAACACCCATGCGGCGTGCCGCCGGGAACCGCACATGGCCGCCAGAGGCCACCCGGAACCGTCTCCGCGCGCCACCTGTCACTGATCACGCAACGTGACTCCCAGCCGGGCCGCTGTCCAGTTACGCTGCGTGGCAAGAGGCAGCAGCCCCGGCACCGCCTGCAGCGGCAAACCCGCAGGCAGGGCGCTTCGCAGTTCTAACCGAATGCCAGTGGTACCGGACCGCCGTGGGTAAGTTCACTAGCTTGGCCACCGTCGGCTGGCCATATCCGTATCTTTCCTTCATAGCCGCCGCCGCTCGCCAGGCGGCCGTCAGACGCCCAAGCCAGCGCGAAGACGCGGTCGCCGTGATCGATCACGTTCGGCAGGCTGCCGTCGGTCGGCCATATCCGTATCACCCCCTGGCGCTGGTTGTCCTCGCCCCCGCTCGCCAGGCGGCCGTCAGACGCCCAAGCCAGCGCGGACACCGGCCCACCGTGGCCCAACGCGAGCACCGGACCGCCATCTGTCGACCAGATCCGCACTTTCCCGTCATGGCCGCCGCCCGCTAGGCGGCCATCGTCTGCCCAAGCGACCGATAGCAGCCACTCATCGTCATCCTCGAAGTCTTTCTGGCCGCCGTCCATCGGCCAGATTCGTACCTTGCCATCTATGCCGCCGCTTGCCAGGCGACCATCTGAGGCCCAGGCGAGCGCCCGCACAGAGGCGCCATGACCGACTTCCGTCGGCTGGCTGCCGTCGTCGGACCAGAACCGCACGTTGCCGTCGTCCCCGGCACCAGCTAGCTGACTTCCCGGCCGCCATGCGAGGGTGGTTGCTGAGGCCAGATGATCCAGTACGGTCGGCGAGCCACGATCGACGGGCCAGATTCGTACCGTCCCGTCGTAAACACCAGAACTGGCCAGACGGCCGTCGGATGCCCACGCTACCGCGAGTACGGGGCTGCCATGGTCCACTACGCGGTGCAGGCCCTCCTCACTAGACCAGAACCGGACCTTGCCATCGTCGTGGCCGCTGGCCAAGCTGCCGTGGCCCGCCCACGCAAGCGTTCGTACGGGGGAGCCGTGGTCCACCACGGTCGGCTGATCTTCATCTCCAGGCCAAATCCATACCACTCCGTCCCAACCGCCGGTGGCCAGCCGGCCGTCAAGGGCCCAGGCGACCGCGGAGAGGTGGCCACCGTGATGCTTAGGAGCCGCCTCTCCTCCGCTGGCCAACAGGATCCGCACAGTCCCGTCAGCTGCGCCAACCGCAAGGCGGTCGTCGGCCGCCCACGCGATACTGGATACCGGTCCGCTGCAGTCGGCCGCTGTTGGAGGACCGCTATCGGGCGGCCAGATTTGTACCGTCCCGTCGATTCCGCCGCTGGCCAGGCGGCCGTCCGATGCCCACGCGACTGCTGACACCGGAGCGCCGTGGTTGTATGTGCGTTCCAGTCGCGGGTCAAGGTCTTTCAGCGGCCAGCGTGGATCGGGTTGAAGGTAAAGGGCAGGCTTGGTCCAGTCCGAATTGGTGACGTCACCCAGGCGGGCCCGGAGATTAGCGGCCTTTTGCAGGGGGTCGCTGATATGAGTAATGAGACCGGCCACCTGCCGGTACCGGCGATTGAGCTGGGTGACCTCTGGATGGCGATCGATGGCCAGCAGCAGGTCGGTTTCGGCGGCTGCTGAGCCGAACCGGGCGGTCTTGCGGGCAAGGTAGTCAACGGAGCGGACGGTGTTAGCAAGCTCATCCCGCTGGCCGGCCTCGGCAAGGTGCCACGCCAGGTGGCGCCACAGGTAAACCTCGGCGGGATCGAGATCCGCCCAGCGCCCGTTCTGAGGTTTCAGTGTCTCGGCTAGGGAAGCATTCAATACCTGTAGGCGGTCGGCGCCGATTCGCTCGCGCCACCAGCGACGGATCACGCCGTGAAATCGGACTGTGCCGGCATGAGGGTCGAAGCCTTGCAGCAGGGAATCATCGCTGAGCTGAGCCAGCCACCACCTGGCGGAGTTGCTGCTCTGGTGCCACCAGCGGGCAACCAAGTCAGCCGGGATATCAGTGTCTTCGGGAAACACCGCTAGCATTTCGAACAGTTCGCGGCTCTCATCGTCAAGGGGTGCTTCTTTCTGAGAGATGTGTTATTTCCGGGCATTCTGGTCATGCGGCGAGGTTGAGGTCCTCGATGGTGGCGGGGTCGTAGCGGGCGAGGTGGTGCTCGTCGCGGTAGCGTTGCTTGTAGTACCGCATGTAGTCGTCGAGGTCGCCGTTGACGACGACGGCGCGGATCTTGAGAATGTCCTCGGCACCCTCGGGAGACCACCTCGCGCCTGTAATTCCGAAACGGTCTTCGATGACAAACCTGCAGGCGCCCTCGATCATCCCGGTGGCGATCGGCCAGCCCTTCGCGAGGGCCTTGTCGTATTTCATGTGCTGCTGGTTGTTGTTCAGGTAGGTGACGGCCCGGTCCACGTCGGTGAGGTCGAGATCCCGCTTGCGGGGGTTCGCGCGGGCCCTGGCGGCGACGGAGGCCAGGGTGGCGGCGACGGCCTTCGCGCGGCCGTGCAGGACGCGGAGCTTCTGCCCGTCGGCCCACTGGCCGGCAAGCACCGGGTCGCCGGGGTGCAGGGCGGATGCGGCCTTGCCGATGTAGCCGGCCACGTGGATGTAGTCGATCAGGACGGGCACTTTGAGCCCGCGGCCCTTCGCGCAGGCCTCGATGGCGGTGATCTGCTGCTTGTTCCCGTCGACGAGGAAGAGCCGCTGCCGCACGCGTTCCGGGTCGCGGCGGCCGGCCTCGTCGTAAGCCGCGGCGATCATGTCCTCGATGCTCTCGGTGACGGACGCGGAGACCCACTTGTCCCGGGCCTCCGGCCCGGGGTGCGCCTTCCGCCTCGCGGGCGGGGCCGCGATGTCCCCGGGCTTGCGGACGGCGGGGGTGAAGTCGGCGACGGCGACGATCTCGGCCATCTTCTTGATCCCGGGCCGGGCCCCGTCTTCCCGGCCGGCGTTCCGGCGGTGCTCCGGGCGCATCGCGATGCCCTTGCCGTCGCCCTGCATCATGATCACGTCCGATGCCGGATGCTCTTCCTCTTCGGCGTCGCGGGAGCGCTCCTCGTAGAAGTCATCCGTCCAGGCGGCGAGGTCCCTCGCGATCCCGGCGAGCTGGGCGTGGCCGATCCGCACCCCGGTCCGGTCCTCGATGATCTCCTGGGCCTGCCCGTATCCCGCGCCGGCGAGGTGGAAGGCGGCCAGCGCCCGCAGCCCCATCGAGTACGGGTCGCGGGGCATCACCGACCGGGCGTCCGCGGGGTACAGGTTCTCCTCGTGCCCGTGCCGGTAGGCCATCCGCGTGACCCGCACCGGGCCGAAGACGCTGGCCAGGCCCCGCTCCTGCCCGGCCTCCACGGTCCGGTGCCGCACCCCCGCGGCACTCGTGACCCGCGGCACGCGCTCCTCCCGGGCGGCGTCCAGGCGGAACGTGGCCTGCAGCAGCCGCCGCTCCAGCTCCCGGCCCTCCCGGCCGATCGCCTCCTCCCGCTCCCCGTGGTCCAGGAACCCCGATTCCTCCGCCGCCCAGGTCAGCAGGCCCGAGAACTGCTCCGCGGAATCCGCCAGCGCCGCCGCCAGCTCCCCGTCCGCCGCGGCCTCGCTCCCGTCCTCCAGGACCTGCCTCACCGTCACCAGCAGCCTCGCCGCCACCGCGCACCTCCGGTAACCCGCCGTGAATGATTTCCGCCCATCATCCCGGAAACGGCCCCGCAACCCGCGGAACCGGCAACCCCGAACCGCCCCGGGCAGATCCCCGGAGAACCACTGGCGAGGCCGCTGGCCAGCGGGCATAACAATCAGTAACGCCCGATAAGCCCGGAAAGAGCAGACGCTCCCAACATGACGGTAATCAGACCGGCAAAAGCGACAAATCATATCTCTCAAAAAGGGGCACCCATCGTCAAGTGTGTTCAGGGAAGCCGTCAGGGAGCTGTCCACCGCTCGATTACGGCTTGCGTCATTTCGGAAGTCGAGGGCAGTGATCCCCTCCTCTGCGAGAAATTGCGCAACGAGCTGAACGGTCTGAGGGACGGCTGCCGCTGTGGCCTGGGAGTCGCCTTGAGCTGGTGAGGTCGCTGGCGGGTGGCATGCCGCTACGGCGAGACATTCGCTGTTGCCGGTCAAGCTCCTTACGCAGTCGGCTGTTGATAAGCCTGGCAAGCAGTACCCAGCCACCCGCGAGGTGCCCAAGCGGGGCCAACGCGCCGACACTCCCGGAAGGAAGTCGCCGACCGAGCACCTGGAGCGCCTGCTCGGGTGCCATCTCATCAATCTCGACACGGGCCGCTCCCTCCGGCAACACTTTGTCAAAGCGCGTCGTCACAAGCCGTGCGCAGGACGGACCGCCGCGGAGGAGATGGTTCCAAATCTGAAAATCGCCACGCGTCATCCAGTACTAGAAGCAGTTGCTGCTGGCCAAGTAGCTCGCCGAATAGCTGCGTAGCCCGCTCGAGCGTTCGCGCTTCCACCAACGAGGGGCCCCAGGGCAATGCCCGGTGACCCCGTGTGCAGGCCGAAGTGGTCCTGCAGAATGCGGCATGCATCCATGAGCCGGTCGCGGATCTTAGTCTCGTCGAGGTCTTCGCCGAGAGTGACCCACAGCAAGCCGTCCGGATATGCAGCGGTTACCGCAGGCTGGTGACAGACCCAGGCTGCCAGGCCGGACTTGCCGAAGCCGGGAGGACCCACGAGCCCCGTCGTCAGAGTCTCTGCTTGCGTGGCAGGACTGCGCAGCGCCGCCAGCACCGCCAGCGCCTCGTCAGGTCGTTCAACGAAGCCCTCGGGCACCGGCTGCGCAGTGAACAGGCGCCCAGGGATTGGTCCTGCCGGCAGACCGGCAGCTCACCGGCATTGTCCACGCCCAGGACCGACCACCAAGCCTGGGCGTCCTGACAGCGGTCAAGCCATCCCAACGGGACGACAGTCAGGGCGTTAGTCCCCGCGGGCGGATGGTGTTCGCTCACGACGCCTACCGCCATCCCTCCGGCGAAGACAAGCGTGCCTGATATGCCCTGCCACGGAGAATCACCAAGCTGCGTCGGCGGTATCTCCATGGGCGCGTCGGTCACCCGCAAGGTGGCCAAGCCCTCGGCTAGGCCTTCGCCGACCGGCAGGTAGCCGTCGATCCGCCGCGAGTCGCGCACAGGCATCTCTCGACCCTCCCGCCGCTTCTGTTGAAGATGCGGGAATCCGATGCCCCAGCAGTCGCTCACATTCGGCACGCCGCCAGGCCCGAGTTCGGCGTCGAGCCTGACCCGGGCGCAGTCCACGCGGGGCCGCCGGGTACCGTCGCCCACTATTTCGAGGACGGCTAGATCGACCGCCTCATCGAAGGCCAGCCGGTCCTCGGCCAGGGACCAGATCCGGGCTGGAAGTTCTTCCTGGCCACGACGGCGTATCAAGATCTGCCCGACGGGGCCAACCACGTGAGCGGCCGTCAGCACTACAGCGTCCCTCACGATGAAGCCTGACCCCACCCGCCAGTCATCTGTCCCGTCCCGCCCGGCGTTGTACAAGACCTCAACCGCGCGGTCGCCGAGCAGCAACTCCTCCATTGCCTTCTCGCAGCTCTTGAGTTCAGGGTTTGCGAGATGTTGACTGCGCGACCTTGATCGGCCTTCCCTCGCGATCCACTGGGGTATCCAGGCTCACGGTGAGCTTTTGGAGAGACTCCTTGGCGTACTCACCGCCACCCCCCAGCTCGAACACCCAGAATTTGACGCCGGTCTTCGCCTCAGCGGACTTTGTCACGCCAACCTGAAACTCGATCTCTATCCCCTTGACAGGGAACTGAATATCCCGCCCCGCCGCCTTCGCCACGGCCTCCTCAAGGTCGGCTCGCAGCGCCTCAATGGTTTCCGCTAGCCCAAGCTTTTCCATCATTACCTCCCCGGGGCGACGAGCGCCGATCCAGCTCGCGTCTGCCGCCCAATTTGGCGGGCGTCTTGCATGCTACGCCTCACGGCTATGGGTTCCCGTCTGGGCAGGCCAGGGCAGGCCCGCCCGTGCTGTCGAACCTGGGCATGGCGCGCGACCGGCAATACGTGCCGACTGACTCAGACCTCCGGCAATCAGTGGTCGTGACAACGCAATCACTGTGACTGTCGGAGGGCGTAGGTGATGGGCCGGCCGTCGCCGGGCAGGGTGGGCGGGCTGGTGTTGATCTCGGCGAGGAGCAGGGCGAGGGCGCGGGCGACGCGGGGCTGGCCGGGCCGGTCCAGCGTCACGGTGACGTTCTTGGGCGAATAGGTGATGGTGCCGCCGAGACCGCGGATGATCGTCTCCCGGGTGATGGCCCGGTACTCGTCGTCGTCGTCCAGGTAGGCGTTGAGGTGGCGGGCCAGGTAGTGCTCGGCGTTGGCGGCCAGCAGCCGCAGGACCAGTTGCAGGCAGCGCCGGTTGATGTGCAGGATCGCCCGGGTCGCGGCCGGGTCGATCTCGCTGGCGGGCAGCTTGGCGCGGTGCTTTTTGCGTTCGGTCTCGGCTGCTTCCAGTTTCTGCTGGCAGGCTGTGATCTCCTGCTGGGCGCGGGGGATCAGCACGCTGTTCTTGGCGGCTGCCGGGATCGTGGGGTCAGCCAGCAGTTTCGCCAGCCCGGTCTCGGCCTTGGCCAGCGCGGTCTTCGCGGCGGTCTCGGCTTTCCTGGCGGTGGCGTAGGCCGGGTTGGCTTTCGGCTTGGTGTTGGTCACCTCGTCGGCGGCGTAGTCGGCGAGCATGTCGAGACCGTAGTTGGCCATGTCGTACTTGAACATGTTCTCCTCGGCCCACCGGCCGCGCAGCCAGCCGGCCAGCTCGGCCGGACACGCGTCGAGCCGGCCGCTGATCGCCTGGGCGGCCATCTTCCCGTGCTCGAACAGGGTCAGCTGCCGGACCGGCTTGGCGTAGTCCTTCAGGGTGATCTGCTCGTCGGTCCAGGCCACCTGCCGCTTGCGGTGGCCGCGCAGGGTGATCGTCTGCGTGATCGGCAGCAGCGTGGTGGCCGCCAGGGGGGCGCGCCGCCAGGTCAGCCAGTCGTACCCGGCGGCGTCCACCTCGGTGAAGGTGGACGGGAACGCGGCTCCCCGGTCGAACACGATCAGCGGTCTGGTGTCCGGGCCGGGCCGGGCGCCGGCCGGGAGGGCGCCGGTGAGCGCCGCCAGCGCGCCGGGCAGCGTGGTGCACAGCGCCGAGGGCTCGCCGGTGGTGAACGCGATCGCCCGGCCGGCCAGGTCACAGATATAGGTGTCGTCGTGGCCCTTGGTCGGCTTGCCGCGGCGCGGGTTGCGGCCCAGGGCGACCGCCTGGTGGCCGGTGTACTCGGCCAGGTGGTCATCGGCCAGGTACACCTGCGACTCGGCGGGCTCGATGGCGAGCATCTGGCTGGCCAGCCGGCGCTGCAGCGCCAGCGGGTCGCACCCGTCGGCCAGCTCGCCCAGGCGCTGCCGCCAGGTCCGCAGCGACGGCAGGGACGTCAGTCCTGCCAGCGCCCCGGCGTCGGCGGCGATAAGGTGCTTGGCCTGCTCCAGCGTCAGCGCGCCGAGGGTGAACGACATCTGGGTGCACACCAGGATGCCCAGGTCGTCCACCCCCGCCCCGGAAGCGCCGGTCCCCGCTGACGCGCCGGTCCCGGACCTCAGCAGGCCCTGGGCGCCGATCCGGCTGGTGAAGGCGTGCACCAGCATCGCGCCCGCGTAACGGCAGGCAACCGTCCCGGACTCGATCCGCGTCGCCACCTGCCAGCTCCCGCTGTCCCTGTCGCCCTCGGCGCCGGTCCGGTCATCGCCGCTTCCCCCGCTGCCCTGGCCGCCGGTTCCGGCGCCGTCGCTGCCGCCGGTGTCCTGTTCGCTTTCGCCGCCGGTGGTGCCGGCGTGCTGTCCGGGTCCGGTGCCTCCGCCGTCGCGGGCGGCCGGGTCTGCGCCGGTGTCGTCAGCGTCGCCGGACAGGGTGCCGGGGGTGAGCAGCACGCCGTGCTGCTTGATCAGCTCGGAGATCCGGGACCGGGACATGCCCAGCTTGCGGCCGATCTCGGCGTGGGTCAGGCCCTGTCCTGCCCAGGTGCGGGCCTGCCGCAGCCGGGCGGGGCTGAGGATCGGCGGGCGGCCCATCTGGTGGACCAGGCCCCTGGCGCCGTGCTCGCGGTAGCGGGAGCGGATCCGCGACACCTGCGAGGGCTGGATGCCGAACGCGGCGGCGACGGTCTTGCCCTGGAAGCGGCTGCCCTCGGTGAGCGAGCAGATGACCAGGTCCCGCATCTCCAGGTCGCCGGCACCGAAGGCCGACAGCAGCATCGGGCCGGCATGCACCGCGACCGCGCGGCCGTCGCCGGTGCGGGTGACGGCCAGTGGCCAGGGCAGCGGCATGCCGGGGAGCTGCTGAGCGCTCATGCGGTCAGCATACTCCTGGAAGATCACAATCCGCTTATTTTTCGACCTCTGTAAGGTGCCGGTTTCCCAAGCTCACAATGGCCTTTCCGCACGGCCGGGCCGACCGCGCGCAGCCCCGTCGGGCACGGGCGGGCGAGCCCGGGCGGACCCCGGTTGAGCGGGAGGCAGATTGCCGGCATCCCGACATCGACGGCCGGGCCGCGAACCCCAGGTCAGGCCATGGACTCGTTAACGATTACCGGAGGTCTGAGACTGATGTGCGCCCGCCCTACATCTGGCCCCAGTCGCTCGCGGACCCTCACAACGATGGACAGGCCACCGAGCAGCAAGAGGTCTCGCGCTGTCGGCAGTCCGACGACCAAGGTTCAACAGGCCAGGCTGCATAGTTATGCATACAGACCCTGCGGCGAGAGCGCGCACATCTGCCGCGCGCCGGACGAGGTGGGCAGCGCGCGTCTCTGGGAAATGCCCGCTTCTGCCGCGTGGAGTGCGCGCGACGCAAGCGACTTGGGAGTTTCCTGTGGGCGCCGGACCGTAGATGGTTTCAGGCGGAGTGCCCGGCGTCGTCCTGCGCCGCACTCTTCAGGCCGTGTCGGCGTCCGGCCCGCATGAGGGACTCGTGGGCGGCCTTGCGGTCGTTACGGTCTGCCGGGCTGGACTACGATGCGCCGGCGTGACCATGCGCTGGGGACGGGCAGGTTGGTGTTGACGATGAGGACTCCGACCAGGGACGGGTAGCGCGGGTTGTGGAGGCCGTGCAGGCGCGGCCGCAGCCAGTCGATGTAGTTGTCGATGACACCGGGAGGGGCTTCCTTGCGTCCGTGGTCGAAGACGACGAGGACCGAGAGCTGGCTTCCGCGCCCCACCCCGTACTGGGTCGGCTGGCCGAGGTAGCGGGTGCAGTGGTCGACGGTGACGGGGGCGCCGCGGGACACCTTGAGCTCGGCGATGACGTCGTCGTGCAGGAGGTCATCGAAGCCCCCGGCCACGGCGTCACGGCGGGTCAGACGGCCCTCCAGTTCGGGGTCAGCGCGCAGCAGCCGTTCCAGCTCGTTGTGGAACTCGGCCTCCGATACCCGGGAGCCTCGCATGAAAGTTTTCTCGAACATGATGACCTGGGCTGCCCGGACGCAGGCGGCGAAGAAGCGGCAGAACGCCCTCGCGTCCTCAGTGTCGAACTCTGGCGCGTCGAGGGTGCCGAACATGGCCAGGAGGCGGGCATCGGTCTGCTCGTGCTCGGTGAGCGTGTCGCGGCTTGGATCGAACGGGCGCAGCCGGAGCCGCTGGCACCCGGCGACCTCGATCACCTGCTCGCGTCCGTCTCCGGTGAGCCGCACCTGGATAGGGCAGTCCAGCGCGGGGGCGAGAACTGGCTGCTCGACCCCGCAGTGCAACGGCCCCTCACCGGTGAGCGTGACGCCGAACTCGTCAGCGGTGCCGTCGCTGAGGGAGAACTCGTACCGGGGAAGGGCAAGTGCGTGCTGGTCCAGCATGGTGAGCGGTTCGACGACGCATCGCTGCGCCCACTCCGGGACCGCGGCCAGGCGGACGGTCATCCCGAGGTGATACAGCTCCCTGGGCCTGACGACCAGGATGTCGGTCACCGGCACGCCGCGCATGGTCGCGACGCAGACCGCCCGTGGGGGTTCCTCCGGCACGGGCTCCGGCCGCAGGGGGCTGAACAGTTCAGGCAGGAGGCTGGTACCGACGAGCGAGACCGGCGGCGGAGTCCGGGTGAGCCGCTGCCATGCCGCCTGCGCCGAAGCAGGGTCGGCCACCACCTCCTCTACCTCGGCGAGGAACGCTCCGAGGCCGGCGGGGACCGTGCCGCCCTCAGCGGTGCTCAGTTCGGCACGCAGTACCTGTGCCTGCCGTCTGGCCGCCTGCAGCAAGCCCGATGCCTCGCTGCTGACGGCCCGGACGGCGGCGTCATAGCTGAGCAGCAGCGCCGCGATCTGCCAGGCGCGCGCGACCCATGTGCGCTGTGCCCCCGGGGCGTGAGCCGATGGGGTGCCCAGGAGCAGCCGGGCGGCCCGGTCCAGCTCGTCGGCCGCCGCAGCCGGGTCGGGCACAGCCGCCGCGAGCAGCACCGCTGGGGCGGCTGCCAGCGCCAGCAGGCCATTGAGGGTAGCGCGCAGCTGGCCGTCCGGCACGCCATCGGAGAAGGATGCTTCGAGATCAGCGGCCGCGGACGTAACGGCGTCGGCGAGGGCAATCAGGTCAGCGGCGGCCGGCTGCCGCTCGGCGAGAGCCTGGGCCAGCTCGGCGCCACGAGCGATCAGGCCGGCAAGGCGCCTGCCGGGGGCGCCTTCCTCACCGGGAGGCTGGCTGCTTTCCACGCCACGGGCCACGGTGACCGCGTCAGCCCAGCGGCCCGCCGACTGGAGGAGCTCGACAGGTTCCAGGGCACGCCACGTGTGTGCCGGGCCGTGGACGGTGCTGAGCGGCTCGATCTCGCTGAACGGCACGCCGGTCAGCAGATCGGGCCGGTCCATGAGCTCCTGCAGCAGGGGCTCATGGCGCTGGTTATAGTAGTCGGCCAGTTCGGGAGCCGCGGCGGTGGCGAGCGCCGTCGTTACCCAGGCCGGGTGGATGCGAAGCTCGTCCGGCCACCAGGCCTTGAGCAGCCGCTGACGGTCGTGCGGCCGGCACTTGCCGGCATAGGCCAGCGCGATGCTGAACCAGCCGGAAGTCGTCGCCGGGTCGTCGAGCTCCTGGGCGAGGTCCCGCAGTGCCCAGATCGCCAGATCCAGGATGTCGGGATCGGGCTTGTCGGCGTAGGTAGTCACCCAGCCGAAGACGATCGGCAGCAGCGTAGGTGCCAGCTCGGCCGGCAGGGACAAACGCGGCAGCCGGTCCAGCATCTTGCGGTGGACGATGACGTAGGGGTCCCGGAGCAGCGGGACCGACAGCTCCGCTAGTTCGGCGGGCAGCGAGTCGGCGACAGCGGCGCACGCGGCCCACAGGTCGATGCCGGCGCTGCGCACCAGCTGATGGGCGTCGAGTAGCGCGGTATAGGTAAACGGCAGAACGTCTCGTAGCGTCCCCGGTGAGACCGCCTTCTGCAGGATTTGCAGCATGCCGAGCCGGACGGCCCGGTCATGGGGCTCATCGCCGGTCTCGGCAGAGAACAGGTCCCGCACGGCGCCGAACACGGCCGCGGGGCTGACCGAAGCGCAGCGTCCCACGGTCTCGGCCAGGCGGCGCTGCCGGGCGGTGCGGCGCATGCGCAGCGACTCGCGGTCCAGCGCGGCCAGCATCGCAGGCGCACCCGTCCCCGGGGCAGCGGGGACCTGGGTGTCCTGGTCCGGGGCGCACAGTGCGAGGATCGCGCCGAGCATCCCGTCGAAGTGGGCTGCCACGGCCTCGGGGATTTCCCGGGCCAGGCTGGTCAGGTGCTCGGCGGCGTGATCGGCCGCCTCCTCGCCCCAGTCCCCGCCGGACCGCCGGACGACGAAGCTGACAGCCTCCGACGTCGCGGCCGCGGACGCGTCCCACGGGTCCCGGAACCTCTGCAGGGACCACGGGATCCGGGAAAGCTCGGCGCGTGCTTCCTCGCTGGCCTTTGCCGCTTCCGCCTCGACTATCCGGCGGGTCAGCTCCGGTTCGCCGCGCCACGCCTCGGCCAGCGCGCGCAGCGCCGCTGACGCCGGATGGGGGTAGCCGGCATAGCCGTTGTCCTCGCCGCGCACGCTCGCGGCCAGCGGGCGCCCTAGGGCAACGACCCGGGTGGCGTCCTGGGCGAGCAGCACCCGGGCGGCATCAGCGCCGGCCTCCCGGGTCAGGTCGTCATCACTGGCAAGGTGCTCGATAACCCGCGCGGTGACGGCAGGCAGGTCAACGTGCGACGCCGCGATCAGGCCCTCCGGAGACGACGGCAGCTCCCACGGGGCGGGTGCCAGGTCAGGATCGTCCTGCCCGGAAGCGAGCGAGATGAACTGGTCGAGCAGGTCCGGGAGGTCGTCGGGCCGCAGGTCCGGCTCCAGGACGGCCAGCAACTGGCCAGCGTCCAGAGACCGGTAGCGCCGCAGAACGGCACGTGCGGCCTCAACCGCCTTCCGCGGCGGGCACTGGCCAGACCGGGCAAGCACCCTCAGGGCCTCGAAAGCGGTCGCATCGGTCGCGTCGGCAGCCAGTTCGAGCAAGCTGTCCACGAGAACAGGGCGGAAAAGTTCCGGCGCGCCCCGGGCGGCATCGAGAACCTGCCGGGCCGCCCTCGTCTCGTCCTGAGTGAGCGACCCGGTCCGCGGCTCAGCCCGGTCGATACGATCGAGAGCCTCGACGAGATCGCCGACCACATGACCTTCGCCGGCCAGAAGCTGGTGACGCCGCTCCCGCCGCCGGTGATGGCGCCGGGTCCTCTCCTCAGCGGCCTTCCGGGCTGCCGCCTTCCGGGCCTCGTCCTCGGCGGCACGCTTCCCCGCGACGGTCGCCAGGCTGGGCAGTTCTCCTGTGGGCTCACGGTGCGGGCATCCGATGCAGTTAGCCTGGTAGAAATCGATAGCAAGTTCCAGGGCTTGGTGTCCCTGGGCCAGGGGCGGCGGGGCGTGCTCGCAGCGTACCTCGACAGGCCCCATCGGCAGGCCGACCATCGATCCGACCCAGCTGTTCCCGTGGACGGCCTCGATCCGGGCGTGACGGCAATGGCGCCGCGCCAGCTCGGTGACCTCTGCGGTCGCCCGCCCAAGGCCCAGCGCCTCGTCGAACTCCTGCCTGCGCATCCGACCAGTACACCAGACGCCGACGACAAGAACGCCCGGTAAACGGCGAGCTGGGTCGGGCAGCCCAACCCAACTGGTGTTTCGCTCGAACGGGTGGCGGTAACTGCGGCTCCGGTGGCTGGACCTGGCAGGCAGTCAAGGCGCTAACGTGAGCGCCGATAAGCATAATTCGCACCGCTATCGCCCTGGCCTGCCGGCGGCGACGCCCACCCTGAGGCGGTAAGCCAAGCATCGGCCGACCTTCCGCACGCCCGGCACTCGCGCAGCCGGGTCACTCAGGAGCCGATCTTTCAGGCGGGCGCTCGCCTGCTTGAGGAAGGCGGCGCCGAAGCCATTACGGTTGCCGCCGTCGCCGCCCGCGCGGGCGTGTCCGTAGGCAGTGTGTATCGATACTTGCCAGGGCCGGGGGATATAATTGGCTGATCTGTCTGTCCAGACGCATGTGTCGGCCCCCGACCGGCGCCTAGCAAATATTCGGCGCGCGCTCTTCCTGTCCGTGACATCCGGCGCGGTCACCCACCGTGGCGATAGCCGACGAGGCGCGGAGTCACGGCAGCGGTTCTTACAAGTCGATGCTCCCGATCCTGTCGCTGGCGGGCAGGACAGCACCGCGGTGGCGTGCTCAGCGGAAACCCCGCCGGCGTTATTCGCCGGCAGGGTCTCTCACCTACTATGCCGGCCCCGCACAGCGCTAGGCCGGTGCTGGGCTCTGGCGGGCCTCGGCCATCCGGTTACGTGCCCAACGCCTGGAGGTCTTGCCGAACTGTCCAGCCAGCTTGCGCTCGGACAGCGGTCTGCCCGCCTGTACGCTGGCACGGTAGGCGGCCACCGCGGCGGTGTTGATGTCGCCGTCCCGGTTGGTAGTAATCAACAGCCCTGGGGAGCCGGGGGCCTGGTCCGCTTGGTCCGCCGCGTTCCAGCCCGGTCCGCTTACCCGGCCCGTGCCCGCCATCCCGGACATGGGAAGCGGGCCGTCCGCACCGCCGGGCGTGAGACCAGTATCCTGCCTGATCAGGTTCCCCGGTCCGGCATCAAGCCCCTGAGCAGCAGCGAGCCGGAGGCTGGTACCGTAGTGGTCCGCCTGCGGCCCGCCATGCTCCGCAGCTGGCCCGCGGCCCAGGTCACCCGCCGCTGCGGTCCGGATGATCCAGATCAGCAGCTCATAGCTGCCCACCAGGCTGACCGCTGGCCAGGCCGCGATGACCGCGCCGACTGGTCCGTGGGACCAGCCCTGGGCCATGTTGGCGGCCAGCGTCGCGACGATGCCGAGCGCGAGCAGCCAGCGGGCCAGCGTGGGGACCGGGAGCCGGTGCCACGCCGCATAGAGGTTCACCATCGAGCTGGCGTAGACGAGCCCGTCGATCGTGGCCGGCTCCAGCCGGGCGGTGACGCCGGTCTCGCCGTGTGCGCAGACGACGGCGTAGGCGTGCCAGTACGAGACGTACGCCGCGACCCCGGCCACGGCCAGGACGGCGATCGCAGTGGACACCCGGATCGCCCGGTCCACACCTGCGGTCGCGGCAGGCTCATAGCCGGTGCCCGTGTCCCGGGCGAGCGTGAGAGCGGTCACCGTCCTGCCTCCGCTTCCTGCCTGTGCCGCGCGGTGACCAGCCAGGCGCCGCCGGAGCCGGACGGCTCGGCCGCGTACCCGAAGGCGCGCAGGATGCCGCCGATGGCTGCGTTCATGGCCTGCTGGGTGCCGGTGCAGGTGCCGAACCTTCCCCAGTCCAGCAGCAGCAGGCTGTGCGTGGTCCACGACACGGCGACCCCGCCCCGGCCGTCAGCCGGCCCTGCCGGGACCGGCAGCAGGCACACCCCGCCGAGCCGGCAGAGCGGGCCATGCGGCGCGCAGCGGTGCACGGTCAGGCCCGCCTCGGTCATCGAGCGGGCGATATCGCGGGTGAGCGGTGCGAGCGGGTCACGGTCCGCGAGGCGGTACCCGTAAGCGCTGACCAGCCCGGACGCTGCGTGCGCGAGTTCTGCGGCCTCGGCCACCGCGCGCAGCGGCCCGAGGTCGGGCTGATGGAAATCAGTGTCAGGCATGCTGTTCCTCCCAGGAGGGCGAGGAGGAACCGGGCAGGTCACGGCCCTGCGTGAACCATGCCCCGGCCCCTCATCGCGGCCGGGCATGGTTACTCGGTGGCCGTTCGTGCGCGGTCAAGGACGCCGGCGGTGGAGCCGACGTACATGTCGAGCGTGATGCGGTAGTTGGCGTGCCCGGCCATGCGGGATACGTCGGTGGGGTCGAGCTTCCAGGTGAACAGGGCGGTGGTGCAGAACACGTGCCGCAGGCTGTGCCAGGTCCACCGGCCGCCGCCCTCGGCGTCGCGCCACCCGATTGCGAGGTAGGCGCGCTGGAGGACGTTGCGGTTGAAGTTGGAGGACCGCCAGTGCTTGCCCGTCGGCGAGGGGAAGATCAGCCCGAGCGGGTTGACGCCGGCGGCCTGCTCGGCACGGGCCTGCTCGATCCGGGCGGCGAGCCGCTCGGCGAGCGGGTAGCCGGCGGGCGTGCGGCAGGGGTAAATCGTCCTGCGGAACTTGCGGTTCTTCGGCGCTTCTACATAGAGGTGCCCAGCGACCTCGACCACCTTGCGGTCCACCGTGATCACCCTGGCTGCCTGGTCGACCTGCGGGATGGTGAGCGCGGTCAGTTCGCCCCACCGCAGCCCGCTGTAAGCCGCGGTATTGGCCATCAGCTCGTCCCGCTCGCCGTGCCGCCCTGCGGCCAGCGCCTGGCCGAGCTTGCCGATGTCGCCGCCGGCGGGGATCTCGGCGGGGTCGACCCACAGCGCTGATTCCCCGGCTGTGCTCACCCGGGGCGCGGGCAGCGGGCGGTCACCGGCCTGCCAGTGCACCCTGGCGAGCCGCGGGTTGGCCAGGAACCCGCCGTCGAGGCCGGCGCTGACCAGGGCCGAGATCATGCCCTGGACCCGCGCGCCTTCCCCCGGCGTGGGGGCGGCGTTGACGATCCTCTGCGTGTGCTCGGTCTTGATGTCCTGGCAGGTGACCGCGTCGATGACCGGGGCGGCGAACCGCTCGCACAGCCGCCGCTGGGTGTGGGCGTGCTTGCGGGACCACCGCTCGTCGACGGGGAGCCGGTCAGGGTCCAGGTAATGGGCGATCAGGTCCGCGCCGGGCCGCTTCATGTCCGGCGCGTCGGCTTCCAGCCGTTCGGTGACCTTCTCCAGCCTGGCGGCCAGCTTCTCCTCGCTTGCCGCCTCGCACTGCTGCCGCTCGCCCTCCTCGTACCAGACCGCGCGCCAGCGGCCGTGTTCCTCGCGGGCCGGGTACACGGTGATGCCGTACTCCAGCTCGATGACCTCGCCGCCGCCCCGGGTGGCCGCGCGCCCGGCCCCGCTCGCGCGGACCCGGCCCGGCGCCGGGCGGCCGACCTTCGCCCGCCCGGCGGGCCGTCCGGCCTTGCCGCGGGCCGGTTGTGGGGATTTTGTGGGGATCTTGAAGACCGCGGGCGCTGCGTGCGCCATGGGGGTTCCCTCGCTTCCTGCGTTTCCGCAGGCAGGAGGGCTGACGCTAGCAGCTTCTCGTGGCTCCCGCGATAGGACTCGAACCTATAACCTGCCGGTTAACAGAAGGTCTGTCATAGCCGGGGATCGCGGATGCCTGAGATGTTGTCAGCCCGTTTGACCTGCATGAGGGCTTCCATGGGCTAACACGGTTATTCTAGCAAACGTGCCGTCGGGTGCCGGGCAGTACCGTTTTGTCCGTGTTATTCGCGTGTTGATCTTTCCCGGAGCCCCGAGTTGTGTTGGTTTTGTGTTGCCCGCAAAACGGCAGGTCACCCCCCGCTCCCGGGGCACCGATCCTGAACCTGCCGTGCCCGCGTGGGCTCACTGCACCGTTGGCGTCGGCCCCGCCCTGCTGTCCCCCGGCAGCGCGCCGGTCCGGTGGCTGCTGATGGACGGCTACGTATACGACATCCGCGACGACCAGGACCACCCGCCCTGGCAGGAAGGCCGCTCCCTCCGGCGCTGTTGCAGCCTTCTCCGCAGCTTCAAGGCCCTGCACCGGCTGCGAGCGGCAACGCCGACCCGCCGAGCCCGAGCTGCCACGGGCCAGACACGCCGCGCCGACGTCCAGTGCGGGACGGGCGCGGAGATCGGCGGCGCGGGGCAGGATCACAGGCCAGGCCGACTATGCCAAGCCCGCCTCGCTGCGGCCAGCATGCAGTGCCGGATGACGGCGCCTGATGCTTAACAAGACGTCTTCAGACGGCATGCCACGTCCGTGTACGTCCCGCGGCGGCTGTCTAGCCTTGGCCAGCCTTGGCCGCATGAACGCGCTGGCCTCATGGGCCGAAGATCTCGCCCAGGCACTTCTGCAGGAGCCCCTCCCCCGTCGCTGGGCGCACGTCCAGGGCGTCGCTGCGCGAGCACGCAGCCTGGCACCCGTTCTCGGCGCTGACGCCGATCTCCTGCAAGCCGCCGCGTGGCTGCACGACATCGGTTACGCGCCCGCCCTGTCCCTGACTGGGCTGCACGCGCTCGACGGCGCCCGGTATTTGCGCGACGCCCAGCACGCCGACGCCATGCTGTGCCGGCTGGTCGCCCATCACTCGTACGCCATCATTGAAGCCGAGGAACGCGGACTCGCCGACGTCCTGGTCCTCGAGTTCGAGCCTGCGCCGTACCTGCTTTCCAGCGTGCTCACCTGCTGCGACATGACGACGAGCCCGGACGGCGAGCTCGTCCCGGCAGAACAGCGACTCGCCGAGATCCATCACCGTTACGGCCCCGGGCACCTCGTGAGCCGGTCAATCCAGCGCGCCACGCCGATGATCCTCCGCGCAGTCGAGCAGGTCCATCACAGAGCCGCCCGAACCACAGAGCTCCGCGGACCGGAAGCCGCCGCCAAATACTCGCACGACTTGAAGTTGGACTTGAAGTTAACTTGGCCCCGGAATGGCCCCCAAGGCCAGCTAAACGCGTTCGAATTAATTTTTCTGAGCTGGAGTCCTGTTACGGAATCGAACCATAGACCTTCTCCTTACCATGGGGTTCCGATCGGCGTCTCAGCCAGGGATTTCGGTGAAAGGCCAGATCAGAGGCTCTGCTTCAGCTCGGTTGGGACAGGTTCAGGGTGGTTCGCGCCGGATGCGACCTCCCAAATTCCTCCCAGCCGGTCACGGAGGAGGAGCCCATGTCAGGCCCCGGTTACGCCCCGCCCGATCTCTGTTCGATACGCGCTGCCGCCGAGCAAGAAGAGCTCGCCGAAGCAGTCCGCAGCGGGTTCAGCGCCGACGGCTACCCACCGGGCGATGACGACCCGCCCCCGCCCGTGACGAACGGCATCGACCGCGCCATCCGCCTGTCCACCGCCGTGGCCGTGCTCGCCGTCGCGGGCATCGCGGCGTATGTCTCCTACTGGCACGCCTACGCTGTCGTCCGGGCACACGGCGAGACCGGGATCACCGCCCGGCTCGAGCCCACTACGGTCGACGGTCTTGTCTACGCCAGCTCGATGGTAGTGCTGTACGCGGCACGGCACCGGGTGCCGGTACCCTCCCTCGCCCGGTGGCTGCTCGGGCTAGGGATCGCGGCGACCCTCACGGCGAACATGGCCCAGGGCTGGTCCCACGGTCCCGCCGGGGCGGTGGTCGCGGCCTGGCCGACGGTCAGCCTCGTGGGCTCCTATGAGCTCCTGGTCTGGCTGATCCGCACGTCCGGAGCGGTAGAACGCGGGCCGTCGGCAGAACACCTCTGCAATCGTGCCGCATGTCGTACTGCGATTCGCTCCCTCCCGATCTGGGCCGTTGACGGCGATCGCCCCGGCGGGAGCGAGCGCCACGCGTCAGACCCGACGCGGCGGCCCGCAGATCAGGCTGCCAGGCTGCCGGCTATCCCCACCAACGAGCAGCGTGACGATGAAGTACCTGAAGCCAGCGCCGTCAATGACGCGGCGGTGGCCGCGTACAGGCTCAGCGTGCAGGCCGGCAACCCGCTTTCGGAACGCCGGCTAGCTCACATGTTCGGACGCACATCCCGCCGCTGGGCGCGAGCGAGAATCGCTGACGCACAACAAGCATCATCGATCCAAGAATCGCCGGGCGCCCCGGCCATGGCTTAACTGGAGGCGCCGGCGGGCGAACTCGGAGCCATGACCCGCCGGCTGAAAAGTGGGGTTCTTGTGGCCTGCGTTCCGCGTAATTCCGAGGTTCTAGAGGTCCGCGGCAGCCAGCCATTTGAAGAACTGCTGCAGGGCACGGTACTGATTACTGGCGTATCCGCTGCTTTAGCGGTCGGTCCAGCAGCCGCACCATCCACCGCTGGATATCCTGGCCATCCACCTCCTCCCAGCTGTCCCGGCTGGCCTGTTCCAGCAGGTAAGCGGCGAACCACTGCACCGCCTCGGTGTAGGTCCGTATCGTCTTGGCGGCCTCGCCCTCGGCCGCCAAGCGCAACCGGAACGAGGTGATCTCAGCCTGGAGCATCCCGGCGTCCAGCTCCTTGGGCTGCGGGGAACGCGGTCGCGGTGCGGTCATGGCCGTGGCTCTCTTCCTGTGGCGGGCACCATCCGCAGCCAGCGTTTCCGCAGGCGAGACTTTAAAGTATCAAGATGACAGAACGTGATCCCTGGGGCAGCCCGGCAAAGCTTCCCGCAAGCTCCCGATGCCGGCGGGCGCGAAACCGGCCGCCTCGCCCACGTCCAAAGGACAAGTCGTGACGTGCCATGCGGAGATGTGCGGCGAGAATCCGGCCCGGCTGGAGCCCGCCCGTGATCAGCCGGGTCTGACCGGAAAGGTCTCCGATAGTCACAATTGGTTTCTGAAGCCAGCCCGAGTCCGAGCTCTGTCACCCAGCGTCATAGCCGGTTGCGGGAGCAAGAGTGCGAGATCCGCCCAATTGGCACGTCGGCAGCTACTGGGCCGCCTGCTTCCAGGTCGTACAGAACTATATGTTCGTGCGACATGAGGTCGCACGCGTTGAGTGAGTACGTCGAAGGAGGTCAGCGGATGCTGATGACGTGACTCCGGGCAGTGCCTGAGGCTCGTTCCCGCCCTGACGTGCGTGGCTGGGTCCTGCTCAGCCGGGTGCGGAGCTCAGGGAAAAGCCCGAGGGTCCCCGTACCGTCCCGGGGATTACAGGTGAGGGAAAGGCTGGGAGGGGTGAACGCCAGTGAACCCTTGATGATGCCTCGTCACAGTTACATCCCGGGGCGGAATGCTGGACCGGGGTGAATAGGGACCGGCCGCTGGAAGGCGGCATGCGGCGGTCAGTGAGATTAACTGGCCGTGAAGGCACCGCAGTCCCCGGGGTAAAGAGGGCACCCGGCCCCAGCCGCGTCTTACGCGTGCGGAACATGGAAACCGTGCGCCACGAGGCGCTTCATGACCGTGCGGAGGTGAAAGGACTCCGCCGCCGGGTCGTCGCAGCGGCCCGGCTGGAGCTGAGGGCAGCCTGAGCCGGGAGGCGCCGGTGAGGGTGGGAGCAGCCCTGACAACGACGGGACGTGCCGGTACTGCCAGACGGCGCGGGTCCGGCAAGCAAGACGAGAAGGTGTACGAGAGGAATCAGTGGTTAAAGCCCCGTAAGAGTTCCACTGAGCGGCGGCTGTCGTGTGTTGAGGAAAAGGCCTCCGGTGTAGGTCTCGACGCCGGGGTGCAGCCCGGTCGGATACTGCACGGCGAGCGGCCGGTCCCGGCCGCCGGGAACATGCACACGGTCGCGCCGACACCCGGTGGCAAGCGCCCTTGACCGTGGAAGGAGCCGCCTATCGCCGCATCAGGCATTCAGGCCGAACGACCGGGGACCCGCCCGGCGTCACGGTCAGCTCGGCTGCCGGGGAAGGATATCGCGTCAAGTTGCGGGTGGCGTGGCAGAAATGGTGCCGATGCCGGTCAGCGGGACGCGGTGGGCGCTCGCCCCGGCGTTGGACTCGAACTCCAGGTCCGCCGTCCGCTCGCCCGCCGCGCTGGGCGCGAAGGACACCTGGATCGCCGCGATCTGCCCAGGCTGGAGTACCGTGCCATCTGCGGTCTGGACGAGGGTGAAGTCGGCGGCGTCCGGACCTCGCAGGACGGTGTTGCGGGGGGTCAGCGGCCACGTGCCGGTGTTGGTGAGCGTGATCGTGACCGGAGCGCTCGCCGTCCCCACGGCGGCGAGCGGGAATGTCACGCTCTCCGGATCGAGCCCGGCCACCGGTGCGGCGCCAACGCCACGGAGCGTGGCCATAACCTCCAGGCCGCCGTCGCCCCTGGCCACTATGCGGCCGGTCCGCGGTCCGACGGCCGCGGCCTGCATGCGCAGCCGCACGGTGCAGTAGCCGGCCGGGCCGAGAACGCTGCCCGCGCAGGTGCTGGCGGACACGAAGTCGCCCACCACGGCGAGGGTGTTCACCCGGACGGACGCGTTACCCTCGTTCGTCAGGCGTACCTCACGGAGTTCCGTTAGGCCGCCGGCCAGCCAGGCGCCGAAGTCCGTGTCGGGCGGGTCGAAGGCCAGCTCGGCGCCGACACCAGTGGCTGTCAGCTCGGCGGCCGCGACATCGCCGCCCGTCGCCTCGATCCGCAGCTGTCCGGTGCGCCGGCCGGCCGCCGCGGGGGTGGCGACGAGGTCGACGCCGCAGCTCCCGTCGGCCGGGACGACCGCGCCCGGGACGCAGTCACCGCCGCGCACGGCGAACTCGGTGCCGAGGACCTCGACCGAGGCGATCGGGATCGGAGTCTGGCCATTGTTTACGAGCGTCACCCGGCGGGCAGCGCTGGGGTCGCCGACCGGGCCCGGCGGGAAGGTCAGCACGGTGGGGTCGATAGTCATCACGGGTGGCGGGCTCCCGAACCCGTCGAGCGGGAACAGGTGGGGGCTCTGGTGCGCGTCGGACGTGACCCGCAGCTGGGCGGACCGCGGGCCGGTCGCGGCGGGACGGAAACCGACCTCGACGAGGCAGCGCCCTTCGGGAGGCACAGCCGCAGGCAGCGGGCCCGGCGCCACGCTAAAGTCGGCGGCCTGGGCGCCGATGACGTCGACCGACGTCACGTTCATGACCGCGGTCCCGTCGTTCGTGAACCGCATCTGGCGAGTCTCTCCGGAGGTCCCGACCGGCTGGCCGCCGAAGGATGCCCCCTGGGATTCGGCCACCAGCAACGGCGTCGCCAGCCCGGTCCCCGAGCACAGAACGGCGTGCGGGCTGCCCGCAGCATCATCCACCACCTGCACCTCGCCTGCCATGAGGCCCGGCGACCGGGGCCGGAAGCGGACGACGAGGGCGCGCGTCTGGCCGGCGTCTAGCACCGCCGGCTGGAGGCCGGAGCACTCGAAGTCCGGGGAAGGCACGACGTCGGTAATCCGCAGCGGCCCGCTGCCGCGGTTCGCCAGTACCGCGCTCTGCCAGTCACTGGTCCGCCGGAGCGGCACGTCAGGGAAGGTCAGCGTGTCCGGCGTCAGCCGCGGCACCGCGACGAGCTGCTCGGCCGAGAGCCCGATCTCGAGCGTCCTCCGCAGGCCGCTCGCGGTCCGCGTGTAGAGGCGCAGGCGGGCGGCCGCCAGCCCTGCCGCGCCGGATGCGAAGCTCACGGTCAGGTCGGCGGCCTGGCCGGGAGCCAGGGCCGCCGACTCGGGGGTGACGGTGAATCCGCTGTGCCCATCGGCGTCCACGACCACGGCCCCCGCCAGCTCCCCCGGCCGGTCGCCGTCGTTGTGCAGCCTGAGCGCCTGTCGCGCCGTGGTCCCGGGCAGGACCGTGCCGAAGTCGATGGAAGACCGGTCGACCGCCATGACCGGCCCGTGGCCGGTGCCGGACAGCGCCACCGTCAGCTCCGGCGTGGCCGGCGCGTCGGTCGCCAGCGTCACGGTGCCGGCTATGGGGCCAAGCCGCGTCGGGGTGAAGAGCAGCACGACGACGACGGCGTCATCGGTCTGCGCCTCGAAGCGCCCGTCTATCCGCAGGTCGGCTGGCTGGAAATCGCCTGCGACGGCGGCCACGCGCACGTGCAGCGTACTGGCGCCCACGTTCGTGATCTCCAGGCGGACGTCCCCGCTGCCGCCGAACTCCACGTCGCCCAGATCGGCCGCCAGGGTGCCGAACTGGGCGGGCAGCACCACCGTGCCGTCGACAGAGACGCGGGAGACCGTGGCGGCCCGCGGGACGGGCGCGGGCTCAAGGCCGCAGCGCCGGGTGAAGGCGTTGCTGAACGTCAGGTCCATCCCGCTGACGCCGTGCAGGAGCTCCTGCCATGTCGTGAGGTCGTCGCCGTAGAACCGGGTGACCTCGGCGGAGGTGAGCTTGTGCTCCTGGCCCCAGTGCGGGCGGCCGCCGAACCCCACCCCGGTTCGCTCGGCGAAGGCGATCCAGGCGGCGCTGTCCGGCAGGCCGCCCAGACTGCTCACCTCGATCGAGATCACCAGACGGCACGGGAGGTGGTGCATCGAGATCAGCGCGGCCGACGGCGCGCCGAACCGTACCGAGACGTAGCCGGCCTGGCGCAGCGTGGGGCCCACGGGGAGGATCGCGTCGAGGAAGTCCAGGTACGCCGGCGTGTTGGCGGGGAAGATCAGTTCCGTCGACCGGCCGGTATAGCAGACCCGGTTGGATGCCCGGTCCCCCGTCATCACCAGATGGCTAGGGCCGCGGCGGCCAGGCGGCGGCGTGCCGAGCGGCTCCTCCAGGAGCACGGTGTTCAGGAGCGGAACCAAGCAGCCCAGATCCGAGTCCCAGGCGGCGCGCAGCGCCATCGCCATCGCCTGCCCGGTCGTAGCGCCCTTGGTCGCCGCCTCCCGGAGCTCGTTGGCACGAGCGGTCAGCTCTGCGGCCCAGACGATGCCGAGGATCGGGACCTGGGCCCTGGCCAGCGCCTCGGCCTCGATCACTTGCGCGGTGAGCAGCAGGATCGCCGGCGCGACCTCGGAACCGCAGAGAGGAGGGGCGCCAGTATTGAGCTCGCTGTCGTCGAGCGCCGAGGTGAGCCAGCGTCGCTGCACCCAGCAGCCGCCCGGGCTCGTCGAGGCGAGCGTGACGTTGAGGTACCGCAGCCCGGACGCGGTGTTCGCGCTGACGTACGGCGGCGGGCCGGGAAGGGCGGCCAGCAGCGGCGCCAGCCCCGACCCGGCGTCTACGCCGCCGAGGCCCGCCCGCAACCGCCCGAGCACGGTCGCGGCCGGGAGCTTGACGGTGTACTCCGCGAGCCGGAAGGCCCGCACTACATCTAGGACCACCGAGTAGATGACCCCGAACCGGCCGCACGCGACGACGACCGCATTGACCAGGTCGTCGTCGCGGCGGATCTGGATCTCCGCCGCGACCGGCTCCCAGCGCTGCATCACCGCACGCAGCCGGTCGTCGGTCGTGACCGGCGCGGAAGCCCGCTCGATCCACACCTGCTGGCCCGCCGCGGTCACGAGATGGACGGCCTGGATCACGTCCGGCAGCGGCGGCAAGCCGATATCGCCGCCGTGGGTGGAGGTGGCCACGGCACCCGCCAGGGTCTGCACGTTCGCGCCGCCGAGCGTGATCATGGCCAGGCCGTTCGCCGCTAGAACCTCGTTGAGCTCCCCGATCGTGATGCCGCCATGGACGTGGAAGAGCTTCGACGCCGCGGCGGGGTCGTCCTGGACGGCGCGCCGCGCGTCGGTCAACGCGGCATCCAAGACGTAACTCAGCGGCGACTTCAGCTGGGCGAGGCTGACCATCCGGTCCTTCGCCACCGCCACGTCTTCGAAAGCGTGGCCGCTGCCGGCCGTGTGCAGTTCGGCGCCGGCGGCCGAGGCCTGATAGGCGACCGCGACGAGATCTGACAGCCTGATCGGCGAATAGAAGTGCCCGACCTGCCGCTGCACCGTCAGCGCAAAGTTGACCCACGGCTTATCCGGCTCATCGATTCGCGAGAGATCTTCATTCGCTGGTGACCAGGCCATCCGAGCTCCCCTCCCGTGATCGCGGCTACCGGCGGCGCCGCATCCAAAAGGCAACATATCGCCGGGGCGAAAAAAAGCGAATGAGCCTCTGTCGAAGAGAGACCCGGCCTGTGTAATACAATCGCAAAGTCTATGGAGATGGTGTGAAGATTCATGCTTCCCGGCGGGCCCTGGGTATCTAGCAAGAGCTCGGCGACCCGGGGCTGATGAGGCCGCAGTGCTAAATGAGAAAGAGACTCTCTACATGGTCAGCGGTGACCCCACCGATCAGCAGACCGCCCGGTCGTTCGGCCAACCCGGAACGCCGCGCCTGTGAGTTCTCACCCGGGCAGGTGCAGGCGGCGGCATTCTGCCGACTGCCGCCGGCCCGGCAGCGGCGTTCATCCGGGTTTTGCGCCCGGTCCAGCGCCTGGCTTCCCGCGGGAGGCGGCAGGTCCGGCGCGCCGCGAAGCCTGCTGCATCCTTGATTACGCTCCGGAAAGGAACGGCGGCGAAAGTGCGCACCGGCACTCAGCCCGGTATAATCCTCATTCAGAAATACAGGCCTCAGCAAACTACTTGAACACGCGAATTGGCGCTGCATCGTCCTGGTATGAATTTCCCGATCCGGAGATATTTCACCAGTTGGCCGCACTAAGCAGTTTGACCGCGCGTCCATCCGACTGTGGGCACGGCCAAATCAGCCAGCTCTGCACGGGCAGCAGGCGGCCCAGTCATACACCAGCTGTCACGCATAGGCGGCCTGCGTGGCGGTCGGAGCCAGCGATCGTAACGCAGTGTGATAACCAGTCGCGGGCGTTGACGATCCCTGCCGACCCGGTGCTCGAGGACCGTCAGGTGCAAGCGTCACGTACAGCGTCCATATCAGCCATTCCAGGGCGCAGTCCATGCCCCAGCCCGAAAGGGGTGACTGGCAGGGCGGACCAGTAGTTGCTGGCAAGGTGGAGGCAGCGGGCTACCGCCGCTCACCGCCTTCTGCACCTACAAGACCTACTTCCTGCGCAGCGACTCTCCGGACAACATCGCCGATGCCCGCACGTACATCCTGCAGACCCTGGACGACGACACAGCGCGGACGGCGCTGGCCAGCCATCGCATTGGCAAGGCGGAGCTGACCGAGCAGCTCATCCGCAAGAGCGAGGGCAGCTTCATGTACCTGCATTACGTGCTCGCGGACCTGGCGCGCGCCGGGTTCACCTACGACGAGCTGGCGGACCTGCCGACCGGTCTTGCGCCTTACTATGCCGCCAAGTGGCTGCAAATCAGGGCTGCCGCCGCCGACGACAGCTGGTATGAGTACCTGCTGCCGACGGTGACGGTGCTAGCAGCGGTGCGGGAAGCCGTTTCCATCGGCCTTTTGATGACCTTCACCGGGATATCCGATCGCGCGCGCGTATCCGGTGCGCTGGACGCCTGGATGCCGTTCCTGCACATGGCGGAGAATCAGGACCAGGACCGGACACAGAACCGTTACCGTATCTTCCACTCAAGCTTCCTCGATTTCGTTGCCGCCCGAGACGAGGTGGATATCCGGCAGGCGCACCGGCGCATCGCGGAGATCCTGATTAGCGGCGTGCTCGCCGACCTTCCCACCGCCTGACGGTGGGAGGCCAAGCGCAAGCATCAGGCGAGCGTCGCGACAGGATCGATTGGGGCCAGCCTCGGCATGGAAGGGCGTCTGGGCTGGCAGGAGGACCGGGACAAGCTGGCGGCGGCGATGCGGCAGTGGCAGGACGCGGGCGCCACGCACCTGTCGGTCAACACCACGGGCGCCGGCCTGAAGACCGTCGATGACTACCTGGCCGCGCTAGCCACGGCGGCCGGGGCAGCCAAGAGGATCAACGGCTGAGGGCACCCAGTGGTCCGGTCAGCCGGGCCTCGTGCTCCACGTCGAACCCGGGTTCTGGAACTCCGGCACACGCCCGCCTATGCGATGGTTCTGCGTGGTGACAGCCTCGCCCGGTCGGCGGCATGACAGCGCGTTCTCGAAGCATGACGGCGATGCATAAATATGCAGCCTGGCCAGCTTCCCGCCAGGCCCATAGCCTGGACGGCCACGCAGCCAGCGATGCGAAGAGCTCTTGATAATAAATACCTGCACGCCCGAGCAGCCGACGACAAGGACGGCCGGATCCGGGCCAGAGGCTTGCGGCGCGGTCAGCGGGGTGACGGCCCAGACGGTCTGGACCACTCCTGGTCCCTTGCAGTCATCAGGTGGCGGATGCCAATGCGCGGAGTTCGGATAGCAGCTCTCGGATTTGCCCGCCGGGGTCGAGGTTCTTCTTGGTGAGCGAGTCCTCGATGGCGGTAGCCAGATCCCGCGCGTCGGCAGCGAGTTGCGGGTTGGTAGACGGGACTGCCGCCCGGGCCCAGCGAAGGCTGTAGTGCAACGGCATGAGCCGGGGCTCGGCGGTGGCGCGAACGAGGTCAAGTTCCCTGCGGGCGGCGGCCAATGCCGCCTGCGCGTCCTGAGGATCGTCTTTTTGCCGCGTGGTTGTGCCGCGGGCCTTGCGCTCCCAGAGGAGATAGGCGGTGATGCGGTCGAGTTCCCAATCGCTGGTCTTCCATCCTCCGCGATTACGCCGAGCACACATGGCAGATCGACAGGGCCCACCGCCGGCTGGAATCCGCTCTGCTGGCCCTTACTGACCGCGAACGGATTGAGCCCGTTGTCCGCGATGCGCGCCAGGCGTACGACCAGTGGCTGGACCACTACCTCAGGCACTTCACGGCAGCGGCCGATGATGACGGCCTGGCGACCGGCGACATGCTCCTTCAGAGTTACGTCCATGCCAACGTCGTGGCTCCATATGTCGCAGCTGGTCCTGTCGGCTACTTCATGGTCGACGCATTGCGCTACGAACTGGCTCACGACCTCTTGGACGCACTCCGTCGGCAGTTCGAGGGGGGGAACATCCAACTCCGGCCAGCGGTCGGCCTCGTACCGTCAATCACAGAGGTCGGAATGGCAAACCTGTGTCCTGGAGCCCAGGACCTGGGTTCCGCAGAATTGCTTCCGCCTAGTGACCGAAAAATAGGCAGTTAGCTGCAGGAACGTGAAAAAGCCCAGTGACAGGGCGTGTCACTAGGCGGTGATGTTTGTGCAGGTCAGGAGGCTGAGGCGGCGGGCTCCAGGGCGAGGATCTTCTTCGGCGGTTCGATACTGAGTGCGGTGTAGAGGTCCCGCAGGGGCTTGGTCAGGTCGGTGGTCTGCCGGAAGGTGCCGGCGGGGCCGGTCCAGGTGACGGCGTGCTGGCGCTGGAGCTCGGCGCGGATCCTCGCCCAGGGGCGTCCGGCGGTGTTCTCGGCGACGCGCATCAGGAGGAGGGAGAGCCAGCAGAGGATGACATGGGCGCGGATGCGGTCCTCGCGCCGGTGGAAGACCGGGCGCAGGTCGATGACCTGCTTCATGTCCCTCCAGCCGCGCTCGACTTGGAGGAGCTGCTTGTAGCCCAGGGCGATGTCCTCGGTGGTCAGGTTCGGGTCGGAGGTGCGCAGGAGGTACTTGCCGTCGAGGTTCTCCTCGGCCTTGATCTTCGCCCTGTCCACCCGCAGCAGGCCGGCGGGGGTGACGCGCAGGAACCGCTTCAGGCCGGGCTTCCCGGCTAGGGATCCCTCGAGCTTCGCCCGCTCGGAGGCAGTGAGGCTGTCGGTGCCGGCGATGAGCTGTTCCAGTTGCGCGACGAGCCGGGCGCGGATGGCGGCGTCGCGTTCGGCCTGGTCAGGGTTGTGGCAGATGATGAACCGGTCGGTGTCGTCGCCGAGGCGGACCTCCTTGACCTGGAGGTTGTCCCGGACGGTCTTGTAGCGTCCCTGCCGGGACAGGGCGGCCTTGACGTCCGGGGAGCCGGTGAGCCTGGAGGCGACGTTCGGCGTCATCAAGCAAAGGCCGTCCCTGGTACCTGCCGCGATCCGTGCGCAGCCCTTCGCCTGCGACACGCCGGACCCCGCGCTGGCGCCCGCCGAGGTCGTCACGCTCGCAGAGGCGATCCGGCGCCTCACGAAGTAGCCAGGGCGGCGACACCGGCAGGCGCCTGGGACAACCTGCGGCCAACTAGTCATAACAAGCACAGATCCGCTCGGGCGGGCCCGGTCTCGGCAAGTCCGTCGACGGCCCGGTCGCCCGCAGGGCGGGAGAAGGAAATCTCCCAAATTCCTCCCAACACGGCGAAAGCTCCCATCCGGAGCGTAGGATGAGAGCTGTCCGTGGAGCCTCTGAACTGGCCTTACATCTGTGGGCGATACTGGGATCGAACCAGTGACCTCCTCGGTGTGAACGAGGCGCTCTCCCGCTGAGCCAATCGCCCGTCGCCGGTCCCTGAGCTGCCCGCCGGGGGCCAGCGGCCCCTGTGACAGCCTCGTCCGTGCGCCTCCATAGGGTAGCGCATCTTCGCGCCATGCCGCACCCGGCGGGCCGCCGCGCCGCGTCTCGGCCACGTCCACGACGCCGATTACGCTGTGTAATGGCCAAATCCTGCAAACGTGCGCATCGGAACGCCTTTAATTACGCTCAGTATTGTTATCGAAACGCCTCGTAGATAAATGCATGAGATAGAAGTCACAGGCTATGCAATCGACGTACTGAAACACTAAACTGCTTCAACATCGCTGCACGGACTGGACAGCATTTGTCCAGGTCAGGGCGACGATGAGGTCTAGACTTCCCGGCTGGGAACGAAAGGCGCAAAACGGCATGCTGACCACTTGGGAAAGCTTCACCCTCCGTACGCGTCATAGTCAACAGCCGGTCGCGTCAGATCGGCAGAGCCCGGTTGTCCGGGACCCGGCTAGGTAGAGGTGGGTAAGCAATGAACCGAAGCAGCAGCACCACGATCTCGGCCGAGCTCGGTCTTAGGCTTGTTGTCCCGCAGCAAACGATTGTTCCCCTTGTGGCCAGTATGTACTACAGCGGCAGTGACCCCTACGCGGTGCGGATGGCGTTCCATGTCGGCACCGACGAACCGGTCGAGTGGATCTTCGCCAGGGACCTGCTGGCGGCCGGGATCGAGTCGCGGCAGGGTGAGGGAGATGTACAGGTGTGGCCGACGCCGATATCGTGCGCCGAAACTGACCACCTGGACGTAATCGGGGCGGCGGACACCGCAGGAACGGTACTGAACATCGAGCTTTCCTCCCCATTCGGTCAGGCGCACTTTGAAGCCCCAGCTCAGGCGATGGCCGCGTTCCTGCAGCGCACGTACCAAATCGTGCCGGCTGGTAAGGAAAGCGGCTTCATCGATATCGAGACGGAACTAAACGACCTACTCCGCAACGCATAGCAAAAGCTATCCGGCTGGCCTTAGGTCGCGCCGAGATCGCCCCGGTCCACTCCCCCGTGGTGGGCCGGGGTTTACTTTTCGTGACCAACGAGTGTCATCGGGGCAGCAGCCCGGCTGAGGAAGAACGCCGCGACGAGCAGCACTCCGGCCAGCATCATCGCGTGCAGGATGCCGACCCCGTCGGCAAGGGCGCCGATGGCGGGCGGCCCGCCGAGAAAGGCCAGGTAGCCGAGTGAGGCAGCGGTGCTGACGCGTCCCGCCGCGTACCGCGGGTCGTCGGCGGCCGCACTCATCCCCACCGGGAACCCCAGCGATACGCCGAGCCCCATGAGTACGGCTCCGGCTAGGGCCACCGGGAGGTAATGGCCGAAGCCGATCAGGAGCAGCCCGGCCAGGGCCACGACGGTACCCGCCCGCAGGACGGCGACCCGGCCGAATCGGTCGATGGCGCGGGGACCGAACCACCGGCCGACGGTCATGGCGGCCAGGAACACCGACAGCGCGGCGGCGCCGAGGACCGCGGAGGCGCGGTAGCCGTCAATGACACCCAGGCTGAGCCAGCTGTTGCCCATGCCCTCGATGACGGTCACGCACAGCACGAACAAGCCGATCAGCAGCGTGCGCGGCTCGGTCCACGCCGCGAGCGGGCTCCCGCGGCCCGCCTGCCCAGATACGTGCTTGGCCACGTGAACCTCGACCGCCTGGGGTGGCGGGATGGTGCCGGGCCGGGCGGTGCCGGGCAGGAAACTGCGGGTGGCCGCGGCCAGGGCTACGCCGGTGGCCACCGCGACCGCAAGCAGGTGCGCGGTAACCGGCACGTGCCGGGCGACCAGGATCGTCCCGGCACCCGCCCCGGCCACGGTGCCAACGCTCCAGCCGGCGTGGAATTTCGGCAAGATCGCCCGGCCTATGCCGCGCTCGACCGCGGTGCCCTGGACGTTCATCGCGACATCGCCGGCGCCGGCCCCGAAACCGAAGCCGAACAGGCCGGCCGCCACCGCCGGAATGCCGTGTTCGTAACCCGCCGCGATGACGCCCAGCCCGATCGCGGCGATGACCGAAGCGGCGACCACTACGCGCGCTTCCCCGAACCGGGCGATGGCGATTCCCGTCAGCGGTACGGAGATCCCCGAGCCGATCGCGCCGAACAGCAGGATCAGCCCGAGCACGCCTGGGCTCACGTGCAGGGCGGCCCGGACCTGAGGAATACGCGCGGCAAAACTCGCGGTGGCCAAGCCGAGGCCGGTGAAGACCACGGCCACGGCGTTCCTCGCCCGGCGGACCTCGGGTGTCACCCCGGGGCTACCGGAACGGCATGCAGCTTTCTGCGGCCGCGCGGCATATCTCCGGCAGCAGCGCGTCCACGGCCGCGAGCTGGTCGGCTACCTCGCGGTCAACGTCCATCCGCGGCACGGCTGAGCGCACGAGCGCGTGCACGGCCCGCAGCGGCACGCTCGGCACGGCCACCGACTCGCGCAGGTCAATGCCCTGCGCGGCGCAGCAGATCTCGACGGCCAGGCAGGCGCGGACGTTGCCGACGACCTCACGGAGCTTGCGCACCCCGGTCCAGCCCATCGATACGTGATCTTCCTGCTTGCCCGAGGTCGGGATGGTGTCCACGCTGGCCGGGTGGGCGAGTACCTTGTTCTCGCTGACCAGCGAGGCCGCGGTGTACTGAGCCAGCATGAAGCCTGAGTTGGTGCCGGCCGCCGGGGCCAGGAAGGGCGGCAGGCCGCGGGAGAACGCGGGGTCGAGCATCCGGTCAACCCGGCGCTCGCTGATCGACGCGAGCTCGGCCAGGGCCATCGCGAGCATGTCGGCGGCGAACGCGAGCGGCTCGCCGTGGAAGTTCCCCGTGGTCATGACCTCGCCGTCGGGCACGATGACCGGGTTGTCCACGACGGCCCCCAGTTCGATCGTGATCACCTGCCGCGCGAAGCTGAGCACGTCCCGGACCGCGCCGTGCACCTGCGGCGCGCAGCGCAGGCAGTACGCGTCCTGCACCGCGTGCCTGCTGTCCCGGTGGCTGGCAAGCAGCGGGGATCCGGCCAGCAGCGCGCGCAGGTTCGCCGCGCTGACCAGCTGACCGGGATGCGGCCGGATCACCTGGACCCGCTCGTCGTAGGGACGGTCGGTGCCGAGCAGCGCCTCGACGGACAGCGCGCAGGCCACGTCGGCCGCCTGCACCAGCATCTCTGCGTCGTACACGGAGAAGGCCAGCAGCGCCTGCATCGGCTCGGTGCCGTTGACCAGCGACAGCCCCTCCTTCGGGGCCAGCGTCAGCGGCTCCAGGCCGTGCTCGCGCAGGACTTCGGCGGCCGGACGACCGGACGACGGGTCGCCGGGCGCTCGCAGCCGCCCTGCCCCGATCAGCGGCTGGGCCAGGTGCGCGAGCTGAGCCAGGTCGCCCGAGGCACCCACCGAGCCCTTGCCGGGAATCACCGGCAGCAGGTCACGTGAGAGCAGCTCGAGCAGGCGGGCGGGCAGATCCGCGCGCACCCCCGAGTACCCGGCCGCGAGCGTCCTGGCCCGCAGCAGGAGTATCGCCCGCACGGTCTCATCGTCCAGCGGCACGCCGACCCCGGCCGCATGCGAGCGGACGATCGCGCCCTGCAGCGCGGTCAGGTCGGCCTCCCCCACTGGGGTGTCGGCCAGCGCGCCGAACCCGGTGTTCACCCCGTACACCGGCGCGCCGCCGCTGAGCGCCTGCACGACGACCGAACGGCTCGCCTCCATCCGCCCGGGCACATCGGCGCCCAGGCTGGCGCGCGCTTGCCCGTGCGCCACGGCCACGACGTCGTCCACCGTCAGTGCGCTGCCGTCAACCACGATTTCCCGCATGATCGACAGCCTCCCATGCCCGGATGGGGCCGACGGGTCGGCCCCGTGTTTAGCCGTGGTCAGGCCCGTGGTTAGGAGGGCTCGCCGAGGTCCAGGCCGAAGGCGCGTCTGGATCGGGCCACCCGGGCTCGTTCGGGAAAAATCGACCGGGATCGAAGCGTTCCGAGTTTGCATGAGCGTCAGGATCGGCTACAGTTCTCAACGCACCCAGGTGCGTGCGGACGTGGCTCAGCTGGTAGAGCATCACCTTGCCAAGGTGAGGGTCGCGGGTTCGAATCCCGTCGTCCGCTCTGAGGGTCCTTATGCCCTTGCGGCATGCCCTTTGCGGCGGAGTGGCCGAGTGGCTTAGGCAAGGGCCTGCAAAGCCCTGTACACGGGTTCGATTCCCGTCTCCGCCTCCCTTAAGCCTCGGACCAGGCATCTCAGGCCCAGGTTAGCCCACCGGTTTACCGGACCACTAGTCCGTCAGCGCGGATCCAGGTGCGGGGCGGCGGCCAGGTGAGATGAGGCCGGCCTCGTAGGCGAGCACCACGACCTGAACCCGGTCGCGCAGGCCGAGCTTGGCCAGGATCCGGCCGACATGGGACTTCACCGTCGCCTCGGAGACGTACAAGCTGGCCGCGATTTCGGTGTTGGACAGCCCGCGGGCCACCGCGATGAGCACCTCGCGCTCGCGTTCGGTCAGCGTGTCCAGCCGCGGGCAGCGCTGCGCCTGCTGGCCCGCAGAAAGCGGCAGCACCTGGGCGTACTCCTCGAGCAGGCGGCGGGTCACGCGGGGCGAGATGACCGCGTCTCCGGCCGCGACCGTCCTGATGGCGGCGACCAGCTCGCCGGGGCGCACGTCCTTCAGCAAGAAGCCGCTGGCCCCGGCCCGTAGCGCGCCGAAGGCGTATTCGTCCAGGTCGAAGGTTGTCAGGACCAGGACGCGCACCCGCGCGTTGGCCGCGGTGATCCGCATGGTCGCCTCGATGCCGTCCGTGCCCGGCATCCTGATGTCCATGAGCACGACGTCCGGCGCGTGCCGGCGGGCGAGATCGATGGCCTCGGCGCCGTCGCCCGCTTCCCCGGCCACCGTGATATCCCCCTCGGCCTCCAGGATCATGCGGAAGCCGCGGCGCAGCAGCGGCTGGTCATCGGCAAGTAGCACGGAGATCATGTCGGCACCTGCTCGGGCCGGAAGGTCGCGTCGACCAGCCAGCCTCCGCCGGGGGCGGGGCCGGCGCGCAGCACGCCGCCGTGCAGGGCGACCCGTTCCCGCATGCCGTCCAGCCCGTGCCCGTGGCTACGCTGTCCCGGGCCGGGGCGGTCGGCGGGCGGACCGGCGGCGGGCGGACGGGCGGCGGGGCCGTCGTCGGCGACCCGCACCCGCACCTCGGGATCGTGATAGCCGATCGTGACCTGCGCGCGCCTGGCCCCGGCATGCCGGAGCGTGTTGGTTAGCGCCTCCTGGACGATGCGGTAGACGGTCAGCTCGGCGGCCTGGCCGAGCGGGAACTCCGTGCCGTCGACGGCGAGGTCGGCGGACAGCCCGGTGGCCCGGACGCGGTCGACCAGGCCGCCGAGTTCGGCGAGGCCGGGCTGCGGGGCCAGCGCCGACGACAGTTCGTCGGTCCGCAGCACGCCGAGCATCGCCCGCATGTCGGCCAGCGCGCGGCGGCCGACCTCAGCGACCTCGTTCATCGCCTCGACGCCGCGGTCAGGATCGGCGCGACCCACGATGGCCGCCGCGTCGGCCAGGGTGATGACCACCGACAGGCTGTGCGACACGATGTCGTGGAGTTCGCGGGCGATCCTGGTCCGCTCGGCGGCCGCCGCTATCTCCGCCTGCTGGTCCCGCTCGACCTCGAGCCTGCGGGCGCGCTCGTCCATCCAGGCCAGGTACCTGCTGCCAGAGGCCGCGGCCAGGCCCGCGAACAACGCGGCGACCACGGTAGCGGTGAGGAAGATCAGCGAGCGCTGCGTGGTCCCGGCCGGATCCCACTTGATCGCCGCCATGATGGCGCCCGCTTCGGCCAGCCCGGCGGCGAGCAGGGCGCGGAGCCGTGACTGATGGGCCGCTACCGTGTAGAGCGCGATCAGCACCGCCACATCGCCAAGCAGCGGGAAGCCGAGCAGCCACTGGCCGAACGCGATCGCGCTGATCAGCAGGAAGACCGCGGCGGGCCAGAGGCGCCGGGCGGCGAGCACGGCGATCAGGGCCGCCTGGACGGCGGCCACGCGCGCACTGGCGAAGCCTGCCCCGGCCAGCCACACGGTGGACAGGGTCAGCAGCACCGCCGCCAGCAGGGCGTCGGTGGCCAGCGGGTGGGTCCGCACCACCCGGCGGCCGCGGGAGAACAGGCCGCGAGTGATCTCATCCGGCGGGGCTGTCTCTCGCGCCGCCGGATGGGGAGGGGCTGGCCGCGGAGGGGCTGGCCGCGGAAGGGCGGGGATCTCGGTCATGCTGCCCAAATGTGCGTCCTTCGTGATTACTTACCGGCAGCGTACCCCCGGCCGGCGGCCCACCGACGCTTCGGCGTGGCATCGCCGCAGCTAGCGGCCTGGTGATCGGCTCCGCGTCCGACCTGAGGATGAGATCGCGCGGCCGGATTTCGTCCTCCCGGCTATCCCGCTGGCGAGCGGGCACGGCATAGCGTGGCCTGGCACCGTCTGATTCTCCGGAGGGGATCTTGTCTGCTGGACTGTTGCCGTGGCTGGGCCGCGGGCTCGAGCTGGCCCGCGTGGACTTCGCCCCGGCGCACCGGCAGCCCTCCATCACTCGCGTGCTGGTCGCGCTGGCGGCCTCCGTCGCGGGGGCGCTGACCGCCGACGCGATCCTGGTGGTGATCGGGACGGCTATTTTCCCTTCGACCAAGGGTTACGTGCATTTCCAGTTCTACGACTACGCCAAGCTGACGATCGTGGGCGTCGTGATCGCCTGCGCGGCCTGGCCGGTCGTGACACGGGTGAGTTCCGCGCCGCGCTGGTTGTTCTTCCGGCTGGCGATATTGGTCACGCTGGTGCTCTGGCTCCCGGACCTTTATATCCTGGACCTGGGCCAGCCGGCCCGCGCGGTCGCGGTGCTCATCGTCATGCATCTGGCTATCGCCTTGGTGACATACAACAGCCTCGTGCACATCGCCAGGGTGCGGCCAGTTGCGCGCGCCGGCGCTCTACGCGAGCCGCCCGGCGCCCGGTCCCGGCCGCTATGCCGGACGCAACATGTGAGGTCCATGTACAGCCAACGACGCGGCCGCCCGGTAGACGCCATCTTCCCGGAGCCGCTCGCCGCGAAGGTACCCGAGATCACCTTCCTGTTCTGGGTGGTCAAGATCCTGACCACCTGCGGCGGCGAGGCCGTGTCGGATTACCTGGCCCTCGGCGACCGGTTCGTCGGCGCGCTGGTGGAGGTCGGCCTGATCGTCGTCGGCCTGGTCTGGCAGTTCAGGACCCGCCGCTACTCCGCGGCCGCCTACTGGTTCCTGGCCTACGCCATCGCGACCTTCGGCACCGGGGTGTCGGACGCCCTGCACCTGTTCGTGGGCATCCCCTACACGGGGACCACGATCTTGTGGGCCGTGGTACTCGCGATGATCTTCTGGCTCTGGTACCGCAGCGAGGGCACGCTGTCGATCCACAGCATCACCACCCGGCGCCGGGAGATGTACTACTGGGCGGTGGTATTCGCCACCTTCGCGCTTGGCACGGCGCTTGGCGACTTCACCGGCACGACACTCGGCCTCGGTTACCTGGCGTCGGGGATCATGTTCTTCCTCATCATCTTGATACCCGCCGTGGCCTGGTCGCGGTTTGAGCTCAACGCGATCGCCGCCTTCTGGTTCGCCTACGTGGTGACCCGCCCGCTCGGCGCCTCGTTCGCCGACTACCTGGGCCTGGCCGAAATCGCTGTCCGGCCTGGGCCTGGGCTCCGGCCGGGTGGCGGTTATCGTGGCGATCGCCGTCGCCGTGCTCGTCGGCTACCTCGCCGTCACCCGCCGCGACATCCAGGCGCCGCAGGAGTACGCGGCCAGCCCTCAGCTGAGCCCGCAACTGGCGCCAGGCAGGCCTCCGGACCGCGGTTAATCGTGATACCGGGGGTAAATAAGCGTCATGGTCAGGATAAGGCGCTGGGTTGTCGGCAAACGCAAGAAGGTCGTCTGGTCCGAACCGCAACTGCCGCCCTTCGTCAAGATCAACCCGGAGAGCCCTCCCGGTCTCGGGGAAGGGCTCCAGCCCGGCGATCTGTCGATGGGCGCCGCGGCGGAAGAGTTCCTCAAGATGGACGAGGGCGAGGACGAGCCAGTCTGAGCGACGCCCAAGTGGTCCCTGCGCACGCACCCATGCTCGTTCGGGATAAAGATCTTTAAGATCTGGCCGAACGGGACGGGGTACCCGCATCCGGCCAACTGCGTGCAGCCGAGGCGGCGACGGTCCAGCCGCCCACCAGCAGAACGGGAGACCCGGCCGAGGAGAGCACGCCCCACCAAGGCATGACCGGCACGGTCACCACCGTAATATGCTCGCCGATGATGCGGTCGGCGCAGGGAGGCAATCATGTCGGTTGACGCGGCGGGCAACCAGGATCCGGCGGCGGGATCGGTCTTCTCGCTGGGCTGGCTGATGGCGCAGCTCTACGGCCCGCTGCAGCGCCCGCACGGCCCGGAAGCCCCGGCTCAACTGCCCGCGGTCGCTGACCTCGGCCAGGACGATGCCATGAACCTGGCGTTCGTGGAGCTTGAGCGCCTGCTCGCGCCGTACCCGGACCTGCCGGGCGACAGCCTGCGGACCGCCTGGGCGGTCGCAGGACACGAGGGCTTCCCTGTGGCCGTCAAGACGCTGCACCTGGCGATCCTCGAGCACTTTACCGGCGATTACCAGCAGCTCAGCGCCTATCAGCTGGGCCAGGCGCTGAGCAATACGTGCTGGCTTTCCGCTGAGAACGCCGACGCGGAGTTGTTTCTCGGCCAGTTCGGGCGCCAGCGGATGGCCACGTTGCAATGTGGCTCGCCGGGGCCAGCGGGGTCCTTCCGCCGCTGTCGGCCGTCACTGTGAGCCGGTCACTGCAGAACTGGCAGGAGTGGGCCGACAGCTACGCGTCCATGATCAAAGACGGGTGGGCGACGCTGCGCTCACCGGTAGCGGCCGCCCTGCACACCCAGGCGGCAGCCTGGCACTGCCTGCTCAGGGGCGAGATGGATACCGGCGGCCAGACCAGCGTGGACGCGTGGGTGCAGGCCGGCCGGTCCATGGTGCGGACCAGCCGGCAGCTGGTGCTGGCGATCGTGCGCCATTTCTGGCTGCTCCTGGCGGTCATCGCCGCCGCCACCGGGGGCCTGCTCTACCTGGCCATCGCGAACAGCAGCGGGACGGCCAAGGTGTGGACCAGCCTGGCGACGGTGGCCGCCGCGTTCGGCATCACCGGCGCCAGCTTGCGGGCCGCGGCCATCCGGGCCGCCACCGGAATGGAGCAGGACATCAGCCGGGCGGCGAGCTTCGACGCGCGGGCCTGGGGCGCCACCTGGCTGCCGACCGTGCCGCAGGGCCGCCTGCAGCAGTACCGGCTGGCCAATCGCGGGGTGGCCGCTCCGCGGCCCAGGAACGGGCTCGAGATGCCCGCCCGGTCGGCCGCTGCGGCCGGGCCGGCTCGCCGGCCGCTGCGGCGCTGCCGGAGACGCTGCCCGCGACCTGAGCACCTGGCGGGTTATGGTGACGGGATGACCGACATGGACGCTATGACCGAGCGCATCCTGACCAGCTACGCCACCATCACCGTGGTCGGCGCGAGCGCGACGGCGACCAAGGCGGCGCACTCGGTGCCTGCGTACATGCAGCGGCACGGCTGGCGGATCATCCCGGTGAACCCGCACGCCGAGAAGATCCTCGGCGAACCGGTCTACCGGACGCTCGCCGAGGTGCCCGAGCAGGTGGGGCTGGTCGACGTGTTCCGGCCGTCCTGGCAGGCGCCGGACATCGCCCGGCAGGCCGTCGCGGCGGGGGCCACGGCCCTGTGGCTGCAGCTTGGCATCGTGTCGGCGCAGGCACGAGCGATCGCCGAGGCCGCCGGGCTGCTGTACGTGGAGGACCGCTGCCTGATCATCGAGCAGCGCCGGCTCGGGCTGGAAGCACCCGATGGCTGACGCCGACGACGTGCGCCGCCTCGCGCTGGCCCTGCCGCAGGTGGAGGAGATCGACAGCGACGGCTTCGACTTCCGGGTCGGCGGCAAGGGGTTCGTCTGGTCCTATCCCGAACGAAGGCCGGGCCAGCCGCGGGTTATCCGGGCCGATATCGCGGTGCTGTACGTCGGCGACGAGGCCGAGAAGCAGGCCCTGCTCCTCGGCGAGCCCGGGCTGTTCTTCACCGCGCCGGGCTACGACGGCTGGCCGCTGGTGATGCTGCGGCTGGCCGAGGTGGATGCCCGCCGCCTCGAGGAACTCGTGACCGACGCGTGGCGGATGCGGGCCCCGGCCGAGTTCGCCGACGAGCCCGGTGCGAGGGGGCGATGATGACCGGACAGCGGGTCACGGTGGAGATCGCCGACGGGGTCGCGGACGTCCGCCTGGCCCGGCCGGACAAGCGGGGAGCGGCTCAGCCTCCAGGTCGATCTCCCCCCGGGCCACGGGCCGGCCCGGGCGGCCGGACAGCGCGCGGCGTACGTCTGGACGGAGATCCCCGTGCCGGTCATCGCGGCCATCAGGGGAACGCCCTGGGCGGCGGGCTGCAGATCGCGCTCGGCGCCGACATCCGCATCGTCACGCCGGACGCGAAGATGTCGGTGATGGAGATCAGGTGGGGCCTGGTGCCCGACATGACCGGCAGCCAGCTGCTCCCTAAGCTCGTCGGCCGGGCGCGGTCCTCATTCGCTGATCCTGGCTAGGTCGCGAATCTGGCAGGTGCGGCCCCGCACGCACGACAGGGCGCCAGCCCCCCCACAGCGTACCGGCGCCCTGCCGCACGTGTCCTAGGCGATGTTTCCAAGCGGGGGCGACCGAGCACCAGCCCCCTTTTTAGGGGTCAGCGGGAAGCCGGTTTCGTTACTCGCCGATCAGCAAGCCGTCTTCCTTTGCGCGGCGATGCAGGTCGAGCTTGGTGCGAGCCTCGCGGCCGACGCCGGCGTACTTGTCTCGTACCCGGTCGATATAGCTCTTGGCGGTATGTGCCGTCACGCCAAGGCGCCGGGCCACGCTCTTCATGGGCAGCCCGGACGCGTAGAGCGTCAGCGCGCGCAGTTCCTGCGGACTGAGCAGCGGAGCAGACTCGGCGCTCGCTTCCTGGTCCTCGACCAGCAGCGTGGCCAGCGAGGGGCTCATGTAGGCCTCCCCGCGCCCGGACGCGCTCACGGCCCGGAGGATTTCCTCAGCGGGCTCGGCCTTGGGCAGGTAACCGGCCGCGCCGGCGGCCAGGCAGGCTTTGATGCGAGCGGGATCAGCGAGGTTGGAGATCATGATGACGGCGACGCCGGCCTGCCGCAAGGTGGAGATCTTGACCGAGGCCGGGATGTCATCGCCTAGGTCCAGGTCCAAGAGCACGACGTCGACAGGGAAGGCCGGATGGCTGATGAGGTCGGCCCAGCTCCGCGCGGTGGTGACGACCTCGATGCTCGCGTCCGCCTGCCCGACCCAGGCGTGCAGGGCGGACAAGACCATCTGCTGGTCATCCACGATGGCCAGACGCAGGCATGGCTGAGGCACGGACATGACCGGAGTTTCGCACGGCGCCGGGACGGCCGGGGGCATTACAGGGAACTACGTGCCGTAACGGCGAGTGAGATATGCGGGCCGAGCGCCACGCTGGTCTCGGCGACGAGCACATCGCTCGTCTCCAGGTAGAGGTGAGCGCCGAGCTGGCGAGCGGCCGCCACCACCGCCGTGTCCTGGGCGGCGGCCCGGGCATCGGAGCCGGTCGCCACGACGGTGACGGCGGCGTAGGTCGGGTGGCCGCCATCGGGGGCCAGCGCGACGGAAAGGCGCGGCCAGTCGCAGTAGCGGTGCAGGACGTCGAGCAGGGCGGCCAGCGCCGCGCGGTCAGCGTCCTGGAGGCGGCCGAGCAGGCGGTGCGGATCGAGGAGATCCGCGCTCGGGCCCGGGCTCGCCACCTGGGTGTCTCCCGGCTTGGCCGGGCTGGACGCCGGCCGTGAGGTGGGCAAGAGCCACTGGCCGCTGCGCGCCGCGATCAGTTCACGGCGCAGGTCGGCCCCCAGCCGGCGCGCAAGCCGGGCTACCTGCGGATCATCCACGGCGACTGTGCCCTCCGCGACACCGGTCAAGAGCGGCACCACTTCGGCCTGCAGGGACTGCAGGCGCCCGGCGGCGTCCGCCTCGATCGCCTCCTCCGCCGCGTGGCGGATCTGTATCGCGCGTCGCTGCGCCGCGGCCTGCTCACGCAACCGGACCGCCCTGATGTAGAGATTCAGGTACTGGGCCGCGGCCAGTGCGGGGGTGGCGGCGGCGTTGGCCACGATCAGCAGGTTGAAGGCATCCACGCCCGGCTGCTGCAGTGCCGTGACGGTGACCGCCATGCCGATGAGGCTGTGCCCGGCCGCCGCGAACAAGACATCGCGGACCGGGCGGAGGGCGGCGAAGCCCAGGATGGTCACGCCGACCACGCCCCAGTTCCACATGGCCGCGCCGCCGCGGTCAGGGAGCCGGACCACGGCCGTGAGGGCGAGGTCTACCGCTACCAGCAGGCCGCTGGCGGCCAGGAAGGGGGCGGTAGGCAGGGCACCCCCGGCCCGGCGGGCCACGACGAGGCAGCCCATGGGCACGGCCAGCGAGACCGCCCACAGCGCCAGGCACGCAGGCAGCGAGCGGTAGTCACGCGTGGACTGGACGATGACCACGAGCGCGAACAGGTGAGCCTGGACGGTCAAGATGACCACGAGCCGGTTGAAGATCTGCGGAAAGGCCCGGCGGCGCGTGGGCACATCCAGCAGGACGCCCGCGGTCACGAAGGCGGCGCCAGACGCGGAACCCGCAGCATGACGCTGGTGCCCTGACCCGGCTGGGTCCAGATGGCGGCGCTGCCGCCCACGGCGGCGAGCCGTTCCTGCACCGAAGCGCGCAGACCCAGCCGGTCCGCCGGAATCCGGGCCTGATCGAAGCCACGGCCCTCGTCGACGACCACCAGGACGAGGGCGTCCGCGGTAACGCTCGCCATCAGATCAAGGTGCTGCACATCAGCATGGCGGACGTTGGCGACGCACTCGACCAGCGCGTGGCGGCAGGCCGTGGCGACGGCCGGGTCCAGTTGCAGCCCGGGCTGCCCGAGGGCGGCGGCGTGCGCCCGCAGTTCCAGCCCGCGTACCGCGGCCTCGCCGCGGGCCGCCTCGATCAGCGACGAAACAGCCACCCCTGCGGGCAGGACGCTGCTCGCCTCCGGACGGAGGCTGGCCGGACGGAGGCTGGCCGGACGGAGGCTGGCCGGACGGGCGGTTTCCGGGCGGCCCAGGTTGAGGATGTCGAGATCCCGCCGGCAGGCCGCCTGCAGTTCGCCGGGCGCAATGCCCTCTCCCTGGTGCGCCAGGACGGACAAGGTGGCCAGGACGGTGTTGTGCAGCAGCCGGTCAGCTTCACGCCGGGCCTGCCAGCGTTCTTCGGCTACCCGCTGGGCGGCCTCCGCCACGGCGACTGCTTCCAGCGCCTGCTCGGTGGTGGCGAAACCACGGCGGGCGAGCACGTGCGTGACCGCCCCGCCGATGTAGTAGGTAAGCGACCCCAGGAAGACCAGGGCCGAAGCGGGGGCGCCGCGGACGTGCTCCACCGCTAGTTCGGCCGCCACGGCGGGGATGAAGACCGCGAGGCCCCAGCCGGGGCCGCGAGAGGCGGCGGTCCCGCTGGCCATCCCGGCCACGACCCAGGCCGCAAGCTGGTGCGTGCGGTCCCAGCTTAAACCGGGTGCGGCGCTGGCCAGCAGGGAAACGGTGACGGCGGTCAGCGTCACCAGGACGATCAGCCAGGTTCCCCCTCGCGGCCGCGGCAAGACGTAGGCGACGCCTGCCGCGCACAGGGCCACGGCCAGGCCGGCACCAGGGCCCGGCCCGCCTGGTTCGCCGAGGCGGCCAGCGGCACCCCGATCAGCGCGGTGATCAGGAAGATCTGGGCCAGGCGCACGCCGATGGAGTTGAGCGCCCGCAGGCCGAACGCTTCCAGTTCACCGGCCTCCAGCCGACCGGCCTCCAGCTCACCGGCCTCCAGCCGGCCGACCGGAAACGCACCCGGCCCGGCGGCCGCCGACCGCGGTTTGACGCTCCGCCGCTCTTCAGTTACTGGCGTGTGGGTCATTGCTACACCTGACAACTTCGCGGTTCCGGGCGCTCGTGCCTGTGCCCGGACTTTGGATGGTCCTCGACTAGAGTCTCGCGGCCGGCCGCTGGCCGCAGGAAGATCTGCGATTCTGAGCTGGCCGGTGATTCCCGGTGGCTGGAAGGTCGGCTGGAGGGCCATTAGGCACCTCGCCTGGCGGCCCGGCGCATACTGGCGGCATGCCGGTAAGACTGCATCACATCGTGGTTGACACTCATGACCTGCCCGCGCTTGCGCGGTTCTGGACACAGGCGCTCGGCTGGAAAGTCCTGTCTGAGCGGGACCGCGAGATCGTCATCGGGCCTGATGACAGCGCGCCCGTCGGCATGTGCTTCATGCCCGTGACCGACGCGAAGACGGTCAAGAACCGGGTCCATCTCGACCTCACAAGCAGCGCTGAGGACCGCGAGGAGGAGATCGAGCGCCTGGTCGCGCTCGGCGCCCGCCGGGTCGACGTCGGGCAGACCGGCACCGAGTCCTGGACGGTCCTGGCCGACCCCGAGGGCAATGAGTTCTGCGTCGTTCGCCCGAAGGCGACGCTCACCGGCTGAATAACAACTGGCGGCGCGCCGCGGCCAGATGCACACGCGCGGGCCGACCCGCTGTAGCGTTGATCCTGAACCAGGCGGGAATGATCGCATTGTGGCAGCGACCGCTGCGGACTTCCCGGGGAAAGGATTACACCGATGGCCGAGGATGAGACGAGCACATCGGGCCTGGTTCCCCGGCTGGTCCAGGAATTCATCGGCCAGTTCCGCGCGGTCACCGAGGGGCTGGAGAACCTAGCCGGATTCAGTGGTGGCCGTCCGTCGACACCTGGCCTGCTTCCGCTGCCCGGCGCCCTCTCTGCGGCGCAGATGAAGTCCATCGCCGACAGCATCGCCGCGCAGCGACGCAGCATCGCGGCGCTGACAGCCCAGCTGTCCTCCTTCGACGAGCAGCTTGCCGTGCTGGAACAGATACTCGGCCCGCTCGCGGAATGGAGCAAGACATGGGCGGATCTGGAGCAGCGGATGATGAATATGGGCCGCAGGCCGGGAGATAGGCCGTGATCACCTCGTCGCCGACGGTCCTCTTCGAGCACCTGTAGGCGCTCCAGCTTCTGGTATTGAACTTACTGCGCGAGCAGTCGTTCCATGCGGGCCAGGGTTTCCTTGAGGTTAGGCTGGGACGTGGCCTCACGGGCGGCAGGCAGGGACAGCCAGCGCAGCGGCGCGTGGGCGTTCTCCGCACGCGCCGCCTCTGGGGTCTGGGTGGCCATGAAGAACCGGACGTCGGCGTGCTCGTGCGCGGGTTCTCCCTTGCCGGCCGGGACGCTGACGATGGCTACGTGCCGGAGTTCCGCATCGGGCCAGGGCGTCAGGTCGGCCAGCCCGGTCTCCTCATAGGCTTCCCGCCGGGCGACGGCGAGCGGGTCGCCTTCGCCGGGATCGCCGTGGCCGCCCACCTGAAGCCAGGCCTGCTGGCGCTGGTGCCAGCGCAGCAGCACCCGGACGGTGGGCAGGTGCACGATCAGCGCGGACGCGGTGACGTGCAGCGGGAGTTCACGCCGCCACGGGTCATCGGTGGCGTCGGTCAGCACTCGCACCCGGTGCATGTCGGCGGCCTCGGTCTCGCCCTCGGGGTGGTAGCGGCCGAGGAGCACCGCTAGCGGCTGCGTCGGTTGAGGTTCCACAGGACGCGATGCTAGCCCGTCCCTGAGGGTCATCGGGCGAACAGGAAAGGCGGGCGGCCGGTGACCCCGGGCGTGCAGGCCGAACGCGGCCGAGGTGATCTCGCCGGACGACACGATGATCAAGGCGCCTCGGCGACTTGTTCGGCCGCAAGCGGGTGTTCCAGGTCAGCATGGTGATCTTCATCGTCGGGTCGGCGCTGTCCGGCCTCGCGGGCTCGATGACGACGCTGATCGTATGGCGCGCGCTGCAGGGCGTCGGGGCAGGTGGCCTGACGGTCACCGCCACGGCGCTCATCGGTGACGTCATCCCGCTCCGCGAGCGGGGGAAATACCAGGGCGCGCTGGGCGCCGTGTTCGGCGTGACGACGGTCATCGGCCCGCTGCTTGGCGGCGTGTTCACCGACGACCTGTCCTGGCGGTGGGTGTTCTACATCAACGTGCCCATCGGGATCGTGGTGATCGCGCTGGCCGCGTGGACCATCCCCGCGACCAGGGCGGCTGGCCGGCCGGTGATCGACTACCTGGGCGTCGCCTTCGTGGCGGTGGGCGCGGGCGGGCTGGTGCTGGCCACGAGTCTGGGGGGCAACTCCTATGCGTGGAGTTCGCCGACGATCATCGGCATGTACGCCATCTCGGTGGCGGTCCCGGCTGTCGCCGGAGACCGGGTTCTGGGCCACGTCCGGCTCGATGTTCGTGCTCGGCATCGGCATCGGCCTGTCCATGCAGGTGCTGACGATCATCGTCCAGAACACCGCCCGTTATGAGGATCTGGGCGTCGCGACGTCGGCGGTTACCTTCTTCCGCACGCTGGGCAGCTCGTTCGGCACGGCGGTGTTCGGCGCCATCTACTCCAACGGGCTGGCGTCCCGGCTGCCCGCCGCCCTGGCGCGCTCGCCCTTGGTGAATCCGAAGGCGGTCACCACGCCCGAGGCGTTGCACCGCTATCCGCCTGCCGCGATCCGGTTTATCGTCGAGGCTTACGCCGACACGCTGCACGTGGTGTTCCTGTGGGGGGTGCCAGTGGCCGGGCTGGCGTTCGTGGTCTCGCTGTTCCTGAAGGAAGTGCCGCTGCGGGAGGCGGCGCGGGCCGACACCAGCGACCTGGGTGGCGGGTTCGGGATGCCCGACGCCGATTCGATGCGGCAGCTGGAACGTTCGCTGGGGCGCCTGCTGCAGCGCGAGGGCCGTGACCAGCTGCCCGCGCTGTGGGCAGCGTCGGGAACGGTGCTGAACGAAGCCGACGGCTGGTGCGTCGGCCAGATCAGAATGCGCCACGATCTGGGCTTGCCGCCCTCCCTGAACGCAATCGCCAGGCGGGCCAGGATCCCGGCGGCCGTGCTCGCCCCGGCCTTCGACCACGCGATCTCGGCTGGTTACCTCACCGGCCCGCACGACAACCTCGCGCTGACCAAAACCGGCGCCGATGAGTCGGGCAAGTTCATTAGGGAGTTGAAGGCATGGGTCGGCAAGCGGCTGGCGCCGGTCGGCGGCGACAACCCGGTCGCTGTCGATCACGCCCTTGAGCATCTGGCCCGGATGGCGCTGACCGACGAAGAACCTGTGCTGGCCCGCGCGTCGGGATCCTGACCGGGGTGTTTACCCGGCGCGGGCGGGCGGGCTGTGACTGTGCAAGACCTTGGTCCGGTCGCGGTTCCACGCGGTGGTGGTGCCGTCGGGGTTCAGGACCAGCGTCCAGCCCATCTGATGGATGACGATCAAATGATGGAACGGGCAGAGCAGCACGCAGTCTTTGACGCTGGTCTTGCCGCCGCGGGCCTTGTGCGTGATGTGGTGGACGTGACAGGCCGCGGCGGGCTGCCAGCAGCCGCCGGACCACTGACAGTGGCGGTCCCGGAGCTTGACGGCGTTGCGGATGCCGGCCGGGACGTTGTTGCTGTAGCCGACGTCCAGCGGCAGGCTGGGGCCGCCGAGGCGGGCGCCGAGCTGCCGGCGGCGCAGGAACGACGCCAGCCCGCCCGGGCCGGATAGGAGGTCGACGGCCTTGCCGATGATCGCTTTTTCGAGGGCCTCGCGGCCGCGGCCGGCCGGCGGCACCGGGCCGTCCTCGCGGCCGCTGGCCCCGTCCTCGGCTGAGACCGGGCCGGTCCCGCCCTCGCCCGGTCCGGGCTCCCTGCAGCGGCCGTGCCCGGCCAGTTCCACGCACAGCTTGACGAGGTCGTCGAGGGCGCCGGGATTCACATCGGCCAGCACCACCGGGATCACTGAGGCGTCGCACGCGAACCCCTGCGCGGCGTCGCCGTCCAGCCACGCGGCGCCGTCCCCGCCGGCGACGGAGGCGGCGGCGCGGGCGCCGGCCCACTGGGCGCGGACCCGTGCGGTCCACTCGTTCAGCAGCGCCGAGTCGGCGTCCAGGGCCAGCAGGTCCGCCAGCGAGACATGGGCCCAGACCTTGGCGGGCTGCCCGGCCCGGTCCGGCAGCAGGCCACTCGCCACCAGGCGGCGCATCGCCTCTTCCAGCGCGTCGTGGTACCGCTGCTCATGGGTCCGGGTGTCCTCCGCCCCGGCCGGGGCCGACAGGGCATCCAGCACCGTGGCCAGGAACGCGGCGCATTCGGGGGTCAGCTCACCCGTGAGGACGCCGGCACCCTGGTAGGTGGTCTCCAGCCGCACCGACCGGTCCCCGAATACCTGACCGGGGCCATCGTCGTCAGGGGGCCGGGACCTCTCATACATCTCCGCGGCCAGCGCGGTCAGGTCCCGCAGGTCCAGGCCGGACCGGGCCGCGCCGAGGAGGATCTGGTCCGCCTCCTCGCGGGAGTCGGCCGGGAGCTTGCCGGACCAGTCGCAGATGGTCCGGGCCCAGGACACCGAGATCTCCCCGGCGGCCAGCGCCGCCGCCACCAGGGGGTGCGCGGCGGCCCGGCGGGCCCAGCCCAGGTGCCCGGCCGCGGCGCCCCTGCCGACCCGCGTCTTGGTGATCAGCCACATCCGCGGGCTGTAATCCCCGTCCGCGTAATAGCCCTGCCCCGCGGTGAACGCCCCCAGCACCGAGGACCGCGCCGCCGTGCCCATCGCGTCCGCCTGCTCCAGCAACTGCAGGCACTGCGCCTGCGTCTCGGCCGGCATCTGGGTGGCATCAGCGGCGTTCAGGTACCCCAGCGCGCAGGCCAGCATCCCCAGCGCCTCAGTAACGCTAGCGGGCGGCGGCACGGCAGCAGTCAGCACCGGGGGTCACCTCCTCCAAGGATGCGCAGGCCGGGTTATTAACCGACTAGACCGCGTCTTGAAGACGCTTGATCCTAATGGCTTAGGTCATACTTTGATTCTGTGTTCTATACTAATGCCCGGTACCGACATTTCTGTGGACGCCACGCCGTACTTGCTCAATTACAGGATCCGGGGTCGTTGATCCGCGAGAATTCTGGGGTCCGGGATGCCCCAGGGGTGCTATGTGACCCGTGGTGCGATCGCCCCGGTGGAACCGCTGACGCGGAGCCACCGGGGCGGTTTACCTACCGGGTGGGAAGGTAATCCGGGGACGCGATGCCGGTGAAGTGGGTCCAGCGGCGAACGCATCCGGCGAAGAAGGTCTCGCGGTCGCCGTCCTCCTCCCCTACCACCTCATGCAGCTGGCCGTAGAGCTCGAACGAGATGACGCCGAATAGGTTCGTCCACACCATGAGCGCGCGCTGGACGAGCGGGGCCGGAACGCCGGGGGGCAGATGGGAGCGAATCGGGGCGAGGGCGGCGGCCAGCGCGCCGGCTTCGTCGTCGCGGGCGTCCGCGGGCGGCGCCAGCCCTGCGGTCGTGGCGTCGACGATGATCTGGAGCAGCAGGACCGTTACCCGCGTGGCAGGCTGGACGGTGTCGGCGGGGGCGACGTAGCCGGGTACCGGCGAGCCATAGATCAGCGCGTACTCGTTCGGGTGGGCCAGCGCCCAGGCCCGGACCGCCTCGCAGATGGCGGTGAAGCGCCCGGCCAGGTCGTTCCGGGCGACGACGGCCTCGCGGACCTCGGCCGCTGCCCCGAGTGAGTTATACGCGTCGACGATCAGCCTGGTCAGCAGCTCGTCGCGGCTCTTGAAGTAGCGGTACAGGGCCGATGAGGCCATGCCGAGGTCCCTGGCGATAGCCCGCAGGCTCAGCGCCGGGGCGCCGTCAGTGGCCAGGTAGCCGCGGGCCGCGTCAAGGATCTCCGCGGTGATCTCCGCTCGGGCGCGTTCGCGGGCTGTACGCGGCGCCGATCTACGCCGTGCGTCGCCGCTGACCTGGTCTTTCGCTTCGCTCATCCTCCTGATCATGACACAAAGCGAGAACGATGACAAGAAACAAGAGCATCGCTCTTGAATCGTGTCGGCGATTGCATATACTAAAGAGAGAGCATCGCTCTCTGATGAGAGCGATAGTTACAAGGAGGCCTTCGATGGACGTCATCAACCCAGCAGGATCGGATCTGGTCATCGGCGCGGGCGTGATCGGCAGCCGGGTCGCCGAGATGCTGGCCGGGCAGGGGCACCGCGTCAGCGTGGTCAGCCGCCATGGCTCTGGGCCCGCCGCGGTCACCCAGGTAGCCGCAGACGCGGCGGACGCCGGGGCGATGGCCCGGCTGGCCGAGGGTGCCGCGGTCATTTATAACTGTGTCAACCCGCCTTACCATCGCTGGCCGGCCGACTGGCCGCCGATCGCTGCCAGCCTGCTCGGAGCGGCGGAACGCAGCGGCGCGGTGCTGGTGACGCTGTCCAACCTGTACGGGTACGGACCCGCGACGCGGTCCCTGGGGGCGCCCGGCTACGACGAGGCGCATCCGATGACCGAGGCCACGCCACTGGCGGCGACGGGCCGCAAGGGACAGGTCCGCGCCCGCATGTGGCAGGACGCGCTCGCCGCGCACCAGGCCGGGCGGGTCCGGGTGACCGAGGTCCGTGCCTCCGATTTCGTCGGACCGGGTGCCCAGAGCGCGCTTGGCGAGCGGGTGGCCGGCCGGATACGCCAAGGCAGGAACGTCTCCGTGCTCGGCAGCGCCGACAGGCTGCACACCTGGTCGTTCATTGACGACGTGGCCCGGATGCTGGTGGTGGCAGGCACCGACCCCAGGGCCTGGGGCCGCGCCTGGCACGCGCCGTCCAACGAGCCGCGCAGTCAGCGGCAGGTCATCGAGGACTTCGCCCGGGGTGCCGGGATCAGCCAGGTCCGCGTGAGCACGCTCTCCCCGGTGCTGCTACACGGGATGGGACTTGTCTGGCCGCTGATGCGGGAACTGCGCGAGACCGAGTACCAGTTCCGCGACGACTTCGTGATGGATTCCTCGGCCGCCGAGACGGCCTTCGGCCTGAAGCCGACCCCCTGGGAGATGGTCACCGCCGCGACGGTCCGTGGGCATGAGGTGACGAAGCGGTAGAAACCCAACGCGCTTCGTCGACAAGCTGGCGATGGTCGGGCGGCCGAAGTGCTGGTAGCTTGACTGAGGCTGGAACCCCGGTCCGTTCGGGATGAAAGTGGTTGAACTGGGCCCCGAAATCGAAGATGGTCCCGGCTTGACCTGGATGGAACAGCGGCATGCTCTGGTGCTGGTGCGGGGCCGGTGTGCCGTTACAGCGGCGCGCAGAGGGGGGCCGGCTCTGGTAGCATCTCGGCGAGGCAATGAGGGGCCGTTAGCTCAGCGGGAGAGCGCTTCCCTGACACGGAAGAGGTCACTGGTTCAAATCCAGTACGGCCCACACATTTTGACCTGGCCTTTTGGTTGTTGAGGCCCGAGCAGACGTGGTTTCTGGCCCTACGGGTTGTAGGGCCAGGGCCGATCGCGCGAGACCCCCGGGAGCCCGATTCCCGGGGGTCTCCTTGCATTTGCGTCAGGCCTGCCTGGCTCACGATCATGCGTCTCGGTTCGGAGAGTGGCGCTGGCCTACGGGCTTATGGCGGTGCAGACCGTGCACTCCTCCTGACGCGGGTCGCGGGGATATCGAGCAGATCGCGTAGGTGCATGACAGCCGCTATGCGGGACGAACTCGGCATTGGCCTGATCGGCATCGGACGAGCGAAGGCCGCTGCGAACGGCGCCTGGGATGCGCTGTCGCATTCTAGTAGCGTGCCGGGATTCACGCAGACCGCTGGTGGGGACGCGGTATGTTTCCGCGTACACAGCAACAAGGTTGAGGCTTGGACCCGGCCGGTGATGCCAGGCCCGGTGCGTGAGAAGTCAAGTCCCCGACCAGGGTGCAACTCGTTCGGCGGACGGTCGCCCCGGTCAGCGGTAGGCGGATACGGCGGCAAAGAAGATCGCCATTACGGCGCGGGCGGCGCCGGCGCCGGTCAGGATGGCCTCAGCCGGGCCCGCGCCGGCAAGGCGGGCGGTGAGGCCTGCGGTGAACGCGACGTTCAGGGCGCCGGACAGGGCAAGCAGTAGGGTCAGGACCTGTACCGTGTGCATCGGATCTCCCATCGCTCGTAGGCGCCCGGCGGCGTGGTGCGGGCTGACGGGTTGAGGCTTGCTGTCCAGCTGGGCGTCCAGGGAGCTTCTGCTCGAGGTCTTAATATTGCGCTGGTGACGGCCGTACCCTGCCGTGTGTCCAGCGATCGGCTGGACAGGGGCGGGACACGGCAGGGGTGTTATGAGCAAGAGCGGGCTGCCGAGCCGCAGCGGGGAGTTCTTCACCCTGCTGGAGGAGCTGCGCGTGTTCAGGGCCGGGCCGCTGGCCGGTGATCCCGCGGATCGGGCGTTGGCCAGGGCGGCCGGTGTGTCGCCGACCACGGTCGGGGACTGGCTGCGGGGCAGGCGCTTCCCCCAGGACATCGGCCAGGTCCTGGCCGTCGTGCGGACGGTGCATCAGGCGGCCAGCCGCCGCGGCGTCGCCAGCCCGGGCAGCGGGCCGACGGGTCTGCTGGATGAGGACCAGTGGCGGGCCGCGTACCGGCAGGAGGCGCAACGGCGCGCCGGGGTCGTCTCCGGCGGGGTAGAGCATACTCAGGCCGTCTGGGCGCTTGCCGGGGCGAGGGTGCGGGTAAGTGAGGCCGACCCGCGGCTCCTGGGCGTGCATGCGGCGATCCGCGTGCCGGGGGTATCCGATGAGTTCCCGCCGGAGTACGTGCCGCGGGACCTTGATGCTGCTGAGTCCGGCGTCCGGGCCGAGGTGGACGCCGCGGCGAAGCGGGGCGGGTTCGTCTTGCTGGTCGGCGGATCCTCGGTTGGGAAGACCCGCTGCGCGGCGCAGGCGGTGAAGACTCTGCTGCCCGACTGGTGGCTGGTGCATCCGGCAGGGCCAGTGGACGTCACTTCCCTGGCGCAGGCGACGCCGCCGCGGACGGTGATATGGCTGGATGAGCTGCAGCGTTATCTCGACGGCGACCACGGACTAACCGGCCCGGTAATGCGGGCGCTGTTGACCGCCTCCTCCCCGTTGGTGATCATTGGCACGCTGTGGCCGGACCGGTACACCGCTTATACCGCCGTCCGCGCGCCCGGGGCCGCCGACCCGTATGCGCGGGAACGCGACGCGAAGTGCTGGAACTGGCTGCGGTCGTTCGCGTTGATCCGGAGTTCAGCCCCGCGGAGCAGGACCGGGCCCGCAGCGCCGCAGCTCGCGATCGGCGGCTGTCGGTCGCGCTGGAGACGGCTGGGTACGGGCTGACCCAGACCTTGGCCGCTGCTCCGCAGCTGATTGCCCGCTGGCAGGACGCCAAGACCACCGATCCGTACGCGTGGGCGGTGCTGACCGCGGCGCTGGATGTGGCTCGGCTCGGCGCGCGAGCCCCACTCGGCCCTGACCTGCTGCGGGCCGCCGCGCCAGGTTACTGCTCCAGTCGGCAGCAGACCGAGGCGCCGGAAAACTGGTTCGAGCAGGCCCTGGCCTATGCCACCGGCAAGCTGCACGGCGCCGCCGCCGCACTTAGCCCTGCTGGGGCTGGCATGGGCCAGCTCGCCGGGTACACCGTGGCGGATTACCTGATCCAGCACGCCAGCCGGGAACGCCGGTATGCTCGCCTGCCTGCCAGCACCTGGGATTCCGTCCTTAGCTATATCCGCGATCCCGCTGACGCTACCCGGCTCGCGGATAGCGCCAGAAGTCGGTTTCTGTACGGCTGCGCCATCCCGTTGTACCGGTACGCCGCTGAGGCCGGCGACCGATACCCCGCCAAGGCTCTGGTCGACCTGCTCGAGCGGCGAGGCGACCTAGACCTAGACGAGATCCTGCAGGCGCTACGGCCCCTGGCCGACAGCGGCGACCCGAAGGCCGCCAAGCGGCTGGTCGAGCTCCTGGCCTGGCGGGGCGACCTGGACGAGCTGCGCGGCCGGGTCGACGCCGGTGACCTGTCCGCCGCCACAGGGCTCGCCGACCTGCTCGTGGAGCGCGGCGACCTGGACGAGCTGCGCGCCCGGGCGGACGCCGGCGACGTGGCCGCCGCCGTAAAGGCTGGCCTACCTGTTGGCCGAGCGGGGCGACCTGGACGAGTTGCGCGCCCGGGCTGACGCCGGCGACGAGCACGCCGTCGTGCCTCTGGCCGGGCTGCTCGAGCAGCGCGGCGACGTGGACGAGGCCGTGCAGGTGCTTCGCGCCCGGGCAGATGCCGACGGGTACGCGGCCGTGCGGCTGGCCGGGCTGCTCGAGCAGCACGGCGACCTGGACGAGGCGGTGCAGGTGCTGCGCGTCCCGGCTGATGCCGGCGACTGGTCTGCCGCCGTAAGGCTGGCGGAGCTCCTGGCCGAGCGGGGCGACCTGGATGGGCTGCGCGCCCGGGCTGATGCCGGCGACTGGTCTGCCGCCGTAGGACTGATCGAGCTCCTGGCCGAGCGGGGCGATCTGGAGGAGCTACGCGCCCGGGCTGATGCCGGCGACCACAACGCCTTCGCAAGGCTGGCCAGGCTGCCCGAGCAGCCGGGCGAGCTGGATGCACTGCGCGCCCGGGCTGATGCCGGTGACGAGCACGCGGCCATCAGGCTGGCCTACCTGCTGGCCGAGCAGGGCGATCTAGACGAGCTGCGCGCCCGGACCGATGCTGGCGATGAGGACGCCGGGCGGCAGCTTGCCGAACTCCTGATTAAGCAGGGCCGCCCGGAGGAAGCGGAGCAGCTACGCCGGTTTGGCTTGAATCCGGACGGGTCAATCGCCGGTACATAAAGGGGTGCCATGCCCGCACCAGCGGCATGGCACCCGCATTAGACCTATGGTATCCGCTATCGGCCAAGCCCCTACATAGGCGTCGTTGGGCAGATGCGCCTGAAGCCTGAACGCCACGTTCTAGATCGTTAACCGGTAATTCGTGGCTGGTGAGAGCCCTGGTCGGCGACGCGCCGCGAGCGGTCCGTGAACGGTGAGTGAAGAGTGTCCAGAATCGGCGTGTCTACACACGGTCGCTCCTGCGCATCTTCTTTCTTCCCGGCGAGCCGTTGCGATTGGTGGAGATTCGTCCTGGCTTCAGGAGCGCCGCGAAGATCGCCGTCGCCGCGCTCTACGGCCAGGTGCCCGTCACCCAGCCATCGTCTCCGGAGGGCCGGTCGTGTCGGCGGCGCTCACGTTCGATGCGATCACCTCGCTCGCGATCGGCTCCGGTCCGGCCGTACTGGTCGACGTGTGCTACGTCCCGGTCTCACAGAACGCGGTGAGGGGCTGGAGCCCGATTGCGGAGTTCTCATCAGTTCGGGCAGGAGCGTTCGGCCTGGCTGGCGTCCGGGGTGCGTTCTCCATGCCATCTCCATCAGCTCTCCATCGAGACCTCACACCCCGAAGATCGCCTGTAACGTACCGGGGCTCGCCGGGTGTACGCGAAAGCGGATCACCGGGGCGCGGAAGGGGGTTGTGTCTATGGCTGCAGATGCCAAGACCGAGATCCGCGAGATCATGGGGCTTGTCCCGGGGTTCTCGCTGCGCTCAATGAAGAACAACCCCTCATCGACTTTACGACAGGTGCCGCTAACGGCTCGTGAGGTGCACGGGGGGGCAGCGATGGCGCTGATCCGAGATGTCGGTGATTGGCCGCTGCTCATCTGCGGGCCCGTCCTGCGCCGCGTGGGTCCCACCGAGGTAACCGTTTTCATCGCCACGAAAGTAGGCTGCGACGTGCAGCTCGTCGTGCGTGAGGCCGGAACGGCCGCGTCCCGGTGGGAGAGCGACGTGACCCACACCCGGAAGCTCGGGCAGTCACTGCACGTCGTCGTGAGTCATCTGATACCGCGCGTCGGCAAGCTCATCTCCGGCGTCGTCTATGAGTACGACCTGCGGATGACGCCGGAGACCGGCGGCACGCAGACCCTAGCCGACCAGGCTGGCCTGCTGAGCGGGAAAGAACCGCTCGGATACACCTCCGGTGCCCTGCCGACCTTCGCTCTGCCACCGCCGCTGGCCGATCTCAACCTGCTGCACAGTTCGTGTCGCAAGCCGCATGGCGGCGGCCCCGACGCACTGGTCATGGTCGATCGCCTCATCAGCCGGGCGCTGAAGAAACCCGCAGCCGACCAAGCGAGGTTGCGGCCGCACCATCTCCTCCTCACCGGCGACCAGATCTACGCCGACGACGTGGCCATCTCGATGCTCGCGACGCTGCAAGAGGTCGGCACCGTGCTCTGCGCGCAGACGCCACAGGAGACCTTCCCCGACCGGACGGCGAGCGCCGCCGGTTTCGTGACGATGACGGCGCCGAAGGTGCGGCCGGGCATGGCGCGGCAGGTTTTCCTCAAGCAGAACTCCACCCTCTCCAGCGACGAGGCCATGAACCACCTGATGTTCTTCGCCGAGTTTGCCGCGATGTACGTGATGTGCTGGTCGGACGAGCTGTGGCCACGCGGCCGGACGGGACGCTCACGGTCGGCCCGGTGCAGACCGACCTGGATTTGTTCATGGACAACCGGAAGCAGCGCAAGGAGCTGCTGTCGTTCGTCTCCACGGTGCGCCGGGCCCGTCGGGCACTGGCGAACGTGCCAACGATGATGATCTTTGACGACCACGAGATCAGCGACAACTGGAACCTCGACGGCCACTGGCTCAATGCCTCCCGGTCCAACCCGCCGCAGAAGCGCGTGGTGCGCAACGGGCTGCTGGCCTACGCGGCGTTCCAGGCCTGGGGCAACGACCCGGAGGCCTTCACCTCGGGTGTGCCGAAGAGCCTGCTCAACGCCGTCACCATCCCGGCCGGCGCGAACGCGCCGCCGATCACCGTCACCCCGGCCAGCGCCGATGTTGCGCTCGACCTGACGGTATCGGACGGCGAACGCATGATCTGGGACTGGACACTCGACGGCCCCGAGCACATGGTCATCGCACTCGACAGCCGTACTCACCGCGACTTCATCTCGCTCGGGATGCTCCGGCCGGGCCTCATCTCGGCCGAGGAACTCGGCCGGCAGTTGAGCGCGTTCGCCCCGACGAATTCAGGCGACACCAAGCTGCGGTTCGTTATCGCGCCGGCGCCGGTGCTGGGGCATCCGTTCGTCGAGGGCACCATGCAGCCCCTTTTGCGCCTCTTCGAGTCGTTCAACAACTATTTCGACCGGATCAAGGGCGGCCGGCTCGCCGACAACGAGGCCTGGTGCGTTAACCGCATCATCTTCCAGTCGATGCTGCGCCGGCTCGCCGAGTTCGGCCGGGTCGTCGTTCTCTCCGGCGACGTGCACTACGCCTACACGAACCACACGGCGTACTTCGGTGCCAACGGCCAGTCGCCGGCCCGGATCGTCCAGCTCTGCTCGAGCGCGGCGAAGAACGCCGATAGCAAGACCCGGCTGATCCAGGAGACCGGGCTGGTCGGCCGGGAGGGCGAGAGCTGGCTCGGGCTCGGGGTTTCCCCGCCGCCCACCGTCATCGCGCAGCTCCGAGGCGCTCTGGGGGAGGCCGTCATGGCCACGCTGAGCCCGGCAGAGAAGAACCTGCTCGACCGGGTGCGGTTGTTCGGTCTGTTCGACGGCCCGGCCGTGCTGCCCATGTCCCGCTGGCGCTCCGCCACGGCCGGCGCCGAGGTCGCGCGGCTGGCCGACCGCAACGACCCCCGGGACTGGCGCTACCGGACGACGTTCGCCTTCGACAACCGTGACGGAAGCACCCGCGCGACGGTCGCCCTCGACGAAGACCCGCTGACCCCGTTGGCCTGCGCGATGCACCTGGCCAAGCACGCGAACAAGGTCGTAGTCGGCGAGCCCAACGTGGGTCAGGTGCTGGTGCACGCGGCGACCGGCACGACGACCTCGGTCGTCCACCGCATCCACTTCATGACCAAGGGCGACGATCCGAGCCGGGCTGCCCAGGCATCCACCGAGCATGTCGTGCCGCTGGCTCCGCCCGGGCTCGACGAACGGCCGGAGCCGGACGGCGCGCCATGACCGAGTCCAACGCCCTCGAGGGCGTCGTCGATGTCGCTCTCGATGTGGTCGCGCCCCTGGTCGCGGCGGTCGCCGACGAACCGTCTCTGATCGCCCTGCTGAACCAGATCGGCTGGTCCGCACCAGGTATCGACCTCGGCGAGCTCGGCCAGGCGGTAACGGTACTGGTCGACCTGGTGGAGAACCTGCGCGCCAGGATGTCGTTCGACTCGCTTGAGGAACTGGCGGCCACGCTGGGCTCGCTCGTGGCGGTGGTCGAGGGGCTGGCCGACTTCGCCGACAAGCTGGCCTCGGCCGCGGGCGCCGCCGCAGCCGATCCGGCGGCCGTGCTGACGGCGGTCGAAGCTCTCGCCGTCGACCTGCTCCAGTACCTGAGCGTGCTGTACGTCGGCCGGTATCCGGTGTTCTACGCCGTGCTGGAACTGCTCGGGCTGATCGATGACCAGCCGGTGACCGCGCTGTCGACCGGTGGTGACGCGCCGCTGCTGGCCCGGGCGCCGGTGGAGCGGCCGGCACTGGCCTTCGACGCGATCGGCGCGCTGCTGAGCGACCCGCTGGCCCAGCTCAAGAATCGGCTGGGCGCGCAGCGGCTCGCCAGCCAGGAGGTCGCCGAGCAGGTCACTCGCGACCTGTTCGAGCCGATCCTCAAACTGGCCACGGTGGCAGGCGGCACCGGGATCGTCGGCACCGGCGCCTCCGAACCGCCCCAGCCCACCGCCGACGACATCGAGGCCAGACGGCGGGCCACGCTTTTCATCTCCCTGCCCTCGTTCCCCGTCGCCGACGAGACGGTCAGCAGCGAGCTCGCCCTCGTAACCGATCTCGTCCACGCCGGCGGCACGAGCCGCACCGGCGACGCGGGCCCGGGCTTCCTCATCTCGCCCGAGGGCACCATGCACCTGACCACCGAGTTCGCCGCCTCGCAATTCGGGGTGACCATCTCGGGCGGGGCCTTCTCGGTCTTCTTCCCGGCCGACGGACCCCCGGTGCTGCACGGCGGGATGGACGGCGTCACGATCGAGGTCACATTCCGGAAACTGCCGCCTGCGCGGGTGCCGCCGTGTTCGCTCTCGGCGCCGACACGGCGAAGCTCACGGTGGAGGGCCTCACAGCCGCCGTACGCGGCCGCTTCGGCCGCTCAGAGGCGCCCGAACTCCATCTCGAGATGGAAACCGCCGTCGAGAAGGCCCGGTTCGTGCTCCTGCCCGGCGAGGGCGACGGCTTCCTCTCCAAGGTGCTGCCCGAGGACGGCATCCGGTTCGAGTTCGACTTCGGCCTCGGCTGGTCGAACCGCCGCGGCGTCTACTTCGCCGGCGCGGCCAGCGTCGAGGCTGATTTCCCCCTGCACGTCAGCCTGCTCGGCGTTCTCACCATCGATGTGCTGAGTCTCAGCCTGGGAGCCGGCGCCGAAGGAGTCGCGCTCGGCGCCGGGGCCACGGTGACACTGACCCTCGGTCCGCTGACGGCGACCGTCCAACGGCTCGGGTTGTCGGCGAAGACCACGTTCCCCGCCGAGGGCGGCAACCTCGGCCCGCTCGACGTCATCCCCGGATTCCTGCCGCCCCGTGGGGTCGGCATGGTGATCGACGCCGCCGCGGTGCAGGGCGGCGGGTTCATCCTCAACGACTTCGAGCATGGCCGTTACGCGGGTATTCTCAAGCTCGACATCGCCGACATCGTGCGGGTCACGGCGATCGGGCTGATCACCACCCGGATGCCTGACGGCTCCGAGGGTTTCAGCCTGCTGGTGATCATCACGGCCGAATTCCCGCCCATCCAGCTCGGGTTCGGCTTCAACGCTCTCGGGTCTCGGTGGTCTCCTCGGCCTGAACCGCACGATGAACCTGCCCGCCCTGCGCGACGGCGCCCGCACCGGCGTCCTCGACT
>CAVUBD010000035.1:0-318542 GCA_963739615.1 uncultured Actinomycetes bacterium
CCGGATACTGGTCAGAGGTTCGAAGTACAGTTCCACACCCGTATTAGCTTTGAGGCCAAACAACTGACACATGATGCCTATGAGCGGCTCCGCGCCGAACAGTGTCCCGATAAATTCGAGCAGATGGTACTCAAAGCCTTCCAGAGGAAGGTCGCCACTGACGTGCCGGTTCCGCCCGGCGCTGCCGATATTCCCGACTACCCGGAGAGAGGCGCAGATGCCCGATAAGGTCACGTACTATGCCGTGGTGGATGATCTGAGCAGCCGTGAACGACCTGCGGGGGTATTCCGGCGTACCTACACCGAGAGCGGTGGGAGATGACGAAGTATTCACTCGGATTCGCCTGGGAACAGCCCAACTGATTTCCGCCGAACGAGGCGACCTGCAGAACGAGTTCATCGAGATCACCGAGGACGAGGCAAAAACATGGAACAACTCCGTCACCGGTGGACCGGCGGTTAGTCGCTATCGGGGCGACTGTGACTGCCGGTACACGGTCTTACCGCCGCGGTCAGCCCGGAGGAAGCACGAGCCTTGGCCGGAGCATCACAGGCGCCGGGCCGGATCGTCAGGAACGCATCCAGGCCGATGGCGCGACCGGCGGTTAGTCACCGCGATCAGAAGCCGGCCGGGCCAAGCCGTCGCCGTAGAGCCTTGCCCGCCAGCGCTCTACCTATATAGAGTCATCCCCGGGACAGCGTATTCACCGGCTGCGCTTCCCGCCGTCTTCGACTGCTCCCGCACCGCCGCCGGTCACCGCGACGCGGCCAGCGCGGCCGTGGCTGGAGAGCTGTCATGGTTATCCTGCTCGCCGCCTTGCTGCTCGGCGGCCTGTACTGGCTGATATCCCGCAGTCGCGGCGGCTCAGCGCGGTCGGCCCTGGTCGACGGCATGCAGCCCAGGTTGCCGGATCGGCCGTTCGGGGGAAAGCCGATCCCGGCGGAGCGGCTTGCCGACGGGCAGATTGTCGTTTCGGGCCTGACCAAGGAGTACCGCGGCGTCAAGGCCGTGGACGACCTGTCGTTCGTCGTGGAACCGGGACGGGTCACCGGTTTCCTCGGCCCCAACGGCGCCGGGAAGACGACCACCTTGCGCATGCTGCTCAACCTGGTCGAGCCAACGGCGGGAACCGCCACCATCGGCGGCGTCCGTTATGCCGACCTGGATCAGCCGATCCGCCGCGTCGGCGGCGTCCTCGAGGCCAGCGCAGCCCACAAGGGCCGCAGCGGACGCGATCACCTGCGCGTGATCTGCCAGGCCGCAGGCCTACCGCCAAAGCGGGCGGACGAGGTCCTCGAGCTCGTCGGGCTCGCCGCGGTCGGCCGCCGAACCTTCGGGGGATACTCTCTCGGCATGCGGCAGCGCCTCGGCGTAGCGGCGGCGTTGCTCGGAGATCCGCAGGTGCTTGTCCTCGACGAACCGGCCAACGGGCTGGATCCGGAAGGTATCCGGTGGATGCGAGATCTTCTCCGGACGCTGGCGGCGCGCGGCCGGACCGTCCTGGTGTCCAGCCACCTGCTGGGGGAGATGGAACTGCTCGCCGACGAACTGGTCATCATCGCCGCCGGACGGCTGGCCGCCCGGGGCACGGTCGCGTCCATCGTCGGCTCCATAGCACACGGCGGGCGGACCCGGGTGCGCACTCCCGAGGCGGAGAAACTTGCCGCCGTGCTCGGCGGCGACGCCGTGGTCACCCCGGCCGACGGCGGCGATGTCTACATCACGGGCGTCGACGCCGTCGCGATCGGCGACGCCGCGCAGCGGGCCGGCGTCGCCATCTACCAGATGGTCACCGAACGCCCGGACCTGGAAGCCGCCTTCCTCGAGCTCACCGCGCGACGGGCGGCGATCCGGTGAACCTGCTTGACAGCCCGGCGCTGGACCAGGCCCGGCCCGCAGGTGCGACGCCGCTGCGGCTGGTCAGGGCCGAGATCATGAAGATCCGCACCACGAAGACGTGGTGGCTGTTCCTGGCCGGCTTCACGATATTCGCCGCGCTGGCGCTGACCAGCAACGGATTCAGCCACCATTACCAGCTTTACCCGCAGCACGACAGCTCCGACCGGGCGCAGGCCCTGGTCCAGGCGGCCCAGGCCCGCACGCCCGCAGGCGTGGCCACGATCGCCGCCAGCATGATGACCTCGGGCCAGTTCCTGGGCGTCGTGTTGGCGATGATCCTCGGCGTCCTGATCATGACGAACGAGTTCGCCCACCAGACCGCGACGGCGACGTTCCTGACCGTGCCGCGCCGGGGCGCGGTCATCATGGCCAAGCTCGCCGCCGCGGCCTGCTTCGGCGCGCTTTTCTGGCTGGTCGCCACGGTCATCGACGCGGTGGTCACGCCGTTCTACCTGCACAGCCAGCACGTCAGCACCGCGCTGACCGGCTGGATCGTGCTCCGGTCGGTGCTGCTGAACCTGCTCGCGTTCGTCCTGTGGGCGATCTTCGGGCTGGGCGTGGGCACGCTGATACGCAACCAGGTTGCCGGCGTCGTGGCCGCCCTGGCCGTCTACCTGGGGAGCTTCGCCGCCGTCGAACTGATCGTCCACGGGGTCTACTACTTCTACCGCCACGGCTGGGTGCTCGGTGGCCCGGTCATCGCGCCCGCCGTTGCCTCGAATGTGATGATCACGCCGGGACGGGCGTTCCCGCACGCCCCGCCCCAGTGGGTCGGCCTGGTCATCATGGTCGGGTACGCGGTGGCCCTTACCGCGGCCGGCGTCGTCCTGACCCGCCGCCGCGACGTGCCCGCCTAGCTCACTCAGGGTTACGGCCCCTGTCATCCGCCGTGCTGCCCGTTCAGCCAAGCTAGTATCGGCCTATATCCGAACAGGCTATGAAATGGCCCAAAAGCTCCCCAGCTGACAAAAAAACGCCGGAGCTGGACACCAGGCACGCGCATCCTGCTCGCGTCTACAACTACTGGCTGGGCGGACGCTTCCTCTAAACACACTAACCGCGTGGGCTAGGTGTCGTCTAGTCAGTCGCGTCTGTCGCTACATCATCTAGGGCTGGCCTGCGGCGGATTGTCTAATCGGAGCTGAGGGCTACATGGACTTGAACCACAGACCTCTTCCGTAGTAATAGGACAACGCGCTGGGGCGGTTGTCCTGCGGAGATGCGGTTGATATAGGAACGTCCTCCTGGTGCGGTAGTACGGGCTTGGTGTCCCAAACGCAGCGAGGAGGACGTTCTGTGGCTAAGGGTAGCGGCGGCAGCGGGATGACGCGGGGTGACCGGCGGCGGAACGCGCGGCGGGAGCGGCTGCGCAAGCTGCTGCCGCGTGATGGCGCGGTGATCGGCATCGACCTGGCCCAGGAGAAGCAGGCGCTGGCGGTGATCGATCACGATGTGCGGGTGCTGGCCCGCAAGACGGTGCGGGTGAAGGCGTTCCGGCTGGGCCAGGCGCTGGACTGGGCGGTCGCGCAGGCCCGGTTGAAGGGGTTTGAGCAGGTGACGGTGTCGTGCGAGCCGACCGGGCCGCGGTGGATGCAGGTGCAGCGGCTGTGCGCGGAGCGGGGGCTGCCGCTGGTGTGCATCCAGCCGCTGGTGTCGCATATCGCCCGCGAGCAGCAGGACTATACGACGCACAAGACCGATGAGTCCGACTGCGTGATGATCGCCCGGCTGGCGGTCGAGCTGCACTGCTATATCCCGGAGGAGCTGGATGAGACCTGGGCGCACCTGCGGCATCTGGGCAGGCGCCGCGGCCAGCTGATCACCGCGTCGACCGCGTCGGTGCAGCGGACCGGCGACTTCTTGTCGGTGGCCTGGCCTGCCGTGACCGAAGCGTGTGCCCAGCCGTTTGGGTCGAAGACCTGGCTGGCGGCCATGTACCTGGTCACGAGCCAGTGCGGCGGGCAGCCCGCCCGGCTGGCCGCGATGGGGGAGCAGGCGTTCACCGTCGCTGTCCGGGCTGCAGTCCGGGACTGGGGCGGCCAGAAGGCGCACGGTCCGATCATCCGGAGGATTTTCACCGCGCTGACCGACACCGAAGGCGTGGTCGTCTCCTCCCGCCGCGGCCTGCTCCGCCGGGTCGCCGATGAGCTGGGCGACCTGCAGCGCACCCGGGCCCAGCTGCGGGCCACGGAGGCCGACATGGTGGCCGTGCTGGACGAGCTCGGCCTGTCCCGGCTGGCGGGCATCCCGGCCCTGACCGCCGTGGGCGCGGCGGCGATCTTGGCCGAGACCGGCGACCCGCGCCGCTACGACGGCTCATCATCGCTGGTCAAGCACGCCGGGCTGTCCCCGTCCGAGAACGCCTCGGGCGCCTTCGCCGGCCAGGCGCACATCTCCCGCCGCGGCCGGCCGGGGCTGCGGCTGACCGTGTGGCGCGCAGTCTGGCCGATGCTCCAGTACAACCCCGTGATGGCGGCCAAATACCAGGCGATGACCCGCGCCGCAGACGCCGCGGCCGCCGGCACAGGATCGCAGCAGGCCACAGCGGCGCAGGCCACGGCACGCGCCCGGCGCGCCAAGGCCCGCGTCGCGTGCGCCGCCTCCCTGCTGCGCTGGATCTACTGCATGGTCGTCCACGACACCAGCTGGGATCCCGCCGCCGCCTCCGGTACCGCCATCTGGCGCGAACCCCCGCAGAACCAGGCGGAGGCTGCCTGACCAGCGCTTCATGCCACCCTGCACGGGTGCCCCAGACCTTCCTCCCCGATGAGGGGGAGAGCGAGCCCGCACTTCCGTCGGGGACCAGCCCCGCCTGACACCCTGGGCAGCTCTCCCCCGGTCGCCCGGAGCTTCTCACCAGCTCGGTTGAACGCTGTAGGAGCAGGCCTGCCGCATCACGCGGGCAGGCCGAGCCCGCTTGCACTACGTGGAGCGAGAAGACCCGGGTGACGGGCGCCCCCGGACCGCGCGGCACACGACCATGCCGCCGCGGAATTCCGCCATGCCCTCACTCACGCCCCAGGACCGCTTCCCGCGCCACCTAGCACTCACTGGCGCCCCCCGTAGCAAGAACCAGGCCAGGACGATTACCACGCCATCAACGGAAATCTCCCCGCACCGCTTGACAAACATCTCCTTACGCTGGTCAGGGTGTCGATCCGGCGCTTCGGATCGCGCTACTGGACGTCTGACCTGCTGGTTAGCCTGCCTCAACCTCGATGATTTCCCCATATTTACCCGGCTTGTCCTTGGCCGTCCGAGGGCCAATGTAGGGCCAGCCCTAGGGATCACAAGAACACGCGTTCGAGCGAGTAAGCGAGCTGGGTCTCAGGTCCCAGGCGCGCCTGGCCATCTTCCGGACTATCAGCTTGGGAGTCGGACAGATCGCGGCCGATAACGCCGCCGAGCAGCCGACTTCACTGACCCGCAGTAGCCGTGATTGACCTCTCCTGACCCTGGCTAATTGCACGTTAATTGCACGCGCACGATCGGTCGGCCGTGGGATTACCAGTGCCCGTTGCTATCAGGAGATGAGATTCGACAAGAACTCGATCGCCGCGTCGCCGACGGCGGCACCGACGGCGGCACCGGCCTTCCCGGCTTTGGCATGGCAGCAGTATTGGCTGCAGCCATGGCGGAACGGCGCTGATTCCTCGACCGCGCGGCGGCCGGCCGATGAGCACTCCAGCTCGCCTGCCGCTTTTCTTCCCGATCGGCGCCGCACAGGCCCGGAGCGACGCCAGGCGTCGGTATCTGTTCGCCTTACCGCCGGCAGATTCGCTGCCAGCAAGGTGGCCTGCTGTTCAGGGGTGAGGCGATCCGCCGACCTGAGCAGGACGACCGACGGACGAACTGCCCCGCGCGAGATGGCCAGCAGCTCGCCGAAATCTGTGTCGGCTGAAATTATCACCAGTTCATTCGCGGCCGCATAGTCCAAGATCGCTTGGTCGGCAGCGGTGAGCAAGCCAACGTCGCCGACATGGATCGACTTGAATCCCTCGCTGCTCAGCGTGGCCGCGACCCTGGGCGAGAGGTTCGCGTCAACCAGGAACCGCATGGCGCCTAGGCGGGCTGGGCGAGCGGAAGCTCGCGTTCCTGCACGGCTGCGGCTGCGAACTCCAAAGCAGCAAGGACGTCATCCCGCTCCAGGTACGGGTAATCGATGACAATCTCCTCGATGCTGCGCCCAGCCGCGAGCTGGCCCAGGACAGCGCTCACCGTGACCCGGGTATCCCGGATACAGGGCAGGCCGCTCATCCGGTTCGGGTTGACGGTAATCCGCTCGTAGGCCACCCCTTCAGGGTACGCCAGAGCGAGCTCCACAGGTCGGCAGCTGAGCCCAGGGCAGACCACCCGGACAAGGGTCACAATTCCCCCGCAGCGAGTCAGTACTTGATCAAGTTACGGCTGTCTTGAGGAAGACCTCGTCGAGGTGCCACTCGAGGAACTCCGGGCTGGGCCGGTCGGCCCGGCGCTGCGGCAGGTCGATGACCTGACCCTGTTTGGCGTAGAACTGGTCGCCGTTGCTGAAGTCCGCCCGCAGGCGCGGGCTGACCAGCAGGCGGTGCTGCGGGTCCACGCCGAGGTACCCGCGGTCGAACAGGGTGTGGATATCGGATCTGAGCAGCAGTCCGTTGTCGAGCCGGTGCTCACCGCCCCGGGTGACCGGCCGGATATGGGCTGCCTGCAGCACGGGCGGGATGTGCGTGCCGCTGATGGCGCAGCGCCGATGGTAGGAGTCCAGGACTACCGCCTTGAAGGGCTGCTGGCCGAGCCGGTACGGCGCCAGCCGCGGATCGCCGAATACCGGTCCGGCCCGGTGCCAGGGCTGACTGAAATCCAGCTCTACCATGGCACCGAGAGTCAGCTGCAGTACGTCCGCGAAGTACCCTGCCACCGCCGGATCGGCTAGGTCGTAGCTTTTGCCTTGCACGATATTGCGGGCGAATTGCGGCGGCGCGTCCGCAACGGCATCTTCCGGGAAGAACCGGACGTCGCGGACGAACAGGCAGCCGATCACCGGATCCTCGCCAACTCCAATCGGGTCGCGTCGGTACCGGCCGATCCGCGCCCGCATCTCCTCCACGCTGGCGACCCCGTTGGCTTCGCCAAAGAGCTCCCACGCTTCAGAGACCCGCAGCCGCGCAGAGTCGCTGAAAAAGCCGCCGCCGACCAGCTTGTTGTGCGGGTAGTGGGTCTTGAAGAAGAACGGCTCGCCTGGGGCCAGGACACGGAACTCACGGGCGCCGCTGGGCTGCCAGAAATTGACCTCCGTTACTCCTGGCCGGTCCGCCAGGAACCGGTACCAGTTGCCATCGGTCACCCCCACATACGCCCGCACAACCGCTATTGTGCACCGCCAGCCGAACCGGTCTCAAATCTCCGGAAGGCACGCTCATGGTGCAACAATGCCGGGGACTTAAGGTTCGAGGGCGAGAGTCGAGTACCGGCTGCGGCGTACCAGGGGCGCTGTGGCAACGGTGGTCCGGTAAGGCGGGGTATCGATCATGATCCTCCCGTTGCCGAGGGCCTCCGTTGCCTGTTCAGGCCGCCATTGACTCGGCTGTCGCGACTACCAGGATGATCACCGGGGCGGCGCGGATGGTCGCTCCGGAGTATCCGGGCGAGCTGACCCTGATTGTGTCCTCCCAGGTGGGGCTGCGCCATGGCCGGGCTGGCCGGGCAATGCCGCGGCGAGCGCGGCCTGCTCCACCTCGATGACAGACTCGGTGCGCAACCTGGCGTCGTAGGCCGCCTTGCCGCCGCGGACGCCGAACAGCCGCCTGGTCCATACCAGGTAGATGACAAGGAGCAGGTTGATCACGAACGCCGCGACCTTCAGCCAGGTGATGTGCCCCCTAGTCAGCTCCCAGACCTCCCAGGGCAGGAAGATCGAGGTCGCTATCATGGCGAAGTACTCGCCCCACCGCTGGCCCAGCCACAGCCCGACGCTTTCCACCAGCTCGATCAAAGCGTAAACGGGCAGCCCAATGGCCAAAATGGTAACCCAGCGCGGGCTGATCGTGAGCGCATGGTGGACCAGCACGAGCAGCTTGGAGCGGCTGACGTCCAAGCCGAGATCCTGGTACAGAGCGCGGATGGCGGGCAGGGCGTTGTTGTATGCCCGCTGGATGCCTGCCTGGTCGTACTTGAACCACCACACCCCGTAGGCCGCGACGCCGAGGATCAGGAAGCGGAGGAACCGCTCCACCGCGAACACGCGCAGGATCAGCTCGCTGCGCAGCTCCTTGCCCCGGCGGACCAGCGGCGCCGCCGCGGCCGGGCCGCTGCCGTGCTGCCCGCCGGTCACGAACGCGCCGCAGCGCAGGCACCGCCAGGCCGTTCCGCCCGCCGTCGGAGCCATCAGCCGGTCCCGCAGCTCCGGTTCGTCCGGCGCGTACGTCACGTGGCCCTTGCGGGCACAGCCGAACAGGTTCCAGTCCACATCTTGAGAATAGCCAGACGGGCAACGCGCTGCTCCGGTCACGATGCCGACCGTGCTTCCGGCCAGGCCCGCTGGACGCGGCGGGCGGGCTCGGCATGCTTGAGGACGGTGCGCTCACGCCGCGCTAGGGCCAAGCGGCGCAAGGTTGACGCTTGAGTGTCACGGCGACAGCGCTCACGGCTCCGGAGGCCGCGGGCCATCCCCGGACCCATGCCCGGCCACGGCTTTGCATCTTCCCCCCGGCCGCGTCGTTGTGGACCAGGTGCTCACCGTCAAACCAGAACGCGCGGGATGTCGCCGCCGGAGATGGGGGTGCACGGGAAACCCTTGCCGCGTCCGCGCAGGACGTCAGGGTGGTCGTCACGAGGGGCGGCGAGCCCATATGGCGGGGCCAGGGCGGAGCCCGGGAGGAATCGAACCCGGCACTATCAGCTTGGGAATCGGACCGATCATGCCAGGTAGAGCCGCTTACCAGCCAACTCCGCAGACCTGTAGTAGCCGTGATTGAGACCTCGCCAGCGCGGCTAATGGCTCGACGATCTTCCGCCTATCAGGACTCCTGACCGCTCTGCCCCTGGTCTTCCCCGTCCTCCTCGTGGCTGCCGTCCCTCGGGGGTTGCGGCCGGATGGCTACATGCCAGTTCCAGGCGGGAATAGCGCCGACCGCAACGGCAAGCACTCCAGCCACCACTGCACCGGCCACCTTCGCAACTCGGGCCCACATGATCGGCTTATGCGTTGCCATGCCGGACACCTCCTGCCCAATAAGGGAGAACGCGATGTGCGTGTGCGGGCCGGGTCGGCTACGTTCCACAAGACGAAGCTCCGGCCGCCGCCGGTGGCCAGGATCCGCCCGCTGCGCCGCTACGTGCAGCGGGTCGTGGACCGGAAGTTCAACCGGGCCCGGTATGACGCCGACCAGATGGTGGTGGCGTTCGCGGCCCGCCTGAAGGACGCCGTGGACCTGGACTCCGTCCGCGATGACCACCGGCTCGATGGAGCATAGAGTCGGCTGCCGTTCGCGGGGTACTTCGTGCCTGAGGTCGTGAACAGGGGGAGGTTCAGGCTTGCCAGGAACTGTGATCGGTGCTGTACTCCGGTTCTTCTGGCCGCCCGTCGCGGTTATGGGCCACCCACACCCCGGAGATGTACCGCTGGCCCCCGTTCCGCAGGGTGCCTTGCCCATCCGGACGCCCGGGGCACCGGATCCAGATGTGCATGTTGTGCGTGAACGGGATGCCCACGATGATTATCCGCCCGCTCACTCCGATCAGGTCATCGGTGGGCCTGATCGCCCATGGCTGATCCGGGAGGTCTAGCGGACCGCTGGGCTCACCGGCCCGGTCCAGGGTCAGCGTGCCGCGCAGCATAGCCCAGATGACCCCGATAATGACCACGAAAAGCACCAGGCCACCCAGAATGAACAGCATGATGCAGGTTACCCCGTTTCCCCCGCCGAGCCTGCCGCCCCCGCCGAGCCCGGCGGCCGCAGCACGTAGCGCAGCTTCCGGTCTTCCTTGAGGCTATGCAGCACGATGGCCATGCCAGCGGGATCACCGGACACCGATATCCGGTAATCACCGGCCGGAGGGCTCGGGCCGGCCGGAATTCGGCCGGCACCGGCGCGGCGCCGCCGCCGGGAACCAGTTGCATCGGTAGCGCCGCGGTCAGCGGCACGGGTCCGGGGCTGGCCGGCACGGTCACGACCACGGGCTCGCCGTCCGCGCTCCTGATCGGCGTTTCTGCCTGATCAGGAGCAACAGTGTCCGCGGCGGCGAGCTCGAGGTAGCTAGCCTCGATCCGGTCCCGGACGGCTCGGTGCACCGACAGGCGCACGGCGTACGGATAGCGCACGGTCGGGTCGGCTTGGCCCGCCGCGACCAGCGCGGCACCGAAGGCCGGGGCGTAGAGCCGGACTACCGGACCTGGACCTGCCTCGACGACCGCATCGCCCGGATCGCGAGGGTCCAGCCCGGCCGCCCGGAGCAGCGCGGCCCGGATCGGCCCGAGGCCGGCCAGGCCGCCGGTCAGCACGATCCTGGTCGCCGCGCCAGGACCGAAGCGGTGCCACCCGGGGTCGGCTTGCCGGACGAGCAGGCCGGTCAGCGCGGCGCCGGCCGAGTCGGCCAGCGGACTGCACGCCTCGAGCACCTGAGTCACCGTGACCTGGACGTCGGCGAACCTGAGCACGCCGAAAACGGGGTCCCGTCCGCCCGCCCCGAACACCCGCCGCAGCCCGTGGCCGGGCGAGCCTTCTTCGCCCGCGCCGGTCAGGACGGCCTCGAGGGCACGCCAGCGATGTACCGCCCGCCCGTCGCCCGGGCCCGCGGCCGGGGCGCCCCCGATCCGGGCCATCTCGGCGACCAGGCATTCGGCGAGCGTGACAGGCCGGGCGCCTGTGGCAGGCCGCCTGCCCGGGACGGGCCGCCCGGCCGGCGCGATGCCGTCACTCCACGCCGCGGCGCCGGTCATCCTGACCACGTCGGCTAGCTGAGCCCCGCCCGCAGTGGCGGTGCACAGCGCGAGCGACATCCCGCCCGCGCCGATATCGCAGATCGCGAAGCGGGTAGCATCGGCCAGCGCCCGATGCTTACGTCGCAGGTACGTCAGCGCGGCGATCGGCGCGGGCAGCACCCGCTGTGGCGGGTGACCGAGCGCGCCCAGGATCTCGACCAGCTCGGTCCCGCCGGCGACCGCCCGGCCGTCGAGCGTCCGGCCGCCGGGCGCACCGGCCGGCGGCACCGTAATGACCAGGTCGCCTTCTTCGCCATCGGCGCGGTTGAGCAAGCGGCGCAGGAAGCTCTGGGTCACCTCGGCGGGCGTACGACCGCCCCACGCCCCTATCCGGTCAAACGACGTCACGCCGAGCATGGCCGGGAACCCGTCGCAGCGCACCGCGTCAGGGGGTGTCTCCCCGCCGGCTGAGACGTCCGGGATCCGGCTGGCCAGCCCGCGGTACAAGACGGCCGTCGGTACGATGACCGAGGTGAGCCGCGCGTCGCCGTGGTAGCGCGTCAGCTTGGTCATTCCGGTGCCCACGTCGAGCCCGAGGTGCATCGTCTTCCTTTCGACCGCCGCGGTCCCGTCCCCGGCGCGGCTTCGCCTCTGCCGCACCCTCGTCTCCTCAGCTCACTGCTCCGGCCGGCGCCGCGGTCGCAGCGCACCGAGCCGCCGGTACCAGGGCGGAGGCGGCACGCCGATTCCGGTCTCGACGACCGAGCGCACCCACTGGGCCCGGTCGACCCGGCCGCGTTTCCTGCCCGCTCTCCGCAAGATCCTGACTAGCCGCCGTTCGATCCCGCGCTCGCCGCGCCACCGGTCGATCAGGTAGAGCCGGAACTGCTCGCTGTACGCGTCGCCCAGGAAGCCCCACACGATGAGCGCGTGGCAGGCGAGCAGCTCCGCTTCCGCGGTCTGCTGCGGGCTCAGCTCGGTGGTCGCACGGGGCGCGTCGAGGTAGGAGCAGAGCAGCAGCTGCTGAAATTCGCGTAGTACCTCATCGAGCTGGCCAGGCGCGATCTGGTCCGCTCCGCCGCTGGCCAGTGCGGTCATGATCCCGGCGGACCGCAGCCCGGCGCATCGCGCGCGGTAGCAGGCGCGGGCGAGCGGGGTGCTGGTAATGCCAGCGTCGATGATCTTTCGCCGGAAGGCCGTCTGCTGGTCCTGCACCGATTCACGGGTGGCGATCATCAGCTGCTGGCCGGCGGCGTAGCCGGCCAGGGCGGGACGCTTGGCCAGGGCTTCCCAGTAGGCGTCGCTTAGGTTCTCGTCGTAGGGTCGCGCGCCCGGCTCCAGGGCCGCGATGAAATCGCACAGGCCGGTGATCCGGTCTGGATCGATGGCCCAGGTGTTGAGCAGCCAGACCCCGGCGCCTTCCAGGCCGGCGCCCGCCGTCCCTGGCATGACATGGCGGAGGAACGCCTGCTCGACCTCGGCCCGGCGGGGTGCCATGACGTCCGGCGCCAGCGCCGGACTCAGGGCGGCCACGTAGCCGCGCAACTGCGCCTCGGCCAGCCGGCCGTCCAGGTGCCAGGGTGTGCCGCCGAGCAGTACGCGGACGACATCGATGGCCGCCACGGTCGCCGGGGGGACACCGAGCTTCCACAGGTTACGGTCGAGCTCGGCACGCAGCGCGGCACCATGGCTTTCTGGCTGGGCCGGCGCGGGCAGTTCCGCCGCGAGTTCGATGAGTTCCCGGCCAGCTGCCTGCAGCAGGCGGCCCGAGCACCCGAACCGCTCGGCCAGGCGGAGCAGGACGACAGCCCAGGCCGGGTCTTGCCGGATAACGGATCGTGCGCTATCCGCGGCGGGCGGCCCGGCGGGCGGGGCGAGCACGAAATTCAGCGCGACGACCCAGGATGGCCGCTCCATGGCAGCGCCGAACGGCGACACGCACAGCCACGTGACCCACGGCCCGGCGCGGTCAACGGCGGCCGCGCCCGCGCCCCCGGCCACCGGAGCCGCTTCCTGCGCCAGCAGCTCCCGGATCAGGTGCGCTTGCCATCCCCCCAGTTCGCCGAAGCGCAGCTCGTCACAGGTATACGGGAATTGCCCGGGAACGGGAACGGCGCACTGCCGCAGCAACTGGACCAGGATCCCGATCCGCCGGGATCGGTCCTGCACGTTCAGGCCCGCGGGAACGAGCATCTTGGCCAGCAACTGGTCCGCTACAGCTCCGGGGGACGCGGTCCCTGGCACGTTCGCGGGCATCGCCATGGCCGCCTGCAGGCACCACACGCCGAATCCGGCGCCGCGGGTGTCAAGATGTTCGTTGATCATCTTGACGACGTCGTGGCGGGTGAACTCCCAGTTACACAGAACCGCTATCGTGACTTCCTTGTCGCTGTCAGCGAGATAGGGCGAGATCGCGTTTTCCCGCATGTGCGGGTCGAAGCCCGCCCAGTGCTCCCGCGCCTGGACCGGATTGGCGAAGAACCTCAGGACCTGGGCCCGTGACGCCCGTTCTTCGCTGAGTGCCCGGCTGAAACCCCCGTAGAAGTCGAGCTCCGACAGTATGGTCAGCGCGTCGCCGGGATAGTCGAAGGAACACGGGCTCCTGAAGGTCCACAAGTGGTCGACCACGCCCTGGAGGCCGACGCCGCGCGTAGCGGCCTTCTCCGCGAGCGTGGCCAGGTAGCGGTGACCACGATCGCTGTCAGGGGGCGCGGGCGTCCGGAGCGATCGCAGTTGCTGTCCGGCGCCGGGAAAATTGGCGAACACCAGCCGGATTCCGTGCTCCACCGTGTTGTCCACCACCGAACTGACGGACAGCTCGGCGCGGAATCCGTAGGGCAGCAGAGCCGCTATCGCGTCCAGCACCGCGAGCCGCTCATCCCGTCGCAGCCCGCCGGCGTCGGACACGGCGACCGGGCCGTCAAGCAGGGCCGCCGCCAGCGCCGCGATCTGCGGCAGGCCGTAGCGCTCGATGGTGGCCGTGAGCGTGGCGGTGACCTGCCCGGCCACCGGAAGCGGCAACGGCCCGGGGGCGTCGCGCGGGACTGGCGCGTCCGCGGCGACCGCCCACATGGTCTGGTACGACGCTTCCGCGGCGGCCAGGTCTGCGAACCGCATGACGAGCAGCCGCTGCGGCCAGACCGGGCGCCCGGCGTGATCGCGGTCCTGCCACGGATCGCGAACCGACAGCGACATCACGACGCCGTCCTGCTTGGTGACGACCGGTCCGAACGTGACCCACGGCGGCGCGTCCGGCGCCTCGGCCGCGGTGGTGGAACTCGGCGATCCGGGGACGTAGCGGGCGATGAACGGCCTGAAGTCCACGTTGGCGGCGGACGTGGCGAGGACGCCGTACCCGATTCCCTCGGCCGGATCCTTGCTTATCCACGCCCAGTCCGCGGCGATGCGTGTCTCAGCCATCGGACTAGGCGCGAGTGCGCAGTTTCATGTGCAGCTCCACCAGCGGCTCAAGCACGTTAATCGGCTCGATCGAGCCGATGATCCTGTTGTCGTCTTCCTCTTCCCGGACCATCGCGAAACGGGCCGGGTCGAACCGGCCATCGGATCCCAGGTTGAAACCGATCGAGGACGTCACGTAATACCGGATACGGGCGGGGTGAAAGAACTTCGTCAGCTGTTCGCGGACAAACTTAGGGCCGCTGGAGCCGCGCTCGTCGGTCTCCTCCCAGAACCTCCCCTCGCAGAGCGCGTCGAAAAAGAGCTTGGCGTGCTTGTCCAGGACGCGCGGTATCCCGTCGCGGCCGGAGTTGACGAACCCGGCCCGGCACGCCTGCTGGAACAGCAGCTGATCGTCGAACTTCGTGACGCACACAGAAATGTAGTGTGGCAGGTAACGCCCGGTGGTGCGGCGCTCGCGGTCGACCCGGCCCGTCAGCTGAGTGAGCGTCCGGTTCATGTAATTAACGACCGTCGGCTGCTCGCGTTCGGTAACGGGATCGAAGAGGAAGATCAGGCCTTGTGCGCTGACGAGGTGATCCAGCGTCCGGGTGACGAGTTCCCTCGGCACATTCCTGTCAGTCGGCGAGAGACCGAACACCTCACCGCTGACGTCGATGAGGTCCAGGTCGAAGCTGCTCGGCTCGGGCACCCTCGGCAGCCGGCGCCACCATGGCTGATACCTCGAGCCGGCCAGCTCGCCCCTGAATCGCCAGGCCAGCTGGGCCTCGGCGGCGAGGGCGGTGGGCTCGGGGAACTTATGCTGCTCGACCAGTTGCTGATTCCACCTGATCAGCAGTTCCTCGGATTGCTCGGTACGCGGGAACACGGCCCAGCTGCCGAGCGAGCGGCGGAGGTCCTTGCCTGTCGCGTGCTGCAGCGCGGCCAGGTAGGTGCTTTTGCCGCTGGCCGGTGACCCCCACATGCCGATCTTCATCGTTTCCGGGCTGGCCTCGGCCAGGCGGCTCCCAGCCCGGGTATCGCCCCTGGCCCGACTGCCGGCCCGAGCACCGCCGCGCGCTGTCCCGCCGCGCGCTGTCCCGCCGCGCGCTGTCCCGCCCCGTGGCGTCGCACTGCGCCGCGCCGGTGCCGGATCCCCGGCCCGCACCCGCGGCTGGAAAGGAACGTACTGGCCATAGTCTGCCCGGGTAGCCTCCGGACCCGGGCCGCCGTCGGCGCCCGCGGCCGGCGCCTCCGGCGGCCACGCAGGCCAGGCCTCTGGCGTGTCCGCCGCCCCGGTACCGCCGTCATCGAGCGGACGCCGGCCAGTACGTCCCGGCTGTTCCCACACACCCGAATCGCCATGCGGCGACTCGGGCGCTCCCGGCTCGTCGCTCATCGCTACCTTCCCTCTCCTGAGACGCCTCCGGCTAGACGCCGTCCGGCACGCCTACCGCCAGCGGCAGCCGAGCGCCGTCATCGGCCTGATCGATCCCGATGGCGCGGACGAGATCGGCGGCCGGCGACCGCTCGGCGTAAAACACCCCGGCCTTGCCGAACTCTGCCCACGCCCGCTCGGCGTACTCCCCAGCCGGGTGAGCGGCCTCTCGTTCCGGCAGCACCGCCATGCACTCAACCGCCTGCTCGTCGCGCAGCCGGTCCAGTATGTGCTGCCAGTTCAGTCCGGAGCCGCACGGCGAGGCCCTGACCTCGCCGCGGTCGTCGACCCGGTACGGGTGCGGCGGCCGGCTGGCGAACACCACAAGCAGATGCCGCGCGGCAGGCCGCCAGGCCCAGTGCGGCTGGGCGATCCAGTCGAGGGCGTCCTCGAGCGGCGCCGCGTTCCTGTCCCGGATCTCGACCGCCCGCCACAGGTGCTGCCCGGCCAGGATGGGGCGAACGTCAGCGGCTTCGCCGAGCCCGCAGCCGACGACGAGCCTGCGGTCCATCGCCTGGGCGTCCGGGCGGTACCTGTCCCAGTGCTCACGGTAACCGGCGACCGCGACCCTGACGCCTGGGTAGTCCAGCCCGCGGACCACGCTGTCCAGCAGGCTCATCCGGTGGGCGACCGTGTCGGGGTGCCCGCCGAGCTCGGCCAGCAGGACGACGTCGGCGACGACCGCGACGGGCATCCGGGGCGGCAGTCCGGCGAGCACGCCGGGCCAGCCATCGCCGGCCCAGCCGGGTCCGCCATCGCCGGCCAGCAGCCTCGGCCTCGCGCTCATGCTCACTCGTCCCGGCGCGTCCAGCCGGACCCGCAACTGGGTGATTCCCGCGGCCGTGCCGTCCATGATGCCGACGCCGACCGCGGGCCAGTCGGCCGGAACGGAGCCGCGCCTGGCCACCACGGGCAGCACCAGCCGGTCCGCCGCGGCGGACGGCGCCATCACCGCGGTGTCCTCGGTGGGGAGGACACGCGGCTTTCCCGTCGTACCCGCCGGGAACACCGGCTGGCAGGCCGGCCGCACCCGGCCGGTCTGCTGATCAATCGCGGCCAGCACCAGGCAGTAGTCGTAGCGCAGCGGCGCCAGCCGGGCGGCCTCGCTGACGACCGCAGGCAGCGGGCCGGTACCAGGGGCGAAGATCTCCGCGACGGGCCGCATCACCGTCCGCGCCCTGGCCGCCGCCGCCTCAAGTGCCGGCCACCGCTGGGTGCGGCGGACCAGTACCGTATCGGGGCGGCCCGCGGGCGGTAGCGCCATCCCCACGTCGCGGCCGGCCGCCGCGGCGGACTGGGCGGCGCGCACGCGATCGGTCGTGATCCGCAGCAGCCTTTCCACCTCCCGCTCAGCGGCCGCCCCGACCAGATCGGCCAGCGCCGCCCCCGAGCCGCCGCCGCCACCGACGCCTCCCGCGAGCACGTACATCCGCAGCTCATCATCGCCCGGAAGCCCGCCCGGAAGCCCGCCCGGCAGCCCTGGCACCAGGTCCGTCCAGCTAACGAGGCCGCCTGATACATGCCCAGGCACGCCAAGCTCGTCCGCGACGAGCACGTGCACCGAGATGCCGTCCGGGCTTATCTCCACGAATTCGATCGCGTCGGTATCGCCGGCCACCAGGCGGCTCATGGTGAAGCCGACGCCGGTGAAGGACGGGCGCGGCGGCGCCTCCTCCTGGTCAAAGGCCGCCATCGCGTCCTGGATCTCGCGGTCGGACGCGGGCACGCCATCGCCGTCCAGCCTGGTCAGCAGCGTGAGAGTCGCTCGTCCGCGCCAGCTCGCCGCCCGGACGGCGACCCGCAGGGCGTAACGCCTGCGCTCAGCCGCGATCGAGCTATCGAGTTCCCGCTGAGCCTGCGGCAGTGCCACGCCGACGACGTAGCCGGTGCGCAATCGCGCGCCGCACTGACCGCAGGAGGCGGATCCCCGGTCGGGCCACCGGCAGACCGGGCATAGCGCCGTCGCGTCCGCGCTCACCTAATGTCCCGCTTTATGTCCCGCTTTTCCGACACGACCGACACGACCGACACAACCGACACGACCGACACGACCGACACAACTGGCACGACCCCTCCCCAACGCCGGCTGCCCCAACGCCCTTCTTTCCCAAACAGCCTCGCCGGCAGTGCCGTCAACTCTATGCGGAAAGCGCCTAACCCATCCCGATCCCGAAGCGTGAGTCACGCGGCCATCGACAGGCAGCACACCGTGCCGTCGAGGCCAGCGACATAGACGAGGTCGTCGATCATTACCGGGGCCGCTGTGATCAAGGTTCCCGCCGAAGATGACATGCGCCGTTCCCCGCTGGCGCCGTCCAGTGCCGCCAGCGTCCCGCCTGCCGCGGCCACCACCGTCCCGCCCGCCGCGGCGATCCCGCTGACCTCGCCGCCCAGCTCGCGGCTGGGCCACAACAGCGCGGGCTTAGCGGCATGGCGACCGGAGATGTCGAACGCTCGGACTCTGCCGTCGCCGCCGCCGACGTACAGCCGGCCGCGGTCATGGACCGGCGCGGCGTGCACGGGCACGCCGATGTCCAGCGTCGCGCGCTGGCTGCCGTCGGTGCGAACCGACCACAGCCGCCCGTCGGTCCCGGCGACGTAGAGCCATCCCGCCACGGCGGCCGGGGCGCCGAAAACCAAGCCGCCGGTAGGCAGGCGCCAGCGGACCTTCCCGTCCGCCGCGTCGATGGCATGGACACAGCCCTCGGCGCTCGTCGCGATGACCAGGCCGGCCGCCACCGTGAGCGTGCCCAGAGCCGGGCCGCCGAGATCGCAGAGCAGCGCGGACGCCCGTCCGTCGATCTCGTGCACGCAGCCGTCCGCGCTCAGCGCGTAGATACGGTCTCCCGCCGCGACGGGCGGTCCCTCGATGGCGCCGGACGCGTAGAGCACCGGCCGGTAACGTCCGGACGACAGGTCGATCGCGTACACCACGCCGTCGGCGCCGCCGGCGTAGGCCTGGCCGGCCTGCCTGCCCCGGCAGCAGGACCGCCGAGCGGACCGGGACGCCGAGATTCGCTTGCCTGCGGACATTGCCGCTGCGTGCCGCGAAGCAGGTGACCACGCCGCTGAGGCTCGCCGCCACCACCGTGTCGTCCATGACAGCGACGGGTGCGCGGACCCAGTCGCCGAGCTGGGCCGTCCAGCGCAGCTCGTCACCAGGGCCGTCGAGCGGCGGCGACGGCACGGCGCCGGGCTCGGGCAGGGTGATCCGGCCACCGTCCCGGCTGCGGGGGAACACCGCCGTCGGCCCGGGAGCGTTGGTGCGCGGCACGGCTGCCCGCGCCGGCGCCGCCGCCCGCTCCGCCGCCCGCACCGGCGCCGCCCCGGCGGCGCGGATCACCTCGTCAAGCTCGCGGCGCCAGGTGCCGATCACGCCTGCGATCCCGGCGGTCAGCACCGCCGCGAACCCCGGCTCGTCCTGCGCCCCCTGCTCGAAGTAGCCAGCCAGCTCGGCCTGAACCGGCCGGGCTTTCTCCTCGTGATAAAGGCACTGCGAGATGACGTCGTACCAGACGCCAGGCAGGTCCGCCAGGTTGGGCGCGGCGGCCAGCGGATCCCAGTCGCCGCCGTAGGGGGCGTGACCGGTCGCGGCGAACAGCAGCGTCCCGCCGAGAGTGAAGATGTCCGCGGCCTTGTCGGCGTCCTGCAGCCTGCGGCGCTGCTCCGGCGGCGCGTACGCGGGACTGCACATGGGGAAGCCCGATGCGGTCTGGTGCCCGGACTCCGTCAGGTGCGCCAGGCCGAAGTCGATGATCCGCGGACCCTCCGGTACCAGCAGCACGTTTCCTGGTTTGAGATCGCGGTGCACCAGCCCGGCGTCGTGAATATCGCCAAGCGCCCTGGCGATGCCAACCGCCAGGCACCAGATCGTCCGCTCGGGCAGCGTCCCGGAGCGCTCCACCACCTGCTGCAGCGACGGCCCTGGCACCAGCTCGGTGGCCAGCCACAGCGCCTCTTCATCAGCGCCGTGACCCTTCAGGCCTGGCACGTATTCGCTGGAGACTCGCTCGATCGCCCGGATTTCCTGGCCGAAGCGGGCCCGGAAAGCAGCATTCCCGGCCAGCTGGGGTTGCATGACCTTAACGGCGACAAGCTCGCGGCCGCGGCGGGCGACGTAGACATGCCCGAACCCGCCCGTGCCCAGGCGCCCGATGACCTGGAATGGCCCGAACTGGCCGGGATCATTCGCGCCCCGGAGCGTGATCATCGGCACCTGTGCCACCGCGCATCCTCCGATTTCCCGAGGCCTAAGCGTAGCGCCGCTTCTGGCAGGGCGATGCCTGCCGAGAGAACAGCTCCGCGTACGTCCCGCTGGCGGCCGCGGCAGCTGCCGAGCCGAGCGTCCCGCACCGGAGTTGTTGAGCTCGTAGATCGTCGGCCCCACGTCGGCCCCGCACGCTTGCCGCCGCTCGACCGCGACCCGCCAAGCACGTACATACTTCAGGTTATAGGGTCCGGGCTTTCGGCGAGCAGAGCCTGAAGACCATCATAATCGTGTCCCATTGTCCTTCGCTATCAGCCTCGTTTCACCCGCGGTCGGGCACCGGGATGCCGCGCTTATTCTTGCGATTATCGCGTGGCACCAGGAGATATCCCTGTCTGGAACCGGCCGGCTGCCAACGGAGGCCAGTTCTGCCAGCGTGGCCCGGCGGCCTTCCCCGCTCACGATGGCGCTCCCTGTTCGCGGCGCGGCATCGCCAGCCTTGCGCTCCGCGATGATTGTTGCCTAGCGGTAGCCGAAGCCGACGGGCTAAGCTGCTCCAACGACAGCGGCTAAGCAGCGGAGAAGGGGGAGAGTGCCCGCTCCTAATGGGAACTCGCATAGCCGCTGCTCCGCGCATAATGATGGTGGCGTTATGTGCTCGGTAATGCCTGGGAGGGATCATGTCGTCGGAACAACGCGTGGCCTGGCCGTTCTACATCGTTTGTGACGTGTCGCAGTCGATGCACGGAAGGCGTGAACAGTACAGGGGCGGACTCACGCCTTACGAAGCGATGCAGGAGGCGCTGCTCGAACTAGTCGACTTTTGCGACGACCACGTTGAGGTAGCTGATATCGCGCACCTCGGTATAGTCACCTTCGCCGACGACACTGATATCGTTCTGCCGCTGCGTAAGATGAGTGACGGCGTCCAAGTCGGACAGTTGCCGAAAGGAATGTTCACCGATTACGTAAAGCTTTTCACCACACTAAGTGACGTGGTCGGCGCGGACATTAGTCAACTGGAGAGCCGTAGGCTCAAAGTGAAACGGCCGGTAGTCTTCTTCATTACTGACGGTCGGCCGGAGGTGGATGGGGGACCACAGCCGCGCGAGTCGTGGCAGCCGCCGCTGCTTCGGCTGCAGGCGCTCACCGCAGCCCGGTTCGGAGGATCGGGCGTACGTATCGCGGTGGTCGCGCTCGGGTTCGCTGGTACCGACTGCGAGAACCTTCAACTCGTGGCGCAGTCGCCCGGGATCGCGTGCGTAGCCGAGGCGGGGGTAGCCAGTCCGCACGAGCTGATGTCGGACCTGCTGACGTCGATCCTCAACAGCGTCACCAATTCCACAGCTGAAGGGGACTTGGTCTTCACCCCGCCACGTGGCATGAAGCTGTGTGGGTAATCCGCCATAGCCCGGTCCATCGATTCCGGAGTGTCCCTCCGTCGCCGCCAGCTCCGCCCGGGAGGCTGCGACGGACGAGGAACATCCTGACGTTGACGGCCGCGGCGTTCGTCGTGGTATCCGCGGCCTGCACCGCCGACGGATGGATTAGCCGGTCCGGGCCTCGCCTCTGGGACGGGCTGATCGGCGCCATCCTCGCCTTGGCCCTGTCCGGACTACTTGCGTACACGGAGAAGGTGGCTGCGGATCCCAGCAGCACGGGAACCAGCAGCGCCGCCGCCGCTCCTGCCGCCGCTGCTCCGGCCGCCGCTGCTCCGGCCGCCGCTGCTCCGGCCGCCGCTGCTCCGGCCGCCGCTGCTCCGGCCGCCGCCGCTCCTGCCGCCGCCGCTCCTGCCGCCGCCGCTCCGGCCGGCCAGCTCCCCGCTGCTTTCGGTCGCACCGCCATCGTGGAGGTGCCGTCGCAGGTGACCCTGGCGAAGCCGATGGCACAGCTTAAGGACTTCTCGCGCAAGCGGCCCCGCCCGCTCGACAGCCTCCACGGCGCATGTTCTCTGGAGCAGGCCGGGACCGACAGGCTGTTCATACTCGCCGGCTCGGTCCTCGGCGCAAGACACGACCAGGCCGGCGTCACGCGGGAGGACGATGTCGCCTTCGCCGTCGATCCGACCGCGAATAGCCCGGTACTCGCCGCAGTCGCCGACGGTCTCGGCTCGGCTCGGCTGGCCCACGTCGCGAGCGCCCTGGCCGTTCGGCGTGCGGTCGAGCTGCTGTCATCGTGGTTGCTGGCTGAGCCGGGCGACGGCGGCATCACCGGCTCACCGGCCTGGCCGCAGGTCGCGGCTCGGCTGGTGGCGGCGCTGGCGGACCTCTTGATTGAGGAGCGGATCACCGCTCGCAGCGGCGAACTGGGCATGCCTCCAGCCGGGGCGGAGAGCCGTAATCGGTCGAAGATGCCCGCGACCACCCTGGCCGTACTCGTGGTCGACCATAGGTCCCGAGGTATCCATGCCTCATGGTTCACGGTGGGCGACTGCCAGGTGGCGATCGCCGACATAACGACCGGTGCAGTGGAGTGGCTCACCCCGGTAGAGCATCAGGACGACCAGCGGACGGCGGCGATGCCGTCTACGCAGAAAGTGTCCTATTGCGGGCAGCATCTCATCGACGACGGGCAGGCGGTGCTTGCGATGACCGACGGCATGGCTGAACTGCTCCTAGCCGCACCGGAGCATGTGCTGCGAGCGCTCGCTACTGCTCAAGAGCGCGGAAATGCCCTGAGTGACCTGCTGGTCGCCCTGGATTTGCGGCTGCAGGGGGCGCACGATGACCGGTCGATGGTCGCTGTCGGCCCGATACGCCGGGATCGGCGATGATGCCGGCGGCCGCCACGGTGCAACTGTCCGAGCTGACCCTCTCAGCCTCCGGCTACCGTCCGGGTGGCTTCTCGACGAAGATATGCCGAGCCGCAAGATGGGGAGGACAGCCCATTGGGCTGTACAAGGAGTACGATCCGGATAAACAGCGTGTGGTTGACGTCGCCAGTCTGGAAATTCTCGTCCGCTGGCGGCAGGACCGCCCCGCCGCTGAGCGTAAATTCGTCGACAAATTCTGCGCCTATCCCCGCGCCATCGTGCGCGATGGCCAGGACGTCGTCGGAATCCTCATGAACGAGGCCCCCGCCGAGTTCCTCCGCATGCACCCGGCGAAAGGTGCGCAGCCGCGCCAGGCAGAGGTGCTGGGACGGCGTCGCGACAAGGCGCAGGAGCCCGATGTCCCGTACTTCGAACCGCCTCATAAGCTCGCGCTGCTCGGCGTTCTGCTGGAACGGCTGATCTGGCTGCATGACCGGTACCTGGTCATCGGCGATCTGCAGCCCAACAACATGCTGGTCACCGCCGGCACCGACATCCGCGAGATCTACCTGCTCGACTGCGACTCGTTCTGGCTCGGCGACCTGCATGCGTTCCCTTCCCACGCGCCATATATGTGGAACGTGGGCGGGCCGGACCTCACCCCCGCCACCGACCTGGCCAAGTTTGCCCGGCTTGTCGCCCGTATCGCATGCGAGGACTTCGCTATCGACAGCTTCCCAGCCGAGCAACTGCGCGACGTGCTGCCCAGCCAGCACATCCGGCAGCTACAGCGGATGTGGTCGGTCGACCCGTCCCTGCCTGCCGAGCAACTGCGCAGCATGGCGCATGCCTGGACGAACCTGGTCAAGTCGGCACCCGGGCGGCCGACCGCGATGTACGTGTGGACGGACAGTGCCTGGCGGACCCTCTGGTACCCGCCGGGTACGCCCGCCAGCCCGCCGCCGGCCACCACCCCCACCCCCACCCCGACTTTGCCCGCAACTCCTGTCGACACCTGGGCGGAGCCTCAGGAGCCGTCCAGGCCGACGTGGGCGATGCTGCTCGATCGGTGGGACCTGGACCCGCGTGCCGTAGCGGCAATCGGCATCGTGGTTGCCGTCCTCGTGCTCGCCTCCTTGGCCTGGGTTCTGTGGAGGGTGCTATGACGGCGGAGAGCGGATTGCTATGCCGCAATAACGGGCATGAAGTGTGGCTCGATCCGCAACGGAAAGCCTCTATCGGCACCGATGCCAGCTATGAGGTGGTGCTTGACGGACCCGAGCGCGGGGTGCTGTGGGCCACGATGCGGATGCTCGGCGGGTGGCACGTCCGGCCGCTGGACGGTACCGAAGTTGCCCTTGGCAGCGGCCCATGGCGGAGTCGGCCAGCGTGGATCGAAGGCAACGGGCCCGTGTCGGTCCGGCTGCGCCGCGATGGTCACGAAACGCACCTCGAGGTGCAGCATGCATCCGCAGTCGCCCGCGCCCGTCCACCGCAGCCGCGCCCGGCTTCCGGGTTGGCCCCCGGATCACCGCCATCCACGCCGCCCGCCCCGTCAGTGGCGGGCCCCGTCTCACGGGGCCCCGGCGGTTGGTTCACCATCGGCAGGGACGGCGGCGGGGCGGACCTCCAGCTGGCGGGCCTCGACGTCGCGCTGCGGCACGCCCGCATTCGCCGCCTGCCCGGGGGAGCGGTGGACATCCGGGATCTCAGTCGCGGCCTGGGCGTCTTCGTCGCCGGCCGCCCAGTCCTAGCCCACCGGCTCCGGCCCGGCGAGTCCTTCATCATCGGACACCACCGGCTGGTGGTAGGACCCCGCGGTGTCGACGTCAACACGGTCCGCCGGTCCCCGGTTCTGCAGTGCCGCGAGCTGACGGCCTGCTACCGTAACGAAAAGGACCCCAGCCTCAGCGGCATCGGTTTCGTGCTAGACGATAAGGGGTTCCTGACGGTGATCGGGCCCTCCGGCGCGGGGAAATCCACTCTGTTCCGGGCTCTGCTCGGCGAGGTGGCAAAGGTTTCCGGCTCGGTGAGCTTCGCCGGGGCGGCGGTCACCCCGACCGGGTTGCCCGGCAGCCTGGTGTCCTTCGTCCCGCAGGACGACGATCTGCCGAGCGACCTGACCGTGCGCCAAGCGATCGGGGTTACGGCGCGGCTCCGGCTGGCCGCCGACCTGACCCGGGCCGATCTCACCCGGCGCATGGATGCTGTGATGGCGCGGCTGGGGCTCACCGAATACGCCGACACCGAGATCGCCGCGCTTTCCGGGGGTACCCGCAAGCGGGTATCAGTAGCACTGGAACTGCTGTCCGATCCCATCATGCTGATCCTCGACGAGCCCACGTCCGGACTAGACGAAGGGCTCGACCGCCGCCTGATGCAACTGCTGGCGAGCCTGGCCCGGAGCGGCACGGCGATTGTGGTCGTCACCCATTCGATGGTCAACCTGGGCGAGTCCGACCAGGTGCTGGCCATCACGGGGCGGGGAACCTCCGGCTACCTCGGGGCCCCGGCCGGGATTTGCCCGGCATTCGACGTCCGGACCTTCGCCGACGTCATGGACAAGCTGCGCCTCGGCCAGTCGTCCGCTGTCAACCGCGTCAGCAGCAGCGTTGCCACCGACCGGGGGAGCCGGCCGGTGCCCGTACCAGTGCGCCGCAATCAGAGCCCGGTGCTGGCGGCCAGGGAGATGCGCCGCCTGGTCCCCGCCGCAGGCGCCGGCCCGAGCAGGTGGCGACGTATGCTCGCTAAGCCGGCCCTGTATCTGCTGATGGCACCCGTCCTCGTCGCGCTGCTCGCCTGCCTCTCCGGAGCCCAGGGACTGGCCGCGACGGTGCACGGCCCCGGCGACCAGCTAACGACGGTGCTGTGCGTGCTATCGATTACCGCGGCGTTCTTCGCCGCCGCGCTGACGTCCGGCTCGCTCGTCAGCGATTATGCGGTGATCAAACGAGAGGCGCGCTGGGGCATCCGGGCAGGCAGCGTCGTCGTATCCCGGTTCTTGGTGTTTGGCGCGGTCGGGGCGCTCCAGGGTGCACTGGCCGCGGTAATTTATCTCGCCCTCAGACCGGGCCCCAGCTACCACGATCCGGTGCCCGGTTCGGTACTGCTACTGGTCAGCTTGAGCCTGCTATGCGTGGCGAGCACGGCGGCCGGACTCTTCATCTCCGCATTGTCGCGTACGGTTCAACAGGGCGTATTCGCGCTCATGATGCTATCGGTCACCCAGGTGGTGCTCTCCGGGCTGATCATTCCGTTGGGTAGCCCTGGGAATGCCGGCGACTGGGTGCTCGCATGGTTGTCCTGGCTGATGCCAATCCGGTGGGCGGTGGTGGCGCTCGGGTCCGGGATGGACCTTAACGCGGTCCCGGGCATCCATCCGGACAACCTCTGGTCGCATGACCTGTTTCACGTGGCCGGGGCGTGGGGTGCCTTGGTCCTGCTGACTGCGGTCTTCCTGGCCGCCGCGCTGAGTGTGCTGTCTAAACGGCTGAAACGGCGCCTGTGCGCCGGCCAGCCGGCCGGCTGTCCCGGGTGCGGCTGCCCGGGCCGGGGGACCGGCCCGGATCCGGTCACCAGTCCAAGGACCCTGGCCTGACCCTGTGGTCCAACCAGTCGATCTGCGCGCAGTTCGCGGAGCGCGGCCGGCAGGCGCACCAGGTGCGCCACGGCGACGCGCTGGAGGTCGCCGGTTTCTCTGTGCACGTCTACGGCACCGAGCACGCGCCGATCCACCAGGACATCCCGCTGCCCGTCAACAACGGGTTCCTGGTCGACGGCGAGCTTTTCCACCCCGGCGACTCGTTCACGATCCCCGAGGATCGCGTCTGCACGCTGCTGCTCCCGATCAGCGCCCCCTGGCTGAAGGCGGGGGAGATGATCGACTACTTCCGCGCGGTCGCGCCCGCCCGCGGCTACGCCATCCACGACGCGATCCTGAACGAAGCGGGGCTTGGCCTGATGACCAGGATGATGTCCGTGGCCGCCGCCCCCGCGGGCGCCGATGTCGCCCGGCTCGAACCCGGCACGACCGTGCAGCTGCCACCCCGGTAGTCGGCCACGCTCCCAGGAGGCGCCGCCGCACAGTCCCAGAAACCGTCGCGCCGATCGGTTACACCAGGGTGATCCGGAAGCGGGCCTGCTCGGCGGGCCTGACCGTGACGGTGCCGGCCGCGGAGGTGTCCGCGAGCCCGGCCCGGCGGCAGGTGTCGAGGAAATCGGTGAAGTCCATGAACGACAGCTGCGAGCGGACGTCGCCGGGCAGCCGGTCGTAGAGTTCGCGGGGCGTGCGGGTGCCGTCCAGGGCTTCCTTGTGCCCGGTGAGCTCGGTCAGGAGGTATTGCTGGCCTGGGGTGAGGGTGACTCGCTGGACGTCGAAGAACAGGGGGACGACGGCCGGCACGACGGCGGCGGGGATCGCGGTGGCGCCGATCGCCACCAGCAAGCCGACGATGAGGGCGGCGGCGATGACCGACTGGACCGCGCCCCGGCGCACGTCCACCTGCCAGCCGCCTGGCCGGAACTGCAGGTCCGCGTCCGGCGCCTGGCCGGCGCCTGCCTGCACGGCTTGCAGGAATACATCCAGGCCGCGGCGGCAGGCGTAGCTGTCCGGCATGAGATCGGACCAGAGCCGCTCGAGGTCCTCGCTGTTCACGGTCAGCGGGGTGTCGCCGGCTGCGCTGGGATCGGGGCCTGCCTGATCCAGCCGCTGGCGCAGGGCGTCGGCCAGTTCGGTCACTTGTGATCCTCCGGATACGCGGATAGGTCGAAGAAATACTCCTCTGCCAGCAGGTGGCTCGCGGCCAGTTCTATCTCGTCCTGCCGGGCCGTGATGATGCCGGGGTCCCGTCGCGCGCCCGGATAGGCATGCTCGATGTACTGCCGCAAGATATCGCTCGTGACCGGCGTGCAGATAAGCAGCAGCGGCAGGTTGGTGTCTCCCACTAGCCACACCGTCAGGTCGGCGGGGTTACCGTCGCCGTCGCGGATCGTGGCCTGGGCGTAGCGCAGTTCCTCGCGTTCGGCCCGGTACAAGTTCACCTGGGCCATGGGCGAGAGGTCGACCAGGCCGGTCAGCCGGGCCCGGCGCAGCGCCCGTGACCACTGATCGCGCCAGGTCACGTCCCCGAGGCAGGCCAGGGAGATGTTGACGTGCAGGACCAGCGGCTTGGGCAGTGCCGTCGCCAGGCGGGCCAGCTGGGCCGGCTCGTCGACGACGGTGAGCTCGACGTGATCGGCGTCGTCGGCGACGCTGCGGACGGTAACCACCGGCGACGAGCCGCGACGGCCCAGCCAGGACGCGTCGGCGGCGCCCACCGCGAACTGCTCGAGCAACCTGCGGGCCGGCCGGACCGACGCGAAGACGTGCATGCGCTCACCCGTACCCGAGAGCATGGCGGTCAGCTGCCGGTCCCTCAGCACGTCCTCGAACCGGCGCACCACGGCGGGCCAGGGCGCTTCCCGCAGCACGAGCCGCTCGCGCCGCCACATCTCGAAGCTCTCCTCCTTGACGCCGCGCTCGTCGCTTGAGGCCAGCAGGAAGCCGTGCGCGGCCGGCGCCTCGCGCTCCACCGACGCGATGACCTCGGCGAGGTAGTCGCGGTGGCCGTCGTAGTCCAGCGTCGCCAGGCCGTGTTCGGCCAGCAGCGCCGCCACGGCCGCGTAGAGCAGGTGCGCGCAGGTGGCCAGCGGCTCGTCGAACGCATCGTCGTAGGTTTCCTGCCGCAACGACACGTCATGGTCGCCGGCTTCCAGTGCCGCCCACAGCGGGGTATCCGACACCGCCCCGGCGCACTCGGCCCAGGCTCGCGTCCAGAACGCCGCGTCCGCGACGCGGTGCAGCAGGGCGAATCGCTCGTCCGGCCGCTCGCCGGGCGGGAGCGCCCAGGCGTCCGCGACGGCCGGCGCCGCACCCGTGAGCCGGGTCAGCACGGGGGCCTGCATGCACACCCGCGCGGCCGCCTCCAGCATCATCTCCTTGCGCCGCAGATGGTCCGGCAGCGGGATCAGGTCGCTGGCGTCCTGGTACCAGCGCAGGTACCGCCGGTAGCCCGACAAGTAGGACACGTCACCTTCGACCGCCAGCCAGAGGCTCTGGAAGGTCGCGAACGCCTCGTGGACGCCGCGGCACTGCCCCACAAGCGCCTTCAGGGCCGGCTCGTGCCGGCCGCCCGCCACCTGCCCGAGGACGGCGCAGGCCGCCATGAGGACGCCGAAGGCGGTGGTGTCGTTCAGGGCCGCATGCAGCGCCTCGTGCACGGTGACCAGCCGGGCCCCGGCGGAACCCGCGTCGCCGCGCAGCGACGTGGACCACCGGTCGAAGCTGTTGTACGATCCCTCACCCGCGTCCGACTCGCCGTGCAGCAGCGCGGTCACGAGGTCGCCGGAGTCCATGCCCCATTCTGGCGCGCCCCCGCGCTCAGCGCAGCTAGGCCGAGGATCAGCCGGTTACCTTGGAATGCCCCCTGACCGCGGGGGCCACTCCCGCAGCGAGCAGGCCGTACCAGCGCCGTACCAGAGCCGGCCGTACCAGAGCCAGCCGTACCAGAGCCAGCCGCGGCGCGCGCCCGCCCCGTGAGCAGCGCCGCGGAAACAACGCCCGCGGCGGCGAAGAACCCGATGATGAGCACCAGGCCGTCGCGGTAGGCCGCGACCGGGTCGGCCCGCGACACCCGGGACAAGATAGCCACCAGCCCGGCCACCCCGAGCACGGTGCCGACCTGGCGCGCGGTGTTGAGGATCCCGCTCCCGGTGCCGAACCTGGCCGGCGCGAGCAACGTGGTCCCCGCGCCGATCAGCGAGGGGATGGCCAGGCCTACCCCGGCGCCGCCAAGCAGCTGAGCGGGCAGCAGGTGGGTCAGGTAGGCCGGCTCGGCCTGGATCCGGGACAGCCAGAGCAGCTGAGCGCCGGCATTCACCAGGCAGCCGATCACCGCGACCCGGCCGGGCCCGCCGAGCCGGGCCGCCAGGCGGGGTGCGGCGATGCGGGCGAACGGCAGGACCATCAGCGGCCCGGGCGCGATGGCCAGGCCGGCCAGTACGGCGGAGTAGTGCCACACGCCGGTGAGGAACTCGACCGCGCTGAGCACGAAGGCGCCGAACCCGGCGTAGTAAAGGACCGAGGCGGCGAACGCGCCGCTGAACGTCCGCGAGCGGAACAGCTCGAGTTCGAGGACCGGGGCGTGGTGCCGCCGCGAGCGCACCACCGTGAAGTAGCCGCAGGCCAGCGAGGCGGCCAGCAGCCCGATGAAACCGGCCGAGTCCCAGCCCCAGCCGGGCGCCTTGACCAGGGCGAGCGCGAGCAGGCCGACGGCCGCGGCGAGCAGCCCGGCGCCGAGCAGGTCAGGCCGCCCCGCCAGACCGCGGTCGTCCTTGCTCTCCGGCACCACCTTGACAGCCAGGACCACGGCGGCCAGCCCGACCGGCACGTTGATCCAGAACACCCAGCGCCAGTTGACCTGCACCAGGGCGCCGCCGATGACCGGCCCGAGCGCGGCCCCCAGCGCACCCAGCGCCGACCAGGTGCCGATGGCCTTCGCCCGGGCCGGCGCCGGCACGGCGGCCAGCAGCAGCGACAGCGACGCGGGTACCATCGCGCCAGCCCCGGTCGCCTGGATGACCCGGGCCGCGATCAGCGCGGCCACGCCAGGCGCCAGCCCGCACAGCACCGACCCGAAGCTGAACGCGGCCAGCCCGGCCACGAAGAGCCGCCGCCGCCCGATCCGGTCCGCCCACCGGCCGGCCGGCACCAGCACCGCCGCGAACACGATCGTGTAGGCGTTGAGCACCCAGGACAGCGAGCTCAGGCTGGTGCCCGGGTACTGCCTGGCAATGTAGGGAAACGCCAGGTTGACGATGAATAGGTCCAGGCTGGACATGAACACGGCCAGGGACAGGACGCCGACCACGGCAGTCACCCGGCGGGGAGTAGCGCTCACGGGCCGTCCTCCTAGTAAGTCCGGAATCTGGATCCACCATATCCCGTTGCCCCCCAGTGCGTCCAGAAATCCAACTGAGCAGTTAGACTGGCACCATGACGTCCGACCCGGCCCAGCCTCGGCCCTGCTCGATCGCCCGCACCCTGGACATCGTGGGGGAGAAGTGGGCCCTGCTGGCGGTGCGGGAGGTCTTCCTCGGCGACCGCAGGTTCGATGAGATGGTCCGCCGCACCGGCGCGCCGCGGGACACGCTCGCGGCCCGCCTCCGCACCCTGGTCGGCGCCGGGATCCTGGAGCGGCGGCCGTACTCCGAGCACCCGGTCCGGTTCGAGTATTACCTGACCGACGCGGGCCGCGACCTTTATCCCGTCATCGTCACGCTGATGCGCTGGGGCGACCAGTACCTGGCCGGCGACGACGGACCGCCGCTGGTCCTGCGGCACCGCTGCGGGCACCCGGTGGTAACCCAGGTCATCTGCCAGGCCTGCGGCGAACCCCTGCACCCCCGCGACACCCGCCCGGTACCCACACGCTAAGGCGTCACCACCTGCCCCTTGCCCACCACGGTGATGCCGCCGCCGGACACCGCGAACCCGCGGGCCCGGTCGTGCTCCTTGTCCACCCCCACGCAAGCGTCCTCCGCCACCACCACGTTCTTGTCCAGGATGGCGTCCGCCACGACCGCGCGCCGCCCGACCCGTGAATTGTGCAGGAGCACCGAACGCTCCACCCGCGCCCAGCTGTTCACCCGCACCCCAGGCGACAGCACCGAATTGCGCACCAGCGCGCCGGAGACGATGACGCCGTCGCTGATCATGCTGTCGACCGCCCGCCCGGCCCGCTCGCCGTCGTCGTACACGAACTTGGCTGGCGGCTGCGGGGGCACGTAGGTCAGGATCGGCCACCGGTCGTTGTAGAGGTTGAACACCGGCTCCACCGCGCACATGTCCATGTGCGCCTCGAAGTAGGAGTCGAGCGTCCCGACCTCCCGCCAGTAGCCCACGTCCCGCCCGTCGGCGCCGGGCACCTTGTTCTGCAGGAAGTCATAGACGTGCGCGGAGCCCGCCCGCACCAGCCTCGGGATGATGTCCCCCCCGATGCTGTGCTGGCTGCTGTCGTCGGCGGCGTCCGAGCGCAGCGCCTGCACCAGCACGTCGGTGTCGAACACGTAGTTGCCCATGGACGCGAAGGCCTGGTCCGGCTGGCCGGGCAGGCCCGGCGGGTCGGCGGGCTTCTCGTGGAACGCCTCGACCCGGTGGCCATCCGTCCCGGCGACGGAGGCCACGCCGAAGTCCGTCGCCTCCCTCCGGGGAACCGGGATCGCCGCGACCGTGACCCCGGCGCCCCAGGACACGTGCGCGTCGATCAGCTGCCTCGGGTCCATCCGGTACACATGATCGGCGCCGAACACCGCCACCAGGTCGGGCCGGTCGTCGTAGATGAGGTTCAGCGACTGGTAGATCGCGTCCGCCGAGCCGGTCTGCCAGTGCGGGCCGAGCCGCTGCTGGGCCGGGACCGGCGTCACGTAGCTGTCAAGCATGCTGCTTAGCCGCCAGGTGGTGGTGATGTGCCGGTCCAGGCTGTGGCTCTTGTACTGGGTGAGCACGCAGATCCGCCGGATGCCCCCGTTGACCAGGTTGGACAGCGCGAAATCGACCAGCCGGTAGATACCGCCGAACGGAACCGCTGACTTGGCCCGGTCCGCGGTCAGCGGCGCGAGCCGGTTGCCCGCCGCGCCCGCCAGGACGAGGCCCAGAACCCGCTGTCCAGTCATCTCCGTGACCTCCAACGGTTCATGACAAGCCCTTAAAATGCAGGATACCGAACGGTCCCCCCTGACTGCGGCCGGACCAACCACCAGCCACCGCCATCTAACCGGGTCCTTGGTCCCGAGCCTAAATGCCCTTCGGCGCTAGCCGCTCCGGTCGCGGTGGCTAAGTCTGGACACCGTAAACCGTGCTATTCCGGGCTCTGGAGCTGCCAGGGCGGAATACGTCCGGAGGAGGCCAGCTGTGAAGGAAATCCTCGCCACGATCCTGGACACTGGTAGCCAGCCCGCTGATTTTGCCGGGCTGAAGCTGCCGGAGTCTTACCGTGCCGTCACTTTGCACCGCGATGAAGAACACATGTTCGACGGTGTTGACGTATTCGATAGGGATCCGCGTAAGTCGCTGCATGTGGAGGAGGTGCCGATCCCCGAACTGGGCTTGGGTGAGGCGCTGATCGCCGTCATGGCTAGCGCGGTCAACTACAACACCGTGTGGAGCTCGATCTTCTCGCCGGTCTCCACCTTCGCGTTCTTGCGCCGGTACGGGAAGCTGTCGGAGCTCACCGCCCGGCACGACCTGCCGTACCACGTGGTCGGCTCGGACCTGGCGGGGGTGGTCCTGCGGACCGGCCCCGGCGTGACCGTATGGAAGCCGGGCGAGGAGGTCGTGGCCCACTGCCTGTCCGTCGAGCTGGAAAGCTCCGACGGCCACAACGACACCATGCTCGACCCGGAGCAGCGCATCTGGGGCTACGAGACCAACTTCGGCGGCCTGGCCGAGCTGGCTATCGTCAAGACCAACCAGCTGATGCCCAGGCCTAAGCACCTGACCTGGGAAGAGGCCGCGACGCCCGGCCTGGTGAACTCGACCGCCTTCCGTCAGCTGGTCTCGGACAACGGCGCCTCGATGAAGCAGGGCCATAACGTCTTGATCTGGGGCGCCAGCGGCGGCCTGGGCGCCTACGCCACCCAGTACGCGCTGGCCGGCGGCGCCATCCCGGTCTGCGTGGTCTCCAGCGAGCGCAAGGCCGAGCTGTGCCGGGCGATGGGTGCCGAGCTGATCATCAACCGCAACGCCGAGGGCTACCAGTTCTGGAAGGACGAGCGGACCCAGGACCCGAAGGAATGGAAGCGGTTCGGCGCCAGGATCCGCGAGCTGACCGGCGGCGAGGACGTCAACATCGTCTTCGAGCACCCCGGCCGGGACACGTTCGGTGCCTCGGTGTACGTGACCCGCCGCGGCGGCACGATCGTGACCTGCGCGTCGACCACGGGATTCATGCACGAGTACGACAACCGCTACCTGTGGATGACGCTCAAGCGCATCATCGGCTCGCACTTCGCCAACTACCGCGAAGCGTGGCAGGCCAACCGGCTGATCTCCAAGGGCATGATCCACCCGACCATGTCGGTGGTCTACCCGATGGACAAGACCGGCCAGGCCGCCCTGGACGTCCACCAGAACCTGCACCACGGTAAGGTCGGCGTGCTGTGCCTGGCCCCGCAGGAGGGCCTCGGCGTGCGCGATCACGCACTGCGCGCCAAGCACCTGACCGAGATCAACCGCTTCCGCGACGTGTGAGGACGGGCATGACGCCGGAGAACGAGCCGCCGGGGCGCGCCCGGGAGCGCCCCTGGCTGATGCGGACCTACGCGGGGCACTCGACCGCGCAGGAGTCGAACGCGCTGTACCGCCGGAACCTGGCCAAGGGGCAGACCGGCCTGTCGGTGGCGTTCGACTTGCCCACCCAAACCGGGTACGACGCCGATCATGTGCTGGCCTGCGGCGAGGTCGGCCGGGTCGGCGTCCCGGTCGGGCACCTGGGCGACATGCGGGCCCTGTTCGACGGCATCCCGCTCGATCAGACCAACACCTCGATGACGATCAACGCCACAGCCATGTGGCTGCTGGCGCTGTACCAGGTCGCCGCCGAGGAGCAGGGCGCCGACATCGCCAAGCTGACCGGCACCACCCAGAACGACATCGTCAAGGAGTACCTGTCCCGCGGCACGTACGTGTTCCCGCCGGGCCCCTCGCTGCGGCTGACCACCGACGTGATCGCGTACACCGTGACCCGGATGCCCAAGTGGAACCCGATCAACGTGTGCAGCTACCACCTCCAGGAGGCCGGGGCCACCCCGGTCCAGGAGATCGCCTACGCGCTGTGCACCGCGACCGCCATCCTGGACGCCATCCGCGACGGCGGGCAGATCCCGCCCGAGCAGATAGGCGAGGTCGTCGGGCGGATGTCCTTCTTCGTCAACGCGGGCGTGCGGTTCGTCGAGGAGATGTGCAAGATGCGGGCCTTCGCCCGGCTCTGGGACACGATCACCAGGGAGCGGTACGGGATCGCCGATCCCAAACTGCGCCGCTTCCGCTACGGCGTGCAGGTCAACTCGCTCGGCCTGACCGAGGCGCAGCCGGAGAACAACATCCAGCGGATCGTGCTGGAGATGCTGGCCGTCACCCTGTCCAAGGACGCCCGGGCCCGCGCCGTCCAGCTGCCCGCCTGGAACGAGGCGCTTGGCCTGCCCCGGCCGTGGGACCAGCAGTGGAGCCTGCGCATCCAGCAGGTGCTTGCGTACGAATCGGACCTGCTCGAGTACGGCGACCTGTTCGACGGCTCACCCGTGGTGGCGGCCAAGACCGACGAGCTCGTGGCCGGCGCCGAGGCGGAGATGGCCGAGGTCGCGGCGCTTGGCGGGGTCGTGCCCGCGGTGGAGTCCGGCTACCTCAAGGCCAGGCTCGTCGCCTCGCACGCGGCCCGGCGGGCGCGGATGGAGTCCGGCCAGGACAAGGTGGTGGGCGTCAACTGCTTCCAGGCCACCGAGCCCAGCCCGCTCACCGCCGACACCGACACCGCGGTCTACCACGTGGATCCGGCCTACGAGCAGGCCGTGGTGGCCGGCCTGGCGCGGTGGCGGGAACGGCGCGACGGGCCGGCCGCGCGCGACGCGCTGGCCCGGCTGGCCGCCGACGCGGCGCGGCCGGACGTCAACCTGATGGAGGCCACCCTGGCCTGCGCCCGGGCGGGCGTCACCACCGGCGAGTGGTCCTTCGCGCTCCGCGAGGTATTCGGCGAGTACCGGGCGCCCACCGGCCTGAGCGGCGTTCCGGCCGCGTCCGGACGGCCGGAAGCCGACCTGGGTGCGGTCCGCGAGGCGGCCCACGCCACGGCGGCCGAGATCGGGACGGGCCTGCTGCGCCTGCTGCTCGGCAAGCCCGGCCTGGACGGGCACTCCAACGGTGTCGAGCAGATCGCCGTCCGGGCCCGCGACGCCGGGTTCGAGGTGATCTACTCCGGCATCCGGCTCACCCCCGCGCAGATCGCGGCGGCCGCGGTGGCCGAGGACGTGGACTGCGTGGGGCTGTCGATCCTGTCCGGCGGGCACGCCGTGCTTGTCCCGGACGTACTGGGCCGGCTCCGGCAGGCCGGGGCGGGGGACATCCCGGTAGTGGTGGGCGGGATCATCCCGCCGGCCGACGCCGAGATCCTGCGGGCCAACGGCGTGGCCGCCGTCTTCACGCCGAGGGATTTCGGCATCACCGCCATCGTCGGCCGCATCGTCGACGAGATCCGGCTGGCCCACAAGCTCCAGCCGTGGGCGCCCCAGCCTGCCGGGGCCACGACAATCGAAGGGTGACACGAGCTGACATGACTACCGTAACGACCGCACCCGCCGCCACCGCGGCCCGGCTTCGCCCGCGCCGTTCCTGCCTGGCCGTCCCTGGCAGCAACCCGCGTTTCCTGGAGAAGGCCCAGGGGCTGCCCGCGGATCAGGTGTTCCTGGACCTGGAGGACGCCTGCGCGCCGCTGGTCAAGGAGAGCGCCAGGCACACCGTCGTCGACGCGCTCAACACCGGCGACTGGACCGGCAAGATCCGCGTCGTCCGGGTCAACGACTGGACCACCCACTGGACCTACCGGGACGTGATCACGGTGGTCGAGGGCGCGGGCGCCAACCTGGACTGCATCATGCTGCCGAAGGTTCAGGACGCCGAGCAGGTGGTGGCGCTGGACCTGCTGCTTACCCAGATCGAGAAGACGATGGGGTTCGAGGTCGGCCGGATCGGCATCGAGGCCCAGATCGAGAACGCCATCGGCCTGGTGAACGTCGATGAGATCGCCGCCGCTTCGCCGCGGCTCGAGACCATCATCTTCGGCCCGGCGGACTTCATGGCCTCGATCAACATGAAGTCGCTGGTGGTCGGCGAGCAGCCGCCAGGCTACCCGGCGGACGCCTACCACTACATCCTGATGCGCATCCTGATGGCGGCCCGGGCCCACGACCTGCAGGCCATCGATGGCCCCTACCTGCAGATCCGCAACGCCGACGGGTACCGCGAGGTCGCCAGGCGGGCCGCCGCGCTTGGCTTCGACGGCAAGTGGGTGCTGCACCCGGACCAGATCGTCGCGGCGAACGAGATCTTCGCCCCCTCCCAGGAGGACTACGACCACGCCGAGCTGATCCTGGACGCTTACGACTGGTTCACCTCGGCGGCGGGCGGCGCCCGCGGGTCGGCCATGCTCGGCGACGAGATGATCGACGAGGCCTCCCGCAAGATGGCGCTGGTGATCGCGGGCCAGGGCCGGGCCGCGGGCCTGCAGCGCACCTCCAAGTTCGAGCCCCCGCAGGCCTGAGAAAGGACACCGAGCACGATGCAGTTCGGACGGGCCTACGAGGAGTTCGAGGTCGGCGCGGTCTACAAGCACTGGCCGGGCAAGACGGTCACCGAGTACGACGACCACCTGTTCTGCCTGATCACGATGAACCACCATCCGCTCCACCTGGACGCGAACTACGCCGGGCGGACCACCGACTTCGGCCGGAACGTGGTGGTGGGCAACTACATCTACTCGCTGCTGCTCGGCATGTCGGTGCCGGACGTCTCGGGCAAGGCGATCGCGAACCTGGAGGTCGAGTCGCTCAAGCACGTGGCGCCGACGTTCCACGGCGACACCATCTACGGCGAGACCACCGTGCTGGGCAAATGGCCGTCGAAGTCCAAGACCGACCGGGGCATCGTCCACGTCGAGACCCGCGGCTACAACCAGGACGGCACCATGGTGTGCGTGTTCCGCCGCAAGGTGATGGTGCCGACCGAGACCTACATCAAGGAGCGCGGCGGCGAGCAGCCCGGCCGCCCGGAGCCGACCAGCTAAGGAACGAAAAATGGGACGCCTGGCACAGACCGAAGGCCTGACCGAGTTCGAGCAGGACATCCTCGCCACCGTGCGGGACTTCACGAACAGGGAGATCATCCCGGTCGCGACCGAGCTCGAGCACAAGGACGAGTACCCGGCCCAGATCGTCGACGGGATGAAGAAGCTCGGCCTGTTCGGGCTGATGATCCCGGAGGAGTACGACGGCCTCGGCGCTTCGCTGCTGCTGTACGCGCTGGCCGTGGAGGAGATCGCCCGCGGCTGGATGTCGGTGTCAGGCATCATCAACACCCACTTCATCGTCGCCTACATGCTCGCTAGGCACGGCACCGATGAGCAGAAGGACTACTTCCTGCCCAAGATGTCGGCCGGCGAGGTCCGCGGCGCCTTCTCCATGTCCGAGCCCGCCCTGGGCTCGGACGTCGCGGCGATCAAGACCAAGGCGGTCCGCGACGGCGACAGCTTCGTCATCAACGGCCAGAAGATGTGGCTGACCAACGGCGGCAGCTCCAACCTGGTGGCGGTGCTGTGCCGGACCGACGAGGGCCACGAGGCGCCGCACCGGAACATGACCACGTTCCTGATCGAGAAGGAGGCGGGCTTCGGGCCCAACCCGGCGGTGCCGGGCCTGACCATTCCCGGCAAGATCGACAAGATGGGCTACAAGGGCGTCGACACCACCGAACTGATCCTGGAAGACGTCCGCATCCCCGCCGACCGGGTCCTCGGCGGGCGCACCGGCCAGGGCTTCTACCAGATGATGGACGGCGTCGAGGTCGGCCGGGTCAACGTCGCCGCCCGCGGCTGCGGGATCGCCCTGCGCGCCTTCGAGCTGGCCATCGACTACGCGCAGCGGCGGCAGACCTTCGGCCAGCCGATCGCCCAGCACCAGGCGATCCAGTTCAAGCTGGCCGAGATGGCGACCAAGGTCGAGGCGGCCCACCAGATGATGGTGATGGCGGCCCGTAAGAAGGACTCCGGCCAGCGCAACGACCTCGAAGCCGGGATGGCCAAGTACCTCGCCTCCGAATACGGCAAGGAGGTCGTGGAGGACTCCTTCCGCATCCACGGCGGCTACGGCTTCTCCAAGGAATACGAGATCGAGCGCCTGTACCGGGAAGCCCCCATGCTGCTCATCGGCGAGGGCACCGCCGAAATCCAGAAGATGATCGTGGGCCGCCGCCTCCTCGAGGACTACCGCATCGCCGGCTAGCTAGCTACTGCGCCTGCGGGGCGCTCAGGGGGCTACCACTCGTCCCTTGCCGACCACGGTGATGCCGCCGCTTGACACCCTGAAACCCCGGGCCCGGTCGTGTTGCTTGTCCATCCCCACGGTGGCGCCGTCCTCGACGACGACGTTCTTGTCCAGGATGGCGTTCTGGACGACCGCGCGGTGGCCGACGCGGGAGTTGTGCAGGATCACCGCGTGGTCCACCTCGGCCCAGCTGCTGACCCGCGCGCCAGGCGACAGCACCGAGTTGCGGACCGTGGCACCGGAGATGATGACGCCGTTGCTGATCAGGCTGTTGATCGCCCGTCCGGTCCGGTCGCCGTCGTCGTACACGAACTTGGCCGGCGGCTGCGGCGGGATGTAGGTCAGGATCGGCCACTGGTCGTTGTAGAGGTTGAACACCGGGTGCGCCGCGCACAGGTCCATGTGCGCCTCGAAGTAGGAGTCGAGCGTCCCGACCTCCTTCCAGTAGCCGACCTCGTGGCCGTCGGCGCCTGGCACCTTGTTCTGCAGGAAGTCATAGACGTGCGCGACGTTCTCCCGCACCAGCATCGGGATGATGTCCCGGCCCATGCTGTGCTCGCTGCTGTCGTCGGCGGCGTCCTTCCGCAGCGCCTCCACCAGCACGGTGGTGTCGAACACGTAGTTGCCCATGGACACGAGGGCCTGGCCGGGCCGGCCGGGCAGGCCCGGCGGGTCGGCGGGCTTCTCGTAGAACGCCTCGACGCGGTGCCCGTCCGGCCCGGTCTGCGCGACGCCGAAGTCCGCCGCCTCCATTCTCGGCACGGGGATCGCCGCGATCGTCACGCCCGCGCCCCAGGACACGTGCGCGTCGATCAGCTGCCTCGGGTCCATCTGATACACGTGATCGGCCCCGAACACCGCCACCAGGTCGGGCCGTTCGGCGTCGATGATGTTCAGCGCCTGGTGGATCGCGTCCGCCGAGCCGGTCTGCCAGTGCGGGCCGAGCCGCTGCTGGGCCGGGACCGGCGTCACGTAGTTCCCCAGCAGGCCACTCATCCGCCAGGTGGTGGTGATGTGCCGGTTGAGGCTGTGGCTCTTGTACTGGGTGAGCACGCAGACGCGCTGGACACCCCCGTTGACCAGGTTGGACAGCGCGAAATCGACCAGCCGGTAGAGGCCGCCGACCGGAACGGCCGACTTGGCCCGGTCATCGGTCAGCGGCGACAGCCGTTTTCCCGCCGCACCCGCGAGGACGATCCCCAGCACGCGCTGTCCAGCCATCGGTGCCTACTCCCTTTACCCCAGGCGTTCGACTAGCTCCTTGTGCAGTTCCCAGAGCCGGGGGGGCAGGTGCTGGTGGAAGGTGCGGAAGAATTCGGGGATGTGCTCGGCTTCGAGTTTCCAGGCCTGGGTGTCGACGGTGAGGAGCAGGGCGAGGTCGGCCCAGCTGATGTCGAGGCCGTCGAGGTCGAGGGAGCCGGGGGCGGGGAGGTAGCCGATGGGGGTGGTGACGGCGGCGGCGTCGCCGTTGAGCCGCTGGATGATCCATTTCAGGACGCGGCTGTTCTCGCCGAAGCCGGGCCAGACGAACCGGCCGGCGGTGTCCTTGCGGAACCAGTTGACGTAGAACAGGCGGGGCAGCTTGCCGGGGTCGGGGGCGTCCTGGCCGATGCTGAGCCAGTGGGCGAAGTAGTCGCCCATGTTGTAGCCGCAGAACGGGAGCATCGCGAACGGGTCGTGGCGCAGTTCGCCGAGGGTGCCCTCGGCCGCGGCGGTCTTCTCCGAGGCGATGTTGGCGCCGAGGAACACGCCGTGGTCCCAGCCGAAGGACTCGGTGACCAGCGGGACGGTGCTGGCGCGGCGGCCGCCGAACAAGATCGCCGAGATCGGCACGCCGGCCGGGTCGTCCCATTCCGGCGCGATGATCGGGCACTGCGCGGCGGGGGTGGTGAACCGGGAGTTGGGGTGCGCGGCCGGCTCGGCGGAGTCCGGGGTCCAGTCGCGGCCCTTCCAGTCAATGAGGTGCGCGGGCGGGGTCTCGGTCAGGCCTTCCCACCACACGTCGCCGTCGTCGGTCAGCGCCACGTTGGTGAAGATGCTGTTGGCCCGCATCGTCGCGACCGCGTGCGCGTTGGTCTTCATCCCGGTGCCCGGCGCGACGCCGAAGAACCCGGCCTCGGGGTTGATCGCGTACAGCCGCCCGTCCGGCCCGAACCGCATCCAGGCGATGTCATCGCCGATCGCCTCGACCTGCCAGCCGGGGATCGTCGGCGCGAGCATCGCCAGGTTCGTCTTGCCGCACGCCGACGGGAACGCCGCCGCGATGTACCGGGATTCCCCGCCGGGCGGGGTGAGCTTGAGGATCAGCATGTGCTCGGCCAGCCAGCCCTCATCACGGGCCATCACCGACGCGATCCGCAGCGCGTAGCACTTCTTGCCCAGCAGCGCGTTCCCGCCGTACCCCGACCCGTAGGACCAGATCTCCCGGGTCTCGGGGAAATGCGAGATGTACTTGGTGCTGCTGCACGGCCACGGCACGTCGGCCTGGCCCGGCTCCAGCGGCGCCCCGACCGAGTGGACCGCCCGCACGAACGTGCCGGACTCCTCGATCGCCCGCAGCGCGGCCGCGCCCATCCGGGTCATGACCCGCATCGAGACCGCCACGTACGCCGAGTCGGTGATCTCCACCCCCAGCTGGGAGATCGCGCTGCCGATCGGGCCCATGCTGAACGGCACCACGTACATCACCCGGCCCCGCATGCACCCGTCGAAGATCTCCCCGAACCTCTCCCGCATCTCCCCCGGCGCGACCCAGTTATTCGTCGGCCCCGCATCGGACTCCCGCTCCGAGCAGATGAACGTCCGGTCCTCCACCCGCGCCACGTCACCCGGATCCGACGCGCAGTAGAAGCTGTTCGGCCGCAGCGCCGGATTCAGCCGGGTGAACGTCCCCCCGCCACCAGCAGGCTCGTCAGCCGCTCCCACTCCTCCTGCGACCCGTCACACCACACGACCTCGTCCGGCTTCGTCAGCAGCGCGATATCGCGGACCCACTTCGTCAGCTCAGTAAGGCTTGTTCGCTTCTCGTCCTGAATATCGTCCGCGGTAAACATTGGCTATCTCTCCTGCACGGGACTACGTGGCACGCCGTCGTGCCTGCGGATAAGTGTCCGCACTAATCACTCTCGCTGGTTAACAGCAGGTACCGGACAGAGTCGAAGGTCCTAATAGCCATGGGCCCTGGGTCATTAGCCGCCGCCCGATCGTCTTACGGCTTGTGTCCGACACCGCAGTACGAGTAGATCTCGACAGGCTCGGCGTCGGGGTCGGGCCGCCAGTGCGGCACCGGCACCACGCCGGGCTCCACCAGTTCCAGGCCCTCGAAGTACCGTTCGAACTGTTCGGGACTGCGCAGGTGGTAGGGCACCGCGCCGCTATCGTTGTAGCCTCGCTGCGCTTCGTTGAACTCCTGGTTGGTGTCGGCGATCCGAGACGATATCAGTCCCGCGCCGGGTACTAGGTCTCCCGGATTATCTCGGCGATGAAGCGCGCGCTCTGGACGGGGGTTAGGGCTTCGCTGCTCAGGTGGTTCATGACCTCCAGGTAGTGATCGACGTCCTCGCGTTTGTCCAGGTAAAGAGCGCTGGTGAGCTGCTCGATGTACACCACGTCCGGCACGTCAGATTCGGCGAAGCGCAGCACGGTGAACGACCCGCCCGCCGCGGCGTGCCCGCCCCGGCTGAACGGGACCACCTGAACGGTGACATGCCGCAGCTCGGCGACCTCGATGAGCCGTTTCAGCTGGGCCCGCATTACCGCGGCACCGCCTACCGGGCGCCGCAGCGCCCCCTCGTCGATCACCGACCACACCTGCGGCGGCTCCGGGCCGGCCAGCAGGTCCTGGCGCTTGAGCCGCATGTTCACCCGGCGGTCGACCTCCTCCGCGGTGGCGGCCGTGTGGCCGAGCAGCGTGACGGCGCGAGCGTAGTCCTCGGTCTGGAACAGGCCGTGCACGAACTGCAGCTCGAACGTGCGGATGACCGATGCGGCTATCTCCAGTCCCAGGTACGCCTCGAACCAGTCGGCCGTGACGTCGCCGTAGTTCGACCACCAGCCGGGGGTGTTGGCCTGCCGGACGAGCGCCACCAGGCCGGCCCGCGTCTTGGCGTCGGTGATGCCGTACAGGGTGAGCAGGTCGGTCACGTCGCGCTCTTTGAACCGCACCCGGCCGTTTTCCATCCGGCTGATCTTGGACCGTGACGCCCGGATCTCGTACCCGGCCTGGTCGGGCGTGACCCCGGCCGCCTCGCGCAACCGGTGCAGCTGGATTCCGAGCAGCATGCGCGGCACCGTCGGGCCCAGGGCGTCAGCCGGAGGTTCGCCGCCCCGCTGATCCATGCTCATCCTTAACGCCAGAAACCCGAAAGGACCCCGTGCCGGTAAAACCGGCACCTGGGGCCGACTTGGCCCCAGGGCCAGCCTGGCCAGACCGGGCGGCCGCTACCGTGCCACTCTGGCCGAGCGGCCACGGTGACGCACACACGGCACAATATCATCATTCGAATGACACGCCAGGCCATCATTTGCGGCGAATTACGAAATAACCGGCCTTCCTGCCGTCCGGGCAGGCTCACGTCATCAGACGCAGGCCCAGGTCGTCGAACTCGCCATTCTTCGCTCCGGCCAGGAACGCCTCGATCTCGGCGCGAGTGTAGATCAGGGCCGGCCCGGACGGGTACCGGGAGTTACGGACGGCGATCGCGTCGCCGGCTAGTTCGGCGACCTCGACACAACTTCCGCTGGGGTTGCTGGCACGGCTCTTGCGCCAGACTGCTGATACCAGTTGGTTGGCTGGAATGCCGTTGTTGACCTGCATCTTTCTCCTTTTTCTTAGCGGCAAGAAAGGGAACCTAATGCGGGCGGGCGGCTCAGGCAAGTGACCACCGTCTGCATAGTGCAGCCTAACAGAGCAAATGCAAGTGCATAAGTACGTGCAGGCAAATTTTGCATAGGCATGGTAAAAATGCACGTGCCGGAGGTACGGCAATCGCGAGTGCTTACGAAAGGACGCTGCTAACAGCACCGTTCCCGCGGCGCCGCTATGCGCCCGGCTCGGCCCGGTTCGACGCTAGGCGCCCGGCTCGACGCTCAGCGCCCGCAGCTCGCCCCGTACGATCGCGCCGTCCTGCGCGCGGACGAGTACGAACCCGCTGAATCCCGCCGCCTCGAGCCGCTTCAGCTGCGCCCCGAACTTCCCGCTGCGGCGCACCGTCTCGACCACCCGTCCCGGCGCGCGCGTCTCCCGCGCCACCGCGAGCGCGTCCGCCACCGGCACATCCTGTTCGACCAGCACCGCCACCGCGTCCCGGGCCAGGTCCCGCGACAGCAGGTCCACGATCCGCTCGAACCCGATGGAGAACCCGCAGGCGGCACGTCGTGTCCCAGCGACCGCCCGATCAGCTTGTCGTAGCGCCCGCCCCCGGCCACCGACCCGTTCATGTCCGGGTGGGTGATCTCGAAGACCTGCCCGGTGTAGTACCCCATCCCGCGTACCAGCGCCGGATCGAACTGCCAGTTCAGCTGCTGCCCCGCCGCCATCAGGTCGAGGCTCGCCGCCGTCGCGGACAGGTCCTCGATCAGCTCCGCGGGCAGGCCGGGCAGGGTCTCGGCCAGCACGCCCGCCAGCTTGACCGAGGGCACGTCCTGCAGTCCCTGGATCTTCTCCGCCACGGCCGCGACCCGGGCCGCGTCGAACCCCAGGCCGGTCAGCTCGGACCGCACCCCGTCCCACCCGATCTTGTCGAGCTTGTCCAAGGCGATGAAGAAGGTGTCCCAGGACCCGGGCGGGAACCCGCTGTCAGCCGCCAGCGCGGCCAGGAACCGCCGGTCCGACAGCCGGATCGTGGTCCCGGTCAGCCCGATCGCGGCCAGCGCCTCGCTGGTGGCCTCGATCAGCTCCGCCTCGGCCAGCACGCTCGGCTCGCCGATGATGTCGATGTCGCACTGGTAGAACTGCCGGTACCGGCCCCGCTGCGGCCGGTCCGCCCGCCACACCGGCCCGACCTGCAACGCACGGAACGGCATCGGCAGCAACGCGTGGTTGTTGCCGTAGAACCTGGTCAGCGGCACCGTCAGGTCGTACCGCAGCCCGAGGTCCACCAGCTTGCCGATCGGAGTCCCGGCCGCTACCTCCGGCGGCAGCCCGCGCCGCAGCACCTGGAAGATGAGCTTCTCGTTGTCCGCGCCCTCGCCGCTCTGCAGCCGCTCGATGTTCTCAAGCGCCGGGGTCTCGATCCGCTGGTACCCGAACTGCCGGTACACCGCGGAGATCGACTCGAGCACATGATCCCGGACGGCGACGTCAGCGGGAAGCAAGTCCCGCATTCCCCTGGCCGGGCTGTTGTCGATCTTCATGAGACCTTCCTGGGCAAGCATGCCGATACATAGGCCGCCCCGCCGGCGGCGTATGCAAATGGTACGGGCCGCCAGCCCGGACGTCGCGCCTAATTAACCGCCCGCTGGCTTAACCGCCCGCTGGCCCCGCGGCCGCGCTTCTCCAGGCCGTCACCAAGGCACCCGCCTGGAAGGCCAGCAGCACGCACATGACCGCCGGGGCCAGCACGTCCCGCACCCCAGGCACCCAGCTGGCGGCCAGGGCGCTGGCGGCGATCCCGCCTACCACGCCGTAGCAGAACGTCCCGACGACCGGCCAGATGACCAGCCCGGCTCGCTTGGAGGCCAGGTAGCAGTGCTCGACCGAGCCGCAGTGGATCGCGATCCGCGCCTGCGCGGGCAGCACCACCGCGGCGCGCCCGGACGCCACTACCATCGCGAGCAGCAGCACTCCTGCGATGAGCCACGACGCCAGCACTGGCCTAGGCTATCCCCGGAACGCCCGTATCGGGCCGCCGAGGGAAGGAACACCCATGCCGGATTTCATGGACGAGGCCAAGCAACTCGCAGACGAGCATTCTGACCTCGTGGACCAGGGTCTTAACCAGGCTGAGCAGTTCGCCGAGCAGAAGACCGGCGGCCAGTTCGACAGCGAGATCCAGGCCGGAGAGCAGCAGGCCGAGGGATTCCTGGGCACGGACGGCCAGGGCAACCAGGGCAACCAGTAAGCGAAAACCTGGGTGCGGGGGGCCGTTAGACGGCAATGTCCGCTGGCCGGATGCCCAGGCGTTCCGTACGCCGCGGTGTCAGTGTGCGCCGTGATGCCCATGCGCAGCGTGGTGTGGCAGCCGGGAAAAGATCATGGAGGATTCGCGCTCCGCGGAGGATTCGGGGGATCCCAGTACCCCAAATCCTCCACTAAGCCGAAATCCTCCGCGAAAAATGCCGGGCATCTCGTACGGGTGAGTCAGCACGTGCGGACGGGGCCAGTGAGACCGGCTCGGTAGCGGCGTTCGCCGGTGGCCCGCCGCCAGAGGCCGAACGGACCGGGTGAGCCGCGCCATGTACACGGTTGAGCTCTCCAACCATCCCGTCGACATGCTCGATGACGTGGCGCGCCGCCGTGCCGCCCAAGGGCGGCGGGCGCTGACCGGATACGAGGACGCGCTCGTCAGGTACCGCGCCCGCGTCCAGGCCATCAAGGTCAACCGGGACCGGGCCCGCGCCCAGCACCACTGGTGGACCTGGCTGCGCCTGACCGCCGCCGGCTGGCGAGCCAAGCGCCAGGTTCCCCGCTGCCCCGTCCCCGGCCACGCCGCCGCCGACACGGACCTGGAAGAAAAGCTCAAAACCCCGGGGCCCTCTATCATTACGATCTGGCGTCGACAAGTGGAGGAAACGTGGCGGGCGGCCATCAGTTGCGGCTGTATAACTCGCTGGGTCGCCGGATGGAGGACTTCACCCCGTCCGGCGCGGCGACCGGCATGTACAGCTGCGGCCCGACCGTGTACGCGTTCCCGCACCTGGGCAACATGCGCCCGTACGTGTTCGCGGACACGCTGCGCCGCGCCTTCCGCTGGAAGGGCATCGCGGTCCGCCATGTCGTGAACATCACCGACGTAGGGCACGCCGTCGCCGACACCGACACCGGCGAGGACAAGCTCGAGGTCGCCGCGGCCCGCGAACGGCGTTCGGTCCTCGACATCGCCGAGTTCTACACCGACGCGTTCTTCGTCGACACCGCCGCGCTGAACATCCTGCCCGCCGGGCAGTACCCGCGGGCCAGCGCCTACGTGCCGCAGATGATCGAGTTCGCGGCCGAACTCGAGCGCAAGGGCTACACCTACCAGCTGCCGTCCGGCCTGTACTTCGACACCTCCAAGGATCCCGGCTACGGCGCGCTGGCCCAGATGAACGCCGCGGGGCAGCAGGAAGCGGCCCGGCTTGAGTACGTGGCCGGCCGCCGCCGCAAGACCGACTTCGCGCTGTGGCGCGCGGAGGAGCCGGATGTAAGAAGGGTGCTGCGCTGGGAGTCCCCGTGGGGATGGGGCGCGCCGGGCTGGCACCTGGAGTGCTCGGTGATGAGCATGGCCCTGCTCGGCCCGCACTTCGACCTGCACACCGGCGGGGTGGACCACCGCGAGCTGCACCACGTCAACGAGATCGCCCAGAGCCAGGCCTACCTCGGCGACGGGAAGCCGTGGGTGCGGTACTGGCTGCACAACGAGTTCCTGCAGCTGGGGTCGGTGAAGATGGCCAAGTCGGCGGGCGGCGCGCCGCGGCTGGCCGACCTGACAGAAGCCGGCTACCACCCCTTGGCCTACCGGCTGTTCCTGCTCGGCGGCCACTACCGCAGCCAGCTCGACTTCACCCCCGCGGCGGTGGAGGCGGCCCAGGCCACGCTGCGCAGGCTGGTGGCGCGGGTGCAGCCGCTGCGTCCGCTGCCCGCCATCGAGACCCTCGCCGACGCCGCCGCGCACACCCAGGGCGACCCGGCCGCCGAACGCCTCCTGGACACCATCGACGCCGCGATCGCCGCGGACCTGAGCACGCCGAAGATCCTCGCGGCCCTGCAGGACGCCCTGCGCGACCCCGAGATCACCATGGACGGCCAGCGCGCGGTGGTCGCGGCCGCCGACGCGCTGCTCGGCCTCGGGCTGGCCGCCCTGGACCCGGCCGGCCTGGAGCAGCACCGGGCCGCCGCCGAGCTGTCCGCCGAGGAACGGCACGCCATCGAGCAGCTGGTCGCCGACCGCACCCAGGCCCGCAAGGAGCGGGACTGGACCAGGGCCGACCAGATCCGCGCCGAACTGGACGAGCTCGGCGTCCAGGTCACCGACACCGCCGAAGGCCCGGTCTGGCAGCTGCGCTGAGCGAGCCAGTACAGAAAACGAAAGGACTGCGATGGCACAGCGGATCTGCGTGACGGGAGCCAGCGGCAAGGCAGGCCGGGCGGTGGTCGCGGAGCTGCGCGAGCACGGCTACGACGTGGCGGCGACCGACATCGCGGTGAGCAGGGACGACCTGTATTCCGGCATGCTCCGCGCCGACCTGACCGACTACGGCCAGGCGGTCGAGACCCTCACCGGCGCCGACGCCGTCGTGCACCTGGCCAACATCCCGGCGCCCGGCCTGAGCACCCCGGCCGTGACGTTCAACACCAACATCACCATGAACTTCAACGTCTTCCAGGCCGCCGCCGCCCTCAAGCTGAGCCGGGTGGTCTGGGCGTCCAGCGAGACCACCCTCGGGCTGCCGTTCGACGTGCCGCCCAGGTACGCCCCGGTCGACGAGGCCCACTACCCCGTGCCGACCACCACCTACGCCCTGTCCAAGGTGGCCACCGAGACGATCGCGGCACATTTCGCGCAATGGTCCGGGATCCCGTTCGTCGCGCTGCGCTTCTCCAACATCATGGCCCCGGACGACTACCAGGAGTTCCCCTCGTTCTGGCCGGATCCGCAGGCGCGCAAGTGGAACCTGTGGGGCTACATCGACGAGCGCGACGGAGCCGCCGCCTGCCGCCTGGCCCTCGAGGCCCCGGCCGAAGCCGTCCAGGGCAACCCGGCCTTCATCATCGCGGCCGCCAACACCGTCATGAACCGTCCCTCGGCGGAGCTGCTGGCCGAGGTCTACCCGGACGTCCCGATGACGCACGAGGTCACCCAGTTCGGCACCCTGCTCGCCATCGACCGCGCCCGCCACGTCCTCGGCTACGACCCCCGCCACTCCTGGCGCGATCACGTGTGAGCCAAGGAGCCCCTACAGCCGAGGGCTGTAGGGGGATCCGGGATAAGTGTTGGCGACGGCACGCTGCCGTCCGCGAAGATGAGTCCGATGCCCGCTTACCCATCAGCCACACTGCCCGCGAGCTTCACGAAGGCGAGCACCTCCGGCCGCATGTCCTCAGCCCGCCACGCCACGCACAGGGACGTCAAAGCCACCCCCGACGACGGCACGAACACGATCCCCGGCCGCGCGCTGAACGCCTCTGCCGGATCTGCGTGCTGAGGACCTGCTGCGCCACGTGGACGCGCTGGGCGGCAGAGGTGAAGGTCGCGTCCTCAGCGACCGCAACGAAATACCGCAGGTGCCGCAGCTCAATGTTCATCGAGGGCTCAATCCTAACCGTCCCGTGAGCACCGAAACCGGGGAAAAATAAGCGTCAGGGAGGCAACAAGAAGATGAGCGACGCCGAACCGCAAGCCGCCGGACGGGGACGGCTGGCGCAGATGATCGCCACTCGCGGCGGCCTGGCCCCGCCCGAGGCCCCGTTCGTGATCGAGCACCGCGAGGCCCTGATCTACATGCTCTGCGAGGCCGCCGAACTCGAGCACGGCATCATGTGCCAGTACCTGTTCGCCGCGTTCACCCTGAAGCAGCCGCAAGACGAGGGCCTGACCGCCGAAGAGGCAGCAGCGGTCGAGCGATGGCGCAAGAAGATCTCGCACGTGGCTACCCAGGAGATGCTGCACCTGTCCCTGGTGCAGAACCTGCTGGCCGCCATCGGCGGGGCCCCGCACCTGTCCCGGCCGAACTTCCCGCAGCCCGCCAGCCACTACCCGGCCGGCGTCCACCTGGCCCTGCTGCCGTTCGGCGAGCAGGCGCTGCGCCACTTCATGTTCCTGGAGCGTCCCGAGGGCATGGATCTCGAGGACGCAGAAGGGATGGCCGCCTTCGGCCGGGCGCTGCCCGCCCCGCAGCCCGGTGAGATCGTCCCCCGCGGCCAGGACTTCGCCACCGTCGGGCACCTGTACCGGTCCATCGAGGCCGGGATCGCGCACCTGGCCGATAAGTTCGGCGAGCGGTGGCTGTTCGTCGGCCCGCCCCGGGCCCAGGCCACCCAGCAGTATTTCGGCTGGCCGGAACTGGTCGCGGTGACCGACGCGGCCTCGGCGCAGCGGGCCATCGACGAGATCCTCGAGCAGGGGGAGGGCCCGCGCGGGCACTGGCAGGACGCGCACTTCGGCCAGTTCGTCGCGATCCTCGACGAGTACATGCAGCTCCGCGTGGCCAACCCGGCCTTCGACCCGGTCCGGCCGGTGGTCGTTGTCAATGTCCGTCCGGCCGAACGCGATACCGAAGTCCCGCTGGTCACAGACCCGCTGGCCCGGCAGGTCATGGACATGTTCAACGTCTGCTACGAGATCCTGCTGACGATGCTGCAGCGTTTCTTCGCCCACACCGAGGAGACCGACGCCCAGCTCAAGACGCTCGCCGACGCCACCGTCGCGCTGATGTTCCAGGCCATCAAGCCGCTCGGCGACCTGATCACCACGCTGCCCGCGGGCCCGGAGTACCCGGGCCGGACGGCCGGTCCCAGCTTCGAGCTGTTCTACGAGTCCGACTACGTGCTCCCGCACCGCGAGGCGGCCTGGATCCTGCTCACCGAGCGCATCGGCGAGGCCGCCGCGTTCTGCGAGCCCGCCGCGTTCTGCGAGCCCGCCGCGTTCTGCGAGCCCGCCGCGCCCGGCGACCCCGCGGTGGCCGCCACCCTCGGCGAGATCCGGTCTAGCCTGACCGGCATCGCGCAGTCCCTGGCCGCCCGCCTGCCGGCCCGCGCCGCCCGTCCGCCAGCGCCAGGCCCGGCTCCGGCTGAGAACCTCGCTCCCCTGCTGGCCCGCGCCGAGGAATATTACCGAACGGGCACCCGTTTCACCGGCCACGATCACGACCCGCTCCCCGCCCTTGGCGCCCTCCTGAGCTCGACCTATCAGGTCATCCGATCGCGCCCGCACGACGCCCGGCTAGTAGCACGCCTGGTAAACAGCGCGCTCCGCCCCCTCTCCGAAATTTCCGAAAACGTACTATCCGGAACCGTACTATCCGAAACCGAGTCGTCTCCCTCGTCCCTGTGGGACGTGGCGGTAGCCGCCACCAACCTGCGGGCCCGTCTCGGCGCCGCCGCCCCGCCTGGCCTGCTCGAGGCCGTCGCCGCGCTGCAGGACCTGGCCGTCCGCGAGGCGCCGCCGGGGGAGAGGGCCCAGCGGATCGCCGCGCTCAGCCAGCTCCAGGACGCTCTCCCGGTCGCGATCATGACCGCCGAGAACGGTCCCTACCTGGTCACCAACGTCCCCGCCGTGCGCACGCCGCTCGGCGAAACGCTGTCCCTGCCGCCTCAGCTAGCCCTGTGCCGGTGCGGCGGCTCGTCGATGAAGCCGTTCTGCGACGGGATCCACGCCAGTAACGGGTTCACCGACACCAAGGACCCGCACCGGGTACCCGACCAGCGGGACACCTACCCGGGCCAGCAGGTCACGATCTTCGATAACCGGGGCATCTGCCAGCACTCGGGCTTGTGCACCGACCGGCTGGCCACCGTGTTCCGCACCGGTCAAGAGCCGTTCGTCGCGCCGAGCGGCGGCCGGCTGGACGAGATCATCCGGGCCGTCCGCGACTGCCCGTCCGGCGCGCTGAGCCTGGCCTTCGACGATGACGAGGCCCGTGATCTGGCCGACTGGCACGCTCAGCGCGAGCCCGCGATCGAGATCACTCAGGACGGCCCCTACCGGGTAACCGGCCGCATCCCGCTGACCGGCGCGGACGGCCCGGCCAGCGCGGACATCCCGGCCGGCGCCACTTCGGCGGGCGGTGCCGACGTGCCCCGCGCGGACGGCTCGTCCCGCGAGCACTACGCGCTCTGCCGGTGCGGCCACTCGCAGAACAAGCCGTTCTGCAGCGGCATGCACTGGCACGTCGAGTTCCGCGACCCGGTCCGCGCCCCCGGTGCCGAACCGACCCTGTTTGAGTGGGCCGGCGGCCTGCCCGCGCTGACCCGGATGACCCGCCTGCTGTATGAGAAGCACGTCCCCGCCGACGACCTGCTCGCGCCGCTGTTCGCCACCATGGCCCCCGGGTACCCGCAGCAGGAGGCGGCGGTACTCGCCGAGGCCTTCGGCGGTCCCGCGCCGGCCGGCGACGGCACCCGGCGACCTGACTTCACGCCAGCCCAGCGAGCCCGCTGGGTAACGCTGGCTACCCTGGCCGCCGACGAGGCCGTTCTGCCTGCCGACCCCGAGTTCCGCGCCGCCCTCACGTCCTACCTGGACTGGAGCTCCCGGACCGGGGCCCAGTCCAATCCGGCCGGCCACCCGCCCCAGTGGGACTGGAGCCCCGCCGGACCGCCCGCTGAGGCCCTGGCGCAGGCCGGCGCCAATGACGATAACCAGGAGATCACCATGCCCGGCCCCGACGAGACGGTCAGCTTCGCGGCGAACATCAAGCCCTTGTTCCGCGAACGCGACCGCAAGTCCATGATGTTCGCCCTCGACCTGTGGTCGCAGGCCGACGTCCAGGCGCACGCCGCAGGCATCCTCGAGCGCCTTCGCAACGGCACGATGCCCTGCGACGGCGCCTGGCCGGCCGAGAAGATCGAGGTGTTCAGCCGCTGGACCGAATCCGGCTTCCAGCCCTAAGGATCGGACGATAGTGCAGTTCCTGGTGATCTGCCGTCCCGCAGAAGGCGGCGATCAAGACGAGTTCAAGCGGCTCGTTGCCGCGGAAACGGCCGCCCTGCGCGCCCTGAAGGCGAACGGCGCCCTGACCGCCGCATGGAGTCCCGGCCACCCCGGCGCCGTGCTCCTGCTGGAAGTCCCCGACCAGGCCGAGGCCGCCCGCCTCGTCGCTGAGTTCCCGCTCGTCCAGGCCACCCTGATCACCACAGAGATCATCCCGCTGCACCCCATCGACCTGCGATGACCAGCCGCGCCAGCGCTTCCGCTACGCTGGCGCGGCCCGCGATTGGCAGGTCCTGCCGGGCCGCGGTCGCCGGGCGGGTGAGCTATCCGCGGAGCTAGATGCGGACAGCGAGCAACTTGATCAGGTGGGCGACCTTGGGGGAGCCCAGGCCTGAGGCGGGATCCCAGCCGCGGCTGGACAGGTAACCGGTTACCCCGGAGACGTCCCAGCGGTTGTTACCGACTCTGATGTCGTGGAAGGCGTAGTGATAGAACGGGCCGGCCGCGATCGCGTACAGCGCCGGGTTCAGCAAGCCGAGCCGCTGGCCGGCCGCCTGGTCGGCGAGCGCCGCGATCCCGGCCCACTGGGGTGTGCCGACGCTGGTGCCGCCGAAGGTAAAGAACGCGCCGGCGCCGGCTCCGCACGAACCGCAGACCGCTAGTACGCCGTTGTAGACATCTGCGGTGTAGCTGACGTCGGGCACGCCGCGGAACTTACTGCCGGTGTGCGCGGCGTACTGGTAGAACGGCCGCGGGTAGACCGTGCTGTAGCCGCCGCCGCCGGCCCCGAAGTCGGGGTTCTCGCCGGAGTCGTTCCACACGGTCTCGGACCGGTAGGTGCCGGTGGTGTAGTTGGCGTTCAGGTGCGTGCCGCCGACCCCGGTAACCAGCGGATCGGACGCGGGCGTGCCGACGCTCTTGATGTAGCTGGTATTGTCGCAGGTCGGCTGCGCCGCGCCGTCGTCACCGGCGGAGGCGAAGACGGTCATGCGCTCCTTCTGGGCCGCCTCGAACGCCTGGTGCTGCGCCGTGAAGATGGCGGGCGCCATGCAGGACTCGGCCTCGCCGAAGCTCTGGGACAGCATGTCACCGAGGTTCTTCGTGATCACGAACTGCTGCGCGGACAGGATGTCGGGGTCCTGGTCGGACTTGGCGAGCACCAGGTCGATGGTCGCGGCCGGGGCGATGGCGTGCGCCCACTGGACGTCGAGGGAGATCTCGGCGGCCCAGCCAACCTCGTCGGCGTTGCTGGGGTCGAACGGGGTCAGCCGGTCCGGGGCGATGATGTTGAGCGCGGGGGCCGGCAGTCCGAACGTCGAGTCGAACAGCGCGAGGTCGCTGGCGATGGTCGGGTCCTGGAAGGCGTCGACGATGGCGATGGTCTTGCCCGCGCCGGTGAGGCTGCCCGGGACGTCGTACGCCGCGCGGATCTGGGTCGGCGTGAAGCAAGGGATCGGATTGGCGGCGGACTCGGGAGCCTGGCAGGAGAACGTGCCCGAGGCGTCCGGGCCGGCGGTCTTCTTGTAGAGCGGCCTGCCGCTCAGGCTCACCGCGGGAACCGCTCGGTCCGTCAGTCGCGCGGCTGGCGCGGCCACGGCCGATCCGGCCGCGTGGCCCGCCAGCGGTATGGCGGCCAGCGATGTCATCGCGGCCATGCCGAAGAACGCCGTCAGGTAACGAATTGGTTTACGAGACACCAATTCCGTATCCCCTTCCTGTGAAATTTAGCCCGAACTCGATCAGGCTAGGCCGAGCTGGGAGGCGGAGCGGACAAAAAACTACAAAATTCCCGAGCCAGGCGATTGTATCGATATCCACAGGATTGTTGTGAGAGTTACGAGAAAGTTCATTGCCGGAGATTCACGAGCGAATTTTGTGTGCCGGCGGCGTGGCCCTGGCAGCGCGGCTGGCGCAGCGCGCATCGGCGTGCACGAATTACATTTCTGCTACCTGATAACTGCAAGTGTCTGCTTGCGCATATTCCCCACACGACACATGGGATTGTCACGCGGAAAAGCATTGTCTCGCCGTCCGGAACATTGGATTGCGGGTCAAGCGGCGATAGGCGTTACTCGACCCCTGGCCCCCTGGCTCAATGCCTCCCCGGCTCAATGCCCCCTGGCCTCCTGGGTGTGATCCCCGAACGGAGCGGCACCCGAGGCCGTGCTTATTCGAAGCGCGCGTTGTCGGGGCTGGTCATGCGGTTGAGGAGGGGGAGCGTCACGCCGATCACCATCAGGGCGATGACCAGCCCGGCGCCCATGGTCGCGTAGTAGACGTGGCCGAGCTGCGGTATCGCGGTGCCCGGCGGCGCGAGCCGGATGAAGATCAGCACCGACATGCCGTAGGCGAGGGCCGCGGTGACCACGCTGGCCGTGGCCAGCGGCAGCACCGCTTCCAGGAACATCACCCGGTAAAGCGTGCGGACCGGGGTGCCGCTGACCCGCAGCAGGGTGAAGGGACGCTTGCGGTCGGCCAGGCCGCCGCCGACGGCCACGGCCAGGCTGCAGCCCGCGACCAGGATGGTCAGCGCGACCGCGAGGTAGACCAGCCGCTCCAGGACCTGGGCCCGGCCGCCGCAGGGGTTGTCGCTGTAGACCAGGCTGTTGTCGCTGACCTGAACGGTCTGCACCCCGGGGGCGCACTGGCCGAGCACGGCGAGGTCTCGCAGCACCGAGCAGCTCATCACGGCGATGTAGTTGCCCTGGTAGTTCGGGTTCGCGGCCTGCGGCAGCAAGTACAGCGGGTAGACCACGGTGCCGCCCAGGTCCCGCAGCCCGCTGACCAGCGTCGCGCCGGCCTGGGGGGAGAGCGCGCCGCCGGCCTCGGCGGCCGAGAGGTCCGTGGCGGCGCAGCCATTCGGACGGTGGCCAGCAGGCGCCGCGGAGCAGGGAAAGGTGGCGATCAGGATCAGGATGGGGAACAGCACCGCGAGCACGCCGACCGCGAACGCGTACCGGAAGAACGGGGTGAAGACCTGCTGGCCCTGGCCGGCCGCGACGGCGGTCACCACGCCGGTGCCAGGCACCGCGGCCAGCGCGGATGGCCGGTAACCGACATAGACCGCCAGCTCATCCGGCCCGGACAGGGCCGAATCGCCGATCGTGCCAGCCATCGACCCGGGGAACCGGTCACCCAGCCGACCGTTCGGCACGCTGCGCAGCAGCGCGGCCAGCGCGGGGGAGGCGTAGTACTGGCCGGGGCCTGGCCGCCGTGAGACGCCTGGCGGGACCGGTCCGCCGGGGCCGAGCGCGGCGACGTCGAGCCGCTCGATGGTCTGGCCCTGGTAGAAGTCCACGCTGTAGTTCCAAAGCTCCCCGCGCGTCGTGGGTGACGAGCACCACGGTCGCGTCGTGCTCCCGCGCCAGGCTGGTCATCAGGTCCATCACCTTCTCCCCGGCCAGCGAGTCGAGCGACCCGGTCGGCTCGTCGGCGAACAGCACCTTGGGGCCGATCGCGAGCGCCCGGGCGATCGCCACCCGCTGCGCCTCCCCGCCGGAAAGCTCGCCGGTGCGCTGGCCGCCCTTGTCGGCCAGCCCGAGCCGGGCCAGCCACGACTCCGCCGTCTGGTACGCCGGCTTACGGCGGACCCGGCCGAGCAGCAGCGGCAGCGCGATGTTGTCCGCCGCGGTCAGCTCCGGCACGAGCTGCCCGAACTGGAACACGAACCCGAACGCGGGCCTCGATCAGGTAGCCGCCGCGACCGGGGACGTGAGTATTCATCGGGTACGCACCGTTTCCGCCAGCTCGGTGAGCCTGGCCGTCGTCGTGTCGATCCAGTGCAGGTCGGCTTCCAGGTGGAACAGGCCGTAGTCGGCCAGGAGCTTGTCCATCAGCTCACCCGCGCGCCTGAGCTCGGTCAGCTCCTGCATCCGCCGCAGGTGCATGGCGCGCTGCCGGTCGAGGTAGCGCTCGGCCGGGCGGCCGAGCATCAGGGCCAGCACCACCTTGGAGAACAGCACGCTCTGCAGGTGCGGTTCTGGCTCCGCGGGCTCAGCCAGCCACGCCTCGACGTCGGCGCTGCCGACCGGGGTGATGGCGTAGCGCTTGCGGTCCGGCCCGTCGCCCGGCTCGGCCGCTCCGGCCACCGCCTTGCCGTCGCGGGCCAGCCGGGCCGTGCCGGACGTCTCGGCCGACGCCGACCCGTACACCGGCTACCTGCGGTACGAGCCGTCGTCGGCCCAGGTGGGCCAGCCGGTGCTTCAGGGCGGCTGGGGCGGCACCAGCTTCGTGGCGCCGCAGCTAAACGGGTCCACCGCGGTCATCGACTCGGCGCTGGGCCGCCGGGTCGGGTTCTGGAACCCGGCCATGTACCGCACCGCGCTCGACCCGGCCTGGCCGAGCGGCTCCCCGTTCACCCCGCTGGACCAGGCGGGCACGAGCAACGACAACCTCTACTACACCGGCAACCCCGGCGAACCGTACAACGAGGCGGTCGGCCTCGGCGTCCCTGACCTGACCAAGCTGGCCGGCGACCTGTAGGGCGGGCAACTGCTTGTACGCTGATGCCGGCGAAAGATGATGGAGGTGGCCTGTCCCGTGGCTCCGGCGGACGACTGGGTAGCGCGCACGGCCGACCAGGTGCGCGCGGAAGCAGAACGCAGGCATCCCGGCGAACCGCCGACGGTCGCGTCGGGGATCAGCCCGTCCGGGCCGGTTCACCTGGGGAACCTGCGCGAGCTGATGGTCCCGCACCTGATCGCCGACGAGGTCCGGCGCCGGGGCGTGCCCTGCCGCCACATCCTGTCCTGGGACGACTATGACCGGCTCCGCCGCGTCCCGGCCGGCTTCGCTGACTCGTTCGCCGAGTACGTCGGGCGCCCGCTGACGGCGGTGCCCGATCCCTGCAGCCGGCACGAGAACTGGGCGGAGCACTTCAAGGAGCCGCTGCGCGAGGCGCTGGCCCGGCTCGGGATCCGGGTCACCGCGATCAGCCAGACCGAGATGTACACGTCCGGGGCGTACACGGATCAGATCGTGACCGCGATGCGGCGGCGCGCCGGCATCGGTGCGGTGCTAGCCAAGTACCGCACCAGGCGCGGCGCCGAGCCGGATGACGACGAGCCGCAGACCGCGGTCTACTACCCGTTCCGGCCGTACTGCGCGGTGTGCGGCCGGGACGACACCACGGTGACCGCCTTCGACGACGAGACCACGGAGATTTCTTACGTCTGTGCCTGCGGCGCGGCGTTCGGGCCCACGCCGATCGCGCAGGTCGCAGGGAAGCTGGCGTGGAAGGTCGACTGGCCGATGCGCTGGGCGTACGAGCGGGTGACGTTCGAGCCCGCGGGCGTGGACCACTCCTCGCCCGGGTCCAGCTTCACCGTCGGCGGGGAACTGGTATCGGAGATCTTCGGCGGCGAGATGCCGCTGCACTTCGGCTACTCCTTCGTCGGCACCAGCGGGTCGGCCAAGATGAGCGGGTCGCGCGGCGGCGCGCCGACCCCGGCCGACGCGCTCGAGATCTTCGAGCCCCCGCTGCTCCGCTGGCTGTACACGCGGAAGCGTCCGGAGCAGGCCATCACGCTGGCCTTCGACCACGAGGTGGTCCGCGTCTACGACGAGTGGGACGCGCTCACCCGCCGGGTCGCGGCCGGAAAGGCCGACGCCGGCCCCGCGACGGTGTATGCCCGGGCGGTCGGCACCTCGGACGGGCCACTGCCGGTCACGCCCCGCCCGCTGCCGTTCGGCACGCTGGCCTCGGTAACCGACATCACCACCGGGGACGAGGCGCAGATGCTGCGGATCCTGCGTGACCTGACCGCCGAGAACCCGGTGACCGCGCTGGACGAGGTCCGGCCGCGGGTGGACTGCGCGCAGGCCTGGGTGACCGGCTACGCCGCGCCCGAGGACCGCACCGAGGTGCGCGAGACGCCCGATGACGCCGGGCTCGCCGCCCTCGGCGACGCCGACCGCGATGCCCTCAAGCTGCTGACCGACGGCTTGGCGGAGCACTGGTCGCTGGACGGCCTGACGGCCTGGCTGTACGGCATCCCCAAGCTCCAGCTCGGCTTGCCCATCACGGCGCCGCCGACGGACGAGCTGAAGGCGCTCCAGCGCAACTGGTTCATCCTGCTCTACCAGCTGCTGATCGGAAAGGACACCGGCCCGCGGCTGCCGACCCTGCTGCTGGCCCTCGGCCAGGAGCGGGTCCGCTACCTGCTGACACCGGGCTAAACGGCCGGGCGCAGCAGCGTCGTCCGGTGCAGCACGCCGGTGCGGGTCCGGGCGTGCCTGGGGCCCCGCCGGGCCGCGCTCTCTGTGACCCAGGCCGGCGGGCAGGACGCGTCCTCGGCCGGCTGGAACGAGGGGCGCTGCACGCCGCGCAGCGCCATCGCGAGCCCGGCCGGAGCCAGCGGCCGGGCCGGGGCGTCCGGCGCCTGCCCCTGCAGGGCCCGGTAGGTGATGGCGTCCAGCATCGCGGGTACCCCGGCCCGGACCTGCCGGGGCGTGCACACCTGCCCCTTGTGCCGCGGGGCGGGCGGCAGCGCCGTGACGTCCCCACCTGGCCAGCACCCGGTCAGCAGGGCGTAGAGCATCCGGCCCAGGGCTCTGGTGTCGGCCTCCCGAAGATCATCCCCGTCGGCGGAAGGACCATAAAGCGCCGCGTCCAGGCCGAGCCCGGTGATCTTCAGCCCGCTGCCGTTGTCCCAGCGCAGCGAGCGCGGGGTGAGCCGCAGGTGCGCCAGGCCCGCCTGGTGCGCGACGGCGAGCGCATCCGCGGCGTCGGCGATCATGGCGGCCGCCAGGGCCGGGCTGGGCAGCCCCGAGAGCACGAGGTCCTGCAGGTGCGTGCCGGGTGTCCACTCGGACACGATGTAGGGGCACCAGGCGCTGAAGTCGGTGTCGTAAATAGTGGCCAGCCGCGGATCGGATATCCTCGCGGCGGCCCGCACGGCCCCGGCCACGCGGGGAGGAACGGGCTGCCCTGGCGGCAGCAGGTAGATGGTGACGGGCCGGTTGAGCAGCCGGTCGGTCGCCCGCCACAGGGACAGCCCGCTCGCCTCCGCCGAGGCGCCGCAGGTCCCGTCGATATGCGCGCTGACCCGGATCCGCTCATCCAGCCGGAACCGCCCCCCGAGCCAGGCCTGCGTGCCGGCCCGTGCCTCAACGATGCTCATTGACTACCCCCTGCCATCACCGGACATGTGAAGCCATGCCCCGTTCGGGCCGAGAGATTCCAGTCGAGGCCGGAATTTCTCAGGTTACGCGGGCTCAGCGGTGAGGAAGCTGTGCATAATCCGGACAGCAGAGTCCAGAGCGGACAGCGGAATGCGCTCGTCCGTGCCGTGGAACATGGCGTAGTAGTCGTAGCCTTCCGGCAGCACCAGCGGCGTGAAGCCGTAGCAGGCCATCCCCAGCCGGGCGAACTCCTTCGCGTCGGTACCGCCGCTCATGCAGTAAGGCACCACGGTCGAGCCCGGGTCCTCGGCCAGCAGGGCGCGGGCCATGCTGGCCATAAGCGGGACGTCGAGCGCGGCTTCCAGCGGTACCTCCTGGTGCGCGTACTCCCAGCTCACGTAGGGTCCGGTCAGTTCGTCCATAACGGCCGCGAACTCGTGCTCGAAGCCCGGCAGGACACGGCCGTCCACGTAGCCGACCGCCTCGTCCGGGATGACGTTGAGCTTGTAGCCTGCCTGCAGCATGGTCGGGTTGGCGCTGTTGCGCACGGTGCCCGCCACCAGCGCCGCGGCCGGCCCGAGCGCGGCGAGCAGTTCCTCCGCGCTCACCTCGCCGGCGGGCACCTCGGTGCCGGCCGCGGCGGCGATGGCCTCGACGGCCGCCCGCACCGTCGGGATCAGCCGGACCGGCCAGGCGTAGGCGCCGATCCGGCTCACCGCCTCGGCCAGCCGGGTCACCGCGTTCGCCTGGTTCGGCTTGGCGCCGTGACCGGCCCGGCCGCGCGCGGTCAGCTTCAGCCAGGCGGTGCCCCGCTCGGCCGAGGCGATGGGGTAGAGCCGCTGGCCCGGCCCGGCGTGGAAGGTGAAGGCCCCCGACTCCCCGACGGCCTCGGTGCACCCCTCGAACAGCCCGGCGTGCTGCTCTACCAGCCACCTGGCCCCGAACTCCGCGGTGTCTTCCTCGTCGGCGGTGAACGCGAGCACGATGTCGCGTCGCGGGCGGCGGCCGCTGCGGGCCCACTGGCTGACCAGCGCGAGCAGCACCGCGTCCGCGTTCTTCATGTCGACCGCGCCGCGTCCCCACAGCACGCCGTCGCGTATCTCGCCGGAGAACGGGTGCACCGACCACGAGGACGGGTCGGCGGGCACGACGTCCAGGTGGCCGTGCAGCAGCAGCGCTCCGGCGCCAGGATCGGTGCCGCTGATCCTGGCCACCACGTTGGCGCGGCCGGGGGCGGACTCGAGCAGCACCGGCCGCAGGCCCGCCTCCGCCAGCCGCGCCGCCACGTACTCCGCCGCCGGGCGTTCCCTGGCGTCCCCGCCGCCCCGGTTGGTCGTGTCGATCCTGATCAGGTCGGCCGCGAACACCGCCGCCTGCGCGCCCGCGGCACTCAAGTCGGTCGCCGTGGCCATCTCAGGCCCGCAGGGCCAGGCCGGCCGCGGTGTAGGCGTCGTCGATCACGCCCATGGTGATCACGGCGTCCGCCGCCGACGTCGGGACCGGCTCGCGGCCGGCTCCCCGCCTGATCGCCGCGGCGAACGCGCGGAGCTGGCAGGTGTAGGTGGTATCGCGGCTGGCGCTCTCGTCGACGACCACGGATCCCTTCCTGGTCGCCACCAGCCGGCCCTGATGCGCCTGGATGAAGTTCTGCATCCGCACCTGGCCGTCACGGCAGGTCACGTGGACGTCGGCCCGGAAATCGCCGTCCCGGGTGAACGCGGACTCGAACCAGCCCGTCGCGCCCCCGGCCAAGGCCAGCCGGACCGCCATCGCCCGGTCCGCGACGGCCCCGGGATCACCGGCAGCGACAGCACTCGCGACCGGATCGGCGAGCGCCCCGGTCACGCCAAGAGCGCCGCCGAGCAGCCGCAGGCAGTCGATCGCGTAGCAGCCGCCGTCCATCAGCGCGCCGCCGCCCAGGGCATAGTCGTACCTGATGTCGTCCGGGTCCTCGATCACGAAGCTCGTCCAGCACTGGATGTGCTGCAGCGGCCCGAACTCGCCGCCGCTGACGAGCTCATGGAACCGCTGGATCAGCGGATGGTAGCGGTAGTGCATGGCCTCCATGACGACCAGGCCGGACGCCGCGGCGGCGTCCGCGACCAGCGCCGCCTGCCCGGCGTTGGACGCGAACGGCTTCTCGCACAGGACGTGCCGGCCGGCCTCGATGGCCCGCAGCGTCCACGGCCCGTGCAGGGAGTTCGGCAGCGGGTTGTAGACGGCGTCGATGTCCGGGTCGGCGAGCAGGTCGTCGTAGCTGCCGTAGGCCGCGGGTATCGCGTGCCGCAGCGCGAAGGCCTGCGCGCGGGCCAGGTCCCTGGCCGCGACCCCGGCCACCGTCACCTCGGGGACGTGCCTGGCCGGGTCGAGCAGCGCGGTCGTGGAGATGCGGGCGGTACCGAGTATTCCGATGCGTAGCGGAGGCACAGTTCAGGCTATGACATGAGGTACCGGCCGAAACAGCGGCCCGTTCCGTACCGGCACGCTGTCGCCTCGTGTTTACCTTCTGTTCAACTTCACGACGCAAGGTGTTACTCTGTGTGGCCGTGAGCTCTTGGGGGGTACAGCCGAGCCAGGACGATGGCCGGGTCGCGCTGGTCAGCGGCGGATCGCGCGGCATCGGCGCCGCCACCGTGCGCAAGCTGGCCGCGGCCGGATGGGACATCAGCTTCTGCTACCGCGGCGACGAGCCGTCCGCCCGCGAGGTCGAGAAGGCCGCGTCCGAACTCGGCGTCCGGGTGACCGCGATCCGGGCGGACGTCACCGACGCCGCCGAGGCCGGGTCCTGGTTCCGCCGGGCCGAAGACGAACTGGGCCCGGTGACGGCGGTGGTGAGCTGCGCGGGGATAACCAGGGACCGGCCGCTGCACCTGATGGCCGGCGACGACTGGCGCACGGTGATCGACGCCGGCCTGGACGGCGTGGGCCAGCTGTGCCGGGCCGCCGTGTCCGCCATGACGAAACGGCGATCGGGCCGGATCGTGCTGGTGTCATCGGTGTGCGCGGCGTATGACCACGCCGCGGGCGGCGGCATCATCGCCCGGCCCGGGATCGCCGGGTTCGTCAAGGCCCTGGCCGGCCAGACGAGCCGGCTCGGAGTCCAGGTCAACGCCGTGGTCCCCGGCCCGGCCGCCCACGACATGGCCGCGATCGTGCCGGAACGGGGCCGCCCCGACCTGACCGAGACGATCGCGCTGCGCCGGTTCGGTGACGCCGCGGCCGTCGCCGAACTGGTCGCGTTCCTGCTCTCCGGGCCCGCCGCCGGCATCACCGGCACCGTCCTGGAAGCGCACAGCGCCATCTCCCTGTTAGCCGCCGCCGCACGTCCCCGCCATCCCGGCCGCGGGAACCCAGGCCCGTTCGGATTAAAAAACAATCTTTTATCCCGAACGGGCCGTCGTGTTACGCTCCGGGCCCGTTACCCCTGGGAGGTCAGCCGACGCAGCCCACTGCGGCGCAGCCGGAGGCCGCCGGTCAGGGCAAGCAGCGCCCCGGCGCCGATGACCGCCAGCCACGGCAGCGGTGAGCCTGGACCGTGCGGCGCGGTGCCGCCGAAGCCGGTGTTCAAGCCACCCGTGGGCGGCTGGCCGGCCCCGACGGCATCCACCAGGTTGACTATTTCAAGGCCGGTGGAGCCGTCGATGACGACCTCCGTATGGACGGTGTCCCCGACGAGCGTGACGGGCAGGCTCGCCTGCCCGCTGGGCCCGGTCGCGGACATGGTCCAGGTGCCAGGCGGGATAGGGGCGTAGGCACTTACCGAACCGGACGACGCGTGGGACGCGATGTCCCCAGCCGCGCCCGGCGCGCAGCTGCAGTGGAACTTCACGCTGTTCTGGTTAGCGGCCTGGATCACCCGGACCAGGGATTTGGACGCTGGCGTGGTCAGGCTGTCATTGATGATCTTAAGTTGCGCCGCCTGGCCCGCCGCGCGAAGGGCCGTCACCGTGTAGGAACGGCCAGCCTGCACCGTGACCTTGGCGGACAGGACAGGCTGACTCGCCGCGGAAGACCCGGCGGCTCGCATCTTGACGCTGTAGTCTCCGGCGTCAGTGACCTTATAGGGCGATACCGTTCCGTAGGTGACCGACCGCGCCCGAGCTGCTGGCCCAGCTGACCAGCACGCCCGTTCACCCGGACCGCGGCGACGACTCGCCCACCCAGACCGTGCTGCTGCGCACCTGGCGCCCGCCCGCGCCCGCGCCCGGCCTCCCCGTCGCTTCCGCCCCCCCGCCGCGGCGCCCGGCCCGGCGGGCGGTCGCGCTGTCGGTGGCCGCCCTGGCCGTGGTCGGCGGCACCGTGCTCGGGTTCACCCTGAGCGGCCGGCCGGCCACCACGCCGTCCGCCGCCGCCCCGCGGGCCGCCCCGGTCCCCGCCCGGAGCCGCCCCCCGGCCCCGGCCCCGGCCCCGCGGCGGACTCCGGCCCGCACCAGCCCGCCGGCCGTGGCCCTGGTCACGGCCCGGCCCAGCCCGGCCCGCAGGCCCCCGAGCCCGGCCGTCAGCCCGCCGGCGACCGCCGTGCCTGCGCCGCCGGTGTTCGCCGCGGGCGCCTACACCGGGATGAGACCGTCGCAGATCACCTTCAACGCCGGCTCGGGCGACATGGTGACGGGCATCACCTGGACCGCCTGGAAGGCCGCCGGAGCGACCGGTGCCGGCCGGTCCGGCATTGATATCTGCCTCCCGGGCTGCGTTCAGGCCCCCGCGGACGTGGTGCCGGCCACGGTCGTGCTCGCTGATCCGGTGCACGGCCGGTTCACGCAGCTGACCGTGACCAGGCAGGGCTCCACCGTGACCTACACCTACCCCGCGACCTGGCCCGTCAGCGCGTCGTAGGCCACCCGCTCACCAGCCCTCGGTAAGCCGCCCGCGTGATCCCAGTGCGCGCCGTGATCCCAGTGCGCGCCGTGATCCCAGTGCGCGGCGTGATCCCAGTACGCGCCGTGATCCCAGTGCCCAGGCCTACCCGGGCCGGAGCCCTATCAGGCGCTCACGGCGTGAAGACGATCCGGCCCACCGTGTCGCCGTCGGCGAGCCGCTGCAGCCCGCGCGCCACCTCTTCCAGGCCGAGCCGCTCGCCGACCAGGGGCCGGATCGCGCCGTCGCTGACGAGCTTGGTCAGCTGGGCGTGGGCGTCCCGGATGGCCTGCGGCTCCTTGGTCTGGTACAGCCCCCAGTGCAGGCCCACGATCGAGTAATTCTTGATCAGCGCGTGGTTCAGTGCAGCCGACGGGATCTGGCCGCTGGCGAACCCCACCACCAGGATCCGGCCCTCGAAGGCGACGCACTTAGTCGACTGGGTGTACGCGCCCCCGCCCACCGAGTCGTAGATCACGTCGGCGCCGCGGCCGCCGGTGACGTCCTTGACCACCGAGACGAAGTCCTGACTGCGCCGGTCGATCACCACGTCCGCGCCGAGGGCGCGCGCCACCTCGGCCTTGCGCTGGCCGCCGACGACGCCGATGACCCGGGTCCCGGCGGCCTTGCCGAGCTGGACGGCGCCGCTGCCGACCCCGCCGGCCGCGGCCTGGACGAGCAGCGTCTCGCCCGCGGCGAGCTGGGCCCGCCGGTGCAGCCCGAACCATCCGGTCTGGTAGGTGATGAAGAACGCGGCGGCCTCGGCGTCATCGAGGCCGCCCGGGGCGGGCAGGATGACGTCCGCGTTCATCAGGGCGAGCTCGGCGAAGGCACCGTAGGGCAACGCGGGCGTGCCGATGACACGGTCGCCCGGGGCGAATCCGGTCACGTCCGGGCCGGCCGCCACGACCTCGCCACACAGCTCGATGCCCGGCGTGAACGGCAGCGGCGGGCGGACCTGGTATTCGCTGCGGCACATCAGCACGTCGGGGAAGTTGGCCGCGGCGGCGCGGACCCGCACAAGCACCTGGCCGGGCCCGGGTTCGGGATCGGGGACCTCGGCCAGCGTCAGCACGTCCTGCGGCTCGCCGATCTGCTGTACCTGCCATGCCCTCATCGGATACCTCGCTCCACTTCCTCGATGCGCTGCTGCATCCGGTTCATCCCGCGCAGCCACTTGTCGGTGTCCCCGGCCCGCAGCTCGTAGTATCCGCGCACCTCCGGGTGCGGCAGGACGAGGAACCCGCTGTCGGCCAGGCGGGCCAGCAGCGTTTCGGCGACCTGCTCGGGCTCGATCGCGGCGTCCTTGAGCACGACCTGGCCGGCCTGCCCCGACTCGGCCAGCATGTTCGTCCTTACGCCTTGCGGGCAGATGCAGTGCACGGTGAGGCCGCGATGGGCGTAGGTCGCGGCCAGCCACTCGGCGTAGCTCTCGGCCGCGTGCTTGGTCACCGAGTAGGGCGCCGATCCCAGCATGGTGAGCAGCCCGGCCGCCGACGCGGTCACGACGAAGCAGCCGTCGCCGCGCTCCAGCCACTGCGGGAGCAGTTCCCGCGACGCCCGGACGTGGGCCATCACGTTGACCTCCCAGGCCCGCTGCCAGGTCGCGTCCGGCGTCTGCGGGCCGGTGCCCGCCGCGATGCCGGCGTTGGAGCAGTAGATGTCGATCCAGCCGAGGTGCTGGCGGGCGGCCGAGATGAGATCCCGCACACCCTGCTCGGTGGCGACGTCCCCGGCCACGGCGTAGCCGCCGGTCTGCTCGGCCACCGCCGCGGCGGCGTCCGCGTCCAGATCGTTGATCACGACCCGCGCGCCCGCCGCGGCCAGCCCGCGGGCCAGGGCGCGGCCGATCCCCGCGCCGCCGCCGGTGATGACAACTCCGGCTCCGTCGATAATCGTCACCCGCAACCCCGCCATCGCCGCCGATCCGGGCAGGTCATGACGAACGGAGCCCGGGTATCCCTGGCAGGTTACCGTGACGTTTACCTGACGTCATGCCTGGCGGCGCGGCCCTGGCTGATCAGGGCGGTCGCGGCCGAGATGAGCTGATCGATCCCGAGCGGCTTTTCCAGGTACTGATACGCGCCGCCGAGCAGCGCGGCCACACCCACTCCCGCCCGGGTGACGTGCGCGGTCACCAGCGCGACCGGGAGCGAAGGAGCCACCTGCCGCAGTGCGTCAAGCAGCTCGAGGCCGGTCATGCCCGGCAGCTCGATGTCGGTCAGCACCAGGTCCCAGTGCTCGTCGGCCGCCAGCCGGAGCGCTACCACGGGATCGGCCGTGTGCGTGACCTCGAACTGCCCCCGGTGGGCCAGGACATAGACGGCGAACAGGGCGGCGTCGGGATCGTCTTCGACGACGAGGATGCGGCCGCGTGCGGCCGCCGGGCTGGTGGTACTCATGCGCTCTAATGTGCCGCAGCCGCCTGCGCCGCCTCGTTGCCGCCTTGGTGCAGGACGGTTGCGAGCTCACCGGGAGGCGGGCGGCGGGGGCACGTACCGGTAGCCGAACCCCCTGACCGCCTCGATCGAGGATCCGGCTCCGCCCCCCTCGGCGTCCTGGCCGAGCTTGCGGCGCAGCCGCATGACGCCGAACTTGACGCGTTCCGGGCCCACCCCCAGCGGGTCGTTCCAGGCCAGGTTGAGCAGCTGTTCGGGGGCCAGGGTCTGGCCCGGGTGCCGGACCAGCGCGGCCACAAGCCGGTATTCGGTGGGGGTCAGCGCGACCGGCGCGCCGCCCACGCTGACCTCCCGCGATTCGAAGTTCACCTGCAGGTTGCCGTCGTCGTAGACTGCGGCGTGGTCCTGGGCGGTCCGCGGCCGCCGCAGCAGCGCCTCTACCCGCGCGGCCAGTTCGCGGTTGCCGAACGGCTTGGTCAGGTAGTCATCGGCGCCGCCGTGCAGCCCGCGCACCTTGTCGGCCTCGTTCCCGTGCGCGGTCAGGATGAGCACGGGCACGTCGCTCAGATCGCGGATGCGCTCAAGTACCCCCCAGCCGTCGAGCGTCGGCAGCCCGATGTCCAGGACGACCAGGTCGGGCCGGTCGCTGTGAAACGCGCGCAGGCCCTCCCGCCCGTCGGACGAGCTGGCCACGTCGAAACCACTGCGGGCCAGCACAGTGCGGATGCCGAGGGAGATGTCCTGGTCATCCTCGATGACCAGGACCCGCCCCTTAACCGTCATGCCCCGCCCCTTCATCGTGGCCCGCCACGCCCGGCGCCGGCAGGAAGACGCTGAACGTGCTGCCGCGGCCCAGGGTGCTGTCCACCTCGACGTGCCCGCCGTGCATCTCGACCAGGACCTTGACGATGGACAGGCCGAGGCCGGTGCCCGGCAGCCCCGCGGTGCGCGCGTTAGAGGCCCGGACGAAGCGGCTGAAGAGCTGCCCGGCCTCGTCGGGGGGAATGCCGATGCCGGAGTCGGTGACATCGATCCGCCAGGTGCGCCCGTCGCATGCCGCCCTCACCTGGACGCGAGAGTTCCGGTTCGAGAACTTGACGGCGTTGGCGATCAGGTTGTCCATCACCTGCATCAGCCGCCGCTGGTCGCCCGGCACAGCCGGGCCAGGTCCGGTCCTGATGTCGATGGTGACGCCCTGCTTGGCGGCGCTGGCCGATGCGGAACTGACCGCCTCGGCGGTGAGGTCGGGGACGGAAACCGGCGCCAGGTCCAGTGGCAGCGCGCCGGCTTCGAGCCGGTCCAGCATGAGCAGGTCGCCCACCAGCCGGTGCAACCGGTCGGCGTTGCGCTCGATGATGTCGAGAAAGCTGAGGCCCTCCGGGGTGAGCCCGCCTGCTTCGCCCCTGATCAGCTCGCTGAAGGAGACGATCGAGGTCAGCGGCGTGCGCAGTTCGTGCGACACGATGGCCAGGAACTGGTTCCTGGCCTCGTCGAGCTTGCGCAGCCGGCGGTTCTGCTCGGCGAGCTGCTGCTGGGCCTGCTCGGCCAGCCGGCGGGCGGCGAGCTCGGCTTCGAGTACCTGCTGGCGCTGCCCTTCGAGCGCGACGCGTTCCGACATGTCCCAGGCCAGCCACAGGTCGCCGCGGAAGCGGTCGTCGACGAGGACCGGCCAGTAGTCGCATTCGAAGGTGCGGCCGTTCGCGCCAGGCATCTGCTCGCCGGTCATCGGCTGCCTGGCCCCGGACACCTCGGCCACCCGCCGGGTGAACGCGGCGGGATCGGCGAACACGTGCGCGATCCGGCGCACCATCGAGGCCGCGGAGGCGCCGATCAGCTGCTCGGGCTGCTCGACGCCGAACATGGGGCCGAAGCTCCGGCTGAGGTGCGTGATCAGGCCCTGCTCGTCGGTGATGACGATGCCGGGGATCGCCGCGGCGATCAGGCAGTTGAGCCGTTCGGTCTGGTCCGCCAGCGCGGCGTGGGAGCGCTCGATCTCGCTGAGATCCCGCAGGAAGCCGCAGAAAACGGTGTGGGCATCGACGGTTACCTGCACCGGGCTCAGCTCGACGATGCGCTCGGTGCCGTCGGCGCGCAGCAGCGGCACCCGCATCTGACCGGTGAACTCCTCTGGATCGCCGGTCGCCAGGTAGGTCCGGATGTGCTCGCTGAACCGCGGCCGGTCCCGTTCCGGGATGAGGAGCTGCGACATCTCCTGGCCGAGCACGTCGTCGCGCCGGTAGCCGGAGAGCTCTTCTGCCGCGGGATTGAATTCGATCAGGCGGCAGCTGGCGTCCATGGCCATGATCGCCTCAGGGGACCCGGCGATGAGCGCCCGGGTCAGCGTCTGCCGTTCCGCTAGCCGGGCCGCGTCGCCGGCGTGGCGGATCTGCGTCGCCACCATGGCGGCCACCGCGTGCGCCGTGGCGCGGATCTCCTCGTCCCAGCTGGCCGGGTCGCCGATCAGGGCCAGGGCGCACAGGCACTGACCGCCGACCGGCACCGAGTACGCCAGCAGCGCGCTGGTGGCCAGCCCGCCGGACTCCACCGTCACCTGAACGGGGGCGGCGGCGGCCGCGTCCCGCTGGGTCAGGGTCAGCGCGCCGATCTTGGCGAGCAGCGCGGGATCGAAGGCGCCGCGCGGATGCATCGCCAGCACGGTGACGGGCTGCACCGCCGACGGCCGGAAGGCCAGCGCGGCGCGAACGCCGGAGATGGTCACCAGCCGGGCCAGCACGGCCGGAAGCGCGCCGAGCGCCGTGTCGTCGCGCAGGATCTGCCCGACGGCGAAGTCGAGCACGGCCGCCGCCGAACCGCCCTGGCTCACCTGGTTTGCCGCCAGATCCGGGCCAGCCCTGGCCCGCGGTGCCCCCATAAGCCTGCCCCCGCACGCTCGCTTGCCCCCCGTGCCCAGCATCCTATGGCACAGATAGTCATCAATCCAACGCTGACGGTTACAGGCGGAAAGCGGCCGCGGAAAAGGAGTAAGATCAGCGGTCGTGGTTTCCGGCCGCCTCCGTGTTCCTCTGGCGGCGCGGTTCGAGCGCCTTCTTCAAGGGGACGCCGGCATGATCGAGGTCGACCATCTCAGCAAGCGCTTCGGCGCCGTCACCGCGGTGGACGACCTGAGCTTCACGGTCCGCCCGGGCCGTGTGACCGGGTTCCTCGGCCCGAACGGCGCGGGCAAGACCACCACGATGAAGATCATCCTGGGCCTGGACGCCCCGACCTCGGGCCGGGCCCTGGTTCAGGGTCGCTCGTACGCCCAGCTCGTCCGCCCGCTGCACCGGGTCGGCGCGCTGCTCGACGCGACCGCCCTGCACGGCGGCCGCACCGCCAGGGACCACCTGCTCTCGGTCGCGCAGAGCAACGGGATCGGGCGGCCCCGGGTCACCGAGGTGCTCCGGCTGACCGGGATGGACGCGGTGGCGAAGCGGCGGGTCAAGGGCTACTCGCTCGGCATGAAGCAGCGGCTCGGCCTGGCCGCCGCGCTCCTCGGCGATCCGCCGGTCCTGATGTTCGACGAGCCGGTCAACGGTCTGGACACCGAGGGCATCCACTGGATCCGCCAGTTCTTCAAGGCGCTGGCCGCCGAAGGCCGCACCGTGCTGGTCTCCAGCCACCTGATGACCGAGATGGCGCTGACCGCCGACCACCTGATCGTCATCGGCCGCGGCCGGCTGCTCGCCGACCTGCCCACCGCCGAGCTCATCGCCTCGAGCGCGCGCCGCGACGTGCTGCTCCGCTCGCCCCGCGCGGCCGAGCTCGCCCCGCTCCTCACTGCCCGCGGCGCGGCCGTCACCCCGCAGCCCGACGGTGCCCTCGTCGTGACCGGCCTGGACGCGGCCGCGGTCGGCGAGCTGGCCGCGGCGCACGGCCTCGCCCTGCACGCGCTGGTGCCCAGGCAGGCCTCCCTCGAGGACGTCTACCTGGACCTCACCGGCGAAAGCGTCGACTACCGGGCGCCGGTCACATGAGCGCCGGTCACCTGAGCGGCGCCCCTTCGGCCGGCCTGCCGTCCCTCGCCGCCCGCGCCCGCGATGTGCTCACGTCGGAGTGGACCAAGTTCCGTTCGGTCCGCTCGACCTACTGGACGCTGCTCGTCGCGGTCCTCACGCCGATCGCGATCAGCGTCTTCGTCGCCTTCACCCTGGTCAGCGCGCCCCGCTCCGGGCCGTCGTTCGACCCCCTGCTGCCCGGCCTGCTCAGCTTGGAGTACGCCGTGATCGCGGTCAGCGTCCTGGGCGTGCTGACCTTCAGCACGGAGTACGCCACCGGCCTGATCCAGACGACCTTCGCGGCGGTGCCGCGGCGCCGGCCGGTCCTCGCGGCCAAGGCCGCCGTCGCCGGGCTCGTGACCCTGGTGGCCGGCGAGGCGGTCGCCTTCACCTCGTTCTTCGCCGTCCAGGCCGTCCTGTCCGGTCATCATCTCGGCGTGTCCCTGTCCCGCCCCGGCGTGCCAGGCGCGGTGCTCGCCGATGGCCTCCTGCTGTGCGTATGCACCCTGCTCGGCGTGGCCCTCGGCGCGATCATCCGGCACACCGCCGGCGGCGTCGCCGCGGCCATCGGCGTGATTGTCCTGCCCGGCATCACGGCCCTGCTCCCGGCCCCGTGGAACGGCCGCATCGGCCGGTTCACCCTGGTCGAAGCCGCTCACCAGGTGACCGCCCTGCACCCGCAGCCGGACCTGTTCGCCCCGGCCCTGTCCCTGCTCGTCCTGCTGGCCTGGCCCGCCGCCGCCCTGCTGGCCGCCGCCCTCCTGATCACCCGCCGCGACACCTAGAACCCATAATCGTCGTGTGACGCGGAACCCCCTATCACGGGTATCGCGTCACACGATAACGACCGTTGTGGTCCAATGCCGGCATGCCACGTCTCACCCCTGCGGTCGTGCCCGCCGGCTCGCTCAACCGCGCCCGCCAGCCCGACCTTCAGGCCGGTGACCTGCTCCTGCGGCCGTGGACAGGCGCGGACGCGGGCGTGCTGCTTACCGCGTTCGCCGACCCGGCGATCCGGCGGTGGCACGCCCGCACCGTCGAGTCCGGACCGGAGGCCGCGGCGTTGATCGCCAGGTACAACCGGGACTGGTGGACGGAAACCGCCGCCCACTGGGCCATTACCGGCCCCGCAGTCCTCGGCCGGGTCGCCCTGCGCGCCATCGATCTGGCCGAAGGTACCGCCGAGATCGCCTACTGGGTCTCGCCCGGCGCCCGCGGCCGCGGTACCGCTCCCCAGGCGGTGGCCGCCCTGAGCCGGTGGGCCCTGGATGACCTGGGCCTGCACCGGCTCGACCTGCAGCACGCCGTGGCGAACACCGCGTCCTGCCGGGTCGCGGCCAAAGCCGGGTACGCCTACGAGGGAACCAGGCGCAGCGCGTGCCTGCACGCCGACGGCTGGCACGACATGCACCTGCACGCCCGCATTCAGGGTGATCCCTAGACGGGTGCCGGCCGCCGACGGCCCGACCCCGAGGAAGACCGCCGAGCCGGTGACCCGCCAGGTCTTCACCGTCAGCCGCCGCGGCGGCGACCGCAAGCCAGCGGTCCGCGTCGTCTTAGACGCGCTGCCCGCCGCGGCCGCCCAGCTACCCGCCGATCCGGCGATCGCCGACTAAACCGGGACCTGGCACAGGATCTCGCCGTGCGGGATGAAGAACGAGCCGTCCTCGCGGGCCGCCCACCGCCGCCAGGCCCCGGCCAGGCGCTCCAGGTCGTCCCTGGTCGCCAGGCCGTGTTCGACGGCCCGGTCCCCGAACGGCGACTCGGTCAGCCGCTCGGCCCACGATGCGCCCCACCAGGGCCGGTCCTGCGGCCCGGCGTAGCACCAGGCGCTGGCCGTTGCCTCGATCGCGTCGAAGCCGGCCTGCCGGGCCCAGGCCAGCATGTGCCGGCCCGCGTCCGGCTCGCCGCCCAGGGCCCGCGCCACGTTCTGGTACAGCGTCCGCCATTCGGTCAGCTCCGGGTCCGAGGGGAACCAGAACATCCCGCCGTAGTCGCCGTCCCGCGCGGCGACCAGGCCGCCCGGTCGGCACACCCGACGCATCTCGGCGAGCGCGGCCACCGGGTCGGACAGATGCTGCAGCACCTGGTGCGCGTGCACCACGTCGAACGTCCCGTCCGCGAAGTCCAGCTCGTACGCGTCGCCGACCTCGAAGCGGACGTTGGCCTGACCCCCGCGGCCGGCTTCGGCCCGGGCCAGCGCCACGGCATCGGCGGCCGCGTCGATCGCGACCACCTCGCCGTCGGGCACCCGTGCAGCTAGGTCCACCGTGATCGTGCCGGGACCGCAGCCGACGTCGAGCACCCGCGCGCTGGCCGGCAGCCGCGCCAGCAGGTAGCCGGCCGAGTTCGCCGCGGTCCGCCAGCGATGCGACCTGAGCACGCTGTCATGGTGCCCGTGCAGGTAGGTGTCCGAGTTAGATGACATCGCACCATCATCGCCCACGCCGCCGCCCCGTGTCACGATGAGAACAAAAAACGTCCGTATAATGAGACGCTGAGGGGCGCGCTCGCATGCAGCTGGCGCTTGCTCACCGGTAGCCTGGTCACAAGCTAACGGCATTGCGCCTGGACGTGCTGTAACCGTGGTTTCACCGCGGAGCGCGGCGCTAGCCGTCCCGCTGTCCTGGCCTTGGAGCGAACCAGAGATCTGCGCTCTCCTGGGCTGAGGCGCTGCGCCGCGACGGCGATTCTGCTTCTTCGCTGCGAGCGGTCGAGCTGGACGGCAGCTGCTGCGCTGGCTTGCCGTTCGCTGCCGGGCCTGGGCGACATCAGCGAGGTTGTCCGCCCCATCCGCCGGGCCTGCGCTTGCGCGCAGCTTTGCTTCCTGCTGCTTCGGGTGGTGATCTGGGCCTGGACACTTCGCGTGACTGCGCGAGGGCCGCGATACCTGAGCGCACCGTCGAGAGGCGGTAGCTTCGCCAGCTCTAGGTCATATCGGCTGCTTCGCCGTCTGCCTTCCGCCTGGTTCAGCGTACGGCTCCGAAGGGCACGCTGGAGGGTCAGCGCTACGCGAGAGACGCAGGACTGCTAAAGACGGGAGTTGTTTGGAGGTTTCGATCACTCGCCAGCGAAGTGCTGATTTTTCAGCTCGGCTCGCTGCTATTTCAGGTATGCTTGGTCCAGAAGCTGCTTAACAGTGCTAACGAAAGACGATCACGATGATGAGCGAGACTTTCTCTATCGTCACGCTCAGGCCAGCCGCCGTCGCCCTTCTTTCGATTCGACTCTCTTTTTACTGCTGCTATACGAAGAGATCGGGCGAATCGGTGAAGTGTGTCAGGCAGGTGCCCTCGGGGTGACGCTCAACTCAGACAACAGGAGATGATGCTTCTTTCTACATCATAGTCTTCAGAGATCGCTGAGGTCCTGGCTTATGTCTTAAAACTGACGCTCGAGCTCGCTGGCAGCTACATTCGATGACGCACAGCGACTTCGAGCTACATGAGTCGACGAGCTTGTCAGGGCCTGTGTTGAGAACGGCCCGTGGAGACGCGCCGTCGCCGACACAGCGGTACGCCCGCGACCGTGGGCTACGGACAGTCATCATCGTCAACGCCATGAACCGCGGTTTCACCACGCCTGGACGCAATGCTGTTTAGCTTGTCCGATCACAGGATGCCCAGGCGTACCGTCTGTGGGAGCGGGATCCCACAGCTAACAGGGATCGCCAGCACGGCGGCCCGTTCCGGCTGCTGCGCCGGGCCGAAGCGGCCCGCCTCGGTCCCGAGCCGGACCGTGTCCGCCACCAGTCGCCGCCAGTCGCCGTAATCGTGCAATATATCGGCCCGCATCTCGGGGTCGCGGATGCCGAAGTGCCAGGACTCGATCCACAGCCGCCCGGCGTCTGGTGCATCCGGCTGGTACCCGGAGAACGCCTTCGTGACGATCCGCTCAAGCCGTTCCCACGGGTCATCGAGAGCGGCGATCTCGGTTTCCAGCGCCGCGATCTCCGCGCCGGAGGCGTGCCGGAAGGCCGCCACAGTTATTTCTCGCGGTCTCGCTGACGTCCTCAGGGCCTAGATCTGGTCGTGCCCCTTGCCGTGGCCGGGACGGCTGCCCACCTCGGTCGTCCCGCGCGCGATGGCAATGATGGCGAGCAGCGCGGCCAGCGGAACGACCAGGGCGATGAAGTCCGAAGCGGTGAAGTTGCCCAGGGCATCCAGGGCCCCGGCGAATCCGGTGATCAGCACCGCGACCACGACCAGGCCCCAGCCGTGCAGGAACATCCGCAGCGTGAAGGGCGGCGTGGTGGTCGTCACGTCAGGCACGGCGGTGACGGACTTGGTTTCGCGCCGTTCGGTCAGGCCCTCGCGGATCCGGGCGGTGATCGTCAGGCTGCCCGGCTGGTCGGCGATGAGCAGCAGTTCGCTGGGATGAGCCGGGTCGGGAGCCTGCGACACCGAACCCCCGCCGACCGCCCACGAGACCACCTGCTGGGGTCCCGGCGACCGGATGCGGTAGCGGGCCTGCTCGCCCGTGACCACGTTGTCCGGCCCTTCGATCGCCGCCGCCTGCGCCGGCCTCGCGCGAACGGCCTCATCGGCGCCGGTCTCGGGACTCCCGGTCTCTAGCGCATGACCCGCCGTGCCCGTTTCCGCGATCACCAGGAACTGGCGGCGAGCCAGCAGCTCGGCCAGCCGGAACTGCTGCGCGTGCACGCTCCAGGCCATGGCCACCACCACGGCGGCGACCGCGGCCGCCCCAAGTGCAAACCAGACGGCGACCGCGGGATGGCTGGCGGTAGCCGACGCGGCGGCTGCGACCACTTCCCGATAGCTGTGTGCCATGCTGCTATTAAAACATATGATCGAATAACTAGGAAAGCCGTTCCGTTCATTCGAAACGTCCGGCGTCTCGCCAGCCCAAGATGCCGGCCCCGCCCCGGGACAGGCGCAGCCCGGCCGCTGTCTCGGTTACTTCCGGCCTGGTGCTGGTCACTCCCCGGCGTCTCCGGCGGATGCCATCAGCGCGTGCAAGATCGCCTCATCCGCCGGGATGTCACTCACGTACAGCGGCGGCGCCAGCGTATGGGAGTCGGCCGCGACGACCTTGACGTCGGCCAGGCCGATATCAAGCTCCGCCGGCTCGGCCGCCAGCTTGTCGCGGACGGCGTCCACGGCCCGCTGCAGCGCGCCGGCCGGAGCGCTCGCGTGATGACCGAGCACCAGGTACAGGTCGTTGTCGACGTCGGTGTCACGGGAATGGTATTTGTGCAGCACCCCGGCCGCGTTCATGGCCCGCCGCAGGTCGTCAAGCGGCCGCGCCGCCCCGCTGAGCGAGGCCGTCGGCCATCCGATCAGCACGAAGGCGTTCCCCTGCACCGAGAAGGTGCGGTCGAACGGGTGCCGGCCGCCGCTGGTGAACGGGACCGCCTGCTGCGGCGCGAACCCGCCGATGCGGACCCGCAGCGGATCGGCGAAACGCGCGGTCACGATGTCCATCACCTGCCGCAGATCCATCTGGCGCCTGGTGCCCGTGTGCTTGCGGAAGAAATAGTTGACCACGGTGCCGGCTTCCGGGTCGGCCACGCCGTCGAGCGCGATCAAGGTGGCATGGACCTGGTCCAGTGAATAGGGCCGGAACGTGCCGCCCGCGTGCTCCGCGATCAGCGCCTGCACCCCGGCCAGGAAATCGCGTACCGGCTCGGCCTTCGGCCCGTAAAGGCTCACGACCGAGACGAAACGGCCCGTCACCTCATCATCCCCATCAACCCCACCGCCCGGCGCCGCCGCCCCGGGGATTTTCCCGGGCCAGCTCGATGTTACGGACGTGACCGGAAGCGAGGCGGGCCGATGGCGCGGGAGGATGCGGTGAAGTTCGGGCTCATCTACAACACGGGCTCCTACGGGACCGACCCGGACCAGCTCATCGCGGTGGCCCGGCAGGCCGAGGCATGCGGGTTCGAGTCCTTCTATCTCCCGGAGCACATCGCGCTGTACCCGGGCGCGACGATCGGGGCGGTCGCGTTCCCGCCGTCGATGCCGATCGCTGACCCGCTCGAATGCCTGGCGTTCGTCGCGGCGGCCACCGAGCGGATCGTGCTAGGCACGGGCGTCTGCTGGTGCCCTACCACCAGCCGGTCGTGCTCGCCAAGCGGCTGGCCACGCTCGACGTGCTGGCCAAGGGCCGGATGCGCCTGCTGACCGTGGGGGTCGGATCGCTGCCAGGTGAAGCGCAGGCGGGCGGCGTCGATTTCGCTAGCCGCGGCCGGCGTGCGGATGAGGCCATCGACGTGCTTCGGCTGCTGTGGTCCGGCGACGAAAGCGGCGTCAGTTTCGACGGCGAGTTCTTCTCGTTCTCGGACCTGTGCAGTTTCCCCAAGCCCGTGGGCGGCGGCACGCTTCCTGTGCACATCGGCGGATCCAGCCAGGCCGCGGCCCGGCGGGCCGCCTGCGGGGAGACGGCTATTTCCCTGGCGGCCGCCTTACCCCGGCGGAGCGGGTCAGCCAGCTCGAGGTGATGCGAGCGACCGCTCGCGCCGCGGGCCGGGATGCGGACGCCCTGGAGTACACGCGGTGGGGATCCATCGACATAACCGTGTCCGACGTGGCTGACTTCGCCGCTCAGGGCGTCACCCGCGTGTCGTGCCACCGGGATCGGTCGGCCTGCCCGAGCAGCTCGACCAGCTCGCCGCGTTCGCGCAGCGGCTCATTCCGGGCTGACCCCGTTGCCGTCCGCCCGGGCGAGCTGCCGTAGCTGGCCGAGGGTGTCGCCCGGCCTGCTGGCCAGGACGTGCGCCCCCGGGACGGCGAGCACGATCTCGTCCGCGGCCTGACGGGCCAGGCGAACCGACTCGCCGGTGGTGGCCGAGAGCACCACCAGGCTGGCGCCGGCGTCCAGGGCCAGCCGCCCCACCTCGGCCACCGGCAGGTCGGACGCCAGGTGATGCACGAGCCAGCGATCCTCACGCAGGCAGGCCGTAGCCATCAGGGACGGCAGGCCGTGCCGTTCCCCCGGCGGCGTAGCCGTCACCGCGATGCCCCGCGGGCGGCCGTGCGGCTGCTGGGTGCGGGCCGCGATCAGCCGCTCGCAGATGGCGCTGGCCCGGTGCTCGGTCGCGATCGTCAGCTGGCCCGCGGCCCAGTCGTCGCCGATCCGCGCCAGCGCGGGCGCGATGACCCGCTCGCACAGGTCGGTGAGCGGCACGCCGCGTTCCAGCCGGGTGAAAAGGTGCCGTGCCTGGGTCTCGTCGCCGGACACGATCGCGGCGTGCAGCCGGTCCGCCTGGGCCGCCCAGTCGCGGACCCGGATCTGCGGCCGCGGCGCGGTGCCCGAGGCCCGGCGCGCCGCCAGGGCGGTGACGTCCTCGTCGTTGACCTCGTAGCCGCGGCCGGTCTTCCTGGCCGGCAGCAGGCCCTGGCGGACCCATCCGTAAGCGGTCTGGTAGTGCACCCCGAGCATGTCGGCGGCCTCTCGTAGCTGCATGACCGGCTCCAGGTGGGGGTAGCGCGGGGTGGTCTTCCCGATTTTTAGTGTAACTTAGTATTGTTTTATTACTACGGGCTCCGCGGTCATCGGGTGCCGCCAGCGCAGCCAATGCCGCCAACGCCGGGAGGGCAGGAACGCGATGGAATTCACGTACTCCAGTGTGGTGGGCGCCGAACTGAGCGACGTGTTCGCCTGGCACGGGCGCCCTGGGGCGATCACCCGGCTGACGCCGCCGTGGCAGCCGGTCCGGGTAATACGGGAGGCTGAGTCGTTGCGGGACGGGACCGCCGTGCTCGGGCTGCCCGGCGGGGTGCGGTGGGTCGCCGCCCACCAGCCAGCCGGGTACGACCCGCCGAATGCGTTCGCCGACACGCTGGAATCCCTTCCGCTTTCCGCGGTGCTGCCGTGGCGGCACACCCACAGGTTCGCGTCGGCCGGGGAACGGGCCACGCAGGTCACCGACGTGGTCGATACCGCGATGCCGGCCCGGCTGCTGCGGCCGATGTTCGCCTACCGGCACCGCCAGCTCGCCGATGACCTGGCCGCCATGGCCCGCGCTCGCGCGGTGTGCCCGGACACGCTGACGATAGCGGTCACCGGCTCGGCCGGCCTGATCGGCACCGCGCTGACCGCGCTGCTCACCACCAGCGGGCACCGGGTCATCCGGCTGGTCCGCCGGCCGCCGCGGGACGCGGGGGAGCGGCACTGGCAGCCGGAGCACCCGGACCCCGGACTGCTCAGCGGCGTCGACGCGGTGATCCACCTGGCCGGGGCCTCGATCGGCGGCCGGTTCACCCCCGAGCGCAAGCGCGAGATCCGCGAAAGCCGGATCACCCCGACCCGGCGCCTGGCCGAACTCGCCGCGGCCACCGCCCCGGACCTGCGTGCCTTCGTCACGGCGTCGGCCATCGGGATTTACGGCCGCGATCGCGGCGACGAGATCCTGACCGAGACCAGCGCCCGCGGCGAGGGGTTCCTCGCCGATGTCGTGGCGGACTGGGAAGACGCCACCGCCCCGGCCGCCGCCGCGGGCATCAGGTCGGTGCAGGTGCGCACCGGCATCGCGACAACTCCACGCGGCGGGATGCTCCGGCTGCTCTACCCGCTGTTCGAGGCCGGCCTCGGCGGCCGCCTTGGCTCGGGCAGGCAGTGGCTGGCCTGGATCGGCCTCGATGACCTGCTCGACGTCTACCTGCGGGCCGTCGCCGATAGCGGCCTTTCAGGCCCGGTGAACGCCGTCGCGCCCGAGCCGGTCAAGAACATCGACTTCACCCGGACGCTGGCCGCCGTCCTGCGCAGGCCCGCGCTGCTGCCGGTGCCCGCATTCGGGCCGCGGCTGCTCCTCGGCGAGGAAGGGGCCAGGGAAATTGCCCAGGCCAGCCAGCATGTCCGGCCGGAGCGGCTGATCCAGGCCGGTCACAAGTTCCGGCAGCCCCGGCTGGATCAGGCCCTGCGTCACCTGTTCGGCCGCGAGGAAACCACCTCCGGCCGCGAGGAAACCGCGCAGTCGCCAATCCGGACCGCTGACAGCCCCGAATGAGGACCATGGCCAGGCCACAGGAGCCAGGGCCCGCGGCGAGAGGACACACGTGACCGGGCGGAAAATCGCCGTTATCGGCGGTGGCATCAGCGGTCTTGCCGCTGGCTATGTGCTGTCGCGTACCGATCACGTGACCCTGTTCGAGGCTGACCGCAGGGCCGACACCAGCGTCACGCTCGGCGGTGCGGGCGTCGTCGACCCGGGTCAGGTCATCGACCGGATGGATTACGAGCATCCGGCCTACACGCCGGCCTCGGTCGCCGCGCAGGCCCGCCTGCCCGAGCTGAACACGTCCGTCACGGCCTTCGCGGGCGCCTATCACGGCTGGGGCTTCCACGAGGATGGCTGCCGGTCCGGCGTCGAGGCGGCCCGCGCCCTCGGCGGCACATGGTGACCGCGGCCGCCGCCCGCACCCCAGCCGGGACCCGCGCCCTGGCCGGCGCCGTCATTTACGACTGCACGATCACCCATGCCCGGACCGCGCCGCTGCGCAATGTGTTCACCTACCACAGCTACCAGTGGCTGGTCGACCTCGACCACCTGCCGCGGCTGGGACCGGGCCTGCGGCTGCTCGCGCGGTTCGAGGCCCGCGACCATCTCGGCGATCCGCGGCGAACGATCCGCGAGAACGTGGACCGCTTCCTCCGCAATCGCGGCGTGGACCTCGGCGGCGGCCGGGTGCTGATGCTGGCGCACGCGCGCGTGCTCGGGTACGTGTTCAACCCGCTGACCGTCTACTGGTGCCACCGCGCGGACGGCACGCTGGCCTGCGTGGTGGCCGAGGTGCACAACACCTACGGCCAGCGGCACGCGTACCTGCTGCACACCGACGAACGCGGCCGGGCCCAGGTGCCCAAGGAGTTCTACGTCTCGCCGTTCTACCCGGTCGACGGCCGGTACCGGATGAGCCTGCCCGAGCCGGGTGCCCGGCTCGCGCTGAGCATCGTGCTCGGCCGCCCGGACGGGCAGACGTTCGCGGCCAGCGTGCACGGCCGGGGCGTCCCGGCGACCGTGCGGGCCCTCCTCGGTGCCGTCGCGCGGCATCCGTGGTCCACGGCGGCCGTCACCGCCCGGATCCGATGGCAGGGGATCAAGCTTTACCTTCGCGGGCTGCGGGTCATACCGCGGCCCGCTCAGCTACCCCAAGGGGGGGTGAAGTGACCAGCATCAGCACGCAGCACGCCGCGCCCGCGGTCATCGACGCCGCGCGGTGGCCCGATGTCGCCGTGGCGTCGGGGCGCCCGTTGCGCGCGGCCGTCGCGCGTGCCCTGTTCACCGCCGGCGTGGCCTGGCTGCCGCTGCGGGTGCGGTTTCCGGACGGCCGGCTGATCGGCGCGGGGGCGCCGGCCGCTCCGGTGCTGGTCCTGCGGCGTCCCCGCGAGTTCTTCCGCCGCGTCGGCGCCTCCGGCCTGATCGGCTTCGGCGAGTCTTACATGGCGGGCGACTGGGACAGCGAAGACCTGACCGGCCTGCTCACGGTCTTCGCCGCCCACGTCGGCGACCTGGTGCCGACCTGGCAGCAGCGGCTCAGGCAGCTCGCGGTGCGCAGGCACCCGTCCGGCGACACGCAGACCCGCGAGGGCGCGCGCCGCAACATCGGCCGCCACTACGACCTGTCCAACGAACTGTTCGCGTTGTTCCTCGACGAGACCATGACCTACTCCTCCGCCCTGTTCGGCACCGCCCGAGACGGCTCCCCTGTCGCGTCGGAGCCGCTGCTCGCCGAGGCGCAGCGCCGCAAGATCGACCGAATGCTCGACCGGGCCGGGGTCGGGCCGGGGTGCCGGCTGCTCGAAGTCGGCACCGGCTGGGGCGAGCTGGCGATGCGGGCCGCGCGTCTCGGCGCCCGCGTGGTCACGATCACGATCTCGCGGGAGCAGCAGGCGCTCGCCGCCCGCCGGGTCGCCGAGGCCGGGCTGGCCGGGCGGGTCAGCGTCGAACTGCGCGACTACCGCGACATCGAGGGCGAGTTCGACGCCATCTGCTCGGTCGAGATGATCGAGGCGGTCGGCGAGCGCTACTGGGACGGCTACTTCGCGGCGCTCGACCAGCACCTCGCACCCGGCGGCCGCATCGCGCTGCAGACGATCACGATGGCGCACGACCGGATGCTGGCCACCCGCCGCACCTACACCTGGATCCACAAGTACATCTTCCCCGGCGGCCTGCTCCCGTCTGTCACCGCGATCGAGAACAGCCTGGCCCGCTCCACCCGGCTGTGGATCATGGCCCGCGACGACTTCGGCGCGCACTACGCGGAAACGCTGCGGCTCTGGCGCGAGCGCTTCTGCGTCCACGCCGATGAGGTCGCGCGCCTCGGCTTCGATGAGGTGTTCAACCGCATGTGGACCTTCTACCTGGCCTACTCCGAAGCCGGCTTCCGGTCCGGCTACATCGGCGTCAGCCAGCTCACCCTGGCCAGGCTATGACCCGCGCCGGCGAGAAGAAGTCCGGCCCCGCGCCAGCCGCCCAAGCCGCCGAGGTCATCGCGTCCCTGCTCAGGACCCACGCCGGCCTGGACCTGCCGGTCCGCCTGCGCGCCTGGGACGGCAGCGAGGCGGGACCCCAAGGACCCCAGGGCCCGCGGGGCGCGCCCGTCGCGGTCATCCGGTCGCCGCAGGCGCTGCGCCGCCTGCTCTGGCGGCCGGGCGAGCTCGGCCTGGCCCGCGCCTACATCGCCGGCGAACTGGACGTCGAGGGCGACCTCACCGAAGGCCTGCGCCTCGTCCTCGGCGCGATCCGCCGCAACAGCGCGCCAGCCCGCGCGACCACGGCTCCGCCAGTACGGGCCGCCCGGACCGCGGCCACGCTAGCCGCCGCGGTCCGGGCCGCGGTCCGGGCCGCGCGGCAGCTGAAGGTCCTCGGCCCGCCGCCGCCGCCGCCCGACTGCGAGCTGGGCCTGGGGGAGCGCGCCGAGATCAGGATCCAGGACTACCGGGACACCGGCGGCGGCCCGTACGACGCGATCGCGTCGGTGGAGATGGGCAAGCATGTGGGCGCGGCCAATTACCCCCGGTTCTGCGCCGTGCTCTTCCGGCTGGTCAAGCCCGGTGGCCGGCTGCTCATCCAGCAGATGTCCCGGGGTGCCCGCGCTCCGGGCGGGGGTCCCTTCATCGAGTCCTACATAACCCCGGACATGACCATGCGCCCGGTCGGCGAAACGGTGCGGCTGATCGAGGACGCCGGCTTCGAGGTCATCGCCGTCGAGGCGATGCGCCCCCATTACGTCCGGACCATCCGGGCCTGGCTCGGCAACTTCGAGGCCAACCTGGCCGCCATCAGGGAGATCCTCACCGAGGAGCAGGTCCGCGTCTGGCGGCTGTACCTGGCCGGCGGGGCGCTGGCGTTCGAGGAGGGCCGGATGGACGTCGACCAGATCCTCGCTGTCAGGCCGGAACGGTGACCGGCATCCCCGCCGGACCGTTCGCCGTCACGCTGCTGAGCACGGCGGCCGCGCTGCTGGTGATGATGGGCGTGACGTTCGCGGTCGCGCTGACGGCCGGTAAGCACAGCGTGGTCGACACCGCGTGGGGCATCGGCATCGCCGTGACCGGCCTGCTCAGCTCGACCGGGCACGGGCAGCCCGCGCGCCGCTACCTCCTGCTGGCCTGCGCCGTCGTCTGGGGCCTGCGGCTGGCCGCCTACATCGGCTGGCGCAACCACGCCAACCCGAGGATCCCCGCTACCTGGACATGCTGAACCGGGCGAAGGGGAATCCGGACGCCTACGCGTTCCGGGTCATCTACCTGCTCCAGGCCGTGATCTTGTGGGTGGCCTGCCTCCCGATCCAGGCCGGCCTGCTCGAGCGCGCCCCGGCCAGCCCGCTCACGATCGCCGGCGCTGTCCTGTGGCTGGCCGGCTTCCTCTTCGAGTCGGCGGGGGACTGGCAGCTGGCCCGGTTCAAGGCCGACCCCGGGCACCAGGGCATGATCATGGACCGCGGCCTGTGGCGGTACACCCGCCATCCGAACTACTTCGGCGACTGCTGCATGTGGTGGGGCCTGTTCCTGATCAGCCTGGGTTCGGCGACCGGGCTGGCGTTCGTGTTCGCCCCGGTGCTGATGACCTACATCCTGACCCGCGGCACCGGCGCCAGGATGACCGACCGCCGGATGACCGCCGCCCGTCCCCAGTACGCCGACTACGTCGCCCGCACCAGCGGCTTCTTCCCCCTCCCCCCCAAACACACCCCCGCCAGAGGCCACTTACGTGCCCCCCGCCCCCGCGCCCCACAAAAGCTGCACCTCAGACCACAGCAGCCCTCCCAGCAACAAGAGCCGGCTCAGACGCTGTGCCGCAGGCGCAGTCCGGCGGGGAACGGCGCGAGGTAGGTCTGCGCCGCCAGCCAGGGCAGCTCGCCGCCGCTGGCGTAGTGGGCCAGCAGCGCGACCGGCACGCTGAGCGGCAGCTCACCCCGCCGGTACGCGTCGATCTGCTCCACCAGGTCATCGCGCCTGGCCCGGTCGAGCTCCCGGCCGACCCGGCTGTAGGCGTGCAGCAGCGCGTTGGCGTGCCGCCCCCTGGTCGCCCGCCCCGCCATCGCCGCCAGGAACACGTCCCCGTACAGCACCCCCGCCCGCACAGACGACCCGGCCGCCGCGACGATCCGGCCCGCCTCCCGGTAGCGCAGCGGGTCGTGCGCCAGCAACTGCAGCTTGTGCCGCGCGTGGAACCCGACAAGCTCCCGCGGCTCCCGCCAGCCGGCCAGCAGCACGCGCAGCCGGGCCGCGGCGAACACGCGCTCCGCGAACGCCTCCCGCAGTCCCGCGTCGTTCAGCCGCCCCTCGTCCTCAACCGCCAGCCGCGGGAAAGCGGCCATAACCCGCTCCGCGTACAGCCCCCGCCCCCCGTGGTCGGCCGGCTGCCCGTCCGGCCGGTACCGCGGAATGCTAGAAATCCCGCAGCTCGGCGACTTGGCCTTGAACACGTACCCGTCCAGGCCAGCGGGCAGCGGCAGCGCCGCCATCGCGTCGGTGTGATCGAGCGTGCCGCCCCGGTTGACCAGCCGCCCTGCCGCGGTCAGCCGGATCGCCTCGCGCGGGGTGCCCAGCCCGATCTCGATCTCCGGGCAGTACGGCACCCAGTCGACGAACGGCGCCAGTTCATCGGTCAGGAAGCGGGACCGCTTGTGCCCCCCGTTGAACCGCACCTCGGCCCCGAGCAGGCAGCTCGACACGCCGAGCCGCGGCCGCGCGCCGTCAGCATCCCGCATAATTCAGCTTCTCACGCCCGCACAGAAGGGACGGCGGATGGAAACCGCGATTGTGCTGTTCACGCGTGATCTCCGGCTGCACGACAACCCGGCGCTGCACCTGGCGTGCCGCCAGGCCCGGCAGGTGCTGCCGCTTTTCGTCGCTGACCCCGCGATCCCCGCGCCGCCGAACCGGCCCGGCGCGTCCTGGCACGACGACCACGACGCGCTCGAGGCCTGGCGGGCGGGACGGACCGGGATACCGATCGTGGACGCCGGGATGCGTCAGCTGGCCGCCGAAGGGTTCAACTGGCAGTGGGTGGCCGGGACCGGCAACAGCACCCGCCCCAACCGGGTCATGAACCCGCTCAGGCAGGCCCAGCGGTTCGACCCGGCGGGCGAGTACGTCCGCCGCTACGTGCCCGAGCTGGCCGGCCTCGACCCCCAGTACCTCCAGACCCCCTGGAAATCGAAGGCCGGCCACCTCGGCTACCCCGATCCGATCGTCGAGCTCGGCTGAGGCAGTCACCCACGGTCCGTTCGGCTCATTCAGTTCTTTGGGCCGAACGGTCCTCGGTTCCCGCGGCAAGACAACGGACTACTTGGGTATCAGCACGGTGTCGATGATGTAGACGGTGGCGTTGGCGGTCTGGACGTTGCCGCAGACCACGTGGGCGCCGTTGACGGTGTAGCTGCCGTTCATCGTGGCCGGAGTGACGGTGCCGCCCTCGAGCGTCTTGATGGCCATGCCGGAGGCCAGGCCGGCGGCGTCTCGCGGCCGGAGGCCACGTGGTAGGTGAGGATCTTGGTCAGCTCGGCCTTGCTGGCCAGCAGCCTGTCCAGGGTGGCGGCCGGGATCTTGGCGAACGCGGCGTTGTCGGGGGCGCGCACCTGGAGCGTGTGCAGCCCGGGGCGGGCTGGCGTCCCAGTCCCACCGCCACTGCCGCCACGTGTCGATGGCGTCGACGGCGGCCAGACGGGCCTGGTGCCACCGGCCGTTGTCCACGTTGACCTCGACCGCGGCGATGCCCGTGGCCGGCGCCCAGGCCACTCCCGCCACCGTGACGGGCCCGGCCTTGACCTGCGCGAGCGGCTTGGGCACGTCGATACGCGACTCGGTCTTGACCGGCGCCTGGGCCGCGTAGCCGCGCTGGGTCCAGTAGGCGCGCTGCCGCGCGAACGTGGTGAGCGTCAGCCGGGTGACCCACTTGGTCGCGGACACGTACCCGTACAGGCCGGGGACCAGCATCCGCGCGGGGAACCCGTGCGCGATCGGCAGCGGCTGGCCGTTCATGCCGACGGTCTCCCCGACCGCGGTCACCGGGGCACCCTGCGGGCCGGTGACCGGCAGCGAGTGAACCGCTGCCTGGACGGCCTCACCGACCTGCAGCGTGAGTCGATCAAGCTCGCTTACTACGGCGGTTACTCCTATCCGGAGGTGGCGCAGCTCCTCGGCGTGGCCCTGGGCACGGTCAAGACCCGGATCCGTGACGGGCTGATCAGGATGCGTGACTGCATGGGGGTGGCCTGGTGAAGACGATGCGCGACGACATGCACGTGCTGACCGGCAGCTACGCCCTCGACGCCCTGACCGGAGCCGAACGGGACGATTTCGAGCGTCATCTGCACCGCTGCCCGTGCTGCGAGGCCGAGGTCCGCGGGCTCCGCGAGACCGCGGCCCGGCTCGCCATGGCCCAGGCGGTCCGGCCACCCGAGGTCATGCAGTCCCGGGTGCTGGCCGCTACCTACCGGACCAGGCAGCTGCCGCCCGTGCACGGCGACCGGGGCCGCCGGACGCACCGCCGGGCCCGGGTACCGGGGCTGCTCGCCGACGAGCTTGGCGCCAGGCGGCTGGAACGGGATCGCCGCTTTCCCCGGCCGGGGATGCCGCGGCTGGTCGCCTCGGTCGCCGCGGCCAGCGTGGCGGCCGCGGTCGGCCTGGGCATCAGCCAGGTCGACACCCAGCACCAGCTGCAGTCGGCCCGGGCCAGCAACGCCGCGATCACCCGGGTGGTGCAGGCCCCCGATGCCCGCCTCGAGACGATGCGGGCCAGCTCGGGCGGAACCGTGACCGTCGTGTTCTCCGGCCAGCAGCGGGCGGCCGTCATCACCACCACCGGGATGGCGTCCCTGCCGTCCGGGCGGGTCTACCAGCTGTGGGTCATGAGCCCGGCGGGCGCTCGCCCGGCAGGCCTGCTCACCCAGCCGGGCCAGACCAGCCAGGTGCTGGCCGCCGGTGTCCGGCCCGGCGACCGGATCGGGATCACCGTCGAGCCGGCCGGAGGGACGTCCAAGCCGACCACCACGCCCGTCGTGGCGGTGCCGCTGACCACGTAGCCGCTGAGGACGGCCAACCCGCTGACCGCCGCCCCGGGCGCGGCCATGCTGTACGCGCTCCTCGCCGTCCTCATCTGGCCCGCCGCCGTGCGGTCGGCCGTGGCGCTCGCCATAGTCGCCGCGCTGGCGCGCGGTAACGTTCCCGGAACGGTCCTGCCGTACTGTTCGCTTCATGAGTGAGGTGGGTCCGGCGGCAGCTCAGGCCGTGCCAGGGACGCGCGTCAGGCCCCGCCCGCCGGCGGCTGAACAAGAGGCCACTCGCCGGCGGCTGAACAAGGGGCCACGCGCGCCGCCCCAGCCGGCGGTTGCTGTTGAAGTTCGCCGGGCACCGACGGCATCCCGCTCGCATCGGTGCCCGGCGTCCCGTCAGTCGGGGTACTGGGTGGGGCGGCTGAGGTAGCTGCGGCCGGAGGGGGTGGTCCAGCGGAACCAGCCGCGGGTTCCGGCGTGCTCGAGGTGCCAGCCGGGGGCCTGCTTGCCGCGGTGGTTGCGGCGGCAGACGGGTCCGGCCTCGCACAGGCAGGTCCGGCCGCCCTGCTCGTAGGGTGTGCTGTGCTCGTAGTCGCACTGGGCTTCGGGGCGGCGGCAGGGCGGGAACGTGCAGCAGGCGTTCAGGATCCCGGTCAGGTGCCGCAGCTTGACTCCGGGGTCGTGGCCGGCGCCCTGGTGCTGGTGGTCACACGGCCCGGCCAGGGACTCCGGCTCGAACACCAACCCCCTCGCCGCGCCGGGGCCGGTGCCGGCGCCGGGTGTGCCGGTGAGGGCGGCGATGTCCAGCCAGATGGTGCCGGATCCGGGCGGGCCATAGTCATCGCCGGGGATGCAGACCGGCCCGGCGCGGGCCGGGGGGCGGCCGCAGGCGTGGGCGACGGGCCGGCGGTCCGGGCCGGTGATGGTCAGGCACCAGGCGGAGCGGGCGTCGCGGGCCGCCGCGGCGGCCAGGTCGCGGGCCTGGGCGGGGTCGACGGGCCCGATCCGGGACATCACCCCGGGCCGGTCCGCCAGCCCCAGCAGCGTGGCCAGCGGGACGGTCAGGTTCACCCGCGCCGCCAGTCCCGGCGATGCCCGGCCCGGCGATTCCTGGCCGGGCGCCGTGCCAGCGCCGCCGCCGGGCCTCCCCGGCCCGCCGGGGCCGGGACCGCCCGGGCCGGGGCCGGGGCCACCGTCCGGGCCGCCGCCGTCGCCGGGGCCGTCAGCGGTGCCGTCACCGGTGATGCCCTCCAGCGGGTTCAGGGCGCCGAGTTTTTCCAGGTAGGCCAGGGCCCGCAGGTCATCGATCCCGCCGCTGATCCCGGCCCGGCGCAGCTCCTGCGCGCGGATGGTCAGGTTCTCGCTGGCGGCCAGGGCCGCGGCGGCGGGCAGTTCCCGCCCGGCGATCTGGCAGTTCCCCGACGCCTCGGCTATTACCTCGACCCGCTTGTCCTTGGCGGCCCGCTCCCGGCGCCTGGCGGCGGCCCCGGGATTAACTTCCATGACCGCGCGGGCGATCCGGTCCCGGATCATCCCCCGGGTCATCTCCGCCGCCGTGTCCTGGCTGAGCACGATCGCCTCCGCGGCCCGGGCTTCTTCGGCCGTGAGCGGGGAGCAGTGCAAGGCGATGATCCGGGCCTTGTCCAGGTCGATGATCCCGTCCCGCAGCGCCGCGCCGGTCAGCGGCAGCCTGGCGGCCAGGTCATGCGCCAGCCCCAGCAGCGCGTCGGCCGCCACGCCGGCCAGGTGCAGCTGCGCCGCCAGCTCGCCGGCCGCATGCTCGCCCCACACCGCCGGCATCCCGGCCGGGTCCGCGGGGTCCGCGGGGCCGACGGGCTCGGGGCGGCGCCGGATGAACTCCGCCACCGCGGTCAGCAGCTCCCACTGCTGCCGGGCCGCCAGCCGCTGCCGCGCCCCGATCAGCCCCATCAGCTGATCATCGCTGACCCCGGCGAAAGCCCGGTTCTCCCCGGATGCCTCATCGGCCAGCCCGGACACGACAGTGCTCGGGGCGGCGGCATCCAGCGGCTGGCCCTGCCCGAACTCTGCGGCCGGCCCGGACGGGATCCCGGGGACCGGCGGGTCGCCGCGGCGGTGCGCCCACCCGTCCAGCCCCGCCGCGACCAGCCGCGCCTTCCACGCCGCGTACTCCGCGGCCCGCGCGGCGGACATCTCCGCCGGCACCTCTTCCCAGTCCGCCGGCGCCCCCTGACCGGGGTCGCCGAAGTCCTCGTCCGGATCCGGCGGTTCGGGCTCGTCACCGCGGGCGGCGCACATCCGCTCCCACTCCGCCTCATCAGCCCAGTCCGGCGTCACCCCGCGGAACGGCCAGCCAGGCTCACAGGCGCCGGGCGGGGACTGCGGCGGTTCGCGGTCCATGGGCGCCTCCCCTCCGGGAAGTGATCCTGCGGCTTCACGCGGTCTGGATGCCGGGAGCAACTATCTAGAACATTTTATCGTATCCTGATCTCGTGATGCAACGACACGCCGCCTCCAGCCGGAACAATTACCTCCCGCCGGCGCGAGGTGAAGGCGCGCGCAGGCGCGATACCGCGACAGAGCGAGGTGACGATAAGCAGCTGAGCCATGTGAGCCCAACCGCCGCATCCACGCCATCCTGGCCCGCCCGCCATACTTTGAATGTGGTCTTCACCGTCGCGGCGGCCGCCGTGAGCGCCGCGCTCAAGGTCGCGGCCGGCCTGGGCGTCACCAGCGCGGAACCCGTGGTCCTGGCCGACGGCGCGAACGTCATCGTGCACCTGCGCCCGTCCCCGGTCGTGGCGAAGGTGGCCGCGTCCACGACCGAGGTCCGCTCCGATGGGGCGGCCTGGCTTCAGCGCGAGCTTGACGTGGCGTCCTTCCTGGCCGGGGCGGGCATTCCGGTGATCACGCCGAGCCCGGCGGTGCCGCGCACCACTTACCAGGGCGACGGCCATGTGATGTCCTTCTGGCGCTACCTGAGGTCAGCCCATGGCGCGCTGCCCAGCGAGGCAACCGTCGGGTCTATGTTGCGGGACCTGCACGCGGCCCTGCGGCGCTATCCGGGCGAGGTTCCTGTGCTCGCACCGCTGAGCGACATCCCGGCCTTCCTGGCCCGACAGCAGACCGAGCCGCAGACCGAGCCGCAGACCGAGCCGCAGACCGAGCCGCAGACCCGGCTCAGCGCCGGGCATGCCGCCGCCCTGGCCGCGGCCTACGCCTGGCTGACCGCCGAACTCGACGCTACGTCGTGGACCGGCCAGGTGCTGCACGGTGACGCGGGCGTGGGCAACCTCATGGCGGCGGACACGGGATGGGTCTGGCACGACTTCGAGGACACCTGCTCCGGGCCGGTGACCTGGGACCTGGCCGCGTCGACCGCGCGCCTACGGACCGCGCGCCTACGGACCGCGCGCCTACGGACCGCGCGCCTACGGACCGCGCGCCTACGGACCGCGCGCCTACAGACCGCGCGCCTACAGACTGCGGGCCTGGGAATCGCGCGCATCCTGGCCGCCTACGGCGAGCCCGTGAACGCGGGTCAGCTCGCCGTCTGCGAGCAACTCCGGCGGCTGAACCTGACCGTCTGGTACTCCCTCTATGCCGAACGATTCCCTGATCTGCGGCCGCGGGCCGCCGAGCTCCTGGCCCTGTGGCCCGCGCCGTAGCTGACGCCACCCGCTGGAGGTCGCCAATTGTCACCGGAAGATAGAGCCCAGTTCTGAGACGGCCGGTGGCCCGGCTGACCCGCTTGACCGGACCGTGGTGGAGGATAATCCACCGAATGGGCGAACAGATCCACGAGCAGGGCCACGCGGTGCGCCAGGCGGCCCTGGCGGCGGGGTGGTCGCACCGGCATCGTGACGTATCCGGCGGCTGGCTGCGCCCGACGGTGTTCGGCGCGGTGGACGGGCTGGTCACCAACTCATCGCTGATCGCCGGGCTGGGCGGCGGCGGGGTGTCGGCGCATACCATCATCTTGACCGGGGTCGCTGCGCTGGTGGCCGGGGCGTTCTCCATGGGCACCGGAGAGTACGTGTCGGTCACCAACCAGAACGAGCTGGTGCTCGCCGAGGTCGCCACCGAGCGCACGATGCTGGCCCGCTTCCCAGCTGCCGAGCAGGCCGAACTCGCGGATACCTTCGTCGGCTACGGCGCCGACCCGCAGACCGCCGCCACGATGGCCGCCGCGGTTTCTCAGGACCCGGACCGGGCGTTGCGCGTGCATACCCGCGAGGAGCTCGGCGTCGATCCGTTCGAGCTGCCCTCCCCGGTATTCGCCGGCGTCTCCTCCCTCGTCGCCTTCTCCGCCGGGGCGCTCATCCCGCTGCTGCCCTACCTCGCGGGCCTGTCCGTCCTCGCCGTCGCGCTGGCCGTGGCCGCCGTCGCGCTGCTGACCGGCGGCATGGTCGTGGGCAGGCTCACCGGCCGCCCGCTGCTGCGCTCGGGCCTGCGGCAGCTCCTCCTGGGCGGAGTCGCCGTGGCGGTGACGTTCGCGGTGGGCAGCCTCATCGACGGCGGCCATGTCACCTGACCGGCCGGCCCTCGGCGGGCGCGGCGAGCACGAATGAACCGTCTCGCGATCACCGACGTGTCCCAGTCGGGAGGCGGGATGACGGATCCGGATCAGCCGGCCCGGCCGCGCCGGGCATCGCGGGCCCTCGCCAGCGGCCTGGTCCTGGCCTGCGCGCTTGCGCTAGCCGCGGGCTGCGCGAGCCGAAAGCCGGCGACGACCCCGCCCACGACCACAGAAACAGCGACCGCGACCGCCGAACTCCGGGCGCTCGCCGCGAAATACCTGGTCATCGCCCAGCCGGCCAACCACAGGCTAGACCGTGAATTCGACGGCCTGAATGACAGCGAGCGCGATAACCTCGCCGCGGCCCAAGCCGACCTCCGTGCCGCCGCCGCAACCGAGCGCGACTTCGACAAAAATGTCCTCACGATCGCGTTCCCGCCGTCTATCGAGCCAGTCGCGCGCTTGCTCTATCACGTCAACCAGGCCCGGGCCGCGCTGACCTCGGCGGCGGCGGGATCAACGTCGTTGCGCCAGCTTCGCGGCGACCAGGCCCGGCTGGACGCGGCCAACGCACCGGTGGAAGACGCCGTCCGGGTGCTCCGCGACCAACTGGGACTCCCGCCCCCACTGGCGTTCGGTTATGGATCGGGCCTGGCGGAAGTTTGTCGTGGTGTCCTCGGGATCCGGTGACGTTGCGTGGTTGCTCTTGCGGTGCGGGGCGGGTTTTTGCGCTGGCTGATCCATTACGTTCCGTGAGATCGGTGTGTGGTGTCCGGGCTGGCGTCTGCGGAGCGCCCGGGACTGGCCTGGCCGGCTGTGGCCGCGGTGTCCCGGGCATGCCGGGATTCCGGCGCGGCGGGTGCCGGGCTGGGCGGCCGGGTGCGAGGTCAGGCGGCCGGCGGGGCGTTCGGCTGCTGCGATCCTGGCGTCGCGGGCAGGGGCAGCAGGTGCAGCTGGGTGGCGGCGGGCACGACATCGTTGCTCTTGCGGGCCCTGACTTTCCTGATGGTGAAGCGCGGGTAGTGCCGGCCGGGCCGCCAGGCGGTGACGAACCGCAGCGGGTGCGCGGTGATGTCGCGGCGGATGATCTCGATGGCCGCGGCCAGGGCGCCCGCAGTGGCGCCCTGCCCGGCGCCGATGCTGGCGGTGACCGCGTTGCGGAGCGCGGTGGCGCTGATCCGGGCGGGCTCGGCGCCAGTGGCGGCGGCGATGCTGGCGCCGGTGATCCGCAGCGCCTGGTGGGCGGCGACGGTGGCGGCGGCCATGCGGCAGGCACCGGCGGGGGTGGCGGCGGTGATGGGCTCTCCGCCGGACAGGGTTTGCTTTTCTTCCAGGTAGACGAGCTCGCTGGCCCATCGCATGCCGTACAGTTCCGCGATGTCGCGGGCCGGGTAGGCGGCGGTGTCCATCAGGTCAGTGATGATGGTGACAGTCTCGGATACCTCCACGCGGATCGTGCCTGGCCGCCTGCACAGCCCGGCGTCACCTTCGCCGTCACCGGCTGTCTCCATGACGCTGACGGACGGCCCTGCGGGCGGGGCGGTCAGCAGCGGGTGATCCGGCCGGAGATCGAAGACCTGGTTGATGTGGTATTCGATGACGCGGACCTTGTACGTGCGGCCATGCCAGGTGATCTTCGCCTTCCAGGTGCCGTCCGGCAGGGGCCGTCCCGAGCGGCGCAGCGTCCACGCCGCCGACACCCGCCAGGCGAAGTGCTTCCCGGCATCGATCTTGGCGGCGACCGCCTCGCGGCTGGGGAACCCGCGGTCGGCCAGGTCCAGGTCACCGGGCCCGTAGGCGGGTTCCAGGTGCGCGGCGAGGGTGGTCTCCCCGGTGCTGCACGGCCCGGCCGCCCAGGCCACCGCGCCGCGGGTCCAGACATCGACGGTCTCGACCATCCGGACCTGCGGGTCAGCGGGCGTGCCGGTGCTGGCCGGCGGCGAAGTGCGCGGCGTTGCGGGACTGCCCGCCGCTGCCCTTGCGGTCGCTGCCCCTGGGGTCGGCGACGTTGCGGACGGTGCCGTCCTTGGCCAGCACCCGCAGCCCGTGCCAGCGGCCGTCCCGCCACGGCCCGCCCGCGAGCGGCCGCAGCCGGATCGCCGTCCGCTGCCCGTCCGGCGTCCCCGGCGCCGGCAGGCACACCGCCGCGACGCCGGGCAGCGGGACGGCGCGGATCTGCCCGCACAGCCCGGCCAGCAGCCGCAGAAACGGCTTGACCTGCAAGAAGCTGTCCGCGTCCGACAGCGACGACGCCGCGGGCAGGTCATATCCCGGGTCAGCTTCCCGGGGCCGCTGCGCCATAGCGCGCAGCGTCCCCGCAGCCGTGCCGGGCATCAGCGCCCGCGCCAGGCTCACCTGCATCGCCAGCCGCGGCGTGATCTTCCGCGCCCGCCGGGCCGGCACCCCGGCCAGCGCCTCATCCAGCCGTGCCGGGGTGATCACCGCCGACGCCAGCCCCAGCCCCGTCCCCTCCCGCACCCGCCCCGGCTCCCCGGCGATCCCGGCCGCTGCCAGGTGCCCCGCCGTCCACGCCGGCCCGGGGGCCGCCGCACCCGGCAGCGCCCCGCACGCCACGATCCCCGACCCCGGCCCGGGAAGCTCCAGCAGCCGCCCGCCGGCGTCCTTCCAGATCGCCGGCATCGCCATCACCTCAGCCAGGCCCGCCTCCGCATCCCGCGCCGGCCGCTTCCGGCGCGCCCCCCGCCGCGGCGCCGGCCGCGGCCCGGCACAGGATCGCCGGCGCTGGCCAGGCGTGACGTAATACCGGGCAGCGGGTAGCGTCGCACCAGGAAGCATCGGCGGACCCCTCGCAAGAGGCAGGTACAAGACCCGCCGATGCTTCCGCAGAAAGCCCCGCCTGTCCCGTAACACCCATGCGGCGTGCCGCCGGGAACCGCACATGGCCGCCAGAGGCCACCCGGAACCGTCTCCGCGCGCCACCTGTCACTGATCACGCAACGTGACTCCCAGCCGGGCCGCTGTCCAGTTACGCTGCGTGGCAAGAGGCAGCAGCCCCGGCACCGCCTGCAGCGGCAAACCCGCAGGCAGGGCGCTTCGCAGTTCTAACCGAATGCCAGTGGTGACGGGGCCGGCGGGACCCCGGCTGCTCGCTCTCAGCGACCTGCACGTGGCCCACCCGGAGAACCGCAGGCTCGTCGAGGCTCTCCGCCCGGACAGCGACGGCGACTGGCTGCTGCTTGCGGGCGACGTCGGAGAGCAGTTCGCCGACATCGAATGGGCGCTGCGGACGCTGCGCGACCGGTTCGCGACCGTCGTCTGGGCGCCGGGCAACCATGAACTGTGGACGCGCCGCCGCGATCCGGTCCAGCTCCGCGGCGAGGCACGCTACCTGGCCCTGGTGGAGCTGTGCCGCGGCCTGGGCATCGTCACCCCGGAGGATCCCTACCTGGTCTGGACGGGGCCGGGCGGCGCCGTCACGATCGCGCCGTTGTTCCTCCTGTACGACTACACGTTCCGGCCCGACGGTGCGCTGACCAAGCAGCAGGGCCTGGCCGTGGCGTATAAGACGGGCGTCGTCTGCACCGATGAGGCGCTGCTGCATCCCGACCCCTATCCCAGCCGGGAAGCCTGGTGCTGGGCCAGGATCGAAGCCACAGAACGACGCCTGGCCACCCGCGACCCGGCCCTGCCTGTGGTGTTCGTGACGCATTACCCGCTCGTCCGCGAGCCCACCCGGGTGCTGCGGTATCCGCAATTCGCCCAGTGGTGCGGCACGACCCGCACGCACGACTGGCATCTGCGCTTCAATGCCACCGCGGTGGTCTACGGTCATCTGCATATTCCCAGGGTGACCTGGCACGACGGCGTCCGGTTCGAGGAGGTCTCGATCGGTTACCCGCGGGAATGGCAGCGCCGGGCCGTCCGGCCAGGCATCCCGCGGCAGATCCTGCCGGCGGCCACGTCCTCATCTGGGCCCGCCTCCGGCCATCGGGCCTGAAGCGCCTAACGGCGGCCGAAGGCGAGACGGCCGAAGGTGAGACGGCGGGCCGCGCCAGGCGTCCGGGCCGGCGAAGAACTGGCTGATCGCCGCGGTGAGTTCGAGGCTGTCCAGGACGCCGTTGCGGTCCAGGTCGAGGCGGCCGAACGCCCCGGCGGCTTCGTCGGCGCCGACTCCGTACACCGCGGTGAGCTCCGCGTACTCGGCGGCGTCCAGCACCCCGTTGCCGTCGCGGTCCGCCACCTGCACGAGCGCCTGCGCCGCGGCGCGGACCGCGGCGTCAAAGCCGGGCCGGTCCTCGACGGTCCGGCCCAAGGCGGCGGCGAATTCATCCGGGGTAATCTCCCGGTCGCCGTTGGCGTCCATGTGCCGCAGCAGCGCGTCGAACAACGCGTCCTGCCCGGCGGCCACGGCCTGCGCCGGCCCGGAATCGAGGTGGTGGCCGAAGGCGGCGCAGAGCCGCCGGGTGAGCTGCTCGCAGTCGTGGCGCCGCCACACGCCGTTCCCGTCGGCGTCGATGAGGGCGAAGCGGCGCTGGAGGGTGGCCCGTCGCGCCGTGGCGACCGCTCGCCTGCCGCTCATCACCCCGGCGATCACGGTGACCAGCATCACCGCGGCGACCACGGTGACCGACGGCCAGGCCGGGATCACCACGGCCCATCCCGCCCCGGAACCGCGCAGCGCCTGCAGCAGGAGCTTGACGCCCACGAAGGCGCAGATCACGGCCAGGCCCTTGTTCAGGTAGACGATCCGGTCGAGAAGGCGGGCCAGCAGCACGTAGGCCTGACGGAGCCCCATCAGCGCGAACGCGTTGGCGGCCACGATCAGGTAGGCGCTGGTGGTGATGCCGAAGATGGCCGGGATGGAATCCAGGGCGAACGCGGTGTCGGCCACGCCGATGGCCAGGATCACCAGCAGCATCGAGCCAGCAGGCCGCGCACGCCGCCGCAGCCACGCCGTCAGCCGGGTGTCCTGCTCCTGCGGCTGGTGCGGCGCGCGGCGGGTCAGCAGGCCGGCCGCGGTCCACAGCAGCAGGCCGCCAAGCGGATAGAAGAGCCAGTCGTAACGGCTGATCACCGCCAGCCCGGCCACGATGAGGACCGACCGAAGCACGAGGGCCAGCGCGATGCCGAACGCCAGGACGCGGTGCTGGCGCGCTGGCGCCACCGCCAGCCCGGTCATGATCACGTAGAAGACGAACAGGTTGTCCAGGCTCAGGCTGTACTCGGTGAGATAGCCGGCGTAGAACTGGCTGGCCGCCCCCCAGCCGGCCCTGACCGCGACACCGAGGCCGAAGATCACCGCCAGCGACACGTAGACCGCGACCCACCTGATGGCCCGCCGCGTCATGCCCCCGCTGTCGCCGGATCGGCCGGCCAGCACGACCTCGACGGTGGCCACGGCGAGCAATCCCGCCGCCGTCGCCGCCCACACCCACAGCGGAACAGTCACGGACTACCTTCCCGGCCGGTCCATGGGCGGCCGACCGCCTACTACCCTGCCCGGCTCACAGGGAAGGCCGCAAGTCGGCCAGCGCCGCGGCCAGCCGCGCCGACGCCTCGCCGGCCACCGCCTCGAGCTCGGGCCGCCCCGTGAGCGTGACCATGACCTGCGGGTCGAGCGCCTCCACCACGGTGCCGGCTCCGCTGGCCCTGCAGCGCGGCGCGGACGCGGGCGACGGCGGCGCCGAACGGGAGGTCCATGGTGATGCTCGTGCCGTAGCTCGCAGGCGTGCCCTCTGGGTAAGTGCTCATACCTTCACAATATACCTCTACCCGTATTGACAAACGGGACCTATGGCCATAGCGCTCACGGTTGCCCCAAGATACTCCCGGAGGTATATCGACCAGGAGGCGATAACGATGAGTTACGGAAAGACCGTCCGCGATGAGCTTCGGGTCCCGACCCGAGACCTGCGGCACGCGATCCCGCAGGTCTACGCGGGATATAAGGAACTGCACGACTCCGCCCTAGCCCCCGGCGTGCTCGATGCTAAGACCAAGGAGCTCATCGCGCTGGCCATCGCGGTCAGCAAGGAATGCGACGGGTGCATTGCCGCCCATGCCCACGCCGCGGTGCTGCACGGCGCCAGCCCGGAAGAAGCCGCCGAGGCGATCGGCGTCACCTTCCTGATGAACGGCGGTCCCGGCACCGTCTACGGGGCGCGGGCCTTCGCCGCGTTCCAGGAACTCCACCGCGAGGAGGCCGCCCGGCTCAACGGCCAGGCGACCGGATAACCGTCGGTCGCGAGGCGGCCACGCCGGCTGGGAGTAGGCTATGCAGACCATCGAGGACCTGCTCGGCCGCCACCCGTTCTTCAGCGGGTTCGACGCCGACGCGATGCGACTCATGGCGGGGTGCGCGTCCAACGTGCATTTCGCCGCGGGCGAGTACATCTTCGCCGAGGGCGAAGCGGCTACCCGCTTCTACGTGATCCGGCACGGACGGGTGGCGCTCCAGGTCCACTCGCCCGGGCGGGGGCCGCTCATCATCGACACGATGGATGAGGGGGAGGTGCTCGGCTGGTCGTGGCTCGTCCCGCCCTACCGCTATTTCGCCGACGGCCGCGCGGTGACGCCGGTGAGCGCGATCGTGCTGGACGGCGCCTGCCTGCGCGGCAAGTGCGAAGCCGACCCCGAGCTCGGTTACCAGCTGCTCAAGCGGGTCACCGTCGTCATGTACAAGCGCCTCGAGTCGGCCCGGATCCGCATGCTCGACCTGTACGGGCGGCCCCCCGCCCGCGCCTAGCTCTACCCTGTGTGCGGCTCCCAGCTGAAGAAGCGGATCGCGATCAGCAGCCCGGCCAGGCCCCAGCCGGCCACGATGAGCACGTCCGCCCAGCTGAAGGCCGTCCCGAGGAACGCGGCCTGCATTCCCACCGCGAAGTGCCGCACCGGGAAGATGCGGGCGACCCACACGATCCACGCCGGGGTGTTGTTGGTGATGGGGATGAAGATGCCCGACAGGAACTCCAGCGGCAGGATCACCGCGTTGATGATCGCGGGCGCGGCGTCGGCGTTCGGGATGGCCGCCGTGATCGCGAGCCCGAGCGCGCAGAACGCGGCCCCGCCCACCAGCACGACGACGACGAAGCGGAGCAGCGTGATCCCGGTCGGGATGGCCGCGCTGTAGAAGGCGCGCCCGAACGCGACCGTGATGGCGACCAGCAGGACCGTGACGAACAGCGCATGCAGGATCTGGGCGCCGAGGAACGAGGCGGCGGGCAGCGGCGTGCCGTTGGTCCGCTTGAGGACCCCGTCCTCGCGCTGGAAGGTGATCGCGGTGGCGATGTTGTTGAAGCACGCCGTGATCACGGCGAAAGTAGCCATCGAGGCCACGTAGTAGGTGGAGGTGTTCACGGCCCGGGCGCCGATGTGCACGGTGGAGTGGCCGAGCAGCGCGGTGAAGATCACCAGGAACATGAGCGGGAACGCGAACGTGAAGAAGGCCGAGGCGGGGTTCCGCCAGAACGCCTTGTTGACGTAGCGGACCCGGATGCCGGTGAGCCGGACCGCGTTCACGACGCGCCTCCGGGCTCCGCCGTGACGGGCGCGCCCACCGGGGCGGGAGCGTCGGCCGGGGGATGCGCGCGGGTGAGCGACAGGTAAACGTCCTCGAGCGACGGCCTGATGACCTCCAGGCCGTCGAGGCTGACGCCGCTTTCGAGGGACCATCCGGTGAGCCGGTGCAGATCGCGGACGACATCACGCGAGATGAGCTCGGTGAACCCGTCCGGCCCCAGGGTCCCGGCCAGCCCGGCCGGGGGAGTGGCGGCGGCGGGCGGGCGGTACCTGACGCGCGCCCCGGCCAGGTCGCGGTGGCCGAGGGTGGCCGGCGGCCCGGCCGCGACGATCTTCCCGGCGGCGATGACCGCCACCCGGTCGGCGAGGTACTGCGCCTCGTCCATGTAATGGGTGGTCAGCAGCACCGTCTTGCCGAGCGACGCCAGGTTCTTGACCACTTCCCAGGCCTCGCGCCTGGCCGACGGGTCGAAGCCGGTGGTGGGCTCGTCGAGGAAGAGCAGATCGGGGTCGCCGGCCAGCGCGATCGCGACGTCGAGCCGCCGGACCTGGCCGCCAGAGAGCTTGGTGACCCGGCTGTCGCGCTTGGCGCCCAGCCCGACCAGGTCGATGACCTCGTCCACCGGCCGCGGATGCGGATAGTAGCTGGCGTACATCCGGATCGTTTCGCTCACGGTGAGGTAACGCTCGACCCCGGGGGCCTGCAAGACGATCCCGATCCGGCTCTTGAGCCTGTTCCGCTCGCGTCCTGGATCGTAGCCGAGCACCGTTACCTCGCCGCTGTCGCGGCTCCGGTATCCCTCGAGGATCTCTACCGTCGTGGTTTTCCCTGCCCCGTTGGGCCCGAGCAAGGCGAAGATCTCGCCCGCTGCGATGTCCAGGTCGATACCCTGGACGGCCCGTACGCCGGCGTAGGACTTAACCAGGCCGCGTACCCGTACGGCGGCTGGTTCCTCGCGTTCGCCCGACATCGCGTCCCTCGAAAGCCGGCGCCCCGCTGGACAGCGAAACGGACTTTGGATACCGCGTAAAGGGCCGAACGTCACCCCGGGGCCGGACGTCACGCGGGGGCCGGGCCATGGCGACGGGATGGGGTGGCTCTGCCAGAGAGCCACCCCGCCGCGCGTCAGGTCGTCAGATCGGCCGGACCTGCTCGGCCTGCGGGCCCTTGGCGCCGCGAGCCGGGGTGTACTCGACCCGCTGATTGTCCTGAAGGCTGCGGTAACCGTCAGCCTCGATCGCGGAGTGGTGCACGAAGACGTCGGCGGTGCCGTCGTCCGGGGCGATGAAACCATAGCCCTTGTCCGCGTTGAACCACTTCACTGTTCCCTGAGCCACTACTTCTCCTACTGAGACGATCAACAGGATCCACGGATGTGCATCCTGGGCTGCTGCGACCGCCTGCCCTCGAAAGGCTTGGCCTGGGGATCGACGGCGCCCGCGGTCGGAACTTCGCAGGCGCTGTGACACGAACACGAACTTCGACTACAACCAGCTTCATTTAACACCATGGCGCGACCCGCCCGCTCCATTCACGCCCAGACGCGGGAAATCCGCCGCCCGCGACTTGCCGGGAAACGTCCCGGCCGGTACGGTCAGTGACGGCTTGTGTAATTTCTGGCATATATTTGTGCTAGTCTTGTTTCGTTAGCTGCTCCAGACCCCGGCGGCCCCCCTTTCCCTAGCTGCTCAAGACCCTGGTGGCCTTCCATCGGTGCGACCGGAGGCATAAGGATGCGCAGGGCATTACTTCCGCGGTGGCGCGACGCAGATCGTCCGCTGGTGCGCTGGCCGTTGACCCGTCTGGCCGGGGAGCCGCTGACCTGGGATATCCAGGAACGTGGCCAGCGTGCCGTCGTCGTGGTCGACGGCGAGCTCGACGTCGGCACCGCGCCGGGCCTGTGGCAGGAGCTCATGCCGCTGGCCGAGGCCGGACGTGACCTCATCCTGGACCTGGCCGGCGTGCAGTTCTGCGACTGCGCCGGGCTGAGCCTGTTCCTGCGGGTGCAAAAGCACGCGGCGGCCGCCGGCGGCTCCCTGCAACTGGCGGCGGCCACCAGGGCGGTGAGCCGCCTGATCACGATGGCCCGGCTGGCCGACGTCCTCCCGGTTAAGGCCAGCGCGGCGGACGCCATCGCCGCCCTGGACCAGGCCGTCCGCAGCGGGGACGCCGCTCCCGAGTCCGGATGATGGTGACCTCACCGCACCGACGTCATCATCTGCACCATCGCCTGCCGGCTCACCACCCGGTAGGCGGCTCAGCTAAGGTGACGCCGAGCCGAAGGCCGAGGGAGTTGGCGACGCCTTCGCCGACGGGGACGCCGTCGGTGTGAGGGCCGGGTGGCCGGTCTTGGCCGGCGACACCGACTTGGTGGGCGTGGTCTTCGGGGTCGGGGTCGCGGTCGCCGTCCGCGTCGGCGTGGTCGTGTTCGTGGGCACCGCGCTCTGGGACTGTACGGGCGTGCTCGAGGGCTGCGCCGGCGGGGGGTTGCTGACGGTGGCGGCCGGCGCCGGATTCCAGAACACCCAGGCGGCCAGGAAGACGGCCATCAGGCCCCAGGTCGAGGTCCGTACCCGACGGAGTTGAAGCAGTTGCCGGATCTGACGCATCATTCGGTCCCGGTCGGGTCGGCCGTGTCGAGGTTGGCTGCAAGGTGGATGCCCTCGCGCCGGAGCGCGGCCGCGATCCGGGCCCGCAGCATCCGCCCGACCTCGAATTGCTTGCCGGGCAAGGTCCTGGCCACCAGGCGGATCTGGAAGTGGTCCACGTCGATGCTCTGCACGCCCATGACGGCCGGGGGGTCGAGCATCAGCCGGCGTACGTCCGGTTCCTTGTACGCCTCGTCGCCGATCCGCCGCAGCAGGTCGCTCACCCGGTTGACGTCCATGGTCGCGGGCACCGGCACGTCCACGATGGCCCGCGCCCAGTCGCGCGAGAGATTGGTCACCTGGGTGATCTGGCCATTGGGGGTAATGACCACCTCGCCGTCAATGGTCCGCACGGTGGTCACCCGCAGCGTGACGTCTTCGACGGTCCCGGTCGCCGGGTTTGACAGGCCCGTCACCGACAGGCGGATGAGGTCCCCGAAGCCGTACTGGCGCTCCGTGATGATGAAGAAACCGGCCAGGATGTCCTGGACGATGCGCTGCGCACCGAACCCGAGCGCCACCCCCGCCACCGCGGCCGGGGCGACCAGGCTCGTCAGCGGGATGCCGAAGGCCTGCGCGATCGCCACCGCGGCGACGCAGTAGATGATGGCCAGCGTGGTCCAGGTGATCACCTGCGCCAGTGCGTGCCGGTGCTTGGAGGCTTCCGAGCGGACCAGCGCGTCCGTCTCCCGGGCGTTGGCATCAATCCGGCCCGTGATCCTCGCGCCCAGCCAGGTCGCCAGCCGCGTCAGCAGGATCGCCCCGGTCACGAGCATCACGATCTCCAGGCCCTTGCCCTGCGCCCACACGGAGATGTCGGTCAGGTGCCGCACCGTCAAGAACATAGCCCTCCATGGTCCGCTCAGACCGCAGTGCCAGGCTACGTCGGCTGGCCCGGGTCCTCACCTCCGAGACATTGATTTAGCGCAGCCGCGAGGTGCCCGCCGCGGGCCGGGCTGGCAGCGCCCGGCTAAGCGTCTCGCGAGGGCCGGCGCATCATCTTGCGCAGCGGCATCATCGCCGTGCGGAACCGGCCAGCCGCAGCGGATCCCTGCACGTGCGCGCGCTCATTCGTGACCTCAGAAGGCATGGGCGGGACCGCGCCGTCGGCGGATGAGGGCGGCCGGGTGGCAGGGCCCGGGTATGGCATGGGCGGGACGGCGCCGTTGGGGGATGCGGGCGGCCGGGCGGGAATCGTCTTCGGATCCGGTGGCGGCGTAACTGGCTCGGGCATAGCGTCTGAGCTCCTCTGAAGCCCGGCAGGCAGGCCATGGGGAATGGCCGCGTCCGGGGCCTGATCTCAAACTACTCTGGCACCAAAAAACCAGCAAGTTTTTTCCGGAATCTGATAACCTATCAAGGTGGCGAGCTGGACCTTCCTCACCAACCACGCCCGGGTTCTCCTGTGCGTCGCCCGCGACCCGGGGGTGCGCCTGCGTGACATCGCGGCCAGTCTGAACATTACCGAACGTAGCGCCTTCGGCATAATCACCGACCTGGTCGAGGCTGGGTACGTGGTCAAGGAGAAGGACGGCCGCCGTAACAGGTACCACATCCAGGCCCACCTCCCGCTGCCCGAACTCGCCAGCCGGGATCGCACCGTCGGCGACGTACTGGCCCTCCTGACCGGCGCCAGCGGGCCGGAAAGCAACACCGAGAGCGAAAAGTGAGGCACGCATGGATCTAACCGACGTGTGGGTCGCGAACGATGAAGGCACCGAGATCGTCCGTGCGCGCGATATCTCCGGCGCCAGCCTGGACTACGACGGAAACGTCACGGTGCGGCTGATCGGCGGGGAGGGCGCCGCGGTGACGATCGCCGGGCACCGGGCGCATCATGAAGAGCACCGCCCTGGCGACTTCCACCGCCAGCTGATCCGCGTCGTCGCCCAGCTGTCGGACGCGGCAGGATCTTTTCTGGTGCGCCCCGTCTATCACGAGACCCGCGGCTGGCACTGGCTCAGCGAGCCGCTGTAGCGACGCGGCCGACCGGCCGCGAAGAGAACCCAAGGTCAAAAGACAAAGACCATGACGCCGAACGGGCCGGCGGTGCGCCCTGGCCGGCCGGGTCTGCCGCCCAAAGGGGCGTGCGGTACGCTGGGTAACGCGCGTTACGCGCACTGAGGCGTCGCCATGAGGGCACGCCGGTCGTCTGTCGCTCGGTGAGCGAACTGGTTTCCACGGATGTGGCGCCTTCGACAATGCGGCCGCACAAGTCCTGGAGATCATCTTTTGACAGCTCTGCCCGCAGAAAAGTCCCCCGCCATGCCCGTCGGCCAGCCTCGGCCGCGCCGTCGGCGGCGGCGCGGAACCCAGCCCGGGCTGACGGCGGCCGCTGCCGTCGCCGAGCCCGTGACGTTCGCCGAGCCCGTGACGTTCGCCGAGCCCGTGACGTTCGCCGAGCCCGTGACGTTCGCCGAGCTGGGTGTCCCGGCCCCGCTGGTCGCCGCGCTGGCCGCCGAGGGCATCACGGTGCCGTTTCCCGTGCAGGCCGCCACGCTGCCCGACGCCCTAGCCGGCGTGGACATTCTCGGGCGGGCCCAGACCGGCTCAGGCAAGACCCTCGGGTTCAGCATCCCGCTCGTCGCCCGGCTGGCCGAGGGGTACACGATGGCCTGCCGCCCGCGTGGCCTGGTCCTGGTCCCCACCCGTGAACTGGCCACCCAGGTACATGCGGTCCTGTCGCCGCTGGCGCGGGCCATGGGCCTGGCCGTCGCCGCCATCTTCGGCGGTACCCCGCAGAACCCGCAGGTCGCTGCCTTGCGCAACCGCACCAACATCGTCGTGGCCTGCCCGGGGCGGCTGGCCGACCTCATCGAGCAGGGCCACTGCCACCTCGGCGACGTCGAGGTCAGCGTGATCGACGAGGCCGATCACATGGCCGACCTGGGCTTCCTGCCGGTGGTACGGCGGCTGCTCGACACCACCCCGCCCGAGGGCCAGCGGCTGCTGTTCTCGGCCACCCTCGACAGTGCCGTAGACGTCCTCGCACGGCGTTTCCTGAACCAGCCGGCCCGGCACTCGGTCGACGAAGCCTCCTCGCCGGCCCAGATCGTCCATCATCTGCTGACCGTCACCCCGGCCGACCGGGTGCAGGTGGTCGCGACCCTGGCCAGCGGCGACAACCGCGTGCTGATCTTCACCAGGACCAAGCACGGTGCGGCTCGGCTGGCCCGCCAGCTGAACCAGCTGGGGGCGCCCGCGGCCGAGCTTCACGGCGACCTGGCCCAGGGGGCCCGCAGCCGAAACCTGGCGGCGTTCGGATCCGGCCAGGTCCGCGTCCTGGTAGCGACGGACATCGCGGCCCGCGGTATCCACGTGGACGGTATCGACCTGGTGATTCACGCCGATCCCCCGACCGAGCACAAGGCATACGTACACCGGTCGGGGCGGACGGCCCGCAACGGCGCCGACGGGGCGGTGGTCACCGTGCAGACCGCGGCCCAGGCGGCCGAAGTCCGGGTCCTGATGCGCAAGGCGGGCGTGACCCCGCAGACCGCGGCCGCGAGCCCGGGTTCGGCGGTGCTGCGCTCGATCGCGGGTCCCCCGGTCCGGCACGTCGCGCCGGTGACCCGGCTCGCCCGGATCCCGGCCGCGGGGGAGCAGCCGGCCCCGTCGACCGCGTCAGACATCCAGGCCATGGGCCGCGGCGCGGCGGCCGCGTCCGGCAGCTTCCGCGGCCGGGGCGGGCGGGGACGCCGGTAGGCGCGGCGGTGAAAGCAGGGTAGTGTCAAAAGTGTTGCTCTGGACCCCGGCAGCGGTTACGACCGAGAAATAGCGGGATCCGGAGTTTTCCGTTCCTGGGTACTACCGCCCAATTCAAGGTAGCCCGCTGGTATCGCCGCGCGCTTTTTCTCGGTCCGGCCGTTGCCGCATTCTGTGTAGCCGCGCAACGCTCAGAGAGGAACGATCGCGGTGACTGATCAGCTCACGGTCAATTACGAAGGCACCGAGCCGTTCCCCGGCGGCGGCGCCCCGCCGCGCACCGTCCGGGGCGGGGTCAAGGTCGCCGTGACCGTGACGATCGTCGGCGTGCCGTTCGCCGGGCTCGGCGTCGCGGTCTTGCTCGCCTGGGGTCACGGCCTGCACCTGACGGACATCCTGCTCGCCCTGGCCTTCTACCTGGTGACGGGGCTCGGCGTGACCATCGGCTTCCACCGGCTGCTCACCCATCGCAGCTTCATCGCGGCGCCCGTGCTGCGGGTGGTGCTGGCCATCGCGGGGTCGATGAGCTTCGAGGGCGATGTCATCGGCTGGGTCGCCATCCATCGCCGCCATCACGCCTTTACCGACCGGCCGGGCGACCCGCACTCGCCGTACCGGTACGGGACTCACCTGGCCGGGCAACTCCGCGGGCTGGCCCACGCGCACGTCGGCTGGCTGCTGCGCGACGACCCGACTCCGGCCACGCGCTACGCACCGGACATGGTGGCCGACCGGGCCATGCGGAAGATCTCGGCCGCGTTCCCCGCCCTGTGCGCCGCATCGCTCGGGCTGCCCTTCGCCCTGGGCTGGGCCATCGGCGGCAGCTGGCGCACCGCGCTCACCGCCCTGCTGTGGGCCGGGCTGGTCCGCGTCACCTTGCTGCAGCACGTCACCTGGAGCGTCAACTCGCTCTGCCACGTGATCGGCACCCGCCCCTTTACGACCCGCCGCTACGACCGGGCCACCAACTTGTGGCCGCTGGCGCTGCTGTCGTTCGGCGAAAGCTGGCACAACATGCACCATTCCGATCCCAGCTGTGCCAGGCACGGCGCCGATCCTCGGCAGATCGATATTTCCGCCGCCGTCATCCGCATCTTCGAGCGCCTCGGCTGGGCGACCAGCGTGCGCTGGCCTGCACCCGCCCGGCTGGACGCCCACCGCCGCGGTCAGGGCCGCCGCGATCAGAGCCGGCCCGCATCGAAACAGCGCCGCCAGCCGGTGTCGGCCTTCCAGACCGCGAAGCGCTGAGTCGTAATTACCGGCCCTCGTTATTCTCCGGGTGCGGGGAAATCCATTACTGGAAGAACTGTGCCAGGTGTCTCACCGGGCGCCGCGGCCGGCGTTTTTGCGTAATTCCGCTGGCGTGGGACGATGAAATCGGGCCCGGGGGTATTTCGAACGCTGGCGGTCATGCCGGCGCCGTCTGCGGTCCCGGTAGCCCGGCGCGCCGCGCGCCGAGGGGTGGAGGGCCGGCGTGTTCGGCTTCAAGGTCATCAACCAGTACGAGCAGGGGATCGTCTTCCGCTGGGGCCGGGTGCTGCCCGGCCTCAGGCCGCCGGGACTGACCTGGGTCAACCCGTTCACTGACCGGCTCCGCAAGGTCAACATGCAGATCATCGCGGCGCCGGTGCCCGGCCAGGAGGGCATTAGCCGCGACAACGTCACCCTGCGGGTGGACGCGGTCATCTACTACCGGGTCATCGACCCGGTCAAGGCCATCGTCAACGTGCAGGACTACACCTTCGCCGTGGCCCAGGTGGCGCAGACCTCGCTGCGGTCCGTGATCGGCCAGAGCGACATGGACCAGCTGCTGTCCGAGCGCGAAAAGGTCAACGCCCATCTGAAGGACGTCATCGACGAGCCCACCGAGGAGCCCTGGGGCATTCGGGTCGAGCGGGTCGAGCTCAAGGACGTCTCCTTGCCCGAGTCGATGAAACGATCGATGTCGCGGCAGGCCGAAGCCGAACGCGAGCGCCGGGCGCGGATCATCTTCGCCGACGGGGAGTACCAGGCTTCGAAGAAGCTCGCCCAGGCCGCCGCCGTGATGTCCGCCGACCCGGCCGCCCTGCAACTGCGGCTGCTGCAGACCGTCGTCGAGGTGGCCGCGGAGAAGAACAGCACCCTGGTGATGCCCGTCCCGGTGGAACTGCTGCGCTTCTTCGACCGCGCCGCCAAAGCCGCGGACTGACCGGTTCGGGCCGTTGCCCAGGACCGCGACGGTCGTTAGGCTTGCGGCACGCCGCTCCAGACCCCGGTGGCCGACGATGACGCGACCAGAGGCGGGCGGATGAGCCGAACCCTGTGTGCTGAGGCCAGGGACCATTGACGGCCGTTGACCGGCCGTCGGCCACGCTGTTTCCCGAGGGTGCGCTGTACGACGCCCGGCGCCGCGTTTACTACGCCAAGCCGGCCCTGCGCGGCTGGCTGCACCTGCTCTGGTTCGGGGCGTCCCTGGTGGCCGGCCCGCTGCTGGTGGCCCGCGGGCACGGGGCCCGGCCAGTCACCGCGCTCGGCGTCTACGCCCTCAGCGTCAGCGGGCTGTTCGGTGTCAGCGCGCTGTACCACCGTGGCACCTGGGGTCCGGCGTGGTCCAGGCGCCTGCAGCGCATGGACCACATGATGATCTTCTTCCTCATCGCGGGCACGGCCACTCCGGCCTTCCTCCTCGCCACCCGCGGCGCCTACGGACTGACCTGCCTGACCGTGATGTGGGCGCTGATCCTGGCCGCCGCGTTCATCCACCTGTGCTGGATGAACGCACCCGAGGCGCTGGTCGGCGCGACGTTCATCGGGCTCGGCTCGATAGCTGGCCTGGCGCTGCCGGAGGTATGGGTCCACGCTGGCGCCGTACCCGGAGTGCTGATGCTGGCCGGCGGCCTGTGCTACGTCGCCGGCGCCGTGTCCTATCATCGGCGCAGGCCCGACCCGTCGCCGGCGGTTTTCGGCTACCACGAGGTCTTCCACGCCTACGTCTGCGCCGCGGCGACCTGCCAGTACCTCTCGATAACGCTCATCACGGCCCGGTTCGGCGGCTGAGCGGAGAACCTAGGCCGGGACTATCGCTCCGGCTTCGGGCCCGGACGGCCCGGGCGGCGGGGCCGTCCGGCCTCGGGGCGCTGCCTGGGCCGGGCCGCGGTCGGTCCGGTGAGCGTTTCCGTCCCGTTGATGAAGCCCTGCGCCAGCTCGGACAGGCGCATGTTCCGGTTCCTGGAATGATCCCGCAGCAGGCCGAAGGCCTGGTCCATGTCCAGCCCGAAGCGTTCCGCGAGCTTGCCCTTGGCCTGCTCGATGACGACCCGGCTGTTCAGCGCGTTCTGCAGCTGCTCGTTCAGGATGTCGCTCTGGCGCACGGTGCGTTCGTTCAGCAAGCTGATCGTGGCCACGTCGGCCATCGCCTGGCCGATGCGTACGGCGGCCGGTTCGAACGGGCCCGGCGCGGCCCGGAAGAGGTTAAGCGCGCCGATTATCTGCTCGCGCAGCCGCATCGGCAGCGTCTGCACCGCGGCGAAGCCGGCCTTGCGGGCGGCGACGGCGAATCGGGGCCAGCGGTACGCTTCCGCGGTCAGGTTGGCGGCGGCGACGGGCTGGCCGGCCCGGAAGCAGTCCAGGCAGGGACCCTCGTCGTTCTGCAGCTGGAACAGCTCGAGCACCCGGGCGGCTTCGCTGGAGGCGGCCACCACCCGCAGGTCCCCCCGCGGGTCGGCCAGCAGCAGGCCGGCCGCGGATGCGTCGAGCAACTGCACGCTGCGGTCGGTGAGCACATGCAGGAAGTCGATGACGTCGAAATCGGCGACCATGGTGTCGGTCAGTTCGACGAACGTGGCTGACAGCAGATCTCCGTCCATCTCGCTCACCCTTTCAGCTCGGGGAACTCAGCAAGCTCCGGCACGGAAGGCCTGGCACGGGCGGCGCGCGCCAACGGCTGGCGAATGCCTCACGCGTCACCATCCCGGATCAGCCCGGGGCTGGGAAGCAGCCGCAGGCGGCGAGCGACGATATCGCCGGCGACATCAATGAGCCGCAGGTCGTTAGCATAAGCATAGGCCCGCATTCGCACGAATGCGTCGGCGATGCTGGTGCCGAGCTGCTCGGTGACCATTCCGGTGGCCTGGTCGATCTCGGCCCGGTGCCGGGCCAGGTTGGCGGGCTGCCCGCCCGGCCCGTTCCCGTTCCCGTCCACGGTCTGGTCCTGGGCGTCCAGCATCAGCAGGGTCGCGGTGTCGGCGAAGATGAGGGCGTCTCCCAGCTGGAGGGTGCTCAGCGGGCCGGGCTGCTTGCGGTACAGGCCCATGACGCCGGTGCGGATCGCCCCGATCCGCAGCGGGAACACGAAGATGGCCGCCGCCCCGGCCGCCAGTGCCGCCGGAGCGAAGGCCGGCCAGCGCCGCCCGTATTCCCCGGTAGCCAGGTCCGAGGCCAGCACCGGACCGCCGGAGCCGTCGGCGTCTAGCGATGGCCCTTCGCCCAGCGTCAGCTGAAGTTCGGCGAGCTGCTCGCCGACGTCGTCCGTGACCCCGATCAGATGGCCCGCCTCGCCGTCCCGGGCGGCCGTGAGCCAGGCGCCCGCGACGTCGGCCGCGGCCGCGGCCGCCGCGGCCACGTCCGCCGCCGACACCTGCCCGCCGCGGCTGGCCGCGTGCTCCGCGATCAGGCCCCAGATCCGGCCTGGCCGCTTACCGTCCGCCGGCGCAGTCATCGGACCGGACCTCGCGGCCGGACGCGCCGGCCAGGTCAGGCCCTCCGGGCCGCGGGGCGGTGACATGGCGATCGCATCCGCGGGTGCGCTGACGCTCGCTGACCATGGGACCGCCTCCTGCCTCAGCAGCAAGGCGGGGACCCGGCCCGGCAGCTAGTTCTCACCGAGAACACTACGCCCTAAGGCCCGCCTCCGGCCTCCGAACGGGCCGGGGTGCTTGCTCTGGCCCCCGTCCTCAGCTGGCGCCGGCCGCCGGCAGGCACGCAGGTGGCAGCGGGAACCAGCGCAGCGCCTCGAAGTCAGGCGAAAGCCCGGTGGGCCCGTCGTCGAGCTGCCCGGGCAGCGCGGCCAGCACCGCGCGGGCCTGCCGGAGGTAGCCGGGGAAGGCCTCCTCGCCGGCCTGGCCGCGTGGCCGCGGATAACGCATCTCGCCGCCCTGGCCATAGCTCACCTCGGACAAGGCGAGCTGCGGCCGGGGCGGCCCGTCAGCGTGCCGCCAGAGCCCGGTATGCGGGTCGAACCGGTAGCAGGGCAGCAGCCGGTAGCCGTCGGCCGCGATGAGCTCCACCGCCGAGGCGATGTAGTCCGCGGCGGCGACGGAGATGAAGTAGTTGAGGTTGATCCTGGTCCAGCCCGGCTTGATCCCGTCGCAGCCATGGCTGATCTCGGTGCGGATGGCGTGCGAGCGGGCCGCGCCGATGGTCAGCAGCCGGTGCCCGTACGGGCCCGCGCAGGAGCATCCGCCGCGGGCCTGGATGCCGAACAGGTCGTTGAGCACCGCGACCACGAAGTTGTGGTGCAGATACTGGCGGCCGTGGCGGATCGTGAACGAGACGATCGACAGACGTTCGGCCTGGTGGCTGCCGAGGACCTCGATGCCGCGGACGCCGGCCCAGCGGTGCAGCACGTGCCGCCACAGCTGCCGCTCACGGGCGGCGATCAGGTCGGTGCCGACGGCCTGCTTGAGGCCGACCACCAGCCCGGCGCGGATGGACTCGATGATGGCCGGAGTGCCGCCCTCCTCGCGGGCGACCGGATCGTCGAGGTAGCGGTGGCCGACCGGGTCGACGAACATGACCGTGCCGCCTCCCGGGACCGTCGGCACCGGGTTGCGGACAAGTTCGCGGCGCACGACCAGCACGCCCGGGGTCTGCGGGCCGCCGGGAAACTTGTGCGGCGACAGGAACACGGCGTCCTTGTGATCACCCGCCCCCGGGCGCGAGGCGGCGACCCGGATGGGCACGTACGGCGCCGCGGCCGCGTAATCCCAGAAGGACAGGGCGCCGTGGGCGTGCAGGAGGGCCGCGATCGCGCTGGTATCGGTCAAGATGCCGGTCACGTTGGACGCGGCGGAGAAGCTGCCGATCAGCAGCGGGCGCGCGGCGTACCTGGTCAGCTGGCGCTCCAGGTCGGCCAGGTCGATATGGCCGTCGGCGTCCTCGCCGATGACCACGACCTCGGCGATCGACTCCCGCCAGGGCAGCTCGTTGGAGTGATGCTCGTACGGGCCGACGAACACCACCGGCCGCTGCGGGCCGCCGATGCGCGCCGTCAGCTGGTAGCGCTCGTCAAGCCCGGCCGGGATGCGCAGCTCCAGGATGCCGATCAGCTTGTTCACCGCGGCGGTCGCGCCGGACCCGCAGAAGATGACCAGGTCGTCGTCGGTGCCGCCGACCGCATCGTGGATGATCTGCCTGGCGTCCTCGCGCAGCCGGGTGGTCTGCAGGCCAGTGCCTGAGCTCTCCGAATGGGTGTTGGCGTACCTGGGCAGCACCGCGTCGCGAATGAAATCCTCGATGAAGTCCAGTGATCTCCCCGAGGCCGTGTAGTCGGCGTAGGTAACGCGGCGCTCGCCGAACGGGCCGTCTATCAGCACGCCCTCGCCGATAATGCCCCGCCTGATCCGTTCGAGCAGCGGCGAGGTGGGCAGGCCTGCCTGCGGCCGCACGGAGGCCTTCTCGTCAAGCGCAGTGTCGTCAAGCACAGTGTCGTCAAGCACAGTTTCGTCAGGCACGGGGAAACCATACCCGCAGGGGTATCAAAACATGTGTCTTCCTGGTACGGCCTCAGTGCTCGCCGAGATCACTTCCAGGATCCGCCCACGGCGCAACAGCGGGTCCGGTGCGCCTGCCGGCGCACGTGCCGTCACCGGGTAAGCCCTTAGGCCAGGGTGAGGAACATCTTCTCCATCTGCTCCTCGGTCATCGGCGAGTCGCCGGACAGGCACTGCCGCATGCCGCTCGCCACGATCTTGAAACCGGCCCGGTCCAGGGCACGCGACACCGCGGCGAGCTGGGTGACCACGTCGGTGCAGTCCCGCCCGGACTCCACCATGGCGATGACCCCGGCCAGCTGGCCCTGCGCCCGGCGGAGCCGGTTGAGCACTTGGCCGACGGCATCATCGTCAATCTTCATCAGCTGCCTCCTCGCCGCTCATCCGCCATGATACCCCACAGGGTATGCGTCGCATCAGGGGCGCCAGTGGGCCTGCGACCTTGCCGCATGGGTTCGCCGCGGTCTGGACAACGACGAGAAGGTGTTCTGCACCGAGGGACTCGTGGGGGGGCAAACGAACCGGGTCCGGACCACGCGGTGGTGTCCGGACCCGGTTCTTACCTGAGTTCGCCTAGGCTAGCCCAGCCCGCTGAGCAGCGTGCTGAGAGCGCTCACGATGCTGCTGATGCTAGAGGTCACTGAGTTGAGGAATGTGGCGATCATCTGTATTTTCTCCCCTGTCATTGGGCGCAAGGCCCACCCGTGGGCCGCTCGGTAGGAACGGCCTGCGCCACGTTTCTGTAGCGCACCACGGCCTAGCTTAAAGTAATTATCTAATTGCGTAAAGTAACTGCCGCCGCCCGGAGTGTCCCGGCGTACCCGCCACGCCGGGCCGGGAACCGGTAAGACTCCGGCCGGCCGGGGAGCCTGGATGGCGGTGGCCCAAAATCCGTCAGCTGACCGATGTCTCTCACTGCAAATTGCAGCACCATTTTTCTTGCAACCAGCCTGAGCACTAAGGAAACCCGATGAACGCGATGGCGCCGACCCGTCCGGCCGAACTGCACCGGCTTCTCATCCGGCTGACCACGGGACCAGCCGCGGCGGCCGAAGCCCGCGGGCAGGTCCGGATGGCCATCTGCGCCTGGGATGTCCCGGTCGATCCGGACGTCGCGGTCCTGCTCACCAGCGAGCTGGTGACCAACGCCATCAGGCACGAGACGGGCGGGACCGTCACGCTGGCCATCATCTGCTCGGGCGATCAGCTGCGCGTCGATGTCTACGACACGTCGTGCTCCTTGCCTGTGGTGGTGGACGCCCCCGGCGATGCCGAGACCGGACGGGGCCTGCTGCTTGTCGCCACCTTGTCGGCTGACTGGGGCTGCTACCGCACCCCAGCGGGCAAGGCCGTGTACTTCACGCTCGCGTTCGCTCCCGATTTCGCCGTCGGCGGCGGACGCGGCCCCGCAGGGGGCTCAGACGTGGGGACGGTGAGTCGCAACCCCCCCGGCCGCTCACCGTCCCCACTGAACGGGGCTGCGGTTCCCGGGGCGCGGTCACCTCGGCCCAATGGTGCGCAGGGCCGATTCCCTGGCTATGTCGGTCCGTGAGTGGACGTCAAGCTTCTTCAGGATGTGCGAGACGTGGGTCGCGACGGTCCGCCGGGATAGCAGGAGCTTGGCCGCGATCTCCGGGTTAGAAAGCCCCTCCTCCACGAAGGCGGCGATCTTGATCTCGGTCGCCGTGAGGCTGTCCCAGCCGCTGCGCGCCCGCCGGTGCTTGGCGTGCGACCCGCGCCGGATGCCGTGGGCGCGGAAGGTGGCCTGCAGCCGGGCGACGTCGGCGGCCGCGCCCAGCCGGGCGTAGACCTCGACCGCCCGGGTGAAGGCATCCCGCGCCTGGCCGCGGTCACCGGCCCGGATGAAGGCCTCCGCGGCGGCCTCCAGCGCCTTCGCGCTCAGTAGCGGCCTGCTGGCGTCGCCATAACCCTCCGCGGCCGCGAGCAGCCGGGCGGCATCATGGTCCAGCAGGCCGCGGCAATACAGCGCGTTCGCCTGCTGGTGCGGGATCTCCGATCCGGCCGCGAGTGTGACTGCGTGGCCCGCGAGGGTCTGGGCGCTGCTCAGGTCACCCGTCTGGCTGGCGAGGCGGACGGCGTTGGCCAGCAGATCCTCGATCTCCTCGACTTCTTCCGCATTGCCGTCGAAGGCATCCGTCAGCGCGGCGAGCGCCTCCGGTCCTGCGCCGTCGTGCTCGCGGTCCAGGCTGCGGGCGAGAGCCAGCAGGCCACTAGGCCGGTGTCCGAGCCGGGTGGCGTGCGGGACGGCGGCAGCGAGGTGGTGCCGCGCCGCGCCGATCTCGCCGCGATGGAAGCTGATCACGGCGGCGATGCCGAGATCACAGCAGGCCACAGCGGGTTCCTTCAGGTTCTCGTGCAGGCTCTCCACCTCGGCCAGCGCGTCGTCCCACCGCCCCGTCTCGAACAGCAGCTGGCCCAGGGCGCACTGCGCCTGAGTCAGCCGGATCGCCGTGCCGACCTGTTCCGCGAGGTCCCGGGCCTGCCCGGCCGCGGCCAGCGCGTCGGCATAGCGGTCGAGGTTGCCCAGGGCGAGAGCCTTGTTCGTCTGCAGCAGCAGCCGCAGGTCAATCAGGGCCGGATCGGACTGGGTCACGGTCAGCGCGCGATCGAACAGCGGCAGCGCGTCGGTCACATGACCCTGCGCCGCGGTCACCAGCGTCAGCACGTGCAAGGCCCAGCCCATGGCCCAGTCGTCGCCCGCCTCCGACGCCGCCGCGAGCGCACTCGTGGCGACCCGTCCGGCCTCTTCCACCTCGCCGAGGTTGTCGTGCGTGCGCGCGGCGAGCACGAGCAGCCTGGCCCGGTGCCGGGCCGAGATCCCGGGAGCAGCCAGGGCATGGTCCAGCGTGGCCAGGGACTCCGCGGACTCCCCGGCCAGCATGCGGCACTGCGCCAGCGTCCAGTGCACGTCCACCAGGAGATCGGGCTCGCATGGCTGCTCCAGTGCGCGGATCGCCACCCGTTCGGCCTCGGCCCGGTCACCGATACGGTAAAGGGCGTCGGCGAGTCGGCTGGCCAGCCAGCCGTGCCGGGCCGAGCCGGCCGGGGAGCTGGCGACGGCCCGCCCGAGGAGTTCGACCGCGACCCCGGGCGCCTGGCCGACCAGCGGGTCCGCGGTACGGGCCAGCCAGGTCAGCATCCACTCATCCATCGGCTCGGCGTCCATCGAGTTAGGCGCGCCACCCGGTCCGCCGACGGCCCGCAGCAGCTGCCGGGCCACCCGGTCGGCCGGCGCGCCCGCCTCCGCGAGGGCGCGTCCCGCATCGTGGTGCCAGGCGGCGCGCACCGGCCTCGGCATCTCGTCGTACAGCGCCGCCCGGATCAGCGGATGCCGGAACCCGAGGCCGTGGCCGGACTCGGCAAGCACACCGACGGCGCAGGCCTCGTTTACTGCCGGGACCAGGTCCGCTACGCTGCGGCCCAGCACGATGGCCAGGTCAGGGACCGCGAAATCCATGCCAAGCAGGGCTGCCGCCCGCAGGACCTCGCGCACTGGCCCGGCGACAAAGCCTAGGCGGTCCGCGATGGCCGCCGACAGGGAGCTTGGTGCGGAACCGCCCGTGAGCTCGGCGGTTCCCGCGCCGGTGATGGTCAGGCCGGAGCTGCGGTCCAGCGCGGCGACCAGCTCGGTGACGTAGAGCGGGTTGCCTGCCGCCCCATCGGCGAGCCGCAGCAGGTTGCCGTCAGGCTGGCCGCCGGCCAGGGCCGCGACCAGGTCGGCCACCGCCGCCCCGGTGAGCCCGGTGAGCTGGAGCCGGGCGGCGTCGGGTACCACTCGCCGCAGCGCCAGCAGGTCATCCCGCTGGGGCGCCGGCCGCATAATTCCGACCAGCAGCAGCGGTACCTGCTGCGCCGACCTCGCCAGCCGTCCCCACAGGGTGATGCTAGCCTGATCGGCCCACTGCAGGTCGTCGATGACCAGGATGGTCGGCCGCACCGCGCACTGCTCGGCGACCAGCGCCAGCAACTGCTCCGCCAGCGCCGCAGGCACGTCTGTGCCGCGGTCGGCGGTGACCTCACCGCGCAAGAGCCGGACGATCGCGTTCCGCCGCGGGTTGGCGGACGGTTCGCGTACCCGCAACGCGTCGAGGAACGGCAGCAGCGGCAGCGCCTGGCCCAGCTCGTCGCCGGCCCCCCAGAACACCTGGCAGCCGGCCTCCGGCGCTGCGGCCACCGTCGCCTGCACCAGCGCGGACTTGCCGATGCCCGGCTCCCCCTCGATGAGCACAGAACCGCCGCGCTTGCGACCTAGTTCTCTTACGTGCCCGGTCAGCGACACCATCTCGCTCTCGCGGCCGATCAATGCACCGGCCGCGCTCACTGGGGGCATGAGGCAGACTTTACTACCAGAACATTTATGGAACAAGCGGACATTTTTCACACATTAATTCGGCGCTCGGAGAGCACCTCCATCGCGCTATTCGCGCAATCCTGCACTGCAAATTTCACAAAGCCTTGCACTGCATGAATTCTTAGCATTTCCCGGGCACGAAGAAATGCATTTTTCCGAGCAGAAGATACTGAAAGTAGAATGCAATTTTTGGTATTTGAAAAAAGTGTAAATAATGCCTTACGCTGTGTATGAAACAGCCGAAACCCGGCAATAGCGTATACATGACTCAGGTGTGCTGTTGGTGCCGAATGGGCCATGCAACACGCCGCTGACCTGTGTAAACAGCATGGAGGAATCATGCGTACTGGGAAAACCATCATCATTTCCGCTATTCTAGCACTTAGCGCAGCCGGGTCAATTCTGGCTGGCTCTGCCGCACCCGTCGCGGCGGCACATACGCCCAGTTCCCAGGTGGTAGCCGTGGCCCCCCACACTTATATGCGCGGTTGAACTAACCTCACCTACAACCAACGGCCTGTTGCCGGTTCACCCGATCGGCTGCAGGCCGTTCGTATGATTACCGCCAGCCGCGGTAAGTCTGCTGCGCTAAGCCTGACCGGCGACCGGAGCCCGGTCCCTGGCCTGGGTCGCGCCGGCAACTCCAGCCATATTTATCCACTGTTATCACCCGCGCCATGTAGGTGTTCAGCAGTCACCGCGAGCGGCACTCCTGCGCAATAGGCAACACCAACACCGGTGGCACCTGGAGTATCAGCGGTCAGCTAATGAATCGGCCGCGCCGCGATACCAGCCGTGGCTACCCAGGTTGCGGGCCCGCCTCTGGGCCGGCGTCGACGGTGGTCAAACGGCGGCAAACGCACCGCCGTGCACCCGCGGCCGTGCCCGGCGGTCCAGTGAGGCGTTCCGACCGGTGCAGCCGAGGCCTTGGTTGCAATGGCTATGAGGACGGTGTACTAAAGGTTGCAAGGATTGTTTCCGTGCAATCTCTAGTACACCGTGGCAGCAGTCTGCCCGCGCGGCACCAGGAGGACGCCCGATGATCGCGCCAGCAAGCCCCACGGTGCGGCGCCGTCGGCTGGCCGCCGAACTGCGTGAGATAAGGGAGAGCAAGGGCAAGAGCGGAGAGGCCGTGGCCGCCGCGCTGAAATGGTCGCCCTCCAAGATCAGCAGGTACGAGCGGGCCAGGACCGGCTTGCGGCCACGGGACGTCGAGAGGCTGCTCGACTACTACCAGATCGCCGGGCCCCGCCGCGCCCTGCTGCTCGAACTCGCCGAGGATGCGGCGCAGAAGGGCTGGTGGGAAGAATTCGCCGACACGCTGTCGGAGGACTACCGGCAATTCATCGGCCTCGAGCATGAAGCAACTTCCATGGCCATATGGCACGTTTATGTTGTCACCGGCCTGCTGCAAACTGAGAGCTACGCCCGGCACATTATCAGCAGCTATGGCCGGGTCGAGCCGATGACGCCAGGCATGATCGGGCGATTGGTCCGCGTCCGCGCGCGGCGCCAGCAGGTACTTGACCGTGACGGGCTGCAGCTATCGGTCGTGCTTGATGAATCGGTGCTGCGGCGCCGGGTTGGTAATGAGCCGGTGATGTACGAGCAGCTTCAGCATCTCGCGCGAGAGGCAGACCGGCCGAATCTGACGTTGCAGATTCTCCCCCTTAGCGCGCAGCACACGGTCTTCGGGGAGTCCTTTGTTATCTTCGGCTTCGGGGAAGATAGCGATGCGATGCTGCAAGATGTGGTGAGCGCCGAGCATATGAGGGACGGCTCATCCCAGGAGGGGGAGAAGGAGACGTACCTGCACCGGATCGCCTATCAGATGCTCGCCGAGGCGTCACTCGACCCGGCGGCCTCCAAGGCGCTCATACTCGAGACGGCCGAGTCGCATTGGTCCGTGCCCGCGGCGCACTGACGGGTAAGCACCGAAGCCGGTTCCGCTGTCGTCGCGCTGCTCACCCTAGGCGTCGCCGTCCGTAAACAGCGCTGCGCCGGGCCGGGCGGGCACAGCCATGCCCGCGCACGGTTGAGGCGGGCGGTACATCTCGGGTACAACAGACATTTACCGGGCTATTGAGGCGAGAGGGATCCCTACCGTCAGTCGTGCTGCTAATCTTAAAGTTGTACGGCTACGATCAGTAGTATCTAAACTACATTCCGTAGTCCACCTTCAGCGCAAGATACAACAATCAGTGAGGTAATAAGGTGGAAAGAGCTACGCTCGGGAGCGTACCCGAAAGGCACGATTCGGGTTTTCGCTGGGTTAAGAGCTCGCTGAGTTTCTCCAACGGCAACTGCGTCGAGGTGGCGAGCCTGCCCGAGGGTGAGATCGGCGTCCGCAACAGCAGGGACGCCGAGGGGGCGGTGCTCCGATTTACCCCGGACGAATGGCACGCTTTTCTCGGCGGCGCACGAAACGGAGAATTCGACAGCTTTGGCAGGAAGTAGCCGCACCAGCAAAGTGCGTTAGCTTCCTGGCTGTCAATCAGAACAGCGGCGGAGGGCCCCTCCGAAGTCAACGGGCCCTCCGCTTTCTCGTCATCTCCCCGCAGCGCCGTGAACCCGCGCGATCACTCGAAACCGGATGTGTCGCCTGCCCCGCGGCGCACGATTTCGGGCTCGGGCTGGGAGAAGTCGATGACCGTGGTCGGCTCGGTGCCGCAGTCGCCCGAGTCGATCACCGCGTCCACGGCATGATCGAGCAGCTCGGCGATCTCCCACCCCTGGGTCATGGGCTCGTCCTGGCCGGGCAGCAGCAGGGTGCTCGAGACGAGCGGCTCGCCGAGCTCGGCGAGCAGCGCCTGGGCCACCACGTGGCGGGGGATCCGCACCCCGACGGTCTTCTTCCCCGGGTGCTGCAGCCGGCGCGGCACCTGCTTGGTCGCGGGCACGATGAAGGTGTAGCTGCCAGGGGTCGCCGCCTTGATCGCCCGGAATACCGGGTTGGGGACGTACACGAACTGGCCTAGCTGGGCGAAGTCCTGGCAGACCAGCGTGAGGTGGTGCCGGTCGTCGAGCTGGCGGACCGACCTGATCCGCGTTATGCCGTCCCTGTTGCCGAGCTGGCACCCGAGCGCGTAGCAGGAGTCCGTCGGGTAGGCGATCACGCCGCCTCCGCGCACGATATCGGCGATCGCGGCGATCGCGCGCCGCTGCGGGTTGGCCGGATGGATGTCGAAGTACTTGGCCATGCGACGAGCATACGGCCATCGCCCGCCTGCCTTGACCAGGAACTTTATGGGTGCGCCGCCAGGGACTCGAACCCCGAACCCGCAGATTAAGAGTCTGCTGCTCTGCCAGTTGAGCTAGCGGCGCGTGAAGAACGCTGTGATCGTAGCAGCAATCGCCGGCGCATCGCCACTCGGCCACACCGCTCGGCCGGAGTTGGTACGTTCGGAAGAAAAGAATGAAAAGACTAATATTCCGAACGGTCCGTGGTAGCTCGGGCTGGACAGGCCGACGCAGCCATGGCATCGCCACTACCATGTGCGATGAACCAGGCGCTCAAAGTGGACGTTGAGATGAGTATGCAAAAGCGGGGTATTTGCGGGTGACACCGTCATGACCGGCAGTAACGTCGTAGAGCCGAGGGCGGAGACTGGGTCAGGGAGCCGGCTGGCCTGGCTCGACGTGCTCCGCGGGCTGGCCGCGCTGGCCGTGGTCTTCGACCACGCCAGCTACTACGTGCTCCAGCACGTGCGGGCGGTCGTCTACACGTGGTTCGACCCTGGCAACTACGGCGTCTTCGTCTTCTTCATCATCAGCGGGTACATCGTGCCGGCGTCGCTGGAGCGCAAGGGCAGCGTCCGGACGTTCTGGGTGAGCCGTATGTTCCGGCTGTACCCGCTGTACCTGCTGGCGGTCGGGATCGCGGTGGCGCTGTACCTGATGCACTTCGGGTCGCTGCGCGGCGAGGGCTCCGACCCCGAGACGTCGATCCTGTCCCAGCTGCTGATGATGTCGAACGTCCTCGGCGGGCAGAACCTGCCCAACGTAGTCTGGTCGCTGTCCTACGAGATGGTCTTCTACCTGCTGCTCACCGCCATGTTCATCGCCCGGGTGCACAAGCGGAGCAGCTGGTACGCGCTGGGCTTCGCGGCCGCCGCGGTGGCGATCGGCGGCGTGCTGCCGCGGGCCTACCTGATCCACAACGTGGCCACCCCCCGGCTGATCGCGCTCGTGGCCGACCTGGCCGTGCTCGCCGGGCTGGCCCTCGCGGTCGCGCTGCGGGGCATGTCGCGGCTGCTCGGCGCGGCCATCGCCGCCATGGTCGCGGTGGCGCTGCTCGCCTTCAACGGCGGCTGGATCTGGCCCTGGGAATCGCTGTCGATCCTGGCCCTGATGTTCACCGGCACGATGTTCTACCGGGCCGAACGAGGCCAGTTCCCGTGGCGCAGGGCCATCGCGATCGGGGCGCTCGTGCTGGCGCTCACCATCACCGCCGGGCTGTGGCACAGCCACGCCTGGGGCATGGGCGCGTACGCCGAGAAGGTCTGGGAGCGCCGCTGGTTCACCGCGTTCGGCCTGGCCGGCCTGACGTTCGGGGCCGGGCTGGCGGTGCGGCACGTCCGCTGGCCGCGGGCGCTGACCTGGCTCGGGCTGATCAGCTACTCGGTCTACCTGCTGCACCCGCTGTTGCTCGAGGTCTACCACCACTTCGCCTGGACCCGTCACCATCACCCGTTCTGGCTCCAGGTGCTGCTGGCGGCGGCCTTCCTGACCGCCCTGATCGGGGTCTGCTCGCTGACGTACCTGTTCGTCGAACGGCCGATGCAAGAGGTCGGCCGCCGGGCGGGCCGTTGGCTGGACCGCCATTTCGGCCCCGATCGAGCTCCCGGCCAGCCGCGCACCGCGGAACCGGCCATGGTCGGCAGTACCCGCCCGGCTGCCTAGCCGCCCGGCCCACCGCCGCCGATGCGGCATGCTGGTGTCATGACCCCACTGCCCGCCGCTGAGCTGCCGGCCCCGCGTGAACCAGGTGCGCCCTACCGGGTCTGCCTGGTCTGCCTGGGCAACATCTGCCGGTCGCCGATGGCAGAGACGGTGCTGCGCGCCGCGCTGGCCGACGCCGGCCTGAGCAGCCAGGTCATCGTGGATAGCGCGGGTACGGGGGACTGGCACGTCGGCGGCCCGATGGACGGGGGCGCCCGGGCCGCGCTGGCCAGCCGCGGTTACGACGGCTCGGCCCACCGGGCCAGGCAGTTCCAGGCTTCCTGGCTGGCCGGCCGCGACCTGGTCCTGGCCATGGACGCCCGCAACCTCGCGGACCTGCGGCGGATGGCCGGGGTCCAGGGCCGCGACCGGATCAGGTTGTTCGGCGAGGTGGGCGGGCTTGGCGAAACCGGCGACGGGGAGATCCCCGACCCGTGGGGCAAGAACGCGGCTGAGTTCGGCTGCGTGCTCGACCTGCTCGCCGCCGCCGCGCCCGTCATCGCCGCCGGGCTGGCGCGGCTGCTCGAGTCCCCGGCGTGACCCAGGGCGCTTCGGCCGCCAGCCGGATCGCCAGGGAGACCGGCCTGGCCGTCCGAACGGCCCGTGTCGTCGGCTCCCAGCATGGCTACCAGCACCTCATGGTGACGCTCGCGGGCGGGCAGCGCGCGTTCGCCAAAGTGGCGGCCCCACCCGAGCCCGGCGCGCTCGCGGCGTTCGCGGCGGAGGCGAACGGCCTGCGCTGGCTGGCCCAGGCCAAGGCCGTCCCGGTGCCTGAGGTGCTCGCGGTCAGCCCGGCCGCGCTCGTCATTTCCATGATCTCGCCAGGCCACGTCACGCCGGAGGCCGCGTTCGGGTTCGGCGCCGGCCTCGCCCGGCTGCACGCGGCCGGGGCCGATGGCTTCGGCGCGCCCTGGCCAGGGGTCATCGCCAGCCTGCCGCTGGACAACGTGCTCACGCCGGCGCCGTGGCCGCAGTGGTATGCGAGCCGCCGGCTGCTGCCCTACCTCCGCATCGCGGTCGACTCGGGGGCGCTGCGGCCGGCCGACACGCGCCTGGTGGAAGCGGTCATGGACCGCATCGACTCGCTGGCCGGGCCGGCCGAGCCGCCGAGCCGCATTCACGGCGACTGCTGGGCGGGCAACGTGCTGTGGTCCGGCGGGCGGGGCTGGCTCATCGATCCGGCGGCCCACGGCGGCCACCGCGAGACCGACCTGGCCATGCTGGCCTTGTTCGGCGCACCGCACCTGGACCGGATCCTGGCCGGCTACAACGACGCGGTGCCGCTGGCAGACGGGTGGCGGCACCGGGTCCCGCTGCACCAGTTGCATCCGCTGCTTGTGCACGCGTGCCTGTTCGGCGCGTCCTACGCGGAAGGAGTCCGGTCCGCGGCCCGCGCCGTCCTGTGAAGTTCCGGCGCTTCGCCGGCCTCTGCGTCGTCGTCGTCGGCCGGCAGGCCGCCCTGCGCCTCGGGCGCGAGCGGCAGGGTGACCCGGAACGTCGCGCCCTGGTCGGGAGCGGTGCGCACGGAGGCGACGCCGCCGTGGGCGGCGACCAGCGCGCGTACGATCGCCAGGCCGAGCCCGCTGCCGCCGGTGGTGCGCGTCCTGGCCTGATCCGCGCGGTAGAACCGCTCGAAGACCCGATGGGCCTGTTCCGTGGTCATGCCGGGCCCGTGATCGGTCACGTCGAGTATTACCGCCGGGGTCGTGTCGTTCACCTGGGGGTTGAGGGTCCCCGACCCGACCGATACCTCGATCGGGGTTCCGTCCGGGGTATGGGTGAGCGCATTGCTCATCAGGTTGCCGATGACCTGCCGCAGCCGCGGCTCGTCGCCGATGACGAGGAACGCGGCGCCAGGCTGCACCGAAAGGTTGATGGTCCTGGCCGGCGCGAGCATCCGGGCGTCGTGGACCGCGTCGGCGGCCAGCGAGAGCAGGTCGATCGGCTGCTGGGCCAGCGGCCGCTGCTGGTCGAGCCGGGCCAGCAGCAGCAGGTCCTCGACGAGCAGGCCCATCCGGGCGGCTTCCTTCTCCACCCGCTGCATGATGCGGTCCAGGTCACCGGGAGTGAGCCCGGCCGCCATCGCCCCCGCCGCGTCCGGCTGGTCCTTGTCCCAGTGCGGGACGAGCCCGCCGCGCTGACGGTAGTACTCGGCGAAGCCGCGGATCGCGGTCAGCGGCGTGCGCAGCTCGTGGCTGGCATCGGCGATGAACCGCCGCATCCTTTCCTCGGACTGGTGCGCCGCCGCCTCGGATTCCTCCCGCGCGTGGAACGCGGCCTCGATCTGGCTCAGCATGATGTTCAGCGACCGGCCCAGGCTGCCGATCTCGGTGCGCGGATCCCGCTCGGGCACCCGGCGGTTCAGGTGCCCGGCCGCGATTTCCTCCGCCGTCTCCTCGATCTCGACCAGCGGCCGCAGGTTCGACCGCACCACCGCGAACCCGGCCAGCCCGACCACGAGCAAGATCACGGCGCTGACCATCAGGTCCATCACGGTCAGCTGGTGCAGGGTGTTGTAGGCGCTGCTCACGTCCAATCCGACGACGATCGTCCCGGCCGTGCCGTTGGCGGTAGCCGCGATGCCGATCACCCGCCATCGATCGCCTGGTGACTTGCCGGGAACGGTGACGGGCGTCCCGGGGTTCGCGTCGAGCCACGAATCGATCGAGGACAGCGACTGGCCAGGCAAGATGTTGCTCTGGGCCGCTCCGAACGGTATCGACGAGGGCGCGACGACCGCCTGGGGCGCGCCCCCGTTCGGCACCCAGCAGACCACGTACCCGTTGTTCGCGAGCACTTGCTGGTCCCGCGGTGATCCGCTCACCGCGTCGATGGCCGATCCTTGCACGGCCTGGCTCTTGAGGGCGCTGTCCATCGGGCTGAGCAGGTAACCGCGGAGCAGGGAAACCCCGGCGATGCCCACGGCCGCGAGCGCGCAAAGCACCAGGACGAGCAGCGCGGTGACCAGCTTGGTCCGCAGCGACGTCCGGCTGGACAGCTGGCGCACTGCATACCAGGGCCGGGCCGCCCAGTGGCCGGCCTGGCTGCTCGTTCCCGTCGCGGTCATGGCGGACTCGTGCCTAGGAAGAAGGAAGCCGCAGCACGTACCCGACGCCGCGCAGGGTGTGGATCAGCCGCGGTTCCTTCGTGTCCACCTTGCGTCGCAGCACGGACACGTACGACTCCACGATGCCCGTGTCGCCGCGGAAGTCGTAGTCCCATACGTGATCGAGGATCTGCATCTTGGACAGGACCCGGTTGGAGTTGCTCATGAAGTACCTGAGCAGCTTGAACTCGGTGGGGGACAGCTGGATCTGCTCACCGGCCCGCCACACCTCGTGGCTTTCCTCGTCGAGTTCGAGGTCGGCGAAGGTGAGCCTGGGCGTCGGCTCGACTCCGTCCCCCCTGGTCCGGCGCAGCACGGCGCGGATCCTGGCGATCACCTCTTCGAGGCTGAACGGCTTGGTGACGTAGTCGTCGCCGCCCAGCGTGAGGCCGCGGATCTTGTCCTCGGTCGCGTCCCTGGCCGTCAGGAAGACGACAGGGATGCGCGCGCCGCCGCCGCGGAGCCGCCTGATGACGTCGAACCCGTCCATATCGGGCAGCATCACGTCGAGGACGATCAGATCGGGGCGGTGCCGCTGAGCGGCCTGGACCGCCTCGGTTCCGGCGGCCGCCGGTGACGACGTCGAAACCTGCGTAGCGCAGGCTGGCAGACAGCAACTCAAGGATGTTGGGCTCGTCCTCGACCACGAGGAGCCGCGCATCCGGTCGCTGCCGCGCATCGGTCAGCGTGTCCATGCTCTATATTGTCGCCCCCTACGCTGAGAATAACCTGAAGGCTTGCTGGAGATGGTCTCCGGTCAGCCGGGCGCGCGCCCGCAGGCGTCGCGCCAGTAGGCGATGGCGGCGGGCCGCGACCCGACGCCGAGCTTGGAGTAGATCCGCCGGACGTGGTTCTTCACGGTCTTCTCGGCCAGGAACAGCCGGGCGGCGATCTCCCCGTTGGTCTGCCCGTCGGCGATCAGCGACATGACCTCCGTCTCACGCGCCGAGAGCCCGTTCGGGTGCGCCACGTCAGCGGCGGGGTCCGCTCTGGCCGTCCGGACGGCGCCTGCCCTGCGACCGTTAAGCGCGGACCCCCCGGCCTGGCCTGGTCCGGCAACCATGCGATCGTCCATGTGACCTCCGGCTGCGGACGGTGAACCCCGTACCGCAGCGAACGTACCAAACACGTTGGGTACCGAGTCAATCCATGAAGTTTCATGTAAATGAATACATGCACCGAAATGGATGGCTTATTGGGACTTGTACCCAAGCGCGACGAACGCATGCCCTGAGGACGGCGGGGTGACGCAAGCAGCTAGGTGGTGCCCTGGACCGACGAGCCGGCGACGAGGTTCTTCGGCAGCGCCCGGTCGTGGCCGAGGTCGCTGAAGAACTGCTTCGCCGCCGCCGTGTCCCATTCCACGACCGAGCCGACGCTCGTGTTCGCGAACCCGCCGAACGGCACCGTTGTCGTCACCGGGTCCCGCAGCGCGAACGCGACCGAGACCAGCTGGCTGAGCGAGGTTCCCTGGTCGACAGATATCGCGGACGCGGCGCCGCTGGCCGCCGGGATGACCGCGAACGGGTTGATCAGGGTCCCGGCCGACGTCATCTTGGACAAGATGCCCTTGAGCAGGACCCGCTGGTCCTGCTCACGCTGCAGGTCTCCCACCGAGAACGCGCGGGTGCGGACGAAGCCGAGCGCCTGGTTGCCGTTGAGGGTCTGGCAGCCCGCCTTGAGGTTCAGCCCGGCCTTGGGGTCCTTCATCGGCGCCGTCAGGCACATGCGCACGCCGCCGACGTCGTTGACCACGTTGACCAGGCCGCCGAACCCGATGCTCATGAAGTGGCTGACGGGCAGCCCGGTGGCGTTCTGCACGGTGGTGATGAGCAGCTTGGGCCCGCCGATCGCGTAGGCGGCATTGATCTTGTTGTAGCCGTTCCCCGGGATCGCCACGTAGGAGTCCCGCGGGATGCTGACCAGCGTCGGGCGGGTGCCGTTAGCCGGAAGGTGCAGGAGCATGATCGTGTCCGTGCGGCCGCCGGTGATGTCGTGCCCCAGGGCGAGCTCGTTCTCCTGTGCCCTGGTCAGCCCGCCGCGGCTGTCGGAGCCCGCGATCAGCCAGTTGGTCCCGTCGGAGGTCAGCGCCGTCGGCACCAGCACGTTGATGCGGGTCATCTTGGAATTGATGCTGAAATACAGGCCCACGGTGGCCACGATGGCCAGCACGACCAGCGCCCCGATGATCGTCAGGACGCGCTTGGGCCGCAGCCACCGCCGCCATCCCGGTTTCCCGGGCCCGCCGCCGCCGGGACCCGAAGACCCCGAACGTGACGGCGGCTGACCGGGCCACGCTGGCCCGCTCGCCCGGGAACCTGCGCCACCCGAGCCCTGCGCGCGGGGCGTGAAACCGGGCTGAGACCGCTGACCTGGCGAGTCCTGGGACTCGTCGTCGCGATACCAGTTACCCCGCCAGTTCTCGCTCATCGCGACCCCCGTACCGAGCCGGAACTTCCTCCGTAAGCACGGTGTCGAGGGTAATAGCAAAGTGACGCTGCTTAGTCAAGCCCCAGGTCGCTGGCCCAGACCCGGTGAGCGGGGTAGGAGCAGCAGTTCGGGCCGCTGGCTGAGAAGCGTGCGCATGGCGGGCGTGACGAGGGCCGGCCCGGGAAGCGCGGCGTGCGCGGCGAGGATGGCGGCGCGGACGCTCGTGTGCAGGGCATCCAGGCCGATAGGGGTCGAGGTGCCGTCACCGGACAGCGCTGCGCGATCCTCCGCTTCCGGCAGGACTAGCCGCAGCTGGGCGTCGCTCTGCGACAGCAGGCCGCCAAGCGACGAGAGCGCGGTACGCGCGCCGTCGTCGACGGCGGCTAGGTCAGAAAGATCGAGCACGACCGCGCAGGCGGGCGGCCTGGCCGCCCGCACCCGAGCGCCCACCGCGTCGAGGAGGTCATCCGCGTGGCCGGCGCATAGCTGGCCGGTGAGCCTCAGGCACACGATCTGCCCCGATCCCAGGCTGGCCTCGCGCCAGCTCCGGGCCGCCCGGCGCGGCAGCGCGACCACGCTCCGCGAGACCAGGGAACGGGCGGGCAGAGAGATTGCGCGGATCTGCATGGCAAGCTGCTTTTCGTGCGTAGCCGGATAAGAAGCGGACGCATGGCCTGAGAGCAGCTTGGGGCATCCCGGCGGAAGTTGCTTCACCCTTCAGAGGTGATGCGCTCGAGTGAGCCCTCCGCGTGCTGCCGGGGACGGCGGTGATTCCGCCCAGCATGAACGCGACCCTCAGCGTGCCAGGGTCACCCGCAACGGGTGATCCAGTGGAGCCCGCCCGGTCGTCATCATGGACGCCGGGAGGCGAGCGTTTTCACCACACACCGATGGAGAGGTAATGGCGACGCTTACTGCATGGAAATTCAGCACGCCCGATGGCGCGGATGAAGCGCTGCTAAGGCTGGAGAAGCTGAACCGGGATTACCTGATCGAGCTTCACGACGCGGCAGTAGTCAGCTGGGAGGCCGGCCGCAAGAAGCCCAAGACCCATGAGATGCACAGCACCAAGGCGGCGGGCGCGCTCGGCGGCGGCTTCTGGGGGCTGCTGTTCGGCCTGATCTTCTTCGTCCCGATCCTGGGCCTGGCGATAGGCGCTGCCAGCGGCGCGCTGATGGGCTCCATGCGCGATGTCGGCATCAGCGACGACTTCATCCGCGATGTCCGGGAGAAGGTCACCCCTGGCACGTCCGCGCTGTTCGCGCTCACGTCCGGTGCCGTCTACGACAAGGTGGCCGCCGAGTTCGCCGATACGCAGGCCGAGCTCATCCGCACCAACCTGTCGGACGAGCAGGAAGCCCAGCTTCGCCAGGCCTTCGGCCTGGACGACTGACTCCTCCGCCAGCGCCGGCCGGCGGTCAGGCAAGCTCGTGACGATGAAGGTCAGGATCATGCCGATCCTGACCTTCATCGTCGTTGAGCACCGGCGCCGGAGTTCATCCGTCACGGGTGAGGCGTGTATGACTCGCGGGAGGAAACCTGACGCGTAACGGTCGGCGGAGCCCAGGAAGCTGCGAGGAAGGCGAAACCGTGAGCCCAGCCGGCCGGGGCCGGTATATATCGACCGGCCGGCATGCGCTTGCCGTCATGGCGACCGCCGGGACTACCGTGGTTACGGCAGCACGAGCCGGCGCGGACCGCGCAGGACCGGATCAGTCCGGGCTTCCGCTGCCCAGGAAGGGGCGCGCATGACGGGAGACGCCGGCCACCGCACTCTTGATGGCGCGTCCGCCCAGGCCAGCGCGAGCCCTGTGCCCGAGCGGCATCTGCTGAGCGGCTGGCGTTCGGTCATATTCGCGCCGGTCGGCGACGGCCAGCGACGCCGGCGCGGAAGCGACGGAGTGCGCCTGGCCGCTGCGGTCCTGGCCCTGGTGTGCTGCATACTTGTCATCCGCTACGACTCCCGCCTCGACCGGGCCATCGCCCAGGTCATTCATCCGCCGCCGCGGAGCATCACCTGGCTGGTGACGGTGGTCTACGAGGCCGGTTCGTTCGGCATCGCGATCGTGCTGGTGGGGCTGGCCCTGATCGCGCGCCGCTGGGTGATCGCGCGCGACATCGCGCTGAGTGCGGCCGGTACGGCCGCGGTGGCCGGGATCCTCATCCTCTTCCTCGGAACCCACGGCGGAAGACCTAGCGGCATCGTGATCAGCGGCTATTACCTGACCTTCCCGGTCCTCCAGATCGCCCTGTTCGTGGCCGTCGCGACGGCGGCGCTGCCCTACCTCGCGCGCGGCGTGCAGCGCCTGATCGAGCTGTTCATTGCCTTGGTGGCCTTGGCCTCAGCCGTCGGAGGTCACGGGCTGCCACTGAACGTCCTGGGCAGCGTGGCCATCGGCTGGGGGCTGACGGCACTGGTCCGGCTCATCTTCGGCTCACCGCTCGGCCTGCCGTCGGCCGATGACGTGCGGCTGCTGCTGGCTGAGCTCGGCATCGATTCCGGCCACGTGCATCCGATGACCCGGCAGGTCTGGGGAGTAGCAAAATACTCGGCCACGGAGATAAACCGGGCAGATTCGCCTGGCCCGCGCATCCGCATCGCGGTCTACGGCCGCGATGCGGCCGATGCCAGGCTGCTGACCAAGGCGGGCCGGTTCCTGCTGTACAGGGACTCCGGGCCCAGCCTCACGTTCACCCGGCTTCAGCAGGTCGAACATGAGGCTTACCTCACCTTGCGGGCCGCCCAGCTTGGCGTGGCCGTACCCGAGATCATCGAGGCGGCCACGGCGGGACCGTCCAAGGACGCGCTGCTCGTCTACCGGATGCCCGCCGGGACACCGCTGTCGGACACCGACGCCGGCGATGTCAGCGACGTCGCTCTCGATGACCTGTACCGCCAGCTGCTGACCCTGCGGCGGGCCCGCATCGCTCACGGCGCCATCAGCGGTGACACGGTGCTTGTCGATCCGGCCGCGGAGGCCGCCGTGCTCGCGGACTTCCGCGACGCCTCGGCGGGCGCCTTGCCCGATCAGCTCGATCGCGACCTGGCTGGTGCGATGGCGGCGACGGCCATGGTGGTCGGCGCCGACCGCGCCGCGGCCGCCGCCGCACGGTGCCTGGCGCCTGAGATGCTGGCCGGTGCCCTCAGGCACCTGCACAGGCCCGCGCTCGATCCTGCCCTCAGCCGGAGCCTGCGTGGCCAGCGTGAGCTCCTGGAGGACGTCCGTCAGCAGGCCGCCCAGGCCAAGTCGATTGACGTGCCGAAGCTGATGGAGCCCCGCCGGGTGAGCTGGCCGACGCTGATCATGGTGGTCGGCACGCTCATCGGTGGCTGGGCCCTGATCGGGGTGCTCATCGACGTCTCCAAGTCCTTCGACACCGTGATCGGGGCCGACTGGCTCTGGGTCGCCATGGCGCTGATCCTGACCCAGCTGGCCTACGTGGCCTCGGCCGTCGAAGGCATCGGCAGCGTGTCCGGGCCGCTTCCGTTCGGGCGGACGGTGGCGGTCGAGGTGGCCAAGGCCTTCAGCGCGCTGGCCGGCGGGACAGCGGCGGTCTTCGCTACCCGGGTGCGCTACTTCCAGCAGCAGGGCTACGACTCGTCGGTGGCGTTGAGTTCCGGGGCCATCATGGCCACCGCCAGCTGGATCGCGACCGGCGTGCTGTTCCTGATTTCGCTGCCGTTCGCCTGGGGGTCCATCCACCTCGAGCTCACCCCCGAGTCGGGGGGAAATTCGAAACTGGTGTGGATCATCTTGGCCGTCGTGGTGCTGGTCGCCCTGGTGGTCGGCGTGGCCCTGGCCGTGCCCCGGCTCCGCAGGCTGGCCGCCGACAAGATGCGTCCCACGGTGAGCGGCATCTGGGGCAACCTCAAGACGGTAGCCAGCTCTCCGGGCAAGCTCGTATTGCTGCTGAGCGGCGCGTTCGGCCGGGATCTGCTCGTGGCCACGGCCCTGTCGGTCTCGCTGCGGGCCTTCGGCGACCACCTGCGGCTTCCCACCCTGATCGTGGTCATCACCCTGGCCGCGATGGTCGGCGGGATAGCGCCGTCGCCAGGCGGCCTCGGGGTAGTGGAAGCGGGCATGATCCTCGGGCTCACCGCGGCCGGCGTCTCGGAGGCCGACGCCACCGCCGCGGTCTTCATCCAGCGCCTGTTCAGCTCGTACCTGCCGCCCATCTGGGGCTGGATCACCCTGGTCTGGATGCGCAAGAGAGGGTACCTATGAGCTCGGCTCAGCCGCCCGCGGGACGGATGGGCAGCAGGGTGCCAGATAGGTGACTCGCCGCGTCGCTGCACAAGAACGCGGCGAATGACACCACGTCCTGAGGCTCGCGCTCGGGCGCCAGGGCGACCGTGCGGATGCCGTGGTCGGCCAGTTCCTGGTGGGCCACGCTGGCCAGGATGTTGACCCCGGCCTTGGCGGCCCCGTAGGCGCTCTGGCCGGGATTGGCCTGCACGCCGATCATGCTGGTCATGTAGATGATGCGGCCGCCCCCGCCGCGGATCATGATCGGGGCGAAGTGCTTAGTGGTGAGGAAGCAACTGATGAGGTTGCTGTCCACGACACGGTGCAGGTCCGCCATGTCCAGCTCGAGCACGCCCGTGACCGGCGGCATCCAGCCGGCGTTGCAGATCAGTGCGTCGACCCGGCCCCAGTGCGCTTCGACCGCGGCGGCCGCCGCCCGCACCTGCGCTTCGTCGGCGACGTCGGCCGCGACCCCGAACGGCTCCGGTGTCGCGGGGGACATCGCGGCGATCTCCGCCACCGTGCGGGCGGCCTGCTGCCCGTCCCGGGCCAGCACCGCGACGCGGGCTCCCTCGGCCGCCAGGCCCAGGGCGAGGGCACGGCCCAGCCCGCGTCCGGCCCCGGTAATCACGATGACCTTGCCGCGAATATCGATCTGCACGCCGTTCCTCCTACTGCCCAGGCCCGATGCTAGCCCGAGGGAACATCTGCCGGGCGTTCCTTGTTGCGCACCACGTAATAGTTCGCAGAGTGCAAGTTTTTATCCCGCGCAAAGTTGTAGTGAGCGGCCCACGCGGCGCAGATGGCGATGACCGTGACGCAATAGGAAGGACAACCACTGATGGCCTCCGCCACTCCCGCGCCCGCGGGCGGCTCGCAGCCGCTCGCCGCGGACATCAGCGGCAACGGCGCCCTGCCCGGGCTCAGCCGTCGCCGCATCCTGCTCATCATCGGCGCGCTCATGCTCGGCATGCTGCTCGCCGCGCTCGACCAGACGATCGTGTCCACGGCGCTGCCGACGATCGTCGGTGACCTCAGGGGCGGTTCCCACATCGCCTGGGTCATCACCGCTTACCTACTGGCCACCACGGTGTCCACCCCGCTGTGGGGCAAGCTGGGCGACCAGTACGGCCGGAAGGTCTTCTTCCAGGCCGCGATCGTCATCTTCCTGGTCGGCTCGATCCTGTCAGGCCTGAGCACGTCGATGATCATGCTCATCGCGTTCCGCGCCGTGCAGGGCCTGGGCAGTGGCGGCCTGATGGTCGGCGCGCAGGCGATCGTCGGGGACATCGTCTCGCCCCGGGAACGCGGCCGCTACGTCGGGCTGTTCGGCGCGGTCTTCGGCTTCGCCAGCGTGGTCGGCCCGCTGCTCGGCGGCGTTTTCGTGGACAACCTGACCTGGCGCTGGATCTTCTACATCAACGTGCCGATCGGCGTGATAGCGCTGGTCGTGGTGGCCAGCCAGGTGCCCGGCCAGCTGCGCCGGGTCCACCACGTGATCGACTACCTCGGCACCCTCGTGCTGTCGCTGGCCGCTACCTCGCTGATCCTGCTGACCAGCCTGGGCGGCACCACCTACCCGTGGCGATCGGCGCCGATCTACCTCCTTGGCGTGGCCGGCATCGCGGCGATCGGCGTGTTCGTGCTGGTCGAGCGCCGGGCCGCCGAACCCGTCCTGCCGCTGCACCTGTTCAGGCTGCGTACCTTCTCGGTGACCAGCCTGGTCGGCTTCATCGTCGGCTTCGCGATGTTCGGCGCCATCACCTACCTGCCCGCGTTCTTCCAGGTCGTCAGGGGCATCTCGCCGACCATCTCCGGGGTGTACCTGCTCCCGCTGATGGCCGGGCTGCTGCTGGTCTCGATCACCTCCGGGCAGCTCATCTCGAAGACCGGCAAGTACCGGTTCTTCCCGATCGCCGGTTCCGGCCTGATGACCCTCGGCATGTACCTGCTCCACCTGATGGGGGTCGGCACCCCGGCCGCCCTGGATGCCCTGTACATGCTGGTCCTCGGCATGGGCATCGGCGGGGTCATGCAGGTGCTTGTCATCATCGTCCAGAACGGCGTGCCGCACAGCGAACTGGGCGTCGCGACGTCCGGGGCCACGTTCTTCCGCTCCATCGGCGGATCGTTCGGCACCGCGATCTTCGGTGCGATCTTCTCCAACGTGCTGATCGGCAACCTGGCCAAGCACCTGCACGGCGTCACCCTGCCGCACGGCTTCAGCAGCTCGGACGCCACCCCGGCCCTGCTCAAGCAGTTGCCCGCCGTGGTGCACCAGGGCTTCGTGGCCGGCTACGCCGAATCGATCCAGACCGTGTTCCTGGTCGCGGTGCCGATCGCCGCGCTCGCCTTCCTGGCCAGCTGGCTGATCCCGCAGGTGGAACTCAAGCAGTGGCCGGATGCCGGCGCTGAGGTGCCCGACGCGGACGTGTCGCTGGCAGGCGCCACCGTGGCCGGGGAGGCCCGGCCCGTCACGGGCCCCGGCCAGCCCGTACCCCAGCCGCTGGTGCCCCAGGAGTCGCTAGAACCCCAAGACGCCACCCGCATCGATCCCTGACCCCCAGCACCCCGGAATTGCCTGGCTGCCGTCTCCTCGCGGCCAGGCAATTCATTAGACAATTTTTCGAAAATATTGTCGTTCAATGGTGGTATCACGATCAGTAGAGTGGTAAATTGTTCGGGGAGACTTCCCGCCCTCCCCGCCCCGCTAGCCGCCTGCGACCTAGACCACACCACCCCCTGGCACCACGGCGGACCCACCTGCCCCTGCAACCTCACCCCACGGTGCAAACGATAATGACACAGGTTTGCTCTCGGCTCCTGGGGCAAGGCAAGGTCGCATGGGTCCAGACTCCCCACTCGCCGATGAAGATCACCCAGAGGCTGCGGCTGATCAGCGCACCGGACTCGAACGGCATGGTCCCAAGATCATGCAGCAAGCGGACGAGGCGATCACTCGCTGATTTCCCCATGCGGTAGCAAGTTCCTCGCGGTTGAACGCGGGCGCGCCATCGGCAGGCCCACGTCAGCGGTCGCTCTTGACTGTGTCATCTTTCACCTGTAAGTTAAATCTTACAGGTGAAAGAAGAGGAGCCCACCGCTGACTACCGAGGAGTTGCTGGCCATGCTGACCGCCGTCGCCCATCCGCTCCGGCTGCGCATCATCGCGGAGCTCACGGGCGGACGCATACATGTCAGCGAACTGGCCCGCAGGCTCGGCATGTCAAGGCCGCTGCTGTACATGCACCTGGACCGGCTGGAGAAGGCCGGCCTGGTGACCGGCCATCTGGAGTTGTCTGATGACGGGAAGGCGATGAAGTACTTCGAACTGGTCCCGTTCGAGCTGCACGTCACGCCCCAGACGGTCCTCGACACGCTCGCCGAAGACGACGGCAGCGGACTGCAAGCTCTCGAAGTGGAGGAGAGCGACAAATGAGAGGAACACCCCTGATGACGACGCTGGCCGCCTCCAGCGGCACGAACTTCACCCCGATCGGCATACTGGCGGCGATCTTCGTGCCGGTCTGCGCGGCGATCGCGGTGATCGTCTGGAACTACTACCGGCTGCAGCGGCACCGCGCGGACGCGGTCGCGATGGCGGCTTACCGCAAGCTTGCCGAGGAAGCTGTGGCCAACATGACCGAGCTGCGTGCCGAGATGGCAAAGCTCGCCGAGCACGTCAGCGCCGTCGAGCAGCTCATGCGAGATGTCGGATGAACACCTTCAGCCTGCGCCGCGACCCGGTGCGGCTCGTGCTGTCCCGCGGGCTCTGGACCGCCGTCTGGTATCTGCTCGCCTACCAGGTCGTGGGCTGGACGCTGTTCGCGATCGCGCTAACCGCCGTCGTCGTCGGCGCCTCCCTCAGCTTCACCCTAGCCGGGCTCCCGGTGCTGATCGCCGCCGCCGTGACGATCAGATGGTGCGCGAACGTGGAGCGCGCCCGGCTGCGCACCGTGGACCCGGAGCCCATCGAAGGTCGTTACCGCGAGCTCACCGGATCCGGCGTCATGGCTCAGCTCCGCACCCGGTGGCGCGATCCCGCCACGTGGCGCGACATCGCGTACCTGCTTGGCTTGCTTGTCCCGCTGGTCACGCTGGACCTCGTCGTCCTGACGATCTGGCTGGTTTTCCTCGCCGGGATCACGCTGCCCATCTGGTACTGGGCCCCGTGGCAGAGCGTCCACGGCACGAGGTTCCACGGCTACCAGATCGGCTACTTCCCGAACGGCCCGCACGGCCACCCCGGGTACGGCCTGTACGTCGACACGCTGCCGAAGGCGCTGCTCGCCGCCGCCGGCTTCGTAATCCTGTTCCTGCTGTTCAACTACGTCCTGGTCGCGACCGCCCGCGCGCACGCGGCCATCGCCCGTGGCCTGCTCCGCTCGCCCGAGGACCCGCTGAAGGAGGCGAAAGAGGTACTCCGCGGCCCCGGCCCGCTCTATCCCTTCATCCCGAACGGCCGCTCATGACCGTCCCCGCCCACGAGGGTCCAGCTCGCGGGCGGGGACCAGGCAACGGCAACTCACACCAGTAAGACCGTCTCCGCGCTCAAACAGAAAGGGACTACGATGCGTCAGCCGTACAGTCCAGTATCCCCCGCACCGGCACCTGCGGATACGTCCGACCCGCCGGGTGCTCGTGACCGTCCCGCGCTGACCGAGCGCGTGGCCGGCTGGAGCGCCAGGCATCGCAAGACCGCCGTGTTCGGCTGGCTGCTGCTCGTCGCCGCGATCTTCATGGCGGGCCAGGCGATCGGCGCGAAGACCTTGCCGGACTACAGCGCCGGCCAGGCCGGGCAAGCGGAGCGCGTCCTGAAGCAGGCCGCGCCCGCGCAGTACAACGCGTACTCCGAGGCCGTGCTGATCCAGGCACGGGCACCTGGTGCCACCTTCGCCGCAGATCCGGCCATGCGGCAGGCCGTCGGCCAGGTGGCGGCGTCGCTGGCAGCCCAGGCCAAGTACGCCGTAGGCATCCGGTCCCCGCTGTCCGCGGGTGGGCAGTCGCTAGTCTCGCCGGACGGGCGCAGCGCCCTGGTCACGTTCGAGGTGCCGGGCAACGTCGCCAGCGTGGACCAGGCGGCGACCGCCGACCAGCGCGCGGTCTCGGCCGTGCAGGCCCGGCACCCGGACCTGCGGATCGCCGAATCAGGGGACGCGAGCATCACCCAGGCGATCGACAGCTCGCTGAACTTCGGCAAGGCGGAGGCGACCTCGGTGCCGATCACGCTGATCCTGCTGCTGGTTGTGTTCGGCGCCCTGGTCGCGGCCGGAATCCCCGTGCTGCTCGCGGTGTCCGCGCTGACCGCGGCCCTCGGAGTGCTGACGATCGCCAGCCACTGGCTGCCGGTCACCAGCTCTACCTTTGAGGTGGTAGTGATCATCGGGATGGCGGTCGGCGTCGACTATTCGCTGTTCTACCTGCGCCGGGAACGCGAGGAGCGGGCCCAAGGCCGGTCGTTCCCCGAGGCGCTGCGCATCGCCTCGCGCACGTCGGGCCGCACGATCGCCGTATCCGGGCTCACCGTGATGACCGCGATGACCGGGCTCTTCCTGCTCGGCGGCGGGCCGTTCCCCGGCATGGCGGTCGGGACGATCGCGGTGGTCGGCATAGCGGTGGCAGGCTCGCTCACCGTGCTGCCCGCGCTGCTGTCCTGGCTCGGGCCGCGGGCCGACGCGGGGCGGATCCCGTTCCTCGGCCGGGGCCGCGCCGCCGCCCGCCCGTCCCGGCTGTGGGGGGCACTCGCCCGCCGGGTCGTCGCCCGGCCCGTGGCCTGGGGAGGCATCGCGGCGATCGGGCTGCTCGCGCTGGCGGCGCCGGCGCTCGGCATGCGGCTGGGGCAGCCGGCTGTCGACGCCCCGCGCGGCTCGGCCGCGGTGCAGACGATGAGCTCGATCGAGCACGCGTTCCCGCAGGCCCCGGGGCCCGCGGAGGTGGTCGTGACGGGCCCGGACGTCACGGGACACCGGGTGCTCGCCGCGGTCGACGCGCTGCGGGCGCAGGCTGCGGCCGGCGGGGCGATCCACGAACCGGTGACCGCCACCGCGATCGGCGGCGGACGAGCGCTGGTCGTCGGGGTGACGCTGTCCGGCAACGGGGCGGACTCCGCGTCCTACCACTCGCTGACGGTCCTGCGTGATCAGATCCTGCCCGCCACGCTGGGCAAGGTGCCCGGGGTCCGCGACGCGGTAACCGGCGACACCGCCCAATTTTACGACGACACCCGCCAGGTGCACGACAGCACGCCCGCGGTGCTCGCCCTCGTCGCCGTGCTGGCCTTCGTGGTGCTGATGGCGGCCTTCCGGTCGATCGCCGTCCCGCTGGTGTCGATTGCCCTGAACCTGCTGTCGGTGGCGGCGGCCTACGGGCTGGTCACGCTGATCTTCCAGGACGGGCGGCTGCAGGGGCTTCTCGGCTACACCTCGTTCGGCGGGATCATCTGGTGGGAGCCGCTGTTCATGTTCGTGTTCCTGTTCGGGATCAGCATGGACTATCACGTGTTCATCCTGAGCCGCATCCGGGAGCTCAGGCTGCGCGGCTCGTCGCCGCGGGACGCGATCGTCGGGGGCATCGCGTCCAGCGCCGGCGTGGTCACCAGCGCGGCCGTGATCATGGTGGCGGTCTTCTCGATCTTCGCCACCATGTCCCTGGTGGACCTCAAGATCCTCGGCGTCGGTGTGGCCGCCGCCGTCCTGATCGATGCCACCGTGGTCCGCGGCATCCTGGTCCCGGCCGCCCTGGCCCTCCTGGGTGACCGCGCCTGGCAATGGTCTCCCGGTTCCTCCCGCGCGATTTCCCGTGCCGTCACGGCGCCCAGCGGCCACCGATGACATCCACATGAACGTGAATGTGATCGCGACACCGGAAGCTCCTTGGCCAGCCGGGCACGCAGGCCCTGCGCCAGGAAGTAGCAGACATCGCGCTCGGCGGGATCGGCAGGCCAGTGCATCGTCCCCTTCAGCAGCGCGTCGAGCGACCAGGCGTGCCGGAGCTGGCGGACATAACCACGGAACTGCCCTGCGTGCGACGGTGACACCATGCCCAGCGCGAGGATCCGCAGCAGTTCGTCCGGCAGCTGCGGCCCGTCCGCCGACCCGGCGCCGTAAGAGTGCAGCAGGTCGGAGAGGATGTGCCAGGCGCGAGGGGTGGAGAACGGCTCCTCATGCCGGGGCGGCGCGGTCGCCAGGTGGTCCGGCCGCTGGCTGATGTAGTCGATGGCCGGCGCGGACAGACCCTCCCGCGGACTGACATCGCTACGCTGGATCAGCCCCGTGCTGGGGGCGCACCACAGCAACACCGGTGGCGGCGAAGTCATTACCGGTGCACAGTACGGGGTGCCCGGTTCGCTCGGCGAGCGCGTATGTGAAGCAGTCACCGAAATTCAGCCCGGCTGGATGACGCCCTTTGCCATATCGCCGCCAGCCGCTCATCGCCCTGGCTGCCAGGTCTGTATCGACAGGCACGATGTCGATCTTCGCGTCACGGAGGAACCGGTCGACAATGTTTTGCCCAGACGGCCAGAGCCTAGCCTCAATGACGATGCCCAGCTCGACGCGGATGGCGGCGGGCATCAGCCGGGCAAGGGCGTTCTCCAGGTGGACCGCGAGGTCATCGCACCCCGGTTCGCCGAGGATGACCGCCACGGCTGCCGACGTGTCGACGACAAGGCTCCCGCGCGCCGGCTGCGTCAACGCGGCAGGCCAGCATCGTCGTAGCCGATAATCTCCTCTGGCGTCCGGCTGTCGGCGACCGGCACGGCCGCCACATCGGCCGCCAGGCGCGCCAGTCGCGTCCTCATGCTGGCCGCGTGCCTGGCGTGCTCACGGTCGAGCCGCTCCCTGAGCGCGATCACGACGGCCTCGGTTAGCGTCTCGCCTGTCTCCGCGGCAAGCTCCCTGGCGAGCTGGTCCGCCTCGTCACTCTTGATGCTCAGCGCCATGGAAGAAGTATAGATGATATAGCAGACTTCTGCCATAGGGGAAGAACCAGGCTGGCGGTACGCATGCCCGCGCCCTGTGCTGCAGAGCTCGAAGGGCTCACGGCTGATAGCCCGCTCCAGTCAAGACCCCTGCGATGTCGAGAGAGCGGCGGGCAACTGCCGGCGCGCCAGTCCGCGTCTGGCTGCGGGCCCTTGCCCGGTGATGGCCAGGCTGGTCGCTGGCTCAGTGTTCTGCGTGGCCGGGCTGCAGGCTTGGTCACGTTCCCGTGAACAGGTCGCGGACCGAGGTGGTCAGGATGCGGACCGCGTTGTGCTCCTGGACCTGGCCGGCCCGGACGCCGTCCGAGCAGGCGTGCACGAGCGCGATGCACGCTGTCACCAGCCAGACGGCGGGCAAGTCAGCGCGGAAGGACCCGTCTGCCTGCCCGCGTGCCAGCAGCATGCCGATCGTGCGGTGCGCGGCGTGGTGGGTCCGGGCGACGGACTCGGGGCTGAGCAGCTCGGCCACCGCGGCGGCCATCGCTTCGTACCGCGCCAGGTGCTGCCAGGCTGCGGCGATCATCCGGTCCAGTGCCTCGACGGGCGGGCCGTCATTGGCGTGCGCGGATTCCAGGGCGGCCATCGTCCGGCGCACGGCCCGCTCGACGGCCGCCTCCAGCAGCGCTGTCCAGGTCGGGAAGTGCGCGTAGACCGTGACCCGGGATACCCCGGCCAGTACGGCAACCGCGGAGATGTTCGCCTGCCCCTGTTGCAGCAGTTCCTCGGCCGCGTCCAGGATCGCTTCGACGTTCCGCTCCGCGACCTCGCGCTGGTAGCCGGTCAGCCGCTGGGTCGATGCCATCTCAGTGCACCGCCACGCGGGCTCCGGCCGCCGGCCGGACTGCCGGGACCAGCAGCGCCGCAACGACGGCCAGCCCGCCCGCGACGGATGCTGCGACGGTGAAGCCGTGCCGGTAGCCGGCTGCGATCCCGCCGCCTGTCGCCACGGCCACGGCCGAGAACACGGCGACGCCCAGCGCGGCACCGATCTCATGTGCGGTCGTCATCAGGCCAGCGGCGAGGCCGGCCCGGTCTTCGGCGATGTCGTTCATGGCGGTGATGGCGGTGGCCGGCAACACCAGGCCGGTGCCGATCCCCACCACGAGCAGGCCAGGCAGGAAGCCGGCCAGGTAGCCCGAGCGGGCGGACACGCCGGTGAGCAAGAGCGCTCCCGCGCCCATTACGGCCAGGCCCGCGACGACCAGCACCCGCGACCCGGCCCGGGACAGCAGCCGCGAGCCGAGGTGAGCGCCTGCCCCGATCACCACCGCCAGCGGGAGGAACTCCACGCCCACCCGCAGCGCCGAGGCGCCCTGCACTTCCTGCAGGTACAGCGAGTTCAAGAAGAACGTGCCGACCAGGATGCCGGTGGCGCCGAGCATGACCGCCACGCCCGCCACCATCGACCGGGCCCGCCACAGCTGCGCTGGCACCAGCGGCCGGCGCACCGACCGCTCGACCGCAGCGAACCCAGCCAGCAAGATCAGCGCCAGCGCCAGCAGCAGCAGGGTCCGGGCTGACCCCCAGCCGTGCGCGGGCGCGCCCGCCAGCGCGTAGGCGAACGTCACCAGGCCCGCCACGGCCAGCGCCGCGCCGGGCACGTCGAGTCCGCGGCTGACACCGCGGCGCGGCTCGTCCCGGGGCACCAGCGTGTCGCGAAGCCTGCCGGCCTCTAACACGGCCACCGGCGCAAATATGTGTGTATGACTTCAGTCCGCCGTGCAAGCGATAACCACACACAACTGACGCCGTGCTCCTGCTCCGGAACCATGATCGTGGCCGGAGCGGTCAGGTGGACGCACTACCTTCAGGCCATCGCCTCATGCGCTCGTGACGCAGCGCGGTTAGTCTCTGATCAGCGTGACAGATCACCGGCGGCCGCACAGCCGGTCTGATCGCGCTCACCCGGCTGGCAAAGGCTGACATGACATGCCTGAGGTCTCGAGCGGTACGGCGGCCTCGCTATCCCGGCGCGCGATTGAACCCGGCACCGGCCGGATCAGCCTGCCCAAGCCGCTGACCAGCTTCGTCGGCAGGGAACGCGAACTGGCGCAGGCGAAACGGCTGCTCAAGGACAGCTGCCTGGTCACGCTGACCGGGCCGGGCGGCAGCGGCAAGACCCGGCTGTGCATCGCCTTGGCCGGTGAGGTAGCCGGCGACTACCCGGACGGCGTTCTACTTCGTACCGCTGGCGCCTGTCCGGGATCCGGGGCTGGTGCCCTCGACGATCGCCCAGAGCATCGGGCTGCAAGATGCCAGAGACCGGCCCTTGATGGAGCACCTGATCAGCCAGTTGCGCGAGCGGCAGCTGCTGATCGTCCTGGATAACTTCGAGCACCTGCTGGCCGGCGCCCCGGTCGTGACGCGGCTGCTGCAGGAGACGAGCGCCGTGCGGATTCTCGTCAGCAGCCGCTCGTCGCTGCGTGTTTCGGGGGAGCAGGAATGCCCGGTCCCGCCGCTCGCGGTCCCGGACGAGGAGGCTCGCCCGACGGCCGCGTCGCTGGCCGCCTGCGAGTCGGTGCGCCTGTTCGCCGAGCGGGCCATCGCCGCGGTGCCCGGATTCACCCTTGACGACGAGAACGCGCCGGCGGTCGCGCATATCGCCCGCAGGCTGGACGGGCTGCCGCTGGCGATCGAGCTGGCGGCGGCGCGGGTCAAGCTGCTGCCGCCGAGGGCGATCTTGCCCCGGCTCGAGCATTCGCTGGGGCTGCTGACCGGCGGCGGCCGCGACCTGCCGGACCGGCAGCAGACGCTGCGCGCGACGATCGCGTGGAGCTATGACCTGCTGACCGAGGCGGCCAGGCGGCTCCTCGGCGTGTGCTCGGTGTTCGCCGGAGGCGCCAGCCTGGAGATCATCGAGAGGGTCTGCGGTACGGCAGTGGACACCGGCCTGCCGGTGCTCGACGGCCTGGCCGAGCTGGTCGGCCACAGCCTGCTGCGGCAGGTGCGCAGCCCCGGGCCGTCGCCTGCGCGGTACGCGATGCTGGAGACGGTCCGGGAGTACGCGGCCGAACGCCTGGCGGCGATGCCGGAGGCGGAGCGGGCCCGCGGCACCCACGCCGCGGCTTTCCTGGCCCTGGTCGAGGCCGACGGCCGCCCGCACGCGGGCCTGGCCAAGAAGGAATGGCTGGAGCGGGTTGACATCGAGCACAACAACATCCGCGCGGCGCTCAGCTGGTACCGCCGGCATGATCCGGCCGCCGCGCTGCGGCTGGCCGCCTCGATGTCCGCGTTCTGGTCCCTGCGCGGACACCATACCGAGGGCAGGCAGCGCCTGGGCGAACTGCTCGGCCTGGTCCCCGGCCCGAGTACGGCGCGCGTCAGCGCCCTGAACGGTGCCGCCTGGCTGGCCATCGACCAGGGCGACTACGCCCATGCCGCCGACCTGCTCAGGGAGAGCATCGGGCTCAGCCGGACGCTCGGCGACAAGGTTGGCGTGGGCATCGCGACCGTGTACCTCGGCCGCAGCAAGATATCCAGCGGGCGGATCTTGGCGGGGGCACCGGACGTAGAGCGTGCCGCCACGCTGGTGAACGAGGCGCGCGACCGCCCGGCGATCGCGTTCGCGATGTTCTACTCCGCCCTGGTCGCACTGCTCACGGGCAGACTGGAAGCTGCCTGCGATCTGTTCGCGCGTTGCGGCGCGACGGCCGCCGAACTCGGCCTGGCGCCGCTGAGCGCGCGTGCCCGGCTGATGCTCGGCTTCCCCCTGCTGGACCTGGGTGAACTGTCCGCGGCCAGGAAGGCGCTTGCTGAGGGGTTCCAGATGTCCACGGACGTCGGCGACCGCTGGTTCGTCCAGCTCGGGCTGGGCGGATTCGCCGGGCTCGCGGCCAAGACCGGGCGCCCCCGGCTGGCGCTCCGGCTGGCCGGAGCCGCTGACGCGTACCGGGACGTGAACGAGTTCTCCATGCCAGGACCGATGGAGGAGATTGTCGACCGCTGGCTCGTGCCGACGCGGGCCAGGACCGGGCCGGCGGCCGGGCGGCTGCTCGCGGAGGGCCGGCGGCTGAGCCCGGAGCAGGCGGTTGCTCTCGTCCTGGCGAACGAGCCGGATGATGCCCCCGGGCCCCGGCAGACGCTGACCCGCCGGGAGGCCGAGGTCGCGGCGCTCGCGGCGCGCGGCCTGACCAACCGGGACATCGCCGCGCGGCTGTTCCTTTCGGTCCGGACCGTTGAGGTGCACGTCGATCACATCCTCACGAAGCTGGGTTTCCGCACCCGGACCCAGCTGGCTGCCTGGGCTCATGAGGAGGGCCTGCTGGCGGAAGATACGTAGCATCTACGTAGTCCTTCAGATGGCCCGGCGGCGGCGGCGGACGCAGGGTTGGCGCGTGAACGCTTTTCCTCTTGCTCAGTCGGCCGCCCCCGGTTTGGTGACCCGCGGACGCGGCGGTTCCCGCGCGGACTGCCAGGTGCTGGTCGTCGGCGCCTGCCCACCGGGCTCGTGCTCGCCGCGGAACTGCTGGCCCGCGGCATCCACACCCGCGTCATCGACCGAGGCGTCGGAGTGGCCCGGCAGGCCCGGGCGATCGGCATCCATGCCCGCACGCTGGAGGTCCTCGACATGATGGGCCTGGCGGGGCGGTTCATCGAGCACGGCCAGGTGGTGAATCATCTCTGCTTCTACTCCGAGGGCAGGTGCCTGACCAGCCTGGATTTCGGGCGCTGCGGCTCGCGGTTCGGGTTCCTGCTCGACCTCCCGCAGGACCAGACCGAACGGCTGCTCCGCGCCCGGATCGCCGAGCTGGGCGGCGTCGTGGAGCAGCAAACCGAGCTCACCGGCCTGGCCGCCGGCGGCGACGCCGTCACCGCGGCCGTCCGCGGGGTTCAGGAGGGCCAGGCCCGGACGATCACCGCTGAATACGTGGTCGGCTGCGACGGCGCGCACAGCCGGGTCCGGAGCGAGCTCGGCCTGACCTTCCACGGGCACCCCTACCCGCAGGAATGGCTGCTCGCCGACGTCCTGCTGGACTGGGACCTCCGCGAAGACGCGGTCCATGCGTTCTTCCGGCCCGACGGGCTGCCGGTGATCTTCTTCCCGATGCGCGGGCACCGGTGGAGGGTGACACTCCCCTTCGCGGGGAACCGGGACCAGCAGGCCCCCACCCTGGCTGAGATCCAGCAGCTGACCAGCCAGCGGGCGCCGCGGCCGGTCGCCGTGTCCGATCCCACCTGGCTGGCCAGCTTCCGCTGCCATCGCCGGTCGGCCAGTGCCTACCGGCGCGGCCGCGTGCTGCTGGCCGGCGACGCGGTGCACATCCACACCCCGGCCGGCGGCCAGGGCCTGAACACCGGCGTCATGGACGCCCACAACCTGGGCTGGAAGCTCGCCCTTGTCGTCTCCGGCCGGGTGCCCGACACGCTGCTCGACACCTACGGCACCGAGCGGCGCCCGGTGGCGGAGGACGTGCTCAGGCTCACGCACGCCCTGGTCCACTACGGCACCATGAGCCAGCCCGTCAAGCGACGGGTCCGCGACGTTGTCGTCCCGGCCCTCGGCCGCAGTGCGGTCATCCAGCGCCGGGTGGCCCGCAGGATCAGCCAGGTCTACGTCACCTACCCGCCGGGGCCGCTGGCCCGCCAGGACCGCGGCCGAGGCGGGCCGGGACCCGGCCAGCGCATGCCCGACATTCAGGTCTGCGCGGGCAGCCAGCCCACCACGCTGCACCGCGTCCTGCGCGGTGGCCGGCACGTCCTGGTAGTTCCCGCAGGCCACCTGGCCAGCGTGCTGAGCGACTCAGGGCTGCGGCCCTACAGCAGCGACCTCGAGGTCGTCACGGGCGACGTCGCGCAAGCGCCGAGACCTCGTGACGATGGCACCGGGCCGGTCATCCTGGTCCGGCCGGACGGCCACGCGGCGGCCCGGGGAAAGCCAGGCAGCATGGAACCGGTGACAGGTTACCTACGCGACCTGTTCAGGAAACCGGCCGGCCATCCCAGGGCGCGCACCCTGAAGACGGTGAGCTATACGCCGTCTGCAGCACCGCCGCAGACCCAAAGATGATCTTGAAGATGCTGCTGCGGGAAAGCCCGGAACCGGATTATCTGCCCGCCGCCGAACGCGAGGCTTGCCCTGGCTGCAGGCGCTCCGATTCGGCAGGGGGTGTTCTTCCAGGTCATGCCTGTATCTGCGAGTGCCTCGACTCGCCGCCGTGCAAGCGATAACGACACAGGTTATCTGCCTCAAGAGTCGAGCGCCGACGCAGTCATGACCCGCTGAGCGGGACCTCAGCCAAAGAACGGGCTGCTGCCGTCCCGCCGACTGGCCAGGCAGCGGAGGTCGTCGGTGAGGTGGGCGTTTCCGCAGAAGCGCCTTGTGAAGCAGTGCACAAGCCGCTTCCCACGGTCACCGACTACGGCAACGCCCACCGCGCCGTCCTGGCCCGTCAATACGGGACTGGCCGGCACGGCAGCGGACCTTCGCGTCAGGCGCGCAGGACCTTCGTCTCTGGCGCTCAGTCGTCCGGTCGGCCAAGCGTTGGGGCGTGGACATCAGGAATGCAGATCGCCGTCTGTGGCCTCGCTGTCCTGTGTGCAGGCACGGAGGATGACAGCCGGGGCATATCGGCAGACAGGAGGCCGATGCCATGAGAAGGCTGCTTGCTTTCGCGCTGGCTGCGCTTGTAGTTGCAGGGTGGTGGCTTTACCCCTCCCAGGCCAGCGCCAGCACGCTAGCAGATTGCCTCGCCCGGCAGCACGTCTGCGTCAACAGTGACAGCCGTGCTCTGGTCTCCCAGGCGCAGGAGGCCCAGTTGGAGCAGCAGATCGGCGGCGCTGACCTCTACCTGGTAGCCGCCGCCTCTGACCCGGCTGGCTACGACAGCGCCATGACGCGGATCATTAGCATGCTGAACGGACACAAGCAGTTCACCGTCGGCTTCATGGACAGCAGGCTGATGCATTTCGGCGCGTACAACAAGGGGATGCTGCCCGCCCACGGCGCCGCCGACATCGCCACCGAGGTAGTGGCGCAGCATCAGGCGGACAAGGACGTCTACGCGACCCTCGCGGATTTCGTGACCGATGTGCAGAAAGCAGTCGGCTCAGGGTCTGCGGGTGCAACGGGTACCTCTTCGCAGGCGTGGACCAATGTCCTGATCGGCCTCGGCGTGATTGTCGTGCTGATCGTTTCCGGGATCTTCCTGGTCGGGCGGCCTGTCCGCAGACGCCTGCAACGGGAGCTCGGGGAGGCCAAGACCGCCGCGCAGGACGATCTGATCGCTCTGAGCACCGCTGTTACCGACCTTCGCACCGACGCCTCCATCCAGGGCAGCGCGGAGGCGGCCAAGGAGCAGGGCGCGGCGCTGGACGCCTACGAGCGCGGAACCAGGGCGCTGGATACCGCCCGGCGGGCCGGGGACATGGGAGCGGTCAGCCGCGCCATCGCCGAAGGGCACTACCACGTGGCCTGCGCCACGGCTCTTGCCAACGGCGAGCCACGGCCGGGCCGGCGGCCAGCGTGCTTCTTCGACCCGCGGCACGGCATGTCGGTACGTGACGTGCAGTGGACGCCGACGGCGGGCGGCCCCGACCGTGAGGTCCCGGCCTGCATCGATTGCGCTCACAAGGTGGAGCAGGGCATAGAGCCGCAGATACGCCAGGTCGAGGTGCGCGGCGCCCCTGTCAGCTACCTCGATTCCCGTCTCGCCCCGGCGTACTGGAGGGGCTACGGTTTCGGTCCTGGCCTGTTCGCCGGGTTCCTGCTCGGGCAGGCGTCCACGCCGGGCTACTTCGGCGGCTTCGGCGGCGGCAGCTTCGGAGGCGATGGCGGGGGCGGCGGTTTCGGCGGCGGCAGCTTCGGCGGCGGCAGCTTCGGCGGCGGCAGCTTCGGAGGCGGCGGGGGCGGCGGTTTCGGCGGCGGCGGCTTCTCGTAGGGGCAGCGCCGCGCTGAAAAACGTCATTCGCAGGCAGCACGGAGTCGGCAGCGGAAGCGGAAGTGCGCGGCGGCCCGCCTTCCTGTGAGGTGCTCTGTGGCCAGCTCGGTCGCGCTGCCCGGCGTCCCGCAGCAGGCCATGGCCGTATATGCAAGTGCAGTCACAGTCCATGGTGCAAACGATAACCACTCAGGTTGTCGGCCTGGCTCCTGGTGCGATGCGTCCGGCAGTTGGAGTCGTTCGCTGCTGCCTGGCTCGTTGAAGGCGTTGGTCGCGTGAAGCATCTCGGTGGCGCGAGCGAGGCTTGAGAAGTCGATCCGGGCGGTGTAATCGTGCCCGTAGCGCAGCGCCTTGATCAGCACGCTTGAGTCGCTCTGGCGGGTCAGCTGCCTGAGCCCGCCGAGGTAGTCGTCGCGGAACACCGTCGGGATGATGATCCTTGACTGTCCGCCGCTGGCCAGCTCGGCGTTCATCATGACGCGCGCGACGCGGCCGTTGCCGTCGTCGAACGGGTGAACCTCGGAGACGAGGAACATCATGTAGACGGCACGCTCGAAGGCAGTGTCCAGCGCGGCCAGCCCTTCCCATCCGGCGCGCAGCGTGCCGGCCACCAGCCCGGGCAGGACGAACAGGGAATCCCCGGCGCGGTTGGCGGCTTCCTTGAAGAGCCCGGGACGCTTGCCGGGCCGTCCGCCCATGATGATGGCATGCCTGGACCTCAGCAGGTCCAGGAACTCCTGTGGCGCGGCTGCCAGGGTGGTCATCCCGGCCAGGTCGGCAACGACCATGTAGGTGCCAACCAGGTCGTGGGAGTCGTCCGCGCGCCCGGGTACCTGTTTCCCGTCGTAGACGACGGCGACCGCCTCGTCCAGTTCGAACTCGGTTCCCTCGATGAAGTTGGAGAAGTACGCCTCGAAGAACGGCAGGTACTCATAGCGAGGGTCTCGGGGATCGGCCACTGGCCTGTTCTGCGGCGCTGACAGGCGCAGGCTGTCAGCCAGCTGTCCGAGCAGACGGACGCGGTCCTGGTCATAGGGCAGCGATTTCTGGCGTGCCGCCAGCGCCCGGGATGATGTGACGACGTGCTGCGTGCCCAGCGCTGCCCCCACCATCCGGGACAGCGCCTTCATCGAGTCCACCGGGGCGCCGACCAGGCCGGCGACCTGCTCGGCCTGGTCTCGGTACCGCGCGAGCCGCTGCGGTCCGTCGGCCTGGCACAGCCGGTCGATCCAGTCGCCTAGCTCGACCGGGTCCAGCGTGCGGCGCGCCAGGCCAGCGCGGGAGCGCGACGGCCGGGCGTTCTCCGCCAGCGCGCGTCCCCTGCTGGCCTGGTACAGGCCAGCAGGCAGCGGGATGTCCCCAGCCAGCGGCCCCGCTCCCGGCCGCGCCGTCACCCGCAGGCCCGGCAGCTCGACATCCCTGGCCCGGCCATCACGGACGAGGTAGAGCACGCCGTCGACAGGCCCCCCGGTCACGGCCGAGCGGTCGGTGATGACCGCACCAGGGAACATCCCTCCGGCGATAGCCGGCCACTCCCGCGCCGTCACCGCACTCGGCTCCGACGTCACATCGCTGGTGTAGACGCCTGCCGCCAAGCGCACGAGCTCGCCACGGCGCACGCGTCCTGCGATTGTCGCAGGCGGCACCTTCGAGGCGAAGACGATGGTCGTATCCACGTTTCCCTTCGCTCTCTCCGAAGAAATATGCGCTTAGCATACGCGGCGGCGAAGTTTTCCGTGAATAATGGCCCAAATGTTGCCAGTGACCGTTCCTACTGTGCCGTGAGTTCACCGGCGGGACCTGTGAGCGTTAGCAATATCCGCCGTGCAAACGATAACGACACAATTGTCGGGCCAGCGCCTAGTCCGGCCAGGGGCTGTCGATTAGCGAGGCCGTCGAGGAGGCTAGCGCCCCTCGAGGGGTTGCATTCCTTGGATGCGCGCACGCTTTGACTTGTTCCAGCGTCAGGAAGTTGGCTGTTCATGCGGGACGGGCGGCCGGGTGACCGGAATGATGCGGATGAGGGTATCCAGGCCGGTGAAGTCGGCGGGGTTGGTCGTGTACAGCGGCAGGCCCTCGGCGATTGCGGTGGCTGCGATCATCAGGTCGACAGCCCTGCCCCGAGGCTTACGGCCCGCAGCGATGACAGCCGCCGTCACGCGGCCGAAGATGCGCGCCGCCTCGGCGTCGAACGGCACCGGGTCGAACTCATTCTCGGCCCGTTGCAGGATCTCCAGTCGCCGCGCCCGCTCGGCATGCTCGTCGTAGGCGGCCTGCTCGTCCTTGCCGCGGACTTCGTGCGGACCGGCGGACAGTTCCGCCAGGGTAATGGCGCTGATCGCCATCTCATCGGGCAACTCGGCAGGGTCGATCCATTTCCGCAAGATCAAGATGTTCGTGTCGAGCATGCCCTGCCGGGGCTGCTCATCGCTCATATGCGCTGCCAGCCTCATGATCCAGTGCAGCGTCTTGATCAGCCCGGAATGCCTCCAGGTCAACGGCAGGAGCATTGCGCGACATGGCGGCGAACTCCTGCCTGGGGACGAACCGGCGGCGCTGACGTAGCGGGATCAGCTCTGCGATCCGGTGGCCGTCCCGGGTGACGGTGAAGGACTGTCCGTGTTCGACGGCATCCATGATCTCCCGCGATCTTGTCCGCAAGTCGCGCTGGGTAATCTCCGGGTGAGCATGCATAAAGGAAAGGGTAGCACCAGGTGCTATCTGGTGCTACCAGCACCAGATGAGCTGCCCGCGCTTGGCAGCAGTCCTGGCGGGTGCCGCGCCTAAGCGTCCAGAGGCCCTGCTGACCATTGAAACTCGGGCGTGCGTTCAGCTCGCTTTAGTCACTGTTCGTTGTTCCGGCGGTGTACCGAATGATATTGACATCGACCATGATGTCGGGCATCATTGCTACGGTACACCGCTGGAACAACAGGGATGAGGTCATGAAGCCCTACACCGCCACCAAGAGCCGCAATGCGGGCCGCGAGAGCTGGTCAGTCATATTCCGACACCCGGCCCGTCTTGACGTCACCACCGGCAAGCCAGGGCGTCGCGTCCGGCGCGGCTTGGGTACCGCCGATGAAGCCGAGGCGAATCGTCTTATCGATCAGCTCAACGAGATTCTCCGCACGGAAGAGCTCTGGGAGCCCGCGGCACGGGCTACGACCGCCGGTCGGTTCGACTCGCGTGTCATCGACATCTTCTACGACGGGCTGGAGGCAACGCGGACCGACTTCTCAGCCCTGCGGCAGAGCCTTATCCCCCTCCCTGTCGCCTCCGACGGTTATCGCACGGTCCTGCTCCTGGGCACGACAGGTGCCGGCAAGACGACCGTAGTGCGCCAACTGCTGGGGACTGATCCGGAAACGGAGCGCTTCCCCTCGACATCCACCGCCAAGACCACCGTCGCTGACACCGAGCTGATCATCACTGGCGAGAGGCTCTACCGGGCTGTGGTGACATTCATTCCAAGGGACGAAGTCATCGATTATCTGGCGGAGAACGTGTCAGCTGCCGCGCTCGCGGCCTTCCGGGGGCGCAAGGACGACGAGATCACCCGGCGGATTCTAGACCATGTAAACCAGCGGTTCCGGTTTAGCTATGTGCTCGGACGCGGGACCGCCGTCGATGACGATGACATTGTCGACGAAGAGATCGTAGACGAGTCCGGCAGCATCGATCCCGACGATTATGGTCAGATCGACTTGGACGTGACAGCGCAAGTCGTCGCCGACGCCGTTAGCGCGGTCAAGACGGTCGTCGAACGGCATGCCAGCGCCGTCATCAGCGACCTGGAGGGTTTCGACGAGGACGAGCGGGTTCTGGCCGAACTAATCGAGGAAAACCTCGACACCGATCTGCGGCAGTCCGATGAGTTCCATGACATTGTGGACTCGCTCGTCGATGAGATCGAGAAGCGCTTTAGCACCTTGGATGTCGGCGACTTGAAGCGGAACAGGCAGGGCTGGCCCACGACATGGTCGTGGGAGTCCGAAGACCGAGCGGCGTTCATTAAGGTGGTAACGCGTTTCTCCAGCAACTATGCGCCGCTGTTCGGCCGGCTGCTGACACCACTTGTGAACGGCATCCGGGTCGGCGGCCCGTTTGAGCAAGCGTGGGCTGGCGAACCGGTACGGCTGGTCCTTGTGGACGGCGAGGGGCTCGGGCACAGTCCGAAGTCGGTCGCAACCCTCTCCACGCACGTTGCGACGCAACTGGAGCAGGTCGACGCGGTGCTCCTGGTGGACAACGCCGCCCAGCCCATGCAGGCGGCGCCCGTTGCAGCCCTCAAGAGCATCGCGGTCTCCGGCAATGCGACGAAGCTGCATTTCCTGTTCACGCATTTCGACCAAGTATCGGGTGACAATCTGCCGACCTTCTCGGCGCGAGAGGAGCATGTCCTGGCCTCGGCAGAAAATGTGCTCAAGGCCATCGGCGACGAACTCGGGCCAGCCGCCGAGCGCATCCTGCGTCGGCGCATCGACGAGGCCCGATTCTTCGTTGGAGGAATCCAAGAGCCGCTCGACCCGGGGAAGAGGACGGACGCACGGGCAATCCGGCAGTTTGAGGCTCTCCTGAGCCTGCTAGCTCATCCCGAATCGGCAGCGCCGAGCGGGCCTAGCCGCCCGGTCTTCGACCGCATGAACCTATCGCTGGCCGTAACCGAAGCGGCCAAGGCGTTCCACATCCGATGGCGAGGCCTGTTGGGCCTGGAAATGAATCCGGATGCGCCTAAGGAGCACTGGACACGGGTGAAGGCTCTTACCCGGCGACTGGCCGAGGGCTGGACCGACCAGTACGATTCCCTCCAGCCCGTGGCCGATCTGCGGAACCAACTGCAAGTCCAGCTGTACCTGATGGTGCAACGCCCGGTGCGTTGGGAAGGCGGGGAACCTGACGACGACGAGGAGCAGGTCCTCATCGACACAATGTCGAACGCGATCACCAAGAAACTCATGGAGCTCACGCGGCGGCGCCTCGCCGAGGACGTCCGACTCGGATGGCAAGAGGCTTACGCTCAGCGCGGCCGGGGGTCGTCATTCACCCGTGCACGGATCATCGCTGCTGATGTCTACGACCGGGGCGCTCCGATCCCGACGGTCAGTGCCTCTCCTGACCAGAATCGCTTCCTCAAGGACGTCGCATCGCTCGTAGCAGAAGTTGCGGAGCAGCTCGATGTGATTCTTGAATAGCATGCCTCGACAACGCGCTGATGCCACAACGGAGTGATCGCGCCGGGCGGCGCGGCCGGTCATGGATGTAGCCGAATTCCGAGCGACGAGGCATGCAGGCCCTCACCTGGCGCACCCCCACCGGCCGCACCTACACGATCACCCCCACCATCTACCCGATCTAGCCTCAGGCCGCGGGCGGCCCTGCATCCCGCGTGGGTCGCCTCAGCTCTTGGTGGCAATGATGTACGTATTAACGCTCGGCGGCATACGTCACGCGTTCGGGCTGCCGTCCAGGTACTCGAGGAATACGGCCGGGATGCCAAGGACGAAGGTGTGCTCATCGTGAGTCAGGCGCAGGCCGCGCGGGTCCCAGCTGAATTCCCAGTGGTGCGAGTCAGTCAGGTGCGTGATGGCCCTGATCAGCGCCTCTTCCCTCAAGCTACGGGTGAAGTCCGGCTCGTCGCTCTCCAGCGCGACTTCATAGGCAAGCCTGTCTCTATTCAGCTGACCGAGCTCCTCGATCCGCGCATCCACCGCCAGCACCACGGGCGCAAGATACAGATCAGCGACGTCATGAGGTCGGGTGGCCATGGGCACCTCCGTGCACGGAAAGAAACAGCGACCCCATGTTGCCGAGGAGCCCGCTCCCGCAGTAGTGCCGAAAGTCCCGTGGCCGGTGCGGCGCGATGCCGAGCACCCGGGTCCTGTCCCGCATCCCGCCCGGGTGCCGCCGCCCGCCGATGTCGGGGCTGACCTGCGCTTTCACGTGGGGTGAGCGACGGGATTCGAACCCGCGACATCCAGGACCACAACCTGGCGCTCTGCCAACTGAGCTACGCCCACCATCATCCGCCGGGCCCGCGAGGCGAGCGGCAGCAGAACGCGCGCTGCCCCCAGGGACATCGCGCGGCTTAGAGAATTATAGCGGCTTGCGGACGCCCGTGCGTCAGTGGCCGGAGCTGCCGGCCGAACCCGCGCCGGCCGAACGCGCCGCGCCAGGGCCGTGCGCCGCGCCAGGGCCGTGCGCCCCGCCCGGCTCGGTGCAGCGCGCGGCGATCTCGCGTGCGGTCGCCGAGTCCGGCCCGGGCTGCGGGACGAACACCGCCTCCCGGTAATACCGCAGTTCCTGCACGCTCTCCCTGATGTCCGCCAGGGCCCGGTGGCCGCCGTGCTTGGCGGGGGAGGAGAAGTAGGCCCGCGGGTACCAGCGCCGCGCGAGCTCCTTGATGCTGGACACGTCGACCATCCGGTAATGCAGGTAGCTGTCGAGCTCCGGCATGTCGCGCGCGATGAACCAGCGGTCGGTGGCGATGGAGTTACCGCACAGCGGCACCTTCCTCGGCTCGCTGATGTGGCTGCGCACGTAGCCGAGCACGAGCTCCTGCGCCTCGGCCAGCGCGATGCCGCCGGGCAGCTCGGCCAGCAGCCCGGAGGTCGTGTGCATCTCGCGGACCACGTCCGGCATCGACTCGAGCGCCTCCGCGGGCGGCTTGATGATCAGGTCGATGCCCTCGTCGAACATGTTGAGGTCGCCGTCGGTCACCAGGCACGCGATCTCGACCAGGGCGTCGCGTTCGATGTCGAGCCCGGTCATCTCGCAGTCGATCCACACGAGCCGGTCGTTCATCCTCACAGGGTATGGCCTTCGCTGCCGTGCGCTGCCAGCAAAGCCCATTTAGACCGAACGAACAGCCGTATCTCGCCTCAGGTACCTATTTCGCGGACCGCCTGATGTGCGCTGGGGCCGCGATGCCCGGCCGCAGGGCGGCATCGGGCTGCGGTTCGCAGAACGAGACGGTCAGAGGTCAGGGATACTCATAACCCCTCACGGTATGCTCAGAGGGCCGCCACGGTCAGGGAGGCGGCCAGCGTCCGCGGGCCCAGGCGGATGGCCGGTCCGTTTACCCGGACCGGCGCGGGCTCAGGGAGTTCGCCGGCCATAGCGGCGTCCAGCTTGGTGAGCTGGTCGATGTCGATGCTGCCTGGTCCGATGCTGTCGCACCCGGGTACCTGGGAGGCGCCGTAGTGACCGCCCATCGCCCACAGCGCCCGGCTGCGCGGCCTGGCCAGCTGCCGGAACGGGGCAGGCTGCCCGGCCGGCCAGCGCCGCGGGATCCGCCAGGAGTCAAGCCAGCCCAGGATCGCCGCGAGCCCGATCATCGGGTAGCTGGTGAACGGCTCACGGGCCGAGCCGAGGACCCCGATCTGAACGCACAGCCTGCCTTCGCGGTTAACGCCGGCCGGGCGATGCGGAAGCCGGTCCGGAGCGTAATCCAGGTGCTCAGGCGTACCGAGGGCGCAGCCCGCCCGGACGATCGGCAGCAACTGCGCGATGTCCCCGGTTAGCGGGTCCCAGACCAGGTGCGGTGGCCGTTCCTCCTGGTTGAGCCGCTGCGCGGCCGAACAGGCCGATACGGCGCGGGGGTCGGCGCCGAGCGTCAGCCAGACCACCCGCGGTGCCCCTCCCCCCAGATTTCCCCCGTCGGTCTGTGCCCGGATGCATCTGGCGCCCGGCATCCACGCGTCAGCCACGAGGGTCCCTCCCACGCTCGAACGGTCTAGACCTTATAGTTCCTTTTCCTCTGCTTACGTCACCATTCGTGATTAGTCCAGAGGTAAAACGTTAGGATTTCGCCAGCCGCCTGCTCCGCGATTCGGTAGATCATGACCGTTTACCAGCATTTCCTCCGGGAATCCCCAGCCCTGCGCGTCTTGAGGGCTGGCTCGGCGACAACGTCGGTGACGAACGTCTCAAGCGGGCGGGGCGCCGCCGTTCCTGTGCTGATCGCCCGTGTCCGCCAGGTACTCGGCGCGGACCCCTGACCAGATCCAGAGGCCCGCGGGAACCGGAACCGGCAAGCTTCTGGCGAGCCCGGCGCCCCGCTCGCACCGGGCCGCTTCCCGGTGCCCCGCTCTCGCCGGGCCTGCCGCTCGGCTTCCGCCTGCCGAGCTAGATCGAGGCCCGGCGCCCCGCTTACGCCGGACCTCTAAAGAATGGACGCGCGACCCGCGCCCCCGGTTGACAAGGAAAATCAGTTACGGCACGGGGACATCGGCTGGGACATCGGCCGGGACATCGGCTGGCGCCGGGTGCGCCGGCGGCAGGGCGGCGACCTGCGCGGCGATCGCGGCGGCCGTCTCCGGGCCGGGCGCGTCGACGGTCATCCGGGCCACGCTGGTGCCGAAGCCGCGCAGCTGCAGCGCGTGCTTGACGCGCCCGATGCTCGCGCCCAGGGCGACAATCGGGTCGAGCAGGTCGCGCGCCGCCCCTGCGGTCAGGGCCGCATACACCTCGGCGTAGGCGGAACTGCGCCCGGAGATCACGCCCGCGCCGCCGGCCCGCATCGCGGCCGCCGGGTCGGAATCGTCGCCTGAGAAGATCCGCCGGGCCGGGGCCGCCGCGACGTAGTCCGCGAGGCTGGCCGCTGACGCCCCGCTGACCTTGGCGCCAGCCAGGTCGGCCGCGTCCGCCACGTCAGCGAACAAGGGGGGTGGCACACGCAGGCCGGTCCGTTCGGGAAAAACATAGGCGTAGAGCTCGGCGCCGGGCGCGCCGTCCCTGATGCGGCCGTAGTGGGTGCTCAGCTCGTCGGGCCGGGCGGGCAGGTAGTAGGGCGTGATCGCGGCGATGCGGGTGGCTCCGAGCGCGACCGCCGCCTGAGCCAGCCGGGTGGCGTGCCGGGCGTCGGGGGCGCCGATGTGCGCGATCACCCGATCGGGCCCGGCCGCGGCGATCGCCAGCTCGAACAGGGCCAGCCGTTCACCGTCTTCAAGGGCCGGGAACTCACCGGTCGTCCCGGCCACGAACAGGCCGTCAAGCAGCCCGGCGACGAACGTGTACAGCGCGCGGTTGGCCGCTAGGTCGAGCCCGCCGTCCGCGCCGAACATCGTCGGGACGGCGGAAAATACGACAGGCGGCGGGCTCACACCAAGGTCCGCGGCTGAAAGAATTCTGTCGATTGCCTGCGCCAGAGCAGAATGACCGCGCTCAGGCCGATGAGCCAGGTCAGCACGGGGAACACCAGGGCGACCCATGTCCTCGGCTGGCTGAGGACGCCGAACAGGTCCAGGGTGGCCAGCCCGAACAGCACGGTGGACACGATGCGGGCCCAGTTCCGGCCCTGGCTGTTCGACCGCGCCATCCACAGCCACAGCGCGACCCCGACGATGCCGGAGACGATCGCCAGCGAGACGATGAACGTGTTCAGCTGGTTGACCTGGGCCGCGGTGAGGGTGGGCTTCGCCTTCCTGATCGCGGACTTGGTCCCGCTGAGCGTGGTCAGGGAGACGATCAGGCTCACCGTGCTGACCGCGGCGCCCGCGTACATGAGCTTGACCGCGTTCTGCACCGTCGCCGGCGCGGCGGGCCGCTCCGGCTCCGCGAGCTTGCCGCTGTAGGGATAGGGCTGGACCATGATGACCTCGGCTAGCTGAAGATCCTGAACACGGTGACCTCATTCACCCTAGTGCCCCGGCCGGCGGCGGGCTATTCGCACCGCGGATTCGGCGATACTGAAGGACCATGACGGACCAGATCGCCCCTGCGCCGCCCGGGCTGGACCGCGCGGCCGCCCGGCTGCAGCGCTGGGAGATCGTCGCCGTCTTCGCCGTCTCGCTTGGCGCGAGCGGCGTGTACGCGCTGGTCTCGTACATCGGCTCGCTGACCGCGCACAAGTCGCTGGCCAAGCAGGTCACGGTGCTCAACGGCTCGCAGGCCCCCGGGCGCCCGCTGCTCGACCTGTTCCTGCAGCTGACCAGCATCTCGCTGGCGCTCGCCCCGGTGCTGCTTGTGCTTTACCTGCTGGCCCGCTCGGGCGAGGGCCCGGCGGCGATCGGCCTCGACGCCCGCCAGCCCGGCCGCGACCTGGCCAGGGGAGCGGCGATTGCGGCGGTGATCGGCGGCGGCGGCCTGGGCCTGTACCTGATCGCGTATCACGCGGGCGTCGAGCTGAACGTGGTCGCCGAGAACCTGCCCGACATCTGGTGGCGGATCCCGGTGCTGCTGCTTTCCGCCTTCCAGAACGCCGCCCTGGAAGAGGTCGTGGTCGTCGGGTACCTGCTCAGCCGGCTGGAACGGCTCGGCGTCCGGCCGTCCCGTGCCATCGCGATCAGCGCGGTGATCAGGGGCTCCTACCACCTGTACCAGGGCATCGGCGCCTTCTTCGGCAACGCCTTCATGGGCGCCGTGTTCGGTGTCCTTTACCGCCGGTGGGGCCGGGTGACCCCGCTGATCATCGCGCACTTCCTCATCGACGCCGTGGCCTTCGTCGGCTATGCCCTGCTCGCCGGGCACGTCTCCTGGCTGCCGGCCCCATGAACGTACTGACGCGGCTCTGGGAGCGGGTGTCGGGCAGCCAGCCGCTGCCGCCCGCCTGGGTCATCGGCCTGACCGCGCTGGCCGCCCTGGTCATCGTGGCGAACACCGGGACCTGGCGGCTGGCCGGCAAGGTGATCACGATCGCGCACGAGGGCGGGCACGCGCTGGTGTCGGTGCTGTCCGGCCGCCGGCTGGCCGGGATACGGCTGCACACGGACAGCTCGGGGGTGACCTACTCCCGCGGCAAGCGGACAGGTCCCGGCCTGGTGCTCACCGCGGCGGCAGGCTACGTCATGCCGTCGCTGCTTGGCGCGGGCGCGGCCGCTCTGCTGGCGCAGCGGCACCTGACCGCGATGCTCTGGCTAGCCCTGGTGCTGCTCGCCGCGACGTTCCTGGCCATCCGCAACGTGTTCGGCGCGGTCGCGGTGCTGGCCACGGCGGGCGCCGTGTTCGCGGTGAGCTATTACGCCCCGGCCGGCGTCCAGGCCGGATTCGCCTACCTGGCCGTGTGGTTCCTGCTGTTCGGCGGGGTAAGGCCGGTGCTCGAGCTGGCCCGCGGCCGCCGCCGGGGCTGGGCCCGCGGCTCCGACGCCGACCAGCTGGCCCGGATGACCGGCGTCGCTCCGGGTGCGTGGATCGCCTTGTTCGCGCTCGTCGCGCTGGGCGCCCTCGTCCTCGGCGCCGCCCTGCTCGCCCCGCCCGGCTGGCACTTCTGAACCTCCCGTCTCAGGGTGGCATATCCCGAAATTCGTTGACTGTATACGACGGACACCGTTATCATCTGCCGATAGTCACCTTCTGATTACCCGAGAAGGGGTACATGGCCAGGGCTTCGGCGGTCAGGATGCCGGCAGAGGCGAGCGGTACGCACGGCTGCGAGGGCGCCCGCCGCGTCCTCGCGCTGATGCTCACGTTCACTGCCGACGACAACACTCTTACGGCGCGTCAGCTGGCCGATCGCACCGGAATCGCGCTCCCGAGCGTCTACCGCTACCTCACGCTGCTGCGCGAGACCGGGCTGCTGGCCGGGGACGAACGCGGCAGCTACCGGCTTTCCGCGCGGCTCATCGGCCTGGCCCGGGCGGCCGAGGCGGCGGAATCCATCATCGACGTGGCCGATCCCGTGATGCGGGACCTGGCCGAACAGACCGGCGAGACCGTCATCTTGGTCCGGCTGATCGGCCGGTCGGCGGTCTGCGTGCACCGGGTCCAGTCCGCGCAGCAGCTGCGCATCTCGTTCGAGCCGGGCCAGTCGCTCCCGCTCGACCGCGGCGCCAGCGCCCGGCTGCTGCTGGCGAGCCTGCCGCCCGAGGTCCGCCGGGAGTACCTGGCGCCGCTGGCCGAGCGCGACCCCGAGGCCGCCGCGCTGCTGGAGAAGAAGATCCTGCTGGCCGGTCAGCAGGGGTACGCGGTGAGCGAGGAGGAGATCCACGCGGGGGTGTTCGCCTCCTCGGCCCAGGTACTGCAGGGCAAGCGCGTGGTAGCCGTGCTCACCGTGCCGTCGCCGCTGGTCCGGGCGCCACTGGAGCAGCGGACCCAGCTCCGGCGCCAGGTGCAGGCCGCGGCCGCCGCCATCAGCGAGAGGCTGCGCCCCGCACGCCGCTAGCCCGCACCGTTATCCTTCCGGCATGCCGGATTTCAGGGACGTGATCACCGGTACGCAGATCAGTGCCGGGCAGACCTCGCTGGCCGCCCTGCAGGCGGACATGGCCTCCGGGGCGCTCAGTTCCGCCGCGCTGACCGGCTTCTACCTGCAGCGCATCGACCGCCTGAACCCCGCACTGCACGCCGTCATCACGGTGAACCTCGAGGCCCCGGCCGAGGCGGCGGCCAGCGACGCGGCGCGCGCGGCGGACGGCCCGCGCGGTCCGCTCGAAGGCATCCCCGTGCTGATCAAGGACAACATCGCCGTCGCCGGCATGCCGACGACGGCGGGGTCGCCCGCGCTGCTCAGCGCCGAGCCGGACGACGCTTTTCTGATACAGAGGCTACGCGCGGCGGGCGCGGTGATCATCGGCAAGGCGAACCTGTCTGAGTGGGCGAACTTCCGGTCGCCCCACTCGACCAGCGGCTGGTCCACGCTCGGCGGGCAGACCGCCAACCCGTACGCGCTCGACCGCAACCCGTCCGGGTCGAGCTCGGGCTCGGCGGCGGGGGTGGCGGCCGGCCTCGCCCCGCTCGCGGTCGGCACCGAGACCGACGGCTCGATCCTCTGCCCGGCCAGCGCCTGCGGGGTCGTCGGCATCAAGCCCACCAACGGCCTGGTGAGCCGGCACGGCATCGTGCCCATCTCGCCGGTGCAGGACACCGCCGGGCCGATGGCGCTGTCCGTGTCCGACGCCGCGGCCCTGCTTTCGGTCCTGGCGGGCGCCGACCCCGCCGATCCCGTCGCTTGGGCTGAGAGCGACCGGGCCGAACGGGCCCGCATTTCAGCGGCGGCTACGGCTTATCCTGGTGCGCTGGATCCCGCGGCCCTCGACGGGGCGACGCTCGGGATATGGCGGGACGCCTCGGAGCCTGCGGGCCCGGCCACCGCCGGCCTGCTCGACGCGGCCGTCGCGGCGCTGCACGGGCTCGGCGCCACCGTGGTGGACCCGGTGACGCTGCCCGACGCGGAGAAGATCGCGGAGCCGGAGTTCGCCGCGCTGCGGTACGAGTTCAAGTACGGGATCAACGCCTACCTGGCCTACCTGGCCGGCTCCGGTGCCGGCTCTGGCGCCGGCTCAGCCTTGCCGGGCACGCTGGCCGAGCTCATCGACTTCAACAAGCGGAACTCCGACCTCGTCCTCTCCCGGTTCGGTCAGGAGGTATTCGAGCAGGCCGAGGCGACAAGCGGCGACCTGGCCGACCCCGGCTACCTGGCGCTGCGGCGGGAGGCCACGAAGCTGGCCCGGGCCGCCATCTTCACGCCGATGGCCAAGCACGGGCTCGAGGCCATCGTCGCCCTGACCGCCAACCCGGCCGGCCTGACCGACTACGTGCTCGGCGACCACGACGTGTTCCACAGCTCGGGCCCGGCCGCGGTGGCCGGCTGCCCGTCCGTCACGGTTCCCTGCGGGTACGTGGCTGGACTGCCGGTCGGCGTGTCGTTCTTCGGCCCCCGCTGGACCGAGCCGCGCCTGATCGCCCTGGCCTACGCCTTCGAGCAGGCCACCCGCGTCCGCCAGCCCCCCGCCCTGGCCGCCAGCGTCACCTAGCCCGGAACCCGCGATAACCTGGCTAGCATGGAGTCTTGGCGCCGTGCGGATGTCCCCGTGCTTCCAGGGAGCGGTCCGGCGCCCCGCCTGCGTGACACGGCTACTGGTCAGCTTGTCCCGGCCGCGGCGGGCCCGGTCGCCACGCTGTATGCCTGCGGCATCACCCCCTATGACGCGACCCACGTCGGCCACGCCGCCACTTACACCGCCTGGGATCTGCTGGTCAGGGCCTGGCTAGACGCCGCCCCGGAGACCCAGGGAGCCCCGGCGCGGTTCACCGTCAGCTACGTGCAGAACGTGACGGACGTCGATGATCCGCTGCTTGAGCGCGCCACGCGAGACGGCGAGGACTGGCGTGAGCTGGCCGGCCGCGAAATACAGCGGTACCGCCAGGACATGGAGGCGCTGCGCGTCCTGCCGCCCGCCCACCTGATCGGGGCGGTCGAGGCGCTGCCGGTCATCGAGCGCTTCAGCGCCCGGATGGCCGACCGGGGCGCGCTGTACGACGTCGACGAGGACGTCTACTTCGCCAAGTCGGCCGATCCGGAATTCGGTGCGCTGTCGGGTCCCGGCACCGCCTCCGGCTTCGATCAGGCGGAGATGGCCCGCCTCGCGGCACAGCGCGGCGACGACCCGGCCAGGCCCGGGAAGAAGGACCCGCTGGATTGCCTGGTCTGGCGCGCGGAACGGCCCGGCGAGCCGTCCTGGGACTCGCCCTTCGGGCGCGGCAGGCCCGGCTGGCACGTCGAGTGCGCGGCGATCGCCACCGAGTACCTCGGCCCGGTCTTCGACGTCCAGGCGGGCGGCTCCGACCTGGTGTTCCCGCACCATGAGATGAGCGCGTCGCATGCCCGGGTCGCGCTGGCTCCCGCCGGGCAGGCCTTCGCCCGGGTGTACGCGCACGCCGGGATGGTCAGCTACCACGGCGAGAAGATGTCCAAGTCGCTGGGAAACCTGGTGTTCGTGAACAGGCTCCTGGCGGACGGCGTGGATCCCATGGCCGTGCGGATGGCACTGCTGGCGCATCATTACCGTTCCGACTGGGAGTGGACCGACGCCGTCCTCGGTGACGCCCAGGCCCGGCTGGCCCGCTGGCGCTCCGCGCTGGCCCGCGCCGAAGCCGCCGACCCCGCGGCTGCCGGACCAGACGGGACCGCCGGGGATGAGGCTGCCCGCTGGGAGGCCGAATTCGGCGTACCCGGCGCCGGCCCGCTCAGCGCGGCGGACCTGGTTCTGGCCGGAGTCCGGGCGCGCCTTCGCGACGACCTCGACGCGCCAGGCGCGCTCGCCATCGTCGATCACTGGGCCGATTCGCTGCTGGCCGAGGCGCCGACTCAGATCACCCCCCGTGACGTCGCCGGTGCCCGGCTCGTCAAGCAGACCGTCGACGCCCTGCTCGGCCTAGCCCTGTAGCCACCTCGGCCCGCGCCGTCAAGCCGCACCTTCTGGCCTGTGGATAACGCGTCAACTTATCCACAGGCCAGGATTTTTCCTCGGCGGGCGCTTCCGCCGGAACCGCACGCTGACGATATGACACAAACACTCACTGCGGGTGACGAAACCCCGCAAACACCCCAGAAATCCTCGCGCGCCATCCCCGCGCTCCGGGCCGACTCGCCCGCGTCGCTGCTCGCGATCATCCCGTCGCTGCTCGGCTTCCTGCCGGAAGCCAGCCTCGTGCTCATCGGGACCGAACCCGCCTGCGGTACCGTCAAGGTCACGCTCCGGTATGACCTGCCCGATCCGCCCGGCGCGGGCATAGCGGCGGACATCGCCGCGCACGCCGTCGGCGTCGTCAGCGCGCAGCAGCTCACCGTCGCGGTAGCCGTCGGCTACGGTCCCGCGCCCCTGGTCGACCCGGTCGCGGCCGCGTTGCGGGACGCTGCCAGGAAAGCCCGGATCGAGCTGCGGGAACTCCTGCGGGTCGGGGACGGGCGCTACTGGTCCTACCTGTGCGGCGACGAGGCGTGCTGCCCCGCTGCGGGTGTCCCCTTCGAGGCGGGCACGCAAGCCGCGGGCATCGTGGCTGACGCGGCGGGGATCCCGGTGCTGCCCGGCCGGGCCGCGGTGGCGGCGCGGGTCGCTCCGCTCGGCGGCATCACGGCGGAATCCATGCGCCGGGCCACCCGCCGGGCCGAAGGGCATGTCACCCAGCTGGTCTCCAAGGTCCGCAAGTCCGCCCGGCTCGGCGCGGCGCGGCGCCTGATCGCGGCCGAGGGACTGGCCGCGGTCGGCGCCATGATCGCCGCGTACCGGGCGGGTGGCAGGTACGCCACGGACTATCAGGTCGCATGGGTCACAGTGGCACTACGCGACCTGCGGGTCAGGGACGACGCCTGGGCCCGGATGGATCCCGGGTACCTGGACGCGCACCTGCGGCTTTGGACCGACGTGACCCGGCGGGCGCAGCCCGGGTACGTGGCTGCGCCCGCAGCCCTGCTCGCCTTCACGGCCTGGCAGTCCGGCGACGGGGCGCTGGCCAACGTGGCGCTAGACCGGGCTCTCGCCGACGATCCGCGGTACTCGATGGCGCTGCTCCTGCGGCAGGTGATCACCGCGGGAGCGCCGCCGTCGCTGGCCAGGCTCCCGATGACCCCGGAGGAGGTGGCCGCCAGCTACGACGACGCCGAAGACGACGGTGCCGAAGATGCCGATGGCCAGGACCATCCCGACCTTGACCACGACCTGGACCTTGATGTCCACGACCTGGACTCTGACGGCGAACTGTGAGGTCAGGCGATGGCCGGGGTCGATGGTGAAGCAGAGAAGCCCGACGTTAGGAGATACACTGCCCGAGGTGTTCGTCCAGCTCGGAAGGATGTCCGCATGAGCGCCGATACGCACGAGCTCGCCGTGGCTGAACTGCGTGACGCCTATACGGCCTGGCCGCCGGGGGCGCCGGTCCGGCTGGCCAAGCGCACGTCCAACCTGTTCAGGTTCCGCGAATCAAGCAGGGCCGGCACGAGCATCCAGGATCAGGTGGTCGCGCGCGGCCTGGACGTCTCCGCGTTCGGCCATGTCCTGGCGGTCGACCCGGCCCGCAGGACCGCCTGGGCCGGCGGCATGACGACCTACGAGGACCTGGTGGACGCGACGCTCAGGCACCAGCTCATGCCGCTGGTGGTGCCGCAGCTCAAGACGATCACCCTCGGCGGTGCCGTCACCGGACTGGGTATCGAGTCCAGTTCCCTGCGCAGCGGGATGCCGCACGAGTCGGTGACCGAGATGGAGATCCTGACGGGGGACGGCCGCGTCGTCCGCGCCACCCAGGACAACGAGTACTCGGACTTGTTCTACGGCTTCCCGAACTCTTTCGGAACGCTGGGCTACACCCTGTCGCTCAAGATCGAACTCGAGCCGGTAAAGCGCTTCGTCCACCTTCGCCATTTCCGGTTCGGAGCACCGCAAGCCTGCCTGGAGGCGGTCGGCGAGATCGCCGCGCAGGGACGCTACCAGGGTCACCGGGCAGATTTTGTCGACGGGACCGCGTTCGCGCCTGATGAGTTCTACCTCACAGTCGGGGCGTTCAGCGATGTCGCGCCGTGGCGCAGCGACTACACCCGACTGCAGATCTACTACGAGTCCATCCGGCGCGAGAAGGAAGACTTCCTCACGATCCGGGACTACCTCTGGCGCTGGGATACCGACTGGTTCTGGTGCTCGCGGCCCTTCGGCGTGCAGAAACCGCTGGTCAGGCGGCTATGGCCGCGCCGCTACCGGCGCAGCGACGTGTACCGCAAGCTAGTCGCCTTCGACCGGCGCCACGGCCTGTCCGACATCATGACCGCGCGGCGGGAACATCCGCCACGGGAGTTCGTCGTCCAGGATGTTGAGATCCCAGTCGAACGTGGTGCCGAGTTCCTACGATTCTTCCAGGAAAATGTGGGAATGAGTCCGGTATGGATGTGCCCGTTGCGGCTGCGCGATGAGCGCGTCTGGCCCCTCTACCCGCTGAAGCCCGGTGAGGTGTACGTGAACTTCGGGTTCTGGGGAACCGTCCCGCTGCCGCCAGGCCGGACCGACAGCTATCACAACCGCCTCGTCGAGGACGAGGTCGCGAAGCTGGACGGGCAGAAGTCGCTTTATTCAACGTCCTTCTACAGCGAGGACGACTTCTACCGGCGCTACAACGGCGACGCCTACCGTGCGCTCAAGCGCGCCTATGACGGCGAGGGGCGCCTGCTCGGCCTGTACGAAAAGTGTGTCAGGGGACGCTGAGGCGTCCGTCGAACGAAAGGAACCCAAGGATGGCACTGGCGGAGGTGTTCGAGTCATTCGCGGGGCCCGATGCCCCGGTAGAATTCGTGGCCTATGACGGCAGTCATGCCGGGCCGGCTGGAGCTCCGGTGAAGATCACGGTCCGCTCGCCGGCGGCCGTGGCTTACCTAGCCCAGGCACCGGGAGGACTTGGGCTGGCCCGGGCCTACGTGGCGGGCCAGCTGGACGTCGAAGGGGACATGTACGAGGCCCTGGCCAGGATGACCAAGGCTCAGTCCATCAGCATGACCGTGGCCGAGAAGCTGCGCCTGCTGCAGGCCCTCGGCGGGCCGAAGCTGCTGGTGCACCGGATGACGCCGCCGCCTCAGGAGGTCACCCAGACCCGCCGCTGGCGGTTCGGCCGGCTGCACTCCAAGAGCCGCGATGCCAGCGCGATCTCCCACCACTACGACGTGTCCAACCGGTTCTACGAATGGGTCCTCGGGCCGTCGATGGCCTACACCTGCGCCTGCTATCCGCGCGAGGACGCGACGCTGGAAGAGGCGCAGGCGAACAAGTTCGATCTGGTCGCCCGCAAGCTCGGGCTGCGCGAGGGCATACGCCTGCTTGACGTCGGCTGCGGCTGGGGCGGCATGGTGATGCACGCCGCGCGGGAGTACGGCGCCAAGGCGCTCGGGGTCACCCTCTCCGCCCAGCAGGCCGCCTGGGCCCAGGCGGCCATCGAGCGGGAAGGGCTGTCCAAGCTGGCCGAGGTCAGGCACATGGATTACCGCGACGTACCGGAGACGGGGTTCGACGCGGTCAGCTCGATCGGGCTCACCGAGCACATCGGCAAGCAGAACCTGCCGTCCTATTTCGCCTTCCTGTACGGGAGGCTGAAGGTCGGCGGGCGGCTGCTCAACCACTGCATCACCCGGCCGGACAACATCGAGCCTGCCATCCGCAAAGCCGGGTTCATCAACAGGTACGTGTTCCCCGACGGGGAGCTCGAGGGGCCCGGCTACCTGATCTCGCTCATGCACGACAGCGGCTTCGAGGTACGGCACGAGGAGAACCTGCGCGAGCACTACGCGAAGACCCTGGCCGCCTGGTGTGACAACCTGGACGCGCACTGGGACGAGGCGGTCGCGGAAGTCGGCCAGGGCACCGCCCGGGTATGGCGCCTGTACATGGCGGGCTCCCGCCTGGGATTCGACCGGAACCACATCGAGCTGCACCAGGTGCTGTGCGCGCGGCTGGCCGCGGACGGTACCTCCGGGATGCCGTTGCGGCCTGATTGGGAGCAATCGAGGGTGCTGGCGGGTTAATACCTAATGTGCCGAATGGACCGTGGTTCTCCGGTCCGCGGCCACGTCTTCGTGGCCGTCCGGTTCCCGGGCCGTCCCCGGCAGCTGCGCTGCGGCCGGTTCCGGGGACCGCATCCGCGGTACGGTCCTGCTCGCCAGCGTATCCGGCGACCTGGAAGTCGTCAGGAACGGCCTCAGGTCGGTGATCGCCCCGGCGGTGAACAGGGCGGCGATCGCCTGGACCGATGCCGCACGCTCTGCGCCGCTGCGCCCGAGCCGGGGCCCCGGCCGACATGTGCACCCCGGGGGGTGCCGTGGCCGTGGGCACCGTCATCGGCCGGTCCGTTCTGAGCAGCCGGTCGGCGTACTGAGCCTGGGCGGCCAGCTGGGCAGGCGCGGCGGCCGCCAGGGCGACCCGCAGCAGCCCCGTCCCCGGCGGTCCCGTGACCGGCAATGCGGGGCCGCCGGCGGCGCGGAGCGCATCGAGCGCTAGCTGGCGGGCCAGTTCGTGCAGTTCGGCGTCTGAGAGCGCGGCGGCGCTGGCGCCGATGACGCCAAGCCGGTGGGCCAAGGCGCCGGAGTCAGCGTCGCAGAACGCGAAAACGTTTGCCTGATCCGCGGCCTTCCCGCGTGGCTCAGCCGCGCTCCGACCAGGCTTCGTGCTGGGCCGTGTCGCCTCGGCCGGCGCGGCCGGTTGCCCGGCTGCTCCCTCGGTGTCCCTGCGGCGGCGTCCGGGCCAGCGATCGGTCTCGCCTTCGCGGCGCAGGATCAGGTGCACGCCCTCGGCGTCCTGGAAGCCGGGTGCGCAGACGGCCGGGTCGGCCGTGCCGAGCGAGTTCACCGCGGCGAGCCGTATCCCGTCCGGCCAGACTTCAGGCTGCGCAGGCAACCGCAGCAGCGCGTCGCCCGAGGCGATCAGCGGATGCGGGCGCGCGCAACCGGTACCGGGCGGAATCGTGCCCGCGACCATCGCGACGGCGGTCTTGACCAGGCTCGCGATGCCCGCCGCCGCCTTGGTGTATCCGACGCTGGCCGACACCGCGCCCAACGCCGCGACGGCCCTGCCGCCATGCCTGAGCCAGGCCAGCGCGGCCAGCTCAGCCGAGTCGCCTGCCGCGGTGCCGGTGCCGTGGCCCTCGATGAGCTGGACGTCGGCGGGATCGATGCCGGCGTGCTCGTAGGCCTGAAGCGATGCTGCGCCGGACCGCGACGCCATCGCCGGCGTGATGCTCCAGCCCGCAATCTCCGCGTACACCGGCACTCCGGCCGCCCGGGCGTCAGCGGAGCGGACCAGCACCACGATGCCGCACCCTTCCCCGGGGAGCAGCCCGGCCGGATCCGCCGAGTAAACGCGCATCTCGTCGGTGCCCAAGGTGCCCGCTCGTGCCTGCCGGGCGAGCCAGGCCGGATCGATGCCCAGTTGCGCTCCGCCGGCTATCGCGAGGTCGAGGTCGCCCGCCTGCAGGGCGCTGGCCGCGGCGGCGACCGCGTGCAGGGACGACCGGTAGGCGGCTGGCCGGTACGGTGCGCCCGCGGCAAAGCCGAACTCTTCGCGGACCAGATCGGACACGCCCGCCGTCACGCTCGCGATGATAAGCCCGGTCCGGGTGGCACCGGCCGCGTCGCCCAGGCCGGCGTCGGCGAGCGCGAGGGCGGTCATCTCGGCCGCCAGCTTGCGCACCGGACCGAGATCTTGCGGACTTAGCTCCCGGTCGCCGAACGAGACCGGCGGGATCGTCCAGTCATCAAGCCGGGCCGCCAGCAGCGGGCGTCCCGGCAGCCCGGCTACCGGCCGGAACATGCGGCGGCCGGCCACCGCGAGGTCGTGGAATTCCGCGGGGTCGCGTGCGCCGGGATACCGGCAGGCCATGCCGATGATCGCGACTGGTCCGCCCTGATCCCCCCGACCGTCCATTGCTCCCCTGCGACCCAAAATGGTTAGCTGGATTACCCAGTAATGAGTAAGTGCTGCCGGGACGCCCGTCAAGGGGAATGACGAGACGCGCTGATTTCCCCGCGCGGGTGCATTTCCGGCCTTCATATAAGCCTTTGGCCGCTATGCGCTGACCAGGCTCAGCTCCTTTCGGGCTCCCGGAAGGCGGCGAACCCCCCGCGGGGGCCAGGCGCGGCGGCGGCTAGGTTCGCCCCAGCAGGCGGACACCCGTCCGGTGCGCTATCCTTTGGCCATGCGTGCCGTCCGGCTGCTCCTTAGTTAGCCGCGTCAACCTACCGTCGTTGGCGCGGCTGCCCCTCGTCTCGAGGGGCGTTTTCATTGCAGGTGATTACACCCCCCCTGGGGCCGGACCGATTCAATGGTGAGGAAACGATGACAGCGGCCGAGAGCGCCGAACTGGCGCAGCGCTACGACCCCCGTGACATCCAGGAAAAATGGCAGGCGCGCTGGGCGGAGCTTGAACCGTTCCGCGCCAGCGAGGATCCCGCGGATGCCAGGGAGCGCTTCTACCTGGTTGACATGTTCCCGTACCCGTCGGGTGACCTGCACATGGGCCACGCCGAGGCCTACGCCATCGGCGATGCCCTCGCGCGGTACTGGTTCCTGCGGGGCCGGAACGTGCTGCACCCGATCGGCTGGGACGCCTTCGGCCTGCCCGCCGAGAACGCCGCCATCAGGAACAATTCCCATCCGGCCGACTGGACCTACGCCAACATCGAGACACAGGCCGCCTCGTTCCGGCGGTACGCGGCCTCCTTTGACTGGAGCCGCAGGCTGCAGACCTGCGATCCGGCCTACTACCGCTGGAACCAGTGGCTCTTCCTGCGGTTCTACCAGCGAGGCCTGGCGTACCGCAGGGACGGGTACGTGAACTGGTGCCCGGTCGACCAGACCGTCCTGGCCAATGAGCAGGTCATCGCGGGCAAATGCGAGCGGTGCGGCGCCGACGTCAGCCGGCGGATGCTGAACCAGTGGTACTTCAAGATCACCGAGTACGCGGACAGGCTGCTCGCGGACGCGGAGCAGCTAGCGGAATGCTGGCCCGATCGTGTCCTGCTGATGCAGCGCAACTGGATTGGCCGCTCCGAGGGCGCCGAGGTCCAGTTCGCGGTGGACGGCCGGGACGAGCCGGTCACGGTGTTCACCACCAGGCCCGACACGCTCTACGGGGCGACGTTCTTCGTCGTGGCGGCCGACTCGCCGCTAGCCGAGCAGCTGTGCTCCCCCGATCGCCTGCCCGAGCTGCGCACCTACGTGGAGCAGGTCAGGAAGCTGACCGACATCGAACGCCAGTCCACCGAACGCGAGAAGACCGGGGTCTTCCTGGGCCGTTACGCCATCAACCCGGTGAACGGCGAGCGGATCCCCGTGTGGGCCGCTGATTACGTCCTGCCCGACTACGGCACCGGGGCCATCATGGCCGTGCCCGCCCACGACCAGCGCGACCTGGATTTCGCGCGCGCTTACGGACTGGACGTCCGGGTCGTGGTGGACACCGGGCAGCCGGATCCGGCCGTGACCGGGGTCGCGACCGCGGGCGACGGGACATTGGTCAATTCCGGTCCGATCAACGGGCTGGCGAAGGCGGCGGCCATCGCCACGATCACCTCGATCCTGGCCGGGAAGGGCCTGGGCGAGGCGGCGGTCAACTACCGCCTGCGGGACTGGCTGGTGTCACGGCAGCGTTTCTGGGGTACCCCGATCCCGATCGTGCACTGCCCGTCCTGCGGCGAAGTGCCGGTGCCCGATGACCAGCTCCCTGTGGTACTGCCCGACCTGCGTGGCCAGGACCTAGTGCCCAGGGGCGTGTCGCCGCTGGCCGCGGCGCAGGACTGGGTGAACGTGCCCTGTCCGTCCTGCGGCGGCCCGGCCAAGCGCGACACGGACACCATGGACACGTTCGTAGACTCCTCCTGGTACATGTTCCGGTACTGCTCGCCCGATTACACCGAAGGCCCGTTCGACCCGGCCGAGGTGCGCCGCTGGGCGCCGGTGGACATGTACGTGGGTGGCGTCGAGCACGCCATCTTGCACCTGCTGTACAGCCGGTTCTTCACCAAGATCCTGTACGACATGGGGCTGGTGGACTTCACCGAGCCGTTCACCAGGCTCATCAACCAGGGTCAGGTGATCAACCACGGCAAGGCGATGTCCAAGTCGCTGGGCAATGGCGTCGACCTAGGCGAGCAGATCGAGCGCTTCGGTGTCGACGCGATCAGGCTGACGATGATTTTCGCCAGCCCGCCCGAGGACGACATCGACTGGGCGGACATGCACCCCGAAGCCATGGTCAAGTTCCTCGGCCGGGTCTGGCGCATTGCCGCCGACGTGGCCGACGCCGACCCGGGGGCGCCGGACGCGGCCAGCGCTGCGGGTGACACCGAACTGCGCCGGATCACGCACCGGACCATCGGCGAAGTCACCCGCCAGGTTGAGTCGTATCACCTCAACGTCGCCGTGGCCCGGCTGATGGAGCTGGTCAGCGCCGCGCGTAAGGCTATCGATTCGGGCCCGGGAGCGGCTGATCCGGCGGTTCGCGAGGCGGCTGAGGCACTGACCGTGATGGTCTCGGTATTCGCGCCGTACACGGCCGAGGAAACGTGGGAAGTCCTCGGGCACAAGCCGTCGGTGGCGCGGGTGGCCTGGCCGGTTGCCGACCCGGGCCTGCTCACCCAGGACAAGGTCACGTGTGTGGTGCAGGTCAACGGCAAGGTACGCGACAAGCTAGAGGTCTCGCCTGAGATCACCGAAGACGAGCTTCGCGAACTCGCGCTGGTCGCGCCTGGGGTGGTACGCACGCTAGGTGACCAGCAGGTCCGCAGGGTCATCGTGCGAGCGCCGAAGCTGGTCAGCATAGTCGCGGCGTAACGATCGGGGCGGACGCGCTCGACCCCGGGTGGGCCCGAGCGCCTCCGCACCTCCCGACCACTATGTGCTCAGCCCCGGCGGACTCAAATGCGGCGGAGCACGGCGACGACGCGGCCGAGGATGCTGGCCTCGTCACCAAGGATTGGCGTGTATGCCGGGTTGTGCGGAATCAGCCAGACGTGCCCGTCGCTCTGCTTGAACGTCTTGACGGTCGCTTCGCCGTCGAGCATCGCCGCCACGATCTCGCCGTTCTCCGCGACCTTCTGCTCCCGGACCACCACCCAGTCCCCGTCCGCGATCGCGGCGTTGATCATCGAATCGCCCGCCACCTTGAGCAGGAACAGCGTGCCCTCGCCGACCAGCTGCCTGGGCAGCGGGAAGACGTCTTCCACGGCCTGCTCGGCCAGTATCGGGCCGCCCGCGGCGATCCGTCCGACCAGCGGCACGTAGATAGCCTCCTGTGACGGGATGTCAATGCCGGGGATGTCGGCGGCCTCTTCCTCCTCGCGGCCAGGCTCCGGCCGCACGGCCGGGTGGCCAGGCAGCCGCACCTCGACGGTCCGCGGCCGGCCCACGTCCCGGTGCAGGTACCCCTTCTTCTGCAGGGTGCTGAGCTGATAGGAGACGCTCGACGTGCTCGTCAGGCCCACTGCCTCCCCGATCTCCCGCATCGAAGGCGGATAGCCGCGCTTCTGCACCGACTCCCGGATGACCTGGAGCACCTTGCGCTGCCGCCAGGTGAGAACATGATCGGGATCGGGCTTGTCCGGTGTGTCGGGGATGATGACGGGCACGCTGCCCTTCGGCTTGCGGCCTGGCCGTCCCTTAGGTCTGGGCGCCACTGCTGGATCGGCGTGGGAAGTACCTGTTGCGGTGCCTCCCATTGCGGTTTCCTCCATCTGATGACCTTCCGTGTCCGGGTTCTTGCATGCTGAGTAGAGGGTAACGGTTCTCGCTCGATATCCCAAACATCTGTTCGACGTGTCGCCAAAATGTCAGACCCGCGCGATACAACGATGATATACCCGTTCGATCGAACAATCATACGATCGAACTGGGGTACGATCGAACTAGGTATTGCTCGAATGAAGGTTTGATCATGGAGGTCGCCATGCATGCGGTGCGAACAGGGACGCTGCCTCGCTCCCACGTGGAGAACAATGCCCGGCCCCGTCCGAAGCTGCGCGTGATCTATCGTGCCGACGCCCCCGTAACTGCGCCTCGCCCGGCGGCACCCACTCCAGCGACAGTCCCCGCACCGGCACCTCCCGCAGCCCCGCCTCTCAAGCCCGCCCGTCCCGTCCCCGCACGCCCCGCACGCCCCGCACCCCCCGAACCGGCGCGCCAACGGCCCGCGCGTCCCGTCCCGGCCCGCCAGCAGGCCAAGACCCCGCTGCGGCTTACCAGGCGGGGACGCGTCGTAGTCGCCGTCGCGGCCGTGCTGCTGGTGGCCGCGCTGTCGCTCATCGCCGCCGGCGCGGCCCAGGCCATCAGCCATTCCGCGGCGCCGAGCCCGGCTGGGCGCACCGCCGTCCAGGTCGTGGTCCGCCCGGGCCAGAGCCTGTGGTCGGTCGCGGAGAGCGCGGATCCGAACGCGGACACCCGCCTGGTCATCCAGCGGATCATCGAACTGAATGCGCTCAGCGGCAACACCGTCGTCGCCGGCCAGCGGCTGTGGGTGCCGCGTAGCTGATCCCGGCGCCGCCACGCCGGCCGCCACGCCGATCGACACGCCGGCGCGCCGGCCGGAACGGCTCAGCGGCCAGGGTTTCCGGATCGGCTGCTCGCGTTGCGCTTGCCTCCAGCCGCCCTCGTGGTCTACGGTAACCACAACATCTAGTACTTACATCGTTGTGTTTTTTCCACAAGTTGTGTTCACCGGGTAAACTGTGAGTACAACAAGGGAGGTGATCGCGTGCACTGCCCGTTCTGTCGCCACCCGGATAGCAGGGTCATCGACAGCAGGACGGCCGACGACGGTGCGGCGATCCGCCGCCGGCGGTCGTGCCCAGAATGCGGGCGGCGGTTCACCACCCAGGAGACAGTCATCTTGATGGTGGCCAAGCGCAGCGGTGTAACCGAGCCGTTCACCCGGGACAAGATCATCCGTGGTGTGCAGCGCGCGTGCCAGGGACGGCCGGTCAGCGAGGACAAGCTGGCGATCCTGGCCCAGCTGGTGGAAGAGACGATCAGGGCTCGCGGCCTGGCCGAGGTTCCCTCGCACGAGGTGGGGCTGGCCATCCTGGGCCCGCTCAGGGAGCTTGACGAGGTTGCCTACCTGAGGTTCGCCTCCGTTTACCGAGGGTTCGAGTCGCTCGCCGACTTCGAGGCTGAAATCACCGCCTTGCGCCAGGAGCGCCGCGCCGCCGCGCACACCGCGGCGGCCGCGGAACCAGCGTCTTAAGGGCGGCATCAGAGTTGTCATTGTCGCAGCGTGGCCATTCAGGGACTGGCAGGGATCCGGCAGGGTCCCGGAAGGGGGAATAATGACGGAGACGGTGAGCGGAGCGGCCCGCAGGGGGAAGGGGCCTCAGAACCCGCAGCGTGCGCACGGCCTCAAGGTCGAGCGCATCCACACCACCCCGGGCGTGCACCCCTATGACCAGATCAGCTGGGAACGCTGGGACGTCGTCATGACGAACTGGCGGGACGGCTCGGTCAACTTCGAGCAGCACGGCGTGGAGTTCCCTGACTTCTGGTCGGTGAACGCGGCCAACATCGTGACCACCAAGTACTTCCGCGGCGCGGTCGGCTCACCGCAGCGCGAGTGGAGCCTCAAGCAGCTCGTGGACCGGGTCGTCGGCATGTACGAGAAGACCGGCCAGGAGCAGGGTTACTTCGCCACCGACGAGGACGCCGAGATCTTCGGCCACGAGCTCAGGTACGCCCTGGTCCACCAGGTCTTCAGCTTCAACTCCCCGGTCTGGTTCAACGTAGGCACCACCTCCCCGCAGCAGGTCAGCGCGTGTTTCATCCTGGCCGTGGACGACACGATGGACGCCATCCTTGACTGGTACCGGGAGGAGGGCCTGATCTTCAAGGGCGGATCCGGCTCCGGCGTCAACCTCTCCAAGATCCGGTCGAGCAAGGAGCTGCTTTCCTCCGGCGGCACCGCGAGCGGCCCGGTGTCCTTCATGCGGGGTGCCGATGCCTCCGCAGGCACGATCAAGTCCGGCGGCGCCACCCGGCGCGCGGCCAAGATGGTGGTCCTCGACGTGGATCACCCGGACGTAGAGGAGTTCATCGCCACCAAGGCGCGCGAGGAAGAGAAGGTCCGCGTGCTCCGCGACGCCGGGTTCGACATGGACCTCGGCGGCAAGGACATCGTCAGCGTCCAGTACCAGAACGCCAACAACTCGGTCCGCGTGTCGGACGAGTTCATGCGCGCGGTCGAGGAAGGCAAGCAGTTCGACCTGCTGGCCCGGCTGACCGGCGAGGTGGTCGAGCGGGTCGACGCCAGGAAGCTGATGCGGACGATGGCGCAAGCGGCCTGGGAATGCGCCGACCCCGGCATCCAGTACGACGGCACCATCAACGACTGGCACACCTGCCCAGAATCCGGCCGTATCACCGCAAGTAACCCGTGCAGTGAATACGTTCACCTGGATAACTCGAGTTGCAACCTGGCCAGCATCAACCTGATCAAGTTCCTCCGCGACGACGACACCTTCGACGCCGAGCGGTTCAAGAAGATCTCCGAGCTCATCATCACCGCGATGGACATCTCCATCTGCTTCGCCGACTTCCCCACAGAGAAGATCGCCGAGACCACCCGCGCCTACCGGCAGCTCGGCATCGGCTACGCCAACCTGGGCGCGCTGCTGATGGCCACCGGGCACGCCTACGACTCCGAAGGCGGCCGGGCCATCGCCGCCGCCATCACCTCGCTGATGACCGGCGCCGCGTACAAGAAGTCGGCCGAGCTGGCCGGGGCCGTGGGGCCCTACGACGGCTACACCCGCAACGCCAGGCCGCACAAGCGCGTCATCCGCAAGCACGCGGACGCCAGCGACGACATCCGTCCGATCGGCCCGATGGACCGGGAGATCCTCGGGCTGGCCAACCAGACCTGGGGGGAGTGCGTCGCGCTAGGCGAGACAAATGGGTACAGAAACGCCCAAAGTAGCCTACTCGCACCTACTGGCACCATAGGCCTCATGATGGACTGCGACACCACAGGCATCGAGCCCGACCTGGCCCTGGTCAAGTTCAAGAAGCTGGTCGGCGGCGGTTCCATGCAGATCGTCAACCAGACCGTGCCGCGGGCGCTGAAGAACCTCGGCTACCCGCACGAGCAGGTCGAGGCGATCACCGAGTACATCGCCGAGCACGGTCACGTGGTGAACGCGCCCGGCCTGCGCGCCGAGCATTACGAGGTGTTCGACTGCGCGATGGGCGAGCGCGCGATCAGCCCGATGGGTCACGTCCGGATGATGGCCGCCGTGCAGCCGCACCTGTCCGGTGCCATCAGCAAGACGGTCAACATGCCGGAAAGCGCCACGATCGAGGAGATCGAGCGGATCTACTTCGAGGGCTGGAAGCTGGGCCTGAAGGCGCTGGCCATCTACCGCGACAACTGCAAGGTCGGCCAGCCGCTCTCCGACGCCAGGAAGAAGCCGGCCGAGGTGCCCGCCGCCCCGGCCGCGCCGCACGAGCGCCGGCCGGTCCGCAAGCGGCTGCCCCGGCAGCGGCCCGCCACCGTGACCAGGTTCTCCGTCGCGGGCGCCGAGGGTTACATGACCGCCTCCAGCTATCCCGACGATGGCGTCGGCGAGGTGTTCCTCAAGCTCGGCAAGCAGGGATCGACGCTGGCCGGCGTGATGGACGCCTTCTCCATAGCCATCTCGGTCGGCCTGCAGTACGGCATCCCGCTGGATTCCTACGTCGCCAAGTTCACCAACATGCGGTTCGAGCCGGCCGGCCTCACCGACGACCCGGACATCAGGATCGCCAGCTCGGTGATGGACTACATCTTCCGCCGCCTCGCGCTGGACCACCTGCCCTACGAACAGCGCGCCGAGCTCGGCATCTTGTCCGCGGCGGAGCGTGCCGCCGAAGTGGCCGGGCACGACCCCAACGTCCTCGCCGACCCCGCCGGGCTGGGCGAGGACGTGGATCCGGTGGAACTCGCCCAGTCGGCCGCCGTAGAACAGCCCCATTATTCCGAACGGGCGCCGGTACAGCCTCCGGCCCAGGCTCAAGCCCGCCCGGCCCCGGCGTCGGCGCACACCCCGCTGGCCCCGCACAGCTCAACCGAGCTGATCGAGGCGCAGCAGGGCCGGACCGCCGATGCCCCGCTCTGCCTCACCTGCGGCACCAAGATGCGCCCCGCGGGCAGCTGCTACGTCTGCGAAGGCTGCGGCTCCACCAGCGGCTGCAGCTAAAAGTGAGCGGTATTGCATCAGATGCAACATACGGGCACGGCGTGAGTAATACGTGGTGAGGAGCAGACTCTGCGGTCTGCTCCTCACCGAGATAGGCGCGGCGGATGCTCTCTGGCTTGTTAGCTGGACGGCCTCGCTGCCCGAACAAGAGGGGAGGTGATGAAGAGTGGCAAAGAACACTGGCAAGGGCTACCGCGAGGGCGCTGTCAGGGATCGTTCGCAGGTCGAAACGCCTGTCGGCTGGGTCAAGCGGGATAGCGAGACTGGTCGGTTCCTGGATGTGAAGTCTGACGGTGAGCCGTTCAAGGGCGTTCGTAAGGAGCACCCTGACAAGAAGTAAGGCGGGCCGGGACGGGGATGCTGAATCCACCCCCGTCCCGCTCTAGCACCCTAGGGCTTGTACTGGCGCCTACCGCTGCCGGGGCCTGCACATCGTCTAACGGGTGCAGCCATCCGAGCCGGGCGACCAGCGAGAGTGTTGTTTGGGCAGAATCTAGCCGCTTGAGGTTCCATGATCTCCAAAAGTTTGGGTTTGCGGTTGGCTATGCCGCGGCCGGGCCGGGCTGGATGCCCAGGTGGCGGAACAGGGTGGCCATGTCGGTTCGGAGGTGCTCGTAGTCCTGGTCGATGGGGGTCAGCCTGGTGGGGACGTGGTTGTGCCGGCGGATCTGGACGCTGGCCAGGATCGGGGCGATGACGTGGTCCCGGAGGGTGAGCAGCGCCGATATGGTCCGGGCGGCCGGGCCGGGCAGATAGTAGCGGCGGGTGCGCGCGGGTTTGCCGACGAGGTTCTTGCCGCGGAGTTTGCGCAGGTCGTAGGCGGCCTGGCGGGTGTTGTAGGTGGCGTGGGTCTGCCCGGTCATGGCGTGGACCCTGGCGGTCATGTCGGCCACGGTGAACCCGTCGGGAGATGCGGCGAGGGCGAGCACGGCGGCCAGGGCGGCGCGGATCCGGGGCTTGTTCACATCGATGCCGCCGACCCGGCTGGCGCCCAGTTGCGCGGGCAGCGGCAGCTGATCCAGCGTGCCGTCGGGGATGAAGCCGATATCGACGCAGTCCAGCGCGGTGCAGAACCGCTGGCACATGCCGGCCAGCCGGGCGACGATCTGGGGGAAACGCTCCAGTGCCCGGCCACAGCCCAGCTGGCTGGTGTTGTGGGTAATCGCTTCGAACCGGAGGACGCGCGCGCCTTTGGTGTAGCCCTTGAGTGTCAGCAGCCCGAAGTGGACTTTGAACACCGTCAGGTCCCACGCAGGTGTCTCGAGCACGACCCCGACCCGGGGCGAGGGATATGTGCCGTACTTGCCGGGACGGCGGCGGGCCCCGAACAAGGTCCGCAAGGCCGGGATGTCCAGCCGGGACCGGGTCCGGTCCAGCATGGCGTTGAACACCCGGTCCATGTGACCGCCGTAGGCAAACAGCAGGTTACGGGAGTACTCGGCCTGGTAGACCGAGTAGGCGTAGGTGAAGCAGGTCCGCCGCTGATCGGCCAGGTCCAGGCCGAAGATCAGGCACGCGGTGTAGATCCACCGGTCGATGACCTGGCCCAGCCGCCCTGCAGCCGCATCCTGCGACAAGGTGTCTGCGATCTGGGCCAGGCCGGCCGGATCCGTGGTACCAGTAAAGCAGTTGCCCTCCTTGGCAAAGCCGATCCCGGCCGCCTGCGCGGTCACTGCCACAAACTCGTGGCCGTTCAGGATGACCTGCGCGGCGAACGGCGCATGGCCTGCCATCTTGATCGTCAGGTGCCCCCACCGGGAGTCCATGATGTGGAAGCTGTAGTGATTCACGTAGGTGCGCTTCCTGGCCAGGGTGCCGATTACCGTGCCGTCCGCGGACCGGCGAACATCCCATACCATCGCCGGGGCCCTGGCGACCAGGATCATGAACACGCCCGGTCCCACTGAATGGGTGCGCAGGTACTCCTCCGCGATCAGGTGCTTGCGTTCCCCTGCCGTGCAGTCGATCACCGGGACGGCGTTGTCAGCGGCCCAGGCCCGTACCCGCCGCGCGAACCGGCCCGCCAGGCGCATCAGGTGAGTGTTGTCCAGCACCGCATCCGCCTCCGCGTCACTGCCCCCGATCAGCCGCCGCCACCAGGTCCGGAACCCGCCCGCGCTGCTGCCCAGCGGATAGTAGGCGTTCAGCACGATCCGGTCCACGCAGTCATACGAGCCGGTCAGCAGCCCTGCATACCGCGCCGCGAAGTCATCAGCCATGCACTGAACGTGTCACTTTCATCGCTTACCGTCAGGCGAACTGCCCCGAAGGGGCCATTCCTTCCGGGCGAAGTCCCGGACGGAACGTAGGACCTTGCTTGACGGAAGCATCAATGTTGTGTTAGATGCAACATTGTGAGTGACGTCCGGCGCTCACAACGGACGACGCGTAACAGCCGGCCGCCTTGGTAATCCTCGATCCTGAGATTCTCCATCTTGCCTCATGATCATTGAGACAAGTGAGGCCCCGGCCGTCTCGGCATTCTGAAGCACCGCAGGTCAGCGGCTCGACGTTGCCTCAGGTTCGATCAGACAGGACACATCTGATGCTGGCCGATGGGGTTAGGCATCTTGATCCGGCGTCGGCTGTGTTCGAGGCGATGCTGGAGGGGTGGGCGACGCAGCAGCGTGCCCGGTTCTTGAAGGTCAGCACGACGGGCCACGGCTGGAGCTGGGGCGGCGGTCGCGGCATCAGGAATCAGTACCCGTGGCAGTGGGAATCGGCGGAGGCCGAAGCGTTCATAACTCATTCGCCGGTCGCGGTGTCCACGGCCAGGAACTACCAGAACACGCTGCGGCTGTTCTGCGGCTACGCGTCTGATGCCCGTTACGGGTGGGCGGCGAAGTGCCTGGAGCACTTCGGCTCGGCACCACGGCAGATCCTTGATGAGTGGAACACGGACCTGTTCCAGACCTCGGATCTGGTGCCGCTGCTGGCCGAGCGCGGCATCCACCTGTCCCGTGAGCAGGTCTACCGGCTGGTGACTCAGGTCCCGCAGCGCCTTTCAACCGACACGCTGGCGGCGTTGTGCGACATCCTGGAATGCCAGCAACGACCTGATCGAGATCAAGGTCGTCAGCAAGCAGGTCCGTAAGGCGGCCGGCGAATCCGGCCGGGCAGCACCGCCAGTGCGGCGCAGCACGATCCGCCGCCCGACCTGTCGTGACAGCGGCTGGCCGGCTGGCGAGTCACTGGCTCGCGTCAGTCCTGCCTGATCAGACTCCGTGCCGAAGATGGACAACGAGGTCGCGGCCGAGCGACCTCGCACGGCCAAGGGGAGCACGGGCGCGCGAAGCACGAGATGAAGCCTACTGTAAGTGCATCCTGCCGCCCTGGTGACGACCCCGGCCACATATCCGCTGGCGCTGGTCCGGCTGGCGCACGCGCTGCTGGGTGCCGGGTATCAGGCGGTCGTGGCCCCGGCCTGCGCCGGGTGCGGCAGGATCACGATCGACCTGCGGCGAAAGACCGCATCGGCCGGGTCTGCGGAACTGAGCGGCCCGCGACGGCGAGGGAACATGAGCTCGTTGCGGCCAGCCCAAGCGGATCTACGCCCGGCGTCCCGAGGGCGGGATCTGCTCGGCCTGCTATGACAAGGACGAGCAGGTCGTGACGGAATGCAGCGGGTGCGGTCGCAAGCGCCGGGCTGCCACCCGGATGCCTGATGGCAGCGCTCGCTGCCAGTTCTGCACCACCCGCCCGGCTCGCACGTGCTCGGCCTGCGGCCATCAGCGCACCGTCGCCGGGACCACAGACGCCGGCCCGGTCTGCGCCTCGTGCTACCAGGCTCCGCAGCGGCCATGCGGGCGTTGCGGCCGGACCCGCAAGATCGCAAGGCGTGCGACAACATCCACCCCTGATCTGTGCTACGGCTGCTACCAAGGCGCGTTCTCAGTCTGCTCGATCTGCGGGGAAACCAGGCCCTGCCAGCGGATCTCCTCCAGCAGCCCGATCTGCCGCGGCTGCCGGACCCGTCCTCCCCGCCCCTGCTTTCGGTGCGGGCGCGACCGCCCCGTTCAGGCGGAATGGCCCGCCGGACCGGTCTGCACCGGCTGCTACGAGCATGTCCGCCGCCACCCAGCCGAATGCGCAGGATGCGGAGCGGTGCGACCGCTGATCGGCAGCAACGACCAGGGAAGACCGGTCTGCGGTCCCTGCGCCGGAACTCCTGAGCTGGACTACACCTGCCGCGAGTGTGGACGGGGAGGCCAGATCCACAGCGGCGGGCGCTGCTTTGGATGCGTCCTGGCTGAGCGTGCTCACGGATTGCTCGCCGGACCCAGCGGGGAGGTCTCAGCCCAGTTGCATCCGCTGTTCGCGGCACTCACCACGGTCAGCAACCCCGCCACCGTGGTGACCTGGCTGGGCAAGAGTCGGTCGGCGCAGCTACTCGGCGGCCTGGCCAGGACAGACAACCCTGTCACCCATGACTTGCTCGATGACCTGCCGCAAACCCAGGCCCTGCGCTACGTCAGGGACATGCTGGTCACCTCCGGCGTGCTGCCCGCGCGCAACGAGCACCTAGAGCGACTGGGGTCCTGGCTGGAGCACCTGCTGCACGACAAACCGGCCCACCACGCTCGGCTGATCAGGCCCTTCGCGCACTGGTTCGTGCTCCGACGCGCCCGCCGGACCGCCGCCTGCCGGACCTTCACCCGGGGATCGGCCGACTTCGCGCGGGCCCGCGTCCTGGCCGCCCTCGACCTCCTGTCCTGGCTGGATCAGCCCGGCCAGGACCTGCGCGACCTTACCCAGACCGATTTGGACAGGTGGCTGACCGAGGGCACTACCACTCGGCGGGCCGTGCGCTACTTCCTCCAGTGGGCACATGGCCGTGGCCTGGCCGGTGACCTGAGCGTGCCGCTTCCCCCGCGCCAAGAACCAGAGCGCCTGCTCGCTGAGGACGACCATATCCATCAGCTCGACGCTGCCTCACCGACGAGGCCATGCCCTTGGACCTCCGGGTCGGGGGAGCGCTCGTCTTGCTTTTCGGGATGCTGGTCAGCAGGATCACCCAGCTGACCAAGGACGACGTGATCGAAGACAGTCAGGCCACCTGGCTGGCTATCGATGGGCATCGCCTCCTGCTGCCGGCAAGGCTGGCGCACCTCGTCCGCCAGCTGCGCGACCAGGACGAGCCACGATGGACACTCGGTCGCCTGGGAACCCCGGTGCCATGGCTTTTCCCCGGCCAGAGTCCAGCCCGCCCGGCCGTGGACGTCCTCTTCGGCGTCCGTCTGCACCGCTATGGCATCGACGCTCGTGCCGGGCGCAACACCGCCCGCCTTGCACTAGCTGCAGAACTTCCTGCCTCGGTGCTGGCTGACCTGACGGGAATCAGCGTCGGCACCGCCGAGCGCTGGTCCCAGTGGGCAAAGCGAGACTGGGCTGCCTATGTCGGCCAACGCACGGCCGATGACCGAAGAGGTATCGGCAGCCAGAAACTTACTAATCCAACCCGCTAAACATGCTAATCACCGCTAAGATTAGGTCGTTTGTTAAGTTGGTTGGGAGGTTCCGTGCGCAGCTTCACAGACCTTGACGCCCTCATCGGGATGGTGCCCTCGCAGGTCGTCACCCGGCTCAGCGCCATTGACTTCGGCCGGGGCTCGGAAGCGCTCTACCGTGACCAGATGCCGGGGCTGCTTACCGAACTCGCCGACCGGGCCCGGGTCCTGAGCATAACCGCCTCATCAGCCATCGAGGGCATCATCGTCGCCGACGCCGACCGCGCCCAGCGGATTATCGACCGGCGGACGACGACGCTGCGCAACCGCAGCGAGCAGGAACTCGCCGGCTACCGCGACGCCCAGGACTACCTGTTCCGGGAGGACTGGCGCCCGCTGAACGCCGGCCTGATCCTGCACCTGCACCGGCTGCTGTTCGCTCATACGGCTATGCCCGGCGGGGGCTTCAAGACAGAAGACAACCTTGTCGTGGACCGCTCGCCCGACGGCTCGACAACCGTCCGCTTCAAGCCGGTGCCCGCCGCGAGCACCCCGTTCGCCGTCGACGACCTGATCAAGCGCTACCAGGAAGCGGTCGCGGCGGGCGAGCACCACCCGGTGCTCCTATCCGGCCTGTTCATCCTCGACCTTCTCGTCATCCACCCTTTCGAGGACGGCAACGGACGGGTCGCCCGCCTGCTCACCGGCGCCCTGCTTGGCGAGCACGGCTACACGGTGGGCTGCTACGTGAGCCTTGAGCAGGAGATCGCCGAATCGGCCGACACCTACTACCAGGCGCTCCTGGACTCCACCCACGGCTGGCACGAAGGGACAGCCGACCCGTGGGCCTGGCTCGGCTACTTCACCAGCATGATCGCCAGCGCCTACGCCGTCTTCGCCGACCGCGCCGCGGCCGCCCGAACCCCGGGGACCAAGCAGGAGCGGGTCCGCGAGCACATACTGCGTCACGCGCCAGCCACGTTCCGCCTCGCTGACATCAGGACGGCAGTGCCAGGCGTCAGCGACCAGACGATCCGGCTCGCCCTGGAGCAGTTGCGGGGCGAAGGCAAGGTCCGGGCCGACGGAACAGGCCGCTCCGCCACCTGGACGCGGATCCCGAATACCGCACCCTCCGAATAAGTGCACTGCGCCAGCATGAGGCGCCGCTCTTGGGGAAGGAATGCCAGCTCAGGAGGGGTGTGGCTAGGTGGTCGCACCCCTCCCGAGGGCTAGCTGGACGCCGTTCGTTGCATCTGATGCAAGATGTCAGATCCCGGCGATGCAGTGTGCAATGAGCAGCACAGCGACCGCACCGTCAGGGTGCTGCTAATATGCTTTTATGCGCACCACGATTGACATGCCCCCGACCTTGATCCGAGCGGCGAAGGCGCGTGCTGCCGAGCATGGTGAGAGCCTCAAGGACCTCGTCAGCCGGGCGGTAGCGCATGAGGTAGGCCTTCCCTCCACGCCAAGGGGGAAGACGGGACGGGTGACGCTACCGCTGATCGCGCGTGATGCCACGCCGACGGTCCTCGTCACCAATAAGGACATCGAGAACGCGTTCGATGCCGAAGACGTGGAGAGGTACGCCGCCCAGTGAAGCTGGTAGACGTGGGCGCCTGGCTGGCCGCTGTCTGGGGGCGGCACGTGCACCATCCGGTCGCGGCGGACTGGTTCGGCAAGGAGACGGATGACATCGTCTTCTGCCGGGTCACGCAGATGGGGCTGCTCCGGCTGCTGTCCAACCCGGTCATCATGGGCGATGATGCCATCGACCGCAGCCAGGCGTGGCGAACCTACGATCAGCTCTGGGCTGACGAGCGCGTTCTGTGGGCAGACGAGCCGGCGGAACTGGACGCGGTCTGGCGGGCGATTTCCGCGCGTGATGACAAGAGCCACAAGCTGTGGACCGATGACTACCTGGCAGCCTTTGCCCAGGCCAGCGACGCCACGCTGACAACCCTCGACCGCAAGATGCCCGCCCGCTACCCCTCTGTCCGGGTGGAACTGCTGCTCCCCTGACCCTGTCCGGCGCTCCACGGCGAGGACGGCAACGGGCGAGTCGCTCGCCTGCTCACCAGCGCCATGCTCAGCGAGCACGGCTACACGGTGGGCCGCTACGTGAGCCTTGAGCACGGGATCGCCGAATCGGCCGACGCTTACTACCAGGCGCTCCTGGACTCCACCCACGGCTGGCACAAAGGCACCGCCGACCCGTGGCCCTGGCTCGGCTACTTCACCAGCGTGATCGCCGGCGCCTACGCCGTCTTCACCGATTGCGCGGCCGCGGCCCAGACCCCCGGGACCAAGCAGCAGCGCGTCCGCGAGCACATCCTGCGCCGCGCACCCGCGACGTTCCGTCTCGCCGACATCAGGACGGCAATGCCAGGTGTCAGCGACCAGACGATCAGGCTCGTCCTGGAGCAGCTGAGGAACGAAGGCAAGGTGCGGGCCGACGGAACAGGCCGCTCCGCGACCTGGACACGGATGAATACCCCATCGTCCGGATAAGCGCTCCGCGCCAGCATCATCGGGTAGCCAAAACGGTGAATGCCGATAACTTTCATATTCGGGAGCTACGCAGGTCCTGCGGCAAGGTGAAGGATTAGACCTGGCGCCAACCACCGTGGTGGCGACCAGAAGGGATCGTCATGTCCAGCATGACCACGTGGCCGGCTGACCGGCGGATCAGTATCCATGACCTGCAGGCGGCTACCGACCGGGGTGAGCGGTGGTCGATGCTCACCAGCTATGATACGATCACGGCCGGCTTGTTTGAGCAGGCTGGGGTGCGCGCGCTGCTTGTCGGTGACACCAGCGCCGAAATGGTGCTGGGTTACGGTGACACGCTGCCGGTGACGATGGACCATCTGATCCCGATGGTCCAGGCGGTGGTGCGCGGGACCAGGACCGCGCTTGTGGTGGCCGATCTGCCGTTCGGCAGTTACCAGGCCGGGCGGGAGGTCGCGCTGGCGAACGCGGTGCGGCATCTGAAGGAAGGCGGCGCGCAGGCGGTGAAGCTGGAGGGTGGCCGCCGGGTGGTGCCCCAGGTCGAGGCGCTGGCCGGGGCGGGTATCCCGGTGATGGGGCACCTCGGGCTGACGCCGCAGAGCGTCAACGTGCTGAGCGGTGTACGCCGGGTTCAGGGCCGCGGTGATGCCGGGGAGGACCTGCTGGCAGATGCGCGGGCGCTGGAGCGCGCAGGCGCGTTCGCGATCGTGCTGGAGTCCGTCCCAGCCGAACTCGGGCGGCGCGTCTCCGAGGCGCTGCGCATCCCAACGATCGGCATCGGCGCCGGCCCCTGCTGCGACGCCCAGATCATGGTCTGGCAGGATATGGCCGGGCTGACCACCGGCCGGGTGCCCAGGTTCGTCAAACGCTACGCCGACACCTCTGGCATCTTGCTTGACGCCGCTCACCAGTACGTCATGGAGGTCGCCAGCCAGCGTTACCCCGACCAGGCGCACAGCTACACGTAATCCTGCTGAGAGCGACAGGTCACCGACTGCCATGCACCGGTGCCGAGTTCTGGTCTGCCCGTGTCGGCAGAGTGGCCAGGCCCGGAATGGTGACCGGGTTGTCCCGATCACCGGCGCACCGTCAGCAGCGTCTTACCGGTTGTCTGCCTGGCCTCGATGGCCGCGTGCGCCTCTGCGGCCGCGGCCAGGTCGAATTCCTGGCCGATGACCGGCCGGATGCGGCCTGCCGCCGCCTCGGCCAGCGCCATCCGGGCCAGTTTCAGCGACTCCTCGGCGCTCACCTGAGCGCCCGGCAGCAGGGTGACCCGGTGCGCCTGAGCGAGTTCGGCATTGACCGGGGCGAAGCCCCCGCTGGCCATGCCGAACGGGCAGAAACGGCCGCCGGCCCGAGCAGCCCGAACGCGGCCAGGCCGATGTCGCCGCCAACCCCGTCGAACACCACGTCCACCTCGCCCATGATGTGGCGGACCTGCCGGACCCAGCCGTCCTGGCTGTAGTCCACGGTCAGGTCGGCCCCGAGGCCACGGGCGACGGCGAGCTTGCCCGGCTGCCCGGCCAGCGCCACGACCCGGGCGCCGGCCCGGCGGGCGAGCTGGACCAGCAATGTCCCCACGCCGCCGGCCGCGGCCTCGACCAGCACGGTCTCGCCCGCGCGAAGCGCCGCCCGGTTCGCGAGCGCGAGGGCGGTACGACCGTCGGCCAGCAAGGCCACGGCATCGCGCATCGCCAGGCCGTCCGGGACCTCGATGACCCGGCCGGCGGGTACGACCACGCGCTCGGCGTAGCCGCCGGTGCCGTTCAGGCTGGCCACGGCCCGGCGGCCGGCCAGCCGCACGTCCGCCTCGGCCCCGGTCACCGTGCCGCCGACGCCGTTGCCCAGGATCGCCGGCAAGGCGGGCAGCATCGACGGATGAGGCGGCTTACCCGCCCGGATCTGCGTTTCCACGAACGTCACGCCGGCCAGCTCGACGTCGATGATCACCTCGCCCGGGTCCGGCCTGGGTTCCGCCACCTCCGCGGGCTCCAGCACCCGGGGCGGCCCGAACTCCCGCACGACCACGGCACGCACGACGGCGCCTCCTCGACCGGAGTGACCCCGATTCGTATCCTAAGCCGCTGGGCGCCCCGAGGAGGCGCTCAGGTTTGACCTTCCAGCGGCTGGAAGGTGCACAGTCGGTCTCATGAGCCAACCCGCCGAGCTGTTCACCATCGGGCAACTGGCCCGGCGCACCGGCGTGCCCGCCCGGACGATCAGGTTCTGGTCCGACGCTGGGCTGGTCCCGCCGCCGGTCGTGCCCGGCTTCGAGTGGCTGATCGCCGCGCTCCGCGCCGGCCTTCGGCTGCGCCGGCCTCGGCCGCGGCCATGCCCGCCCGCTGCCTACCGAACCGGCCGGTTAACATCCTGGGCGCATAATGGCGGGGTGAACGACCCGGAGGTCACGATCAGGCCAGTCAACGAGGGTGACCGGCCCATGCTCTCGTGGCTCGTCGCCGAGCTCTGGGGATCCGAGCTCGTCGCCGTCCACGGCGACGTCCTGCGGCCCGCCGAGTTCCCCGGGTTCATCGCCGAACGATCCCGCCTGGTCGTGGGGCTGCTCACCTACCAGTTCGCGGGTGACTTCCTCGAGATCGTCACGCTCAACGCCATCGACCGCCGGGCCGGGATCGGGACCCGGCTCATCGAGGCTTCCATCGGGACGGCGCGCCACTTCCGCTGCCGCCAGATCCGGCTCACCACCACCAACGACAACGTGGACGCGCTCCGTTTCTACCAGCGCCGCGGGTTCCGGCTGGCCGAGCTCCGGCCTGGTGCGGTGGACCGGTCCCGGCAGGAGAAGCCCCAGATCCCGCGGGTGGGCGACTACGGCATCCCGCTCCACGACGAGATCGACCTCAGCCTCCAGATCCGCTGAGCCTCGATCCTGTGCATATAAGCTCCTTATCTGACCCTTTGGGCACTCTGTGCCCATTCCGGCCGATCTGCCGTCAGGGATGTCGTGTTTGTGATGGTGATTTATCTTGACGTGCCTGCGAGTCCTCGGTCCATGATTGAACTCCGGTCACGTTCATCAGGGAGGCTCCCGGTTCGAAGGGCCCACGGCGTACCTTTCACCGACAGTATCGACGTGTGTGCTGTCGTGATCATGGGTGATGCGCTATACAAGGACATACGACTACCCGGCAACGGGGTGCGGGTGGTCATGGGCCAGGCGCTCCTGTCTGCGGGCTCGTGGCGAGGCTGCGAGGCTGCGAGGCAGGGACTAGGGGCAAGGAAGCGAGATGCTGCCAAACGATAGGGCCCAGCCCGCCGCGCCGGACAAGCCAAGCTGGCGCACCCGCATTGTGCGCATGCACCGGAAGCTCCCGACGTGGCTGAAGGTCGTCGTGCTCGCCACCGCCGTGCTGTTCTTCCCGGTGACGCTGGGGCTGATCGTCATCACCGCGCTGATCTACGCGGTCGTCGCGGTCGTCCAGGGGCGGCGGACCCGCGGTGCCTCGGCTTCGGTCGCGGTCTGGGGCCTGGCCGTGTTCTCCGCCACCTCAAGCGGCAACAGGACCTTCCTCTACTCTCTGCTGCTGCTGCCGTTCGTCGTCGCGCTGGCCGCGCACGCCAAGCCGCTGGCCCGCTGGTTCGTGCCGTGCCGCACGGTCGCCTGGGTGCTGCTGTGGTCGGTGCCTGTGGGTGCGGCGGCCCTGAAGCTGTGGCCGCACCAGCCGTTCATCGGCACGATCGCCGCGTGGCTGCTCGCCGCGGCCGTGCTCGGCTGGCGGGTGGCCAAGGGGATCCAGGACGCGCGCATGGTCGGTCACGGCCCGGGCGGCTACCCGGACCAGTCCGGCCACGCCGCCAGCGGGGCCGCTAACCAGGCGGCCCGGCCCAGCGCCCATCCGGGTGCTCCCAGCTACAGCGTCCGGGCCCAGGCCGCGGCGCTGCCCTACGCCGAGCAAGCCGCGCGCGACCATCACGCGAGCCCGCCGAAGTCCCGGCCGCAGATCTCGGTCGAGGACGCCATGGCCGAACTCGACGCGATGATCGGGATGGCGCAGGTCAAGGACCAGGTGCGCTCGATCGCGGCGTCCATCGAGGCGGCCCGGCGGCGGGCGGTGGCGGGCGTCACCACCGAGAAGCCCATGCGGCACTTCGTCTTCCTCGGCCCGCCCGGCACCGGGAAGACGACGGTGGCCCGGGTGCTGGCCAAGATCTTCTATGCCTTCGGCCTGCTCGAGATGCCCGACGTCATCGAGGCGCACCGCGCCGACCTGGTAGGGGAGTACCTCGGCGCGACCGCGATCAAGACCAACGAGCTCGTCGATTCCGCGCTGGGCGGGGTGCTCTTCATCGACGAGGCGTACAGCCTGGTCAACGAGGGCGACGGGCAGACCGACCGGTTCGGCGTGGAGGCGGTCCAGACGCTGCTCAAGCGGGCCGAGGACAACCGCGAGGACCTCATCATCATCCTGGCCGGGTACGAGAAGCAGATGGAGGCCTTCCTCGGCTCCAACCCCGGCCTGGCCTCGAGGTTCGCGACCCGGCTGAAGTTCCCGAGTTACTCCCCGGCCGAGATGCTGTCGCTGGCCGAGTCGGCGCTCGACCGGCGCGGCGAGATGCTCGACCCGGACGCCCGGCCGGTGCTGTGGCGCACGCTGGAGGAGGTCGGCCGCCGCCGGATCGCAGACGAGCTCGGCAACGGCCGGTTCATCCGCAGCCTGCTCGAGAAGGCCGGCCAGGCTCGCGACGTGCGGGTGATGACCGGGACGGCCGAGCCCGCGGCCAAGGACCTGGTCACGATCCGCGCCGGCGACCTGGAGCAGGCCTACGGCGAGCTCACCAGCAGGCTGCGCGGGTACGAGGACACGCCCACGGTGGAGGGCGCGATCGCCGAACTTGACGAGCTGGTCGGACTTGAGCCGGTGAAGCAGCAGGTGCGGGCGATCGCCGCGCAGCTGCGGGTGGCGAAACTGCGCGACACCCACGGACTGGCCAGCCAGCCGCCGACCCGGCATTTCGTGTTCAGCGGCCCGCCCGGCACCGGCAAGACCACGGTGGCCCGGATCCTCGGCCGGATCTTCGCCGCGCTCGGCCTGCTGGTCAGGCCCGAGGTGGTGGAGGGCCACCGGGGCGACCTGGTCGGCGAGCACCTCGGCTCGACCGCGATCAAGACCAACAAGCTCGTGGACTCGGCCCTGGGCGGGGTCCTGTTCATCGACGAGGCGTACTCGCTGCACAACGACGGGTACTCCGGCGGCGACGCGTTCGGCGCGGAGGCGGTCCAGACCCTGCTCAAACGCGCCGAGGATGACCGCGACCGGCTGGTGATCGTGCTGGCCGGGTACCCGGTCGACATGGACAGGTTCCTGCGCAGCAACCCCGGCCTGGCGTCGAGGTTCAGCACCCGGGTCACCTTCCCCAGCTACCAGCCCGAGGACCTGGTCCGGATCGCCATCTTGCTGGCCGAGCAGGCGGGGGACATGTTCGCGCCCGAAGCGGTCGAGGTGCTTGGCGCGATCTTCCGGCACGCGTGCGACTCGGGCCGGATCGACGAGCTCGGCAACGGCCGGTTCGCCCGGTCCCTGTTCGAGCGGGCCTGCGCCTGCCGCGACGTCCGGGTGGTCCGCCTGGACGACCAGGCCACCGCGGCCGACCTGACCACGCTGACCGCCGTCGACGTCGAGACCGCCTACCGCGACCTCGCCGTGCCCGGCCAGGGCTAGGCACCAGGACCGAAAACCCGGTGAACGAACGCTGGGAATTCTGGATCGACCGGGGCGGCACGTTCACCGACATCGTCGCCCGGCGCCCCGACGGAACCCTGATCGCGCACAAGCTGCTGTCCGGCCACCCGCGCGCCTACTCCGACCCCGCGGTGGCCGGCATCCGCCAGCTCCTCGGAATAGGACCTGACGACCCCATTCCGGCCGGCCGGATCGGCTCGGTCCGGCTCGGCACCACGGTCGCCACCAACGCCCTGCTCGAGCGCAAGGGCGAGCCGACCGTCCTGGTCATCACCAGGGGGTTCGCCGACGCGCTGCGGATCGCCTACCAGAACCGGCCGCGGATCTTCGACCGCCGGATCGTACTGCCCGAGGTGCTCTACGACCGGGTGATCGAGGCGGACGAGCGGGTCACCGCGGCCGGCGAGGTCCTCATCCCCCTCGACGAGGACGCCCTCACCAGCGAACTAACCCACGCCTACGAGGCAGGCTTCCGCAGCGCCGCCGTCGTATGCATGCACGGCTACCGGCACACCCGGCACGAAGAGCGCATCGCCGCCCTGGCCAGGAAGGCGGGCTTCAGCCAGGTGTCGCCGTCGCACCAGACCAGCCCGCTGATGAAGCTGGTCTCCCGCGGCGACACGACCGTGGTGGACGCCTACCTGTCGCCGATCCTGCGCCGCTACGTGACCGAGGTCGCGCAAGAGCTCAACGGCATCCGGCTGCTGTTCATGCAGTCCAACGGCGGCCTCACCGACGCGGCCAGCTTCCGCGGCAAGGACTCGATCCTGTCCGGCCCGGCGGGCGGCATCGTCGGCATGGCCCGCACGGCGGCCGAAGCCGGCTTCGCCAAGGTCATCGGCTTCGACATGGGCGGCACCTCCACCGACGTGTCGCATTTCGCCGGCGAGTTCGAGCGCGAGTACGAGACGCAGGTCGCCGGGGTGCGGATGCGGGCGCCGATGCTGTCCATCCACACCGTCGCCGCGGGCGGCGGCTCGGTGCTGCACTTCGACGGCAGCCGGTACCGGGTCGGCCCCGCCTCGGCCGGCGCCGACCCCGGGCCGGCCTGCTACCGCCGCGGCGGCCCGCTCACCGTCACCGACGCCAACGTCCTGCTCGGCCGGATCCAGCCGGACCACTTCCCGAAAGTGTTCGGCGAGCACGGCGACCAAGCGCTGGACGCGCAGCTCGCCCGGAAAAAATTCATCCAGCTCAGCCACGACATCACCGCAGCCACCGGCGACCGCAGAAGTCCTGAGCAGGTGGCGGCGGGCTTCGTCGAGGTCGCCGTGGCCAACATGGCCAGCGCGATCAAGAAGATCTCGGTGCAGCGCGGCTACGACGTGACCGAATACGTCCTGAACGTGTTCGGCGGGGCCGGCGGCCAGCACGCCTGCGCCGTTGCCGACGCGCTCGGCATGACCCAGGTGCTCATCCACCCGCTGGCCGGCGTGCTGTCCGCGTACGGCATCGGGCTCGCCGACATCATCGCCATGCGCGAGCAGGCCGTCGAGGCCCCGCTCACACCCGCCCTCCTCGCCGAACTCCCCGCGATTGTGCGCCCGCTCGAGCAAGACGCCCGCGCCGAGGTCGCCGCCGAGGGCGTGCCGCCGGCCGCATCACCGCCGCGCCAAAGGCCCACCTGCGCTACGCAGGCACCGACACCGCCGTCATCGTCCCCGTCGGCCCGCTCGAGGCGATGACCGGCGCCTTCGAGGCGGAATACAAAAGGCGCTTCTCCTTCCTCATGCCCGCCAAGCCGATCGTCGTCGAAGCCGTGTCTGTCGAGGTCACCGGCGCGCAGGAAGCACTGAAAGCGACCGCTGATACCCAGGACCGTTCGGTCCGGGAAGATCTGGTCAGCCAGGCGCGGGTGCCGATGTTCGCCGCGGGGGAGTGGGTCGAGGTCGGGCTCTTCCCGCGCAAGAGGCTGCGGCCCGGGCAGGCCATCGACGGCCCGGCCGTCATCGCCGAGGAACTCGCGACCACGGTGGTCGAACCGGGCTGGCAGGCCGTCGTCAGCGACCGCGGCGACCTGCTGCTCTGCCGCATCACGCCGCGCCCCGCGCAGGCCGGCGCGAGCACCGCCGCCGATCCGGTGCGGCTCGAGATCTTCAACAACCTGTTCATGTCGGTCGCCGAGCAGATGGGGGTGCGGCTGCAGTCGACCGCGCAGTCCGTCAACATCAAGGAACGGCTGGATTTCTCCTGCGCGATCTTCGACGCCGACGGCGGCCTGATCGCCAACGCCCCCCACATGCCGGTGCACCTGGGCTCCATGGGGGAGTCGATCAAGATGGTGATCAGCCGCAACCAGGGCAGCGACCGGGGCATCCGCCGCGGCGACGTCTACGTCCTCAACGACCCGTACCACGGAGGCACTCACCTCCCGGACGTCACAGTAGTCACCCCCGTCTTCGCCCCGCGCCCCCCGGACGAGGACGAGATCTGGTTTTTCGTGGCCTCGCGGGGGCATCACGCCGAGATCGGCGGCGTGTCCCCTGGCTCGATGCCCGCCTTCAGCACCCGGGTCGAGGAAGAGGGCGTGCTGATCGACAACTGGCTGCTCGTCGAGGACGCCCGCCTCAGGGAAGCCGAGACGATCAGCCTCCTGACGACCGCCGAGTACCCGTCCCGCGACCCGGCCACGAACCTCGCCGACCTGCGCGCCCAGATCGCCGCGAACGAGAAGGGGATCGACGAACTCCACCACATGGTGGAACATTTCGGGCTCGACGTCGTCCAGGCGTACATGGGCCACGTCCAGCGCAACGCCGCCGACGCCGTACGACGCGTCATCACCGCCCTGCACGACGGCGAGTACGCCTACGAGCTCGACAACCAGGCGAAAGTCAAGGTTAAGGTAACAGTCAGCCAGGACGAGCAAACCGCCGAGATCGACTTCACCGGCACGTCCCCCCAGCTGACGGACAACTTCAACGCGCCGTCCAGCGTGGCCATGGCCGCGGTGCTCTACGTCTTCCGCACGCTGGTGGACGACGACATCCCGCTCAACTCCGGCTGCCTGCAGCCGCTGAACGTCGTCATCCCGCCGCGCAGCATGCTCTCGCCCGAGTACCCGGCGGCGGTCGCGGCCGGCAACGTGGAGACCTCTCAGGTGGTAACCGGGGCGCTCTACGCGGCGCTCGGCGTGATGGCCGAGGGGTCAGGGACGATGAACAACGTGACGTTCGGGAACGCGGAGTACCAGTATTACGAGACGGTGGCCAGCGGGTCGGGCGCCGGCGACGGCTTCGACGGCACCGACGTGGTGCAGACCAAGATGACCAACTCCCGCCTCACCGACCCCGAGGTGCTGGAGTGGCGCTACCCGGTGCTGCTCGAGTCGTACCGGATCAGGCCAGGCAGCGGCGGCCGCGGCCGCTGGCGCGGCGGCCACGGCGGCGTCCGCAGGCTCCGCTTCCTGGCGCCGATGACCGTCACCACGCTGACCGGGCACCGGCGCGTCCCCGCGTTCGGCCTGGCCGGCGGCGAGCCCGGGGCGCTGGGCCGGCACTGGATCGAGCACCCAGGGGGCCGGGTCACGCCGCTGGGCGGCTGCGACTCGGTCCAGGTCCAGCCCGGCGACGTGTTCGTGATCCAAACCCCGGGTGGCGGCGGATACGGGCCCCCGTAGCAGGCTGAGCCCGTATTTCCGGGGCCGAACGGTCCCCGGTATCAGCCGTCGTCAGCTTCAAGCTCGCGCAGCACGGCGATGAGCGCGGCCTCGTCCCCGCTGGTGTGGTCGAGCACGGCCATCAGCGCGTGCAGCACCAGGTGCCGGTCCTGGCCGGCGTCGAGCAGGCGCTGCGCGGCCTCCCACAGCTCCGGCGGGTCGCCGCGCCAGAGCCGGTCGGCCAGCACCATGTGCCGTTCGATGTGACGGCCGACGCCGCCCGGTGCCGGGGTGGCGTGGTCGGCGGCCAGCAGCGCGCGCCGGTCACGCGGGTCGGCCGGGTCCAGGATGGAAAGGTCGCTGCCGGAATGCCAGCCCTCGAGGACCGGGAACGCGAACGCCCGCCGCGGCAGCGCCTCCAGGTCGGCGTCCGGCAGCAGCCGCCTGACCAGGGCGTAGTCCAGGCCGAACTCGGCCGGATCGCGGTAGGCCTGCCCGAACCGGCTCATCGAGTTGAACACGCACTCCAGGGTCTCGGTCACCACGGCCTCGTCGAGCCCGCGGCGGCGGCCCGCCCAGCGGACCCACGCCGCCAGCACGTGCGGCATCGCGTCCTGCTCCGCGAACGACAGCATGACCTTGCGCGGCAGCCAGCTGAGCAGGAACGTCTCCACCTTGGTCGGGCTCATCCGCAGCGGCCGCCCGAAGTCCTTGTCGCAGCCGTAGTCGATGATGCGGTCGGCGCAGTGGCTGGCCGACCCGCGGTCGGACAGGTCCTCCGCCTCGTCGGAGGCGAGGAACTCGGCGGCGAGCATCGCCCGCCGGTCCTTGCTCCAGGCCAGCCGCCGCGGCCCCGTCTGGCCGGCCAGCGTGCGGCCGCGCTGTGGCGGCAGCGCCCTGATCCTGGCCCTGATGAACGCGTGGTAGGAGGGGAACGACTCGCTGACCGACGGGTCGGCCGCCGCGTCGGTCACGGTGAGCGCCTTCTCCAGCATTCCCCTGGCCTGTCCCGCGTCGACCGGCCGGAACGCGTGCTTGCCTTCGGCTCCGCGCTGGCCGCTCGCCTCGCGGCAGTGGTCGAGCAGCTTGCCGACCCGCGAGGTCACCCAGCCGTCGCGGATCATCCCGTCCGCGTTGTAGTCCACCACGGTGACCAGGGCGTGCGGTTCCTCCCCGGCGTAGCTGAACACGCAGATGACCTCGTCCTGGTCGCCGAGGTCATCGGGGTTGACGTAGCACTCGGCCGCGGTCACCGCGCCCAGGTGCTCCGCCCAGCCCGGGCAGGGCACGCCGCCCGCGATCAGGTCCAGGGCCGCGCGCTCGGCCTTGGCCGCCTGCCGGGGCGTGCCGAGGCAGGCGATGCCGGAGAGCAGGGCGAGCGCCGCCGGGCTGCGCTGGCCGGCCGCGTAGTCGACCAGGCCCTCGCCGACCAGCTGCTCGACGGCGGCGGCTCGCCTGCCGCCGCCGCGCTGTCCCCACCAGGTCCCGAGCAGCTCGCTGACCATGAGCTCCGCGTCGAGCGGGCTGCGCACGGCGAGCAGCTCCCGCGCCGCGCGCAGCAGTTCGGCGAACAGCGCATTCGGCGGCGGGCCAGCGGCGCCTCGGCGCTGGCCGCTGCCTGATCCTGACGGGGACTGGCTACGACGGCTCTGCGGGCTCACCTAGATAGCCTCTCAGATCTGGACATGCGGACGCTATGCTACGTTGTCATGCCCGCTGTGATTCTGCCTCCTAGATGGCGTTTGCCACGCCGGGTGCATTGGACGGGCAGGCAAGATCACCACGATAGAGGGTCTTTCGCTGTCCGCGAATCTGCATCTGCGGCCGCACCGATTGCCGGACTGTGGCACGCTTGATTGGTTGACTGCGGGAACGATAGTCCCGGGGAAGGAGCCGCCCATGGCAGCCCCCGGCGCGGCAGGCGGGAGTTCGTTGTGAGCATGGAGACCTCCGTGCCAAGGCAACGGGATACTTCCGATTCCGCTCTGGTGGACATGCTGATGGCGGAGGCGCCGGCTGGTCTTGCCCTGTTCGGGCCGGACCTGCGCTTCCGCTGGCTGAACGCTGCCCTGACGCGGCTCGGCGGCCAGCCGGAATCCGATCCGGCGGGCCACGCGGGCCGGCTGCCGTCGCAGGTGTGGCCGCCGGAGGTCGCGGCCAGGGCCGAGGCCGCGCTGCGGACGGTCCTCGGGCAGGGCGGCCCGCTCACCGAGCACGGCTATCCCCTGGTACCGCTGGACCCCGCCGCCGACGGCGCGGAGCCGGCCGGGGCCGCGGACCGCCACGACGCAGCATCCCTGACGGGCTGCGCGTCCTGGTTCGTGGTGCACGACCCGGCCGGGGACGTGGCCGGCATCGGCCTCATCCTGCTCAACATGGCCTCGCCTGCGGCCGCTGGTGCGGCCGACGGCGACGCCGACGCGGCCGCCGCCGAGGCGGCCGCCGCGGCGCTGGCCGCGGCCGAGATCAAGCGCAGCGAGGAACGCTACCGCTCGCTGGTCCAGGGCGGCGCCCAGGTGGTCTGGGTGGCCGGGCCCGACGGCGGGATGCAGGAAGACTCGCCGGAATGGCGGTGGATCACCGGGCAGTCGGTCGAGGAGTACACCGGGTTCGGCTGGCTGGAGTCGATTCACCCCGAGGACCGGGAGCGGGTCGAGCGCGACTGGCGGGATTGCGTCCGCTCAGGCAAGGTCTTCGACGACCGCTACCGGATCCGCACCAAGGCGGGCTCGTACCGGCACTACGACGTGCGCGCGGTGCCGATCGAACGCGAGGGCAGGATCGTGGAGTGGGTCGGGGCCTGCACCGACGTCACCAGCCAGCGCGAAGCCGAGGAGATGCGCGGCCGCCTCACCGAACAGCTGTCGGCGGCGGCGCTGCGCACCGCGCGGCTGCAGCAGGTCACCTCGATGCTGGCCGAGGCGCTCACCGTCGAGCAGGTGGTCGAGGTCATCACCGAGGTGGGCCGGACCGCGATCGGGGCGCTGCGGTCGGCCGTCGCGCTGCTCGATCCCGACACCGCCCGGCTGCGGGTGGTCAACGACGACCTGCGGGACGCGCCCGACTCCGCGGGCGGCGAGCTGACCTTGAGCTCGCCGAGCGTGATGACCAAGGCGATCGCGACCCGGCGGCCCGTGCTCGTGGCCGACCCCGAGGACCTGCGCCGGCAGTTCGAGGACGAGCTCGACATCGATCTCGACCGCGTCGCGGCCTCCGACGAGCGGTCCTGGGTCGGCCTGCCGCTGCTGGCCGCGGGCGCGCCGCTGGGCGCGCTGCGGTTCTCCTTCGGCCGGCCGAGGAGGATCACCGAGGAGGAGCGGGTCTTCCTGGAGGCGCTGGCCGGGCAGTGCGCGTTCGCGGTGGACCGGGCGGCGATGTACGAGCGGGAGCACCGGACGGCGGAGACCCTGCAGCGCAGCCTGCTGCCGGACCAGCTGCCCACGCTGCCCGGCCTGGTGATGGCAGCCAGGTACCGGCCGGTGACCAAGAACATGGAGATCGGCGGCGACTGGTACGACGCCTTCCGGCTGGCGGACCAGCGGCTGGCCGTGGCGGTCGGCGACGTGATGGGCAAGGGCCTGTCCGCGGCGGCCGGCATGGGCCGGGTGCGCAACGCGCTGCGCGCGCTGGCGCTGACCGACCCGCGCCCGGCGGCGGTGCTCGGCGGGCTCGACCGCCTGTTCAGCGCCACCGAGCAGGAGGAGCAGGTGACCACGGTCGCCTACCTGGTCATCGACCCGGAGACCGGCGACGGCGTGCTCGGGAATGCAGGCCACCTGCCGGCCCTTGTTCTAGAGGCGGGCTGCGCCCCGCGGTTCGACCAGGCCGACGCCGGGACCCCGCTGGGCTGGGCCAGCCCGAGGAAGCAGCACGCGTTCAACCTGAGGCCAGGCAGCACGGCGGTCTTTTATTCTGATGGTCTGGTGGAGAACAGGAATCGTGGTCTTGACCGGGGGCTTGATGAGCTGGCCGCGGTGGCGGCACGGGCCGATGCGGACGTGCTGGCCCACCCGGCACGATTGCTTGAGTACCTGGTGGAACGTATGCTCGCTGGTCACGAGCAAGACGACGACGTCACGGTGCTCGTCATGCACGTGCCGGCGGGCGGTGGTCCACGATGAGACCGGCGGGGATCAGGGTTTGGGGCCGCGGACGAGGCGTACAAGTCACTCCCGGCCGCAGCCTATGGTGATGAAGTGGGAGGCAGGCGGGTTGAATCTGTCCCGAGTGGCATCTATCCAGCGAAGGAAGGGGTGACCGTGGTCGTGAGCGCTGCTAATTCCGCAGCGCGGAAGCGCCCCAGGACGCCGGACGCCAAGCCCCGGGCCGTCGAGGATCCGGCGGTTCACGCGGCTCCGCGAGCGGCCGGTCCTGGACCCCGGAGCTCAGCCGAGCACGCTTCCGGGGCACGCGCCGACGCGGACGCCAGCCTGACCGCAGTCGATCTCGACGCGGATCTCGACAGCGATGCGGATATCGAGAGCTTCGATGATCTCGAGGACGCCGACGACGCGGACCTCGAGGCGGTCCTCGCCGATCCGGATCTGGCCGTCGGCGACCTGGCCGACGCCGACCTGGCCGACGCCGACCTGGCCGAACCAGGCATCACTGACGTCGCCGAGGTGGCCGAAGGCCTGGCCGTCGATGTGGACGGGCCGGAAGGCGCCGATGGCGCCGATGGCGCCGATGGCGCCGAGCCGGAGCAGCTGTCCGCGGAGGCGGATGGTGCGGCCGGGGCGGGCGGGGCGGCGGGCGCGCGGGTGGTCAAGATCGCGCCGGATGGCGGCGGTGAGGATGAGGAGATCTTCGTCTTCGGCGATGATGATGATGACCTGCCGGCTGCGCAGGTCGCGGTGGCGGGTGCGACGGCGGATCCGGTCAAGGATTACCTGAAGCAGATCGGCAAGGTGCCGCTGCTGAACGCCGAGCAGGAGGTGGAGCTGGCCAAGCGGATCGAGGCGGGCCTGTTCGCGGAGGAGAAGCTGGCTGAGGGCGGCCGTGGCCTGTCCGCCGACGGGCGGATTGACATGGAGTGGATCGCGGAGGACGGGACGCGGGCCAAGAATCATCTGCTGGAGGCGAACCTGCGGCTGGTGGTGTCGCTGGCCAAGCGGTATACGGGGCGGGGGATGCTGTTCCTGGACCTGATCCAGGAGGGGAACCTGGGCCTGATCCGGGCGGTGGAGAAGTTCGATTACACCAAGGGCTATAAGTTCTCGACGTACGCGACGTGGTGGATCCGGCAGGCGATCACGCGGGCGATGGCGGATCAGGCGCGGACGATCCGGATCCCGGTGCACATGGTCGAGGTGATCAACAAGCTGGCCCGGGTGCAGCGGCAGATGCTGCAGGACCTGGGGCGGGAGCCGACCCCGGATGAGCTGGCGATCGAGCTTGACATGACGCCGGAGAAGGTCATCGAGGTGCAGAAGTACGGCCGTGAGCCGATCTCGCTGCATACCCCGCTGGGGGAGGACGGCGACAGCGAGTTCGGGGACCTGATCGAGGATTCCGAGGCGATCCAGCCCGGTGAGGCGGTCAGCTTCACGCTGCTGCAGGAGCAGCTGCACTCGGTGCTGGACACGCTGTCCGAGCGGGAGGCCGGGGTCGTCTCGATGCGGTTCGGGCTGACCGACGGCCAGCCCAAGACGCTGGATGAGATCGGCAAGGTCTACGGCGTGACCCGCGAGCGGATCCGCCAGATCGAATCCAAGACCATGTCCAAGCTCCGGCACCCCTCGCGGTCTCAGGTGCTGCGGGACTACCTGGACTAAGACGGAAAGCAAAACCCTGGGCCGTGTGTCACGGCCCAGGGTTTTTTTCGCTGTCTGCGGCACGCATCCGGGCAAAAGAAAGCCGACGTCAATAACGGAACTGACGTCGGCGTCCTTGCCGGCTTACGCGGTCGCGCGCTCCCCGGAGGATCGCTACTGCGGCTGCGGCTCGGACAGCCGGTTACTCTCGTCCTGGATGTCCACCGCGACCTTGGCCAGCGCCTCGGCGTGCTGGCGGCCATGATGCGCGCAGAAAAGCAGTTCCCCCGAGTTGGCAAGTAGCACGCGAACATACGCCTGGGCGCCGCAGCGATCGCAGACGTCCAGCGCGGTGAGCGGCTTAGTGGGGGCTATAGCTCCTGTCACGTCGCCTTCCTTCGCGTCGTGCCGCCGGCCTGTCAGCTCCGTCGGCTCCGTTGTTCTGCCCTTACAGCTCAGCACAACACATACCCAGGCGTCAGCGTTCCCCACTGCGGGCGGTGTACGCCACAAGCGAAACCGGGTCCGGACTCAGTGTGGTCACGTCTGTCGCCATCGACACACGATGCCTGTGCGCCGCGGCTGCGCGGCACACAGGCACCGTGTGTTTCTCACTGGCTATGTACCCAGATTGCCGCCCGATGATGCATTCGTCATGCTCAGTATGGGATTTCCCGCGCCGCCCGCCGCGCGGCATGCCGCAGCCAGCCGGCCGGGAACGCTACCCTTCGAAGAGTGCCCGCCCTCACCGCCGCTGCTCCCAGGACCCCCGTGCCCGCTGTACCCGAAGTTCAAGCTGACGCCTACACCGCCCGTCACCTCTCGGTCCTTGAGGGCCTGGACGCCGTGCGCAAGCGCCCCGGCATGTATGTCGGGTCGACCGACGGCCGCGGCCTGCAGCACTGCCTGTGGGAGATCATCGACAACGCGGTAGACGAGGCGCTTGGCGGTTACTGCACCCGGATCGACGTGCTGCTGCACGCGGACGGCTCGGCCGAGGTCAGGGACAACGGCCGCGGCATTCCCGTCGACGTCGAGCGCAAGACCAAGCTCACCGGCGTGGAGCTGGTGATGACCAGGCTGCACGCGGGCGGCAAGTTCGGCGGCGGCTCGTACACCGCGTCCGGCGGGCTGCACGGCGTCGGCGCCTCCGTCGTCAACGCGCTGGCCGTGCGGCTGGACGTGGAGGTCGACCGGGAGGGGCAGACCTGGACGGCCAGCTTCCGCCGCGGCGTCACCGGCGAGTTCGGCGCGCCCGGCCCGGGCGCCGACTTCACCAAGCGAGCGGCCTGCGCCAGCTCGGCCGCGTCGCGCGCCGGGTGACCGGGACCAGGATCAGGTTCTGGCCGGACCGCCAGGTGTTCCTCAAGGACGCCAGGTTCAGCTTCGACGCGCTCACCGAGCGGGCCAGGCAGACCGCCTACCTGGTCCCCGGCCTGACCATCGCCATCCGCGAGGAGGGCCACGGCGAGGATGCCGGCGCTCCAGACACCGGCGAGGCGCCGCGTCAGGCCGAATTCCGCTTCGACGGCGGCATCAGCGAGTTCTGCGCGCACCTGGGGTCCGGCGAGCCGGTCACCGAGGTGCTGCGCCTGACCGGGTCCGGGCACTTCACCGAGACCATCCCGGTCCTGGACGACCGGGGCCACATGACCCCCACCGAGGTCGAGCGCGAGCTGAACGTCGACGTGGCCCTCCAGTGGGGGACCGGCTACGACAGCGTGATCCGCTCGTTCGTCAACGTCATCGCCACCCCGCACGGCGGCACCCACGTCACGGGCTTCGAGCGGGCCCTGGTCCGGACGCTGAACGACCAGCTCCGGGTGGCCCGGCTGCTGAAGAACGGCGATGAGCCTGTCACCAAGGAGGACGTGCTCGAGGGCCTGGTGGCGGTCGTCTCGGTGCGGCTGCCCGAGCCGCAGTTCGAGGGCCAGACCAAGGAGGTCCTCGGCACCCCGGCCGCCTCCCGGATCGTGGCGCAGGTGGTGGGCGCGCAGCTCAAGGCCTACCTGGAGAACCCGCCGCGCGGAGCCAAGCAGCAGGCCCGGTCGGTCCTTGAGAAGGTGACCTCGGCGGCCAAGGCGCGCATCGCCGCCCGCGAGCACCGCGACAACCAGCGGCGCAAGTCGGCGCTGGCCAGCTCGTCGCTGCCGGCCAAGCTCGTCGACTGCCGGTCGGCCGACGACCGCAGCGAGCTGTTCATCGTCGAGGGCGACTCCGCGCTCGGTACCGCCAAGCTGGCCAGGAACTCCGAGTTCCAGGCGCTGCTGCCGATCCGGGGCAAGATCCTCAACGTGCAGAAGGCGTCGCTGGCCGACATGCTCAAGAACACCGAGTGCGCCGCGATCATCCAGGTCATCGGCGCGGGTTCGGGCAGCTCGTTTGACCTGGACTCGGCCCGGTACCAGCGAGTGATCTTCATGGCTGACGCCGACGTGGACGGCGCGCACATCAGGACCCTGCTGCTGACGCTGTTCCACCGGTACCTGCGGCCCATGCTGGACGCGGGCCGGGTCTTCGCCGCGGTGCCGCCGCTGCACCGGATCGAGCTCACCAGCCCGCGTAAGGGCCAGGAGAAGTACCGGTACACCTACTCCGACGCGGAGCTGAACCGGACGCTGCTCGAGCTTGAGCGGCGCGGCCAGCGGTGGAAGGAGCCGGTCCAGCGGTACAAGGGCCTAGGCGAGATGGACGCCTCCCAGCTGGCCGAGACCACTATGGATCCCAGGCACCGGACCCTGCGCCGGATCAGGATCGAGGACGCGTCCGCGGCGGCCGGCATGTTCAACCTGCTGATGGGGTCGGAGGTGGCCCCCCGCCGCGATTTCATCGTCGGCAGCGCCGCCGAGCTCGACCCCTCGCGCATCGACATCTGACCGGAGCGCCGTCCGTCTCAGGACACCCGGACCGCGCCGCCGAGGATGGCGAGCGGCCCGCTGAGGCCCGCGCCGGAGCCGTCCCGCCTGCCCACCGGATCCGGCAGGGCGACCGGGCGGCCCGATTCGCTGGCGCCGACCGCGGGCGCGGGCCCGGCCCACGCCATGACCAGCGTGTCCTCCCCCTTGAGGAACCGGTGGCAGCGCACGCCGCCGGTGGCCCGGCCCTTGGGCGGGTACTCGTGCAGCGGGGTGACCTTCACGGTGCCCGCCGCCGTCCCCGGCAGGGCTCCCGCGCTGCCCGCGACGGTGACCACGACGGCGGGGGAGTAGGAACCAGGCGGCCCCACCGGCGTCCCCGCGGCGGCGGCCGCGTCCGCGGCCCCGAACCACACCACCGACGCGCCCGCGGCCAGCCGGACGCCGGTCATCCCGCCGGCCGCCCGGCCCTGCGGCCGCACCGCCGACGCGCCGAACCGCAGCAGCTGCGCGTCGCTGGTAATGAACACCAGCTCGGAAGATTCACCGGAAAGCTGCGCCGCCCCGACCACCCGGTCGCCTTCCTTCAGCGTGATCAGCTCGAACTCGTCCCTGGCCTGCGGGTAGTCGGGCAGCACCCGTTTGACCACGCCCTCCGCGGTCCCCAGCACAACACCAGCACCAGGCGCATCGACAGCACAGAGCCCCACTACCGTCTCGCCTGTCTCCAGCACGGCGAACTCGGTGACCGGCGTGCCGCCCGCCAGCGAGACCGCGCCCGCCCCCGGCGGCAGCCCGGGCAGCTCGAGCACGTTCAGCTTGACCAGCCGTCCCGCGGACGTCACCGCCCCGATCGTGCCCCGCACCGTGGCCCGGACCGCCGCGATGATCACGTCCTGCGCCGCGCGGCTCGCGTCCAGCGCCGGCGCGACGACGGCGTCGCCCTCGACCGCCACCCGGGCCAGCAGCCCGGTCGCCGACATCAGCACCACGCACGGGTCGTCGGCTACCTCCAGCGGGACCGACGCAGGCGAGGCCGCGCCGCCGCCCTCGAGCAGCACGGTCCGGCGCGGGGTGGCGAACTTCTTCGTTACCTCGGCCAGTTCGTCGCTGACCACCTCGCGCAGCCGGGCGTCCGACTCGAGAATGTCCGTCAGCGAGGCGATCTCGGCCCGCAGCGTGTCCTGTTCCCGCTCGAGCTCCAGCCGGTCGAAGCGGGTCAGCCGCCGCAGCGGCGTGTCCAGGATGTACTGAGCCTGGATCTCGGACAGCTCGAAGACCGCCATCAGCCGCTCGCGAGCGGAAGAAGAGTCGTCGCTTGACCGGATGACCGCGATCACTTCGTCGATGTTGAGCAGCGCGACGAGCAGCCCGTCGACCAGGTGCAGCCGCTCCAGCCGCTTGCGCCGGCGGTACTCGGTCCGGCGCCTGACCACCTCCAGCCGGTGCGCGACGTAGATCTCGAGCAGCTCGCGCAGCCCGAGCACCCGGGGCTGGCCGTCGACCAGGGCGACGTTGTTGATGCCGAACGTCTCTTCCATCGGCGTCAGCCGGTACAGCTCCGCTAGCACGGCATCGGGGTTGAAGCCGCTGCGGATCTCGATCACCAGGTGCAGGCCGCGCTGCCGGTCGGTGAGGTCCTTCAGGTCGGCGATGCCGTTGAGCTTCTTGGCCTGGACCAGGTCCTTGATCCGGGCCATGACCTTTTCCGGGCCGATGCCGTAGGGGAGTTCGGTGACGACGATGCCGCTGCGCCGCGGGGTGATCTGCTCGATGGAGGCCGCGGCCCGGGTGCGGAAGATGCCGCGGCCGGTCTCGTACGCCTCCCTGATCCCCTCCAGGCCCACGATGCGCCCGCCGGTGGGCAGGTCAGGCCCTGGCACGAACCGCATCAGCGTGTCCAGCGACGCATCCGGGTACTTGATCAGGTAACGCGCCGCCGCGATGACCTCGCCCAGGTTGTGCGGCGCCATGTTGGTGGCCATCCCGACCGCGATGCCGGACGCGCCGTTCACCAGCAGGTTGGGGAGCCCCGCGGGCAGCACGTCGGGCTGGGTCTCGCTGCCGTCGTAGTTCGGGATGAACTCAACGGTGTCCTCGTCGATCGAGGCGACCATCTCCATCGCGGCCGCGGTCAGCCGGGCCTCGGTGTAGCGCATCGCCGCGGGCAGGTCGTCGCCGCCCATGCTGCCGAAGTTCCCGTGCCCGTCCACCAGCGGCAGCCGCATCGCCCACGGCTGGGCCATCCGGGCCAGCGCGTCGTAGATGGCGGAGTCGCCGTGCGGGTGCAGGCGGCCCATCACCTCGCCGACGACCCGGGCGCACTTGACGTGGCTGCGGTCGGGCCGCAGGCCCATCTCGTTCATCTGGTACAGGATCCGGCGCTGCACCGGCTTCAGGCCGTCCCGCGCGTCGGGCAGGGCGCGCTGGTAGATGACGCTGTACGCGTACTCGAGGAAGCTGCCGCGCATCTCCTCCGCGACGTCGATGTCGACGATGTTTTCTTCGAAATCCTCTGGGGGGGTGGCGGTACCGCCACGCCGTGCTGCCATACCGAACATTCTGCCGTGCCGCCGGGCGTGCCCAGGGCCACAACACGGCTAGCGTTGCCCAACATGAGCGACTATCTCCGCGAGCTGTTCTCCCTCGAAGGCCGGGTCGCCGTGGTCACCGGCGGCAGTTCGGGGATCGGCCAGGCGATGGCGTCGGCGCTCGCGCGGGCCGGCGCGCAGGTGGTGCTGGTCGCCCGGGACCCGCACCGGCTCGAGGAATCCGCGGCCGCGCTGGGCACCCAGGCGGCCTGGGTCAGCGCCGACCTGTCCGACCGCGCCGCCGTCGGCCGTGCGGCCGTCGCGGCCGCGCAGGCCTTCGGCGAGCCCGACATCCTGGTCAACTGCGCGGGGATCAACCTGCGCCCGCCGCTGGCGGAGCTGACCGCGGCCGACTGGGACCTGACCATGGCGGTGAACCTGACCGCGCCGTTCCTGCTCGGCCAGCGGTTCGGACCCTCGATGGCCGCGCGCGGCTGGGGCCGGATCGTCAACGTGACCTCACAGCAAGCCGAACGGGCGTTCGGCCAAAGCGGCGGCTACGGGGCCTCCAAGGCGGGCCTGGCCGCGCTGACCCGGTCGCAGTCCGAGGCCTGGGCCCGCGACGGGGTGTGCTGTAACTCACTCTGTCCGGGGTTCGTCCCGACCCGGCTCAACGCCGCCGTCGCCAGCGATCCGGTGCGCTCGGCGGCGATGGCGGCCCGCACCATGGCGGGACGCAACGGCGACCCCGCGGACTTCGCCGGGGCGGCCGTCTTCCTGGCCTCGCGCGCCAGCGACTACATCACCGGCCACACCCTCCACGTCGACGGCGGATTCGCCATCACCTAAACGGTCACAGCACGGGGCGGGCGCCGATGAGGTTCAGCGCGTGCGCGGCCAGGCGGCAGCCGCCCGCCAGCGCCTCGCCCGGCGGCTTCTTGTCCAGCCACGCGGGCAGGAAGCCGGCGATGAACGCGTCACCCGCGCCGGTGCCGTCGATCACGCGCTCCACCGGCGGCGCGGGCACCCGCACCGGCGGCAGGCCGTTGGCGTAGAACAGCGCGCCGTCGGCGCCGAGCTTGACCGCCACGTGCGGGTACCAGGCAGTCAGCACGCGCGCGGCCTGCTCCGGATCGTCGCGGCCGGTGAGCACCTTGGCCTGGTCGGCGTTGACGAACAGCAGCACCGCCCCGGCGGAAAGCTCGAGGAAGGGCTCGGCCCCGGCGCGCTCAAGCGGCGCCGCGGACGCCCCGTCCACCGACGCCGTCATGTTGGTCCGCCGCGCGTAGTCGATCGCCGCCAGCCCCGCCGCCCGCGCTCCCTCGGACAGCAGGGTGTACCCGGAGACATGCAGGTGGGCGCCTGGCACGAACAGGTCGTGCGGCAGGTCGTCCGGGGACAGGGCCGCGTTCGCGCCCGGATCGGAGAGCATGGTCCGCTCGCCCTTGTGCGTCACCATCACGACGCAGGTGCCGGTGGGCCGCTCGGGGTCCATCACCAGCCGGGCGTCGACCCCGTACCCCATCAGCTCCATGTCGCGGTTGCGGCCGGCGATATCCGCGCCCCGCCGTCCCACGAAGGCGACGTCGCCGCCGTCGGCCGCCATCCAGGCGGCAATGTTGGCCCCGGAACCCCCGCCATGCATGGTCACGCTTGCGGGCGTGTCACTACCGCGAGCAAGCGGTAGCGTAGCGTGGGCAACCGCGTCCGTCATCAGGTCCCCAATGACCACCACGCGTGCCATAGTCCTCATCACCTCATCGCTGTCTGGCCCGGGGGAGCGACCCCCCGGAACCTCGCCCGCAGGATAAACTGCAGGTACCCCGCGCCCGGACGGTTAGCCGCGTCATACCGTCCGCCTTCGCCACCCCAAATGCCTGGGGCCCGGCTTCGGCGGCGAGGTGCGAGTCGGCGTGTCCGGCCGCAGATTTCCTACGGTAGCGGCCAGAACGTATAACTGGCCAGCGGGTGAGCAGACCTTGCCGCCTTACGGCCACGTAACACGCGGTCTGTGCCGGATTGTCACCGTACTGTTACCTGGCCGCGTCCGGTTTACCAGGTGGCGAGCGGCACCGTCCGCCCCGCGACGATCAGCTCCGTCTCCTCGGACTCGGCGGCCAGCGCCTGGTTCAGCCGCCCCAGTTCGTCCCGGAACAGCCGCCCGGCGGGCGTGGCCGGCACCACGCCCAGGCCGGCCTCGTCGCTGACCGCGACCACGTAGCTCCGCGTCTGCCGCCACGCGGCGATCAGCTCGGCGGTCCTGGCCGCCATCAGCCGCCCGGCCGCGCGCCCGTCCCACGCCCCGCCCTCGTCAAGGACCGCCGCCAGCCAGGTGCCGATCCCGTCGATGAGCACCGCCCCGCGGGCCGATCCGAGCAACCCGGCCAGGTCGGTAGTCTCGGCCGTCCGCCACCACGCGGGCCGCCGCGCCCGGTGCGCCGCCACCCTGGCCGCCCAGTCCGGGTCATCCGCACCGTCCGACGCGGTGGCCACGTAGGTCACATCCGGCTCGGCGGCCAGCCGCAGTTCCGCCCGTTCCGACTTGCCCGACCGCGCCCCGCCGATCAGCAGCACCCGCCAGGGCCGCACCTGTTCCTCAAAGCCTTGGGCCGAACGGTCCGTGGTGACCCTGTCCCCGTCCGCTGGCACGCTCACCCGCCAGAACCCGCAGCGTCGCTCGAGTTCGGCCTGCCCTGGCACCCGGTGGTCGGCGAACGCCACCGCCGTGATCGTCTCGGCCGTGACCAGCCCCCGCGCCCGCAGCCTGCCCAGCTGCGCCGGATCGCCCAGCAGGTCAAGGAACGCGATGTCATAGCGCGCCGTTCCCTCGGGCGGATCAGGCACCGCCCCGGGTCCAGCGGCATAAAGCAGCCGCTCCCCGGTCCCCGAGGTAACGTCCCACCCCCCGTCCCTCCCGTCCCCCCCGGTCCCCCCGTCCCCCCGTCCCCCCGTACCCCCCGTCTCCCCCGTCCCCGTCCCCCCCGTCCCCCCCGTCCCACCCGGCCCCCCGTACGTCCGCCACCCGCCGCACGCAGAACCCCCCGGCAGCCTCCTCCCCGCCGCGCCTCCCGGCAGCCCCCTCCCCGCCGCGCCTCCCGGCAGCCCCCTCCCCGCCGCGCCTCCCGGCGTCCCGCCTCCCGGCGTCCCGCGCCTGTCCGCCGTCCAGCCCCCCGCCGACCCCCAGCCTCAGCCGTCCGTCAACAACTATGGTCGACCGCACTCGTATCCGTCCGTCAGTGGCCGCCCGCTGGCAGGAGGCGCAGCGGCACCCGGGCTGCGGCCATCCCGAACTCCCGCCCGAACCCTCGACCAGGACCTCCATCAGCCGACGAATGACAGCCGGACCTGACGGTCCGGGTTGTCGACGTTGAGGTCGACCAGGGCGATGGATTGCCAGGTGCCGAGGGCCAGGCGGCCGCCGATGACTGGCACGGTCGCGTACGGCGGCACGAAGGCGGGCATGACGTGCGACCGGCCGTGCCCGCGGGATCCGTGCGCGTGCCGCCAGCGGTCGTCGGCGGGCAGGAGATCGGCGAGGGCGGCGAGGAGGTCGTCGTCGCTGCGGGCGCCGAGTTCGATCAGCGCTATCCCCGCGGTCGCGTGCGGTACGAACACGTGCAGCAGCCCGTCGCCCCCGTCCGCCGCCACGCCCGCGAACTCCGCGCACCGGCGGGTGATGTCACTGACCGTCTCGCGGTTCCCGGTGCGGACTTCGATGATCTGCGTCTTCATGTCCCGGATCATAGGTGCCCGCCCGCAGGATTTCCTGGCAGCATGTAATGCTCAGTAGCAGGCCAGACGCGGAGGTCGGGAATGACGGAAGCCGGGGGCGAGGCGGGGCGGGGCATGACGGAAGCCGCCCATGGGGACGGAGCGCGGCTGCGGCTGGCCCGGCAGGCCCGCGGCCTGTCCCAGCAGCAGCTCGCAGGGGTGGCCGGCGTCACCAGGCAGGCCGTGTCCGCCGTCGAGTCCGGGCATTCCGATCCCTCGCTCCGCGTCGCCCTGGGCCTGGCCCGCGCGCTCGGCATGACGGTAGAAGAACTGTTCGGCCCAGGCGATCCCGCCGATCCGGTGCTGGCGCGGCCGGTCGCGCCGGCCAGCGGCCGGGGTTCGCGCGTCGCGCTGGCGACCGTCGGCGACACCTTCGTCGCACTGCCTCTGCACGCCGACATGGCCGCGCGGGTGGGTTTCGGCGCGGCCGGCGGCCTGGTGGTAGGCGCGAAGGAAGCCCAGGCACCCGGGGACCAGATCGAGGTCCGGCCCATCGGGCCGCCGCGGCCCACGCTTGTGGTGGCCGGCTGCGATCCGGCTCTGCCCCTGCTCGAGACGCCGCTGGCGCTGCTTGATCCGCCGGTGGCGTTCGCGTGGTGGCCGTGCGGCAGCGGCGAGGCGCTGCGACTGGCCGCGGCCGGCCTGGTGCACGCCGCCGGCGTCCACCAGCCCGGCGATGACCTGGCGGCCGGCGAGGTCAGCGATATTCACGGTGGCGCGGCGGTGGTGGGGTTCGCCGCCTGGCGCGAGGGGCTGGTGGTGCGGCCGGGAGCCAGCGTCGGCGGCCTGGCCGACGTGGCCCGGCTGGGGCTGCGGCTCGTGAACCGGGAGGCAGGCGCGCAGGCGCGCAAGCTACTGGACCGGGAGCGGCTCCGCCTCGGCCTGTCCCCGGCCGAACTCCCCGGATACCACAGCGAGGCCGCCGGGCACCTTCAGGTGGCGGCGGCCATCGCGGGCGGTCTCGCCGACGCGGGCGTGTCGAGCGAGCCCGCCGGGTTGGCCTACGGCCTGGACTTCATCCCCCTGGCCGAAGAACGGTTCGACCTGGTGCTGCCCGCCAAGCACGCCGCGTCCAGGGAGGTCCAGGGCCTGCTGAAGGTACTGACGTCGAGGTGGCTGCTCGCCCAGCTCGCCAGCCTGCCCGGCTATGATCCCGCCAGCTGCGGCGTGTTCCGTGATCAGTGGCCGTAAACGGGGATCAGCGCGGCGCGCGCGATCGTGTGGAAGCGCAGGTTGAACCCGGCCACCGCGGGCGATATCTCGTCGTTGACGTCCAGGGACTCCACGTCGAGCGCGTACACGGTGAACACGTAGCGGTGCGGCGGGTCCCCAGCGGGCGGGGCCGCGCCGCCGAAATCCTTGACGCCGTAGTCGTTGCGGACATGGAACGCCCCCTTGGGCAGGCTAGAGCCATCGGTTCCGGCCGCGCCCGTCTCGAGTTCGGTCACCGAGGCGGGGATGTTGAGCACGATCCAGTGCCAGAATCCGGAACCGGTCGGCGCGTCCGGGTCAAAGGCGGTTACGGCGAAGCTCTTGGTCTCAGCCGGGAAACCAGACCAGGAAAGCGACGGGGAGATGTTCGCCCCGGTCATGCCGAACCCGTCGAAGACGTGGTTCTCCGACATCAGCTGCCCATCGGCGACGTCATCGCTGTGCACCTCGAACGACGGCACGGCTGGCATGAAGTCGTGGGGCAGCGGCGGACGATCGGTCATTACATACCTCCTCATCGAGGCGGATTGGCTCCGCGGTCCAACGTTATCGGCTGGCATCCCGGCTAGCCTGCCGGGCTACATGATCAAGTTTGGGGTTATCGGCCGCATTCAGCCGCCGGAGTTCTCCTACGGTGGTGTTGTGAGGCAGCAACCGGGACGCAAGGTCCGCAGGCGAGCGCGCCGCAGGGCCGCGCACAGGTTCCTCGGCCGGCTGCGGCGCCGGGCCGCGCGCGGCGCCTTCGGCCGGATCCAGCTGGGCACCGCTGGTCGTTCTCCGCGGCTGCGCCGATGGGCGCTGGCCGTGGTCCTGCTGGGCGTGGCCCTGCTGCCTTACCCGATCCAGGGCGCGGCCGGCGTGCCGCCCGCGTCAGCGTGCCGGGCGGGCTGCCGGGCCGGGGCCATGCCCGGCATGGTCAGGTGGACCGCGCCGCTGCCCGGATCGTGGGACGTGGTCCCTGGGCTGTCCGGCACGGTGCCTGCCGCCGGCCTGGCCTACGTGTCCGTCGGCGATGGTATCGCCGCCGTCGGCGCGGGTCTTACGGTGTCCGGCTACTCGTCCAGGACCGGGGCGCTGCGGTGGCGGGTGACGCTGACCGGCTTCCCTGTCGGCGCGGCCATCGCGTCCGTACGGACCTGGCCAGGCGAAGTAACCGCGGGCGTCTCCTATCAGGCCCGCGCCAACGGCGCTCCCGAGCGCACCGAGGTGGTGATCTCGGACTCGGCCGGCGTGCAGGCCGGCCGGTTCCCGGCCGCCGAGTTCGGCGGGGCGGTCGCAGGCAGCCCGCAGTACACCGTCATCGTGGGCTCGACCGCGGTGACGAGCTACGACAACGTGACCGGTCGGATCCGCTGGCAGCGGCCCACCGGCCAGGTCGCGCAGGCGTGGCGCACCGACGGCAGCTACCTGTACGTGGCCGTGTCGGCCAGCGGGTTCGTAGGATCGGCGCCGGTCACCGCGCTGCGCCGGATCGACGTGGCCACCGGATCCGAGGTCCTGGTCCTGCCGACCGAGGGGCTGTCCTTCGACGGCACGCTCAGCGCCGCGTTCGACGGCGTGGTGCTGTTCTCCTCGGCTACCGGAGTAACCGCCTACAGCGGCTCGACCGGTGCCACGCTCTGGACCATCCGCGGCGCCGTGCCCGAGGGTACCGACCCGCGACCGCCGCGCATCTACCTCACGAAGGGGTCCAATCTCATCGGCGTCAACCCGCGTACTGGCCAGGTCAAGGCGACCGCCTCGGGCTCCGCCGTCGACGGGTCGGCCGGCGTGTACGTGGTCAGGGACGGCGTAGCGCTCGGACTCGACCAGGGTGCGAACGGGGATGCGTGGGGTTACGACCTCGCCGCGCAGCGGGTCACGCAGGCCTCGGCCGGCTTGCCCTGGCCGCACTACTTCGTCGATCTGGCCGGCCTCGGCGGCAGCGCCGACCCGGCCGGCGCCCTGGTGGTGATCGCGGCCTGCACCCAGCTAGCGCCAAGCCCGCTGACCAAGCCCACCCCCACCACCCAGACCACCGCCCGGACCCAGACCACCGCCCCGGCCCAGGCGGTCGCCCCGGCCCAGGCTTCCGCCCACTCGTCCGCCTCCCCATCCGCCTCGCCAACCACTTCCGCGTCAGCGGGATCAACGCCAAGCCCGGATGTCAGCCCGTCGGCTGCGGTGGAAGCTGGCCAGGGGTGCCTGGATCCCGAACTGGTCGCGCTCAGCCTGTAGCGGGGGGCCTGCAGCGGGATGGATGGCCCCTGGCCGGGTAGTCTCCCTCGCGATGAACATGGCGAAACGGGCCATCCGGGCCGCGGATGAGCTTCAGCAGCGGCACGCCTGGCTGGCGGTGCCGGTCGCGGTGTGGAAGAAATTCGACGAGGACCAGGCCGGGAACCTCGCCGCGCTGATCGCCTACTCTGCGCTGGTCGCGATCTTCCCGCTGCTGCTTCTCCTGGTGACTGCGCTGGATATCGTGCTCAAGCACAATCCCGAGCTGAAGCAAAGAGTGCTGACCGCCGCGCTGGACCACTACCCGGTGATCGGCCAGCAGATGGTGGACAGCATCGGCCGGCTGAGCCAGGCCGGGATCGCGCTCGTGGTCGCCGTGGTGGGGATACTCATCGGATCACTGGGAGTGGCGAACTCGGTGCAGAACGCGCTCAACTCGGTCTGGGAGATTCCCTTTTCCCGCCGCCCTGGGTTCCCGTGGTCGTGGCTGCGCAGCATCGCCCTGATCATCGTGGTCGGCACCGGCCTCATCGCGACCACGATCCTGTCGGGGCTCGCGGGCGGCGCCGGACGGCTGCTTCCCGGCGCCGGCCCGTCGGTCCTGACCCTCGCGGTGTCGCTGGTAATGAACTTCGGCCTGTTCTGGCTCGCCTTCAGGCTCGGTACCGCGAACGAGATCACCTGGCGGCAGCTGTGGCTCGGCGCCGCCATCAGCGCGGTCGTCTGGCAGATCCTCCAGTGGGCGGGCACTAGCTTCGTGTCACATCAGATTGCCCACGCCTCGCCGCTTTACGGTACGTTCGCCCTCGTGCTCGGCCTCATCGCGTGGCTCTACCTGCAGGCCCAGCTCACCTTGTACGCCGTCGAGATCAACGTGGTGCGGACCTACCGGCTGTGGCCGCGAAGCCTGGCACCGCCGCCGTATACGGAACAAGACCGCCGTGCGTTTGAGCTGTACGTGGAGAAGCGACACAACCAAATGGACATCGTGGTCGGGGTCGGAGGCGATGACAATCACGAGAAAACGTCAGGCTGACCCGAACGCCCCGCACGTGGTCATCTGCGGCGCGGGATTCGGCGGCCTTTCCGCCATCAAGACCCTCACCCGCGCGGGCATGCGGGTGACCCTGGTGGATGGTCATCTCTACAGCACCTTCCAGCCGCTGCTCTACCAGGTGGCGACGGCCGGGCTGAACCCGGGGGACGTCGCCTACCCGGCGGGCGGCTTCGCGCGGCGGTACGGCGCGATCTACCGGCGCGGTGAGCTGACCGCGATCGACTCGGCGTCCCGCAGCATCAAGCTCACCAACGGCCGCGAGCTCGGGTATGACTACCTCATCCTGGCCACCGGCGTGTCGGCTTCGTACTACGGCATCAAGGGGGCGGCCGAGAACACCTTCGCGCTTTATACCCGCACCGATGCCATCGTGCTCCGCGATCACCTCATGGCGGGCTTCGAGCGGCTGAGCGTGGATAGCGGCGATCTCACTGTCACCGTGGTCGGCGGCGGCGCCACCGGCGTCGAGCTGGCGGGCACGCTGGCCGAGCTGCGCGCCACCGTGCTCGGCGCGACCTTTCCCGACGTCGATCCGTCCCGGGTACATGTGCGGCTGGTCGAGATGACACCGTCGCTGCTCGGGCCATTCAACGAGAAGCTGCGCGAGTACGCCAAGGCGCAACTGGTGTCCCGCGGTGTCGATGTGCGGCTGAAAACGGAAATCGCCGAGGTCACCGACAAGTATGTGCACCTGGTTGACGGCGAGGACCTGCCGAGCGACATCACCGTGTGGGCGGCTGGCGTGGCCGCGTCCCAGGCGGTGGCGGGCTGGGGACTGCCGCAGGGGAAGCACGGCCGCCTCGTGGTCGGGCCCGACCTGAGGGTGCAGGGGCAGGACCGGATCTTCGCCGTGGGTGACATCGCGATCAACCCCGGCGACCCCACCCCGCAGCTCGCCCAGCCCGCCCTGCAGATGGGGCGGCATGCCGCCGCGCAGATCGTCAAGCTTGAAGCCAAGGCGGCCGCCGAGCCGTTCAAGTACCACGACAAGGGCACCATGGCCACGATCGGGCGCAGGTCCGCCGTGGTTCAGCTGGGCAGGGGACTGCGGCTGCGCGGCACGCTCGCCTGGCTGGCCTGGTTCGCCCTGCACCTGGTGTATCTGCTCGGCGGTCGCAACCGCGTATCGACCCTGGTCAACCTGACGGACCGGTATGTGTTCTGGGGTCATGGCGGCGCCGTGATCGTCGGCGATGAACCCGTCAACGTCCGCAGGGATGAACCTGCCGGCATCGCTGGGGGAGAACCTGCCGACCCCGAGTAGGCTTCTCGCGATGAGCAGGTTCCGCGTGCGTGTCACGCTGTCGGTCGCCGTGCTGAGCGCGTTCGCCGGCCTGGCCGGGTGCAGCGCCGGCCCTGGGCCGGCCGCGAGCTCCCAGGCGCAGTCCCCCTCGCAGAACGCGAACACCGCCGGGATGAACAATCCCAACCTGGACCTCGGTAGCTCGCTGGGCGCGCGCCCGGCGCCCGACCTCCGGCTGGTGAACCAGTTCGGCCAGCCGATGTCGCTGAGCCAGTTCCGCGGCAAGGTGGTCATGCTGTCGTTCGAGGATTCCCAGTGCACCACGGTGTGCCCGCTGACCACGCAGAGCATGCTGGAGGCCAAACAGTTGCTGGGCGCCGCGGGGGAGAAGGTCCAGCTCCTCGGCGTGGACGCGAACCCCGATGCCACCAGCGTCGCAGATGTGCTCGCCTACTCGCGGGCGCACGGCATGGTCAACCAGTGGGACTTCCTCACCGGGTCGCTGCCGCAGCTGAAGGCCGCCTGGGGCGCCTACAACGTCGCCGTCCAGATCGAGCAGGGACAGATCGACCACACTCCCGCCCTGTTCGTGATCGATCAGCAGGGCCGCGAGCGCAAGCTCTACCTGACGCAGATGGCCTACTCAAGCGTCGGGCAGTCCGCCCAGGTCCTGGCGGATGAGATCGCCACCCTGCTGCCGGGTCACCCGCACGTCGCCAGCCAGCAGTCGCTCGCGGCCGTCACCGTGCAGGGACCTGCCAGCCACCTGACGCTGCCGTCCGCCGGGTCCGCCGCCGGCACCGTCGCCCTGGGGCCGGGGCAGCCGCACCTGGTCATGTTCTTCGCGACCTGGCTGTCCGAGGTCTCCGACCTGAAGTCCGGGCTCCGCAGCGGCAACGCCTACACGGCGGCCGCCCGCCGTGATGGCCTGCCGCAACTCGTCGCGGTGGACGAGACGGTCGTCGAGCCCTCGGCGCAGGCCGTCCGTTCGTACCTGACCACCCTGGGCCAGGCACTGAGCTACCCCGTCGCGCTCGACACCACCGGCCGGGTCGCCGACGGCTACGGAGTCCAGGACCAGCCCTGGTTCGCCCTGGTCTCCGCCTCCGGCAAGATCATCTGGTCGCACGACGGCTGGCTCCCCCTGCCCGCCCTGGAATCAGCCGTGAAGCACGCCAGTACCAAGGGATAGGGAAGAACTCATTTCTGCACCCCGCCCTCATACGCAGCTGATCTCCGTACCGTACCGCGTCCAGGACCCGCGGCACACCGGCCGGCGTGCCCCGCTTCGGGACACGTACCGGCGGGAAGCAGCGATCCGCGACAAGCCATCCCATGACCAGCAGCACCAGGAAACCAGGTACGTCCCGTGGCCGGCAGCGCGGTCGGCGAATCCCGGCTCGCGCCGGCGATCGTATGTCATTACACCCCCTATGACAGGTGTAGGTCCCGGTCGCGTAGGCGTTGCGAGATCGCGGCCTGGAGCGTAGACATCGACCCAGGCGCCGTAATTGCTGAAAATGGTCCGGCTGCGCCAGTCGGCGGCGAGCGCGCCTACCGAAACTGTGCCAGGGTATGCGGTCGGCCAGGTCGGTCTCCGGGTGCTGAAATTCCCCGCCGCGACTACGCAGGATAGTAATAGCGTGATCCAGCCGGTCAGCACGTCGGCGCCGTCCTCGGTGCGGCAGCGCAGCCGGAACGGGCTGGCTGGGATGGGGTCCACGGCGAAACAGCCGATCTCGTCGACCGGGGTGCTCGTGGTCGTGTCCGCCCTGGTCTGCGTCTCGATCGTCCCGGCCCGCGGCGGGATGATCTGGCCGAGCAGGGAGCCGCCGGTGACCTCGAGTTCCAGGCTGAGATGAGCCGAGGTGAAGGTCAGGGCCCGGATCGACGCGGTCTCCGACCGCAGGCCTGCCATGGCGTCCCGGTCCTGCTCGCGGCTGGAGTCGTAGGTCAGCTGGGCCAGTTCCGCGTCGATATTGTGCCAGGCGTAGGCGCTCTTGCCCATCTGGACGAATTCGTCGGGCACGGCCTGGCGTGCTCGCATCGATTCGCCCAGTGCCGCCAGGAGCTGCTCGTCGTCCCAGCCGTCAAGCACCGTGCCCGCCTCTCGGAATGCTGATTCTGAACTCGCCCGCACCGAGGTTGATGAGAGCGTCTGACCGGCGCAGCCGTTCCAGGCAACGAGCCCGCTGCGGTCCGATGCTGCCCACCGGAATCCCCAGCGTTGCGCTGATCTCTGAGTATGACAAAGGCGGGTCGGCGAACAGCATCGCAAGCAGCTGCCGGCACTGCAGCGGCAGCTCGGCGAAGGCCGCGCGCAGCGCCGCGTTCCGCTCGGCGACGAGGATCTCTTCCTCGATCACCGCTTCGTCCACGAACTGCAGCTCGTCATCGAGCTTGGTCGCCTGCCGTTGTGACCGGCGTGCCGTCGTGACCACGCGAAGGCATTCACGGTGGGTGGTGGTCGCCAGCCAGCCGGGCAGGGCGGCCGGCTCGCGCAGCTTCCCGAGCTGCTCGACCAGCAGCAGCCACACGGTCTGCCCCACGTCCTCGACGTCGTGGTTGGTCAGCTCGTACCGCAGGCAGATCGCCCACACCAGCGGCGCGTAGCGCTCGACCAGTTCGTTCCACGCGTCCTGATCATCCCCGGCCGCGCGGGTCACCAGCGCGACCACGTGGGGGTCATCGCGCATGGCCCGTTCCCGCCTGCTCGCTCTCAACCATGATCAGCGCCCCGGTAGAAGGCAGTACTCCTTGTATCTCGGAGGGCCGCGGGGGTCCGCTTGATACACCTCGGCGGCAGATTTATGAGCTACCGGTGACGTCCCAGCGCCCCGCGTTCCATCAGCCTCACCAACGCATTGGGTCACATCAGTAGCATGGATTCGTGACTGAACGCGACTGGTACGCCTGGCATCAGGACTATGACGACCCGGGCACCGCGCTGGCCCCCCTCCGCACTGGAGCGCGGCGCCCGCATGTTCACCTTCACCGCCCATCATCGGGCCTTAAAAGATCTTGGGCCGAACGGGCCCCGGTGCTTGCCCCTGCCCCCGCTACGTCGGTTTGACCGTCGCGTCCCGCCGCGGGGCCACGGAGTGCTGGCCGGCCACCCAGGCGGCGATCTGGGTTCGTGAGCTGAAGCCCAGCTTGGCCGAGATGTTGGCGACGTGCCTGGCCACGGTCGTCGGGCTGATGGAAAGCTCTTCCGCGATGGCCTTGTTGCTGGCGCCCGCGGCCACCAGCGCGGCGACCTGGTGTTCCCTGGGCGTGAGCGAGCTGGGCGGCACCGCGGCCACCTCGTACGCTCCCACCACGGTCAGGGCCCGGCTGTCGCCCTCGGGCACCGCGGCGGGCGGCGTGTCCAGGGCCAGCGCGACTCCGGCCTCGCTGGTCAGGGCCAGTCCTTGCGCCCACAGCCGGGCGACGGCCGGATCACCGAGCCGCCGCGCCGGGGTCAGGTAGCTTTCCGTCCGCGCGCCGGGCAGCGGCGGCAGGCCGGCCGTCTCCCGCAGCGCGGTGGCGGCCGCGGTCAGCTGCACGGCCCGTTCGGCCTGGTTCTCGTGCACCGCCAGGGCCGCGAAGGCCTCGAGCCCGCGGGCCACGCCGATGCGCGAGCCGGTGGCGTGGCTCAGCCGGATGCTCCTGCTCAGGTGCCGCCTGGCCTGCTCGGTCGCGCCGAGGTCCATGGCCACCCGGCCCAGGCCGGCCAGGCAGCGCGCGATCTCCGGCCGGGCGCCGATTTCCCGCAGTATCGCCAGCGCTTCCACGTACCGGCTGTGCGCCTCGCCCGGATGACCGCGGAGCCGGGCCAGGTCGCCCAGGCCGAGCAGGGCGCGGGCGGCGCCCCACTGCTGGTCGATGCGCCGCATCACGCTGACCGAGGCGCTGGCCAGCTGCTGGGCCTCGCGCAGCTTGCCCGCCCGGGCCGCGAGGGCCGCCCGGGTCCCCAGGGCGTAGCCCTCGTTCCAGCCGTCGCCGCACGTCTGCGCGACCGCCAGCGCCTCGTCCGCGTGGGCGGTCGCTTCTTCGGTCCGGCCGGTGTGCAGGGTGATCTCGCTGAGCAGGTTGAGCGCGACGGCGGTCCAGAACCCGTCGCCGGCTTCACGGCACAGTTTGAGCCCCTCGGTGGCCAGGGCCTCGGCCGCGGCTGGATCGCTGGGCAGCGTGAGCTGCGCCCGTACCACCGTGGCGGCGCCCCGGACCGCGGCGGGAACGGCGGATACGTCGAGGGCCAGCAGGGAGTCCAGCCATTCGCTGCCTTCGGCGAAGCTGCCCCACACGATCCAGCACGGGCTGACCGCGACGCAGATGCGCAAGCCCGCTTCCGCCTCGTCCGGTCCCCCCCGGGCCAGGCACCAGCTCAGCACCTGGAACACGTTGCTGGCGTCGACGTCGTACCGGCGGAAGACGTCGACGCGGTCCGCCCAGGGGGCCGTCACCCGGGCCATCCCGATGGCCAGGTTCTGCTCGGCCGTCCGCCGCGCGTAGTCGCGCAGCGCCGTGGCGAATCTGGCCTGCTCCCCGGCCTCGGCCAGGCGGGCCGAGGCGTACTCCCTGATGGTGTCGAGCATCCGGTAGCGGGTCTGGCCGAGCAGCGCAGGCTCGAGCACGATCAGCGACTTGTCCACCAGCGCGGCGGTCAGCTCGAACACATCCCGGGCTGGCATGTCATCGTCGGAGCACACCTGCTCGGCCATCTCAAGCGACCATCCGGTGAAGACGGACAGCCGCCGGAACAGGGCCCGCTCCGGGACCGTGAGCAGGTCGTAGCTCCATTCGATGGCGGCGCGCAGGGTGCGCTGGCGTGGCGCGGCGGACCGGTCGCCCGCGGTAAGCAGCCCGTACCTGTCATCGAGGCGAGCGCTGATCTGGTCTACCGACAGGACCCGGACGCGGGCCGCGGCGAGTTCGATGGCCAGCGGCATGCCGTCGAGCGCACGGCAGATCGAGGCGACCGCGGCGGCGTTGTCCGCGCCGACCACGAATCCGGGACAGGAGGCGGCGGCCCGGTCGGCGAACAACCGGATGGCCTCATAGCGGTACGCGTACTTGGCTGCCGTGTTAACGCTCTCAGGCGCGACGGAAAGCGGCGGCACCCGCCAGATCGTCTCGGCCGCGACGCGCAGCGGCTCGCGGCTCGTCGTCAGCAGCCTCAGCCCCGGCGAGCTGGCCAGCAGCCGCTGGCTCAACTGGGCGCACGCGTCGATCAGGTGCTCGCAGTTGTCGAGGGCCAGCAGCATCCGGCGCGGCCGCAGCGCGTCGGCGAGCGTCTCGGCCAGCGGGCGGCCGGCCTCTTCGCTGACCCCGATGACCGCGGCCACCCGCGAAGCCACGAGGTCAGGATGGCGCAGGTCAGCCAGCTCGACAAACCATGCCCCGTCGGGGAACTCATCGGCGGCCGCGGCCAGCAGCCGCAGCGCCAGCCGGGTCTTCCCGATGCCGCCCGGCCCCCACAAGGTCAGCGCGCGGGTGTGACGCAGCATCCGGCGCAGCTCGCTGAGTTCCCGCTCACGACCGATGAAGCTGTTCGGCTCCTCCGGCAGCTGTGCCTGAATCTCGTCCACTTCCCTCAGGCCTGGGGGCCGACGTCTCGGGCACCGTCCAACATACCGCGAGTTAACCCTGCGGGTAATCCCCCGAATAGGGGACTCAGGATCCGTGCCCGGATTATGTACGCCGTTATGTATTTATGTATGTTCAGCCGCCCGCGCTCCGCCGATATCGCCCATAGGGCACCTGACCTGCGGCTTGACATTACCGAACCTATATTCGATACTTGACCGAATGGGGAGCGCGCCTGCGGGAATCAGGCGGATGTCGTCAGGGCGGCCTGGCTCATCCGCAGCGCTCCAGGCACCCGCCCCGCCAGCTCCCCCGCCCCCGTCTCCGCCACCTCTTCCGAATCCGTCTGCCCTCCCGATGCTGCCGGTCTTGCCGCCGCTGCGCGACCTCCTGCCCCGGGGCGGCCTGGCGCGCGGGTCGGTGGTGGCGGCGGCCGAGTTCGGCCTGTTGTGCCTGGCGCTCACGGCCGGCGCTTCGGCGGACGGAGCGTGGTGCGGGATCGCCGGGATACCCGAAGCCGGGGTGCTGGCGGCCACTGGCCTCGGCCTGGACGTCGAGCGGACCCTGCTGGTCCCGGACCCGGGACCGGCCTGGCCGCAGGTGGTCGCGTCCCTGCTCGATGGCTGCGAGCTTGTCCTGGTACGCCCGCCGGCCAGGGCACCGGCCCAGGTCCGGCAGCGCCTTGAGGCGACGCTGCGGCGCGGGCGGGGCGTGCTGCTCGTGGCCGGGGACTGGCCCGGGGCGCAGGTACGGCTGCGGATGATCACCCAGCGGTGGACCGGGCTGGGTGACGGGCACGGCCGGCTGCGGGCGTGCTGCGCCCAGGTCACGGCGGACGGCCGCGGCGGGGCGGTCCTGCCCCGGACCCGCTGGCTCTGGCTGCCCGCGGAAGACGGCCGGGTCGAGGTGGCCGACCCGGTGGACATCCCGCTCGAAATCCCGCCGGACGTGCCGGCGGCGGACATCCCGTTCGGCACCGCGGCCGGGCTGCGTGCGGTGGGCGCCGGGTGAAGGCCCCCCCGCGCGTCATGGTCCTGTACTGCCCGGAGCTGCGCCGGCCAGCAGGGCCCCGCCCGGACGCGAGCGAGGCGGCGCGGCTGTCCGAGCGGGTGATCGCGACAGTGACCGCCTTCTGCCCGGCCGTAGAGGCGGTCGAACCAGGGGTATGCGCGTTCGGGGCTCGCGGCCCGGCCCGCTACTTCGGCGGCGAGACGGCGCTGGCCGGCCAGATCATCGCCGCCGTGGCGGAACTCGGCGTCGATTCCCGCGTCGGCGTCGCCGACGGCCTGTTCGCCGCCCTGCTCGCCGCCCGGGACCCAGGCGTCCCGCCACCCGCCGGTCACCGCCCCAGCCCGGCCGTCGGCGTCAGCCCGGCCGCCAGCGCCGGCCCGATCCGGTGGATACCGCCGGGCGGGACGGCTGGATTCCTGGCCTCCAAGCCGGTGGCCGTCCTGGGCGAGCGGGGCCTGCCGGATCAGGACCTGGCCAGGCTGCTGAAGCGGCTCGGCCTCGGCACGCTCGGGGACCTGGCCGCGCTGCCGGCCAGCGATGTGGCCAGCCGGTTCGGCGACGCGGGCGAAGAAGCGCACCGGCTCGCCCGCGGCCTGGACTCCCGCCCGCTCGCGGCCAGGCCGGCGGCCGGCGACTTGTCCGTGGTCCGTGAGTTCGACCCGCCGGAACCGCTGGCCGAGCCCGTGGTGTTCGCGGCCAAGGCGCTCGCCGAGCAGTTGCAGGCCGGCCTGGCTGCCCGCGGGCTGACCTGCGTCCGCGTCCAGGTGCAGGCCAGCTGGGCGGACGGCCGGGAAAGCAGCAGGCTGTGGCGGCACGACGGGCTGCTGACCGCGACCGCGGTCGCCGACAGGGTCCGCTGGCAGCTCGACGGCGCTCCCGCGGCCGCGGTGGAGGGGGAGCATGCTCCCGGCGGCATCGTGGCGCTGCGACTGGTGCCCGACCAGGTCGTCCGCGCCGTCGGCCACCAGCTCGCGCTCTGGGGCGAGACCCTGGTCAGTGACCGGGTGGCGCGAGCCGCCATGCGCGTGCAGGCCCTGCTCGGGCACGAGGCCGTCCTGCGGCCGGTCCCCGGGGGCGGCAGGAACGTTTCCGAGCGCGTGAGCCCCGTCCCGTTCGGAGAGAAAAGAGAGCCCCGCCTGGCCGTCTCCCCGCCCTGGCCAGGGCGGATCATGGGGGCAGCGCCCGGTGTGGTTTACCCGGTCGCTCGTGAGGCGGAAGTGACCGATGATGCCGGGCGTCTGGTCACGGTCACCGGCCGGTGTGTCCTGTCGGCCGCGCCCGCACGGCTGGCGGTCGAGCGCGAGCCGCCGCGGCGCGTCACCGCCTGGGCCGGGCCCTGGCCGCTGTCCGAACGCTGGTGGAACGCGGCCGCCGCCCGCAGGCGCGCCCGGTTCCAGCTGGCCACCGACGACGGGCGGGCGTGGCTGGCGGCAGTACAGGACGGCCGGTGGCTGATCGAGGCCGGCTACTGGTGAGCTGGGACAGCCAGGCCGCGGCCTGTTCCTGGCCGGCGCCGCACCCACGGGATACCGCCGTCCCGTGGGCCGAACTGCACTGCCATTCCTCGTTCAGCTTCCTGGACGGGGCGGCCACCCCGGACGAGCTCGTCACCGAGGCCGCCCGGCTCGGCCTGGAGGTGCTCGCGATCACCGATCACGACGGGATGTACGGGGTCCCGCAGTTCGCGCAGGCCGCTGCGAGGCTACGCGACCGCGGTGTCCGGCTGGGCACCGTCTTCGGCGCCGAGCTCAGCCTCGGCCTGCCCGCGAACCAGAACGGCGTACCCGACCCGGCTGGCCGCCATCTGCTGGTCCTGGCCCGCGACCCGGAAGGCTACGCCCGGCTGTGCGCCGTGATCAGCGCCGCCCAGCTGGCGGGCGGGGAAAAGGGGCGCCCGGTCTACGACGCCGGCGCGCTGGCCGGTGCGCACGACGGTCACTGGGTCGTGCTGACCGGGTGCCGGAAGGGGCAGGTGCCCGCCGCCCTGGCGGCCGGGGGCCCGGACGCCGCCTGGCGGGAGCTGACCGCTCTGACGGAGATGTTCGGGCACGAGAACGTGATGGTCGAGCTGAACTGCCGCCACGACCCCGGTGACGATGAGCGCAACGACATGCTGGCCCGGCTGGCGGCCCTGGCGGACGTGGGCGTCGTGGCCGCGGGCAACGTCCACTTCGCGGCGCCCGCGCAGGCCCGGCTCGGCCAGGCGCTGGCCGCGATCAGGGCCCGGCGCAGCCTGGCTGACATGGACGGCTGGCTACCCGCGGCCGGCACGGCCTACCTGCGTTCCGGCGCGGAGATGGCCGCCCTGCTGCGGCGCTATCCGGGCGTGGCCGAGCGGACCGTCTCACTCGGCCGCCAGTGCGCGTTCGACTTCAGCGTGATCGCGCCGCAGCTGCCCGACTTCCCCGTGCCGGCCGGATACACCGAGGCGGGCTGGCTGCGCGAGCTGGTAGCGCGCCAGGCGCCGGCCAGGTACGGGCCGCCCGGCCACGAGCGGGTGCCGGGCGCCTACCAGCAGATCGCCAGGGAACTCGACGTGATCGAACGGCTCGGCTTCGGCGGCTACTTCCTGATCGTGCACGACATCGTCGGGTTCTGCGAGCGCGAGAACATCTTGTGCCAGGGCCGGGGCTCGGCGGCCAACTCGGCGGTGTGCTTCGCAATCGGCATCACCAGCGTCGACCCGGTCTCGCACCACCTGCTGTTCGAGCGGTTCCTGTCCGACGGCCGGGACGGGCCGCCCGACATCGACCTGGACATCGAGCACCGCCGCCGCGAGGAAGTGATCCAGTACGTCTACCGCAGCTACGGCCGGGACCGGGCCGCCCAGGTCGCCAACGTGATCACGTACCGGCCGCGGCTGGCGCTGCGGGACGCCGGGCGAGCGCTCGGGTTCACGCCCGCGCAGTCGGACGCGTGGGTGCGTCATATCGGGCCGGGGCCGGCCGTGGACGGGGAGGTCCTGGCGTCCGGGGAGGGGGAAACGGACGGCGTTCCGGCTGCCGTCCTGGATCTGGCCACCCGGATGCAACGGCTGCCGCGCCACCTCGGCATCCATTCCGGCGGCATGGTGATCTGCGACCGCCCGGTGGGGGAGGTGTGCCCGGTCGAGTGGGCCGCGATGCCCGGCCGGACGGTGCTGCAGTGGGACAAGGACGACTGCGCCTACGCGGGCCTGGTCAAGTTCGACCTGCTCGGCCTGGGCATGCTTGCCGCGCTGCACGACTGCTTTGACCTGGTTGCCAAGCATTACGGCGAGTGCTTGACGATGTCCGCCCTCCCGCAGGAGGACCCGGCCGTGTACCAGATGCTGTCCGAGGCGGACACGGTGGGAGTGTTCCAGGTGGAGTCCCGCGCCCAGATGGCCACCTTGCCGCGGCTGCGGCCGCGGAAGTTCTACGACCTGGTCATCGAGGTGGCGCTGATCAGGCCGGGTCCGATCCAGGGCGGCTCGGTCCATCCCTACCTGCGCCGCCACGACGGGCTTGAGGACGCAGGTCTGCCGCATGAGCTGATGCGCCCGGCCCTGGAGAAGACGCTGGGCGTGCCGTTGTTCCAGGAACAGATGATGCAGCTGGCCATCGACTGCGCGGGGTTCACGCCGGACGAAGCCGACCGGCTCCGCCAGGCGATGAGCGCCAAGCGGGCCCCCGAACGCATCACCGAACTCCGGCAGCGCCTGCTCGACGGGATGGCGGAGCGCGGCATCGGCGCCGAGGTAGCGCAGGACATTTACACCAAGATCCTCGCGTTCTCCAGCTACGGGTTTCCCGAGTCGCACGCGATCAGCTTCGCGTACCTGGTCTACGCGAGCGCCTGGCTGAAGCTGTACTTCCCGGCCGCGTTCACCACCGCGCTGCTGCGTAACCAGCCGATGGGGTTCTACGCCCCGCACAGCCTGATCAGCGACGCGCGGCGGCACGGGGTCACCGTGCTCGGCGTGGACGTGAACGCGAGCGACGCGCTCGCCACCCTGGAAGGCTCCCCGGGTCTTGAGGGTTCGGGGTCGGCCATCCGGCTGGGCCTGGCCAGCGTGCGTCACCTGGGCCGTTCGGCCGCCGACCGGGTGGCGGCCGGGCGGCCGTACCGGGACCTGGAGGATTTCGCGGCCCGGACGCAGCTGCGGGCCGCCCCGCTTGAGGCTCTCGCGACCGCGGGGGCGTTCGGCTGCTTCGGGCTCAGCCGGCGGGCCGCGCTGTGGTCCGCCGGGGCCGCCGCGTCGCTGCGCGAAGGGCAGTTGCCCGGCACCACCACCGGGCTGACCGCGCCGCCGCTGCCAGCCATGACCCCGGTGGAGGAGACGCTGGCCGACGTGTGGGCCACCAGCACCTACGGCACCCATCCGGTGGCGCACATCCGGGCGGCGCTCGACGCCCGGCAGGTACTGACCGCGGCCTCGGTCAGGTCAGTTCCCGCCGAGTCCGACGTGGCCGTGGCCGGCCTGGTCACCCACCGGCAGCGGCCGCCGACCGCGCGGGGCGTGGTGTTCATCAGCCTGGAGGACGAGACCGGCATGGTAAACGTCATCTGCCCGCCCCAGGTGTGGGAACGCCACCGCCGGATCGCCGCGGTCGCGCCGGCGCTGCTCATCTACGGCCGGATCGAGCGCACCCGCGGCGCCGTCAACCTGGTCGCCGCCGCCCTGCGCCCGCTCCGCGCGCCGTCTTTCACCGGCGCCACCATCCCCAGCCGCGACTTCCGCTGACCCGCGCCCCTCCCGGCCACAACGATCGAGCATCGTCGCGGTTCCACCTGCCGCCTGAGCGCTTCCGCTGATCATTCCGCTTTTCTTCGGCTAGCGAGCTTTGCCGCCAGTTCACGGCGGTCGGCAATAAATGGCTGCGAAAAACACATTATTGCGAACCCTATTCTGGCCGAAAATCTCTGTGGCGAGTCGGCTTGACATGCCCTCTCAGCTGCAAAAGGTGATGTAGAGTGACCGTCTGAACACACACGGTCACGCGGACACCGCGTCCAGACTCGTCACCTTATTTGGGGGAAGACAAAGCATGTCACGAAAGAACCGCGCCTTCGCGCTTGCCGTTACCACCGCTGCGCTCGTCGGCCTGTCCGCGCCTGTGGCCAGCGCCGCGAGCTTCGCCGGCCCCAGTGGCTTCAACAACGACAGCATCCTGAACCTCAGCGGCAACCAGCTGCCGGTCCAGACCTGCACCGGCGGCACCCAGACCACCCCGGCGACGACCCTCCAGACGGTGACCGCCGGCCTCAATGCCATCACGCCCATCCTGGGCACGGGTGCCTTCACCCCGGCGCAGGCCAACAACTGCGTCCAGAGCCCGAGCCAGGCCAACACCAGCTCGGTGAACAGCTAGAGCCGCGGCATCAGCGCACAAGGCCCGGCACCCGGCGATTCCGGGGCCGGGCCTTCGTCGCGGGTCGCCCGCCGCTACCGGCGCTCCCCGCCCGGCGCTCCCCGCCCGGCGCTCCCCGCCCGGCGCTCCCCGCCCGGCGCCCTCAGCGCACCCCCTGCGGCCGGAACTGCACGCTGATCCGCGACCCGATGGCCCGGGACGTTTTCGGGACCGCGTGCTCCCAGGTGCGCTGGCAGCTGCCGCCCATGACCAGCAGGTCGCCGTGGCCGGCCCCGAAGCGAAGCGAAGGCCCGCCGCCGCGTGGCCGCAGCAGCAGCGGGCGCGCCGTGCCCAGCGACACGATGGCGACCATGGTGTCCTCGGACTGGCCGCGCCCGAGGGTGTCCCCGTGCCAGGCCACGCTGTCCCGCCCGTCCCGGTACAGGCACAGCCCCGCCGTGACGAACGGCTCGCCAAGCTCCGGCCCGTAGTGCGCGTTCAGCGCACCCAGAGCAACGGCAAGCACCGGGTGCGGCAGCGGCGCGTCCTCGCCGTAGAAGCACAGCAGCCGCGGCACCGCCACCACCCGGTCGTACATGGGCCGCTGCTCCGCCCGCCACGGCACCGTCTCGAGCAGCCGTGCGAACACCTCGCCCGACCCTCGCAGCCAGCCCGGGCGGATATCCACCCAGGCGCCGTGCGCCAGCCGCGTCCGCCGCACCGAGGCTCCGAGCGCGCCGAGAGCCAGCGAATCGCTCATATCGAGCAGCGACTCCTGGACTGAAACACTCATGCGAACAGTCTATCGTATAGACAAACGCGTATTCGAGTCCGTATACCGCACGACGACCTCCACCGCGCCCTACGCCCAGCTCGCCGCCTGGCTAGGCCGCCAGCCCTAGACCGGCAACACGACGTACCTTGAGGGTCAGCACCGGATACGAGATGCTTAATCCTCCGCAGTCGATCAATAATGCGCTACATGCCCCCTCATCGCTACGTGCCCCCTCGTCACTGCGTGGTCATCGGCGCGGGCGTGATCGGCGCGTCGGCCGCGGCCGCGCTCGCGTCATCCGGCCTGCGCGTGACGCTGCTGGACCGGGACCGGCCGGGCCGCGCCACCAGCCGGTGGAGTTTCGCCTGGCTGAACTCCAACGACAAGGCGCCAAGGCCGTATCACGACCTTAACCACGCCGGGATCCGCGCCTGGGCCGAACTCGCGCCGGACCTCGACGGCGCCGCCTGGTACCGCCCCGCCGGCCACGTCGAGCTGGCGACCGACGGCGCCGAACTCGCCGCCCGCGTGAACCGCCTGGCCGAGTGGGGCTACGAAGCCCGCCTGATCGACGCGGCCGAAGCTGCCTGGATCGAGCCGTCGCTGCGACTTCCTGCCCCGGACGCCACCGCCGCCTGGTTCCCCGGCGAGGGCTACCTGCTGACCGAGCCGCTCATCGAACGCCTCGTCGCCCGGGCCAAGCGCCACGGTGCCGACGTGCTGACCGGCGAGTACGGACGCGTGACCGGCCTGGAGGCCGGCGAGGCCGCAGCGCCGCTCGTCCGCACCGCGGCCGGCGCGGTCCTGGCGGCCGATGAAGTGGTCTGCTGCGCCGGCCGCTGGGTGCCGGAACTGGCCGCGATGGCGGGTGCGACCGCCCTGGTCCCGCTGCTCAGCTGGGACACCCCCGGGGCAACTGCCCCGGGTCTGGTCGTTCAGGTCGGCCAGGTCACGCCGCCCGGCCCGGCGCGTCTCGTCCACACGCCCGAGATCAGCCTGCGCCCCCACCCCGGCGGCCTGCTGCACCTGGAGGCTCCGGACGCGAAAGTCGACCTGCACACCCCGGAACCCGAACTGCGCCGCTGGGCGGGCGAACTCCTGCACCGCGCCAGGCGCACGGTCCGCGGCCTCGACGACGCGCGGGTCGTCGCCTGCAAGGTCTGCGTGCGCCCGATGCCCGCGGACGGTCAGTCCATCGTGGGCCGGCTCCCCGGCACCCCCGGCCTCTACGTCGCGGTCACCCACAGCGGCGTCACCCTGGCCGCGCACCTAGCTACCCTCATCGCCGCCGACCTGACCACAGCCACCCCGCCCGCCGCCCTAGCCTCCTACCGCCCCGACCGCTTCCTCACCCCCCGCAGGCCACCTCCGTCCCGCCTGCCGCGATGAGGACAACGCGCCCGGGCCCGGCTGACCTGGAGGCAGCCAGGAACCGCACCATCCCCGACGTGCTCCCGGCGCCCGGGGCCGCGTTGCGGGTGCTGTTCTGCGGCATCAACCCGAGCCTGTACTCGGCCGCGACCGGCTGGCATTTCGCCCGGCCGGGGAACAGGTTCTGGCCGGTCCTGCACCTGGCCGGGTTCACACCGCGCCGCCTGGACCCGCGCGAGCAGCACCTGCTGCCCGGCTACGGCCTCGGCCTCACCAACCTGGTGGCACGCGCGACCGCGCAGGCCGCCGAGCTAGCCGACGCCGAACTGGCCGCGGGCGCCGCGCGCCTGGCCGCCCTCACCGGCCAGTACCGCCCCCGCATCCTCGCGATCGCCGGCGTAACGGCTTACCGGACGGCGTTCGGCCACCGCCGGGCGGCCACCGGCCCGCAGCCCGAGACGATCGGCGGCGCGCGCGTGTGGGTGCTGCCCAACCCGAGCGGCCTGAACGCGTCGTGGCCGACCCCCCGCCTCGTAGCAGCGTACCGAGCCCTAACCGAGACCGAAAACGCCCGCTAACGCCCCCCCATGATCATTCTTCCGAACGGGCCGTCCTGCCTGCCCTGGACCAGCCTGATGCGACCTGGGCTGAGCGCGCCCCCGGCGCCCAGCCCGCGCTGGAACCCTCACCTCCACCCGGGCCCCGGCCTCAGCGCGGCCAGCCCGCAGGCGCAAACTGGCGGCACGGGGCCGCGCTCCAGGCCGCGGCGCCGGGATCTGGCGCTCTTCTGGCGGGATGACCAGATCCCGGCGGCCCCGACAGCTCCCGAGGGTAAGAGGGCAATGTCCGGTCGGCGCCAGCGCTTTTCTGAAAGATTTCTTCCGCGTTCTTGGAGGTGCAGGTGACGGACTCACAACCGCCGGGTTCAGCCGGCGATGGCACCGAACCCGATCCCCGGTTCACCTTCGCCAACGAGCGCACCTTCCTGGCGTGGAGCCGCACCGCCCTCGCCCTGGTGGTGGCCGGCCTCGGGGTGGTCCAGCTGCTGCCGCCGTTCCCCCGCGTGCCGTGGGGCCGGCGTGTGCTTGGCGTGCCGCTGATCGTCTTCGGCGCCGTCGTGGCGGTGGCGGCGTACCGCGAATGGGCCAGCTGCCAGCGGGCGATGCGCCTCGGCCAGCCGCTGCCCCGGTCCAGCATGCCGCGGATACTGACCGTGGTCATCGCGGCGATGGCGGTCATCTCCGGCGTCGTGGTCCTGGTGTCGGCGCTCCGGTGACGGCCGAGCAGGACGAGCAGGACGAGCCCGGGGAGCGTGACCCCGGGCTGGCCAGGGAGAGGACGTCACTGGCCTGGACCAGGACCGCGCTGTCCTTCGCCGCCGTCGGCGTCGTGGTGCTGCGGAGGGACATCATTCCCGGGCTGGTCATCCTGGGCGTCGCCCTGGCGGTCTGGCTGCTTGGCCGCCGCGTGGCCCGTCGCCCTCCTAGCCAGTTCAAGCTGGTCACCGCGACGATCGTTGCGGTGGCCCTGGCGGCGCTGATCGTGGCCGTCACCCACTGATCCCCGACCCTGAGGAGAACCATTGGACACGCTGCTGCCTGGCATCACCGCCGAACGGGTGCCGACGAGCCGCCTGACCGTCAATGTGCTCAGCGTGCCCGGGCGGACCGGTCCCGCGGTGCTTTTCGTGCACGGTGGTCCTGCATATGTCCGGCAGGGTCGCGTCGCTGACGCTGGAAGATCCGGTCTCCCCGTTCGGGTTCGGCGGCACCCGGGGCCTGGACGGCGCGCTGTGCGACCCGCGGGGCGCCGGTTCCGGCGGCGGGGCGGCCCGCACCTGGACCAGCCGCAGCAGTACCTCGCCGAGCTGCGCGGTCATCTCGCGGACAGCCAGTGATCCGCTCGGCGTCCCGGTGACGTATCCCTGCCAGGAAACGCCAGAATCATGGGAGGGGTTAAATGAGTGTCCTAGTCACGGTGAAGTTCCCCGGTGATACCGCCATGTTCCGCCAGGCCCTCACGGACCGGGCCGGCGAGTTCGCCAAGATCAGCGCCCAGGCTCAGGCGGCGGGCGGGATCCACCACCGGTTCGGGGTCGGGGACGGCTTCGTGGTGGTGACGGACGAATGGGAGAGCGTCGGCCACTTCCAGCAGTTCTTCGGCCAGCCCGACCTGCAGGCCTTCATCGGATCGGTCGGGGCGGCGCCGGTCCCGCCGGAAATCATCGTCGCGGAGGCGATCAGCTCGCCGGACCAGTACTGAGATCCGGGCCAGTACTGAGATCCGGGCCGAGACGGACGCGCTCGTAGGCCGGGACGCCGAACTCGCCGTCCTCGATTCGCTGGTCGCGCGGACCGCGGCCGGGGACGGCGGGGTCGTCTTGCTCAGCGGCGAACCCGGCGTCGGTAAGACGCGGCTGGCCGGCGGCCGCCGAACGCGCCGCCGGGGCGGTGGTGTCGTGGGGGGCCTGCCGGGAGAGCGAGAGCGTACTCCGCTGTGGCCCTGGATCCAGCTGCTGCGCTGCCTGCCGCGAGAGCTGCTGGAAGTGGCGGCGCCGGTAGGGATGTCTACCTGCCGCGACACCGAGTATCACGCCGGCGTGGCTCGCTGACGACGTACTGGGCGTCCTGCCCGGACGGCGACATCGCGCCCTGGCACGGCATCCGCCGCGGCAAGGCCGAGGTCCCCGGCTTCTTCAAGGAGCTGGGCGGCGCGCTGGAGATCACCGAGTTCACGCCCCTGTCGTTCGCGTCCAACGAGACCGACGTCATGGTGGTCACCCGCTGGGCCGCGACCGCTCCGGCTACCGGGAAGTCCGTGGCGATGGACATCCATCACTGGTGGCGCTTCCGCGACGGCAAGATCTGCTTCTACCGCGGCACCGAGGACACCGCGGCGACGCAGGCCCTGCTGCGCCGGGACTGAGCCTTTAGCTGCTGCGCTTAGCTGCTGCGCTGGGCGGCCAGGATGCGGCGGATGTCCGCGGTCTCCTCGTCGCTGTACCTCTCCAGGATCGCGTGCAGGTCGTTCAGGTCCTCGGGGGTGTTGTAGCCGGCCAGTTCGCGCTCGAGCGCGAGCTGGGCAGCGTGCGCGTCGCGGCTGCTGCGCAACTGGGTGCGGACGGTGGTCCACAGTGAGGTGAGCGGGCGGGTTGTCGTCGGCATGGCCTTGTCCTTCTAGGAGTGGATCTCCTTACGTATTCCAGTGTTGCTCGCGTTTAACTATGCGTCCAATGACTAGTTAGCAAGCAAAGCATGATCTAGAGTCATGAGCATGGACACCGACGCGCTGCGCTGGCTCCAGCAGGTGGCCGACGGCACGACCGTGACCGAGGTCAGCGACACCGAAGCCGTGACCCAGTCCGGCGTCTCCCGGGCCCTGGCCCGCCTGGAGGCGCAGTTCGGCACCCCGTTGCTGCGCCGCTCGGGCCGGACCCTGCGGATGACCCACGCGGGCGCGGTCTTCAAGCCGCACCTGGACGCGATGCTGCACCATCTCGACGACGGCATCGCCGCGGTCAGCCAGCTCATCGACCCGGACACCGGCACCGTGGCGCTGGCCTTCCAGCCCTCGCTTGGCACCTGGCTCGTCCCCGATCTGGCCCGCAGCTTCCGCGCCGCGCATCCCGGCGTCAGGTTCCGGCTCACCCAGGTCCGTGACGAGCCGAGTGCGGCGCCGCTCGACGGCGGGCGCGCCGACCTGGAGATCGGCACCCGCCGCCCGCGCGATGAGCCGGTGACGACGCGGCTGATCGCGCTGGAGCCGCTGCGCCTGGCCCTGCCCCGCGAGCACAGGCTCGCCCCGCGGCCAGGCGTCCACCTGGCCGAAGTGGCCGAGGATTCCTTCATCGGCCTGCGGCCGGCCTCCGCGTTGCGGCGGCTGACCGATGACCTGTGCGAGCGGGCCGGATTCCGCCCGGTCGTGATCTTCGAAGGCGACGACCTGTCGAACGTCCGCGGCTTCGTCGCCGCCGGCCTGGGCGTCGCCGTGATCCCCGCACCGCGCACGGGGTCACCGGAGTCGGCGGCCGGGCCAGTGGTGTACCGCGAGATCCTGGACGCCGGCGCGGTCCGGGAGATCTTCCTGGCCTGGTCCGCCCAACGCCGCCTGCTCCCGGCCGCCGACCTGTTCCGGCGCCACGTCATCCGCCGCGCCGCCGCCGGCCGCCTGCCCGTCGTCTCCGACTGACGCCCGGGGCCGGGTGGACCAGGGCCGTGAATGCGCGAAGATATGTCCATGGTTAGTCAATCTGGCTCCGGCTCGCGGCGCCGATCCGCCGAGATCGACGTGGACGAGGCCAGGAAAGCCTTCTTCCTGATGGTCGGGTTCATCGCGGTGATCTGGGTGCTGCAGGTCGTGAACTGGGCCGACAGCTACCGGCTCGACGTCAGCTACGGGATCTTGCCGCACGACATCGGACGCCTGCCGATGATCTTCACGGCGCCGTTCCTGCACTTCTCCTGGGATCACATCGAGGGGAATTCGGGGCCGTTGTTCATCTTCGGCCTGCTCGCGGCCTACCGCGGCGTGACCAGGTTCCTCGGCGTCACGCTGCTCGTCGCGGTCACCAGCGGCCTGGCGGTCTGGCTGTTCCAGGGCAGCCAAGAGCTCACCGTGGGCGCCAGCGGCCTGATCTTCGGCTACTTCGGCTACGTCCTGGCCCGGGGGGTCATCGACAGGAACCTCATCGACGCGCTCGCCGCGGTGGTCATGGCGCTGTCCTACGCGTACATCCTGACGGTGGCGATACCCGGGGCCCACGGAGTGAGCTGGATCGGGCACCTGGGCGGGCTGGTCGGCGGGCTGGCCGCGGGCTGGATCTTCCGGACCAGGCGCGCAGCCCGAGGGTCCGGGCAGGCCACGCCCCCGGGCGATTCCGGCCGCGGCTCGTCCGGCTCGACCGTGGCCGTGCCGGTGAGCCCCGGGCACCCGAGGGCCGACCTGCACAAGGAACTCGGGGACATGGGCCTGTAAGTGATGTTGACGGTGGCCGCGTTCGGCCGGCCGGGAAGAAGTGAGCCAGGCCGCCCATAAGACGGCGGCGCGTACCGCGGCCGAGGAGGCGGGCATCAACCACGGCCTGGTCCACTATTACTTCGGCTCGAACGAGAACCTGCTCGTGCAGGCGCTCGAGCGTTTCACCGGGCGGCTGATCGCCCGGCAGCGGGACCTGTACGCGGCCGATCTGCCGTTCGCCGAGAAGTGACCTATACGGCAGCAGTTGCCCCGTTAGGCCGCACTGCCGGCGGATCCCGGGAGGGCGGTCAGTGGATCGCTAGCACCATCCGAGGCGCAGTGCCGAAGTCCGTCTCGGCGACGCCGCAGTCGATGAAACCGGCGGCGCGGTAGAACGCCAGTGCGTGCGGGTTGGCGGTCACTTCCATGCGCTCCACGCCCTGGGGCCGGAGAACATCCACGATGCGATCGACCAGGGCGGTGGCAATCCCGCGCCTGCGGCAGCCCGGGTCGACGAACAGGTCTTCCAGTTCGATCGTGCCGTCGGCGTCTATCCAGGTGGCGAAGCCCACGATGGAGCCGTCCTCCTCCGCGACATGAGTGCGGCCCTCGGCCAGTCCCTCAGGCCCGAGGATCAGGTACTCCGGATGGGCCAGCAGGTTGTCATGGTCGCCCGCATTGGACAACGACGCGCGGCGATAGACATCATTCGCGGCGGCCAGGTCGGCAGGCGCTCCAGGCCGGATCATAGCCACAGTGTGCACCAAGCGGGCGCTGCGTGCCTGGCGTCGACGCGGTCGGCGCTATTTACGCTAGCCAGCGGCCGCATGCCGGATTATGGGCCTTCCCGTGCATAGTTGGTGCTATGGTCCTCTAGCCGCACGGGCCCAGGTTGTTCACTTACGCGGGGAGTGGCCATGCATCTGGCTTTCGGGGCACGGGGCCTGGCCGCGGGCGCGCTTGGCGTCGCGGTGTTCGCCACCGCCGCGGCCGGACTCGCGCTCAGCGGCGGGCCAGCCCAGGCAGGCCCGGGGCGTCCGGGACCGGCCCAGCGCACGCAGGCCGAGGTGGTCATCAAGCCGGGAACGGCCCGCCTGCGGCGCGAGACGAGGCAGGGGCCGTCCGACACGCTGCAGTGCCAGCGGGCCTTCCACATCAGCTGCTACAACCCGGCCCAGGTCCAGCAGGCCTACAACCTCCCGGCGCTGTACGCCCGCGGGATAACGGGCCAGGGCGCGACCATCGTCGTCGTCGATCCGTACGGCTCCCCGACGATCACCGCCGACCTGCGCACGTTCGACCGCACCGAGGGCATCCCTGACCCGCCGGCCCTGCAGATCATCAGGCCCGCGGGCCGGGTGCCCCGGTTCAGTGCGGGCAACGCCGGCATGCAGGGCTGGGCCAGCGAGACCACGCTGGATGTGGAGTACGCCCACACGATCGCGCCCGGCGCGAAGATCGTGCTGGCCGAGACGCCTGGCGGGGGAACCGGCGGGGACGTCAGCATGTCGCAGGTCGTCACCGCGGAGAAGTACGTGATCGCGCACCGGCTCGGCAACGTGATCAGCCAGAGCTTCGTCGCCACCGAGCAGTCCATCGGCTCCGCCGGGATCGCCTCGCTCCGCGGCGCCTACATCGATGCCTACCAGCACCACGTCACGGTCCTGTCCGGCTCAGGTGACAGCGGCGCCGCCGGGTTCAAGGCGAACGGGACCTCCTACTACACCTACGCGGTGACGGGCTGGCCCGCCAGCGACCCGCTGGTCACCGCGGTCGGCGGCACCCGGCTGAGCCTGGACGCCGCCGGCCACCGCACCGCCGCCGACCAGGTGTGGAACGACACCTACAGCTCGACGGCAAATCAGCTGGTCAACGGCAACAACGGGCCCAACCCGCTGGCCGGGGGAGGCGGCCGGTCGGTCATTTTCTGGCGCCCTTCGTACCAGAACACGGTCAGTAGCGTGGTGGGGAGCCGCCGCGGGGTACCCGACATCTCGATGAGCGCGGCCTGCACCGGGGCGGTCAACATCTACCAGAGCTTCGCCGGCCAGGCACCCGGCTGGTACGCGCTGTGCGGCACCAGCGAGGCCACGCCCCTGTTCTCGGGCATCGTCGCCCTCGCCGACCAGGTGGCCGGGCACCCCCTCGGCCTGATCAACCCGGCCCTGTACAAGCTGGCGGCCGAGCATGCCCCGGGCATCGTGCGCGTCACGTCGGGCAATAACTCCGTGTCGTTCCGCCAGGGCGGCCGCATCCGCCAGGTACGCGGCTTCAGCGCCGGGCCCGGCTACAACCTGGCCGCGGGCCTCGGCACCGTGAACGCCGCGGACTTCGTGCCGGAACTGGCCCACCTGGCCAGCTAGCGTCCAATGGCAGACGTCATCGGCTGGTCCCTTCGCAAGGTCTGCAGCGAACTCGCGTCTTAGTTTCCCAGATCGCGCCGGTCAGTAGGGAAAACCCCCGGGGAGCATTCGGGGGGCCGCACCATCGGTATTTTCCGGCGCGATTCTTACTCTGAGCACGGGGGGCAAGAACATCGCTGCAAATCGGGATGCGGGGTGCGAAATCATGACTGCCGTGGTGAGCGGGACGCGCGCGAGGTCCGCGCGCCGCACCGGGGTCGCCGGCATGCTGATGCTCGGCGGCGCCGTCGCGATGATGGTGGTGGCCGCGCCCGCCCAGACCAACCCGCGGCCGCACGGCGCCGCGGTGCATCCCGTCACGCAGTCGGTCCTGATCAGCAGCAGCTGGCCGGCGGCAGGCCCGCAGCGGTCAGCGTCGGCACGGTCTCACGGCTGACGTGATTACCCAGCGGGTGCCCGCGGGCCGCGCAGGACCACGACCGAGCGCGGCCCGACGGTGACCTGGTCGCCGGCCTGCCCCGCCGCCGCCCCGCTGGCGCCCGCCCCGCCGGCGCCCGCCGGGTCGAAGCTGTCTATTTCCTTCTCCCACGCCTGCCCCGCCCGGGCGGCGGGATAGTGAACGAGATCGGCTCCCACCATCCGTTCACCATGACGAGGAAGTCGTCGTCAAGCAGCGGCCGGCCGTCGGCGTCGGTATCCGGGGCGTCCGAGCCGTCGAGGTAGACGCCGGTCGCGCCCGTCGCCGCCGTACAGGTCGGACGACCCGGCGAACCGGGTGGCGAACTCGCCCAGGCCGATCTTGCGGCTGCGCCAGAAGTCGCGCATGCTGTCCCGGTACCTGCCGTTCCACTCGCGCCACAGGCTCGGGAACCGCCCCAGGTCGTAGCTGTCCAGCTGGCCGACGTCCCACGGCTCGGCGATCAGCTTGGCCTGCGATACCACCGGGTCCTGGGCGACCAGGTCGAAGAACGCGGACAGCCGGCTGAACCCGCCGTCCTGCCGGGCCAGGGTCGCGGCCAGGTCGAACCGGAACCCGTCGACGTGCATCTCGGTCAGCCAGTACCGCAGCGAGTCCATGATCAGCCGCAGCGCGACCGGGCTGCCGGCGTCGAGTGAGTTGCCGGTCCCCGTGGTGTCGAACCCGTGCCAGACGCCGGCGTCGTAGTCAGGCAGCTCGAAGCGGGTCTGCGCGCCAGCGGAGTCGAACAGGCATACCTGCGCCCCCTCGGCGACGCTGGAAGCCACCGCGAAGTTGATCCCGCCGTCGCGCAGAGTCGCGCCCAGGGGCGACGGCCGGCCCGGAAGCGCATCAGCCACCCGGCCTACGTTACCCCCGGCGCCGCGAAACCAGCGCGGTGGCATACTGACGGAATGCTGCGGCGAGCTAGCACGATAATTCTGATCGCGGCCGGCGTTGCCGTCGGGGGCACTCTCCTGGCGCGGCGTCTCGGCTACCAGCTGGGCACCAATACGGTCGTGCGGTGCCGCCAGGGGCACCTCTTCACGACCATCTGGATTCCCGGCGTCAAGCTCAAGGAACTGGACCTGGTCGTGGCCAGGGTGCAGCGCTGCCCGGTGGGTCAGCACTGGAGCCTCGTCGTCCCGGTGCGGGAAGCGGACCTGACCGATGCCGACCGGGAATTCGCTCAGGAGCACCACGACATCCGTCTTCCCTGATGAGCGATCCGGCCGGCCTGCTGCTGTCGGTCCGCGGTGAGGCGCGGCAGTTGGTGGCGCCCGACTATGCCACGCTGGAGGCCACGATCGCGGCGTCGCGGGGATCGAAGGCCGAAGCGCTGCGGGCGGCCGCCGCCAGGCTGGAGAGCCTCACCGCCGACCTGACGGCCCGGGGCGGCGTGCCGCTCGCGGCTGACACCGAGCGGCGCCCGCTGGCCTGGTCGGCGCAGTCGGCGGCGACGTACGCGGAGCGTGCGCACGACGAGACGACCGGGCGTTCCTGGCTGACCGGGCAGGTGACCGCGGCGGTGGCGGTCGCGATCGCCGTGCGGGCCTTCGAGCTGCTCGACCCGCTCGGCGCCGTCCTGGCCGCCCATGAAGCGCTCAGCCTGCACCAGGTCAGCTGGCACGTCGACTGGGACAATCCCGCCTGGCCGGACGTGCGGGCGGCGGCCATCGCGGCCGCCATCAGGACGGGCCGCGACTACGCCGCCGCGCTCGGCGGGTCGCTGCGCAGCGTGCAGCACATCGCCGACGCCGGGCTCCTCGGCGGCGAGCAGCACACCGCCGTCGCGTTCGCCGCCCGCCACGGGTACCGCCAGCCGCCCGGCGGCGAATCCGACGCGCCCTCGCTCGATCCGGTGCCCCAGGAGCTGACGGCCATCATCGAGGCCCGCTTCACCGCCGACGGGGTGTCCCTGACCGCGCCTTAAGACCTTTTTCGGCCCGAACGGTCCTCGGTGCCAGCCTGCGTCACCCTTCCCGCCGGAGACCGTGACCGGCAAGATCCTTCGACGTGAGCTGAGGGGCCGTTGACAGAGCTGTGCCTGGCGATGGAGGCTCAGCTTAGAGCGATTCAACGAAGAGTCCGCCGATTCAACGGAGAGTCTAGCATGGCCACAGGTACCACTGTCACCATCCTTCCCTGCGGAGCGATGACCGCTGACCTCACCTGGCTGCTCCTCGCGCCGGGCCGGGCCATCCGCTCCCGCCAGAACAAGCACCTGCCGGCCGAGTGGGTCGATGTGCCCACGCACGCCGTGCTGGTCGACACGCCCGACGGCAGGCTGTTGTGGGACACCAGCTGCCCGCGGGACTGGGAGCAGCGCTGGGCCCCGACCGGGCTGCAGGACTTCTTCCCCTACGAGAAGGTCTCCGAGGAGGAGTACCTCGACTCGCGGCTGAAGCAGCTCGGCCTGGCCCCCGGCGACCTGGACTACGTGGCGCTCTCCCACCTGCACTTCGACCACGCCGGCAACGTGCAGCTGTTCAAGGACAGCGGCGCGCGGCTGGTGTGCAGCGCGGCGGAGAAGGAGTGGGCGTTCGGTTTCGACGGCGCGTTCAACGGCGCCCACCTCAAGGCGGACTACGAGGGGCTGGACTTCGAGACGGTCTCAGGCGACGCGGAGTTCCTGCCCGGGGTCAGCTTCATCCAGACTCCGGGGCACACCCCGGGCAGCATGTCGATGCGGATCGACCTGCCCGAGACCGGCACGATGATCTTCACGGCCGACGCGCTCTACATGGGCGCCAGCTACGGGCCGCCCACGGTACCCGCGGCGATCGTCAACAACCTGGAGCAGTTCTACGCCTCGGTGGAGAAGCTGCGCGGCATCGCGGCCGAGACCGACGCGACCCTGATCTTCGGGCACGACCCCGACCAGATCAAGCAGCTGCGCGTCGCGCCAAGCGGGAGCTACCGGTGACGCCCGACCGGACCGAGGAGACCATCTTCACCTGGGGCGCGCCGCCGCTGAAGTTCGGCCCGGGCGCCGTGGATGAGATCGGCTTCGATATGGCCCAGTTCGGGGCCAGGCGGGTCCTCATCCTCACCGACCCCCGGATCAACGAACTCGGTCTCCCCGCGCGTATCGCCGAGTCGCTGACCAAGCACGGGATCACCTCGGAGATCTTCGACGGCTGCCACGTCGAGCCCACCGACGACAGCATGGACAAGGCCGCGGGCTACGCCCGCACGCAGGGCCCGTGGGACGGGTTCATCGCCGTGGGTGGCGGTTCGTCCATCGACACGGCCAAGGCGGTGAACCTGCTGACCACCGACGAAGGCGAGCTGATGGACTACATCAACAAGCCGATCGGGCAGGGCCGCGCGCCCCGGGGTCAGCTCAAGCCGCTGATCGCGGTCCCGACCACGGCCGGTACCGGCTCGGAGAGCACCGCGATGTGCGTGCTCGACGTGCTCTCGATGCGGGTCAAGACCGGCATCAGCCACTGGCGGCTGCGGCCCACCCTGGCCGTGATCGACCCGCTCGTCTCGCTCACGCTGCCGCCCGAGGTCACCGCGGCCGCCGGGATGGACATCGTGTGCCACGCCCTGGAGTCCTACACCGCGCGCTGGTACACCACGTTCGACCGCAAGCAGCCCGAGCAGCGCGTCACCTACTGCGGGTCCAACCCGGTCTCCGACCTGTGGTGCGAGAAAGCCATGTCGCTGCTCGCCACCTCGTTCCGCACCGCCGTCCACCACGGCACCGACCTGCAGGCGCGGAGCAACATGATGCTGGCGGCCACCTTCGCCGGCATGGGGTTCGGCAACTCCGGCGTGCATATCCCGCACGCCAACGCCTACCCGATCGCGGGCATGGTGAAGGACTTCAGGCCCCAGGGCTACCCGCAGCAGGAGCCGATGGTGCCGCACGGCATGTCGGTGTCGCTGACCGCACCGGAGGCGTTCAGGTTCAGCTTCTCCAGCGCACCCGAGCGCCATCTGCGCGCCGCCGCCATGCTGGCCCCGGACCACGAGAAGCAGAACGACGCCAGCGAGCAGCTGCCGTCCGCGGTCGTCGACCTGATGCGGGACATCGGCATCCCCAACGGCATCGGAGCCGTCGGCTACACCGAGGCCGACATCCCCGACCTGGTGCCAGGCACGATGAAGCAGCAGCGGCTGCTGGCCACCTGCCCGCGCCCGGTCACCGAGGAGGACATCGCCGGCATCTTCGCCAGGTCCGTAGAGAACTGGTGAGGCGATGCCGCTCTACGACTACCGCTGCCCGCAGGGTCATCTCTTCGAGCAGCTGGCGGCGATAACCGCGAGGGCCAAGCAGGACTGCCCGGTCTGCGGGCAGGCCGACCCCCTCCCCCCGCCGCCGCCCCCGCCCGCCGGACCTGCGCCCGCATGAGCCGGGTCCTGCGCCTGCTTCGCGGCGTCCCCCAGGCGCCCTCAACCGCCTGTCCGGACGCGGATACCCGTGCCCGTTCGGCCGGATGGGCAGCGGCAGGGGAGCGGACCTCAGCTTCCGGTCCGGCGCCCGGCCCGCTTCAGACGTCGATATCCAGGGATGCCTCGTCCAGACCCGCGGTCGGGTACGGCACCGGGATGCCCAGGCGCTGGGCCAGCCCGCGCGCCCTGGACAGCAGCGGGTGGGCTTCGCCCAGGGCGGGCCGTCCGTGGGCGAGCAGGGTCCGGTCGAGCACGGGGGCCAGCAGCTTCGCCGCCCGGCCGGCGTCTCCGCGCGCCGTGGCGCGCACCGCCTCGTCGTAGTGGGCGGTGAGGATCACGGGGTGGCTGGGATCGATCCCGGCGCTGGCCAGGTCGGTGACCGAGCGGAAGCAACTGGCGGCCTGCCGGGTGTCGCCGAGCCGGTCGGCGGCCCGGCCGAGCAGGACGAGCGTCCAGCCGCGGGCCGGCGAGGGCAGCCCCGCCTCGGCCTCGGCGGCGGCCAGCCGGGTCAGCGAGGTGACCGCGCCCGCGGCCTCGCCCCGCAGCAGCGCGAGCTCGCCGAGGGACCGGTCGAAGTCGGCGGCCAGCGGGTCCAGGCCGCCGTCCAGCGGCCAGTCGGCGAGCTGCTCCCTGTCGGCCAGCAGGGCGGTCACGGCCTCGTCGGTCTGGCCCAGTTCGCCGCTGGCCAGGGCGAGCAGGCGGCGGGCCGTGTAGCCGAGCCGGAACGACACCCGGTCGCGGAACCAGTCGGTCCCCGCGCTCTGGTCATCGAGCAGGTCAAGCACGGTGCGAGGGTGCTCGAGCACGAGCGCCGCCTTGGCCAGCCAGATGAGATCTTCCTGGACCCGGTAGGAGGTGGGCAGGAACCGGGCCCGGCGGGTATCGGCGGCCTCCTCCAGGTAACGCCTGGCCGCGAGCGGATGGCCCGCGGCCAGCAGGGTCTGACCCAGAACGATCCGGGCCTCCGCGGTATCGGCGTGACCGAGTTCGCCGAACCGGGCCTGCCGGTCCGCGAGCAGGCCGGCCGCCAGCCGCACGCCCTCGACCACCTGCCCGTTCAGCCGCGCGATGTCCGTCTGCGTCCGCTGGGTGACCGTCAGCCGCCGCCAGCCCGCCGCGTCCTGCGGCTGCCGGTCAAGCAGCGCCCGCCGGGCGGCCAGGACGCCGGCGATGACGTTCGTGGCGTGCCTCCCGCGTCCGGTCTCGGCGGCCAGCGCGGCGAGATTGTTGTCTGCGCGCGCGATCCTCGACTGGTCCTGGTCGAGCCCGGCGTCGGCGACGCGGCGGGACAGTTCCCACGCGTCCGCCGCCGACTGCCTGTCCCCGTAGCGGGCCGCCGCCAGCCCGAGATGGCTTGCGGCATCGCTGAGCCGCCGCAGGTCATGCCCTGCGGCGCCGGACATCGAGGCGCCGGACATCGAGGACACTGGGCCGTCCAGGTCGGCCGCGAGGCTCTGCCAGAGCGAGACCGTCCGCCGCGCCTCCCGCACGCAGCGTTCGTGCAGGGTGCCCGCCTCGAGCAGGACCCGCACCACGACGGCGCTTGCGTTCGCCTCGGCTCTGGGATCCGTGCGCCGCCTGGCCGCCGCGGTCAGCGCGGTCTCGCCGCTTTCAAGTTCACGCGGCAGCGTCCCGGCGAGCCGGGTCAGGTCGCGTTCGAACCACATGGCCGCGAGCCCGCGCGCGATCAGGCCGGCCGGACCCTCGCGGTCGGCCAGGCAGGTCCGGAAGGCGACGTCGGACAGCCGGGAGGCGCTCTCCGCGACGTCGGGCTCAGCCAGGTAGGTTACCGATTTGGCGCACTCGCGCAGCACGGGCCGCAGGAAATCGCTGAATACGTCACAGCGGCCGTGCCAGGCCGCCGCCGCGACCCGGCCCCATCGGCTGTCCGGCCATCGCGGCGGGACCAGGTCCGCGCCCGCGGCCAGCTGCCTCTTCTCCGCGGTGGAGATGTCCCCGATGCCGAAGCCGACCTGGGTCATCAGCTGCTGCTCGGCCCGGTGAAACGCGACGATCACCCCCAGCGCGGCGACCGCGGCCGATCTGGCCTCCGTCACCGACTCGATCGGGCCGGGGGGTGACCAGTTCGCCTGGCCGGCGAATTCACCCCAGGCGTGCGCCGCGGCCAGCCCGACAAGCACACGTCGGTTGTGCACCTCGTTGTACAGCCAGACCGCCGAACGGCCCGACTGTCCGGGCAGCCGTACCGCCGCGGCTACGTCACCGGCCCGGACAACGTGATAGGGCGTCTGGCGAAGTACGTTGGCGGCGGCCACCGCGATGGCCGCGAGCCGGTCGTCCTGCACTGCCACCGTGACCTCCTCTCAGCCCGCCCACCTGGCCTGCTTGCCTGAACCAAGATCGTCATCATAGGCGGTGCCCCTAAGAGGGGGGATGCCCCGGTTTTTCATAGCTAAAGGCAATATGATTTTTCTGTGTTGGTTCAGGTATTAACTTTGGCTCGCGGGCGGACGCTCGCGCAGGCTTACCGCCTATAACGGGAGCCGCCACAGCTACTTCGGAGCCAGGTCAATGCCGGATGGGTAGTGAGGTGCTCGGCCCGGGAGCTCAGGCCCCCGGGCCGCGGCAGGTCCCGGCGTCGCGGCAGGTTCCAGCGCCGGGGCAGGTCACCGGGCCGGTGGCCCGGGCGTGGGCGGTAGCCGCGGCCGAGGCGGCGATCCGGGTGCCGGCGCCGAACGCGGAAGCCCATGCGTGGATTGTCCGAGGATGGGCGGACGTGGCGGTCGGCTGCCTCGCCCTCGACGGCTCCGGGCTCAGCGGCTCCGGGCTCAGCAGCTCCGGGCTCAGCAGCTCAGGGGCGTTCAGCGGCCTGGATGACGTCGTCCGCGCGGTCGGGGTCGTCTCCGGCGGCCAGCACGCCGCCCGGCTGCGTCAGCTGCGGCGGTTCGCCGGTCCGGTGCCGCCTTGGTATCCCGACGCCCGCCCGGTCGCCGGGTCCGTTCGCCGCATCCGGGGGATCGTCTGGCGGGCCGCAGACTTGGTCGCGTGGTTCGGCGAGCTGCTCCTCACCGCCGCCACCGCGCTGCCGCAGGCTGCGTCCTGCCCGCTTATCAGCGCGCGGCAGCTGGCCTGGGGCGTCCGCTACCGGCCATCGCCCAGCCATGATCACGTCACGGTGCGCCTGCCGGTGAATCGCCGGCTGGCCCGGCGGACCTGGATGTGCCTGCCCGGGCTCCCCGGCCCGGGTACCGCGATCGCCGAAGTGCCCTCCACCGCCACCTCGATGGAGCAGCAGATCTGGCGCGGTATCCATGAAGGCGCGCACCTTGACCACCTCACGTCGCTGGCCCGGGGTGGTTCGCTGGCGCCTAGCCCGGGGGAGTTCGGGGCGGGGCTGCTCGTCGCCGAGTCGTACGCGATGGCGGTCGAGATACTCGCCGGGGTGGAGTGCATCCTGGCCGGGGAGGGCCAGGCGGTCTGGCAGCTCGGCGCCGGCCTGATCGAGCGCGCCACCCGTCTGCCCGGCGGCGTCAACCCGGCGGCCGAGTTCGCTGACCTGCCAACCCTGGCCGAGGTTTACGTGCTCGGGCCGCTCGAAGTGCTGGCCGGAGGCGCCGCCGCGGACGCCCTGCCGGAGGAGATCATCAGCTCGCTGTGCGATCGCTGGCGCGCCGCCTGCGCGGCCTACCCGCCTGCCGCCAGGTTCGCCGCCGCCGCCGAACTAATCGCCCGGTATCCCCGCCCGCCGATGACCTTAGCAGGTCGTTAACTGTATCTAGGCAAAACTTTATTGACATAAATTCTGCATAGATGGACACGCTTTATCTAGCTACACTAAGCTCATTCTGGTGCTCACGGGATCTAGGGCCGGTGCGTCCTGGGTGAGCTGTGAGGGGCGGATGAGGGGAGGGACCGCAGAGGTCCGGGTGGTTGTCGTCGCGGCAAACGCCGGGCGGTGACCGTTTCGGGTCGGCGGAAGGGTCGTGAGGGATGAATACAACTTAGGCGTAGCGACGACGCTATGCCATTCGCGCTCGACCGGCCGTCAGGCAAGGGCTTGGCGTTGCCTCCGGCTTTCGGGCGGCGGGCATTTACCTCGTCAGCAGGATCCATTCAATTTCGCTGTACCTTAGCGAGGTAGCTGCCGCACAATACCGGCTCCGTTGGTCAGAAGTATTCCCGTAACGACACGCGGCTAGCCCCGGTGACCCGATCTCGCCGGGTAGTCGCAATCCTCTCTCGCTTGTCACGGCTGCGTTGCCCGTGACGTTTGGGACCCAGGTGGCGGCGCCATGAACTAACGGAGCTGGCCGTCACCTGGCAAACCTGGGAGGGGGTCTTGCATGAACGACATCTCCAGCCGCCCGGTACTCGACGGGCCAGACCTCGACGTAGCGATCGTCCACGCACGCGCGGCCCTGGCCGCGTTGCTCCATGTGCCTGTCGGCGGTGACGTTCAAGCTGGCGGCGACGGGACTGGCTACCCGAAGGTGATCACCGAGGCGCGAACGCTGCTCGGTGCCCTGCTCGATCACCGGCTGGCCCTGGCGGCGGCGCGGATGAACGAGCGGGATCCGGTCGCGGTCGCGGCCGCCCGGGCCGACCGCAATGAGGCCATCGCCGTGTACGCCGCGCTGCTCTACTGGCTGCCACCCGGCAATCAGGCCTGGCCGGACGTGGCCATGACGGTCGGCCGGCTGAGCTACGACCGCTATAGCGACGCATGGCCGGACGCGGAACCACCCGACCCGGACGATCTCGACGCCGCGTGCGACCTCCTGCTGCGGGCCGCGCGGCACGACGCCGACGAGCGGACGGCGCTGTACCTGGTTCTCGCCCTGCGTGACCGCCGGCACCTGATGGCCTGCCCGGCCGACATGAGGGCGCTGCGGACCTGGGGCGAGCGGCTGCTCGCCTTCCCCGGCGCAGGCGGCCTCGGCCAGGCTGGCCTGCAGGACATGCTGGAGCTGGAGTTGCTCAACCGGACGGGATCGCTCGCTCGCGCCGCGTCCTGAGATCCCGGGCGACCCCGCCGGCTGAGCCGGGGGTGCCGGGCGTGATGAGCTCCCAGATCCCGGGAACCGCGCGGGCGACGAAGGCGGGGCGAAGTTGAAGAACGACGCGCTGACGACCGCGGCGCTCGCGGGGCCGAGCGGCGCGGCCCGCCCGGCGAAGTACCCGCGCCAGAACCCGCGCAAGCCCGCCTGCTCGAACGCCGAACGGGCCTGCGGGGCGAAGTAGGTCACTGCGTGGATGGGCTCGAACAGCGTCCACATCGACCTGGCCGTAGCCGCCACCTCAGCCACCCCCGCTCCGTTCGGCCGGTTCCCGTGTGCGCAGGTTACTCCTGGAGCGGCTGGTTATTTCCGTCAGGTCGCGTTCTTGCCGGTATGCCGGGTAGTACGTCCCCTATGCGGACTGAACCGGCGAGGGCCGGCCGGAAGCCCGGTGACGACGGGGACCCCAGTGCGACCTGGCGAACCTGGCTGCGACACTGGCTGCCCCTCCTGGTCAAGCCGCTGCGCCGCACCGTTCTGCTGTTCATCATCGTGCTGATCATCGAATACCTGGTGGTGCCGGAACTCGTCGGGGCCAGCAAGGACCTGAACCTGCTCGGGCAGCTGAACGTCGGCTGGCTGGTGGCGGGCGTGGTCGCCGAGGCCCTCTCACTGTTCTGCTACGGCCTGCTGACGCGGGCCGTGCTGCCGCCGCCCGGACCAGACGATCCGCCCAGGCCGAGCCTGTTCACGCTGTTCCGCATCGACCTGGCCGCGGCGGCGGTCGCGCACGTCATCCCGGCCGGGACGCTGGGCAGCGCCGGGATCGGCTACCGCCTGTTCACCGCGGAGGGCATCAAGGGCAGCGACGCCGCGGTGATGATGGCGACCAAGGGCCTGGGATCCACCGTCGTGCTGAACATCTTGCTCTGGCTGTCCCTGGTCGTCTCCATACCGCTGGCGGGCTTCCACCCGATCTACGTGACCGTGGCCATCATCGGCGCCGTGCTGCTGCTGGCCATCGGGGCCCTCGTCTTCGGCATCACCAGGGGAGGCAAGCGCGCCTCCCGCATCCTCTGCATTGTCGGCGACAAGATTCCGGGCCTGACCGGTAACCGCCTGGAGCGGGTCATCCGCGACGCCGGGGCGCAGCTGTCCGCGCTCGGCCGCGACCGGCGTACCCTGCTGGCGTCGCTGACCTGGGCATCGCTCAACTGGATACTCGACGCCGCGTCGCTGTGGTGCTTCGTGGCCGCCTTCGGCCGCTTCGTCAACCCGGTCGAACTGTTCGCCGCCTACGGGATCGCCAACGTTGCAGGCGCGCTGCCCGTGACGCCGGCCGGGCTGGGCGTCGTCGACTCGCTGACACCGCTGCTGCTGGTCAGCTTCGGCGCCACCCGGAGCGTGGCCACGCTCGGCGTCCTCGGCTGGCGGCTGGTCAACTTCTGGCTGCCCATCCCGGCCGGCGCCATCGCCTACATCTCCCTCAAGGTGCCGCGCGGCGCCGGACTGAGCGCTATGCGCGCGGCCGTTTCGACCCTGATGTCGCACGACGACCAATCCCAGGAGACAGCGGCACCGGAGACCGAGCCGCGCGAGCCTCGCACTCCGGCTAGTGACAGCTGAGCTTGGGGTTCCCGCCGAGGTAATTGATCGGTCCGAAGGCAATGGTGACCGCGATCGTCCCGACTCCGGCGCAATCCATGGACGAGGTGGTGTAATAGTGCCGTTGCCCGGCGGCGAGGGCGCCGATAAGCAGCCAGACGAAGATCAGCACCGAGAGCAGGCGCATGGTCACCTCCTCACTTGTGCGGCGCGAGACAGCATCGGCCGAGCCGTCGCCCGCGACGCTTTAGTGATATCAGGCCTTCCGGCTCAGCGGTAGACCCGTGCCCGGAATGCCGCTGACCAGGCGCCACGATGCGATTCGTACTAGGTTGGGCGGGATGAAAGCCCACGGTGACGGAGAGCGGGCGGCTGTCTCCTGGCCCGGCTCTGGTCGGCAGGTGGCGACGGCGGAATGAAAATCTAAAATTTCTTTTGCCCCTACCCATCCGATCTGGCTTCGGCCCCGAAGGTGTCATATGAACCCGAGCGACTCGGACGCGTCCCGGTTCAGATCTGCGCCCACGGATAGGAGGGGAGATCGGGATCTAGCCGACCTGCTCGTCCACGTGGCGCGTGGCGACCAAGTCGCGTTCGAGGGAGTATATGACCAGCTGGTCGGCCCGGTCTACGGCGTTATTCGCAGGGTTCTGCGGGATCCGGCGCAGTCCGAGGAGGTAGCCCAAGAGGTCCTTCTCGAGGTGTGGCGGACCGCCGCGCGGTTCGACCCGGCCATGGGTGGCGCGGCGACGTGGGTGATGACCATCGCCCACCGTCGCGCCATAGACCGTGTCCGTTCCACCACGGCGGCGGCGCAGCGCGAGCACAAGACAGCCGATTTCGGTACCCCGCACGATGAGGTGGCTGAGGCGGTAGAAGCGAGCCTGGACCGCGAGCGGGTGCGGCGCTGCCTGGACGGGCTTACGGAAGTGCAACGTGAGTCGATCACCCTGGCCTACTACGGCGGGTACAGCTACCGTCAGGTGTCGGGGTTGCTCAACGTCACGCTGGGCGCGATCAAGACGAGGATCCGCGACGGGCTCATTCGGATGCGCGATTGCCTGGGGGTGAGCTGATGCGATTGTTCCGCCATGATCTGCACTCCCTCACCGGCGCCTACGCGCTTGACGCGCTTGACGGCGGCACCGAGCGGGACCGGTTCCATCGCCACCTGAACCGCTGCCCGTCGTGCGCCAGCGAAGTACGCGGGTTCCGCGAGGTTGCGACCGCACTGGCCTTTGCCTCGGCCGCCGAGCCGCCGCTCGAGATGCGGGCCCAGGTGATGTCCGCGGCCGCGCGGACCCGCCAGCTGCCGCCCGAGATCAGGACCCACGCGCGCCCGCGGCGGGCCCGGACCTGGGTGCCCTGGGTGCCGTGGCTATCCGGGGTCGTCGCGACGGCCGCGGCCGTCGTCGCGGTGTTCTTCGGCTTGGCGCAGGCCCACACGCAGCAAGAACTCAACCTGGCCCGGGCGCAGAACCAGGCGATCACCTTGGTCCTCTCGTCGCCGCAGGTCAGGCTGCTCACCCATACCACCACCGAGGGCGGCGTGGCCACCGTGTACCTGGCTGCGGACCGGCACGAGCTGGTAGTGACCACGAACGGGCTGCCGGCGCCGCCGGCCGGGCACGTTTACCAGCTCTGGCTGATCGGCAAGAAGAAGATCGTGTCAGCCGGCTTGCTGCCCGCCGCCAATGCCGGGCTTACCCCGGCCGTGCTCGCGCGCGGGGTGGTCCAGGGCGACGCGCTCGGCCTGACCGTCGAGCCGGCCCCGGGCTCGGCTCAGCCCACCACCACGCCCATCCTGGCCCTGCCCCTGCCGGTCTGAGGCCGCTGCCGGGCTGAGGCCGCTGCCGGGCTGGGCCCCTGCCGGGCTAAGGCCCTGCCGGGCTGAGGCCCTGCCGGGCTGAGGCCCTGCCGGGCTGAGGCCCCTGCCGGGCTAAGTCGCGGCGCTGGGCCAGTGGCAGCTGGTGACCTGGCCGCCGGTGATGGTGGCGGTGGCCGCCGGGCGGTGCTCGTCGCGCCAGATCGTGTACTGGCCCGCGGGCAGGGCCGGGTAGACGGCCGCGTAGGTGGTCGCGCCCGGCAGGTGGCGCTGGCGGACCGCCGAGTGCGTGCGCCGGGCCCCCGGAACATCGTCCGGGCTGATCTCGATCTCGGCCCCGTCCAGCTCGGCCGGCGTGTACAGGATCAGGGCGCCGGTGCCGGCGCCGAGGTCCAGGACGACGGTGCCGGGGCCGGAAGGGCCGGTGGCGGGCTCGGTCATGCTGTCTTCCCCCTACTACGGCGATGCATTACGACGATGGGCACCCGTGCGCCCCGGCGGATCAATGGCCTAGCCGGGGCGCACAAGCTCACGCGGTCAGGAGGACGGGTGGTGGTAGCCGTCGTAGGGCACCCCGAGGTAGGGGAACTGGCCGAGCGTCGGCACGCCGGTGTCGGCCGGGGTCAGGCCGTCGGTGAGCTTGCCGGCGTTCGTGTCGGGCACGTACGTCTTGTCGATCAGCGAGTAGGTCACCCCGGCGATCGCCCGCAGTTCGATCGCCACCACGTCGTCCGTTACCCGGCGCCCGTTCGGGAAACCGGCCGCGTCGCCGCCGAGCAGTCCGTAGATGCTCTGCTTGTCGGACGCCGTGGGCGCGATCGAGGTGTTCAGCCTCAGCATGTCGGCGAGCACGGGCCCGGTGTAGTTCGTGAATCCGGTGATGATGCCCGAGGGTATCCCGGTGAGCAGGATGGCCTCCAGGTCGGCGCGCGGCTTCTTGGCCGCGACCAGCGCGGCCAGGTGGGGGAACACGCCGGGGTAGAGCACTGGCAGCAGGCCCGCGAGTTCAGGCTGGGTGACGTAGCTGGCGAAGATCTTGTCATCGGACGGCGGCAGCGAGTTCCACAGGTCCTTCTTGCCGAGCGGGACCAGGACCTCGTTGAACAGCGGGTTGCCGAGCCGGGACACCTGCCGGTACGACCCGCTGTCAAGGTTCGCGCCGCTTTCGGCGTCCCACACCCGGACCCGCTGGCGGCTGGCCGTGGTCCAGACGCCAATGGTCGGATGCCCGCTCCGCGTCACCGCGGAGATCGGCACCTGGATCGCGATCGAGTGCACGTTCAGGAATTTGGTGGCGTTCACGCCGGACGCGGTGGGCAGGGTCAAGCCCAGCCCGAACGTGTTGTGGAAGCTCTCGAACGGCCGCAGGTCGCCCAGGTCGAAGATCGCGCCCAGGTCGACGTAGAAGGCTTCGGCCCGCTGCCCGGCGAACACGGTGATCCCGTTGCCCAGGCTGTGCAAGGCCTCGGCGGCCAGGGCCGGGTAGTTCGGCGTGGACAGCGGCCCGATGTTGCACGGCGGGCAGGCCAGGCCGCTGCCGATGGTGCTGTGCGACCCGCCGGACACCACGGTGACGTCGTAGAACTGGCGGCGGTTGAAGCTCGGGCTGTTGATCGCCTCGATCGGGCCCGTGTTGTACAGGAACGTGTCCGGGTTCTGCAGCCGGGTGTTGAAGCGGAACTGGAAGGAGATGTCGGCCTGGCCGTCGCCGCTGTTGTCGATGTGGATCTCGTAAAGGACATCGTCGCCGAACTCGTAGAAGTTCGGGCCGTCGGCTGGTTCCTGCAGCGGGACGTAGTTGGCGATAAGCGTGACCGTGTCGGGCTTATCGGGGCTGACAAACGCATATACGTCCGTACTGTCGGCAACCGGGTCCTTGGAGATCTCCGGCGCCTCGCGGTGCGATGACATTCAATTACCTCACTGGCTCGAATTGGCGGATGGCAGGAGTTACCCGAGAGCCCGGGCGATCCGGGCGGCTAGGTCCTTATCGCGCAGCCGGGTCTCGCTGGTGCTGGAGAACACCTCGATGTCCCCGGTGCTGGCATCGCGCACGTGAACCACGATCGGCTCGGTGTGCGTCGTCGACTGGTTCGTCGTGGACGGCTGGCTGGTGGCGGCGAACGCCGGGCTCGCCGCCGCGCCGATGGCGGTGGCGGCAAGACCGACGGCTCCGGCGGTCGCGGCCCCCTGCAGCAGGGCACGCCGCGACACGCGGCGACCCTGGTCTGCCGCACGCTTTTCATCCTGACTGGGCATGACAATCCTTTCCATGGCTGGTTGGCATGCACGTCGCCGACGGCGAAGGCCACGCCGGGACAAACTTAACTAGAAGTAATTAGAAAACTACTTAGAGTATTGAAGGCCGAGCATAGCGTTCCGCCCGGTCGTAATGCGGTCTTTCGCCGGCCGCTGCTGCGGCGAGGCACGCGACCGTCCGGAACGCTGGCCTGAGCCGCCTGCGGCCCGGCCAGCGCTGGCCGCCCGATCCCCTCGCACGCCGTTGTTTCGCAGCTGGCAGGCTGGTGGATGGGTCAGTAGTTAAAAAGGTTTGGTAACTTTCCGGACTCGGCGGGCCATAACGGATTTCCTCGGCGTTTCACGGCGCCCATCCCTCGATGACCATCCGCCATGGACCGAAGGTCCTGCCCGCGACGGACCTTGGCACCTGCCTTTTCCCGCGGATCGGGGGTGCACTGGCATCATGAGCGAGCCGATGACCGCGGACAAAATCGCCCGGTACGTGGTCACGCAGGCAGTCTGGGCACCGTCGGTGAACAACACCCAGCCCTGGCGGTTCACGATCGACGGGCAGCAGATCAGCCTGCACGCCGATACCGAGCGCCGGCTGACGGTGGCCGATCCAGACGGCCGCGAGCTGATGATCAGCTGCGGTGCCGCGTTGTTCACCGTCCGCCTCGCCCTGCGGTCCCTGGGCTACATTCCCGAGACGTCCGTGCTGCCCGATCCCGGACAGCCCACGCTGGTGGCCCAGGTGGGCTGGCGGCATCGTGCCGAGCCCGACGAGTTCGAGCGGCGGCTGCTCACCCAGGTACCCAGGCGGCGGACGCATCGCGGTGCCTTCGACCCCGAGCCGCTGCCGCCTGACCTGCTCGCCGCGATGCGCAGCGGTGCCGTCCGGGACGGGGCGGCGCTGCGCATGGTGGCGGACGACGGACGGCGGGCCGCGCTCGCGGCCGCGGTGGAAACGGCAGAAAACGACCTGCGGCTGGACAGTCGGCGCGTCGCCGAACTCGCCCGGTGGACTCCCGCGCCGGGCAGCGCCCGCGACGACGGAGTGCCGGCCACCGCCTACCCCGCGCGAGCCGAACATACCGAACCGTATTTTCCCAGCCGGGATTTTGCTCACGGTCACGGCTGGGGCCTGCCGCCGCTCAGTACGGCGACGGCGATCCGGGCCGTCGGCGTGGTCGGGCTGCTCACTACGGCGGCCGACCACCCGGCGGACTGGGTGAACGCTGGACAGGCGCTGCAGCGGATCCTGCTGACCGCCAGCACCTGCGGGGCCGCGGTGGCCCTGCACAGCCAGCCGCTCGAGCTGTCCTGGCTGCGCGAGTTCATCCGGACCCAGCTGGCCGACGACGCCTACCCGCATCTCGTCCTCAGGATCGGGATGGTGGCTCAGGTGGCCGTGAGCGTGCGGCGCGAACCCGGTGACGTCCTGTTCTCCGTCGGCGAGGGTCATGTCAGCCCCGGCCGCGACTGACCCGCGGCCCGTTCTCATGGAGTGGCAGGAACTGACCAAGTTGGAGTGCTTCGGGCTGCTGGCCACCGAGTGCCTGGGCCGGGTGGCGGTCGTCGACGACCGCGGGCCGGTCGTGTTTCCCGTCAACTTCGTCCTCGACCGGCACACCGTGGTGTTCCGGACCGAGGAGGGAACCAAGCTCCACGCCGCGAGCCTCGGCAGCCCGGTCTGCTTCGAAGTGGACGGGGCCGACACGGCCACGCGCACCGGCTGGAGCGTGATCGTGCGAGGCGAGGTCGTCGAGGTAACCGAACCAGCCGAGCTCGCCCGGCTGGCCGGGCTGCCGCTGCCGGTCTGGGTACCGGGCGCCGCGAGCCGCTACGTCCGGGTCCTGCCCGCGGTGCTGACCGGCCGGCGGATCGTGGCCGGCCGGCGGATCGTGGCCGGGCCGCGATGACGGAGGCCGGACATGGGCACCGAGATCACCAGGGAGAGGTTCGCCGAGCGTGATTACGATCGTTTTCGCGAGCGGCTCGAGCAGTGCCTGACCGACCTCGGGCGGCTGCTCGAGCAACCCGGCTTCGGGACCGGACCGGCCAGCATCGGGGCCGAGCTCGAGCTGTTCCTCGTAGACAGCGCGGCCCAGCCGCTGCCCCGCAACCAGGCCATCCGCGCGCTGGCGGCCGACTCCCGCATCACGGTGGAGCTCAACCGCTTCAACCTGGAGCTGAACACCTCGCCCGCGCTGCTGGCCGGCCGTCCGTTCACCGCGCTCGGCCGCGAGCTCGAGCTGCTGCTGGCCCGGGTCGGTGACGCGGCCCGGGTACATCAGGGCCAGACAGCGCTGATCGGCGTCCTGCCCACCCTTACCAGGGCGCACCTTGTTGATGCCAGCGCCGTGACCGACCTGGCTCGCTACCGCGCCCTGGGCCGTGGCCTGCGGCGGCTCCGCGGTGGCCCGGTCCATATCCGGATCGCCGGCGCCGAACCGCTCGAGCTGGTCAGCGAGGGGATCGCCCTCGAAGGAGCCAACACCTCGTTCCAGGTGCATCTGCGGGTCGCTCCGCCGGACTTCGGCCGCTTCTACAACGCGGTCCAGTTGGCGACCGCGCCGGTGCTCGCGGTGTCCGGCAACTCGCCGACGTTTCTCGGTCACCCGCTCTGGGAGGAGACCAGGGTCGCGCTGTTCAAGCAGTCCGTGGAGGACCGCGACAGCCACGGTCCCCGGCGCCGCCCCTCCCGCACCGCGTACGGCACGGGCTGGCTGCGGGGCGGCGCCCTCGGCCTGTTCACCGAGAGCGTCCGCCTGCACGAGCCGCTGCTGCCCCGCGTCAGCGAGCCCCGCGTCAGCGGGTCGGCCGGAAACGAAACCGACCCGGCCGCGGACGATGACAGGCGCGGGCCGGCCCTGGATGAGCTCAGGCTGCACCAGGGCACGGTCTGGCGCTGGAACCGGGCCATCTACGATCCCGCGGCCGGCGGCCATCTGCGGATCGAGATGCGGGCCCTGCCGGCCGGGCCGACCGTCGCCGACATGCTGGCCAATGCGGCCTTCCTGATCGGGCTCACGTGGTGGCTGGCCCACCAGGACCAGCGGTGGACCTACGCGCTCCCGTTCGAGCGGGCCGAGCACAGCTTTTACCGCGCCGCCCAGTTCGGCCTGGCCGCCGAGCTGAGCTGGCCCGCCGGCCGCGGAGATCAGGTCCGGACGGTTCGCGCCGCCGACCTGGTGACCGGGCTCCTGCCGGCCGCGCGGGACGGCCTGGTGGCCGCCGGGGTGGCCGCGGCCGAGGCGGATAGCCTGCTGAGCGTGATCGGCGCGCGGGTGGCGACCGGGCAGACCGGGGCGGCGTGGCAGCGCGCCACGCTGTCGGCCGTCCAGCCAGGCCGTTCCCGGACGCAGGCCCTCGCGGCGATGCTCGGCCGCTACCTGTCCTGCGCAGCATCGGGCCAGCCTGTCCACACCTGGCCCGTCGATGGCCGGTAGCATCCCGAGAGTGGCCGCGACAGGTGACCTGGTGCTGGTGCTCAACTCGGGCAGTTCGTCGGTGCGGTTCGCCGTGCTGTCCCCGGGCAGCGGCGACCGCGTGCTCGAAGGGAAGGCCGAGAAGGTCGGCACGCCAGAGGCCGGGCTGCAGGTCCGGCGGTACCCGGACGACGCCGTCGAAGAAACCCTCCCTGACGGCAGCTACCACGCCGTTATCTCCCGGATCCTGGATCACCTGGCCGACGTCGGCCCCGCCCAGGCGCAGCTGATCGGCGCCGGTCACCGGGTGGTGCACGGGGGAGAGCGGTTCAGCGACTCGGTCCTGGTCGACGACGACGTTATCGCCGCGATCCGCGCGGACGCGCCGCTGGCCCCGCTGCATAACCCGGAGAACCTGGAGGGCATCGAGGCGGTGAGCGCCGTCCGGCCCGGACTTCCCCAGGTCGCCGTCTTCGACACCGCGTTCCACCACACCATGCCGGCCGAGGCCTACCGCTACGCGGTTCCCGAGGAGTGGTACGCGCGGTACGGGGTGCGACGTTACGGGTTCCACGGTACCAGTTACCGTTTCGTCAGCGAGCGGGCCGCCGCACTGCTCGGCCGCCCCGGCACCGAGCTGCGGCTGGTCATGGCCCACCTCGGCAACGGGTGCAGCGCGACGGCGGTACGGGACGGCGTGTCGGTGGACACGACCATGGGGCTGACCCCGCTGGAGGGCCTGGTCATGGGCACTCGCTCCGGCGATATCGATCCCGGCGTCTTCGGCTACCTGGCCGGGCAGACCGGCCAGAGCATCGATGAGCTCACCGAGGTGCTGAACGGGCACAGCGGACTTCAGGGGCTGTCCGGCGTCGGCAACGACATGCGTACCATCCAGGTGGCAGCGGCCGGCGGCAACGAGCGGGCGCGGCTCGCGCTCGAGGTTTTCGTGCACCGGCTGGCGAAGGCGATCGCCGGGCTGGTCACTAGCCTGGAGCGGCTCGATGCGCTGGTATTCACCGGCGGCATCGGCGAGAACAGCGCCGTCGTCCGCGGCCTGGTGCTCCGCCGTCTGGGCTTCCTGGGCCTGACCGAGGACGCCGAGGCCAATGCCCAGCACGGCCGCCTGACCGGGGGACGCATCAGCTATCCTGGCCGGGTCCTCGCGCTGGTGGTGCCGACCGATGAGGAACTGATGATCGCCCGCGACACCGCCCGTCTCGTCGTCGCAGCCGGAGGATGACGCCATGGCCCGGAGCCTGCTCGTCGCGCCCGTCGCGGACGACGTCGGCGTAGCCAGGACCTGCCTCGGGCTGCTGCGGGCGCTCGACAGGAGCGGCGTCCACGTGGCCTACGTCAAGGCGGTCGCCCAGCCGCGCGCCGACGGCGAGCCCGACCGCTCGGCCGCGCTGGTGGCGGCGATCACCATGCTGCGTCCGCCGGAACCGCTGACGACCGCCGAGCTGGAGTGGCAGCTGGGCGAGGGCGGGCTCGAGGTGGCCCTGGAGAAGATCGTCGCGGCCTGGGAGCCGATCTACGGACGGTCCGATGTCGTCGTCGTCGAGGGGCTGAGCTCAGGGCCGTCCCGGCTGTACGCCAGCGCGTTCAACCAGGCGCTGGCCAAGGCGCTTGACGCCGACGTCGTGCTGGTCAACCGCTGGCCCGCCGACTCGGGCACCGTCGAGGGCACGGCCGAGGACGCCGTCGAGGGCGCCGTCGAGGGCACGGCCGGGGACACGGCCGGGGACACGGCCGGGGACACGGCCGAGCAACTCGCCATCGCGGCCAGCGGGTACACCTCGAACGAGCACGCCCGCGTCGTGGGCTGCGTGGTCCACGGCCTGCCCGGGCCGGCTACCGCCGCGGCCGCCGGGCTGCGCAGCGCGCTGGCCAGGCACGGCCTGCGCCTGATCGCCGGGGTGCCGTTCCGCCCTGAGCTGAGCTGGCTGCGGGTCAGCGACCTGTGCCGGGAGCTCAAGCCCCGGCTCCTGCACGAGGGGGACATGTCCCGGCGGATCAGGGACGTGGCGGTTTTCGCCCAGGGCATCCCTGGCGGCATCCGTGTCCTCACCGACGGCCGGCTCATCGTGGTTCCCGGCGACAGGCACGAGGTCGTGATGGCCGCCTGCCTGGCCGCGCTGAACGGGAGGCGGCTGGCCGCGCTGCTGCTGAGCGGGGGCATCGCGCCCGATCCGCAGGTGTGGGAACTCACCCGGGCCTCGGCCGCCACCGGCCTGCCCGTCCTGGTCGTGGCGGGGGATAGCTACCAGACCGCGATGCGGGTGCGTGACCTCGACCCGGGGCTGTCCGCCGACGACCCGGACCGGGTCGAGCTCGTGACGGACAACATCGCCGACGCGCTCGATGAGTCCTGGCTGAAGTCGCTGCCCAGTCCGGCCCGGCCGCGCCGGGTCAGTCCCGCCGCCTTCCGTTACCGGCTGGTGGAACGGGCCCGCGCCGCCGACGCGTGCGTGGTGCTGCCCGAGGGCACCGAGCCCCGCACCATGACGGCCGCGATCACGTGCGCCGAGCGGGGCATCGCCCGCAGCGTGCTGCTCGGCCATCCCGGCGAGGTGGCCGAGCAGGCCAGGCGGCTCGGGCTGCGGCTGCCGCCCGGCGTCACCGTGGTCGACCCGCAGGCCGCCGCCGAACAGTACGTCGCCCCGCTGGCCCAGCTGAGGCGGCACCGCGGCTGGAACGAGGAGGTGGCCCGCGAGCGTCTCTCCGACCCGGTCACGGTCGGGACCATGATGCTCTGGCGGGGTGAAGTGGACGGCCTGGTGTCCGGCGCGGCGCACACCACCGCGAACACCGTCCGTCCCGCGCTGCAGATCCTGGGCACCAGGCCGGGCAGCCGGCTGGTCTCGTCGGTGTTCTTCATGTGCCTGCCCGACGAGGTGGTCATCTACGGCGACTGCGCCATCAACCCTCAGCCGGACGCGGCGGACCTGGCCGACATCGCCATCTCCAGCGCGGCGTCGGCCCGGGCCTTCGGCATCGAGCCCCGGGTGGCGATGATCAGCTTCAGCACCGGAACCTCCGGCGCGGGCACGGACGTGGACAAGGTGGCCGAGGCCACCCGGCTGGTCCGCGAACGCGAACCCGGCCTGGCCGTCGACGGCCCGCTGCAGTACGACGCCGCCGCCATCGCCTCGGTCGGCGAGGCCAAGCGGCCGGGCAGCCCGGTAGCCGGCCGGGCCAGCGTCTTCATCTTCCCCGACCTGGACACCGGCAACACGACGTACAAGGCGGTGCAGCGCAGCGCCCAGGTGGTCAGCATCGGACCGATGCTGCAGGGGCTGGCCAAGCCGGTCAACGACCTGAGCCGCGGCGCCCTGGTCGAGGACATCATCTACACGGTGGCGCTGACCGCGATCCAGGCTCGCACCGTAACAGCCTTATTCTGGCCGAACGGTCCGTGGTTTCCCGTTCCCCGCCCCTGCCACGCCGCCCGCCGTGCCCACGGCGTACCTTCTGCTTGTGGTGCGCTACCGGGTGCTGATCTCCGGCCGGGTCCAGGGCGTCTTCTTCCGCGACAGCTGTCGCCGGCTGGCGGTGCAGCATGGCCTGGGCGGGTGGGTGCGCAACCTCCCAGACGGCCGGGTCGAAGCGGTCTTCGAGGGACTCGCCGACGATGTCGGATGCCTGGTCGACTGGGCGCATCACGGACCGCGCCTGGCCGTGGTGGAGGCCGTCGCCGTCCAGCCCGAACCCCCAGAGGGACTGCGCACCTTCCAGGTCAGGTAGCGACCTCAGTCACTCGCGATCCCTAGGTCCAGCGGATCCCCATCGCCAGCTCCCTGGCCAGCCCCGACTGGACCGAAGCGACCGCGCGGAACGCATCCCTGAGATACGACCGCGCCAGCGGGTTCAGCGTCTTGGGGTCGATGAAATTGTCCGGTGCCTCGCCGCGCCGCAACTGCTCCACCTGATGATCAAGGCGCAGCGAGGAGATGAAGCCGAATGCCTCCATCAGCGCGCGCGCCTCCGGGCCTTCCAGCGTCCCGGCCGCCTCAGCCGCTCGCAGCCGCTCCATGGTCGAGGCGCTCGCGACGCCGGCCGTCATCGCGGCCCAGCGGGCCAGGTCGGTGATCGGGATCAGCCCGCCGTGCTTGAGGTCGAGCTGTCCCCGGCGCTCGCCCGAGTGCTCGACCACGAAGTCGCGCATGAACCCGGTCGGCGGCCGGAACGAGAGCGCGAACCGGGCCAGCAGGCGCAGCAGGCCAGCCTCCGGCTTAGCCCGGCTATCCCACAGCCCGTCCGCGCCCCCGGATCCGCTGCTCCATACCGGGCGGCTGTCGGTAATCACCGATACCAGGATCAGCGCCTGCTCCTGCGTCGGATCCTGGCTCAGGCTCCGAATCGCCGCGTGCCACGAGGCCCGTGACCGCTCGAACAGCGGGCTGGAGGCGCTCGCGCCATGGTCGTCGGGCCGCAGCCCGCACTCCCGCAAGCCGTCGTCCACCGCCCGGCCCAGCCGCGCCGCGTACTCGCGCATCTCCTGATCAGCCCCGTCCTGCCAGGCGAGCGCACTGTCCACGTCGGAAGACGGCGCCGCCTCCCGCCGCGCCAGGCTGCCCAGGGCGAACCAGGTGAACTCCGCGGGCGGGTCCCCGGCGTCCCGGACGGCCAGCTCCACCAGCTTCCGGATCAGCGCGTCGAGCACGACGCAGTGGACCGCCGCCACGTGCTCGGCCGCCACTTGCGCGTCGTGCAGCGCGATGATCATCGGGCTGAGGCCGGCCGACGCGGCCACCAGGTCCGCGGTGCTCGAAGCCAGGTCGATGGCGCGGCGCAGCAGCAGCGGCTTACGTGCCTCCGCGACCACCAGATCGCCGTCGTCGATCACGCCCAGGACCTCCCCGGCCGGGGACAGCACCGGGATGTGATGCACGTTGCGTTCGAGCATGTCGAGCAGGACATCACCGGCCAGGCGGTCCGAGCTCACGGTGTAGGCGGGCTCGGTCATGATGGCCGAAAGCGGCGCGTCCGGGCTCAGGCCTACCGCCACCACCCGCGAACGCAGATCGCCATCGGTCACGATCCCGAGCCGCGCCCCGCCAGCACCGGAACCGCCGCCAGCACCGGAACCGCCGCCAGCACCGGAACCGGCGTCTGACCCGACGCGGACCAGGACCGCGCTCGCGCCCTCGGCGGTCATCCGCTTGGCCGCCTCGCGGATCGGCTCGCTGCCGTGGCACACCAGCGGCGGCGTCCGGATCAGGGACGCGACGCGATGCTCGACCGGGTCCTCAGGCGGCGCGCTCACCTGAGGCCGGGTCACGATCGACCGCGCCACGAACCGCAGCACGTCCGGGCGGGCGAGCAGCGGGCGCATGACACCGGCCGGGATACGGTAGCAGTCGGTGTCCTGGCCCGCGCGGGCCTCGAAGCCGGTCGGCAGCCCGGAGACCATCGACGCCTGCCCGAACAGCTCGCCGGGACCGAGCAGGTCGAGTATCCGCCCGTCGTGGAGGATCTCGACCGAGCCGTCCCGGACCACCCAGACCGATTCGACCGGCCCGGCGCCCTGCGAGAAGATCGTCTTTCCCTTGGGGGTGAACTCCGTCTCCGTCACCGCGGCCACCCGGGTCAGCTCATCTGGCCCTATCGCGTCGAACGGCGGGTAGGAGCCGAGAAAGCCGGCGACGTCCTGCACCGGAGCCTGGTTCAGGCGGTCTCGTCGGTGACCCCGGCGGAGGTGAGCACCGGACCCGCCCGGTGCTCGGCCAGCACCCTGGTCCCACGGCCGCGCTGCGTCGCGAGGTAGTAGATCACGCCCACGGCGCCGAGCCCGCCGACGAACACGAACGCGCCCCACTGGTAGTACCAGGCGCTGTTGCCGTAGACCGCCGGCCGCGGCCAGGCCAGGTTGACCATCACGCCGACCTGGAACACGACGGCCACCAGGTTGACAAGCAGACCCCAGCGGCCAAGCGAGAAGTAGGGGCCGTGCTCGGCCGTGGGCCACTTGCCGCGCAGCCGCGCGACTAGCAGCGGCCCGGTGACGCAGAGGTAGGCGACGTAGAACATGATGATCGCGACCGAGGTGAGGACGAAGAACGCCTTCTGGTTACCGACGTTGAGTATCAGCAGCAGGAGGGTGACTACCCCGATGACGATCGAGGGGACCAGCGGCGTCTTGGACTTGCCGTGTACCCTGGCGATGGCGGAGGCGAACGGGAGCCTGCCGTCCCGGCCCATAGTGAAGATCATCCGGATGCCGCCGGTGTGCACGGCCAGGGCGCAGACGGTGATCGCGATCGCCGAGGCGATCAGGAAGACGTCGCCGAGGGTGCCGCCGAGGGTCGCCTTGACCAGGTACGGCAGCCCGGAGATGCCCAGCTCCTTGGCGTGGATGTTGGGCACGGACATCTCGCCGAACAAGATGACGAGCAGGCCCACGATCCCGGCGGCGCTCAGGGCACGGATGATCGCGGGCGGGGCGTGCTTCCGTGGGTCGTGCGTCTCCTCGGCCAGCGACCCCGCGGTGTCGAACCCGTACATCACGTACGCGCTCATCAGCCCGGCCACCAGGAAGGCACCGAAGTAGCCCCACGGATAGCCGGCCCCGGTCCCGAAGGTGTCGAACACCACGGCCGGGCTGCGGCGGATGTGAAAGGCGAGCAGGATGATCATCAGCGTGACACCGCACAGCTCGACCATGACGCCGAAGTTGTTGATCCGCGCCATCAGCTTGACGCCGATCATGTTGATGATGGTGGTGAAGACCACCAGGCCCGCGGCCAGCAACAGCGCGTTCTTCGCGCCGTCCGGCGTATAGATCTGTCCGACATCGGCGGGGCCGCCGATGAACTCGAAGAAGGCCGAGATCTGCGGCAGCACGACCTGGTAGGCGACCGCCACCGCGGCCAGCGTGACGATCGATCCCACGACCAGGATCCAGCCGCCGAACCAGGAGGTGAAGGAACTGGCGATCTGCTTGGACCACTGGTAGACCGAGCCCGCGAGCGGGTACTGCCCGGCCAGCTCGGCGAAGCACAGCGCGACCAGCATCTGCCCGATAAATACGGCGGGCCAGGTCCAGATGAACGCCGGGCCGCCCGAGCCGAAGCCGAAGAAGAACAGCTCGAACACCCCGGTCATGATCGAGATGTAGCTGAACCCTGCGGCGAACGACGAGAACAAGCCGAGGGAGCGGTCCAGCTCCTGCTTGTAGCCGAACTTAGCCAGGTCGTCAGAGTCCACGTTCGGCATCGCCATGGCTCACATCCTTCGGGTACGGCGGGTATCCCCAAAGATGACATCATTTGGCCTGGAACGTCAACGCAGGTGAGAGCACTAGTTTCGGTCAGGGAGACTGAGCGGATGGATGGTCAGGTGATGGGACGGGGGGAAAGCCCTGAGCTGGCAAGTGACGCCTGGGATGTCGCCGTCCGGATTCCCGGGCCCGCCCGTTGACGGAGCAGCGGCGGCCGCCTACGCCCAGTCCCGCCGCGGCCGGCCCCAGCACGCCCGGCACCGGCACGGCCAGTCGCAGTTCCGACATCCTCAGCCTCAGCAGCTTCATCGTCCTCGGCCTGCCCGACGGCATGCTGGGCACCGCCTGGCCGGCCATGCGCGGCACCTTCGGCGCGCCTGTCGGTGATCTCGGCCTGATCCTGCTGATCGCCACGGCAGGCTCGGTGCTGGTCACCGCCTTCGTCGGCGCGCTGATCCGGCGCCTCGGCGTGCCCGCCCTGCTGGCCGTGGCCGGGTCGACCGCCGCGCTGGGGTATGCCGGGTTCGCCCTGGCGCCCGGGCTGTGGCTGGTACTGGCCGCGTCCGCGCTCACGGGCGCAGCGGCCGGCATGATGGACGCCGGGCTGAACACGGCGGTGGCCCTGACCGGCCGCCCGCGGCTCCTGAACCTGCTGCACGGCGCCTACGGCGTCGGCACGGCGATCGGCCCGCTGGTCATCACGGCGGCCATCCTCACCGGCTCCTGGCGCCCCGCCTACCTGGCCCTGCTCGTCCTTGACCTGATCCTGGCCGCGTTCTGGCTGCGGCAACGGCGGTCCCTCGGTGCTCCAACCGGGCAGGCCAGCCAGGTCGCCACGCCGGATCCGCATCCGGCCGCGCAGTGGTCCAGGCGCCGCTACCGCGCGGTGGTGGCCGCGGGCCTGGGTGCGTTCTTCTGCTACACCGGCCTTGAAGTCGGCGCCGGTCAGTGGGAGGCGAGCTTCTGCCGCGGGCACCTGAACATGTCGACGGGCGCCACCGGCCTGGCCACCTTCGGTTACTGGGGAGCCCTGACCGCCGTCAGGATCGGCCTGGCCGTGCTGCCCCGCCAGGTCCCGCCGCAGGCCGTGGCCCGCTGGGGCAGCGGCATCGCCGTGCTCGCGGCCGCCGTCATCTGGTGGCAGCCGGGCGTCACGGTGACCGTCGCCGGCTTCGTCTTGCTCGGCGGTGCCCTGGCCGGCGTCTTCCCGGCCCTGATCTCGCTCACCCCGGTCCGTCTCGGCGAGCAGCGAGCCCAGCACGTCATTTCCTGGCAGATCGGGGCGGCGGCGGCCGGGGGAGCGGGCCTGTCGGCGATCATCGGCCTGCTCATCGGCGCGACCAGCCTGGCCGTTCTCGGTCCGGCGATAACCGTGCTCGCGATCGTCGTCGTCGGGGCCGAACTGCTGCTCAGCCGGCTCGCCCCGGTCGGGCGGCCCGCCCCGTCGCACTGACCCGTCGCACTGACCCGCCGCACTGGCGCCACGATCGCGCTTACGCCGGAGGCGGCGTCGCTGACACGGGCCGGCGGGTCACCGTGCCGGGCGGGCAGCCGCAGCTGGCCCGTAGCACAAGCTCCGTCGGCAGCAGTTCCACCGTGGGGCTCAGCGCCGGGGTGGCGATGCGGTCAAGGAGGCGGGCGCAGGCCTGCTCGCCCAGCTTGCGCATCGGCTGACGGACCGTGGTGAGCGGCGGATCGACCAGGCGGGCGGGATAGATGTCGTCGAAGCCGACCAGCGCGACCTCGCCCGGGACCCGCACCCCGGCCGCGGTGAAGGCCCTGAGCACGCCGATCGCCATCTGGTCGTTGGCGCACACGACCGCGTCCGGCAGCGCCCCGCGGTACCTGGCGAGCAGGTGTTCACCGGCGTCTTCGCCGCTTCGGACGCTGAAGTTCCCCGGCACCGAGCCGATGAGCTGGCCGCGGGGATGGCCCTGCAGCACATGCTCAAGGGCCCGCCGCCGCTGGACGGAGTCGGGCGAATCCGGCGGCCCGTCGACGTAGCACAGGCGCCGCCGCCCGTGCTCGGCCATCAGGTGGGTGATGATGGCCACCGAGCCGGAAAAGTTGTCGGCCGCCACCACGTCGACCGCCTGTTCGCCGGGAGTTCCCGCTATGACCACCACCGGGATGCGCGCGGCCAGGCGCTCGATGTAGCGGGAGGCGACGAAACCCTCGCCGATGAGGATCCCGTCCACCTTGCCGGTAAGCGCATCAAGCCGCGGGAACTCCTGCTCGCCGATCCCGTCGGCCGGCATGAAGGCGATCAGGAGCAGGAACTCGCGGTCGCGGATGCGAGCCTCGACCCCGCGCAGCACCTCGTCGTAGTAGAGCAGACCCTCGTTCTCGATGTCATAGGGCACCGGCTCGCGCTCCACGTACACCAGGCCGATCACGTCCTTGCGGCGTAGTGACAGGCTCTGGGCCGCGCCGTCGGGCACGTAGCCGAGTTCGTCGATGGCCTGCCGCACCCGGGCCCTGGTAGCTTCCCGGACCCGGTCCTGGCCGTGCACTACCCGCGAGACGGTCGCGGTGGAGACGCCGGCCAGGCGGGCGACATCGTAGAGAGTTACCACATTGTCCCGATCAACGGCATTTCCGTCTTCTGTGCGTGCCGGCGGACGCAAGCGTTTACCACGGGAATCTAAGCGCTGACACCCAATCCTTAGCATAGGGAGTTACTCTGCGTTCATCCTGGCCAGGGATCACACCTCGCCGACCACGCAACATTCCGTTCCCAGTATGTGGAACGCTTGAGTATCCGGCGAGGGAGGAACTGTGAGCGAGCCCGCGTGGACCCCGGACAGCAGCCGCTTCGGCGTCAACCAGCAGCTGAGCCACCGGGTGGCCGGCTATGTCAGGGAAGGCATCATGGTCGGCCAGTTCCCGGCCGGGGAGTTCCTGCGCACCGAGAGCCTGGCGGCCGACCTCAGGGTCAGCGCCACGCCCGTTCGTGAGGCACTGATGATCTTGCAGAGCGAGGGCTCAGTACGGTGGGAGCCGAGGCGGGGCTTCCGGGTCGTCAGCGTCTCCGATCAGGACGTCCGCGATCTTTTCCAGGTGCAGGCCTTCATCGCCGGCGAACTCGCGGCCCGGGCCGCGGGCCAGCTGGCTGCCCCGGCGGTCGCGGCCCTGCGCCAGCTGCAGGCGAAGCTGGAAGACGCCGCCGATCACGGTGACGCCGCCACGGTGGACCAGGTGAACCACGAGATCCACCGCCGCATCAACAAGTCCGCTGGCTCGTCCCGGCTGGCGGGCCTGCTCAACCAGACGGTGCAGTACGTCCCGCTCCGTTTCTTCGGCACGATCGAGGGCTGGTCCCAGGCATCGGCCCATGACCACTCGGCTATCTTCGACGCGATCGAGGCCCGCGACGCTGACGCCGCGCGGCGGGCGATGTCCGACCACATCGTCCACATCGGCAGCCTCCTGGTCACGCACCTCCAGTCCCGCCGCCTCCCCGCCTGACACCGGGATCCTCAGCCGCCTCCGCCTCCGCCTCCGCGGCCGCCCGGACCGGCGGCCTGCGCAGCAGCCCGGGCAGCGCGGCCAGGCCGGCCAGCTCATCCCGGCACTCCTGGCAGGAGGCCAGGTGCCGCGTGAACACCGCGCGATCGTCCGGGCCGATCGCGCCCGTGACGTACACGCCGAGCAGCGGCCGAAGGTCGTCGCATTCACCCGTACCGCTCATCTGCTCGCCCCAGCCCCATCGCTGCCTACCATGCAGAACGTCGCTAACCACGCGGGAGTTCAGCCGCGACGCGTCATCTCGACGCGCCTGCCGCGCCACGGCCCGCACTACCTGAGCAGTTCCCTGGCGATCACGAGCTGCTGGATCTGGCTGGTGCCTTCGTAGATCCGGAACAGCCGGACGTCGCGGTACAGCCTTTCGACGGCGATACCGCGGATATATCCCGAGCCGCCGTGGACCTGAACCGCGCGGTCGGCGATCCGGCCGACGGCTTCGCTGGCGAAGTACTTCGCGGCCGACGGGCCGAGCCGCCTGTCGGTGCCCGCGTCGTACTGGGCGGCGGCGTCGAGCACCAGGGCACGGGCCGCGAGGTACTCGGTCTGTGAGTCCGCCAGCATGGCCTGGACGAGCTGGTACTCGCCGATCGCGTGGCCGCCCTGGATGCGTTCCTTGGCGTAGGCCACGCTCTCGTCGACCAGCCGGGCAGAGACGCCCACGCAGACGCCCGCGATCGTCAGCCGCCCGTGCGCGAGGGTGCGCATGGCGGTGGCGTAACCGGCCTGGGCAGCCTCTCCGACCAGCGCGTCGGCCGGCACCCTGACGCCGGTGAACGCGACGTCAGCGGTCCAGGCTCCGGCCTGGCCCATCTTGTGATCCCTCGGCGCCACCGACACCCCGTCGGTGCGGGCGGGCACGATGAACACGCCGATGCCCTTGCCCGGCGGCGCCTGCGGGTCGGTCCGGGCGAACACCATGAACACGTCGGCCGCCGGGGCGTTGGTGATGTAGCGCTTGAGGCCGTCGATGACCCACCCGTCGTCGTCGCCCTGCGCCGTCGTCGCCAGCCGGCTCGGGTCGGATCCGGCGTCCGGCTCGGTCAGCGCGAACGAGGCCACGACTTCGCCGGAGGCCAGCCGGGGCAGCCACAGCTTGCGCTGCTCGTCGGTGCCGGCCGAGACGAGAACCTGCCCGGCGATGCCGTTGTTCGTGCCGAACAGGGAACGGAACGCCGGGCTCGTATAGCCGAGTTCAATGGCCACCCGGACCTGTTGTGCGACAGAAAGGCCCAGGCCGCCGTACTCGGGCGGCAGCGCGTACCCGTACAGGCCCATCTCCTTGGCCTGCGCGATCAGCCGGGGCGGAATCTCGTCGGATTCGTCGATGCCGGCCTCGGCGGGCATTACCTCGTGCCTGATGAACTCGCGCAGCAGGGCAATCAGCTCGTCGAACTCCGCCGCGGTCACCATGCGCGTCCTCTTTCCTGGCGTGCCCTGGTCCTAAGCTAAGCCAATGACGGTCCACGTGTCCCGCCCGCAAGGCCGCGATGTGCTCTCCATCTTCCCTGAGCACAGCTCGATCTCACCGGACGGAGAACTGCTCATCGGCGGCGTCCCCGTCACCGAGCTCGCCGGCCGGTTCGGGACGCCTGCCTACATCTTCGACGAGGCCGGGCTGCGTGCCCAGGCCCGCCGCATGCGCGACGGGCTCGCCGCCCGCCACCCGGACTCGGAGGTGGCGTTCGCGTCGAAATCGTTTCCCTGCCTGGCGGCGTACCAGCTGTTCGCCGCCGAAGGGCTGGCCATCGACATCGCCGGGGCCGGCGAACTCGTGATGGCTCTCGCCGCCGGAGTCCCGCCAGGACGCATCTACCAGCACGGGAACGCCAAGACCACGGCCGAGCTGACGATGGCGCACCAGGCGGGCGTCGGATGCGTGGTGGTCGACAACTTCGATGACATCGATCGGCTGGAACAGCTGGCCACCCGGCCGCAGCGCGTGCTGATCAGGATCATCCCCGGGGTCGCACCGCAAACCCACGAATCGCAGTCCACCGGCGGCGACGACTCCAAGTTCGGGCTGCCGCTTGACCAGGCGCGCGAGGCGATCGCCCGGATCCGGGCCAGCGACCGGCTGCACCTCGACGGCCTGCACCTGCACATCGGCTCGCAGATCCTCGACACCGAGCCGTTCGCCCGGGCCGTCGAGGCGGTATCGGTGCTCGGCACGTTCGGCGTCTATGACATCGGCGGCGGCCTCGGGGTCCGCTACACCTACGGCGAGGAAGCGCAGGCCGTCGAGGCTTACCTCGACACCATCGCCTCGGCCGCGGACGCGTACCTGCCGGCCGGGGCCAAGCTCATCATCGAGCCCGGCCGGTCGCTGGTCGCCCGCGCGGGCGTGACGCTGTACCGGGTGACCACGGTCAAGCGCACCGGCCGCACGTTCGTCGCGGTCGACGGCGGCATGGCCGACAACCTCGACGTGGCGCTCACCGGCCAGCCGTTCGAGGCGGCTATCGCCACCCGGATGGGGCAGCCGCCCGACGAAATCGTGGACCTGGTCGGGCGGCAGTGCGAGTCGGGTGACCGGCTGGTGGCCGGGCTTGGCCTGCCCGGGCCGGCCGTCGGCGACCTGGTGGCCATGCCGGTTACCGGCGCTTACACCTACACGCTGGCCAACAACTACAACGGCGCGCTGCGGCCGCCGGTCGTGTTCTGCCGTGACGGGCAGGCGCGGCTCGTCGCGGAGCGCGAAACCCACGATCATGTGCTGGCCCTGCACCGCCCCGCGCTCGACATCGCCTGGTGACCGGTGGATACTGGCCTACGGCGGACCGTTCCAAGCTGCGGCGCTGCACTCATTTTATTTTGGCCGAACGAACTGGGGTGCGTCTTCCTGCCAAACCAGAACGGCCCCGTCGCACGACGGGGCCGTTCAGGCTGGCTAGCCGGGCTTAGTGGTGTACCCCGGTGTCCGGCAGCTCTTCCTCGCCGCCCTGCTTGTTGACCAGCAGGAGCATCTCGTCCCGGGACAGCTTGGTGCGCATCGCCCAGTAGTAGATGGCCAGGCTGAACGCGGCGGTGACCAGCATGTCCCACCAGAAGTGGATATGCCCGGTGTTCACCGGCGGCAACGGCGTCTTGGAGGACTGACCGCTGTACACGCCCTGCCAGGAGATGATGCCCAGGCCGATCAGCCACACCGGCAGCCAGACCGCCGACTTCCAGTCCAGCGGCGGCCGCTGCGGGTCGACGGCCATGGAGATGCCGATCAGCACGTACCCGATCACCAGGACGACGCCGAGCTTCCAGACCACCTCGAAGCCCGACCAGTAGATGAGCAGGTCCGCGACGATGAACGCGGCCGGGGCGAGGACGGCAGCGGCAGGCATCCGGTACGGCCGGTTGGCGTCCGGAACCTGGCTGCGGAACGCGCCCAGGGACAGCGGCGCCCCGGCGTACATCAGCACGCTCGCACCGGTGATCAGGCCGACGATCGAACGCCAGCTCGGGAACGGCAGCAGGAAGAACAGCCCGAAGATGAATGCGAAGATCAGCCCGATCCACGGGATGCCGCTCTTGCTGACCCTGCCGAAGATCTGCGGGTAGTACCGGTTCCTGGCCAGGCCGTAGCTGACCCGCGACGTCCCGGTCGTGTAGATCAGGCCGGTGCCGGACGGGGAGACGAAGGCGTCGATCCGCAGGATCCACGCCAGCCAGCCGAGCGAGATCAGGCCCGCGAGGCCGGCGAACGGCCCGGCGAGAATGTCCGGGTTGGTGATATTCGCGAACCCGTGGGTCACCTGGTCCGCGGGCATCGCGCCGATGAACACGACCTGCAGCAGGCAGTAGATCACGGTGCCGATCAGGATCGAGATGATGATCGCCCGCGGCAGGTTGCGCCCCGGGTCCTTGATCTCACCGGCCAGTTGGTCAGCCTGCTCGAAACCGGAGTAGGCAAAGATGATGCCCGCGGCCGGGAGCGCGCCGAACAGGGCCTTGAGCCCGCCCGGCATGAAGCTGCCGCCGGCCGTGAAGTTGCCGGGGTGGAACTTGAACAGCAGCACGATGATGCACAGGACCGGGACCGCGACCTTCCACCACGTGATGACGTTGTTGACCCGCGCGAAGATCCGCATGGCCAGGAAGTTGACCGCGACGAAGACCGCCATCAAGATGACGGTCACAACAAGGCCGGCCCCGGTGATTTTCCCTGTATGGGTGTTGTAGAGACCAGGCCAGAAGTAGGAGGCGTAGGTCACGAACGCGTAGCATTCGATCGGCGCGATCGTCACTGCTTGCACGTAGGAGAAGAAGCCGAACCCGATGCCGGCCACGCTGCCGAACGCGAAGTGCGGGAACCTGGCCGTTCCGCCGGAGACCGGGTACATCGCGCCGAGTTCGGCATGGGCCAGGGCTAGGACAATGACCACGACCCCGGCGATGGCCCAGGCCAGAACGCTAGCTCCGCCGACCGCCTGCGCGGCTAGCAGCGCGCCGAACAGCCAGCCCGAGCCGATGATCGACGTCTCGGACGCCCAGGTGGCCCCGATCAGCCCCAACTCTCGCTTTAGGCCGACGTCAGTCGGCGTTGCTACGGCGACCCCTGAAGTTTCAGTTGCCATGATCGATCCTTTTTCCGATCGTGCCCCGCAGGGCTAGCCACCGCGGTGCGAGATCCCCGCCCCGACCGGGTGAGCTTCTCGTATGCGTCGAGTGAGATCATCGTAGAGATCATCGCCATAACTGAGAAGTGTTAATCCGGATTCGTTTTGATAACGCAGGTCACAGCCCTGGTGTCGGCATAAAGACGGTCAATGCCACTTTCCCCGGCATCAATCGCGGATGTCATGGGGAATAACTCGACGTTACGTTTGGCGATCGCTATGTGATTACCTTCACAAAGGCGGATTCCCGCATAGTGGCAGGCCGAAACTAAACTGGATGCTATTGGTACTGGTGTCGATGAACACGTCCTGCCAGGCGGCCGCCTGGCAGGCGCCAAACCTGTCGATGCTCACGTCGGTGAGCCGGACCGGATCCACCAGTGGACGCCGGCGGATCTCGAAGGGGCCCGCGGGCTGTTCGCCTGGGGACCGCCGCTGCCAGCCTCCTTCCTGAACCGGAGGACCTGGCGGCCGTAATGACCGGAACCCGCTTGGTGCGCTGATCCGTCAGTCGTGGTGTCTCGGCCGGACGATGACGACCGGGCCGGGCGCGTGGTGGGCGACCTGGCTCGAGACCGACCCCATCGTCAGCCGCTCGAAGCCGCCCCTGCCGCGCGAGCCCAGGACGATCATGTCGGCGTCCTTGGCCGCGTTGATGAGTTCTTCGACCGGGAAGCCTTTGACCGCCTTGACCGTGACCGACTCCGGGCGGGACTCGCCGAGGGCGGCGAGCACCTTGTCGGTTTCCGTCTGGGCCACCAGCCGGGCCTTCTCGGTCAGTTCCGGGTCATCCGGGTAGTTGGCGACGAGGCCGAGGTTGTCACGGACGGCCTGGCGCACGGTGAGCACGGTAACCGGCGCGTGACGGAGCACTGCTTCCTGCAGGGCCCATTCCAGGGCAAGCTCGGAGTGGCCGGAACCGTCAACTCCGACAATGATTCCAGGCATATCAATCCCCTTTGATTTATCACAGCTTTCGCGCCTCTGCCGTTGATCTTAGGCACGCAGGGCCCCGGCGCAACAGGCGTCAGAGTTAACATCCGTTCGAAGATGGCTGCGGTGCCCTCGGGGCTACCGGCGACGCTCACGTCAGCCGGCGTTCAGCGGCCCACCTGGTCAGCTGGTGGCGGCTGGACAGCTGGAGCTTGCGCAGCACCGAAGACACGTGACTTTCCACCGTCTTGACCGAGATGTACAGTTCGCGGGCGATCTCCTTGTACGTGTAGCCCTGGGCGATCAGCCGCAGCACTTCGCGTTCACGGCTGGTCAGCTGCTCGAGCTCGGGGTCGAAGGAGGGTTTCAGGTCACCAGGGGGCGGGGTCGCGGCGAAGGCGTCCAGGACGAACCCGGCCAGCCGGTGCGAGAACACCGCGTCGCCCGCCGCGACCCGGCGGACGGCGTCGGCCAGCTCGGCGGTGGAGATCGTCTTGGTGACGTAGCCCCGCGCGCCCGCCCTGATCACCGCGATCACGTCCTCGGGGGCGTCCGAGGCGGACAGCGCGAGGAAGCGCACCTGCGGGTAGCCGGTCTTGATCGCCTCGACGACGGCCTGACCGCCGCCGCCGGGCAGGTGCACGTCGAGGAGCACCACATCGGGCTGCAGTTGCGCGATCAGGTCGATCGCGGGCTGCACGTCGTCCGCCTCGCCCACCACGTCGACCTGGCGGCCGAGTTCGGCGCGGACGCCGGACCGGAACAGCCCGTGGTCGTCGACCAGCACCACCCGCGGCGTGCTCATGTGCGCCCCGCGGGACTAGACCGTACCTGAGCGCCGCTCCGCGGCATCTTCAGGGTGACCTTGGTGCCCTCACCAGGGGCGGTGGTCACGGTCGCCGTGCCGCCCCGGCGGCTCATCCGGCCGTGCACCGATTCGGCCAGGCCCTTGCGATCCGCCGGGACTGCCTCCGGGTCGAAGCCTTGCCCCTTGTCCCGCACGACGAGCGATACCTCAGCCGGCTCGACCTCGGCGAACAGCGAGATGACGCTGGCGCCCGACCACTTCGCCGCGTTGACCGTCGCCTCGCGGGCGGCCGCGAGCAGGGCCGACAGGTTGTCGTCGAGCTCGCAGTCCCCGACGGTCACCGCCTCCACCGGGACCCCGTACCTGGTCTCGACGTCCTGCTGGATCTGCCGCACGCCGATCGCGAACGTCATGTCCGCGCCCGTCTCGTTCGGGTCCCTGCCCTCGAACAGCCAGGACCGCAGCTCGCGCTCCTGCAGCCGGGCGAGCTGGACGACCTTCTGCGGGTCATCCGCGCGGCGCTGGATCAGGGCCAGCGTCTGCAGCACGGAATCGTGCACCCGGGCCGCGATGTCGGCCCGTTCCTCGGCCCGGACCCTGGCCTGCCGCTCCAGGACCAGGTCCCGGGCGATCCGCAGCCACCACGGGCCGAGGAGCAGCACGACGGCCGTGATCACGAGCAGCACCCCGCCGAGCGGCCGCAGCAGGGCCAGGCTCGCGTGAGCCGAGAACAGCCAGGCCAGGCCGGCCACGAGCAGCACGCCCGCGAAGATCACGCGGAGCGCCGATCCCCGCCCGCCGGCCCATCCCGCGCTCCGTCCGCCGGTGGGTGCCGGGGCGCCCGCCGCCGCTCCCAGTGGCTCCAGCAGGTGCCGCAGGGTCGCCTGCTCGTCCGCCGGGGCGTTCCGCCAGATCAGGGCCAGCCCGGCCACGCTGACCACCTGCGGCCAGCCCCAGCCGATGTACCGGCCGTCGCCGAGCGCTTCGGCCGCGAGCAGCACCAAGGCGATCAGCGACGCGAGGCCGACCGCGAGCCGGATGCCACCGGAGTCGTACCTGGCCTTGCTGCCGATGCTGGCCTGCTCGCCCGCCGCCGGTATGAAAAGCCAGGCCAGGACGTACAGCGGCACGAAGTTTCCACCCGTAACCACGGTGGCGAGCACGAACACGATCCGCACGGTCGTGACGCTGAAGCCCCGCCACGCGGCCACGCCGGCGGCCACGCCGCCACCCAGCCGGTCAGCCGGGTCGCGGCGCAGCGGGCCGCCGCAACCGCCGCGCCGCCTCAACCGGAACGGGTCACGGTGCCGGTGTTCTAGAGGATCCACCTACCCATCATCGCGCTAGTCGCGCTGAGCTGCTATCGGGGACGTCCCTGACCCATCCCCGATGACTCCGGCGCGAGATCAGGGATGTGCCGGGGATCTCCCCGATGTGCTGGCCTGCCCCCCGGAGCCACGCTAGAGCCATGAACACGAACACCCAGTCCAGCCAGTCCTGGGGCCGCGGCTTCGCGCCGCTGTTCCGCGGCCCGTTTTCCGACGAGCACCTGCGGGTCTCCGACGCCGAGCGCCAGGCGGTCGCCGACCGGCTGGCCACCCATTTCGCCGACGGCCGCCTGGACCAGGCGGAGTTCGACGAGCGGGTCAGCCGCGCGATGAGCGCCAAGACCCGCGCGGACCTCAGCGGCCTGTTCGCCGATCTGCCGGAAGCAGCCGAACTGCCGGAAACAGGGGCTCCGGCAGGACCGGGATTCCCGCGGCGCAGGCACCGGCATCCCGTTCTCACCCTCGCGCTCATCGTCGTCGTCATCCTGGCGGCCGCGCACGCGATGCTGTTCGCCGGACCGTGGCTATGGCTCGGGTTCTTCGCGCTTGTCCTGTTGTTCGCGACCGGGACCATCGGGCGTTCCCGCCCGGACCGCGACCGCTAACGCGCCCTTCCCGGGTTCGTCCTCGTCCGTGTCGTACGGGCCCAGGCGCCGCCGTCGCGCCCACCGCCGGTACTCCCGGACCGGATGGATCAGCGAACGGAGCGGGCTGAGGTCGACGCCCTGGAACCAGCCGACCGGAAGACCCATGACGTGCTGCGGCTCCTCCTCCCGGCGCCCTCCCGTTCCAATCGGCACCCCGAAGACGCGATTCGGCTCCTCCCCCTGTTTCACCACCTCGCCATCACCAGTTGGTGCTGGGCGGCGGCGGGATGACCGTACGGGACAGGGCCGTGCTCGGCGGCGGCGGGATCAGCGAGCCGGACAGCGCGGTCGCAGGTGGCGGCGGGATCAGCGAGCCGGACAGGACCGTGCTCGGCGGCGACGGGATCGCCGAGCCGGACAACTCCGTCCGGGGGGACGGCGGGATGACCGAGCCGGACCACGCGGTCCGGGGTGACGGCGGGATCAGCGAGCCGGATAGCGCCGTGCTGGGCGGCGGCGGGATGACCGAGCCAGACAGGGCCGTGCTTGGCGCCGGCCAGACGGGTGTGGCCGTTACGTCATCGAGCCAGGGGTCCACCTCGCTCGCACCGAACTCCATACAACTCATGCTGCGTCATCCATGGCCGTTCCGTAACTGCCGGCCGCGATAAACCTTAAATATCTACCGGGATCCGGTGGTCAGCGGCGCGCCCGTGGACCGGACACGGCTGGCTGGGGTCATCTCTCGGGCAGGGCACCCAGAACCGCGTGGCGGTCGCCAGGTAGAGCCGGTAGGGCGCTGGCGGCAGCAGGTCGCCCGGCGTCATCGGGGGTTCCTCGCGCTCGTCCGGCCTGGGATAGGCCTTCAGGGCGAGGTCGATGCGGCCGTGATCGGCCAGTTCCTGCGCCACGGCGGTCATGTACACGGCCTGGACCGCGTAGGGCGGTTGCCGTGAGTCGAAGATGACCACGCTCAGGTCCGGCCGTCTGGCCAGGTTCCGCGAGTGCCTCGCCGCTGGCGGCGAGGCCCAGTAGAACTCCCGGTATCCGCTGGCCGCGTAGTACACCGGCGACAGCCACGGGCGGCCGTCGTCGTCGGTGGTCCCCAGCGTCATGTAACGGTTGGCGTCGATGACCGCCCGGGCGGTCACCGCGAGATCAGCGGGTGTCGTCATCGCTCTCATAATCACGCGTATTCAAAGCCGTTTCCCCGGCGGCGAGATCATCGTGGCCGATACGACGTTCGGCCCGGCTGCTGTCATTCCCCCAGATATCCCCGGCCAGTCCGTTCCTATGTCCTACGGTGACCCTTAAGGTCGAGACGTTAGCGATGGAGGAGGGGCTCGGCGCGGATGCCCGGCAGGTACAAGGACGAGCTCGATGCCCTTTTCGATCAAACGAAAAGCCTGAGCGCCCGGCCGCGTACGGTCCGCGAGCTACCTGGCGGCCTGACCAACCGCAACTACCGGGTGATCACGCCCGCGGGGACCTTTGTCGCGCGGGTGTCGTCAGGCGGCAGCGAATTGCTCGCTATCGACCGGGACTGCGAGTACCGCAACTCGGTGACCGCGGCCGCCGCTGGGGTCGGCGCTCCGGTCATCGAGTACCGGCCCGAGGACGGCTTGCTGGTCATCGGCTACATCGAGGGCCGGACGTTCGGTAACGCAGATGTGGCCGCCAACATCGGTCGCGTCGCCCAGGCGTGCCGCCGGCTGCACTCGGGCGGCCGGTTCGGCAACGACTTCGACATGTTCGCCGTCCAGCGGCGGTACCTGTCGGTGGCGCGGTCCCGCGGCTTGGCGATCCCGGCTGGCTACAACGCGCTGGCGCCCCAGTTCAGCGCGGCCGAGCAGGCCCTGGCGGTCCGGGCCGCCAGGACCGTGCCGTGCAACAATGACCTGCTGGCCGCCAACTTCATCGACGACGGGGACCGGATCTGGCTGATCGACTACGAGTACTCCGGCAACAACGACGCCTGCTTCGAGCTCGGCAACATCGCGGCTGAGGCGCACCTGTCCACTGAAGCCCTGGCCGAGCTGGTCGCCGCCTATTACGAAAAGCCGCGCAGGAGCAAGGTCGCCCGGGCCCGGCTTCTCGGCCTGGCCGGCATGTACGGCTGGACGCTGTGGGGCGTGATCCAGAACGCCGCGAGCCCGATCGACTTCGATTTCTGGTCCTGGGCGATGGAGCGTTTCGAGGGCGCGGCCCAGGGCTTCACGGCTCCCGGCTTCGACCGCCTGCTCGAGGAGGTCCAGCGCGATGACTGAGCTGCCCGCCCGCGCCCGGGTCGTGATCATCGGCGGGGGAGTGATCGGCACCAGCGTCGCCTACCATCTCGCCCGGATGGGCTGGACCGACGTGCTGCTGCTTGAGCAGGGGCAGCTATCGTGCGGCACCACCTGGCACGCGGCCGGCCTGGTCGGCCAGCTGCGCGCCTCGGAGAACGGGACCCGGCTGGTGCAGTACTCCATGGAGCTCTACGAGCACCTGGAGGCCGAGACCGGCCTGGGCACCGGCTTCCGGCGCTGCGGCGGCGTCACCGTGGCCCGCACCCCCGACCGCCTCACCCAGCTGAAAAGAACGGCCGCCACCGCGCAGGCCTACCAGCTGGACTGCGAGCTGATCACCCCAGAACGGGCGCATGAGCTCTATCCGGTCATGCAGGTCGCCGACCTGGCCGGCGCGATCTGGCTACCGGGCGACGGCCGGGCCAACCCGACCGACCTGACCGCCGCGCTGGCCCGCGGCGCCCGGGATAAAGGCGTCACGATCAAAGAGCGGACCCGGGTCACCGGTATCCGTGCGAGGCACGGTGCCGTAACAGGCGTCCGCACCGACCAGGGCGACGTCGAGGCCGAGGTCGTCGTCAACTGCGCCGGCCAGTGGGCCAAGCAGGTGGGCGCGATGTGCGGGGTGACCGTACCGCTGCACTCGGCCGAGCATTTCTACGTGGTGACCGAGCGGATCGACGGGGTGCACAGGGACCTGCCGATCCTGCGTGACCCGGATGGCTACACCTACATCAAGGAAGAGGTCGGCGGCCTGCTCGTCGGCGGCTTCGAGCCCGAGGCCAAGCCCTGGGTCGCGCCCGACGCGCTGCCGTACCCGTTCGAGTTCCAGCTGCTTGCCCAGGACTGGGATCACTTCGCGATCCTGATGGACAGCGCGATCGCGCGCATCCCGGCCCTGGCCGAGACCGGGATCAAGATGTTCTGCAACGGCCCGGAGAGCTTCACCCCGGATAACCAGTTCCTCCTGGGTGAGGCGCCGGAGCTGCGGAATTTCTTCGTCGGCGCCGGATTCAACTCCGTCGGCATCGCGTCGGCGGGCGGCGCCGGACGAGCGCTGGCCGAGTGGATCACCGGGGGAGAGCCGAGCCTGGACGTCTCCGCGGTCGACATCAGGCGCTTCGCCCGGTTCAACGGCAACAACCAGTGGCTGCACGACCGGGTCGGCGAGGTCCTGGGCCTGCACTACGCGGTGCCGTGGCCGAACCGCGAGCTGGCCACCGCCCGCCCGTTCCGCCGCTCTCCCGCGTATCACCTGCTCAAGGAGGCCAACGCCGGCTTCGGCAGCCGGATGGGCTGGGAGCGCGCGAACTTCTTCGCGCCCGCCGGCCAGGACCCGGTCATCGAGTACGGCTGGGGCCAGCAGAACTGGCAGCCCTGGTCCTGCGCCGAGCAGCGCGCCGCCCGCACCACCGTGGCCCTGTTCGATCAGACCAGCTTCTCCAAGTACCTGGTCACCGGCCGGGACGCCGAACAGGTCCTGCAGTGGCTGTGCACCGCCGACGTCGCCGTCGAACCCGGCCGGACCGTCTACACCGGGATGCTCAACGCGCACGGCACCTACGAGGCCGACATCACCGTGACCCGGCTGTCCGGCGAGGAGTTCCTGCTGATCAGCAGCGCAGCCACCACCGAGAGGGACAAGGACCACATCACCAGGCGGATTCCGCCTGGCCGTCACGCGTCGCTGGTCGACGTCACCTCCGGCTACGCCGTCTACGGCGTCATGGGGCCCAGGTCACGGGAACTGCTCAGCCGGCTCTCCACCGCTGATTTCAGCGACGAGGCGTTCCCGTTCGGCTCCAGCCGGCAGATCGATCTCGGTTACGCCACGGTCCGCGCGACCAGGATCACCTACGTGGGGGAGCTGGGCTGGGAGCTCTATGTCCCGTGCGAATTCGCCGTGGGCGCCTACGAAGACCTGGTGCGAGCCGGTGCCGGCCTGGGCCTGGTGAACGGCGGCTACTACGCGATCGAGTCGATGCGGCTGGAGAAGGCATACCGGGCCTTCGGCCGCGAGCTGACCCCCGACTACAACCCGGTCAAGGCCGGCCTGCTGTTCGCGTGCAAGCTCAGGACCGGCATCGGCTTCCTCGGCCGGGAGGCGGTCGAGCAGGCCCGCGCCGAAGGCCCCAGGCGCAGGCTGGTCTCGCTCGTGCTGGACCACCCCGATCCCGAGCCGCGCCACCCCGAACACCCGGGCCCGATGATCTGGGGCGGTGAACTGGTGCTGCGGGACGGAATCGCGGTCGGCCAGGTGACCTCGGGCGCCTGGGGCGAGGCCGTCGGCGGATGCGTCGGCATGGCTTACATCCGCCACCCAGCCGGGACCGTGCTCACCCCCGACGCGGCGCTGGCCGGCGAGTACCAGGTAAACGTGGGTGGCCGCCTTTACCCGGCCACCGTGCACCTGCGCCCGCCGTTCGACCCGGCCGGCGACCGGGTAAAGGGCCGTTACCTTCGTCAAGAACCACCACGCCGCCAAGAACCACCACGTCACGCCGGAGCGTAACGGTCCTATTCTCGCCGTCACCGGCCCGTCCGAAACCTGGACCTTCGTAATCCCGTAGCTCCCGTTCGGCCCAGCCCGCGCGCAGCAAGTATTTATTCGAAAATATTATCGCCCTCTGCCAGGCGATCAACGCGCGTGATGAGCCAGGCGTCCCGCATGACCAGTTCATGGCATCCCTTGACATGGAGTCATGACTTTAGCCGTCGTCTGGCTGCCCGCAGCTATGAACGCCTATCGGTCGCTGCGTGTTACGGACCCCGAAGGAGCCAGCTGCGCGGGTCACGACAGCGTGCGGGCTAGGGATCTCTCCAGGTCAGCGAACGCTCTGCGGATGAGGCCACGCTTCCGCCGTGCAAGCGATAATGACACACGTTGTGCACGGATCATGTGGGCCGCTGGCCATGAGTCACGCGACACGCCCGGGTCAGGTATCGAGGCTCACATGTTGCACGCTGATGACCTGCTGACCTTCATGCACGCTGACGGTGTACCAGATGGTCACGTCGTCGGCGGGCAAGTGCAGCTCGTATGCGCCAGGTAGAGGGTCCTCGCTGGGGAACGGGTCAGCAAGGGTCGGGACTGGTTCGTCGAGCAGATGAAAGATCGTGCGCTGTACCGTCCACCGCAGTGGCTGCGGCAGGGCCTCAATCTCGTTCCATGAGGTGCCGGGAAAGCGGACAAGGCGATCACTCACTGATTCCCCACGTCGCGACAAGCTCCTCACGGGTGAACGTGGGCGCGTCGTCGCCGGGGCCGGGGTCAGCCTTGATGCGGCGCATGGCCACGCTTCGCCCGACTTGCCGCCGCAGCCGCCGCAACTCGGCCTTCAGCGCATCCAGTTCGGCGCGGGGAATTGTGATCATGTCGGACGCTTCGACGCTCACGCGCGGCTCCTCGGCTCGATGCTCTCATCCGTGATTCTAAATGGGATGAGCCGCAAGGCATCAGGGACGCGCGGATGACCTTTGGCCCGGCTCCTGCTCATGGTCAGTGTCCTGTGAGGCCTCGTGCTCAGTCACCTCCCGTATTCCGTCCGGCCCCACCACATGGAACGTCCAAGGCGCGGTCTCCCGGCCGATGGCCGCCTGGTGCACCAGGCGGAAGATGTACGCGTCGGCCTCGCTGATCTCCGCCGGTCCCGGCCTGCGCAGCACGATCATCGCCTTCTCATCGTCGTGACATAGGGGTGGGCTGATGAGGCTGCCGGCCAAGTCGCACAGGCCGGTGATGCTCTTCCTGTCTGGCATGTCGAGCCTGTCATCGACGGGCAAGACCGCATGGGTCCAGACTCCCCACTCGCCGATGAAGATCACCCAGAGGCTGCGGCTGATCAGCGCACCGGACTCGAACGGCATGGCCCCGAGATCATGCAGCAAGGCCGGCCGCAGCGCGGCCTGATCAGCCTCGCTTAGCGGAATCTCGTAGCTGGTACCGGATATGTTGCTGAGAGTGTCCATGACTCGCAGTGTCGCACCGGGCACCGACAAAATGGCTGATGCCACCATCTCGGCAGCAGCGCGGCGAGCAGAAAACGCACCCCGGCGCCGACAGCATCCCGCCTCACTCAAGTGCCAGAGCCCGCAAAATGGCGGCGACGCCAACATTGTCAGTCATCCATTCCCCGCCGGCGCGTGGATTGATGCCGGTAGAGCAGCGGTAGCACGCGGAGATCTTTCGGCCGCCCGGCTGACTCTTTGGACCGGATCACGTCGGCAAGGTCTGCCACGATCACCTCAACGTCACCGACGCGGAGGCGGTGCGCGTTGACCGCGAGCTGGGCGTAGCCTCCTTCAAAGCCTGATGGATGGAAAGAGATGTCGAACTCGCCGTCAGGACAGGTCAGATTCCAGACGTCGGCCGCCGCCAGGGACGCGGCGTCATGGCTGAAGGGCAGCCCGTCCGGCACCGCCTCGGTCCGGATCCGCGCATCGAGTTCCTTCAGCGCCGACGAGAGCCGGGCCAGGTTCTCCTGGCTTGCCTCCGGCGTCAGGTCGATGTCTCTTGTCGCTGGTATCGGGGCCTGCTGCGCAATGGCGGCAAAGGCACCGATGATGACGTAGCGCACCTGGTGCCGGTTCAGCGCGGCGACTATGGCGGCAGCGTCCAGTTCGGGTTCACCGGCAGCCTCATGCTCGCTCACGCCACATCCTCGGCGGGCGTTGCCTGGCGCCATGCCTGAAGCTGCCGGTCGCGGCGCAGCCGCTCGGATTCGGAGCGGCCGGCTTCCAGCCCGGCGAGTATGTCGTCATGCGGATCGTAGGCGGCTAGGTGCAGGCGCAGGTCGAAGCCAGCCGCGCGCAGCAGCCTCAGCAACGTGCTGAGGGTCGGCTGCCGCTGGTCACGTTCGTAGGCTGAGATCATCGTGACCGGTACCCCCGCTCGTTCGGCCAGTTCCCGCTGGCTCATGCCGGCCTTCAGACGGGCGAGTTGCAGGAGCGCCGAAGATGGCGATGGCAGCCCTTCAGGATCATACGGTTGTGTCATAACACAATCGTATGACTCGACGATACCGCTTATCCAGCTGCTACGGGGTAACAGAAGCAAGTGTTACTGATGATGGCACCGCGACCCGCCGTGCAAACGATAACGACACAGGTCAGTGGCCGCCTCTGGTATGGGTCACGTTTCATCCGTTGACCGCAGTTCCCGGGCGTTGACCTGGGTAAACGCTGCGTGTGGGCGTGCCGGGTCAGGCGGTCCGTCGCAGTTCGTGCTCGACTGCCCGGCGGATCCACGCCGATAGCGACCGGTCGTCGGCATCGGCCGCGCGGCGGGCCTGCTCCAGCAGTTCCGGGGGGAACCGCACGGGCACGGGTGTGCCCAGCCGGGAGGCATGGCGTCGGCGGGCGGGTCCCTGCGGCTCCTGGTTTTCCGGCTGCGCGTAAAAGTCGAATTCCTGGTCAGGTGTCATGGGCGTGTTGGTCATCGGTCTCTCCGGTACTGGGCGGCAAGCCTGTCCGCCGCCTGATAGCAGCCGATCGGACGGTATCTGTGCGGGTCACCGCTGCGCGCGGGAGCCAGGGGAACCACGAGCACCCGGCCGCCGGCCTCGGCGTACATGAGCCAGTGCGCTGGAGGCTTGGCCGGGTAGAACAACGGGTCGCTGGCCCACACGTCATCGATGTCATCGATGCCAAGGTGCGGATGCTTGAACAGGTGTGCGGCCTGGGTGTCGATCTCGAACGGGTCTTCCTCATCCAGCAGGTCTAGATAGAACCGCTCACCGGCCACCTAATGATCGTATTACAAACGATTACCGACTAGCCAGCGGACCTGGACGCGAGCAAGCTGATGCATGATGTGCAGTCATGAGGTACAAGCGCGCCGTCGAGAAGCTGCGGATCCTCGCCGAGACGTGCGAGCGCGTGAAGATCTTCTGGCTCGACACGGAGCCGTTCCTGAAAGCCGTGTATGCCTTCGGCGAGGTACTGGACGGAGCCGACCCGCTGGCTGCCGTTCAGGTCGCGGTCGCGATCAACCTGGCCCCGGAGGAAGTTCCGTGGGAGTCCAGCCCCGAAGGGACCGACTGGCTGGCGAATGAGCTGCGGCTCAGCAAGGGCGGCTTCATGTACTTCTGGCGGTCGCACCTGGACCCGATCTGGAATCACTACATCCGCGGCCCGGTGCGCATCTGGTCTGTCGATGGCGGTCCCGACGAGCGGGCGCTCACGGCGCTGGAAGCCAGAGACCTCAGGTCGCTGAAGCGGCTGATCCCGGAACCAGCCGATGAGCGGCTGCAGCTCCGGGAAGACCTGGACGCGGCGCTGGCTCATCTGCGCGAGATCCGCGACAAGTACTGGGATCATGACTGGCGGCGCGAGCACCGTGGCTACGGCCGCTATCCGGAGAACGAACTGTGGGATGCAGTCGAAGGCTATCTCGACCTGGTTGATGCCGCCTCGTCCAGCGATCCGGACACCTGAGGTCTCGGTGACCTGGGTCCGCGGGCTGGGCAATTGGAGCATGCGGGGCGCTCCGGTCCGTAGCGAAAGAGCCGCGAGAGATACCGGCTCACGGGAGCTCTTCGCTGCTCAACCAGGTCAGCGAACGCTCTGCGGATGAGGCCACGCTCCACGGTGCAAACGATAATGACACACATTGTCCGCCTGGCTCCTCGAAGGAGCCGGTATCAACGGGGACAGCGACGGCAGGTTCCCTGACGCGAGCCCACAGTGCAAACGATAGCGGCACGAGCTGTGCCTCAACGAGACCGAGCAGCCGAGGCAGGTAATTTCGCTGGACTCAGCCGTTCCGCGCAGGAGGAGCTATCGATCGGCCGGCAGCAGGCGGAAGGCATCGAAGCGTCGGCTGAGCGGGGTTACCGCCCGGAAGTGACGCTGATCTGTCGTGAGGATCTCATTGGTGTCGTAACGATCGGCGAGGACGGCGTTCAGCGCATCTGTTATGCCGATCTTAAGGTCGCGGTGCTGGGCAGCCAGGCCTCGTGCAGTGCGCAGGTCATCGACATCAAGGTCGGCTATCTCGTAGGCGCCGCTGGTCAGGTCGTCGATGACCGCGAGTTCCTGATCAACGCCAACTCTGTCGAGCACCATGTAATCGATCTCCGCGAGTACGAGCGGAGAGACCACGGGTGGCTCGGTGACCGTGCGCAGGATGTCCTGTATCACCTCTGACAACGGGTGCTTGGCGGCCGTCCCTGCCAGGTAGCCGGACGTATCTATGATCAGGCGCCCCACAGCCCGTCCTCCAGTCCGGCGGTGCCGAACCCCGCCGACAGATACTCGTCGACATGATCGACGACCGCTGGGTCCAGGTCGAACCGGGGCGGATTGGGCCGCGGGCTCTCCGGTTCCTCGGCGAGCAGACGGCTAACCGCATCCCTGATCAACTCAGCCTCGCTGCGGTGCTGCCGATGTGCGGCAGCCGAGAGCCGCCGCTTGGCATCCAGCGGCAGGTACACGGTGGTACGCGTCATCGTCATGACATATATGGTAGTCCTCACTATTACCTTCTGCGACGCACCAGAGCACCCATCAAGCGGAGACTGCTGGCCTGTTTGTGTGTGTGACGACAGCCCGCTCTGCCGTCACCACCACCGGTGCAAACAGGCCCAGGGCTGGCGGCTCGAGCAGCCCGCCCCTGGCACCCTGGTCTGGCGCACCCCCGCCGGCCGCACCTACACGGTCACTCCCACCCAATACCCGATGTAGCCGTTCTTGTACGCAGGAGCAGCCACGCCACGCTTGCCGTGCATCACGCTCGCCCCGGCACCTGAAGGAGCCCTCAGGCCTTGGTAGCCAGCAGATCGCCGAGGTGCTGATCGATCTGCGGCATGAACGTCGGCGCCACGCCGAACAGCCCGAGGTGGCCCAGGATGTCGTTCACCACGCGCAGCTCGCTGCCGGGTATCAGCTCCTGCTCAGGAGCGCAGTCGCGGGGCGGGAACAGCAGGTCCTCGTCGATGGGGATGACGAAGGTCTTGGCAGTGATCCGCCCGAGGGCCTGCGCCAGGTTCCCGCCTGTGTGCCTGGCGACGTCGCCGCGCTGCCACTTCCATGACTGGGTGAGCAGGTCATTGGGGTCCATCACGGTGAAGTACGGCTCCAGGAAGCCGGTGATGAACTCCTCCCGCGAGGAGAACTCGAGCGCCCGCCAGACCTCCTGCTTCCAGAATTCGGTGGAGAAGCCCACCACCCCCCACAGGTGCGCCTGCCGCACGAGCCCGTCCACCACGTCCCCGTTGGACTTGTACTCCCCGCCGTCCCAGCCCGGATCGGACATGATGGCTTCCCGCATGGTCTGCGCCAGCAGGAAATCGTGCGGGGTGTTCTGCGCGGTGCCCGCGATCGGGGCGGCCCGCTGGACCTGGCCGGGGAACCGCACCGCCCACTCGTAGGTCTGCTGCGCCCCCATCGAGCCGCCCACCACCAGCGCCAGCCGCTCGATGCCGAAATGCGAGCGCAGCAGCCGCTCCTGCGCCACCACGTCATCGCCGATGCGCACGGCAGGGAACTTCGACATCGCCAGCGCCGCGTTCGGGCCGTCGGCATTGTGCGGCGACGTCGACAGGCCGCTGCCGATCTGGTCGATCGCGACGATGAAGTACCGCTCGGGGTTCAGCGCGTGATCCGGGCCGATGTAGACGTCGCGCCAGATCTGGTGCGTGCCCGAGTACCAGCTCGTGATCAGGATCGCGTTGTCCCTCGCCGAGTTGAGCTCGCCGAAGGTGGCCACCGCCAGCTGGCAGTCCGGGATGGCACCGCCCTCCTCCAGGTCCAGGCGCCCGATGCTGACCAGGTCGTAGTCACCGTGGAACTCGTGGGAGTAAAACGGGTTATCGATCACGGGTGCTGTGCTCCTTACTCAGGAAAACGCTAGATCAGACCCCGCCGAGCACGAAGCCCTCGTACCCGTTGTCCGCGATCGCGTCACAGCGCGCACGGTAGGGCCCGACGAAGTCCAGGCTGGGCATGAACACCCGCGGCTTGCCAGGGATGTTGGCGCCCATGTACCAGGTGTCGGCCGTCGGGAACAGCGTGGTCTGGGCCACCTCCTGATTGTGCGCCACCCAGTCGTCCTCGGCCTGCACGGTCGGCTCGATCGTCGCCGCGCCGCGGTCGCGCATGTCGCCGATGATCCGGGCGATGAATTCGACGTGCTGCTCGATCGAGACCGGCATGTTCGACAGCACCGACGGGCTCTGCGGTCCGGTGATGATGAACAGGTTCGGGAACCCCGCGCTGGTCAGCCCGAGGTAGGTGCGCGGACCGTCGGCCCACTTCTCCCGCAGCAGCTGGCCGCCCCGGCCCCGGATGTCGATCTTGTTGAGCGGGCCGGTCATGGCGTCGAACCCGGTCGCGTAGACGATCGTGTCGAACTCGTACTCGGCGCCGTCCGCCAGCCGGACCCCGGCCGGCGTGATCTCGGCGACCGGGTTGGACTTGACGTCGACCAGGTGCACGTGCGGCAGGTTGAACGTCTCGTAGTAGCCGGAGTCGAGCGGGTTGCGCTTGCAGCCGAACGGATAGCCGTGCGGGGTCAGCAATTCGGCGACCGACGGATCCTCGACCGCCTCCCTGATCCGCTCGTGCAGGAACCCCCGCACCTTCGCGTTGGCGTCGTCGCTGAAGAAGATGTCGACGTAGCTGCCGAGCCAGATGCCGAATCCGCCCTCGTCCCAGCGGGTCATGAGCTCGCGGCGCAGCTCGTCGTCGGGTGTCTCGAGCGCGCCCTTCTCCAGGAAGGAGAGCTCGAAGCCGAAGAAGGACCCGCGCAGGCGCTCCCGGATCCCGGCGTAGTCCTGCTTGCGGCCCGCCGCGACATCGGAAGCCACCGGCCCGTTGCGGGCCGGGACGATGTAGTTGGCGGTGCGCTGGAACACCGTCAGTCCGGCGGCCTGGGCGGCGATCAGCGGCACGGCCTGCACCGCGCTGGCGCCGGTGCCGATGACGCCGACCCGCTGGCCGGTGAAGTCCACGTCCTCGTGCGGCCAGCGCCCGGTGTGGTACGAGGCGCCCCGGAAGGAGTCGATGCCGGCGAACGCCGGCGTGTTCGACGCCGAAAGCGCCCCGACGCCGGTGATGAGGAACCGCGCCGTGACCTGCGCACCGGAATCTGTCGTCACCGTCCACCGGGCGGCGGCTTCGTCGTAGGTCGCCGCGGTGACCGAGGTGCTGAACGTGATGTCCCGGTTCAGGTCGAACCGCTCGGCCACGTGCTCCAGGTAGGCCCGGATCTCGTGCTGCTCGGGGTAGCGCTCGCTCCAGTCCCACTCCTGCCAGAGGTCCTCGTCGAAGAAGTAGCAGTACACGTAGCTGTCGGAGTCGCTGCGCGCGCCGGGGTAGCGGTTCCAGTACCAGGTGCCGCCGACGCCGTCGCCGGCCTCGAAGGCCCGGACCGACAGCCCCATCATGTTCCGCAGCCGGTGCAGCATGTACAGCCCCGAGAAGCCAGCCCCGATTACGACCGCGTCGACGTCTTGCTCGTGTGCGTGGGTCATCTTTGACCACCTCTTTCTGGCATCATCGACCTCTGCGGGGCATTCGTCTAGATCTTCGCCGTATGATCCGGTCATGGCGCTACCTGACTGGTCGCCTGCCGCCCGCGATAACACCGCTCGCGAGAACGCTGCCCTACGCGAGCTCGTGACCGTCTACCGCCACCTGTCCGGGCTGGCGCTGCAGGACGCCGACCTGGCCGGTGTCGTGCGGCTCATCTCCGAACGGACGGCCGCCACCGTGGCTGTGGTCACCCAGCTGATGGACGTGCTCACCGCGGCGGCGCTGCACGTGCATCCGAACACGGTGGCCTACCGGGTGAAACGCATCGAGGAGCTCACCGGGCTCCGGCTCGATCACTACCCGGACCGGCTCCTCGCCCAGGTGGCGCTGGAGATCCTCACTGCGCTCGGAACCCAGCCATGATCCTCGCCGAGCGCCTGCGCACCCGTCGCACGCTGGTATGCGACGGCGCGATGGGCACGATGCTGCACGCGGCCGGAGCCGCCCTGGACCGTTCGCTGCCCGAGCTCAACCTGTCCGACCCGCGGCTTGTCGCCACCATCCACGAGAGCACCTGCACCCCCGGCAGCTTGTCCCGGATGAAATCGAGCGCCCGCCGGGTCGAGCCGGCCGAGCTGGTGGCGTCCCGGATCCGGCGCGCGCTCGAGTACGTGCCGGCCGACCGGCTGATGATCAACCCCGACTGCGGGCTGCGGCACCTGGCCCCCGAGGTGGCCCGGGAGAAACTGCGCGCGATGGTGGCCGGCGCCGCGCTGGTCCGGCAGGAGGTACGACATTAGTGACGACGGGTTCCCGTTCACCTCGGAGTCGGTGACCGAAGGCCACCCGGACAAGGTGGCCGATCAGATCTCGGACGCGATCGTGGACGCCGCGCTGGCGCAGGACCCGCGGTCCGCGGTGGCGGTCGAGACGCTGGTGACCACGGGGCTCGTGATCCTGGCCGGCGAGATCACCACAGGTCCGCCTCCTACGCGGCGCGCCACGTGGCCAAGAACATCGTGGCCGCCGGACTCGCCGGCCGGGTCGAGGTCCAGGTGGCCTACGCGATCGGGATGGCCAGGCCGCTGTCGCTGCTCGTCGAGACCTTCGGCACCGAGAAGGTCGACCGCAGGACGCTCACCGCCCTGGTGCGGGACCATTTCGACCTGCGGCCCGCCGCCCTGGTGCAGGCCCTGGACCTGCGGCGGCCGCTCTACCTGCCGACGGCGGCCTACGGGCACTTCGGCCGCGACGAGCCCGGCTTCACCTGGGAGCGCACTGACGCCGCCGCCGCCCTCCGCGCCGCCGCCGGCCTCGGCTAGTCGTCATAGGGCCCGTGCGAGAGCAGCAGATGCGAGGGGTACTCCTCCCCGGTGTGGATGACGTGCCTGCCGCGGTTCACCGAGTCCTCGTGCCGCGCCTGGATGAGCGGCCTGGGGTACCGGTAGACGTCTTTCCCGGCGATGACGACCCGTAGCGTCTCACCCGGCCGGAAGAGCGTCGCCGAGGGCAGGATCTCGATCTCGCACTTGACGATCTCGCCGGGCCCGAGCTTGCGCTCCCGCTGGTGCGCGAGCACCGGCTGCCATGGCAGCGAGCGCTCCTCGTCGAGCTCGCGGTGGGACGCGCGAATCCAGCCGAGCGCTACCGGGCCGTCCTCGAACACCGCGTAGAACGGGAAGCCGACCAGGTCGCCGTAGCGGTCGAGCTTCTGCAACGCGACGAAGACGTCCAGGTCATCGGCGTCCGGCGCGGACATCCAGAGCATCAGCGTCATGCTGCCGACCACCTCAATCTCGTAGTCGAAGCGGAGGTCGAACGTGGCCCGGCCGCGCCCGCGCCCGGCCTGCTCGCTGTCGTAGGACACCGTCGCCAGCGGCAGCGGCCAGGAGTCCCTTCGCGCCCACCCGTCCGCCATCGTGCCATCAGCCGCGTCCAGGTACAGCGGCAGGTACGTCAGCCCTGGCGGCCAGTCGTCCGCGGTCCGCTCGCTGGCCGTATGCGCCCGCTCCCTGACCTGGTAGCGGACCCGCGGCCAGTCGCTGATCCCGGTGTCGAGTCCCTTCAGGAAATGGTCGAAGAACGCCTGCTGCCGCCGCAGGCCCTCGGCGCTGTAGTAGTAGCCCCACTTCTTCCCGCCGTGCGCGTCCAGCCACTTGCGTTCCGAGCCTATCTGCTTGAATCCCTCGAACGTCCCCCTGGTGTGCAGCCCCTGGTCCGACCAGCTCGCGACCACGTACGCGGGCACGGTGATGTCCGCCAGCGGAGCCGCCTTGGCCGCCCAGAAGCCGTCGAAGAACGGATGGGCCGCGGTCTCGGCGGCCAGGTCCCCGGTCCCGGGGCCCGCCGGCCGGCTTCCTGAACATGTACCTCTCGTTCGCCGTCACGCCGGCACCCTACCGCCCGTGCCGCCGCGCCCCTGAGACCATCCCTGATGGCCCCGGCGCGAGATCAGGGACGCGTCCGGGATCTTCCCGATGTGCTGGCCTGGCCCCCGGAGCCACGCTAGAGCTATGAACACGAACACGATGAACCCGCAAGCACCCGCCACCGACTCCGACCCCCGGCCCGAGACGCAGCGCCCGGTCCTGCGCCGGCCGTTCCAGGACCGGATGGCGGCCGGCGTCGCCGCCGGCCTGGCCCGCTACCTCGGCGTGGACGTGATGATCGTCCGGATCGCCTTCGTGGTCCTGACCGTCATGGGCGGCGCAGGCATCCCGCTGTACCTGGCGGGCCTGCTGCTGATCCCCGACGAGGGCAGCGACCAGTCCATCGCCGCCTCGGTCATCGAGTCCCTGCAGTCCCGCTCACGCTAAGCACAAAAGGAAACAGCATCATGTCAACGCCATCCGGCCCGCCTCGGGGCTACAGTTTCCCGCCGCTGTTCCGCGGCACTTCTTCCAGCCAGACCATGAGGGTCTCGGACGCGGAGCGCCAGGCGGTCGTCGACCGGCTGGCCGCCCATTTCGCCGACGGCCGCCTGGACCATGCGGAGTTCGACGAGCGGGTCGGCCAGGCGATGAACGCCAAGACCCACGCCGACCTGAGCGGCCTGTTCGCGGACCTGCCCGAGTCAGCGCCTCAGGCCGCGCCGCCCGTCCCGCGGCGCCGGCGCCCTCACCCGGTTCTGGGTCTCGTGCTCCTCGTCGTTGTCATCCTGGCGGCCGCCCATGCGGTGTTCGCCGGGCCGTGGCTATGGTTCGGATTCCTGGCGGTGGCCGTGCTGTTCGCGACCCGGCGCTTCAGGCATTACCGGCCGGCCCAAGACCACTAGCGCGCTGGTGCCGGTCACCGGCCAGACTCCATCCCCCACCTAGCCCGGCGCTCGCGGAGCGCCGGGCTAGCCGCGCGATGAACCGGTATAACCTGCCCTCCGTTTTAGCTCATGGGCAAGGCGAAACACCCGAGGGTGGGGGTGCCGTGGTGACCGCCGACCGTGGGCAACTGCTTATCCGGCTGCTCGGGCCGGTGCGAGCCTGGCAGGGTGACCGGGAACTGGAGCTGGGCGGGCCGCAGCGCCAGGCGGTACTCGGGCTCCTCGCGCTGCGAGCCAACCAGGCGGTCTCCCGCAGCGAGCTCATCGATGGCATCTGGGGCGAGGATCCGCCGCCGAGCGCAGTGAACGCGCTGCACGTTCATGTGGCCGGGCTGCGGCGGGCGCTGGAGCCGGACCGGCCGAGCCGGGCGCCCGGTGAATACCTGCTGTCCGCGGGGCCGGGGTATACGCTGCGGCTGGACCCTGGCCAGCTGGACGCGCAACTGTTCGGCCGGCATGTGGAAGCGGCTCGCGTGTCCCGCGCCGCGGGCGACCTGAGTGCGGCAGCGCGGTCGTTCGACGCAGCGCTGCGGCTGTGGCAGGCCGATCCTCTGTCGGGAGCGCCCGGTCCCTGGGCCGAGATCGAGCAGGTCCGGCTCGGCGAGGTGCGGCTTACCGCGATCGAGCCGCCGCCAGCCCGGCCATGACCATGGCGGAGCTGACTGTCGAGCTGGCCGATGAGCAACGGCGCCTGGACCTGCTTGACACCGGAGGTGATCCGGGCAGTGCCATTCGCGGCGTCTTCTCCTGGTCATACGGTCACCTGCCGGACGAGCCGGCCCGGGCGTTCCGCTTGCTCGGTCTGAGCCCCGGGCCCGACCTCGACGCTTACGCCGCCGCCGCGCTCACCGCAGGCCCGCCCGGGCCCGCCGGACGCTCGAACTGCTGGTCCGCATGAACCTGATCCACCGCACCGGCCCGGGTCGCTACGGTCTGCATGACCTGCTGCGCGCGTACGCGGCCGGGCTAGCCGCTGCGGGAGACGCCGAAGGCGAGAGGCGGGCTGCCCTGACCCGCCTGTTCGGCTACTACCAAGCGGCCGCGGCCGCGGCGATGGACACCCTGGTCCCGGCGGAGCGCCATCTGCGGCCCCGCGTCGATGGCCGCGCTCTGGCCGCCCCGCCCATGGCCAGCGACGCTGCCGCTCGCGCCTGGCTCGACACCGAGCGGGTAGTACTCGTCGCCGTGACCACATACGCCACCGCCCACGGCTGGCCCGCGCACGCCACCCGGCTGGCCGGCGCCTTGTACCGGTACCTGGAGACCGGCGGCTATTACCCGGATGCCATCACGGTCCACACCGCCGCCCGGTCCGCCGCGCACCGCACCGGTGACCGCGCCGCCGAAGCGACCGCCCTGACCAACCTCGGCATCGTGGACTGGCGGCAAGGCCGCTACCGGCAGGCTGCCTGCCATCACCGGCGGGCCCTGGAGGTTTCCCGTGCTATCGGTGACCGGTCCGGGGAAGCGATAGCCCTGAACAACCTCGGCATCATCTACGAACGGCAGGGGCGCCGACGCCAGGCCGCTGATCATTACCGGCAGACCGCGATCCTGTCCGCTGAACTTGACGACCGGTCCGGCCAAGCTCGTGCGCTGGCCAATCTCGGCGGCATCGACTGCCTGCAGGGGCGTTACGAGCAGGCTGCCCGGCACCTGCGACGGGCGCTGACCCTGTTCCGCGAGATCGGCGATCGCCAGGGCGAGGCGGCTACGCTGGCCGGGCTCGGCATCATCGACTGGCGGCAGGGCCGCTATGACCCGGCCGCGGAGAACTACCGCCAGGCGCTGGCCCTCGCTATCGGTATCGGCGACCGGCCCGGTGAGGTCGAGGCCCGCAACGGCGCCGGGGCGGTCCTGCTCGCGGCAGGCCAGCCCGCCCAGGCCCGCGCTCAGCACCACACCGCTGGCCGCGAGGTGGACCGCCTGGGCAGTCGTGCCGATGCAGCAGCCAGGAACCAACACCCCCACGATCGGCGCGGTGACCGATATCGCGCCTGGCAACGCCTGGGCCGTCGGCGGGGACATCGGCGCCACCTCGGCGGTCGGCGGCAGCACGCTGATCGAGCACTGGAACGGCGCCAGCTGGAGTATCGTCCCCAGCCCGACGCCCGGCGCTGATCCCGGCCTCACCGGCGTGGCCGCCCGCGGAACCAGCGACGTCTACGCCGTCGGGAACAACCTGCCCAGCATCAACGGCGGTGTGGTGCAGGGCCTGATCCTGCGCTGGAACGGCAGCACCTGGTCCCAGGACACCGACCCCACCGACGGCACCTACAGCCCGCTGTACGCCGCCGCCGTGGCGCCGGGCGCCGCCAGCGAGTGGGCCGTCGGCACCCTGTCGAACCAATCCCTGATTCTCAGCCACAGCTAACCGGCTCCACCCATCGATGAGGGCGGCCTGTGACCCGGGACCATCCGGGTCACAGGCCGCATGGTTAACAGGCTCCCAACGCGGCTTAGGCTGTAGTCACCGAACGCGTGGTCAAGGTGGTCGGTCCGTGCGCCTCCGCATCCTGCTTGCCGTCGCCGCAGCCGCGGCGGTCACGGCGTGCTCCGCGTCTCCCACGCCCGATGCGGCGTACGTGAAACCCGCCGAGAACACGTATTACCTCGCCCTCGGTGACTCGCTGTCCCAGGGCGTTCAGCCCAACGCGGTCGGCGTCAGCAAGCCAACCCGTGACGGCTATCCCGACCAGGTCTACGCGGTGCTGCACCGCAGCCATCCCACGCTGCAGCTGGTCAAGCTCGGCTGCCCGGGCGAGACGACCAGCACGATGCTCCACGGCGGGGCATGCCGCTACCGCGCCGGATCCCAGCTGGCCGCCGGGGTCGCCTTCCTGCGTGCGCACCGCGGCCGGGTGCTGCTAGTCACCATCGACATCGGCGCCAACGACCCGGAGCGCTGCGGGGGCCAGCCGAGCATGGCACAGCTCGCTTCCTGCATCGGGCAAATCCCGGCCGCCGCCACCAACCTGGCCGCGATCATGACGAGGCTCAAGGCCGCCGCCGGGCCAGGTGTACGGCTAGCAGGGATGAACTACTACCTGCCCGCACTGGCCGAATGGCGCAACGGCCTACCAGGTCACGCGATCGCCTGGCTCGCGGAAAAGCTGGCCGCCGCCTACAACGACTCGCTGGATCGCGTCTACACCAAGTCGGGCGCCAAGGTCGCGAACGTGTTCGGCGCCTTCGACACCGCCGACTTCCCGCGCAACGTCGCCCTGCTCTGCCAGTGGACCTGGGCGTGCGCCGCCCCGCCCCGCGGGCCCAACCAGCACGCCAACCAGGCTGGCTACCAGGTCATCGCGCGCACCTTCCTGCAAGCCGCCGACCTGCGCTGAGGCTACGGCCCAAGCGCTGAATCTGATTATCAGATATCATGGCGTCATGAAGACCATGACTGCTACCGAGGCATCACGGCATTTCTCGGATCTGCTCGATGCTGTCGAACGCGGCGAGACGATCACGATCGTCCGCGGCAGTCGGCCGGTCGCAGAGATCGGCCCGGCCCATCGCCGTACCGGTGCCGATCTGCGCTCGGCGCTCGAAGATGTGCCTCCTCCGGACGATGAATTCGGCCGGAGCATCGCCGAAGCTGTCGCCATGCTTAGTTCGGAGGTGCGCGATCCGTGGGCCGACGCCTGATTCTCGACACGAACGTCCTGATCGCCTACGAACGCGGGACCACCGACCGTTCGTCGCTGGACGACGACGAACTGGCCATCGCGTCGATATCGGTGGCCGAGTACCGTGTCGGGATCGAGATGGCTGGTACGGCTGAGCGCGCCGCGGACCGTGCCAGGGCGCTCGCCGCGATAACCGCCGCCGTCGATGTCCTGGACTACACCCAGGTGACCGCGGCTCACCATGGCCGCCTACTCGCTCACGTGCGCCGGTCGGGCACCGCGCGCGGCGCGCATGACCTGATCATCGCCGCGCATGCGGCTGAGACCGGACGGACGATCCTGAGCCAGGACGCCAAGGCACGTTTCGGTGAACTCCCTGGAGTAACCGCCGTCGGCGCCTGACCAGCTACCGCTAAGTCCCGGCGGCCGGTGGCGGCGATGCTGACGCCGAGGCCGATCATCACCAGGCCGCCGGTGCCGCCGATGAGCGCCAGTCGCCGCGGTGATCGCGTGAACCACTGCCGGGCGGTGCCCGCGGCGGCCGCCCACGCGCTATCCAGGAAGAACGCGATGGCAGGGAACACGGCGCCGAGGATCAGCATCTGCGCCTGCAGCGGCAGGTGCCCGGGGGCGCGGTCGGTGAACCCGGGCAGGGCGATGATCAAGAACACGATCGTCTTCGGGTTGGTCGCGCCGATCATGAACCCGTCGCGGATGGCCCGCGCGGGCCGCACGGGTGTTACTCGCGCCGCCAGTGCCACGGCCATCGACTGCCGGTGCCTGACGGCCTGGACACCTAGGTAGACCAGGTAGGCGGCACCCGCCAGTTTCACCACGGTGAATAGCTCAGCGGACCGCTCCACGAGGGCGCCTGCCCCGAACGCGACGGCGGCCACCTGCGCACATCCGCCCAGCTCGTTGCCGATGACGGTGAAAAGCGCCGCCCTCCGGCCGACGGTCAGGGCCCGGCTGACGGTGAAGAGCACGCTTGGCCCGGGGATGGCGATCAGCACGGCCGCCACGGCGGCGAAGGCCAGTACGTGGCTGAGGACCATGGCTCCAATCTACGGCCGCCATCGTGGTCGCTGGTTTCCCTGTCCTCGCTTTCTAGCGCGGACCGAGACAGGCAAGATCCCTGTCGGCCCGTGGCAGGACTTCACCGGCGGCCGCTGGCAGGACCAGATCGACGTCCGCAACTCCATCCAGGCCAACCTCGCCCCGTACGCCGGTGACGCGGCGTTCCTGACCGGTCCGACCGAGCGCACCCGCGCGCTGTGGTCGCGGCTGACCGCGATGTTCGCCGAAGAGCGGGCCCGCGGGGTCTATGACGTCGACGCGCGCACGCCCGCGTCGATCACCAGCCACGCCCCCGGCTACATCGACAGGGAACACGAGCTGATCACCGGACTGCAGACCGACGCGCCGCTGCGCCTCGGCGCCCCCAAGTACGCCGCCCTCGGCCTGGACTACCCCTGCGGCCAGGTCGCCCCGCCGACTGCCGAGCAGCTCGGCCAGGCCCGCGCGGCGTTCACCGCAGCCGGCCTGCACGCCGTCTGACGCCATGCCGGGAGCCTGTGGTTGCGCGTCGCAATTAGTCTTCCGTCGGCTGACAGGCGGACCGGCACCTGCTTAGCGTTATCTGGTGCTGGGGCCTGGCTGGACTGAGGTTGCTGCCCTGGTCGCCGCTTTCGCGATCGCCGCCCTGGCGACTCCGGCGGGGATCTCCGGGGCGGTCCTCCTGCTGCCTTTCCAGGTCAGCGTGCTGGGTACGCCCAGCCCGGCCGTTACTCCGACCAACCTGCTTTACAACGTCGTCGCGACTCCGGGAGCGCTGTACGCGTTCTGGCGGCAAGGGCGCACCGGCGGGCGGCTGGCCCTGGTGCTGATCGCCGGCACCCTGCCCGGTGTCATCGCCGGATCGGTCATCCGGGTCAGACTGCTGCCAGGACCGCGGGTCTTCGACCTGGTGGTCGCCGCCGTCCTGGTCCCGCTTGGCGGCTGGCTGGCGCCGAGGTGCGCGAGATCATGATGGACGACCATGCCAGCGACGACGGCTCGGGCGCCCCCGACCGCCCTGACCTGGACGAAACTGACGCGGGAGCACACCTCAGGTACGCCTCCGACGTCATCGAGGTGGTCGAGACCTACCTGTACCGGCCAGCGCTCGGCTTCTTCATGACGATCGTGACGGCCGCCAAGCGCCTCCAGTCCGGCCGCCTGGACGCCTACCTGCTCTACATGCTCATCGTCCTGGTGGCCGTCATCGCCGTGGTCACCGCCATGGCCCGATGGCGGCCCTGCCGGATCAGGACATGCCGTAGCGCAGGTCCGGTACGGCCGCGGCGATCTCCAAGAGCCGGTTGTACTTGGCCACGCGCTCGCCGCGGGCCGGGGCGCCGGTCTTGAGGCGGCAGGCGCCGGTGCCGACGGCCAGGTCGGCGATGAAGTGGTCCTCGGTTTCCCCGGACCGGTGCGAGACGAACTGCCGGTAGCCCGCCTGCCGGCAGATCGCCATGGCCTCCAGCGTCTCGGTGACGGTGCCGATCTGGTTGAGCTTGATGAGCGCGGAGTTGGCGATGCTCCGCTCGATGGCGCGGGTGATGATGGCCGGGTTGGTGCAGAAAACGTCGTCGCCGACCAGTTCGGTGGTGGCGCCCAGGCGCGCGGTGAGTGCGATCCAGCCCTGTTCGTCGTCCTCGCCGAGGCCGTCCTCGATCGAGTGAACGGGGAACTGCTCGGTGATCAGCGCCAGGCGGTCGATCATGTCCCCGCTGGACAGCAGTTCGCCGGACACCTTGTAGCGGCCGTCCGGCTGGCGGAATTCCGATGCGGCCAGGTCGAGCGCGATCGACACGCCCTCAGGGCCCGCCTTGTAGCCGGCGTCGGTGATGGCCTGCACCAGCAGGCGGAGGACCTCTTCTGGCTCGCTTACCTCCGGGGCGAAGCCGCCCTCGTCGCCCAGCCCGGTGGATAGCTTGCGGCCGGAAAGCTCCCGGCGCAGCGCGCTGTAGACCTCGGCGCCCGCACGGACCCCTTCGGCCAGTGAGGGCGCGCCGATCGGGGCGACCATGAACTCCTGGAAGTCCAGCGCGTTGGCTGCGTGCGCGCCGCCGTTGAGCACGTTGAAGTGCGGGACCGGCAGCGACGGGGTAACACCGTCCGGGGTGAGCCATTGCCACAGCGGTACTCCGGCCGAGGCGGCCAGCGCGCGAGCGAGCGCCATCGAGGTTCCCACGGTGGCGTTGGCGCCGAGCCTGCTCTTGTTCGCGGTACCGTCCAGGTCGATCATGGCCTGGTCGGCCTCGGCCAGCGAGGCCCAGGACCGGCCGCCGAGCAGGTCCCGGATTTCGGTGTTGACGGCCGAGACCGCCCCCAGGACCCCTTTGCCCTCGTACCTGTCCGGGTCGCCGTCGCGACGCTCGACCGCTTCCCGCGAGCCCGTGGAGGCACCGGACGGGACCCCGGCGCGGGCGGTGGTGCCGTCCGCCAGTCGCACGGTCACCGCCACCGTGGGCCGCCCACGTGAGTCCAGGATCTCCAGTGCGGACAGGTCCGCGACGTTGAAAGCAGGCATCGTTTGTTTCTCCTTGCTAGTGGCGGCATGGCAGCCGCCAGCTGAGCTATCAGTTCACCAGGACCGGATCGTCCCGCCGTCCGGGGCTGCGGCGGTAGTGACTTACGGCCCGACTCGCCAGCCATCCTGGATCATCTCGGCCGCCGCTGGTGGCTAGCGGCGGCATTTCCTTCCTCTCGCTCGGAAGACGGCCTCCAGTGCCGCGTGCCGGCTCCCTCACGGCACCTTTGTCAATAAAATCTATTGACTTTATAGACAATTACCCTAGGGTGGTGCCATGGGTCACCTCAGCCGGGCTCGGGGGCCAGTATCCGGGCCTCCGTCTGCCGCCCTGCACTGGCTGCGGCGGCTCAGCCTGGTCGCTCTCGTCGGCCTGTGGCAGGCGGCCAGCAGCACCGGGATCCTTCCGGCGAGCAAGCTGGCCTCTCCGGTCTCGATCGTGCACACCGCCTACACCCTGGTCGTCACCGACTCGCCCACCTACGGGACGCTGCAGGCCTCGCTGCTGGCGTCCTGCCAGCGCTGGGCGATCGGCCTGGCGCTCGGCGTCGCCATCGGCGTGCTGCTCGCGGTCATCACCGGGCTCAGCCGGGTGGGCGAGGCGGTCGCCGACCCGCTCCTGCAGGCGCTGCGCAGCGTTCCGCTGCTCGGGCTGATCCCGCTGTTCATCGTGTGGTTCGGCATCGGGCAGCTCCCGAAGGTGCTTTTCGTCCTGCTGTCGGCGCTCTTCCCGATGTACCTCAACGCGTTCGCCGGCATCCGTTCCGTGGACAGCAAGCTCGGCGAGCTCGGCCACGTCCTCGGCCTGCGCCGGAGCGAGATGATCCGGCACATCGTGCTGCCCGGTGCGCTGCCCCAGGCGCTGACCGGGCTGCAGCTCAGCGTGGTCTTCTCGATGCTCGCGCTCGTCGTCGGCGAGCAGATCAACGCGACCAGCGGGCTCGGCTTCATGATCACCCAGGCGGAGCAGTTCCTGGACAACAGCGTGATCATGGTCGCGCTCATCGTCTACGCCATCCTCGGCGTGCTCGCCAACGGCGCGGTGCGCCTGCTGCAAACAAGGGCACTGGCGTGGCGCCGCGACTTCACCGGCTAGAGCAAGGGCATTTTTCCGAACGGGCCGTGGTGTCCGCCCCGGATCCCGCGCTCGCCGGCCCGGCGGCGTCGGTCCGCGGGCTCAGCCGCAGCTTCGGCGGCCGTGCCGTGCTGGCCGGCCTGGACCTGGACATCGCGCCGGGGGAGTTCGTCGCGCTGATCGGGCGCAGCGGCTCGGGCAAGTCGACGCTGCTGCGCGCGCTGGCCGGCCTCGATCACGAGGTGAGAGGCCAGATCTCGGTGGCGGGCCCGGTGTCGGTCGCGTTCCAGGAACCCCGGCTCGTGCCGTGGAAGAAGGTGCTGGCCAACGTGGCGCTCGGGCTGCGGGCCGCCGACCCCCAGGCCAGCGCCCGCACCGCGCTGGAGGAGGTCGGGCTGGCCGAGCGCGCTTGGGCCTGGCCGGTCACGCTGTCCGGTGGCGAGGCGCAGCGGGCCTCGCTGGCGCGGGCCCTGGTCCGCGAGCCGCGCCTGCTCCTGCTGGACGAGCCCTTCAGCGCGCTCGACGCGCTGACCAGGATGGCCATGCACCGGCTGGTGCTCAGCCTGTGGGCCCGGCACCGGCCCGCGGTGCTCCTGGTCACCCATGACGTGGATGAGGCCCTGGCGCTCGCCGATCGGGTCCTCGTCCTCGGCGAGGGGCGGATCGCCCACTCCTCGTCCATTACCCTGCCGCGGCCGCGGGACCGTGACCAGCCGCAGCTGGTCGCGCTGCGGCTGCGGCTGCTGACCGAACTCGGCGTTCCCGCCGGGGAAACTGACTGATCACCTTAGGGAACCACATGATAAAGAGACCGGGATTTCATGCTGCCGTGACGCTCGCGCTGGCCGGGCTGGCCGCGGCGGGCTGCTCGTCGTCGTCGAGCACGGGCAGTTCCGCCGCGAGCACATCCAGCCCGTCGGCGTCCGCGGTGAACCTGTCCTCGGTGACGCTGAACATCGGCGACCAGAAGGGGACCGGGGCCGAGGCGGTGCTGTCGGCGGCCGGCCTGCTGAATACCCTGCCATTCCACGCCACCTGGTCCGACTTCACCTCAGGACCGCCGATGCTGGAGGCCATGGCCTCGGGCTCGGTCGACATCGGCGGCGTCGGGGACGCACCGCCGGTCTTCGCCGCGGCCGGCGGCGAGTCCGTCGAGATCGTCGGCGCCCGGACGACCGCCGGGGACCAGGACGCGGTGGTGGTGCCGAAGAACTCGCCGATCACGTCCATCCAGCAGCTGAAGGGCAAGAAGATCGCCTACGGTTCGGGCAGCTCGGCCAACTACAACCTGCTGACTGTGCTCACCAAGGCCGGTCTGACCAAGAAGGACGTCACGCTGGTAAACCTGCAGCCGGCCCTTGCCCTGGCTTCGTTCACCTCGGGTTCGGTGGACGCCTGGGACATCTGGCCGCCCTATGTCCAGCAGGTGGTCGCGCAGGACGGCGCCCGCGTGCTGGCGACCGGATCCGGCTACGGCAGCCCCTACTCCTTCGAGGTGGCGTCCAAGGCCGCCGTGGCTGACCCGGCCAAGGCTGCCGCGATCAAGGCCTACCTGGTCACGCTAGACAAGGCCTACGTCTGGGCCGCAACGCACCCTTCCGCCTGGGCCGTCGCCTGGGGAAAGGCGTCCGGGCTGCCCGCCAGCGTCATGGATGTGGCCGCGAAGGTGGACGCCACCACCCCGGTCCCGGTAACGAGTGCGATCGTCGCCTCGGAGCAGAACCTGGTCAACCAGTTCTACGCGGCCGGTCTCGTCCCGACCAAAGTTGACATTTCCAGCTACATAACCACGGAGTTCAACAGCACGGTGAGCGGATAGCCGTGGTCGGGCCGGTTATGTAGTCTAAAACAGTCGGAAATATCGGATGTTACTGGCAATGGGAGACCCGCATGGCGCCGTCGCTGCGATTTCACTGGTTCCTGCCCACCAACGGTGACGGGCGGGACATCGTCGGCGGCGGGCATGGCGTCGCCACCGGCGCGGCCGGGACGATCCGGCCTGCCTCGGTCAAGTACCTGGGGCAGATCGCGCGCAGCGCCGAGCAGCTCGGGTTCGAGGCGGCGCTGACGCCCACCGGCGTGTGGTGCGAGGACGCCTGGCTGACCACCGCGATGCTGGTGGAAGTCACGGAACGGCTGAAATTCCTGGTGGCGTTCCGGCCCGGGCTTATCTCACCGACGCTGGCCGCGCAGATGGCCGCGACGTTCCAGCGGCACTCCGGCGGCCGGTTGCTGCTCAACGTGGTGACCGGCGGCGAGGCAGCGGAGCAGCGGGCCTACGGCGACTTCCTGTCCAAGGACCAGCGCTACGAACGGTGCGGCGAGTTCCTGGACATCGTGACCCGGCTGTGGCGGGGTTCGACCGTCACGGTTTCCGGCACCCACCTGCGGGTCGAGGGCGCCCGGCTGTCGCGGCTGCCCGATCCGCTGCCGCCACTGTATTTCGGCGGCTCGTCGCCGTCCGCGGGGCCGGTGGCCGCCCGTTCCAGCGATGTCTACCTGACCTGGGGTGAGCCGCCCGCCGCGGTAGACGCGAAGCTGCGCTGGATCGACGGGCTGGCGCGGGATCTTGGCCGGTCGCTGCGGTACGGGATCCGGTTGCACGTGATCAGCCGGGACACGGCGGACGAGGCGTGGCGGCAGGCCCGCCGCCTGATAGAAGGCGTGGACGAGGCGATGATCAGGTCGGTCCAGGAGGGCCTGGCACGCAGCGAATCAGAGGGGCAGCGCCGGATGCTCTCGCTTCACGGTGGCCGCATGGACCGGCTGGAAGTGTCGCCGAACCTGTGGGCCGGCGTCGGCCTGCTCCGCGGGGGGGCGGGCACGGCGCTCGTCGGCAGCCACAACGAGGTCGCCGACCGTCTCGAGGAGTATGCCGGTCTGGGCATTTCCGAGTTCATCCTGTCCGGGTACCCGCACCTGGAGGAGGCGTACTGGTTCGGCGAGGGGGTGCTGCCGATCCTGCGCCAGCGCGGGTTGTGGCAGCCGCCGCATCCCGCGGCGGAGCAGGACGGTACCGTCAACGAGGTCCCGTTCGCGCCGACGTCCGGTGCGGTTCGCTCGGCCGCGTCGTAACCGGGAGGTTCGGAACCCATGCGGATCGCCGTAGTCACCGGCAACCCCAAGCCCGCGTCCCGCACGCACGGCGTCGCGCTGGCGGTAGCCGGGGCGCTGGCGGCGGCGCTCGCGGCAACGCCGCCCGGCCCGGCCGTCCCGCCGCATGTGGTGGTCGACCTGGCCGAGCATGCGCCGGGCCTGTTCGACTGGTCCGCGCCGGAACTGTCCCGGCTGGCCGGCGAGGTCGCCGCCGCCGAGGTGGCGATCTTCGCGTCGCCTACCTACAAGGCGGCGTACACCGGGATGCTCAAGGCCTTCCTGGACCGCTACGGCAGTAACGGCCTCGCGGGCACGGTCGCGGTGCCGGTCATGACCGGCGGCTGGGCCGGGCACATGCTCGCGGTCGAGGTGCACCTGCGGCCGGTGCTCGTGGAGCTCGGCGCCACGGTGCCTGCCCGCGGGCTGTACGTCACCGAACCCGAGCTGGGTGACCTGGACGCCGCCGTGTCGAAGTGGGCGCAGAACGCCATCCCGCTGATCCGCCGCGCCCTGACCCGCTAGGTGCCGGCCGGATCGTAAATTGCTACTATGGCGATAGGATAAGTAGGATTATCTCAGGCCGACCAAGAGGGCAGCAATGATCGACGTTGTCACGATCCGCACGCCGTCGCTGGGGGACCGGAGCTACCTGGTCACCGACGGGGTGGCCGCGCTGGTGGTGGACCCGCAGCGCGATATCGACCGGGTGCTGGCCGCCGCCGCCGTGCGCGGGGTGACGGTGACGCACGTGTTCGAGACGCACATCCACAACGACTACCTCTCCGGTGGCCTGGCCCTGGCCCGCGTGACGGGCGCGGCCTACCACGTGAACGCCGCCGACGTGGTGGCGTTCGACCGGGTCAGGGTGGCCGATGGCGACGTGCTGACGGCGGGGGCGTCGATGCGGGTGCGGGTGATCGGCACGCCTGGCCACACGTTCACCCACCTGGCCTACGCGCTGGAGGACGTCACTACCGGCGAGGTGGTCGCGGTGTTGTCCTTGCCGGCCAGCAGGTAGGGCACCTGGTAATCGGTCTGGGTCAGGTCGAGCGTGAAGCTCGTCGGGCTGTTCACGATCACCTTGGAGATGACGGCCAGTTCCGCGGCGATGTTGGAGTTGGCCTGGGTCTGGCCGCGGTGGATGTTCTCCTTCACCGCCTCCGCGTTGAGCGACGTCCCGTCGGTGAACGTGAGGCCCGGCCGGAGCGTGAACGTCACGCTCTTGCCGTTCGGGGCGTAGGTCCACGACGTCGCCAGCCCGGGCCCGACATTGCCATTGGGCTCGAGGGTGGTGATCGAGGCGTACACGAGCCCAAGGGCGTGCATGTCCCACCCGGCGCTCGACGTGACCGGATCCCACGACGTCGGGAGCTCCCACTCCCAGTTCACGGTCCCGCTCGCCCCGGCAGCGGCCGACGTCGAGGCGGTCGACGTGCTGGCCGTGCTGCTGCAGGCGGCAGCGACCATCGAGACGGCGAGAACGGCGGCCAAGGACGCGAGGCTACTACGGACAGCGCGCGGACGAATGGACATCGACGGGCTCCTGTCGAGATGAGGGACACCGCCTTCCACGCCTTCGTAGCCTGGTGCATCCGGAGCTGTCACTGTAAATCACATAAAAACGATTGGTCAAGTAGGAATTAGGTGCGGCCGTGTGCAGGCGGTTGTCCGCAGTGCCCAGCATTACGCCTTCCGCGTCACCAGCCGCCCGGCGGCGAGGGCAGCGGTGTCGACGTCGTCGAGCGTGCTGACCACGAGATCGGCGCCGGCCGTGGCCAGCAGTTCTGCGTCGCCTGCCCGCGCGATCCCGATCGCGGCCATGCCGCCGGCCTTCGCTGCCTGGACACCAGCGGACGCGTCCTCGAGCACCACCGCGTCGCGTGGTTCGACGCCGAGCTCGCGCGCGGCGGTCAGGAAGATCTCGGGGTCCGGCTTGCCGCGGGCGAAGTCGCGCCCGGAGACGTCGGCGCCGAAGTAGTCAAGCAGCGTCAGACCGGGCCGTAGCGACGGCGATGAGATCCCCTGCTCCTGCGCGAACGCGTCGAGCCGGATCTTGCGCAGGAACAACGCCGCGTTCTTCGACGACGACGCGTCCGCGATCAGCGCGCCGGCGTCTTTGACCGCGATGACGAAACGCAGCGCGTCTGGATACGCGGTGAAGTCGCCGGCCTCGATGAGGCGCACGACCATCTCCTGCTTGCGGTGCGCGTACTCGGCGACCCGTCTGTCGGCGTCGGGCACCTGGAAGTAGTCGAGCGCGGCGCGAGCACCGCTCGCACGCGGCTTGCCCGAGACGTGCTCCTGGTAGACGCGAGACGTGAAAGCCTCCGGCAACCACGTCGTGCGGTCGCGTATGTCGCGCCAGCCCGATTCCATGAGCTCGCCTAGCGATTCGCGCCACGCGGTCTCGTGCGGCGAGTCGACCAGGACCCCGTCGACGTCGAAAATCACTCCCCTGAACATCGGCGCACGTCCTCCTGTTAGCCATCGGCCGACGGCCGGATGGTCGTCAAGTCCTGCCTGACCTCGAAGATCGCCTGGTCGCCCGCTGATAGCTCACGGATGTCGCCGGGGACTCCGGCCCTGATCGGGCGGCTCACGCCCTCGGGGTGGATGGCCAGCGTCAGGCGTTCTGCGGTGAGCGAGACCAAGATCGGGGTCTCCCGGAACTGTATCGAGAACGACAGGTAACGGAGCTGGCTCGGGAGCCGGGGATCGAAGTACAAGGCACCGTCGCGGACGTGGATGCCCGCGTAATTGCGTTGCACGACATCGAGTGTCCCGGACATGACACCCACGTGGATGCCTTCCTGCGTCGTGCCGCCCTGGATGTCGTCGACATCGCTCTGCAGCGCGACGAGGAACCTGTCCCATGAGCTGTCGGGGTCGAAAGCGGCAAGTACCCCCGCGTGGGTGACGAAGCTCAATGTCGAGCCGTGAGAGGTGCGCCGGTCGTAGTAGGCGACGTTCCGCATGGCAGTGTCGGCACGATAGTCATACCTCAGTCGCTCGAAGACCTCGCGTAGTTCCTCGTGCGAGAACAGGAAGAAGAGCATCACCGTGTCGGCCTGTTTGGTGAGCTTATAGCGGTTGGGGTCCTCGCCCTCCGCGCGCAGGATCCGGTCTAGCCGCTGGATGTTGTCGTACTTGGCGCGGTAGGCGTCCCAGTCGAGCTCGTCGAGTTCGTCGTAACCTTCGAACTGGCTGATGATCCCGTCGTCGTGAAAAGGGACGAACATCCGGTGGCTCATGTCCCGCCACACCGCCAGTTCGTCGTCGCCGATGCCCAGCCGCCCGCGCAACGCCGCAGCGCGGCTCGCGGGCAGTAGTGACAGCACCTTGCAGGCGATGTCGCAGAGCCACGCCACCATGACGTTGGTGTAGGCGTTGTTGCGCAACCCGGCCTGCGGCGCATCCGGGTACTTGTCGTGGAACTCATCGGGGCCCATCACGCCGTGAATCTCGTAACGTTCACGTTCGGGATTGAAGTGCGCGATCGACGCCCAGAAGCGCGCGATCTCGAGCATCATCTCCGCGCCGTAGTCGCGCAGGAACGTCTGGTCGTCGGTGGCATGGAAGTAGCGCCAGATGTTGTAGAAGATCGCGGCGTTGACGTGCCGCTGGTTACGGCTGAGGTCCGGCTCCCAGCGGCCCGAGAGCGGGTTGAGGTGGACACGCTGGGTTTCCTCAATTCCCTCGCTCCCGCTCTGCCACGGGAACATCGCGCCCCGCAACCCTGCCGCCCTGGCTGCCGCCCTGGCCTCGCCTATCCGCCGGTAGCGGTACATCAGCAGCCCGCGCGTGACTTCGGGCAGCCGGACATTGAAGAACGGGAGCACATAGATCTCATCCCAGAAGACGTGCCCGCGATAGGCCTCGCCGTTGAGCCCGCGGGCGGGCAGCCCGGCGTCGAGGTCAGCGGTGTGAAGCGAGCAGACCTGCAGGATGTGCGCGATGTGCAGCCGCAGCAACTGCTGCACGCGCTCGTCTCCTGACACGCGCACGTCACAGACCCGCCACACTTCCTCCCATGCCGCGACGTGGCGCTCGAACGACGCGGCGAAATCGGTGTGGCGGGCCGCCGACGTGGCCGCCTTCACCAGCGTGTCGCTGACCGCTGGGTCCCGTGACGTATAGAACGTCACCATCTTCTCCACGCGCATCGCCGCGCCCTGCCGCACGTCGAAGGCCAGGACCTGCTGGATGTAGTCCTCCATCTGATGGAGCGTCCGCTCGACCGGGAGCGGCTGGCTGCCGCTGAACACGCGGGTGCGGGCCGCCTGGCTGATGTACAGATTCGACTGCCGGGTCTCCACCTTCAAGGCGATGACCTCGGGCCCGAACGTCCGCGGGGAAACAGGGTTCAGATGGCGGCCTTCCAGCTGCTGATAGCGCTCGACGCCCCGGTTGCTCACCCGGCCGTCGACCGCCGAGATCACCTCGACGCGCCCCGACCAGTTCTCCGGGACGAGCGTCCACTCGATCCCCGCGTGGTGAGCGTCGGCCATGCTGACGAACCGGCGGCTTTTCAGCGTCGTCTCCCTGCCGCTGCGATCACGGAAACGAAGGTGGCGGATGACGGTCGCGTACCGGATGTCAAACTCGTGACGGTAGCTAAGCAATTCGACTTCGGCGAGCCGGATCGCGTCCTCACCCTCGATGCGCAGCGTGAGGACCAGCCAGTTCGGCAGGTTGATGAGGTCCTCGTTGAGCACCGGCAGTCCGCCCAGGATCGTCGTCTCGCGGTTATAGCCTCCATGCGCATAGGTGCCCGGGTAGTGCACGCCATCGGCGTCCTCCCACTCCACCGCACCACGCGTGCACAGGTAACCGTTGCCCGTCGAGGTGAGCACCTCGCGCAGACCCTCAGTGCCCGGATCGAAGCCGTCATAGGCGAGCAAGAAACCGTCCACGGCACCCTCCTCGCTGATTCGAGACGGTCACGTTGCCCTCACCGCCGACGCTGTACCGGACTCAATAGCGGGCCTGACCCCCAGCGACGGACCACTACCTCACAGCCCGTACATCCGGCGCCATCGCGACGGATCGCCAGGCGTCATCGTACCGGCGCTGCCGCTCCGACGTTGACGGATGGCAGGCCAACTGCGTCCACTGATGTACCCCACTTCGCTCCGTCCGCACCGCCGCGCCGGGGAGGAATCGCTCGACCGGCCGTTCGTCGTCGAGCGACGAGACGAACTCCGCGACCTCATCGCCGCCCTCGCCGATCAGTTCGCGACTTCCACCTGGCGGAATGCGCCCTACCATTAACGCGGCTGGGGCACAGATTACCGGCAGCCCGGCCAGGGCCGCGCGGTTGTAGCGGCAAGGATGGAGTCGTCCTGCGGTGTGTGCACCCGGGCCGTCTGCGCAAGTCCCGCGCCCGCTGGATCCCCTTGCACAAAACACCATGATCAGCTATTTGTCAGTTAACTTGATCGAATTAATAGGATTAGGATCACGCTATGGCGAGATCACCGAAGGAACCGGGCGTCCAGCCCGTGACCGTCCGCCGCGCGCTGCGGGCCAGGATCGAGATCGGGCTCCTCGACATACGCCCGGAAGGGCGCTTCGCCGAGGGACATCCCTTGTTCGCAGCCTCGTTCCCGCTCGGCCGCCTGGAAGCGGAGATCTTCGACCGGCTGCCCCGGCGCTCCGTGCCCCTCGTGGTCTATGGAGACGGTCCTGACGACGCAGCGGCAGCCGTCCGCAGGCTCCGGCGCTTTGGCTACCGCGACGTGTCGGTCCTCACCGGCGGCCTGGCCAGCTGGGTGGCCGCGGGAGGGGAGCTATTCCAGGATGTCAACGTCCCGAGCAAGGCGTTCGGGGAACTCGTCGCGGCCACTGCGGGAACGCCGGCGGTGGCCGCCGAGGAACTCCACGCCCTGCTCTGCGGCCACGCTGACGTCGTCGTGGTCGACGCCAGGCGGTTCGACGAGTACCAGAACATGAGCATCCCGACCGCCACGAGCGTGCCTGGGGCCGAACTGGTCCTGCGGGTCGGCGCTCTCGTCCAGGACCATGCCACCACGGTGGTCGTGAACTGCGCCGGCCGGACCCGAAGCATCATCGGGACGCAGTCGCTGATCAACGCCGGGTTGCCCAACAGGGTGATGGCGTTGCGCAACGGGACCATCGGCTGGACCCTGGCCGGGCTGGCGCTGGACCACGGCCAGGACCGCCGGGCCCCCGAGGTCCCGGCCGAGCTTGCGCGGCAGGCCAAGGCAGCGGCCCGGGCCGTGGCCAGGAAGGCAGGGGTGCGCTCCATCCGCGCCGCTGAGCTGAGGTCGCTGGCGGCCGGGGACCGGCGGACCGTCTACCGTTTCGACGTACGCTCTGCCGAGGAGTACGCCCTCGGCCATCTGGCCGGGTTCCGGTCGGCTCCCGGCGGCCAGCTGGTACAGGAGACCGACTGGTTCGCCCCGGTCCGGGGCGCGCTAGTGGTCCTCGCCGCCGACGATGGTGGCCGGGCGGCGATCACAGCGTCGTGGCTGGCTCAGATGGGCTGGGAGACCGCGGTTCTGCAGGCCGGCCCCGCGGCGGGCCCCTTCGAGCAGGGGCACTGGACGCCGGATCTCCCGCCGCCGCCTGAGGTGCCGCTGGCCGAGCCGGCGCAGGTGCACGACTGGCTGCAGGCCGGCCAGGCGCTCGTCGTCGACGTCGACACCAGCCGCCTGTTCCAGGCCGGCCACCTGCCCGGCGCGGCCTGGGCGCTGCGCACCGACCTGTCCGAGGCCAGGGTGCTCGACCGGCTCCGCTGGCCGCCCCGGCTGGTCCTGACCAGCGCGGACGGGACGCTGGCGGCTTTCGCGGCCGCCGACGTGCCCGAGCATGCCGGGACCGAGGTGACGGTGCTGGCCGGCGGAACCGCAGGGTGGGCCTGGTCGGGCCGGCCACTGCACGAAGGCATGGGCGTGATGCTGTCCCCTCTCATCGACGTCTACCGCCGGCCGTACGAGGGAACCGGCGTGGACGCCGCTGCCATGCAGGCCTACCTGGACTGGGAGAACGGGCTCGTAGCCCAGCTTGAGCGAGACGGCACCCACGGCTTCACCGTGATGACCTGAAAGCCAGGCGACCCCTATCGCCATAGCATGCCCCTATACCAGATTCTATCGACAGATATGATAGACAATTGGATAATGGGAGCTTCCCATGCCCGCGGCCGTCGTGATCGACCAGGACCGGGTAGTGAGGTTCGCCGACGTTCACCAGGATCTGGACCGTGACCAGGATGCGGCGTTCGCGCGGCCTGCGAGGGGTTGCCGGACGACGTCAAGGAGCGCTTCGAGGGCCTGCACGTCACCCACGACTACCGGGCGGCGTTGCTCAGCTCCGGGCACGACTATCCGATCGTGGCCCACCCGCTCGTCCGCACGCACCGCGAGACCGGCAGGAAGATCCTCTGGGTTAACTTCAGCCAGCACCCGTGGATCGTCGGACTTGACCGGGACGAGAGCAGGGAACTGCTCTCCATCGTCCACGACCAGTAATGGTCGACCACGACGTAACAGGTCCGTGACGATCGGGGCAAAGGCCTTCCCGGACCGTTACGGCAGTAACGGCCGGACCGGCACGATCGCGGTGCCGGTCATGGCCGGCGGCTGGGCCGGGCACATGATCGCGGTCGAGGTGCACCTACGCCCGGTGCTCGTGGAGCTCGGCGCCACGGCGCCGGCCCGCGGACTGTACGTCACCGAACCCCAGTTGGGACACCTAGACGCCGCCATGTCGAAGTGGGCGCAGAACGCTATCCCGCTGATCCGCCGGCCCTGGCCCGTTAGGTGGGCCGGAGGCGGCCCGCCGCCCGCAGCGTGAGGTCAGAGCGGGTGGATAGCGGGGTGGTGGTACAGCTGCGTCCGGTCGGGGCTGCGCCAGACCAGGACGCCCGGCTGGGGTTGTTGGAGCCGCCAGCCCCGGGCCTGACACCTTGGTGGTGATGTCGGCATTGCGGCTCCTGTCAGTTATATTAACACATATGACGATCCGCGACGCGATACAGCTAGCCGAGGCCAGCAGGCCACCCGACGGCGTCATCCGCTGCCTGATCTACGTGCGGATCAGCATGGACAAGGCCCACGACGGGCACGGCGTGGCCAACCAGCTCGCCAAGCTGGAGAAGAAAGCCAACGAGCGCGGCTGGACGGTCCTGTACCGGCTGTCGGATAACGACATCGGGGTGACCCGCAAGGACCCGACCAAGCCGGGAAAGTACCGGCCAGGGTATGAGGAGGCGATGCGGCTGGTCGATGCCCGGGCGGTGGACGCGGTGCTGTGCTTTAAGTGGGACCGGTTCATCCGCGAGCCGCTGGACCTGGAGTACCTGATCCCCCGCTTCGACAGGGCCGGGGTGCGGTTCGCCGAGGTGGCCGGGAACATCGACCTGGGCACCGACTCCGGGCGGCTGCACGCGCGGATCCTGATCGCGGTGGCCAAGGCCGAGCAGGAGCGCAAGGCCGAGCGGCAGAAGCTGGCGAACGAGCAGGCGGCGGTCAACGGCAGGCGGTTCCTGGGCGGCCCGCGCCCGTTCGGGTACCGCGAGGATCACGTGACCGCGCACCCGGTGGAGGGCCCGGCGGTGGCGGAGGCGTGCGCGGCGCTGCTGGGCGGGGGCAGCATCAGCGGGATCATGCGGGAGTGGACCAAGCTGGAGCTGACGCCGCCGCAGCAGGACCGGCGCGGCACCACCCGGTGGAACCGGACCAGCATCCGGATGATCCTGCTGAACCCGCGGATCGCGGGCTTGTCGGTGTACCACGGGGAGATCGTCGGGCAGGGGAACTGGGAGCCGCTGGTGAGCGAGGAGACGTGGCGGGCGGTGCGGGGCATCCTGGAGGACCCGGCCCGCAAGCCGCCGCGCGGGGTGCGGACGCTGCTGGGCGGGCTGGCGTGCTGCCCGTGCGGGAACGTGGTCGCCGGGGGGCCGTCGCATACCGGGCACCGGGTCTACCGCTGCTCGATGCCGACCCGGGACCGGTCCTGGCCCGGCGAGCACGTGGCCCGGCAGGCCGGGCCGGTGGAGGACTTCATCACCAGGCTGGTGGTGGGGCGGCTGTCCCGCGCCGATGCCGCCGATCTGGTGGCCGTCGAGGAGGGCGGGCCGGATGTGGCGGCGCTGCGGGAGGAGGCGGCGGCGATCCGCCGGAACCTGGAGGAGATGGCCGCCGACCGGGCGCTGGGCCTGATCACCCGGCCGCAGCTGCTGGCCGCGACCGGGCGGGCGAACATCCGGCTGGATGAGATCGGGACCGAGCTGGACCACGCCGCGCGGGAGAACGTGCTGGCCCCGCTGGTGGCTGCCGAGAACGCGGCGGAGGTGTGGGAAACCCTGGACCTGTCCCGCAAGCGGGCGGTCATCAAGACGCTGATGACGATCACGCTGCATTCGCCGGGCCGGGGAGCCCGCCGCCCGTTCGACCCGGCCACGGTCACGGTCACCTGGCGGCAGCCGGACGCCGCCTGAGACCGGCCAGGATGCCCGGGCCCCGATGCCCGGGCCCCGATGCCGGGAGCCGGGGCGTCCTGGCGTTTACCTGCGGCGGGGGCGGCGCAGGAGGAGCGCGAGCGTGTCACGCTGCTGGCTGGACAGCGGCGGGGCGGCATCGACCAGCCGGGCGACGTAGGCATCCAGGCTGGTCTGCTGGTCATCTTCGGGGTGCCCGTCGTGGTCGGGGCATTGGTCTTGCTGGCTGTGCGCGGCCGGGGGCGAGCTGGACCTGGCTGGTCCCGGACGGACGGCGTGGAGGCCCGGCCGGTTCCTCATCCCCGGTCCCCGCTTTCACGGCGATGCTGGTCCCCTGACATGATTTAAAGCTACGTATCTGCTGCCGGACGGCAAATCAACGTGCGCCATCATAGACCGCGTTAAACGGCACCAGGCATCATTTAGCAGCACTGGACATCACCCGGCAGTACTGGATATCACTGACTAGTACGGCAGAATCTTTTTGCTTGAACCCGTAAACCGGGGATACGCCGCGTTCGGCGTGTTCAAGCATTCACATAAACACGCCGCGCGGTAATCACCGGCCTGGGCCCCATTGCGCCACGCTAACCTCACCGGGCACAGGCGTCCGGCCGCTGGCCTGCGGCTCCGCGCGGCCGGCACCCCAGGCAGGAACCGGGAGAGCCTGGGGTCACCCAGGACCGATCTCGCCTTCCCGCGTGCGCCTGCGACCGCCACCTCAGCGGCGAGGAGGGTGGAATGCGCGGTCACTAACCAGCGCCTTTTGCTCTGGATGAAAGCAGCCCCGAACCACCGGAGCAAGATGTGGGCTAAACCCCCTCTTACGTCTGGACCGGGCGCGGTCCAGACATACACTGGCACCGGGGCAGCGCCCCGGTAATACCTCTCGCCGAGAGGAAACCGGCGGGACTTTTTAACAAAGGGGGTCAGGAATTGGACGCGGCGAGCTGGGGGCAACAGCTGATGACAGGCACCGTCAACGGAACCAGCGGAACCGGCGTCAGCGGGCAGGGCCGGCGGCGGGCCCGGCAGCCGGTCCCGCGTACGCGCCGGGTGGAGTTCACGCTGAGCGGCGAGGAACACGCGATCCTCGTGGAGGCGGCCCGGCGGGCGGGGATGGCCCGCCGAGCGTACGCCGCTCAGGCAGCGCTGACCGCCGCCGCGAACGGCAACCCGATCAGCGGCCAGGAACCGCTGGCGCTGGTGCTGACCGAACTGATGCGCGCGGCCGGGCTGGTCCGCCGCATCGCCACGAACCTGAACCAGGCGGCCGCCAAGCTGAACGCCACCGGGCAGCCCGCCGGGAACCTGCCCGCCTACGCGGCCCAGAGCATCCGCCGCGCCGACCACATCGACCAGGTAGCCGACGCCGTACGCAATGCCCTGGGATGAGGTTCGCGGCGACGGTGACCGCGTGATCGGGAAGATCAGCACCCCGCGCGGGGAACACGTCCAGCCATTGCTGTACTACCTGTTCGGTCCCGGCCGCCATGAAGAACACACAGATCCCCACCTAGTGGCTGGCTGGCGTCACCCAGCCGACCTGGAACCCCCGCTACGGCCCGATGGCAGGCGAGACTTCACCAGGCTCGCGGGGTTGCTCTTGCAGCCGCAGGCCGTCCTCGGCAAGCGAGCGTACGCGCGGCCGGTATGGCACTGCTCGATGCGGGCCGCGCCAGAGGACCGGATGCTCAGCGACGACGAGTGGGCCGCCATCGCGCATGACGTGATGCACCGTACCGGGCTGTCTCCGTACGGCCAGGAAGACGAGGCCGTACGCTGGGTCGCGGTCCGGCACGGCGACGACCATATCCATCTAGTCGCGATGCTGGCCCGCCAGGACGGCGGCAAGCCCAGCTTGTCCTGGGAACGGTACAAGGTCCGCGCCGCCTGCCTGGCCGCCGAGCAGCGCTACGGGCTGCGCTCCACCGCCCCCGCCGACCGGACCGCGGCCCGCCGGCCGACCCGTGCGGAGAACGAGAAGGCCGCCCGCCGCGGCCTGGACGAGGCCCCCAGGATCACGCTGCGGCGGCAGGTCACCACCGCCGCCGCGTCCGCGAACAGCGAGCAGGAGTTCTTCGCCCGCCTGGGCCAGGCCGCGGTGCTGGTGCGCAAGCGGTTCAGCGTCAAGAACCCCGGCCAGGTCACCGGGTACTCGGTCGCGCTCCCCGGCGACACCGCCAAAGACGGCTGCCCCATCTGGTACGGGGGCGGGAAACTCGCTGCGGATCTGAGCTGGCCCAAGCTGCGGCAGCGGTGGACCCCGCACCGGGCCACGCCCGGCAGGCATCCGAACCTGACCGGCGAGGAGCGGAACGCGCTCTGGGAGCACGCCACCCGTGCCGCTGCCGACGCCGCCGCGCAGATCAGGGCCATGGCCTGGACCGACCCGGCTGCCGCCGCCGATGCCGCCTGGGCCACCTCCGACACCTTGCACGTGGCCGCCGCCATACTCGGCAGCCGCATCCTGCGCCAGGCCGCCGACGCCTACGACCGCGCCGCCCGCGTACCCTACGGCCGCATCCCGCCGCCCACCCCGGCCGGGAACCAGCTCCGCCAGGCCGCCCGGCTGCTGTCCGCATTCGCCTACCTCACCGGCGACCGGTCCCTCACCCCCATCGTCCTCATCACCAGGCTGGCAGCGCTCGCCGAAGACGTCGCCGACCTGCGTGAATCCCAGCAGCGCGCCGCCCAGGCCGCTGCCGCCCGCGCCGCCGCCGAACGCCTGCACGCCGCCGCCCGCCCGGTCCCGCCTGCGCAGCCACGCCCGGCCCCGCGCGCCAGCACCGCCGCCCAGCTCGCCGGGCTGTCCTTCCCCCAGCCAGCACAGCCTGCCCCGCAGCCGGCCGCACCCGGACAGCCCGGCCCCGATCCAGGCGGCCCGCCGCCAGCACGCCGGCCGTCACCACCACGGCCACACAGCCCCAGCCGCTAACCCGCTCCGTCAGGGCAAGGCTGCCGGGAGGACGGTGTTACGGTCGTTCGCCGTGAGCATCGGACGTCACTCACGGCGAGCCCAGGCTGCTCGCATGCCCGGCCGATGAGTGTCTCCGCCACGCTCACTTCCGCGCCGGGATGCTCACTGCGGCGGCTCCGGCCGGCGCTGGCGGCACGTCGGCTGCCATCACGGACGGTGGCGACAGGGCCGACACACGGCACGCAAATATCCGCCTGGTCGGCAACCGCGTCGTCAAGCCGGCCACCTGAGGTCGCACCGAAGCAGGTGATCTGTGTCCCCGTCGTGCATATAGCCAGACGAGCGGTCGGCGTCCGCTTCTGGCTCCCCTCTGTGTCAAGAGGGTGGTTGTTCCCGCCTTTTGAGTGTCAGCCGGTCCTCATCACCGTCAAGCAGAGGGCGGCTTGACCGCGACTGCGGTCCGGCCGGATCTGGAGGCGGCGGGAGCAGCCCGGAGAACGGAGCGGCCCGGTGGCGTAGGGTTGCAGGTGGCGGGTCCGGGAAGTGACTTGTCCGAAGTGCCGGCGGTGGGGTCCGAGCCGACCGCGCTGGAGCCAGTAGCCGCCCCCACGTGTCCTCCCGGGCCCGTCCGCCCGGCGCGGGCATCAGCTCTCATCTGCCGGAACACCACGTCGGACAGGCGGCGTTTGAGGCAGCGCATGGCCTCCATCGGGGTCTTCCCGGCGGCGAGCTTGCGGTCGTAGTAGGCGCGGCCCTTGGTGGCGTGCCGGAGCCAGCCCGCGGCCATGATGTGCAGGACGCGGTTGACCTGCCGGTTTCCCCGCGCGCGATAGCCGGTGGCGGACATGATCGCCGGAGGAGGCATCGATCGGCGCGGTCCCGTTCCAGGAGGCGAAATGCCCCCGGTTGGGGAACGGGCGATGTCGCCGGCCTCGACCAGGAGCCGTGCGGCGCCGGACGGGCCGATCCCTTCCCGGGCAGTCAGCGTGGTGCCGGTGGTCTTCAGCGCCGCGGTCAGCTTCTTGTCCGCGGCTTTCTTGCGCTGGTGGATCCGCTCCAGGTCGCTGACCAGCTCGGCGGCGACCCGCCGCCGGGCCTGCCCGGCGGGATCCCGCGGCCGGACCCTGGCTAGCAGCGCCTTGGCCTGGGCCGCGGACAGGGCCTTCTTCGCCCCGCCCGGGATCAGCTCCAGCAGCAGCCGGTGCAGCTGGCAGATCATCCGGGTGTGGTCCTCGCCCAGGGACCGGCGCGGTCCGCCAGCACCCGCAGGACCTCAAGCTGCTCATTCCCGGTGACCTGGCGCAGCCCGGTCATCCGGGTGGCGGCCAGCGCAACGGAGTGCGCATCGGTGGCATCGGTCTTCCGGCCCTGCCCGGCGGCGAAGACCCTGTCCGGGCGGACAGCTTCGGCGGCACGGCTGCGACCTGCTCCCTGGCGGCGACCAGCCGGGCCGCGATGTGACGGCCGATCCCCTGGCAGCCCTCGATCGCCCAGGTCCGCTCCGGCCACCGCCGCACACAGGCGAGCATCGCCGCATACCCGGCAGCATCGGTGCCGTATCGGCCGCCGCCCAGAACCCTCTCATCGGCGGCCATCACCTCGATCGTCGCCGACCGCTTATGCGGGTCCATCCCGATCACCACTGTGCCCATCTGCTCCTCCTTGCCCGCTGACTGCGCTGGACGGGCCAGGAGGGCGCCGCTACTTCGAGCACAAGCAAACCCCTCTTGAGCCTCTCCCGCCCCACGGCGCCCGGCCCGCGCCGCGGCGCTGAGCACCGCGCTCAACAGCAACGCACTCAACGTCGCGGTGGGCCTGCTGCTGTCCGCCACGATCATCGGCCTGGGCCCGCGCACCGGGCCGGGCACCCTGGTAGCCGCGTGGTATGCGGGCCTGACGATTCTCGCGCTGATCCTGGCCTACCGGCATTCCGGCCTGCGCGCGGGCCACGGCGCGCTCATTATTGCCGCTTAGCGCTCGCGCAGAAACTAACTGGTGCTGTCCGAATAATCCCGTGGGTGTTTGTGGTATGTCGAATGGATGCTGACTGACGCGGAGATAGCCGCCCGGTATGTCAAGATCCGGCCGTACCTGGATGAGCGCCAGCGGCGGTTGTGGCTGGGCGTGGAGGCTCAGGCGCTCGGCGGCAGCGGCGTGGCCGCGGTCGCCCGCGCTACCGGCGCGGACGTGAAGACGGTGCGCCGGGGCAAGGCCGAAATCGAGTCGGGAGCCGTGCCCGGCGGCAGGGTGCGCGGTCCGGGCGGCGGGCGGCCCGGCCTGGTCGGCCTCGACGCCGGGCTGATCCCCGCGCTTGAGGCGCTGGTCGATCCCGAGACCCGGGGTGACCCGATGTCGCCGCTGCGCTGGACGACGAATTCGACAGCCAATCTGGCCGGCGAGCTGACCAGGCAGGGTCACCAGGTGACGGCGCGGACGGTGGCCAGGCTTCTGGCCGGCGCCGGGTACAGCCTGCAGGGCAACGCCAAGACGGTCGAGGGGAAGCAGCACCCCGACCGTGACGCCCAGTTCCGGTACATAAACGCCCAGGTGACGGCGTTCCAGGACGACGGCAGCCCGGTGATCAGCGTGGACGCCAAGAAAAAGGAGAATGTCGGGAATTTCAAGAACGGCGGCGCAGAATGGGCGCCGGCGGGTCAGCCCGAGCGGGTCAGCGTCCACGACTTCGCCGACGAGGCACTGGGCAAGGCGGTGCCCTACGGGATCTACGACCTGACCGCGAACACCGGCTGGGTCAACGTCGGCACCGATCACGACACCGGCGCGTTCGCCGTCGCCTCGATCCGGTCCTGGTGGAACGGGCCCGGCCGGGCCGCCTACCCCGGCGCCCGGCGCCTGCTGATCACCGCCGACTCCGGCGGATCCAACGGCTCCCGGCTGCGGCTGTGGAAGACCGAGCTGGCCGCGTTCGCCGCCGAGGCCGACCTGGACATCACCGTTACGCACCTGCCGCCGGGAACCAGCAAATGGAACCGGATAGAGCACCGGCTGTTCTCCGCGATCACCATGAACTGGCGCGGCCGGCCGCTGATCTCCCACGAGGTCATCATCGAGACGATCAGCGCCGTCACAACCAGGACCGGCCTGACCGTCAAAGCCGTCCTGGACACCGGCATCTACCCCAAGGGAATCAGGATCCCGGACAAGGACATGAAAGCCTTCGAGACCAGGAACCTCCAGCGCCATGAGTTCCACGGCAACTGGAACTACACCATCCTCGCGATCCCGCCCGGCGACACGACACGCCCGAGCAGCGGGAAGTAATTATTGCGTGGACGCTTACCTGATGTTCGTCGCGAACTTGCTGGTCAGCGTGGCATGCAGCAGCCTGGGCATGCTCCTGGCCGCGATGATCACGCTAGCAGCGGCCGCGGCGCTGATTCGCTGGCCGCGCCGGCCAGCACGTCAGGCTGCCGGCCGGGCTCGCCGCCGATGGCTATGGCCCGGACCCGGGGCCTGGCATCCCGGGCTGGAGCATCAGGTGGCTGTGGCGCCTCAGCTTCCTGCTGTGCCTGGCCGTCGTGGCACTCGATGCGGCCACCGGGTCCCGCCCGATCCTGATCGGTGCCCTGATCGCCGCGCCGTGCTGCGCGCTGCTGACCGGCCGCTGGAGACGCACCGCGCTGACCGGCATGTTCGCCCTGTCCCTGGGGGTCCTGCTCGGCGTGCCCGACGGGATCTTCAGCACCTATGAGCATTATGCGTTCCTCGCCGCGATCGCCGTCGTCACCGTCACCGTCACCCTCAGCGCCCCCTACCTGCAACGCCGCACGATGTAGCCGGGCGCCAGCCAGCCGGACCAGGCAGGACCTCGTCGGCCGAGCCAAGCTCACGGGCCACATGCCGTCCGGCTCCGATCGCGGCGGACAGCACGCAGCATCGCCTGTCCGGCCTCCATGCACGGTGCCGCGCCGCGGGCGCGCTGGACCCGCCGTTTCTCAGGCGGCTGGCCTGCGCTGGTCACGCAGGACCTGCTCGGGGTCAGCGGCCGGTGCCAGAACAGCCAGGCGAGGCGGCTGTGCCCGAGCTCGCGGGCAGGCGGGGGCGGCGGGATGGCCAGGACCGGGGACCGGGCGTGGGCCAGGCAGTAGCCGCCCACCCTGGGAAGGCCATCCGGGCCAGCGTGCCGCGGCGGCCAGCGCTCACGATCAGCAGATCATCAGGGCGGTCGGCGAGGTTCACCAGCACCCAGCCCGCCGGGCCTCGCTCTACGTGCGGCTGCACCAGCGGGTCGTCAGGCACTTCGCCCACATGGCGATGAGCGCGTCCCGGAGCCGCCGGGCGGCCAGGTTCCGCCATTCCTGGCGCAGATAGCCTGACGGCTGGACCCGGTCGGCGCGGTCACCGCCGGGCGGCTCCCAGGCAATCACCGGAATCAGGACCGCATCGCGGGCGCAGGCCGCGACCTCCGCGTAGCGCAATGCGCACCGGCTGCCAGGTGAGCCGTTCGTCCCGACGATCAGCCGCCCTGCAGACGGGGCTACCGGTACGCCGCAGCGGACGCCGAGCCGATCGACGCCAGGCCCCGATCGGGCATACGCGGGGCGGGGCGTTGTGCCCGCCCAGTTCCGGAATCGGGAGGCAGGCCCGGCCGCGGTGAGATGCCCGGCCGGCTTGGCCGCACAGAGCGGCCCGGTACCGGGGCGCTGGCCTTAGCCGGGAGGCCGCCGCGGCGCCTCCGTCTCGGCGGCGAGGGCCCGCAGGGCCGCTACCTGGCTG
>CAVUBD010000036.1:0-94153 GCA_963739615.1 uncultured Actinomycetes bacterium
GAACGAGACCGTCGCCAACCTGTCCGCGCTGCCGGATCATGTCATCGACCTGATCGGCGCCGGCCTCAAAGGCCAGCAGCTCGTCCCCGCCGCCGCTGCGGTCACCATCACCGGGTCTCTGCCGCACGGCCACCTCGCCACCGTGCACGCCATGGCCGCCAAACTGAAGCTGCCCGCTTTGCTGGGCCCGGCAGGCCGCCAGCGGGACCTGGCCCTGGCCCTGATCATCTCCCGGGTGATCCAGCCCGGCTCCAAGCTGTCCACCCTGACCTGGTGGGCCGACACGACGCTGGGCGCCGACCTCGGCGTCGCCGGCGCGACTGCCGATGACATCTACGCCGCGATGGACTGGCTCGGGCACCGGCAGGACGCGATCGAGGCGGACCTAGCCCGCCGCCACCTCGTCCCGCAGGCCAACCCGTCGAAGATGGCGCTGTTCGACCTGTCATCGTCCTGGCTGGAAGGACGCCACTGCCCGCTGGCCGCCCGCGGCTACTCCCGGGACGGCAAGAAAGGGAAACTGCAGATCGAGTACGGCCTGCTCACCGACCCCGAAGGCCGGCCCGTCGCGGTCCGGGTCTTCCCCGGCAACACAGGCGACCCCGCCGCGTTCACTGAGATCGTCACGGTAGTGCGGGAGAAGTTCGGCCTGCAGGACATGGTCATGGTCGGCGACCGCGGCATGATCACCTCCGCCCGCATCGACGCCCTGAACCAGGCCGGGGACGACGGGACGCCGCAGCCCGCCCCCTACCAGTGGATCACCGCGCTGCGCGCCCCCGCCATCCGCAAGCTCATGGCCGACGACGGACCGCTCCAGCTCAGCCTCTTCGACCAGCAGGACCTCGCCGAGATCACCTCCGAGGACTTCCCCGGCGAGCGGCTCATCGCCTGCCGCAACCCGGTCCTGGCCGCCGGCCGGGCCCGCACCCGCGAAGAGCTGCTGGCCGCCACCGAGAAGCTCCTCGCCCCGATCGCCGCCCGGGTCCGGGCCGGGCGGCTGGCCGGCGCCGGGCCCATCGGGATCGAGGTCGGCAAGGTGATCAGCACCTACAAGATCGCCAAGCACTTCGAGGTCACCATCACCGATACCACCCTGGCCATCGAGCGCCGGCAGGACCGGATCGAGGCCGAGGCCGCCCTGGACGGGTTCTACGTGCTGCGCACCCCGGTCCCCGCTGGCGAGCTGGATGCGGCCGGCGTGGTCACCGCGTACAAGAACCTCAAATACGCGGAACGGGACTTCCGGCACATCAAATCCGACGACCTGGACCTGCGGCCGGTCTTCCACCGGCTCGAGGAACGCGTCCGGGCCCACGTGCTGATCTGCATGCTCGCCTGCTACCTCACCTGGCACCTGCGCCGCGCCTGGGCCCCGCTGACCTACACCGACCAGGACCCGCCCGCCCCGGATAACCCGGTCGTCCCGGCCCGCCGGTCCGCGGCCGCCCAGGCCAAGGCTTCCTGCCAGTACGACCCGGCCGGGCAGCCCTACTACAGCTTCCGCGGCCTGCTGGAGCACCTGGCCACGCTGACCCGCAACCAGGTCCGGTACACCGGCACCGATGTCACCATCGCGATGCTCGCCGAGCCGACCCCCGCCCAGCGGCAGGCCTTCGAGCTCATCGGCGCCCCGATCCCGCTCACCTTGAAATAAGTAGCCAGAACACGACCAGCCGATCCGGCAAAATCCCAGCTCAGGACCGGAATCGCTTGCCGAATTGGCCGTAACTTCGGGCTAAAGCGCGTAGAGCTGATCCAGGCCGACGAGGCGGATGTCGGGGCGTTGGCCGGCTTGCAGTTCGCGGTCGAAGCCTGCGCCGGAGTAGCAGGCGAGTACCGCGTGCCGGGTGTCGAATCCCTTGACCGCGAGCAGGTCCTGCGCGCGGCGCAGGCGCTCGACGTGGCGCAGGTCCATAACGTGGTCCCACTTCACCTCGCCAAGGGAGAGGATCTTGCGCGGTCGGCCGTGCTCGGCCGGCGCGAGCACCGCGACGTCGATCTGGATCTGGGTCCGGTTGGCAGTGTCCGGGACCACGCCGGCCCCTACCTCGCCGGGCGGTCCGCCGAAGACCGCGGGATCGGCCGCGATCGCGTAGTCGCGGCAGATCGCTTCGAAATGCGGTCCCGTTACCTGGGACAGGAAACGTGCGCGGGCTCCGGACCATACGGCTGATCCGCCGCCGAGTTCGAGACGTGCCCATTCCCGGCTCATGATGGCCTGGTAGAAGGTGATGAGCGGCTCGGCGATGCGGTACCTCGCCCGTCCCGATCTGAACAGATCGGGCTCCTTGATCAGCAGCCGGGAATCCTCCAGGACACGGAGGGGATGCGCGACCTCGTTGGACTTCCGGCCGATATAGCTGGCGATTCCGCCGGAGGTGTTATTTCCCTCGGCGACGGCCGCGAGCACGGAATGATATAGCGACGGGTCGCGGATATCGGTCTCCTCGGCGAGCAGGTAGCGGGCTTCCCGGAAGAGCGGGGTCTGCGGATTCAGCACGGTCCGGATCACCCAGGAGTCAAAGTCGGCGATGTCGGCGGGGGTGTCTTCGCGCAGTAGTTCCCGCCGGTAAGCGGGAGTCCCGCCCACCACTGAATGCACGAGCACGGCCAGCTTGGGGTCGGAAATGTCCCAAAACCTTGCGGCGTCTCGGTAGCCAAAGGGCTGGACGATCAGTTCGAAGCCCGCCCGTCCCCGCAGCGGCGCCGACCCGGAAAGCAGCCCGCCCATCACTGACATAGCTGAGCCGCACAGGAGGAGCCGCGTGCGGCTCGTTGATCCGCTTCCCCCCGGGCCAAGCTCCCGCTGGATGATGGACGCCAGGCCGGGTGACGCCTTGACCAGGAAGGGGAACTCATCAATGACCACCGGAACGACACGATCCTCGGCCAGCCGGAATAGGTACGGAATGGCGTCAAGCCAGTCCCGGAACCGCGGGACCGGTGATCCGCTAAAGCGGATCAACTCGTCGGCGAACAAGCGCAGTGAGACCGTCTCGGTCAGCTCCAAGGCCGGGAAGTAGATCCCGCCCAGGGCCGTCGCCAGCCCCTGGAGGAGATAGCTCTTGCCCTGCCGACGCCGCCCGCTCACCACACCAAGCGTGGCGCCAGGCCGGACATCGGCGGCGAAGGAGACCAACCCGGCCCACTCGGCGTCCCGGTCGAACAGGTGAGGAGGCTTAGGCGTCCCGACTGGTGAAGCGTGCATAGTCGAAGTATACTTGACCGAAGAACACTTCACTGCACCCTGAAAAGGCGTTCACGTTGGTCGACGACGCCAGTCGCAGACCGGCCAGGCCGGCCAGCCTGGTGCTCCCGCGTCAGGATCGCGGGGCCCTGGTTCCCATGCCGGGTCCTCGCCGAGTTACGCCGCGGTGTCCGAGCGGGTGTCCGGGCGGATCCGCGGAGGGCGCCGTCGGCGTCTTGCGGCAACCTCAAGCGGCCTGGCGGGTTGGAGCCTGGCGGAGCGGGCGACGGGAATCGGACCCGCATGACCAGCTTGGAAGGCTTAAGGTCTGGGGGCGCTGAGCTGCGCTGACGCAGGTAGGCGGCGTGTCCGCTTGTCCGTGAGTGACCTTGGATCACCCCGGTTTACCGTCGGATCGGGCACGCAACGGGCACGTCTCGCCGGACGGGGTTCTCAGTCTTCTGCGGTGGACCGTGGTACGGCGTGGTACGGCGTGGGTAGGCTTGAACTATGGCATTCCCAAACGAGCGGCCGATTGACGTCAGCGTCCGCCAGTTCGTGGCGGACTCCGGGGCCGTCACCCGCGGGCTCCGGCAAGGACACGCGTACACGCTGACCCTCAACGGTGAGCCGCTGGCAAAGATGATCCCGATCCGGCGGCGCAGGGCGATTCCCAAGGAAGAGGTTCTAGCGATCTTCGCTACGGCCCCTGCGATTGACGTCGATGAACTTCGCGCGGACCTGGACGAGAGCGTCAGCCAGGACCTGCGCGACCCGTATGAAGGAACCGGCCTGTGATCGTACACGACGCCGCTGTCGTGGACACCAACATCATCGCCGCGCTCAGGCTCTACGATCCGTCAGAGCTGCCCGATACGATCTTGATCACTGCGATCACGCTGGGCGAGCTGTCATACGGTCCGCACGCGACTGATGATCCAGTAAAGCGCGCCGGGCGAGTGGCAGTGCTCCAACATGTGGAAGCGACCTTCGACCCACTGCCGTACGACCAGAGCGCGGCCAGGCTGTACGGCCAGATTTGCGCGGCCGTCAGGGTGGCAGGGCGCGAGCCGCGCAAGCGCTCTGCAGACCTAATGATCGCCGCGACAGCGGCTAGCAACCAACTCCCGCTCTACACGGCTAATCCCGATGATTTCAAGGGCGCCGAAAGATTCGTGGATGTCCTCGCCATCAGAGCGCGACCGAATAGCCTCTAAGAGCGGGCGACGGGAATCGGACCCGCATGACCAGCTTGGAAGGCTGGTGGCACACCCTGGCCGGCCTTTCCGGTTTGCGGCCGTGACCAGGAGAAATAATCCCGCGACTTCGCCGGGCTGCCTTTTTGGGTAGAAATCTGGGTAGAAAATCGCTGCGGCCCGGAATCCACGAACTCTGGTGCAGCGCAGTGCCGTTCTGTGCACCCTCATGCCGTGCGCCGGCGGCTCCCATGCCCGGGCGTGCAGCAGTGCGGCAACAGGGCCGCGGGGTGCCGCGCAGGTTAAGGAGACGCCTGACAAGATGCGTTAGCGAAGGCGGCCAATCTGGCGTCGGCGAGAGCGGTCGCAGGCACCGGAGAACGGAGATCTTGACGACCGCATGGATTCGGCCCGTCCGGGATAGATCCTTGTCGACTGGACAGACCATGGTATTCCGCGAGGCTCGCCTTCTTTGGCCGAGGCCACGAGGGTATGATTGCATTTCAGCAGCATTAGCTGCATAATGATGCTATGAGTACCTCCATCACCGTGCGGGACGTTCCCGATCAGACGCGCGACGAACTCGCCTCCCGCGCGGCGCTGACCGGGCGATCCCTCCAGGAATACCTGCGCGCCAAGCTCGTCGAACTCGCCCGCCAGCCCGATGCCGAGGTCCTGATAGCCCGGGTCCGGGCGCGTAAAGCGGCGAGCGGCTCCTCGCTGCCGCGTGACCGCATCCTCGCTCACCGTGACGAGGACCGCCGGTGACCCTGGTCGTCGACGCGTCCATGGTCGTCGCCGGGCTGACCGACAGCGGTCCGGATGGGCGCTGGGCCGAGTCGTTGCTGGCGGGCGATTCGCTGGCAGCTCCGCACCTGATGCCGGTTGAGGCCGCCAACATCCTGCGGCGGGCGGCGCTAGTCGGCGACATCTCGGCCGACGTGGCCTCACTCGCGCACACCGATCTGCTGGACCTCCGCGTGGAAGTCTTTCCCTACCAGCCCTGCGCTGCGCGGGTTTGGGAGCTCCGGGAGAACGTGACCTGCTATGACGGATGGTACGTAGCCGTCGCCGAGCTGCTCGATGCCCCGCTCGCGACACTAGACGGCCGATTGGCGAACTCGCCGGGGCCTCGCTGTCAGTTCCTTCTGCCGCCAGCCTCGACATGAAGCGGCTGCCGGCCCTCCGGCAGGTGCGATCATAACTGGCGAACATCGACAACGCCGAGTACGCGGATGCAGTCGCCGGTCACGAACAACTGCGGTCGAGTCTCGCGAACGAAACCAAGGTCCTTGCCCCCCGAACTGAACGAACCAGCCGCCGAGCCCGAAGCCCTCATCACCGGTCGGGTCCTGGACCACTCCATCGAGCGAGACGTTCTGCGGGCCGCTCAGCGCTACGAGCAGACCGAAGCCATCTCCCTGGCCTTCGTGACCGCCCTGCAGGCCCTGCCGCCTCGCCGTGCTCATCTTGCGCGACGTCCTCGGATTCCACGCCAGCGAGGTGGCCGGCATGCTGGACTCGACCGTCGAATCCGTCAACAGCGCCCTCAAGCGGACCAACGGAAACATAAAATCGAAAATTGTCTATGAACTGGAGCGGGCGACGGGAATCGAACCCGCATGACCAGCTTGGAAGGCTGGAGCTCTACCATTGAGCTACGCCCGCAGCGGCCGCGCCGCGACGCGGCCGTCACCCGGTAGCGTACCGTCTCCCGCTCGCTCCCATGTCCGCGCCGCAACAGGATTGATCGCCGCCTCAAGTGGCATAGTGATCGTTACCGGACCGCGGGAGCGCACGCGAAGGAGAACGCAGCACATGGCCGCCCCAGGGCAAGCATCAGCGCAGCTAGGCGTCACCGGGCTCGGCGTGATGGGCCGGAACCTGGCCCGCAACTTCGCCCGCCACGGCTACACCGTCGCCCTGCATAACCGAACGGCCGCCCGTGCCACCGATGTGGCCACCCAGTTCGCCGACGAGGGCACGTTCGTCCCGGCCCGGTCCGCGGCGGAGTTCGCACGCGCCCTCGAGCGGCCCCGCCGCCTGGTCATCATGGTCAACGCGGGCGATGCCACCGACGCCGTGATCGACGAGTTCGCGCCGCTGCTCGAACCCGGCGACATGATCATTGACGGCGGCAACGCGCACTTCAAGGACACCCGCCGCCGCGAAGCCAGGCTCAGGCAGCAGAACCTGCACTTCGTCGGCATGGGCGTGTCCGGCGGCGAGGAAGGCGCGCTGAACGGCCCCTCGATCATGCCAGGCGGATCGAAAGAGTCCTACCAGTCCCTCGGCCCGATGCTCGAGACGATCAGCGCCCACGTCGACGGCACCCCGTGCTGCACGCACATCGGCCCTGACGGCGCCGGCCACTTCGTGAAGATGGTGCACAACGGCATCGAGTACGCCGACATGCAGCTCATCGCCGAGGCATACGACTTGCTCAGGCACGGGGTCGGCTGGACGCCGGCGCAGGCCGCGGAAGCCTTCAGGCAATGGAACACCGGCCGCCTCGATTCCTACCTGATCGAGATCACCGCCGAGGTCCTCGCCCACGCAGACGCGGCGACCGGCCAGCCGTTCGTGGACATCGTGCTTGATCAGGCCGAGCAGAAGGGGACCGGCCGCTGGACCGTGCAGGACGCGCTCGACCTGGGCGTGCCGGTCAGCGGCATCGCCGAGGCAGTCTTCGCCCGCTCGCTGTCCGGCCACCCGGACCTGCGCCACGCCGCCCGCGAGCTCCCCGGCCCCAGGCGCGAGCACCCGCGCCAGGCCGCCGAGTTCGCCGACCAGATCGAGCAGGCCCTGTACGCGTCCAAGCTGGTCTCCTACGCGCAGGGCTGCCACCTGATGGATGCCGGCAGCCGCGACTACGGGTGGGACATCGACCTGGGCCAGATCGCGACGATCTGGCGCGGCGGCTGCATTATCAGGGCCGCGTTCCTTGACCGGATCCGGGCCGCCTACGCGAACGACCCCGGCCTGCCGACGCTGCTGGCCGACGAGGACTTCGGCAAGGAACTCGCCGCCGCCCAGGATGCCTGGCGCAACGTGGTCGCGACCGCCGTGCGGCTCGGTATCCCCGTCCCGGGTTTCTCCGCCGCGCTGGCCTACTACGACGCGCTGCGCGCCGGACGCCTGCCGGCCGCCCTGGTCCAGGGCCTGCGCGACTTCTTCGGCGCGCACGCCTACCGACGCACGGACCGCGAAGGCACGTTCCATACCCTGTGGGCCCAGGACCGTTCGGAAGAAACCCGTTAAATCAGCTCCCGTCCGCCCTGGCTGCTCCCTTGGTGAAGGACAGCAGTTCCTCCGTCGTAGCAGGCGTGGTCTTACCCTCCGCCAGCACGAGCACCTCGGACTTCACCGGCCCGGTGCCCGGCGCGAGCCAGGTCTTCACCTCGACGGTCGAAAGGAAGCTGCCAACCCGCGTTCCGATGGTCATGACCACGACGGTGGCCTGATAGGTACCGGCCGGCACGGTCACAGAAGCCGTCCCCTCGCCCTGGACGGTGACGTTCGCGTTCTCGTACCGGCTCGACCCGGACTGGCTGACCAGGATGCGCAGCACCGATTGATAGGCCTGGCCGGAGGCGATACCCGCGGCGTCCGGCCAGAGCACCCCGTTGCCGCCGACCACCGACACGCCGTTGGCCTGGGTCACCGGGTACCCGATGGTGCCGTTCGAATAGAAGATGTAGACGGGCTGCGTGGTAGTCGTGGTGGCGCCGATGCCGATGGTCTGGGACATCGTGACCCGGTATCCGCCCGCGGTCGGCACGGCCGACACGATCTTGTTCGTCGCGATGCCTCTCTCGCCGTTGCCCGCGGTGACCTGGTACAGCCACGTGTTGCCCACGGCGACGGGGAACGGGATCGAGCCTGCGCCCACGAACGAGTTCGAGGTCGCCTTCGACGTCGCCCCATTGCCCTGGGTCGCGCTGCCCTGGGTCGCGCTCGAAGCCGAGGAAGCCGCTCCCGCCGAGGTGCGCCCCGACGTCCCGACGCCCGTACTGATCTGCGGCGTGCCCCCGCCTCCCGATGCGGTGCAACCGGCTAGGACCACGATGGCCGCGCCCGCGAGGACGGTCCGCGCGGATCTGAACTCGCTCATGTAGATGCCCCCCTCTGTGGAGTCGACGCCCAAGTCGCCTGGGCCGCAAACACTGAACCAGGGTAGGGGTCGCGGGCCCGCAGACGCCGATAATCCCGGCAATCCGGATCATGGGCGAGTCGTCTCGCCGATATCGGCGCCGCTATCCTGGCACCCGTCCGCTGCAAACGGTTGCGCTGGTCCGCCCCGGTTCGGTCTACTAGGGTCTCCCGTGTTTCGCGGGCGAAGGAGCCGTCCATGCCCGATGACGAGAAAAAGGCAGAACCCAGGGCTCGCGTCGTGGCGGCGAGCGCCTGGTGGCTAGAGCACGCACAGGACCTCGTATCGGTCATCGTCGGCATGGTGCTGATCGTGCTGGCGGCGGCTGAGCTTATCTCCGGCATCGTCAACTTCGTGCCCGATGTGCGGAAGTCCTCCATTGAACCGGCGGGCATCAATTTGCTCGACCGCGTTCTCCTGGTGCTGATCCTGGTCGAGATCGTGCACACCGTCGTGCTGTCATTGCGTGCTCATCACCTGGTCGCCCAGCCGTTCATCATCGTTGGCCTGGTGGCCGTCATAAGGAAGATCCTCGTCGACCTCAGTGGCACGGCGACCGTCCCGACGCCGCAGCTGGCCCTGCTGATCGCCATGGTCTTCGTGTTCGTCGCCGCGCTGCTCGCCGTCGCCTGGCTTGACCCGCGGCGCAAAGGCAGCGAATCCGACGTCATAGATCAGGAAATTTCATAACATGCCGTCTTAAGTTCATCAGGTAGCGTCGATCAAACCCGGAATATTAGTTACCACCAGCCCTATCTCCAGGCAGTCTTAATCATGGGGCGCGCTTAAACCGGCGCGTCGGCCACGACGATCATCTGGGGGCCGGCAGGTGAACGCGGAAATTGTTCCGTCGGGTGACGCGCGCGCGGGCTTGACGCGCCGGGTCCTGCTCATGGCGGGGGGCCTGACCCTGCTGGCGGGCTGTTCGCCGGAGTACGCCGGGCGGGTCACCGACGCGGCGCGGACCCGGGAAGTTCACCCCAGCCCGGCTGTCTTCGGTACGGCCGCTCCGGGCCGCATGCCCGCCGTAAGCGCTGCGCCCGTCCGGACGGCCGCCCTGCACGCGTCCCCGGCCCACTCTGCGGTCCCGCCCGTCCGGACCCGGTCCGCCCGGTCGCGCCCGCCCAGGAAAGAGCTGACCAGATACCGGACCGGCCAGCGCGGCGGCCGCGGCACCGCCGCCGGCCGGCCGATGTTCCACGTCGACGACGGTCGCAAGGGGATCGCGCTGACCATCGACGACGGTCCAAGTCCCGAGTACACCCCGCAGATCCTGCGGCTGCTTGACAAGTACCGGCTGACCGCGACGTTCTCGATGGTCGGCATCGAGGTCGACGCCCACCCCGCGCTCGCGCGTGAGGTAGCGGCCGCGGGGCCACGTTATCGCCAATCACACCTGGACCCACGCCGACCTGGTGTGGCTGTCACCGGCCGCCGTCGCCGACCAGATGAACCGGGCCACCGGCGCGATCCACCAGGCGACAGGAAGAGTCCCCACCCTGTTCCGCGCCCCCTACGGCGCCTGGTCCCCGGCCGTCCTTTGGCAATGCGCGCGGACCGGCATGATCCCGCTCGACTGGTCCGTCGACCCCCGCGACTGGTCCCGCCCCGGCGTAGCCTCTATCGTCGGCAACATCATGCGCAACACCAGGACCGGCTCGATCATCCTCGAGCACGACGGCGGCGGCGATCGCTCCCAGACCGTAGCCGCCCTGAAAATAGTCCTCCCGCGCCTCCTGGCCGCCGGCTACCACTTTCACACCCCCTAGCCCCCGCGCCACCGCTGTCACGGCAGGCGGTCACGCGGATCGCAGTATCCCTAATCCGGGCCTCATCCGGGCGCCGGCCGCCCGGATCACGGGTCCCCGGCACGCAGGGCGCCTCACCTGTCCCATGCCCCCGGACGTAAGGCTGGCCGCGAGCCATTAGGTTAAACGGCAAGGCCAGGGGAGAGTAGCGATAAGAGCTCCTTATCGGCAGCACCAGGAAACAAATACGTCACATTGCTGGCAGCGCGACCGGCGAATTCGGGCTCGCGCCGAAGATCGTGCGCAGTTGTTCCCCCTATAAGGGCGGTTCGGGCTCTCCATCTAGCCGGAGTATGGCAGGTCAGAGCCACGACACAGGCAACCAGACGAACGGGCAATTTGGCGCCATGACCAGCACCAATGTCGGTTACCTCCCGCGCACAGCTCCGCTTAGATGGAGAGCCCAGAGGGCGGTAATTGCACACGATAATGAAATCCAGCAGGTCGCTGAAACTAGAGTGACGTATGGGGTAAGAGTGCTGGTTGGACCGGGCTGACGGATAGCGACCCGGGCTGCCGCGATCAGGAGGGTCCGGCCTAGCCGCTACACTCAGCCAGGTACGGGCTGTAGCGCAGCTTGGCTAGCGCGCCGCGTTTGGGTCGCGGAGGCCGCCGGTTCGAATCCGGCCAGCCCGACTAGGTAAATGCCAATGGGCGCTGGCCGCTGCCGAGGACGCCGAGCAGAGCCCGGACGGCCTCCGTTACCAGCTTGAGGCTTTCATCGTCGGGCAGCCCCGTCGGCTCCGCCAGCGCGGTCCCCGCCTCAGCCGCCTCAGCCGCCGCCTGCGGCTCGCGTCCTGATCAGGGCCGGGCTCCCTCTCTTGACTTTCCCGCCGCCTGACACCTCACTATTTTCTCCCGAACGAGCGGTGGTATCAGCCTCAGTCGCATTCAGCCCACCGTCGGCGCAGTACCTCAACGGAGCCCACTGAAGCCGGCCTAGCGTGGCACAGTACCGCCATGGAGGATTCCCGGTTCCTGGCGTGCCTGTCGGAGGACTACGCCGACCTGCGTGACGCGGCCGCGGCGGTTGAGCTCAGCGCCCCGGTGCCCAGCTGTCCCGGCTGGTCCATGACCGACCTCGTCGTCCACGTGGCAACGGTCTACCTGCACAAGGTGACGGTCATGCGCACGGGGGAGTGGCCGCGGGACTGGCCGCCGCCCGGCTTGACCGCCGAAGCGCCGCTGCCCCTGCTTGCCCGGGCGTATGGGCAGCTGAGGAGCGAATTCCGGCAGCGAGCCGACGGTTCATGGCGCGACGAGACCGGCGTCCGGAGCCGGAACTCGGCGAAGGTGTCCGGTGCCTGATCTGATTCGGGCAGGCCATAGGTCAGCATCAGCTCGCTGGCGAGCTTGCTGGCTTGATCCACGCGATAGCGGCATGCCGAACCCGGCGGGCCAGGCAGACGATCCAGGACGCCCGCTGGCTTGGGCTTGAAGAAGAACTGTAAGCGTCCATACGTCAAGCTTGCCAGGGACTCGGCGGCTCAGCCAATGGCAGAAACGCCACTGACCAAGAAAATCCACTCTAGCCGCAGCGCGGCAGCGGACCTCGGCCATGCGCTGGCCTGCGGTTATGCGCGCGGCAGCGGCGCCGGGCTGGCGGTGGCGGGACCCGGGAGCCTGCCTGCCCCGTAGCGCGGCAGCGACGCCGGCGGTTTCTGGCGGGACGTCATCTCACGTGGGCCAGGCGTGCGGGCGTGCTGACGCGGGCCCGGCGGCTGTGGCTGGTTTCGGGCCTGGTCAGAGCGTTACGGTGTCCGGTTGTGCGGGTCAGGCGGCCTGGTCGTCGTAGGTGATGGCGACGCTGACGCCGAGGGCCTTCAGGCCGCGGATGTGGGTGCGGATCTTCTTGTCCCGGCTGGTGCGCCTGGCGTGCCAGTCCGGGCCGAGGTCGCGGTAGCGGGCGGCGGGGTCAGACAGCAGGTGCCAGACGATGATCATGATGGAGCGGGCGACGGCGACCTGGGCGATGGCCCCGCCGCGGCGGCGGGCGATGCGCCGGTACCGTAACCGAGGAAGGTATCGGTGCCGGCGGCGCCGAGGGCGGCCTGCCCGGCGGCGGCGCGGGCGTAGCTGTTGCCCTTCTTCTGCTTGCCCTTGCCGTGCCGGGTGCCGGACTGGGCGGCGGACCGGCACAGCCCGATCCAGGAGACCAGGTGCGCCGGGGTGGGGAAGGCGGTCATGTTCAGGCCGATCTCGGCGATGATCACGATGGCCAGCCACACGCTGATGCCGGGGATCTCGGCCAGCCGGTGTGCGGCGGCCAGCACCAGCGAGTCCGGGCCGGTGCCGCAGCCGGGCCCGGTCTCCCCGGTGGCGTCCACCCCCCAGGACTCCTCCACCTGGGCCAGCGCCGCGATCGCCTGGTCTTCCATCTGGGTGATGCGCTGGTCCAGGAACGCGACCTGGTCCAGCAGCATCTGCGCGATCACGCCGTGGTGGGAGTCGAACATGCCGTCCAGCGCCTCGGCGAGGGCGTCCCGCTTGCCGCGCAGCGGCCCCTTGGCCAGGTCCGCGAGCGTGCGCGGGTCGCGTTCCCCGGCGATCAGCGCGGCCACCATCGCCACCACCGACTTGGCCTTCATCCCGTCCCTGGCCACCGAGGTGATCTTGACCATGGCGTCTTCCAGCAGCTTCTCCAGACGCTGCAGGCACCGGGTCCGCTCCCGGACCAGGTCGGTCCGGGCCCGGGTGAAGTCCCGCACCCGCCGGATCGCGGCCGGCGGCACGAAGCTGGGCCGCAGCATCCCGTGCTGGGTCAGCCGGGCAAGCCATATCGCATCCAGCTGTCCGTCTTCGGCCGGCCCTTGCAGGTTCCTGGCCTGCGACGCAGAGACCAGCTGGACCGCCAGGCCCGGTGCTCTCAAGCACGTAATACCACACACGCCAGTAATCGGACGTGGACCTCCAGCGTCACCATCTGCACCTGGCAGCCTGAGCAGTTCCCCGCCCAGCTCGGCGATCCGCGCCCTCGTCGCGGGCACGTTATCCGAGATCCGGTTGACGAACCGGCCCGGCCGGGACGGGTCCGGGGTGCGCATGCACACCACCCCGGCCGCCTTGGCCACGTCCACCGCGGCCACCCGCTCATATACGACCTCGTGATCCTCATCCGGGATCACCTGCGGCTTGCGCACCGCACCCTCCTATGCTGGAACCGATCGGAAGATCAGCGGGCTGCCCGGGGATCAGCGGTCAGTGCGTGAACGCGAAGTCTGACCGGCGGGCTCGAGGCAAAGGAAGCGACCTCCGGGACGGATCCCAGCGCCTGGCTTTTCAACGGGCTCTTGTCCCAAAGAAGCTCGGCGTAACGGGCAGCCCGCACCATCATCCCGCGAACGGCAAGGTGTGCCAGGCACAGCGCCTAAGCCAGGGAGAAACCCAGCCGGCTACGGCGCCGCAGGCTGGCCCCCGGATTTTCTCGCGTATGCGACCATCCCCCGGGATAAGGATGGCTTTTAAGTGACATCCTGCCGAGGGCTGCGTCATGCTAGGGAGCATGACGCTGCGTAACGTGGCCGTCGTCCTCGTCAATGGCTTCCTCCCGTTCGAGTTCGGCACCATATGCGAGGTCTTCGGCGTCGACCGGGCCGATGACCGGCTGCCGCGCTACGACTTGGCCGTAGTGGCCGGGGAACCGCCGCCGCTGCGCGCGCACAACGACTTCACCATCCAGCCGTCCTGCGGCCTGGAGCGCCTGGCGGACGCCGACCTGATTGCGTTGCCCGCGGTCGATGACGAACGGCTGAGCATCTACGCCGGCCAGCACCGGGCGCGGCGGCCCCGGTCAGCCCCAGGTGTTTCCTGCCGACCTCCTTGCGGCCCTGCGCCAGGCGGTGGACCGGGGCACCAAGGTGCTGAGCGTCTGCAGCGGAGCGTTCATCCTCGGCGAGGCCGGCCTGCTGGACGGCCGCCGCTGCACCACGCACTGGCGGAATGCGGCCGAACTGGCCCGCCGCTACCCCGAAGCCAAGGTCGACCCGGATGTCCTTTACGTCGACGACGATCCGGTGATCACAAGCGCGGGCACGGCGGCCGGCATCGACGCCTGCCTCTACCTGGTCAGGAAGGAGCAGGGTTCCCGTATCGCCAACGGCATCGCCAGGCGCATGGTGGTGCCGCCCCATCGTGACGGGGGCCAGGCGCAGTACGTCGATCAGCCCGTCGCCCCCGTGTGCGACGGCACGCTGCGGGAACTGCTCGAGTGGCTGCGCGCGCACCTCGACCAGCCGCTGGCCGTGCGGCAGCTGGCCGCGCGCGCCAGCATGTCCGAGCGCACCTTTGCCAGGCGTTTTGTCCAGGAGACGGGAACCACGCCGCAGCGCTGGCTGATCGGCCAGCGCATCTTGCTGGCTCAGCAGCTGCTCGAGGAGAGCGACGAGACCGTCGACACCATCGCGGACCGGGCCGGCTTCGGCAACGCCACCGCCCTGCGCCACCACTTCCGCGCCTGGCGCGGCACCACCCCAAACGCCTACCGCAACCTCTTCCGCGCCCCCGGATGAGCACCAGCAAAGTCGAGTAATATCTGGATTATGAGATTCTTGCTTCGGGTAGTGGTTTCCGCCGCCGCCCTGGGGGTCGCGACCGCGGCGGTGCCCGGGATTGAGCTGCTCACCGGGAGCGGCTGGTCGAAGCTGGGCACGCTACTCGTCGTGGCCCTGATCTTCGGCCTTATCAACGCCACGCTCAAGCCGCTGATCAAGGTCATCGGCTGCGCGTTCTACGTGTTCACGTTCGGCCTGGCCGCGCTGGTCGTCAACGGGCTGCTGCTGTGGCTGACCAGCGTCATCGCGGGGCATCTGACGCTGCCGTTCCACGTGACCGGGTTCTGGCCCGCGTTCTGGGGGGCCATCATCGTGGGGCTGGTGAGCTGGCTGCTGCACCTGCTGATCGGGGATAACCGCCCCAAGAACGATCAGCCGCCGCCGGTTCGCGTTGTCAGAGTTCGCTAGCCCCTAGACTGGCGACCTAGACTTCTCAGCGATCCAGCGCTGAGTTACCATCCCCAATCCCGGAGTGACGCGGACGTGAAGACTGACGTCGAAGAGCTGAGCCCTACCCGTGTGCGGCTCAGCGTCGAGGTGCCGTTCGATGAGCTGAAGCCCAGCCTCGACAAGGCCTACCGCGAGGTGGGCCGGCAGGTCCGCATCCCGGGCTTCCGGCCAGGTCGTGTGCCGCCGCCTGTGATCGACCGCCGGGTGGGCCGTGATGTCGTGCTCAGCCAGGCCGTTAACGACGCGATACCCGATCTCTACGCCAAGGCGGTCGCCGACGGCGACATCTACGCGCTCGGCCAGCCGGAAGTCGAGATCACCAACCTCGACGACGGCAAGGAACTGACGTTCACGGTCGAGGTCGACATCCGGCCGAAGTTCGAGCTGCCGGACTTCGCGACCCTGTTGGTCACGGTCGATGACACGGTGGTCACCCCGGACGAGGTGGCCGAGTATCTCGGCTCGCTGCAGGAGCGGTTCGCCTCCCTCAAGGGCGTGCAGCGGTCGGTCCAGCCCGACGACTACGTCTCTCATTGACCTGTCCGCCACGGTGGACGGCGAGGCGGTCGAGGACGCGCAGGCCAGCGGCCTGTCCTACCAGGTGGGCAGCGAATCGCTGCTGGACGGGCTGGACACCGCGCTGGCCGGTATGGCGGCCGGCGACTCCGCGACCTTCCGCACCGAACTCGCAGGCGGCGAGTTCGCCGGCCGTGAGGCCGACGTGACGGTGACGGTTCACAGCGTCAAGGTCAAGGAAGTCCCTGGCCTTGACGACGACTTCGCCCAGCTGGCCAGCGAGTTCGACACGCTAGGCGAGCTGCGTGCGGACACCAGGGCCCAGCTGGAGCGGATGAAGGCCATGCAGCAGGTGGTCCAGGCGCGCGATCGCTCCCTGGAGGCCCTGCTCGACAAGATCGACATCCCGCTGCCGGAAAGCGTGGTGCAGGACGAGATCAAGCAGAACAGGGACTCGGTCCTGCAGCAGCTCGAGCGGGCGGGCGCCACCCTGGACGGCTACCTGGAGATGTCGAACCAGACTGAGGAGCAGTTCGAGGCGGACGTGGACCAGCGGGCCCGCCGCGCGGTCAAGGTCAGCCTGGTCCTCGACCAGCTGGCCCGCACCGAAGAACTCGGAGTCGACCAGGCCGAGCTCGGCGCCTACGTAACCCGGCAGGCCGAGCAGATGGGCGTGGAGCCGGAACGGCTGGCTCGGCAGCTCGCCGACAGCGGTCAGCTCAACTTCGCGGCGGCCGAGGTCCTTCGCGGCAAGGCGATGAACCTGATCGCCGAGCGGGTCAAGGTAGCGGACTCCGCCGGTCACGAGGTCGACATCAAGGCCGCGCTCAACGCTCCGCTGCGGTCCGGCCGGACCGACGAGGACGCGGTCGCGGCCGGCGATGACGCCGAACTGATGGCCGAGACCGATGTCGCCGACGGCCCCGCCGAGGACGGCCCCGCGGAAACGAGCGCCGCGGAAACGAGCCCCGCGGAGGACAGCGCCGCGGAGGACAGCCCGGCCACGACCACGACCGCCGGGCCGGGCGAGGCCAAGGCAGCCAAGGCAGCCAAGGCGAGCCCAGCCGAAGACGCCGAAGCGTAGCCGTACGCCGTAACATCGGCCGGTCCCCACCGGGCCTGGTCAGTTGGCTTGCGTCGGCGTACCCGGCCTTAGCCGTTAAGTCGTGATAATTCTGGTGGCCTTCGTCCGCCCGTATCCCGGCGCGAACCGCAACGCCGTGCGCCAGTAGCGAACAGGCGGCTGTGCGGGACGAACGGGCTGCGCGGCGGCGTTATGGTCGCATCAATGACAAGACGTGACTGGAGCAGGTGAGTAAGCGTGACTCAGCCCTTGTGGAGCCCGTCCCCGCCGTCGATCGCGGCGGCCGATGGGGCCCCGGCCCTGCCGTTCGCGGACCCGCTGTTCCAGCGGCTGCTGCGGCACCGCATCATCTTCCTCGGCCAGCAGGTGGACGACGAGATCGCGAACCGTATCTGCGGCGAGATCGTGCTGCTCGCCGCCGAGGACCCGCGCCGCGATATCAGCATCTACATCAACTCGCCCGGCGGCTCGGTGTACGCCGGCATGGCCATCTACGACGTCATGCAGTACGTCCCCAACGACATCGCCACCTACGCCATGGGAATGGCCGCGTCGATGGGACAGTTCTTGCTGACGGCGGGCGCGCCCGGTAAGCGGTACGCGCTGCCGCACGCGCAGATCCTGATGCACCAGCCGTCCGGGGGCATCGGCGGTACCGCCTCCGACATCAGGATCCAGGCCGAGCAGATGCTGTACATCAAGCGGACGCTGTTCGAGCGCACCGCACACCACACCGGCCGGCCGATCGAGCAGATCGAGAAGGACGCCGACCGCGACCGCTGGTTCACCGCGGAGGAGGCCAAGGAGTACGGCTTCGTCGACCGGGTGATCCGCAGTGCTGTCGAGGTGCCCACCGAGGGCGTCGCGTCATGAGCAACCCAAAGGAGCCGAACGTGAGCGACCTGCAGTCCAGGTACGTGCTGCCGTCCTTCGTCGAGCGGACCTCGTACGGGATCAAGGAGATGAACCCGTACAACAAGCTCTTCGAGGAGCGGATCATCTTCCTCGGCGTCCAGATCGACGATGCCTCGGCGAACGACGTCATGGCCCAGTTGCTGACCCTGGAGGCCATCGACCCCGATCGCGACATCACCATCTACATCAACTCGCCGGGCGGGTCGATGACGTCGATGATGGCGATCTACGACACCATGCAGTTCATCCAGCCCGACATCCAGATCTGCTGCATCGGCCAGGCGGCGTCGGCGGCCGCGGTGATACTCGCCGCAGGCACGAAGGGCAAGCGGATGGCGCTGCCCAACTCCAGGATCCTGATCCACCAGCCGGCCACCGAGGGCGGCTACGGCCAGTCCAGTGACATGGAGATCCAGGCGCGGGAAATCCTGCGGATGCGGGCCGCGATGGAGGTCATCCTGGCCAGGCACACCGGCAAGGACGAGGAGACCGTCCGCAGGGACATCGAGCGGGACAAGTTCCTCACCGCCGAGGAAGCCAAGGAATACGGCCTCATCGATGACGTCCTGACCATGATCAAGAGGGGCAGCGAGCGCGCTGTCGAGGTAGTGTCGTTATAACCGGGAGGTTTCAGCTCTTCCCTCCCAGGCCGCTGAGGGGGTTTGATGGTGTCCATCGGACCCCAGGAGGCGGTACCGTCGATATGCAAGCTCTTGAGGGCCTCGCGGGACATGTCCGCTGGAGGCGGCCGGACGGCCGTCGCCGTGGCACCATGTAAAGGAGTATCTGGGTGGCACGCATCGGTGACGGTGGGGACCTGCTGAAGTGCTCGTTCTGCGGTAAGAGCCAGAAGCAGGTCAAGAAGCTCATCGCCGGCCCTGGCGTGTACATCTGCGACGAGTGCATCGACCTCTGCAACGAGATCATCGAGGAAGAGCTCGCCGAGCCCACCGAGTTCAAGTGGGACAGCCTGCCCAAGCCGCGGGAGATCTACGAGTTCCTTGACGCGTACGTGATCGGCCAGGACGCGGCTAAGAAGGCCCTGTCCGTGGCCGTGTACAACCACTACAAGCGCGTCCAGTCAGGCGAGGACCGGCCTGGCGACGAGGGCGTCGAGCTGGCCAAGTCCAACATCTTGCTGCTCGGCCCGACCGGCTCGGGCAAGACGCTGCTCGCCCAGACGCTGGCCCGGCTGCTCAACGTGCCGTTCGCTATCGCCGATGCGACCGCCCTGACCGAGGCCGGCTACGTCGGCGAGGACGTCGAGAACATTCTGCTCAAGCTGATCCAGGCGGCCGACTACGACGTCAAGAAGGCCGAGACGGGCATCATCTACATCGATGAGATCGACAAGATCGCGCGCAAGAGCGAGAACCCGTCCATCACCCGTGACGTCTCTGGCGAGGGCGTCCAGCAGGCGCTGCTGAAGATCCTCGAGGGCACTACGGCGTCCGTGCCGCCGCAAGGCGGACGCAAGCACCCGCACCAGGAGTTCATCCAGATCGACACCACCAACGTGCTGTTCATCTGCGGCGGGGCGTTCGCGGGGCTAGAGAAGATCATCGAGCAGCGCGCCGGTCACAACGGCATGGGCTTCAACGCCAAGCTCCGGGTCAGGAACGCGAATACGGACCAGTTCGGCGACGTGATGCCAGAAGACCTGCTGAAGTTCGGGATGATCCCCGAGTTCGTCGGGCGCCTGCCGGTTATCACCAGCGTGCACAACCTCGACAGGGAAGCGCTCATCCAGATCCTGACCGAGCCGCGCAACGCCCTGGTCAAGCAGTACCGGCGGCTGTTCGAGCTTGACGGCGTGGACCTGGAATTCACCCCAGACTCGCTGGAGGCCATCGCTGACCAGGCGAACCTTCGGGGCACCGGCGCGCGGGGCCTGCGCGCGATCATGGAAGAAGTGCTGCAGTCGGTGATGTACGAGGTGCCGAGCCGCAAAGACGTGGAGCGCGTCGTGATCACGCGCGAAGCGGTGCTCGAGAACGTCAACCCGACTATCGTTCCGAGGGACGTCACGCGGCGGACCCCCCGAGAGAAATCCGCCTGACCGGGTCTCGTTCGCGGGCCCCAGGGCACCGCGGTACACTAGGATTCCCCTGGCCAAGTGGTCAAGTTAGAGGGTTGTGCAGGTTTTCGAATACTGGCAGTTCTCCTGTGGTTTCGTGTGGTGAAGACGCAGTAGGCCCGATGTCGACTTTGAGGGTATTGCCCATCATCTTCGCCGTTCATGTGTAGCCTCCTGCGTATTGCCGTTGGTCTGGCGGGGTTCCCGCTCACGCCAGGATCTCGGACGCTGACAAAGCAGCCGTCTTCCACAGCGACGGGGAATTGAGCACAGATGAGTGGTTGGGATGCCCCCACGGGCAGCTGGGACTCCCGCGAGGAGCCCGAGGAATCCAGCGGGCCTGACGAGCTGGGCTATCAGCAAGAGCCGACGGGCGCCTACCGCGCCGCGCCAGGCAGCGAGGCCAGGCTGCGCGCGGGGCGAAGGGGATTGCCCGGTTACGACCAGGCTCAATCCTACGACCAGGCCACCGGATCCTACGACCAGGCCGCCCGCTACGATCAGGGCTCCAGCTACGGGTCGGCACCGGATTACGGGTCGCCCGCAGGCTACGGGCCCGCAGGCTACGGGCCCTCAGGTTACGGACAGGGAACGGGCGCCGGCCAGCAGCCGAGCTCCGGAACAGGCCCCCAGCGGTCCGGCCCCGCGCCCGGCTATCCGCAGGGTCTGGCCAGCACGGGTCCCCAGCGAACCATCGGCTCCGGTCCGCAGGTTCCGGTTAGCCCGGTTCCCCAGCGCGCGATTGGCGCTGGCTCCCCTGGTCCCGTCAGCTCAGGTTCTCAGCGCGCGGTGGGCGCTGGCCCGCAGAACCCGATGAGCCCGGCCCCGCCGAGTCCGAGGGTTCCGCGGGCTGCCCTCGGTTCCGGTCCGCAGGCTGCCTTCGGCTACGACGAGGCGGCCTCCGGGGGCTTCCCCGGCTACGGCCCGGCCGAGGGAACCCATCCGTCCTGGTCCGGTCCTGGCGACCAGCCAGGCTACGGTGCCTCGCCGGGCTACCGCAGCCAGCCGGGCTACGGCAGCGATCACGGGTACACCAAGGAACAGGGTTACGACACCCGGCCGGGTTACGGTCCGGAGGGGTCGGGTGGCGAACCGGGCTACGGTCAGCCAGCATCGACGCCGGGCGGTTTTCTGCCCGGCGGCGCCAGCCAGCCCGACCAGTCCCAGCCCGACCAGTCCCAGCCGGACCTGGACTACCAGACCGAGGTGTACCCGCGGCCGGTTGTCCCCGCCTCCGCGCCGGGCCGTCTGCCGCCCGCCGGCGGCCGGCCTGGCCCGCCCTACCCGGCCCAGGATTACCAGACCGAGGTGTACCCGCTGCCGGGATCGGAGCCGCCCGCCGGCTTCGGCGAGGAGGCCGGCCCCGGCACCCTGGCTCAGGACGGCTTCAGCCCGGGCGCTTACCCGCAGGCTGGTTACGGCCAGGACGCCTACGGTCAGGGCGAGTACAGCCCGGATGCGTACGGGCAGGACGACTTCGGGCCGGGCGGTTTCGGCCCGCCGGGCGCCCTTCCTGACGGCTACCCCCAGGCCGGCCACCCCCAGGCCGGCCACCCCCAGGCCGCCGCCAGGCTACGTCCCGGATGGCTACGTCCCGGATGGGTACGCCCAGCCGGGTTTCGAGCCGGCCGGAGCGCCGGGTTACGGGGGCGACGATTTCGCTTCCCGCGGTCGCCCGCCCCGGTCCGGCCTGTCCGGGCCTCGCCCGCCTCGCCCGGGCCAGCCGTCGCCGCGCCGCATCGGCGGGACCCGGATGGCCCTCTACCTGGCGGCGTCCGTCATCGGCGTGGTCGTGATCGTGTTCCTCGTCGTCCAGCTGACCAAGAGCGGCTCGAACAACGCGGCCAGCGGATCCTCTACGCCCGGCAGAAGCACGGGCACCACGGCCGCGGCCGTCGCGCCGGTCCCGGGTTTGGTCGTCACCCAGGCGGCCCAGGTCGGCACTTATCCGCTGAACAAGGCCGCGTCGACGGAATTCGCCTCCGCTGCCCAGCGGAAGGCGGTTCCGAGTGCGGCCAGCATCAAGGCCCAGGGAGCTGGCCAGCCGGGTAAGGGCGTAGTCGGCATCTACAACCTGACGCCCGTCAAGTCGATCACGTCGGCAGGCTACAAGGGCATGTTGTTCGTCGGTTACGACGGCACGTTCAACCAGGGCGCCGTGATCAGCCTCGCGCGAGCCCAGCTCAAGTCCTCGCGTACGGTGAAGGCGGGTCCGAACGGCGGGGAGATGGTGTGCGGCTATAACACCTCGACCGGCTCCGAGGCCAGTGAGTGCGTGTGGGTCACCAAGACCACCTTCGGCCAGGTCGAGTTTCTCGCCGGCGCTACTCCGGTGAAGTACCAGGGCGCCTCCAAGCTCGCGCTTGAGGTCAGAAAGGCCGTGGAGGTCCGGGCCTCCTGACCGCGACCGGGCCCGGGTAACCGGCGAGCCGAGCGCCTCCGCAGGCCGTAGACTCACCTGTCGTGAGCAGACCCGACCCGATCGAGCTGCCCTCTCAGTACGCGCCCGCCGAGGTAGAGGGGCCGCGCTACGAACGCTGGGAGAAGGCAGGTTATTTCACCGCGGACACGCAGTCCGACGCGCCCGCGTACTGCATCGTCATCCCGCCGCCGAACGTCACCGGTTCCCTGCACATCGGCCACGCGCTGGACCATACGCTGATGGACGCGCTGGTCAGGCGGCGCCGCATGCAGGGCTACAACGCGCTGTGGCTGCCGGGCATGGACCACGCCGGGATCGCTACCCAGAACGTGGTGGAGCGGGAGCTCGCCAAGGAGGGACTGAGCCGCCACGACCTGGGCCGGGAGGCCTTCGTGGAGCGGGTCTGGCAGTGGAAGGCCGAATCCGGCGGCAAGATTCTCGGGCAGATGCGCCGCCTCGGTGACAGCGTGGACTGGTCCCGGGAACGGTTCACGATGGACGAGGGCCTGTCCCGCGCCGTCCAGACGATCTTCAAGCGGCTCTTCGACGACGGCCTGATCTACCGGGCCGAGCGGATCATCAACTGGTGCCCGCGCTGCCTGACGGCGCTGTCCGACATCGAGGTCGAGCACAGCGACGACGAAGGCGAGCTCATCTCGATCCGCTACGGCGACCGCGATGACTCCATCGTGGTCGCCACCACCCGGGCCGAGACCATGCTCGGCGACACCGCCGTCGCGGTGCACCCCGACGACGAGCGCTACACCCACCTGGTGGGCAAGACCGTCGAGCTGCCGCTGACCGGCCGCCGCATCCCGATCGTCGCCGACGACCACGTCGACCCGGCGTTCGGCACCGGCGCGGTCAAGGTGACCCCGGCGCACGACCCGAACGACTTCGAGATCGGCCGCCGCCACGGCTTGCCGAGCCTGACCGTCCTCGACGAGCACGGCGTCGTTACCGTCCACGGCCCGTTCCAGGGCCTGGACCGGTTCGAGGCCCGGCCCGCGGTGGTGGCCGCGCTGCGCGAAGACGGCCGGATCGTCGCCGAGAAGCGCCCGTACGTGCACTCGGTCGGCCACTGCAGCCGGTGCGGCACCACGGTCGAGCCGCGCCAGTCGCTGCAGTGGTTCGTCCGCGTCGCCCCGCTGGCCCAGGCGGCAGGCGACGCGGTCCGCGACGGCCGCGTCCGGCTGCACCCGCAGGAGATGAACGCGCGCTACTTCGGCTGGGTGGATGACATGCACGACTGGTGCATCAGCCGCCAGCTGTGGTGGGGCCACCGTATTCCAGTTTTTTACGGACCGAACGGGCAGGTGGTCTGCGTAGGCCCGGACGAGCAAGCCCCCGCTGGCTGGCGCCAGGATCCCGACGTGCTCGACACCTGGTTCTCCTCGGCGCTATGGCCGTTCTCCACCCTCGGCTGGCCCGACGACACGCCGGAGCTGCGCACCTTCTACCCGACCAGCGTGCTGGTCACCGGGTACGACATCTTGTTCTTCTGGGTCGCGCGGATGATGCTGTTCGGCCTGTACGCGAGGCGCGACAAGCTGCCCGCCGACACGGTGCCGTTCCGCCACGTGGCCCTGCACGGCCTGGTCCGGGACCAGTTCGGCAAGAAGATGTCCAAGTCGCGCGGGAACACCGTGGACCCGCTGGACTGGGTCGACCGGTTCGGCGCCGACGCGACCAGGTTCACCCTGGCCCGCGGGGCCAACCCCGGCGGTGACATCGCCATCAGCGAGGAGTGGGCGGCAGGCTCGCGCAACTTCTGCAACAAGCTCTGGAACGCCGTCCGCTTCGCCCTGCTCAACGGCGCGCATGTGCCCTGCGCCGCCCTGGACCCGGCGTCCCTCGCTGTCCCGGACCGCTGGATCTTGTCCCGGCTGTCCGCCGTGATCGCCGACGTGGACGAACTGTTCGAGGCGTTCGAGTTCGGCAAGATCTGCGACGTGCTCTACCACTTCGCCTGGGACGAGGTCTGTGACTGGTACCTCGAGCTGGCCAAGGTGCCGCTGGCTTCTGCTGACCCGGAGGCTGCCGAGACCACCAGGCAGGTACTCGGTTTCGTCCTCGACCAGCTGCTCCGGCTGCTGCATCCGGTCATGCCGTTCGTCACCGAGGAGCTGTGGACCGCGCTGACCGGCGAGGAGTCGGTCATGGTGTCCGCCTGGCCGGCGTTCTCCTATCAGGACCAGGGGGCCGAGGCGGAGATCTCGTCGGTGATGCGGCTGGTGACCGAGATCCGCAGGTTCCGCTCGGATCAGGGGCTGCGGCCCGGGCAGCGCGTGGCCGCCAGGCTGGCGGGCGCCGCGGGCACGCCGCTCGCCGGGCACGAGGAACGGATCCGTTCGCTGCTGCGGCTCAACCCGCCCGCGGACGGTTTCACCGCGTCCGCGTCGCTTGAGGCCGAGGGGATCACGGTTGAGCTCGACGTGGCCGGGGTCATCGACGTCGCGGCCGAACGGCGCCGGATGGAGAAGGATCTCGCGGCGGCCAGAAGCGAGGCGGAGCAGGCCGCGCGGAAGCTGGACAACGCCGACTTCACGGCCAAAGCGCCCGCCCAGGTGGTGGCGAAGACGCGGCAGCGCCTGGAGGTGGCTCAGGCGGACATCAGCCGCCTCGAACAGCGGCTCATGCTAGCCGGGGGGACGCCCCCCCAAGCCCCCCCCGCTCCTGGGGGAAAACCTTTCCCCCCAGACCCTCTCGGGCCCCCCCGGGCCAGCACGTAGGCTGGCATGGTGGTGGACGTTGAGGCGCGGATGGGTGAGGTCGAGCGGGAGATCATCGCCCGCAGGCCCGAACACTCCGTTGATCTTGCCCTGGACCGGATGGCCAACCTCGTCGAGCTGCTCGGCCAGCCGCAGCGTGCCTGCCCCGTCATCCACATCACGGGCACCAACGGCAAGACCTCGACCGCCCGGATGAGCGACGCGCTGCTGCGCAGCCGCGGCCTGCGGACCGGCCGGTTCACCAGCCCGCACCTGGTCTCGATCAGGGAGCGGATCTGCGTGGACGGCGCGCCGGTGTCCGCGGAACGGTTCGTCGAGGCCTACGAGGAGATCCTCCCGTACGTCCAGCTCGTCGATGACCAGCATCCGGTCCCGATGTCCTTCTTCGAGGTGCTGACCGGGATGGCGTTCGCGATCTTCGCCGACACGCCGGTCGACGTGATGATCCTCGAGGTGGGCGTGGGCGGCAGGCTTGACTGCACCAACGTGGCCGACGGCGCGGTGGCGGTGATCACCCCGATCGCGATCGATCACCCCCGGCTGCTCGGCAGCACGGTCAAGGAGATCGCGGAGGAAAAGGCGGGCATCATCAAGCCGGGGGCGCTCGCGGTGCTCGCGCAGCAGCAGCTCCCCGCGGCCGAGGTGCTGCTGCGCTACGCGGCCCAGGTCGGCGCGACGGTGGCCAGGGAAGGCGTGGAATTCGGCGTACTGAGCCACGAGCAGGCGGTGGGCGGCCAGCTGCTCACGCTGCGCGGCCTGCGCGGTACCTACGAGGACGTCTTCCTGCCGCTCTACGGCAGTTTCCAGGCGGGAAACGCGGCCTGCGCGCTCGCGGCGGTCGAGGCGTTCGCCGGAGTTGCCGAAGATGCCGGGGAAGCGCTCGACCCCGAGCTGGTCCACGAGGCCTTCGCCAACGTCAGCTCGCCTGGCCGACTGGAGGTGATCAGGCGCAGCCCCACCATCATCATCGACGCGTCGCACAACCCGGCTGGCCTGGCGGCGACCGTCGAGGCCGTGCAGGAGACGTTCACCTTCACTCACCTGGCCGGCGTCTTCGCCGCCAGCGGGGACAAAGATGTGGCAGGCATGCTCGCCGAACTTGAGCCGCTGCTGGACGAGATCGTGGTGACCCGCAACTCTTCGGACCGGTCGATGCAGGTCAGCGACGTCGCGGAGCTGGCGGCCGAGATCTTCGGCGAGGAACGGGTCGCCGCCGCCGGCCGGCTTGACGACGCGATAGAGGCCGCGGTCGCGCTGGCCGACGAGGCCGTGGTAGCGGGCCTGCCGGGCACCGGCGGCGTGCTCATCACCGGATCGGTCATCACCGCGGGCGACGCCCGCAGGCTGCTCGGGCCGAACGGCGGCGAATTGCCGCCAGAACCGTCGGCCAGTCAGCCCTCACGCCACACCTTTACGGCCGCGGAGCTCTCATGAGGAGGCGCCCGGGATGAACGGGATCAGGCGGCTGTGCGGCACGGTGCTGGTCATGGAGGCGATCATCCTCGGGCTCGCCATCGCGCCCGCCATCGTCCTCGAGCATGCGAACCGCCCGCTGGTGGGCGGCGTCGGAGGCGCCCTCGCCGTGTCCGCCCTGCTGCTCAGCGGGCTGGTCGGGCGGCCGGGCATGGGCTGGGCGCTCAAGGCAGGCACGGTGCTGCAGGTCCTGGTCATCGCCGCGGGAATCCTCGTGCCGGCCATGTACGTCCTCGGCGTGATCTTCACCGCGCTCTGGGTCACCGGGATCTGGCTGGCCCGCCGTTACGAGACCCCCAACGCCGCCGCCCCCAACGCCGCTGCCCCGGACCCGCGAAGCTCCCGGACCCCCGCCGCGCCTACCTCCGGGCCGCCAGCCCCGTAGCCCCGCCGCGAGCGCCCTGCCGGCCGCGCCAGCGTATGCTCAGCCGGCTGGCTCCCCATCATCGCGGCGATGCAGCTCAGATACCCGCTAGCGCCGCTCATCCAGTTACCAGACACCCGGCTACACGCACCCTGCGCAATAGAACGTGCAGGGTGCCACCTTCAGAAGGCAGCGGGCTGGCCGAGCATGGCCGCCGGTTCTCTTGATTCCGCCGTGATTCTGGAGTCTTGGCATGCATGATCATGGCCGTGCGGGTTAGTCTTCCTCAGTAGCGTTAAGTAATAGTGTGGGAGCTACGAGTGACGACGGATCTGGGGCAGGCACCGGCGCGGCCGGACGATGCAGTGCCGCGCCCGCGCGGCGCGCATGCCGCGGACAAGGGCGGCCGTTTCCGCCGTAAGAATGGGCTCCCCGCCCCGCCCGCCCCGCCGCTCGCGGCAACACCGTCAACCACGTCCGCGCCGTCAACAACCTGGCCGGGCGCAGCGCGGCCAGCGGCCAGGGGTCTTTGCGCGGTGGCCCTCGTGACCGCCGTGATGCCGCTCGTGGTGCTGCAGATACCCGACGCGATCGCGTGGGCGCTGCCGTCGCGGGTGGTGGCCGGGGGACCGGCCACGGTGGCTAGCCTGCTGCGGGCGTCTGGCCTGGCCTTGCCCGTGATGGCGGCAGCCGCGCCGCTCGGGGCGCTGGCGGTGCGGCGGCTGCGGGCCGGGCCGGTGCTGCTGGCCGGCCTGCTCGTCATGGCCGCCGCTGACCTGCTCGGCGGCACCGCGGGCACGGTCTTGGAGATCGGCGTGGACCGGACCCTGCACGGGCTGGGCGCCGGGATCGCGATGGTCGCGATGGTCGCGGTCGTCGCGGAGCAGCGCCAGGCGTACCGGTCAGTGGCCGGTGTGTGGGCGGCGGTAATGGTGGCGGGGCTGGCCGCCGCACCCGAGCTGATGCGGCACCGGGTCACCTCCGGCGGCTGGCGCGCGGCGCTGCAGCCTTACCCCTGGCTGACTGGCGCCGCGCTCGGGCTCGGCGCGCTGTACGCGGCGCTGGCCGACGGGACCGTCGTGGCCGCCGCCAGGAGCGCCTTTCCTGTGGCCGAACGGTCCCAGCTTGCCCTCCTCGCGGCCCCCGTGACCGGCATGTGCGCGATCACCGTGGCCGTCAGCTACCGGGGCGACAAGGCGGTGGCCGCGGCCGCGATCGCCGACTTGATCGCGCTGTCCGGCATCGCCGCGATTACCGCCAGGGCCGCCGCCGGCCAGCTGGCCGTGGTGTGTGCGGTGACGGGCTTTACCCTGCCGCCCGCGGCCGGTGCCGTGACCGCGCTGACCCCGCCCGCCGCGCAGTCCGGGTGCGCTGCCCTGGCGGCGGCGTTGTGCGGGGCCGCCCTGGCGCTGCTGCCGAAGCATGCGGCCGGATCCGGGCCGGCCAGCCGGGCTATCACGGCGGCTGGCCTGTGCCTGGCCGCTGCGGGCTTCGGCCTCCTGTATCTGGCAGGAGGGTATCTGGCGGGGACGCAGGCTCTGCCGGGCCGCATGGTCACGGTGCTGTGCGTGCCGCTGGCCGCCGGCCTGGGCGCGGCCCTGACCTCGTCATTGCGGGCCACCGGGGCCGCGGGAGCCATGGCGGGCGTGGTGCTCCTGCTGGCTGGCGTCGTGGCCGGCTCCCTGGCGGCCGGCTCGATGCAGCTGAACGCGCTCACCGCCGCGCAGTCCGGGCAGGCGCTGCGCGATGCCCCGGCGACGGCGGCCGGGCGCTGGTCGCTGGTTGCGGCGGCGGTCATCGCCGCGGTCGCGCTGGCCCTGGCCGGCACGGCTCTGGCGGCCCGCCACGGCGGCCGCGGATCCGGTCATCTCGCCGCCCCGGAATCCGGCGGACTGGATCAGATTGCGGGCGGCTCGCCGCTGCCCCGCTCGGCGGGCACGCTTGGTCACGGGTAAGCTGGCGGGTGTAGCGAATCGCATCATCGACCCGCGGCAGGCTCGTTATGCCCCGGTGAAGGAGCGTCGTTGTCAGAACATGCTTTCGTCCTGATAAGACCAGACGCGCCGGTATTGCGAGGCAGACGGGTCCGGGGAGAGTCGCTTTTCCCGGAACCCGTTCAGTCCCCGTCATCGTTGTCCGGTTAAGAACACTCCGAGCCGCTCATTCGGCGCGGCCTCGCCCATCCCGTCGATGGTCTCCGAGATCATCGATGGTCCCCAAGATCAAGCCCGGATCGGAAGGTCCCGTTCCTGATGAGCAACGCGCTGAGGTTCCTCGGCCGCGATATGGCGGTCGATCTCGGCACCGCGAACACGCTGGTTTACGTGCGTGGCCGTGGCATCGTGCTGAATGAGCCGTCGGTGGTGGCGCTCAATACCAATAACGGTCACATCGTCGCGGTGGGCGTCGAAGCTAAGCGCATGATCGGCCGTACCCCGGGCAACATCGTGGCGGTGCGCCCGCTGAAGGACGGCGTCATCGCCGACTTCGACGTGACCGAGCGCATGCTGCGCTACTTCATCCAGAAAGTCCACCGGCGTGCGCACTTCGCCAAGCCGAGGCTCGTGGTGGCCGTGCCGAGCGGGATCACCGGCGTGGAGCAGAGCGCGGTGAAGGAAGCCGGTCATCAGGCCGGCGCGCGGCGGGTCTACATCATCGAGGAGCCGATGGCGGCGGCGATCGGCGCGGGGCTGCCGATCAACGAGCCGACCGGCAACATGGTCGTCGACATCGGCGGCGGTACCACCGAGGTGGCGGTGATCTCGCTGGGCGGCATCGTCACCTCGCAGTCCATCAGGATCGGCGGCGACGAGCTCGACCAGGCCATCATCACGTTCGCGAAGAAGGAATACTCGCTGATGCTCGGCGAGCGGACCGCCGAGGAAATCAAGATCGCCCTCGGCTCCGCGTTCCCTTCCGCGGATGAGCCGCACGCCGAGATCCGCGGCCGGGATCTGGTCAGCGGGCTGCCGAAGACCGTGGTGATCTCCGCCGCCGAGGTGAGGCGGGCCATCGAGGAACCGGTCAACCTGGTCATCGACGCGGTTAAGAACACGCTGGACAAGTGCCCGCCCGAGCTGGCGGGCGACGTCATGGACCGGGGGATCGCGCTGACTGGCGGCGGCGCGCTGCTGCGCGGGCTAGAGTCACGAATCCGGGAGGAGACAGGAATGCCCGTTCAGGTGGCGGATAATCCGCTCGACTCCGTGGTGCTCGGCACGGGCAAGTGCGTCGAGGACTTCGAGACCCTGCGTCAGGTGCTGGTGCCCGACACCAGGCGCTGATTACGGCACGGTCCCGTCGCACCGGCCGCGGCGGGCGGACGAGGAGCTGCTGTGCATGACAACCGGCGTACCCGCCTGGTTCTTGGCGTGCTCCTGATCGCCGCGATCGCCCTGATCACGCTGGACTTCAGGGACGGCGGCGCGTCGCCCGCCCGGAACGTGGGCGCGGACATCGTCGGGCCGGTCGAGCGGGTGACGCACGACGTGACTGACCCGGTGGCCAGCCTGTTCGACTCGATCACCGGCGGACCGTCGGCGCAGGGCACGATCGCCGGCCTGCAGCGGCAGAACGCCGTGCTGCGTGCCGAGCTCAGCCAGGCTCAGCTGAGCCAGGCCGCCAGGACGCAGCTGTCCAAGCTGCTCCAGCTCGATGCGGGCGCTTACCGGATCGTGACCGCGAGCGTCATCGCGGCCAGCGGCGGCTACTCCAACACCGTCACGCTGGACGCCGGCCGCCTCGACGGGATCAGGCCGAACGAAACGGTGCTCAACGGGTCCGGGTTCGTGGGTACCGTCACCCAGGTGAGCGCGGACACCTCGACCGTCTTGCTCGCCAACGACGCGTCCTCGGTGGTGGGCGTGCAACTGGCGGGCAACGACGAGATCGGCGAGGTCACAGGAACCGGGAAATCCATGTCCGGATCCGGGCTGCTGCGCCTCAGCCTGTTTGACGCTAACGCGGTGCTCACGCCCGGGCAGCAGGTCGTCACCTACGCCTCCGTCGGTGACCAGCCGCAGGTCCCTGGCGTGCCCGTCGGCACGGTCGTATCCGTGAGCGGCGGCGCAGGGGCGCTCACCCAGACGGCCGTGATCCGGCCGTTCGCTGACTTCAGCGCCCTCGGCGTCGTCGGCGTCGTGATCGAGGTACCCCGGCACAATCCCCGGGTCTCGATCCTGCCGCGGCCCGCGCCGACGGTCACCGTCACCACCACCCCGCGGGCGGCCCCGTCCACCAGCCCGTATCCCTTTACCCCGCCGGCCGCGGGCAGCGCCGCGTCCCCGGTGTCGTCCGCCACCGCGTCGCCGACGGCCGGGGGCTGATGTGCGCGGGCTGATCTCGTTCGTGATCGTCGCGGTCATGGTTGTCTTCCAGCTGACGGTGGTGGACCGGATCGCGTTTCCCGGCGGCTCAGGACCCAACCTGGTGCTGCTCGCGGTGGCGGCGCTGGCCCTGGCCAGCGGGCCGATGGCGGGTGCGCTGACCGGATTCTGGGCCGGCCTCGCGCTGGATGTAGCTCCGCCAGGCAGCCATTTCGTCGGCCAGGACGCGCTGGTGTTCTGCCTGATCGGCTACGCCTGCGGGCTGCTGGCGGACGACTCCTCCGGCGACGGGGCGACCGAACCAGGGCATACGGCGCTCTTCGAGATCATGGTGACCGCGGCGGGGGCGATCTGCGGCGAGGCGCTTGGCGCCTTGCTCGGCGTCATGCTGAGCGACCCCCGGGTCACCTGGCCGGCGATCACCGCCGTGCTTCCGGCCGCGGTGGCCTATGACGTGCTGCTCTGCCCGTTCGTGCTCTACGCTGTCGCGGCTGCGCTCCGCCTGGCGGGAGCACGGCGCGAAGGCCGGCGGGCGGGCTGGTCGCCGGCCCGGTCCGGAGCCCCGGTCCCCGGCGCGGCGGGGCTGCGCGGTCCCGGCGGCAGCGGCAGGCCCATGGCCAGACGCGAGCCGCAGCTCAAGCTGGGCCGCGGTAGCTCATTGGCCTTCGGCGGCTCGGCCCGAGCCGGCCTAGGCTCGGCCCGAGCCGGCCTCGGCCCGGCCCGGGCAGGCCACGGCCCCGCCTTCGGGGCCGGCGGCCGCGGCGGAGGTCCGGCCAAGGTCCGCTTCGCCAGCTCCAGCATGGGCCGGTCCTGGCTCGGCGGCTCGGTCTTCAGCCGTTCGACGCCTTCAGGCGCTCTGGGCTCTGCGTTCGGCCGGTCGGCACCCCTCGGGCGGTCATCCCCGTTCCGCCACCGAGGCAACCTGATGCGGTCGCCGGGCGGGCTGGGCGGCCGTGCGCCCCGGTTTTCCCGGCCCAGCGCCCTGGCCCGGCTGGCCTGCGCGGTCGGCCCTGCGCGGGTCGGCCCTGCGCGGGTCGGCCCTGCGCGGGTCGGCCCTGCGCGGGTCGGCCCTGCGCAGGTCCCCGGGCAAAGGCTGGCTGCGTGCCCCGTCCGCCCGCCGTACCTCGCTGGGGCGCGGCTGGGGGAGCGCGCGCCAGCCCCGGCTGCGATCCGGGCGCTCAGGCCGGTCGGGTCCGGCCCGGTTGCGGATGCCCCGGCCGCGGGCCAGGAACCGCTGGCGGACGGCCCGCAGGAGATGGCGGACAGGAGGTTACCTGTGAACACGGCATCACGCCGCCGGCTGCTTGTGCTCTACGTGCTCGCCGCCGCCATGCTGGTCTCGCTGGGCGGCCCGGCTCTATTACCTGCAGGTGATCAACACCACCGCCTTCACCAAGCTGGCCGCCGCGAACCAGACCAGGAACGTGATCGTGCCGGCGGTCCGCGGCCAGATCCTCGACGATGTGGGCAACCGGCTGGTGACCAATCGGACGGCGCTGGTCGTCTCGGTGGACATGATGAACCTGTCCCAGCAGCCGGGCGGCGCCGCGCCGGTGCTGCGCGGGCTCGCCCCGCTGCTCGGCCTGTCCTATCAGGGGCTGGCGGCCAAGACGCGGCTGTGCACGGCCGGCGTCCCGCAGCCCTGCTGGGCCGGCTCGCCTTACCAGCCCATCCCGGTGGCCCAGAACGTCTCCGACCGGGTGGCGCTGCAGGTGATGGAGGAGCAGAAGGAGTACCCTGGGGTATCCGCGCAGGTCCAGCCGGTCATCGACTACCCGCAGCCGGACGGGGCCAATCCGGCCCAGGTGCTCGGCTACCTGCAGCCGATCACCCCCCAGGAGATCGCCAGCCGGCACCTGCCCGTGACCGGCTTCTCCGGCGTGGACCTGGTAGGCCAGGCCGGCCTGGAGGCGCAGTACGACAGCCAGCTCCGCGGCCAGGCCGGCACCCAGGTCGTGTCGGTCAACGCCGCCGGCGATGTCACCGGCACCGCGGGCCAGACCCAGCCCGTCAACGGCGACGACCTCGTGACGAGCCTCAACTCGCAGATACAGGCCGACGCCCAGAACGCGCTCAACGGCGCGATCGCCCGGTCGCGGGCCTCGGGCAACGCCGCCAACCAGGGCGCGGCGGTCGTGATGACGACCACCGGCCGGGTGGTGGCGATGGCCAGCTACCCGGATTACAACCCCAGCGTGTGGACCGGCGGCATCTCCCAGCAGGAGTTCAGCGCCCTGTTCGGTCCCAAAGACGGGGAGCCGGTCGTCAACTGGACCACCCAGGGCCAGTACCCGCCCGGCTCTACCTTCAAGGTCACCTCGACCGCCGCCGCGGTGGCCGACGGGTACCCGCTGAACGGCCTGTACAACTGCCCGGCGTCGGTCAGCATCGGCAGTCAGACCTTCGGCAACGACGGCGAGCCCAGCCTCGGCGAGATGACGTTCGCCGAAGCGCTGATCCAGTCCTGCGACACCGTGTACTACAACCTCGGCTACGACATGTACCTCAGTGACAACGTGAAGGCCAACGGGGAGAAGTCGCCGAACGCCCCGGTGCAGAAGATGCAGCAGATGGAGCTGGACTGGGGCTTCGGCCAGGGCACAGGCGTCGACCTGCCCGCCGAGTCGGCCGGGTCCGTCCCGACCAGGCAGTGGCTGTACTACCTGTGGAAGGACAACGCCTATACCGGCCAGGACTGGTGCAAGAACGGCCGGGAGTACGGCAGTTACGTGCAGCAGATCGAATGGCAGGACTGCCGGAGCGGATGGGTGTGGGAACCCGGCCAGGCGGCCATCGCGGCGATCGGTCAGGGTTACGTGACCGTCACCCCGCTGCAGCTGGCCGACGCCTACGTGGCGCTGGCCAACGGCGGGACCCTGTACAGCCCGCGGATCGGCGAGGCGCTAGTCTCGCCGAACGGCCAGGTCGTGCAGCAGGTCAACCCGCCGGTCATCCGCCACCTGCCGGTGTCGGGCTATACATTGTCATACATCCGCAGCGCGCTGGCCGGCGTGGTGACGCAGGGCACCGCGGCCGGGGCGTTCAGCGGCTTCCCGCTGAACAAGGTCTGCGTCGGGGGCAAGACGGGTACCGCCCAGCTGTTCGGCCAGAACGCGACTTCGGTGTTCGCTTCCTTCGCGCCCTGCAACGACCCGAAGTACGTGGTCCTGGTCATGGTCCCGGACTCTGGCTATGGTGCTGACGTGGCCGCGCCCGCGGTGCGCCAGATCTGGGACGGCATCTACGGCCTGGAGGGGCACAAGGCCGCGGTGCCGGCGGCCAGGTGCCGTCCGCGCCGCCGCGGATCACCTCCACCGGGGCGATCACGGCCCCGGCGGGCTACGCCTTGTCCGGCCGCGCCCCGTCAGGCAGCGCCCCGTCAAGCAGCGCCCCGTCAAGCACCACCAAGGGGAAGTGATGCTGGGCCGATCGACGAGCTACACCGCGCGGGGCCTGACCACGCCGCGGCCCGGCGTGTTCTCCGGCCGCCCGCGGTCCCTGCTGGCCCGGGCGTTCGCCCGGAACTCCGCGCTGCGGCACATGGACTGGCTCCTGATCGTGGTGGTCCTCGGGCTGAGCGCGATTGGCACCCTGCTCGTCTGGTCGGCCACCGCGCACAGCCTGATCGCGGCCGGGGCGGACCCGCGCACCTACCTGAAGAAGCAGCTGCTCAACGTGACGATCGGGCTGGTCCTGATGGTCGCGGTCAGCCTGGCCGACACCAGGCAGCTGCGGACGTGGGCGCCGTTCGCCTACGGTGCGACCGTGCTCGCCCTGCTGGCCGTGCTCACCCCGATCGGCTCCGATATCAACGGCGCCCATGCGTGGATCTCGCTGCCGGGCGGGTTCCAGGTCGAGCCGTCGGAGTTCGCCAAGGTCGCGCTGATCCTGATGACCGCGATGATCTTCGCCGGAGCCCGCGGCGAGCGGCCGGGCGTACGCTCGCTGCTGCTCGCGCTGGCCGCCGCGGCCCCGCTGATGGGCCTGGTGGTGATCGAGCCGGCCCTGGGCGTGGCCATGGTGCTCGTCGCCGTGGCCGCCACCATGATCGTGCTGTCCGGGATCCGGCTGCGCTTCATCGCGGCGCTCGTGGGCATCGTGGCCGCGGTCGTCGCCGCGGCCGGCGGCCTGCACCTGCTGAAGTCCTACCAGCTGACCCGCTTTACCTCCTTCCTGCATCCGTCCGCCGACCTGGCCGGGGCCGGCTACAACGCCGCCCAGGCCAAGATCGCGGTCGGCTCTGGCGGCATGTTCGGCCAGGGCCTGTTCCACGGCCAGCTGGTGGCGGGCAACTTCGTCCCGTCCCAGCAGACGGACTTCATCTTCACCGTGGCCGGCGAGGAACTCGGCTTCGTCGGCACCATCGTGATCGTCTTCCTGCTCGGCGTAGTGATCATCCGCGCGCTGCGGATCGCCGCCCGGGCCGATGACCTGTTCGGCCTGCTGGTCGCGTCCGGCATCGCGATGTGGTTCACGTTCCAGTCGTTCGTGAACATCGGCATGACGATCGGCATCATGCCGATCACCGGCCTCCCGCTGCCCTTCGTCTCCTACGGCGGCTCGGCCGTCTTCGCCGACATGATCGCCATCGGCCTGCTCCAGTCCGTCCACCGCCGCCGCACGGTCTTCGAGTGAGCCCCGGCCACGGCGATCCGTTTCGTGGCACTGTAACCACGGCCCGTTCAGATAATCTATTTTGATGCCCGTCGAATCGCTGTACCCCGCCCTTGAGCCGCTCCTGCCCCGCGTGCGCAAGCCGATCCAGTATGTCGGCGGTGAGGTCGGCTCGGTCGTGAAGGAGTGGGATGCCGCCGACGTCCGGTGGGCGCTTTGCTACCCGGACGCCTACGAGGTCGGGCTGCCCAACCAGGGCATCCAGATCCTCTACGAGGTGCTGAACGAGCGCGACGGCGTGCTCGCGGAGCGGACCTACAACGTCTGGCCCGACCTCGAGAAGCTGATGCGCGAGACTGGCGTGCCCCAGTTCACGCTGGAAGCGCACCGGCCGGTCAGCGCCTTTGATGCGCTCGGCGTCAGTTTCGCCTCTGAGATGGCCTATACGAACCTCCTGACCGTGCTTGACCTGGCGGGTATTCCTCTGTTTTCTTCCGAACGGTCCCTGGCTCACCCGGTAGTCATCGCCGGGGGTCACGCCGCGTTCAACCCGGAGCCGGTGGCGGATTTCCTGGACGTGGTGGTCCTGGGCGATGGTGAACAGGCCGTTCTGGCGATCACGGACCTGATCCGTGGCTGGAAGCGAGCCGGGCAGCCCGGCGGGCGGGATGGTTTGCTGCTGCGGCTGGCGGCGGTGGCGTATGTGCCTCGCTTCTACGACGTATCATATCACCTCGACGGCAAGATTTCAAAAATAGTACCGAATCGACCGGATATTCCGTCTTCAGTTTCGAAATATACCGTGATGGACCTGGACGCCTGGCCGTATCCGCGCGCGCCCATCGTCCCGGTGGCCGAGACCGTGCACGAGCGGTACAGCGTCGAGATCTTCCGCGGCTGCACCCGCGGCTGCCGGTTCTGCCAGGCCGGGATGATCACCCGGCCGGTCAGGGAGCGGTCCATCACCACGATCGGCGCCATGGTCAAGGGCGGCGTGGCGGCCACCGGGTTCGACGAGGTCGGCCTGCTGTCGCTGTCCAGCGCGGACCACAGCGAGATCAACGAGATCGCCGTCGACCTGGCCGACTGCTACCAGGGCACCAACATCGGGCTGTCGCTGCCCTCCACCCGGGTGGACGCCTTCAACGTGACGCTCGCCGATGAGCTCAGCAGGAACGGGCGCAGGTCCGGGCTGACGTTCGCGCCGGAGGGCGGGTCGGAGCGGATGCGCAAGGTGATCAACAAGATGGTGACGGAAGAGGACCTGATCCGCACCGTGACCACGGCCTACGCCAGCGGCTGGCGTCAGGTCAAGCTGTACTTCATGTGCGGGCTGCCGACCGAGACCGACGCCGATGTGCTGGCCATCGCGCAACTGGCGCGAAAGGTCATCGCGGCGGGCCGGGAGGCGAGCGGCCGGCGCGACATCAGGTGCACGGTGTCGATCGGCGGGTTCGTGCCCAAGCCGCACACGCCGTTCCAGTGGGCGGCGCAGTGCGCGCCGGACGTGGTAGACGACCGGCTGCGTGCGCTCGGCGGCGCGCTGCGCGCCGACCGCGCCTACGGCAAGGCGATCGGGTTCCGCTATCACGACGGGCAGCCAGGCCTGATCGAAGGCCTGCTCTCCCGCGGTGACCGCCGCGTCGGCGGCGTGATCCTGGCGGCGTGGCGGGACGGCGCGCGGTTCGACGGGTGGAGCGAGTACTTCTCGCATCAGCGGTGGCAGCGCGCGGCGGAATCGGCCCTGGCTGACGAGCCGGTGGACGTGGCATGGTACACTACGCGCGAACGTGATTACAGTGAGGTGCTCCCCTGGGACCACCTGGACGCGGGCCTTGACCGCGACTGGCTATGGCAGGACTGGCAGGACTCCATCGCCCCCGAGGGCGCGGCCGAGGTGGAAGATTGCCGCTGGACTCCTTGTTATGAGTGCGGGGTCTGTCCGGCTATGGGTACCGAGATCCAGGTAGGCCCCACCGGGAACCGCCTTGACGGGAGGCGGCTGCTTCCCGTAGTGGTCGGGAGGTAGCGTGGCGGAGCCGGCGCCCCAGATGCCTGCGGTGCAGCATTTGGTGGTCCGGTATGCTAAGCGAGGAAAGATGCGTTTTGCCAGCCACAGGGACGTGGCGCGCGCTTTCGAGCGGGGAGTGCGCAGGGCGGGACTTCCGATCGCTTACTCTGCCGGGTTCACACCGCACCCGAAGATTTCCTATGCGGGCGGCGCTCCGACCGGTGTGGCGAGCGAGGCCGAGTATCTGAGCCTCGGGCTGACGACCCGGCAGGTAGCGACGCACGTGTGCCGGCTGCTCGACGCGGCACTGCCTGATGGGATTGATGTGATCGACGTCACGGACGCGAGGATTGCCGACTTGGAGGCGTCGCAGTGGCGGATAGTTCTGCCGGGCGTGAGTTCTGCGGCGGCTGAGCGCGCCGTCGCGAATTTCCTCACCCTCGGCGAGGCGCCGGTCGAGCGCCTCACGGACAAGGGCGTCCGGCGCTTGGACGCCCGCGCGGCCGTGGTCGAGATGAACGTTCTCGAACCGGATGAGATCACGGCCGATCCTGACGGCGGCCACCGCGCCGCCGTGTCAGGTCATGAAGATTGTGCCATTCTCCGAATGGTTGTCCTGCATACGGCCCCTGCCGTGCGGCCCGAGGATGTCTTGACCGCGCTGCGCGAGAGGGACGGCATTGTTCCGTCGTCGCCGCCGCTGACCACCCGCCTGGCGCAGGGTTCACGGACCATGCTGACCGGGAAGACCCTGTTGTATGGGGAGGGGTCATGACGGCGACGCGGTTGTGCCGGGGAGCCGTACCCGTGAAGACCCTGCCCGTGAAGACCCTGCCTGTGAAGACGCAGACAAATTACAAGGCTCGGTGCTGCCGGGCCCGCGCGGGATCCGCGCGAGCTCAGTGCAGTCGAGGAAGGGGCCGCCAGTGCGGCTCCGCCAGGGCCTACGTTTACAACGTGCTCCCGCGCGGTGTGCGGGTGCGTCGCGGCGCGCCGCCCTCAAGCGGCGCGTCGCGATACCGCGCGCCCGGGAGCCTGACTGGAGACTGCCCGAATGCTCGAGAGCGAGCTGTACGACAGAGAGTTCAATGACAACGCGGCGGGCGGGCGTGATGCCGGCGAGCTGAGCCCGAGTGTGCCCGCGGCGGTGTTCCAGCCGCCGCCGGTGGTGTTCCAGCCGCCGGCTGTGCGCCAGGAACCCGCGCAGGCCGGTCCCGCGTCCGGATCCTCAGGTCCGGCCGGAGCCGACACCGGGACGAACGCCGGGACGAGCGCCGGGACGAGCGCCGGGACGAGCGCCGGGACGAGCGCCGGGACGAGCGCCGGGACGAGCGCCGGGACGAGCGCCGGGACGAGCGCCGGGACGAGCGCCGGGACGAGCGGGAGCGCCGAAGCACCCGGGAGTTACGGCGACGAGGATGGCTCGGGCCGCAGGCGCCGGCGCAGGCCGAGCCGCAGCCGGGCCAGGTCCGGTGACGCCGAGGCCGCGCCGGAAGCCGGCGACGTCCCGCCGGAGGGCCAGGGAACCGAGGGGCCCCGGGGGGCTGAGGGGTCCGCGGCGGACGCCGGGAGCGGCACAGCCCAGCCCGAGGGCCGCAGGCCGGCGTCTCGCACGCGCAGCCGCAGGACGAGCGCGGCCAAGGACTTCGCCGATACGGCCGCCGGCGCCGAGCCTGCGGCCGGGGGACCCGCGCCGGCGGACGGCAGCGGGCCGGAGGATGCCGAGGACGACGGCGAGTTCACCAGCAGCAGCGCGCGCCGGCGCAGGCGCAAGCGCCGCCGGGGTTCGGCTGAGGGCCCGGATTCGCTGACCCCCGATGACCCGCCCGACACCGTCGTGCACGTCCGTGAGCCGAGCGCCAGCAACGATGTCCGGTCGGTGCGCGGCTCCACCAGGCTCGAGGCCAAGAAGCAGCGCCGCCGCGAAGGCAGGGAAACCGGCCGCCGCCGGCCGCCGATCGTCACCGAGTCCGAGTTCCTCGCCCGCCGCGAGTCGGTCGAGCGGACCATGGTGGTGCGCCAGCGCATGGACCGCACCCAGATAGCGGTGCTCGAGGACGGCGTGCTGGTCGAGCACTACGTGAACCGGTCCAGCCACCAGTCCTACGTCGGCAACGTCTACCTGGGCAAGGTCCAGAACGTCCTGCCGTCGATGGAGGCCGCCTTCGTCGATATCGGCAAGGGCCGCAACGCGGTGCTGTACGCGGGCGAGGTCAACTTCGACGTCAGTGGCCTGGAGGGTCAGCCGAAGCGGATCGAATCCGCCCTGAAGCCGGGCCAGTCGGTGATCGTGCAGGTGACCAAGGACCCGGTCGGGCACAAGGGAGCCCGGCTGACCAGCCAGGTCAGCCTGCCAGGCCGCTACCTGGTCTACGTGCCAGGCGCCTCCATGACCGGGATCAGTCGCAAGCTGCCCGACACCGAACGGAACCGCCTCAAGGCGATCCTGAAGCGGGTCATGCCGGAGAACGCGGGCGTCATCGTCCGGACCGCGGCGGAGGGAGCCGCGGAGGAGGAGCTGTCCCGGGATGTCTCCCGCCTCGCCGCCCAGTGGGAGGCGATTGAGAAGAAGTCGAAGACGGCCAGTGCGCCTGCGCTCCTCTACAGCGAGCCGGACCTGACGATCCGCGTCATCAGGGACGTGTTCAACGAGGACTTCGCCACGATGGTCGTGTCCGGCGACGAGGCCTGGGACGTGGTCGACGAGTACGTGGAGTACGTCGCTCCGCACCTGGCCGAACGGATCAGCCGCTGGCAGGGCAGCCGGGATGCGTTCGCCGACTTCCGTGTCGACGAGCAGCTGTCCAAGGCCCTGGAGCGGAAGGTCTGGCTGCCCAGCGGCGGATCGCTCGTCATCGACAAGACCGAGGCGATGACGGTCGTCGACGTGAACACCGGCAAGTTCACCGGCCAGGGCGGGAACCTGGAAGAGACCGTGACCCGCAACAACCTCGAGGCCGCCGAGGAGCTGGTCCGCCAGCTCAGGCTGCGCGACGTGGGCGGCATCATCGTCATCGACTTCATCGACATGGTGCTCGAGAGCAACAGGGAGCTCGTGCTCCGCAGGCTCCTCGAGTGCCTGGCCCGGGACCGGACGAAGCACCAGGTCGCCGAGGTGACCTCGCTCGGCCTGGTCCAGATGACCAGGAAGCGCGTGGGCGCGGGCCTGCTCGAGGCCTTCTCGGCGCCGTGCGAGTGCTGCAACGGCCGCGGCGTGATCCTCACCTTCGACCCCGACGGCCAGGCCCAGGTCCAGCCCCATACGCACGCCCGCGGCAACAGCAGCGGCAACGGCGCCAGGACCGCCGTCGCGGCCACCCCCGCCTCAGTGGCCGCCCGCGCCCGCCCGGCCGACACCCAGCCGGATGACGCGGACCAGGCCGACGCGGACCAGGCCGACGCGGACCAGGCCGACGGAGCATTCACCGAAGACGGCGCGCTGCAGGCAGACAGCCAACCCGGGCCGGGCGCAGCTGACCAGCCAGGCCACGGCCCGGCCGGCCACGGCCCGGCCGGCCACGGCCCGGCCGGCCATAACGGGTCAGCTGAGCCGGGCCGCGCTGGCACCGGCCGCCGCCGCAGGCGCAAACCAGCCGCCGCGACCGCCGCCGCATCACCTGTACCCGCCACCGCCGCCGCGACAGCCCCCGCTCCCGCTCCCGCTCCCGCCATCGCAGCCCCACCCGCCCCAGAGCCCCAGCAAGCCCACGACGGCGCCGCCTAGCTGGTACGTCACGGTCACACAGCCGCGGAGCCGTTTGCCCCTCAGCACGCGTCGGCCAGCCAGAAAGAACCAAACGAGCGTCACCGTTGGAGCCAGGTTCGTGAACACGCTGGGGTCTGGTAACCTTAGCGGTCGGGAGTTGCCCGCTGCGCGGGACCCCGTGTGCAGGTTCAAGCGAGCCCGCCGTGGTGACACCGGTGTGCCGGGGCATGCTAGGAAAGCGCAAGGAAAGAGAGAGTTCTCGGGTGTACGCGATTGTGCGCTGCGGCGGCCGGCAGGAAAAGGTCGCGCTGGACGAAGTCGTCACCGTCGACAAGCTTCCAGGCGAAGTCGGCTCGAGCGTTACGCTGTCGGCCCTGCTGGTGGTGGACGGCGAGCGGGTCATCAGCGACCCAGCCGAGGTTGGGCGCTACCAGGTCACGGCGGACATCGTCGGTGACGCGGCTGGTCCCAAGATCAACATGATCCATTACCGGAACAAGACCGGTTACCGGCGCCGTCTCGGCCACCGGCAGCGGTACACCCAGGTACGGATCACCAGCATCGGCACCGAGGGCAGGGCCCAGGCCAAGCCCAAGACGCAAGCTAAGGCGCAGGCCAAGGCGCAGGCGGAGGAGGACTGAGATGGCACACAAGAAGGGCGCGTCATCCAGCCGCAACGGCCGTGACTCGAATGCCCAGCGCCTCGGCGTCAAGCGTTTCGGCGGCCAGGTGGTAAACGCGGGCGAGATCATCGTCCGCCAGCGCGGTACGCACTTCCACCCGGGTGAAGGTGTCGGCCGCGGCAAGGACGACACGCTGTTCGCGCTGGTCGGCGGAGCGGTGGAGTTCGGCAGGTACCGCGGCCGCCGCCGGGCCGTGAACATCGTCCCCGCCGAGCCCCCGGCATAGGTCCGCCACACAGCAAGGCGCGACAAGCAAAGCAAACCGAGCAAAGCAAACCGAGCAAACCAAGCCGGACAAGGCAGTACAACCAGAAGGCGGGCCCGGGAAACCCGGCCCGCCTTTTTCGTGCGATGCGTGCGATGAGGGAGATGGGTATCGTGGCGGAGTTCGCCAACCGGGTCACGCTGAAGGTGCAGGCTGGCCACGGCGGCAACGGCTGCGCCTCGATCCACAGGGAGAAGTTCAAGCCGCTGGGCGGCCCGGACGGGGGTAACGGCGGGCGCGGCGGTGACGTGATCCTGGAGGTCGACGCGAGCTCGGCGACCCTGCTCGACTTCCACCGCCGTCCGGTGCGCCGGGCGGCTAACGGCAAGCAGGGCGAGGGCTCGAACCGGACCGGAGCCGAAGGCGCCGACCTCGTCATCTCGGTGCCGAACGGGACCGAGGTCAAGACGGCGGACGGCGAGGTGCTCGCCGACCTCGTCGGTACCGGCACCAGGTTCGTGGCCGCCGCGGGCGGCCGCGGCGGGCTGGGCAACGCGGCGCTGGCCTCGCCGCGCCGCAAGGCGCCCGGGTTCGCCCTCAAGGGCGAGCCGGGGCAGCAGCGTGATCTCATCCTGGAACTGAAGACGGTCGCCGACGTCGGGCTAGTCGGCTTCCCGAACGCCGGAAAGTCCTCCATCATCGCGGCGATGTCCGCGGCCCGGCCGAAGATCGCCAATTACCCGTTCACCACCTTGATCCCGAACCTGGGCGTGGTAGAGGCAGGCGACGTCCAGTTCGTCGTGGCCGACGTGCCCGGGCTCATTCCGGGTGCCAGCCAGGGCCGGGGGCTGGGCCACGACTTCCTGCGGCACGTGGAGCGCTGCTCGACCCTGGTCCACGTGCTCGACTGCGCCACCGAAGAACCAGGCCGCGACCCCATCGACGATCTGGCCGCGATCGAGAGAGAACTGGCTGCCTACGGCGACGCGACCGGCGCCGAGCTGATCAGGCGGCCCCGGCTGATCGTGCTCAACAAGATCGACGTCCCCGCTGCCCGCGAGCGGGCCGACCAGGTAAAACCGGAGTTCGAAAGGCGCGGCTACCAGGTCTTCGAGATATCGGCCGCCACCGGCGAGGGACTGCGCCAGCTGGGCTTCGCGATGGCGGCCCTGGTCGCCGCGGACCGCGCCGCCCGCCCGGGCGAACAGCCCGCCGAGCGAGCACGGGTCAACGTCAAGGCGGCCGACGAGCCAGGCTTCGAGATCGTGCGGATCGGTGAGAGCTTCCTCATCCGGGGTGAGAAGCCCCAGCGGTGGGTCAGGCAGACCGATTTCAGCAACGACGAGGCGGTGGGCTACCTGGCGGACCGGCTGGCCCGCCTGGGCGTGGAGGAGGCGCTGGCCGAGGCGGGCGCCGAAGCGGGCGCCGAAGTCCTGATCGGCGAACTGGACGACGCCGTGGTGTTCGACTGGGACCCGGCCGTTCCGATGGCCAGCGGCGCCCGATCCGGCCCCGGCCGCCGCCGCCACGGCCCCCGCGGCACCGATTCCCGGCTCTCCCCTTGACGGCCAGCCGGGACACGATGACGACGCGCGCGGACATCGCCTCGGCGGTCCGGGTCGTGGTCAAGGTCGGCTCCTCGTCCTTGACCACGGCCGACGGCGGCATCGCCGACGAGGCGATCGCGGCCCTGGCCGGCGCCCTGGCCGCCCGCATCCAAAAAGGCACGCAGCTCGTCCTGGTGTCGTCGGGAGCGATCGCGTCCGGCCTGGCCCCGCTCGGGCTGTCCCGGCGGCCCAGCGACCTGGCCACCCAGCAGGCGGCCGCCAGCGTCGGCCAGGGCCTGCTCATCGCCAGGTACGCGGCCGCCTTCAGCCAGCACGGCATCCGCACCGGCCAGGTGCTGCTGTCCGCCGATGACCTGATGCGCCGGACGCACTACCGCAACGCGCAGCGCACCCTGGACCGGCTGCTCGAGCTCAACGTGCTGCCGGTGGTCAACGAGAACGACACGGTCGCCACCGACGAGATCAGGTTCGGCGACAACGACCGGCTGGCCGCCCTGGTCGCGCACGTCACCCGGGCTACGGCGCTCATCTTGCTCTCCGACGTGGACGGCCTCTACGACGGTGATCCCCGCCGCGGCGACGCGCAGCGGATCACCGAAGTGCGCGACAAGTCGGATCTGGCCGGGATCACCCTGGGCCGGGGTATCAGGGCAGGCCAGGGAACCGCAGCCAACAACAAGAAAGGCACCGGCGGGATGGCGACCAAGGTGGAGGCGGCGATGATAGCGTCCGCGGCCGGCATCCCGGCCGTGGTCGCCGACGCGGCCAGCGCGTCCGCCGCGCTCGCGGGCGCACCCACCGGCACCTACTTCGCCGCGGCCGGCGGCCGCAGGCCCGCTACCAGGCTGCTGTGGCTCAAGCACGCCGCCGTGGCCCGCGGCAGCCTGAAACTCGACCAGGGCGCGATCGTCGCCATCATCACCAAGAACGCCAGCCTGCTCCCGGCGGGCATCACCGGCGTCGAGGGCATGTTCGACGCCGGTGATCCGGTCGACCTGCGCGACGAGAACGACAAGATCGTCGCCCGCGGCCTGGTGAACTACGACGCCGCCGAGATTCCTGGCCTGATGGGCCGGTCCACCCGGTGGCTGGCGAGCAAGCTAGGCCAGGAGTACGAGCGCGAGGTCGTTCACCGCGACGACCTCGTCATCCTCTAGAGCGCCGACGTTCTAGTTGTCGTCGTTCCCGTTCCCGCCGTTCCCGCCACTGCCGCCGGTGCCGCCGCGGTTGGAGAACCGGTCGAACAGGCCGCCGCCGGCCCGGGCCAGGGTGTCCGCCGCGCCGCGGACCATGCCGATGAGCGGGTCCTCGGACCGGCTCCACGAGTCCTGGTAGGCCTTGGCTGCGTTCCGCATTTCCTCGCCCACCGACGCGGTACGGTCATCGTCGCGGCGCGGGTAGTTCCCGGCCAGGATGCGCTCGTACTCGCCGCTGGCCACCCAGTGGTCGAGCTCGGCGAACCGGACCACGGCGAACGGGTGCGTGTTGCCCTGCAGCTGGAGCAGCTTGAGGATGCTGTCCCGCAGGTCCGGTGCCGCGTCGTACTCGCGGGCCTGCTCGTGGAACGCGTCGGCGTTCATCTCGGCCAGCCGCGATCCGCCGGCCAGCTTCATCAGCACCCGCCGCGACGCCTCGACGTCCTGCCCGGCCAGCAGGCCGGCCCGGTCGCAGGACAGCTCGGACTTGCGGTACCACTCCTCCAGGCCCCAGATGATGGCCCGCAGCCCGATGTAGCCGATCGGCATCCAGGCGATCCGCGTGGCCAGGATGATCAGGTTGTACAGCATGGTGCGGTACACGGCGTGCCCGGACAGCACGTGGCCGAGCTCGTGCCCGATGACCGCGCGGAGTTCTTCGGCGTCCAGCAGTTCGACCAGGCCCGAGTTGAGCACGATGAACGGGCTGTTAGTGCCGAGCGCCATCGCGTTCACCAGCGGAGTCTGCGTGACGAACAGCTCGGGTACCGTGTCCATATCAAGGACGTAGGCGCCGTCGCGCAGCATCTCGTGGATATGCGGGAACTGCCGCTCGGAGACCTTTACTCCGCTGGCGAGGAAATTAAGCCGCATGGCCCGTTCGTTGAACAGACCGTTGAGCAGCTTAAGCAGGGTGTCGAAGCCGGTGAGCTTACGCAGCGCCACCAGCGCCGAACGGTCGGCGGGATGCTCGTAGGCGCGGGACGAGATACCGGTGAGCCGGACTCGGGCGCGATCTGGCACTGAAGTCATATCTCGAATGGTACCCCGAGCGCAGGCCGATTGGGCCGGTACGATACGACGGCATGAGAGGGCGTTAGCAATGCGGCGAATTGGCGTGATGGGCGGCACGTTCGACCCCATTCATCACGGTCACCTGGTCGCCGCGAGCGAGGTCGCGCACGACTTCGCGCTGGACGAGGTCGCCTTCGTGCCAACCGGCCAGCCCTACCAGAAGGATCACCGGGCGGTCTCGCCGGCCGAGGACCGGTACCTGATGACCGTGATCGCGACCGCGTCGAACCCCAAGTTCGGCGTCAGCCGGGTCGACATCGACCGGCCCGGGCCCACCTACACCATCGACACGCTGCGGGACCTGCGCGCCGCGGCCGGGCCGCAGGACGAGCTGTTCTTCATCACCGGCGCCGACGCGCTGGCCAAGATGCTGACCTGGCACGATGTGGATGAACTGTTCACCCTCGCGCATTTCGTAGGCTGTACCAGGCCGGGGCACCGGCTGTCGGGGGCCGGCCTGCCTGCCGGGAAGGTGAGCCTGGTGGAGATCCCGGCGCTGGCCATCTCCTCCACCGAGTGCCGGGTCCGGGTCGAGGCAGGCGAGCCGGTCTGGTACCTGGTGCCGGACGGCGTCGTGCAGTACATCGTCAAGCGCGGCCTGTACGCGAAGCCAAGTGAGCCCTGTGCATGAGAAGGTAGAGATACAGCGAGCCTACTGAAGGAGGCCGGCAAGCACTCGTGACTGCCACACCGAGGGCCGTCGAGCTTGTGGAGACCGCGGCGCTGGCCGCGGCGGACAAGCTGGCGGACGGCATAATCGCTTACGACGTGAGCGACCAGCTAGTCATCACCGACGCGTTCGTGATCTGCTCGGCATCCAACGACCGGCAGGTCCGTTCGATCGTCGACGAGATCGAGCTGCGGATGCGCCAGGCGGGCGCGGGGCTGGTCCGCCGCGAGGGCGAGCGGGAGGGCCGCTGGGTCCTGCTCGACTACCTCAACGTGGTCATCCACGTGCAGAACTCAGAGGAGCGCACGTACTACGCCCTCGAGCGGATCTGGAAGGATTGCCCGCCGATTTCGCTCCCCGAGCTGGTGGTCAATAAAGGGAGCACCCGCTGAGCGACCCGGTGCGGCTCGTGCTGTGGCGGCACGGCCAGACGGCATGGAACGCCGAACGCCGGTTCCAGGGGCAGAGCGACATCGCTCTCGACGACACCGGCCGGGCGCAGGCCGAGCGGGCCGCGCGGCTGCTGGCCGGGTTGCGTCCGGACCTGATCGTCTCCTCGGACCTGAGCCGCGCGGCCAGCACCGCGGCCCCGCTGGCCCGGCTGACCGGGCTCGACATGGTCCTCGACAAGGACCTGCGCGAGCGGCACGGCGGCTGCTGGGAGGGGCTGACCGACACCGAGATCCGGGCGCGGTACCCGGCCGAGCACGCGAGCTGGAACCCGCCGGACGGCGAGCCGACGCTCGTGGTCGCCAACCGGGTCGCGGGCGCGCTGCAGCGCATTTCCGCCGCGGTGCATAACGGCGGGCTGGCCGTGGTGGTCAGCCACGGCGCCGCGCTGCGCCTGGGCATGTCCCGGCTGCTTGGCATGCCGCAGGAGATCTTCGGCGCGCTCGGCCCGCTGTCCAACTGCTCGTGGTCGGTGCTCGGGCTGCGCTACGGCCGGTGGCGGCTGCTCGAGCACAACGCGGGCACGCTGCCCGAGCCCATTCTCAGCGACGACCGTTAAAACCGGAAAAGATGACAACCCATTATTCCGAACGGTCCCCCCGGTCAGCCGACGTCACCTGGTACGGGCAGGCTGGTTTCCGCATCGCGGCGGGGGAGCGCCGCGTGCTTATCGATCCGTTCCTGACCGATCGAGCCGACCGGCGCTACCCGCCGCCCGCCACGGCGGCGGACTTCGCCGACATCACCCTCGTGCTCTGCACGCACGAGCACCTGGACCACCTCGACCTGCCGTTCCTGCGCGAGTTCTGCGCGGTCAACGCCGGCGCCCCGATCGTGGTGCCCGCCCCGGTCACCGAGATCGCGGCCGCCGCCGGCCTGGACCCGGCCCGCCTGGTGGGCGCGGAGCCGGGGAAAGAGCTGCACGAGGCGGACGTGACCGTGTACCCGGTGGCCGCCCTGCACGGGCTGGGCGGCGACGAGCCCGTCGTGTACGAGTTCGCCCCCGGCCGCGGCCCGGTCAGGTTCCTCGGCTACGGGCTTGACGTCGGCTGACCGGTCCCGGCCTGGCCATCGTGGCCTGCGCGGCCGCCCTGGCCGTCCGGCTAAGAGCCGCTTAGGTAGTGAACACCCGCACCTGGAAGGCATCCAGGCCGAGCGTCAGCGCTCCGCTGCCGGCGTCATAGACCGGCTGATCGGTAAGCGGCCCCATGGCCCCGATCTCGGTGACAGGCCGGGCCTGCCACGGCCAGTCAGGCACCTCATATGAGGCGAACATCTGCGGGCCCATGTTAGCCAGCACGATGACCTGGCGAAGGTTGCCTACCGGATTACCGCCGGTCCGGGCGTAGCCGAACACGCGCGGAGCGTCATTGTCGTCAAACTGGGGGTGGAAATAGAAGAACTGGGCTTCGTTCCGCTGGAGTGACGGATGACTCGCGCGCAGCTTGATGAGCTGGCTGACCTGGCCCTGGAGCGTGCCATTGCCAGGGTAGGCGCTCCTGCGGAACTGGACGGGATCTTGCTGCTTGGACTCGGCGTTGACGAAGTCGAGGTCGTGAACATCGCCGAATTCCTCGCCCGCCAGGAACATCGGCATGCCGACGGATGTCAGCAGCAGCGCGAACACCCCGAATAGCCGGTACAGGGCAAATTCCACGGCCGCGCTGCGCTGGCCGCTTTGCTGGGCCGGATGCAGTTCGGCGGTATCGAGGGCGGCGCGAACGTCCGCGATGTCGCCGGGCCCGAGCGCCTGGGCGCGCAGAATCGAGCCGAGCAGATAGTTCATCATCCGTTCGGCGTCGGCGACATCATGAGAGGTGGCGTAGTCGACAGAATTCGCGAGATCCGAGTAGCCGCGATCGAAGTGACCGTTCCCGAAGTCGTCGTTCCAGATGCCGTCCTTGGAGATCAGGTGGCGAACGCGGTCGCTCCTGGATGCCTGGCCGAACTGCGTGGTGATGCCGTCAACGGCGAGCAGGCGGATCTCGTCGCGGTAACCGAAGTTCCAGATGGCATCGACCACGGGGAGGCCGTTGTACGCGTTCGGGTCGGTCTCGGTAAAATCGCGGCGGCTGTCCTCCGCGATGATAATGAATTGCTTGCCTTCAGTGACCGCTTGCGCCGCCGCAAGCGTGCGCGTCCGGAACTCCTGCATGAAGTCCCAGTTGCGGATGTCCGCGAAATCATCGATACGGAAGCCATCGACGTGGTACTCGCGTGTCCAGAACTCGCCCATGTAGAGGAGGAAATCGCGGGCGGCGAAGGTGCCGTCGTCCGACAGCGTGTTATACCGGAAAAGGTGCTGGCCGAAGTCCTGGCGGCCATCGGTGCCGCTTGGCACGGAGAACCGGTTAAGCGCCAGCACGGCCAGCGGGCACGCGGGTGAGAAGAAGTTCATCACGATGTCCAGCAGGACCCGTATGCCACGCTGATGGCATGCCTTCACGAAGAACCGCGTGTCGATGGGCGTCCCCAGGTCGTAATCGGGGGCAAAGTAGAAGCGCGTGCCATACCCCCAGTCGAGTGTCTGGGAGGTGTCTTCGATCGGCAGCAGCTCGATACAGTTGACCCCGAGCCCCGTCAGCCGGTCCAGCTGCTCGAAGATAACCTGCTCCAGGGTGCCGAGCTCCACGAGCGGATTCTCGCCGGGGTCGCTCGACATCCACTTCACCGGCATCTCGTAGATCACGAGGGCGTTGTTCCGCGGCAGTGGCAGGCCCGGCGTGAACTCATCGTCCCAGCGGAAGGCCGGCCCGGCCCGCTTCCCCGCGGAGATGTGAAACACGCCGCGATAGCCGCCGAATCGCGTGAGCTCGTCGGCAAACGGATCGGCCACGGGCTGATCGGTCTGGCCGTCTAGGATGAACTCGTACTCATAAGCGCCATCCGCCAGGCCGAGGGCGTCGATATCGATTTCCCACCAGCCGGGATTAGCGGGCTGGGCGGTGACCAGCTTCTGAACCGGCCATGCGGACGGTGCGAACTTGTCGCGCTGCGAAAGCGGCGCGAAACGCATTTCTACCGTATTCGTGCTGGGAGCGGGGATGCGCAACAAGCCGAGGCGCCCCGTAGGTTGTGCTGGCATGTCATACCCTCCGTTTTTCATCTGGATATTTTCCCAGCACTTCGGAGGAATGGCAAGGCGATCTGATACAGCAAGTCAGCCATCGTGGCCGTGGCCTGCTGCTACCAGCGGGCGGCCCGCCGCCGGCCCGGGCGATCCGCCGGGCCTAACCTGAAGACCATGTCAGCCGCACATGACCGGACGCCGGGCGGCAAGCCGCGGGCCCGCGGGCTCGGGCTGCCGTTCGCGGGCCGGCCCGGGCCGTGGAACGCCGTCACCGACGTGCCCGGGGTCGAGGTCGGGTACGTCACGCTGATCGAAGGCGACCGGGTGCGCACCGGGGTCACGGCCATCCACCCCCGCGGCAGGCCGGTACCGGCGACCCCGTGGCGGCCGGCTTTCACGCCCAGAACGGCAACGGCGAGATGACCGGGATCTCCTGGATCGCCGAATCGGGCACGTTCACCGGGCCGGTCGCGATCACCAACACGCACGCGGTCGGCGTCGCGCACGCCGGGATCGTCGCCTGGACGATCAGCCACCATCCCGAGGTCGCGGACAACTGGCTGCTCCCGGTGGCCGCCGAGACCTGGGACGGCTACCTGAATGACATCAACGGGCACCATGTCACCGAGGAGGTCGTGGTGGCGGCGCTTGACGCCACCCGCTCCGGGCCGGTCGAGGAGGGCTCGGTCGGCGGCGGCACGGGGATGAACTGCTACCAGTTCAAGGGCGGCTCGGGGACGGCCTCGCGGATAGTGGCCTGCGCCGGGACCGACTACACGGTCGGCGTGTTCGTGCAGGCGAACTTCGGGGCCCGCCGGGAGCTCGTGCTGGCCGGGGTGCCGCTCGGCGCGGAACTGGCCGGCGACAACCCGATGCTCGACTTCCGCCTCGCGCCGGGCGGCGGCTCGATCATCGCCGTCGTGGCGACCGACGCGCCGCTGCTCGGCCACCAGTGCCAGGCGCTCGCCCGCCGGGTCACGGCCGGCCTGGCCAGGACCGGGACGAGCGGATCGCATTTCTCCGGCGACCTTTTCCTCGCCTTCTCCACCGCGAACCCCGGTGCCTTCCGCCCCGGCCCGCCGCAGCTGCGCCAGCTGCACTTCATCGAGTGGGGCAACCTCGACCCGTTCTTCGAGGCCGTGGTCCAGGCCACCGAAGAGGCCGTGGTCAACGCGCTGGTGGCCAACGAGGACATGACCGGTCGGGACGGCCACCGCACCCCCGCCCTGCCCCGCAACCGCGTCGTCGACCTGCTCTCGGCCAAGACCCGCCTCACGTAGCCGGGCAGCCTCGGAAATGCTCCACGCATCCCTAGCGCCAGGGCCCCGAGGCCAACGACCCCGGCGGGCCGAACATCGCGACCGGATTGTCCCAGCAGACGGCGCGCAGCCAGGCGTCGCCGAACCCCAGCCGGGCCAGCCCCGCGATCTGCCTGGCGTAGGGGTACGGGATGTTGGGGAAGTCGCTGCCGAGCAGGATCTTGCCGGCCAGCCCGAGCTCGCGCACCAGCGGCAGCGCGGCGGCCGGGAACGGGGCCAGCTTGTCGAAGAAGTCGGTGAAGATCATCGTGGTATCCAGCGCCACCCGCTCGTAGTCCAGAGCGAGCCGCAGGAACTCCTCGTAGTCCGGTGCGCCCATGTGCGCCACGATGGCGGTCAGCCCCGGGTGCCGCGTCAGCAGCGAGCCGAACGGCCCTGGCCCGGTGTGGTCGGTGCCGACCGGCGCGTGCCCGGCGTGCACGATCACGGGCACCCCGGCCTCGGCCAGCATGCCCCACACCGGCTCGAGCCGCGGATCGTCGGCCGGGAAGCCGCCCACCTGGAGGTGGATCTTGAAGATGCGCGCGCCCGCGTCCAGCGCCGAGCGCACGTAGTCCGTCACGCCCGGCTCGGGGTAAAACGTCGCCGACGGCAGGCACCCCGGCGTGGCCTGCGCGAACGCCATCGTCCACGCGTTGAGGTCGGCGGCCATCTGCGGCCGGTGCGCGTAGGCCAGCGCGCTGAACATCCGCACCCCGATGGCCCGCAGGTGCGCCGTCCGCTCCTCGTCGCTCCACCTGTAACGGATCGGCCAGGTCACGCCGACCAGCGGGCCGGCCGTGTCGAAGTAGCCCCATACCCGGCGCAGCATCCGCGGCGGCAGGAAATGAACGTGTATATCGGCCAGCCCGGGCAGGCCGAGCGCCTGGCAGAACGCCGGGATGTCCGCGTCGCCGGCCGGCCGCAGCACTTCGTCCATGTCACGATTCAACCCGAATTTTTCCGCGCCGGCCTGTATCAGGACCGGACTGCTTGCCTCTGTCAGGTGTGAGCGCGACCACCAACCCCAGCTGGACCACCACCGCGGGGGGTAACACGGCATCGGAGAGGCTTTGCGGGGGACCTCTCCGCTGCCGTGCCCGCAGTTATACGATCCGAAGGCTGCAGGGTAATTTTTCTTCCGAACGGACATGGGTGCGCCTTCAGCGTTTTCCGGTCGAGTCGGCCGGGATTGACGCATCCGCGGAACGCGGCAGAACATGGATGATGAGCGAGACGACGCGAGAGCTGGTGGCGGCCGCCGCCGCCGGAGATCATGAGGCCTGGGCCGCCTTGGTCGACCGGTATACGAGCTTGCTCTGGTCGGTCGCGCGGTCCTTCCGGCTGACCGAGGCGGATGCGGCCGATGTCGTGCAGACCGCATGGCTCCGGCTGGTGGAGCACCTGGACCGGGTCGAAGATCCCGACCGGCTGCCGGGCTGGCTGGCGACCACCGTGCGCCGCGAGTGCCTGCGGCTGGTCCGCCAGGCCAGTCATGAGTCTTACGCTCCGCTGGCCGAGGTGGCTGACGACGGCCCCAGCCCGGACGCCCGCATGCTCAAGGACGAGCGGGACGCGGTGCTCTGGCATGCGTTCGCCCAGCTTGACCACGGCTGCCGGCAATTGCTCCGGGTCCTGATGGCGGACCCGCCGCCGGCCTACGCGGCGGTCGCGGCGGCCCTGGACATCCCCGTGGGCAGCATCGGCCCGACCCGGGCCAGGTGCCTGTCCAAGCTCCGCCGGATGGCCGGTATCAGCGAGTTCGGGGGCCTGACATGATTGAGCGGCCGCTGTCCGACGACGAGCTCATGGCCTGGCTCAGTGAGCTCGCGGCGGTCGCCAACCCGGTCCCCGAGTCGCTGCTTTCTGCCGCGCGGGCCGCCTACGGCCTGCGCGACATCGACGCCCGCGTGGCCGAGCTCGTGCGTGATTCCACCGTCGACGTGCCGGCGACTGCCGTGCGCGGTCCCGGGCCGCGGATGCTGTCCTTCGAAGCGGGCGACGTCGCCGTCGAATGCGAGGTCACCCCCCACGAGTCCGGGCGCGACGTCTTGGGGCAGCTGGTCGGGGGGACCGCCTCGGCCGTAGACGCCCAGGTCGCGGGGCAGGACGCGGTCACCGTCCCGATCGACGCCGACGGCTGCTTCGGTGTCCGCGGCTTGCCGGCCGGCCCGGTCCGGCTGCGCTGTCACATGGCGGACGGGACCATCGTGGTGACCAGCTGGGCCGTCCTTTGACCCCTTAAGCCCTGGTGGTGAGCGTTGACCGAATCCGCGGAGTCCGCCGCGTCGCTCGCGCTTGACCTGGTGCCTGCCGATCCGGGCCGGGCCGCGACGTACGCGCGGCGGGCGCTCGAGCTGGCTCGCGCCGACCGTAACCCGGCCGCGAGGTCGATGGCCTACCGGGCGCTTGGCCTGGCCTGCCATGATCTCGGTGATATCGAAGCAGGCCTGACGGCGCTCCGCCAGGCCGTCCGCGTCGCCTCCGCCGCCGGGCTCGAGGACGCCGCCGCGCAGGCCAGGATGAGCCGGGCCTTCGTGCTGCTTTCACAGGGGAAGACCAGCGCCGCGCTGCGGGACGCGGCGGCCTCGGTCGCCAGCCTGCGGGGCCTCGACCGGGCCCGGGCGCTGGCCCAGCAGGGGCTCATCCTGCAGCGATCCGGCCGTCTCGATGAGGCCCTGGCGGTCTATGCCACGGCACTGTCCGGGCTGCGGCGCTACGGCGACCGGCTGTGGGAGGCCAGGATCCGCAACAACCGGTCCATCCTGCACACCTACCTGGGGCACCTCGGGCGGGCCAAGACCGACATCATCCTGGCCGGACAGCTCTACGCGGCTCTGGACCTGCCCCGCGCGCAAATCGACACGCAACGAAACCTCGGCTTCATCGAGGGCTGGCGCGGTGACATACCCGCCGCGATGACCGCGCTGGACGCGGTGGGCGAGGCGTACCGCAAGGCCGGCCTGCCGATAGCCGCGCTCCTGCTCGACCAGGCGGAGGTGCTGCTCACCGCCGGACTGGCCACCGAGGCCAGGCAGGTGAGCGCGGACGCGGTGGCCGAACTGTCCCGCCGGGACGCCGGGACCGACCTGGCCGAAGCGCAGCTGATGCTGGCCCGGGCCGAGCTGGCGGCCGGCCAGGCGGCGCTGGCCAGCCGCACCGCGATCATGGCCCGGCGCAGTTTCGCCCGTCAGCAGCGGCTCAACTGGGCCGCGGTAGCGCTGTACGTCAGCATCCGCGCGAGCTGGGCGGCGGGGGAGCGGTCGGGGCGGCTGATGCGCTCGGCCCGTGCGGCGGCGACACGGCTTGAGGAGGCCGGCTGGGCCACGGCCGCCCTGGACGTCCGGCTGCTGGCCGCCCGGATCGCCATCGACCTGGGCCGGCTGGACCTGGCGCGGACGCAGCTGCAGGTGGCCGCTCGGGCCCGGCGGTCGGCGCACATGGACCGCAGGGCCCAGGCCTGGCACGCGCTGGCCCTGCTGCGGCAGCAAAGCGGCGACCGGCGGGGTGCCTACGCCGCGGTCTCCGCCGGGCTGGACGCCGCCGAACGGCACCGGACCCTGCTCGGCGCCACCGAACTGCGCATGCTCGTCTCCGCGCAGGTCGCGGAGCTCGCCGCGCTGGGCGTCACGCTGGCCATCGCGGACGGCGCCGCGTCCCGGGTGCTGCGCGCCGCCGAGCGGCACCGGGCTTCCACGCTGCGGATGCGGCCCGTGCTGCCGCCGCATGACGAGACCCACGCGAGCCTGCTCGCACAGCTCAGGAGTGCCGCCGCCGAGACCGAGCAGGCGCAGCTGGCCGCGGCCCCGGTGCAGACGCTGCTCCGCAGGCAGCAGGCCCTGGAGGAACGCCTGCTGCGCTATCTGCGGCACGCGCCAGGCGCCGCCGCCGCCCCGCTGGCGGCCGGCACGGAGGTCCTCGCCGAGGCCCTGGCTGACCGGGTGCTCATCGAGTACGTGGAAAGCGGGGACATGCTCTACGCCGTGGTACTGGCGTCCGGCCGTCACACGCTTTACCCGCTCGGCCCGGCCGAGCCGGTCGCAGCCGGCCTGGAGTCGCTCCGGTTCGCCTGGCGCCGCCTGCTGACCGGCCACGGATCGGCCGCCTCCCTGCAGGCCGCCACCCAGCTGGCCGCCCGCGCGGCGGACCGCCTGGACACGTCGCTGCTTGCGCCCGTCGCATCGCTGACCGACTGGCGCCCGCTAGTCGTGGTGCCCTCAGGAACGCTGCAGTCCCTCCCCTGGTGCATGCTGCCCCGCTGCGCCGACCGTCCCGTCACCGTAGCCCCCTCCGCCCAAGCCTGGCTCACCGCCCGCAACGCCGCCGCCGGGCCTCCCGCACCCGCACCCGCCCACCCCGCATCCGCCCACCCCGCAACCCCCCACCCCGCGCGGGTCGTCCTGATCGCGGGCCCGGACGTCCCCGCCGCCGCGGCCGAGCTCGACTCGCTGGCCGCGCTCTACCCGGGCGCGACCGTGCTCGCCGGGCACCATGCCACGATCGCCGCCGCCCTGGCCGCCCTGGACGGCGCCGACGTGGCGCACGTGGCCGCGCACGGCAGGTTCCGGGCTGATAACCCCTTGTTCTCGGCCCTGGTGCTCGCGGACGGGCCGCTGACCGTCTACGACCTGGAGCGGCTGCGCCGCGCCCCCCGCACGATCATGCTGGCCGCCTGTGATTCTGGTCTGTCCCAGGTCCAGCCGGGCGACGAGATGTCCGGCCTGGCCACCGCGCTGCTGGCCGTCGGGGCCAGCACCGTGGTGGCGCCCTTGCTGCCGCTCCCCGATGAGGTCAGCGAGGCGCTCGCGCACCGCTGGCATCAGCTGGTCAGCAGCGGCAACACGCCCGCGGCGGCCCTGGAGGCCGTCCGCGCGCAGTCCGGCGGCCCGGCCGCCGGACTGGCCTGCCTGGGCTACGGCGGCTAGCCGGCTAGCCCGGCGTCCGGGATCAGCACCGCGCCCAGGTCGGGCACCCAGGCAGCCTGAGCCAGCACCTGCAGGACGGCCTGGCGCGCCGAGCCGGCCGCCGGGATCGTGTTGGCGATCATGGCGGCGACCTGCGGGGCGGCGAATGACGTCCCGCTCCAGTAGGCGAAGCCGTCGATGGGCCGCGGCTCGTGCTCGCTCGGCAGCTTCCAGATGGCCTGCAGGTAGGTGCTGAGGATCCGGACGCCGGGCGCGTATACGTCCACCCACCACCCGTGATTGCTGAAGCTGGCCCGGCTGATCTTCCCGTCCCTGGTGTCGAGCGCGCCGACGGATACCACGCGCTTGAACGCGGCCGGGAAGAACGGCCGTTCCCTGCCGTTGTTGCCCGCGGCGGCGACGATCGCAACGTCGTCGGTCAGGTGGGCCAGGGTGAGAGCGGTGGCCAGCGGGGGTTCGTCGTGGCTGGTGTAGCCGCCCAGCGAGAGGTTGATGACCTCGATGCCGGCTTGGGCGGCCTTGGCCAGCTGCAGGGCGATGGTCTGGTCATCGGTGACCCCGGCCGGGGTGAGCACCCCGACCTGGCGGATGCGGGCCTGCGGCGCCACCCGCATGATGATGCCATCGATAAAGGTGCCGTGACCGGCCTCGCGGGCCAGGTAACCGGTCGGCAGCACAGGCACCTCGGGCACGCAGTCCTGGGTATCGAGGCGTACCGCCAGCCCTGGGTGCAGAGTCTGCGCGTCCTGGTCGTAACCGGTGTCGAGCACCGCGATCGTGGGCGGCTGGGTACCGGGGCCTGGGTCGGCCGCCGGCGAGAAGAGCGCCTCGGAGAACGGCTTAGCGCTGCGTGGCTCCCCGGCTGGTCCGCCGTGGTACGCGGGCTCGCCGCTGAAGACGTGGTTCGGTGCGATGTTCAGCCGCGGGCTGTCGTCCCCGCGCTGGCGCAGCTCGGTCACCAGGGCTGGGATGTGCACGTCGGCCGGCATCAGGAAGGAGCGGACGGGCAGGTCCACCTCGGCGAAGGTACTGTCGCTGCGTTCATCGGGAACGCCGCCGCGCTGGGTGAGCTCGTTAGCGAGCTGCGTCGACGCGTGCCGCTCGACGGCTTCTATCAGCACCTGGCGGGGGCGGTACAGGTAGTGGCCGCCGCGCGGTGCGCTCGGCTCGTTGTGCTGCACCGTCGGCACCCTGCCGTTTTCTTCGGTTGGCAGGCAGAGCTCAGCGTGACGCTCGTCGTGCCAGTTATCATGCCGGGCTCGTGTGAAGATGTCGTCGGCCGCCGAGTTCATGATCCCGGGTCCCCTTCCATCGCCGCTGCCTATCGTCCTCAAGACACAGAGCAGCATGGTTCCTGCCTGATACAGCCGTAGTCATACCCGATTTCGGGATAAGCGGTCACCCGGCGCGGCGGCGAAGCGTTCCCGGACCGCCGCGGCGGCCGGCATTATGGCATGGCGGCGGCTCGCCTGGTTTGAGCGGCAGGTCAGGCGGTGATTCCCACATCAGGGAACATCGAGGAGCAGCGAAGAACTCAGCTAGCGCCGCTGGTTGACCGTGACCCCGATGCCGCGCATGATCACTGCTAAATCGGTACAAACCCATCGGCCCAGTCAGCCTCTTCAGGGAGTGTGCATATGAGCGAAGCGGCCCGGATTCCGTTCACGGAATCCAAGGCGCCTGAGTCCCCCGAGCGGCTGCACCGCGGCGCCCTCAGCCTGATCGATATCTCCGCGTCGACGATGGCGAACATCGGCCCGGCCTACAGTTTCTACTTCGGCTTCGCGGGGATCGTGATCGCGGCCGGCCTCGGCTCGCCGCTGGTCGTGCTCGCCGCCATCGTCGCCATCGCACTACTAGGCAACACGCTGTCGCAGTTCTCCCGGGCGCACCCGTCGACCGGCGGCTTCATCACCTTCGTGGGGAAGACCTTCGGCGGCACCAGCGCGGTGACCACCGCGCTGCTGTGCGGGGCCGGCTACATCATCGCGATCGCGGGGGTGCTGGTCATCTCGGGCGGGTTCCTGTCGATGATGCTGAACTTCTACCTGGGCTGGAACGTCCCCTGGATCATCTTCTCCGCCATCTTCACCGCCGGCGCCATGTTCATGATGTTCCGCGGCGTGGCCGTGTCGACCAAGCTGGCCGGCTTCTTCTTCGCCTTTGAGATCACGGTACTGCTCGTCGTGGCGGTCGCCGTGCTGATCAAGAACGGCGGCCACCTCAGCAGCGTGCCATTCCAGCCCAGCCACATCAACAACCACTTCAGCGGCCTCGCCCTCGCGTTCCCGCTGGCCGTCTACCTCTTCATCGGCTGGGAGAACTCAGCGGCGCTGGCCGAGGAGACCACCAATCCCCGGCGCAACGTGCCCCGGGCCGTGTTCATGTCCATCGGTCTCATGGCGGTCACGTACCTGCTGCTGGCCTACGCCACGGTCTCCGGCTTCGGCTACAACGCCACGGCGCTGGCGAACGCCGCCATCCCGTTCATCAGCGTCGCCCACAGCGTGGCGGCCTGGCTGGCCTTCATCGCCTACATCGCCGGGGTTACCTCCACCCTCGGGGTACTCATCGCCGCGGTGAACTCCCAGTGCCGGCTGATCTTCAACGCCGGCCGCGAGGGCCTGCTGCCGCGCTGGATCGGCTACGTGCACCCGGTCCGCCGCACCCCGGTCAACGCGATCATCGTCTTCGTCGGCATCGCCGGGGTCATTACCCTGGGCTGGGCGCTCGGCCACTGGATCGGCGGCCACGGCAACAGCCTGGACGCGCTGGACTTCTTCTTCGAAGCCAGCACGATGGGCACCATCCTGGTCCTGGTCGTGTACTTCCTGGCCAACCTGGCCCTGCCGTTCTACTACCGGAAGTACCGGCCGACTGAGTTCAACCTGGTCAAGCACGTCATACTGCCGGTCCTCGGCATGGTCGCCATCGCCGTCCCCATCTACTACCTGTGCAAGCCCCCGCAGCCCCAGCCGTACGACTGGTTCCCGTTCGCAGCCCTGGGCGTCATCGTGGTGTCCGTCCTCTATTCGATCTGGCTGGTCAGGCGCGACCCTGGCCTGGGCGACCGGGTTGGCTCCATCGTCGCCGACGAGTAAGGCCCAAGGCCCCGAGCCCGTAAGGCCCGAGGCCCCAAGCCCCGGCCGGGCCCTGCGGCGGCAGCCGCAGGGCCCGGCCGGGCGGACGCCCCTAGAAGGGGAACGGGAACGGGCTGGTGCGGCCGGTGTAGGCGACGGAGAAGTTATCGCACGCGCTGATCGCCGACGGGGTCGCGCTCGGCATCGTGATCTCGACCGGGTTGGGCGTGCACAGGCCCGCGCCGTTCACGGTGGCGCCGGTGAAGCTCACCGAGCCGAAGTTGGTCAGCGGCAGGGTGCCGCCGTAGATGGTGCAGCACGGCGCCTCGGCGATGACCTCGGCCGAGGACCTGGCCGCCCCGGCCAGGGTCTGGGTGACGGTGTGCGTCCAGTGCTCGGTGCTGTCGGCCAGCACCAGCTGGAACACGTTGGACCCCTGGTAGGTGACCGAGGCGGAGAAGTGGTCGCCGGCCTTGACCGTGTTGTTGAAGTAGACCGGGTTCGCCGGGTACATCTCGTACCAGGCCGAGTACTCGGCCGTGCGCCCGATGCAGTCGACTTCGCTGCCGGTCTGCTCCACCGTGGGGCTGGCGTACCCGTCCAGCCCGACCCAGAACGCGCCGTACTGGTCGCCCCGGCTGCACTGGCCGGCTGCACCCAGCTGGCGGCGACGCTGGTGAACTGGGTGGTGTTGCTGGTCGCCGCGTATCCGGCCCAGTTAGAGCTGGAGACCGTGGTAAGCCGGTGACCGTTCAGCGTCCGGGACTGGGGTGCGGTCATCAGATCGCCCGGCCCGCCCGGTGACTTCCAGCCGTCAGGTCTGCTGTGCGGGCCTGACCGGTGGGTGGCGGTGGCGGCCGCCGCCGGGTAGGCCGTCACCATGGCCCCGCCGAACCCGAGGACGAGCACCGCGGAAAGAATCGCCCAACTACGTCGCATTTACGCTCCTTATGCCTATTTAACTAGCCCCCGATAAGCACATGATCGATTGTCTGGGCACAATATAAAACAACGGAGACGTGAAAGTCCATGCTTATTATCCCAGTTTTGATTCTGCCATTAACGGGTATCGGAAGTGGCCACCGCCAATAGCGAAGAAGGCCGCGCGAATAGCGTTAATTCCGGCGAAATACGGGCATCGTCAGGGCTGCCTGAGCTCCTCGCGCAGCTCCCGCTCGAGGACCTTGCCCAGCGGGTCGCGCGGCAACTCGTCCCGCAGTTCGAGCCGTTCGGGCAGCTTGAAGGGGCCGACGCCGAGGCCGCGCAGCCGGGCTCGTTCTGTCATTCCGAACGGTCCTGCCTATCAGCAGGCCTGATAAGCCGCCTTGTAACCATTGGCAGGCGCCCCGATCGTGTAAGTTCCAGTGCCGTGGTCGAAGAACATGGTCAGGTGCCAGTTCGTGCATGACTCGCCGCCGGGGCCGTCTTGCGGCTGCTGCCGGCTGGTGAAGGTGACGTCCGCGGCCGGGCGCCCGTCGGGTCCGGTGGTGATGCCGGTGACGAGCATGCCCGAGTCCTGCGTGGACCGGAACGCGGCCTGGAACTGCGCGGCGGTCAGCGCCTCGTCCTGGCTCTGGATGGCCAGGTACTTCGGGTAGTCCCTGGTGTTGATGGCCTGGAAGTAGGCGCTGATCACCGGCGCGATCAAGGCGGCGTCGGGCTGCAGCGCGGCCGCCGGAGCGAGCCTGACGAGGCCGCCCGAGGGCAACGCCACGACCGACGGCGAAGCACCGGGCGACGGGTGAGCCTGGGCCGCCCGCCCGATGGCGTACTCCGTGCCCCAGCCTGCCCCGACCGCGGCGAGGACCACGACGAGAGCCGCGATCGGCAGCGTCAGCGGCCTGCGGCGTTTCGGCGGACTGGTCGACGGTGCGTGCCACGCTGGGCTCACGGCAGACCTCCTCAGCAATGCCTCTGCCCCCCAGAGGCGTCCGGGACGCCCCTGATACACCCCTTTCCCCTGTAATTGCGCGGTGGGCGCCCTGCCGGACGACCTGTACGGTGTCTACCTGACCAGGGGTTCGGCGGGCGGCCGTACCGGTATAATTACGCCGCCACCAACGAACCAGGCTGGTTCCTGTTCAACGGGCTGGTCAAGCACGACACCCTGACCGGCCGCGAGGAGCAGTTGAGTGCGTCGTGTTTCGTGCCAACGACGTGGGCCGCGGCCCGACCGGGAGATTGGCTGAATCATTCCACCCGTAACCGAGAACTCCAACGCCATCGTCCTCGGGCTGATCGGCGATGAGTGGAACCTGTCCATCGTCAAGCTGGCCATCATCGACGGCGTGCGCCGGTACAAGGACTTCCGCGACCGGCTGGGCATCGCGAACTCGGTGCTGACGGTGCGGCTGCGCCGCCTCACGGAAACGGGCGTGTTCACGATGTCGCAGTACTCCCAGGCGCCGCGGCGCTACGAGTACGTGCTCACCGCCTGCGGCCGCGACCTGTGGAAGCTCCTGCTGACCATCTGGTCGTGGGAAGCCGTCTGGGTGACCGGGCACATCGAGCCGCTGCCGCCGATGTACCACACCGAGTGCGGCGAGGAGTTCTCCCCGGTCATGGGCTGCCGGTCCTGCGGGCAGCCCGCGGGCCTGCGCGATGTCCGCGGCACGTTCGGGCCGAGCGGCGGCTTTGCCCGGTCGGTGCCGCAGGCCACCACCCGGCGCCGGTCCGCGGGCGGCTCGCCTGGTCCCGGCCTGGTGCCGCAGACGATCGAGCTGATCGGCAACCGCTGGTCCGCGGCCGCCCTGGCGGCCGCGTTCCTCGGCGCCCGCAGGTTCACCGACATGCTGCAGATGATGGGCGCGCCGCCGACCATCGTCTCGGACAGGCTCCGTACGTTCTGCCAGATGGGCGTGCTGCATACCGTCGCCGTCAAGGCTCGGGCCGGGTCGAGTACCGGCTGACGGACAAGGGCCGCGCGTTCTTCCCGCACGTGATGGTGATGCTGGACTGGGGCGACCGGTGGTTCCGCGCCCCCGAGGGTCCCGCGACCCTGCTCACCCACACCACCTGCGGCGGCACGTTCGCCCCCGTCCTGCACTGCTCGGTCTGCCAGCTCGAACTGCGCGGCTCGAAGATCCAGGTCGGCGGCGACCCGCCAGGGGCCACCTCCGAGCTCGCCGTCTGACCCGCCCCCGCACGTGTGCCGCTGGCGGCGATGGGCGGTCCCCGCCGCGTAGTGAAACTGCGCTCTCACGGCGCCAGGACTTGCGGCAGTTACAGAAGGGCAGGCGAGCCGCCATGACCGAGAGCGAACCCTGGTCGTACCACCCCGATGGCTCGCCGGTTTACTCGCTGGCCGACATCATCAGGAAGCGGGCCGCCGTCACCCCCGCGCCGATCGCGCTGGCCGAGCCCGGCCGCCTGACCTCGTTCGCCGACCTGGACCGCCGGTCCAGCCAGGTCGCCCAGGCGCTCCAGCGCAAGGGGGTGGCCCCCGGCGACCGTGTCGCCTTCATCGGCGGCAACGGCCCGGGGTTCGCGGAGGTCCTGTACGGCGCGGCCAAGTGCCGGGCGATCTTCACCGCCGTCAATAACCGCCTGGCCCCGCGGGAGGTGCTGGCTATCCTGGCTGACGCCGAACCGAGCGTGCTGATGGTCGACCCCGCGGCCGCGCCCTTGGTGGCCGGCATAGGCGCCCCCGGCTTCGCCTGCGACACCCTGATCACCGACCTCGACTATCTCGCCTGGCGTGACACGGCCCCCGTCAGCGACCCGGGTGAGCTCGCCGCCCAGACGAGACCGCGCTCATCGTCCCCGCCCTGCCCCGCACCGCCTCCGGCAAACTCCAGAAACAAGCGATCAAGGCCAGCTTGACCTCTCCCGCCGTCCCTTAGCCAAAGCGTGCAGGTCACGCAGCTCTCACCGACCTTCGCCGCGAGCAATCCCGGCCCCAAGTCCTGGGCCGTGCGACGCATGCTCCGCGAACCGGTATGCTATCCCCGTTCCGGCTGGCGCCTTGGCGCTGCCAGTCACGGGGCTTTAGCTCAGTTGGTAGAGCGCTTGCATGGCATGCAAGAGGTCAGGGGTTCGAATCCCCTAAGCTCCACGAGGTCAGAGCCCTGCGGAGACCCGATCAAGATCATCGGGGAGCAAGTAGGGGAGCAAGCCGCCCCTTATCCTTAGTTTTATGGGTAGTCAAGCTTCCGGCACCCGGCGTCGCGGGCGCAACGAAGGATCGATCTACAAGGACGAGGCCAAGGGCCGCTGGTACGGCGCGGTCTCCGTCGGCTACGGCCTGGACGGCAAGACCTGGCGCCGCCACAAGGTTTCCGGCCGTACCAGGGCCGAGGTCGCCGGGAAACTCAAGCAACTCCAGGCCGAGCAGGACTCCGGCGTGCAGCCCGAGCGTGCGTACACCGTCCAGCGTGCCGTCGATGACTGGCTTTCCGAGGGGCTGGACGGCCGGTCGGCCCAGACGGTGACGCTCAACCGTAACGTCCTCAAGCCGGTCACCGCGGTCATCGGCGGCATCGAGCTACGGACGCTGACCGCGCACGACGTGCGCCGCGCCCTGGTCCACCTGGCGGCGGGCAAGTCCAGCCGGACGGTGACGATCGCGCACAACGCGCTGACCCGGGCCCTGCGTCACGCCGAGGCCAGCCGGCACGTCGTGCACAACGTAGCCGCGCTGGTCGACACACCGAAAGGCCAGCCCGGCCGGCCGAGCAAGGCGCTGACCGCCGGGCAGGCCGCCGCCGTCCTGAAAGCCGCCAGGGATTCCAGGCTCGGCGCCTACGTGGTCCTGTGCCTGATGACCGGTATCCGGACCGAGGAGGCCCGGGCGCTTCGCTGGGATCACGTGAACCTGGACGCCGGGAGCATCGCGGTCTGGCGGTCCGTGCGTCTCGGCGGCGACACCAAGACCTCCAAGTCGCGCCGGACCCTCGGACTGCCCCAGGCGGTCACCGAAGCGCTGCGGGCGCATCGCGTGCGCCAGGACGAGGAGAAGCTGGCCGCGGGAGAGCTGTGGCGTGATCACGACCTGGTCTTCACGACCACGATCGGCACCGAGCTGGATGCGGCCAACGTTCGGCGGTATTTCAGATCCATCTGCAAGGCCGCCGGCATCGGGGAGGACTGGGCGCCCCGCGAGCTGCGGACCAGCTTCGTCAGCCTGCTGTCAGCCTCGGGCGTCCCGGTGGAGGAGATCGCCCGGCTGGCCGGCCACTCGAGCTCGCGCACCACGGAAACCATCTATCGGAAAGAACTGCGCCCGGTCCTGGTCAAGGGCGCCGAGGTCATGGATCAGATCTTCGGGTGAAGTGCGTCAGCGTCGGGTCACGTATGCGCCCATGCCCGGCACGATGACGGCAAGGCCTTCGTCGACCAGCACGTGTACGGCCCGGCTAGCCGTCATCCTGGCCACGCCGTACCGCTGGACCATCGTCGCCTGTGACGGCAGCGCGTCGCCCGACCGAAGCTCTCCGCGCTCGATCTGGCCGCGGAGGATCGCAGCGAGCCGCGTCGGGCAGGGGGGGTGTTCAGGTTGCGGCGGGGATGCCGTGGCGGTTTACCAACATCGGCCAGGCCAAGCGGTCCAAGCTGCTGCACCTTAAACGGCCCTGGATGGTACCGATCGCCGACACCCGCGTCACCGCCGTCTACGGTGACCGGTCCGCTGCCTGGGCGGCAGAACTCGGCGTAGCGAGCGGTCGCTGGGAGGCGGTGCGCGAGGATCTCACCGCTGCGGTCGGCGACTTCGAGTGGCTCACGGCAAAGCTCCGCACCCGCCGGGAGCCCGCCATCCAGCGGCTGAGCCGGCTGACGAGCCTTCGCCTGCTGGACATCCTCGCCTGGACGGTGGGGGGGCGCCTGACACTGGTCGCACTCCGCTGTCGCCTGTGATCTGAGGGTGAACCCGCTTCGCGGTCCGTGCATACTGGCGGGGTGGGATCGAAGTACGACGATTACTGGGCCGACCAGCTACCGCAGATCCGCGCGCAGGTGCAGGTGGCCGCCTCCAGAGAGCTGGCGACAGTGAGCGTGCCGGACCTGACCCGGCTGGGGGCACGGCAATCCTGGCACGGAACGGCTGAAGTAGGTGCGCAGGGGATGAAATGCAGCTCCGGGGCGCACGCGACGTCGCTGGGCAAGACAGTCGCAGCCAGCGGCATCTGCCGACAGTGGCCAGGGCGGGCATTCCGGTTCAGCATCAGTGCCGGCGGTGACTTACTCACCATCACCGCAGATCACCCCCGCCGGGAAGGCCGCCCGGCACCCGGGCCCGGCAGCCAGCCCGCGCCAGCGGGCAGGCGGCAGCCGGTCCCGCAGCATCAGCCAGCCGGGCCTGGTCGCCCGCCCGCCACAGACGGCGGCCGCCGGTCAGGCGTCGATGAGTTCTACCAGATCCTGGATCAGCTGGCCGCCAGGCTGGGCGGGCCACGGCGCCTGCGTGAGTGCACCGGCAGTTCCGGGTGTCCGCCGCAGGGCATCTACTTCTTCTACGAAGACGGCGAGAACCGCGCGGACGCAGCCGCCGGCTGGTGCGTGTCGGCACCCACGCGCTGACGCAAACCAGCAAGGCCACACTGTGGGGCCGGCTCAGGCAGCACCGCGGGCAGCTGAACGGCCGCGATCCGGGCGGCGGTGACCACCGCGCGTCAGTCTTCCGCCGGCATGCGGGCGCCGCCCTGATCCGCCGTGACGGCCGCTTGCCGGAGGACCTGCTCGCCTCCTGGCTTGACCGCCGCCGGCTGCCCGGCGAGCGCGCCATCCAGGAAGCCGACATCGAACGCGAGGTCAGCTGCCACATCGGGGCAATGCCGTTCCTGTGGCTCAGCGTCCCCGGCAGAGCCGACCGCGGCTACCTCGAGAGCAACAGCATCGCGCTGCTGTCCTGCCTCACCAGCGGACCAGACCTGCCAACCGCCAGCTGGCTCGGCCGCTACGCCGAACGAGCCCAAATCCGCGGATCGGGCCTGTGGAACGTCCACCACGTCACCGGCCACTACGACCCCCGGTTCCTCCAGCGGCTAGCCCAGCTCGTAGACCACCAGGAGTGACCACATCCGCGCCCGATCAGCGGCATGAGCGCGCATTCTTCGCGCAGGACTGTGGTGCATAAATATGCAGGCCCGGGCGGCTGCATGTTCAGCTGACCGGCGGGCCCGCTGAACGGGCGACATCGCGAAGGTCCCTTTGATAACCGCGCGCTGACCCGCCGATCGGTACGCTTTGGCGAGGGCGGGGCTGCTGGCGGGGCCCGGCGCCGGCATGCGACGATGGCGCTGGAGGTGCCGTCGTGACCATAGCTAGTTCCGGCACTGACCGCGAGCCTGGCATCCCCCAGCGGGGCAGGCTGCAGGCTGACCCGGAAAGATCAGGCGCGGTGCCGGTGTCCGATCCCTGGCTTGCGGCAGGGCCCGCGGCTAGGTCGACGCTCATGCTGACGGCGGGTGCCTGCTGGCTTTCCAGTGCTATCTGTATCACTGTCATGGCCGGCCGGGGCGCGTCGGTGGCCTGGATCATCGCCTGGTTCACCGCGACGGCCGCTGCGGTGGCCGTGACCCGGCTGGCTGACCTCCGCCTGTCCCGCCGCAACCGCAGCCACGTGATCGAGCCGTCCAGTCTCGATGACTCCGGCCGTCAGCTGCTGCACCGGGCGCAGCTGGCTATCGGCGCGATTCTCGGCTCGGAGGTTTATGCCGCAGACCTGCCGGACCGCGCCGCGGCACAGACAACCCTCAAACGCCACGAGTGGGAGATCGCATCTGCACTGCGGGAAATCGCGATCCTGCGCGCCGGGTCAGGCACCAGCCTGCCCGGCGCCTCACCCGGGCCGATGACCGACGCCGTGCTGGAGTCCCACCGGCGCGCCCTGGCCCTGGCCCAGCAGGCCACCACCGCCCGGGTGCGTACCCTGGAGCGCTACGCGGCGCAGGTCCGCACGACTGATGCCGCCCGGCTGGACTGGCAGAGTGCGCTGAAGATCGCCGGGCTGAATGACAGGTATCTTGACCTGCTGGCCCGGACCGCGGCTGACGAGCTGGCCATCGCTGAGATCACCACCTTGACCGAGCAGGCGTCCGCCGCCGACGAAGCATTCCGCGAAAGCCTCCGCCGCGCCACCATCGCCACCGAAGTCCTTGTTCTCCCCCCAGATGACAAGCCCCCATGACACGGCTGCGCAGAACCCGCCCGCGGACACGCCAGAACAAGGTGATCTGCACTTAACACCGTGGACCACCGCCTATCAGCCGGACAACACCAATCGGCACATAATCGGCGCGCTCGCGACACAGACGACAAAGGCTGAACCGGTGGTCGCCACGGCTATTGATCACATACAGACCAGCGCATAATTATACAAGCACGCAACATCCTCTATCCTCTACACCGGTAGGCCGCTGGCGAGGTGCCCGCCGAAAGGCGGGTCCTTTTCCAGCGACCCCCGGTCCGAACCCCGCGGGCTAGTTTCCCAGCACGAGGCTCTCCAGCGATTACGCCGTGAACCGGCGAACTCGTGTTGACCGCGCCGGGCGGCCAGGACGGGGCCAGCAGCCCGCACCGCGACAGCCGCGCCGCCAGCTGCCCCGGCGACAACCCGGCCACCACCCGCCACCGGCCCGGCATCTGCTGATGCAGCGCCCCCAGCACCGCCAGGACATCACCAGCCGTGCTCGCGGTCCCCGCCGGCCACACCGGGTCATCCACCAGCCGCGGCAGCAGCCCGCACAGCCACGCATGCACCCGGTCCGCCCGCCGGGCGAACCGGCGCAGCCACTCCCGCACCGTCGTATACGGCACCGACCTGGGCAGGCCATGCGTCCCATGTCGGCCGGGGCGGCGGCTCCGGCAGCGCGGAACGGGCGGAAGGCCGCCGCGCCCAGGCGAACCGGCGGGCGCGCGCAAGCAATCCGGCACGCCGGCCGGCGGGCTGAGCCCATGATCACCCTGGCGGCGCCATGACCCTGGCCGAGTACATCATCTTGTTCGCGCTCGTGCTGATCCTGGGAGCCGGCATACCCGGGCCCGGTGACGCGGCGCTGATAGGCGCGGGCACGCTGGCCGGAGAGGGCAAGCTCAACGTGGGCATCCTGCTCGCGACCGCGGCGGCCGCCTGGATGCTGGGCTCGGTCATCGGATATCAGGTCGGCCAGGCGCGGGGGGCGCCAGATGCTCGACCACCCGGGACGAATCGAGGAACGGCGCCGGAAACTGCTGGCCAAAGGCGACCGTGCCTTCGGCCGTCATACCTTCGTGGCGTCCATGACGATGCCGGCGTTCGTGTCCGGGATCTTCCGGGTGCGGTTCCCGGTGTTCGTGCTCGGGGCGGTCGGGAGAGTGTGGGATGGTCCTCGTTGCGCTGCGTAATCGGCCCTCGTCTGGAGCGACACGCACACTTCCGCCGATCTGCATGGCCGCTGGTTTCGGTGCCGGCTGATACGCTACCCGCCCAGATAAGGGTGTTCTGCGCATTGAAAGGCACGCCCTGGCGGGGGAGCCGTTCATGGTCTGCGGGCGGCGGCTCAGGATCGGTGCCGGTCTCAGTTTCTGCCTGCTTTCACCCGGCCGGGCTATGGTATGAGGTGGCTGATCAACCAGTCCCGGGCCCACGCTCCGTTCTGTCGGAGCCCGGGGTGAGATTCCCTGGACCACCCGGCGCATTACGACGCCCGCGAGGGCGCCATTAAAGCGGGACCTCGAGCTGGGCAATGGGCAGTGACGGCAGTCTCAGGTGACGATCAGGTAGATGCTGTTGGCGATGAGCCAGAATCCGAGGAGCAGGCTCCCGATGATGATGACCTGGTCGGTGTGGGTGTCGAGCCAGGTCCGGAACCGGGCCAGCAGCGCCTGGCTCTGGCTAGGCTTGACCACGGCGTAGATCTCCAGGGCCAGGTAGGACGCCGAGGCCAGGACGCAGAACAAGACCAGCGCGAGGAAGCTCTCCCAGCTGGACAGCTTGGCCTCCACCACGGTGGCCGCGCCCGCGCCGATCAGCATCCAGGGCTGCAGCGCCGGGGCCAGGCCCAGGGCGAACCACGGGGACATGCTGTCCACGTGCTCCTGCCACTTGGGCGGCTTCTTCGGCGGCTTGGGCCGCCCCCTGGCCCGGACGCGCCGGACCGCGATCACCACCAGGACGGCGCCGAGCGCGATCTTCACCGCCAGCGATGCCAGCGACGGCGCCGTGCTCGGCTTGGGCGGGTTGTTGCCGGTGGCCAGCACGGTGACCGTGACCACGATGGCCAGGGAGACCAGCCACCCGAACACGAAGGCCGCGCCCTTGCGCGCGCCGCGGTTGGAGGGCAGCACGACGATGAAGGCGGTCAGCGGCAGCGGGTCGAGCGTGATCGCCACGCCGATCAGGACCAGGTTAAGGATCACGGCTTTCCTCCCGCCTTACCCCGGCGCATGCGTCTTGATGCTGGCCGCGTCCGCGTCCTCAGCGGCGCACGCTTGCGGCAGGTCATTCTCAGCGCCTGCCCGCCGGCCACGACTGCCTGCTGCGTGATTCTGCCCATCTTCTCCTCCAGATGATCACATGTGCTCCCCGGCGTCCATGGCGAGCGCGCCTACGAGCGGCGATCATCCCCGCCGGGTGAGGCGGGGCGCCGCCGCGGCGTGTCAGGATGCGGGCTAGCGGAAGGAAACGGCGAGCAGCGGGAGAGGTCCCTATGGCGATTGTCGAATATGGGCCCGGTGCCGTGTTCCCCGGCGTGATCGGGCGGACCGCGGATGAGTCCACGCCGGCCTGGCCGGCCCCGGTGCGGGCCCGCGAGGGCGCGCCAAATGTGCTGTTCATCGTGCTGGATGACACGGGGTTCGGCCAGCTGGGCTGTTACGGCAGCCCGATCGAGACCCCCAGCTTCGACGCGATCGCCGCGGACGGCCTGCGCTACAACAACATGCACACGACAGCGTTGTGCTCACCCAGCCGTTCGTGCATCATCACCGGCCGCAACCACCACAGCAACGCGATGGCCGCCATCACGGAGCTGGCCAGCGGCTATCCCGGGTACAACGGCGTCATCCCGTTCGAGAACGGCTTCCTATCCGAGATGCTTCTCGAGCACGGCTACAGCACGTTCATGGTGGGGAAGTACCACCTGACGCCGAGCAACCAGGAGACGGGCGCAGGCCCGTTCGACCGGTGGCCGCTCGGGCGCGGCTTCCAGCGCTTCTACGGGTTCCTGGGCGGTGACACCAGCCAGTGGTATCCGGATCTGGTGTACGACAACCACCAAGTGGAGCCGCCGCGCACGCCGGAAGAGGGTTACCACCTCAGCGAGGACCTAGTGGACAAGGCGATGGAGTTCGTCGCCGACGTCAAGCAGATCGACCCGGCCAAGCCGTTCTACCTGCATCTGTGCTTCGGTGCCACGCACGCGCCGCACCACGTGCCGAAGGAATGGGCGGACCGGTACGCCGGCGTCTTTGACGACGGCTGGGACGCCTACCGGGAGAGGGTCTTCGCGCGGCAGAAGGAACTCGGCATCGCCCCGGCGGACGCCGAGCTGTCGCGTCATGATCCCGACGTGCCCGACTGGGGATCGCTGCCCCCGGCCGCCCGCCGGCTGTACAGCCGGATGATGGAGGTCTTCGCCGGTTTCCTGTCCCACACCGATCACCAGGTCGGGCGTCTGATGGAGTTCCTGCGCATGTTGGGGGAGCTGGACAACACCCTGGTCATGGTCATCTCCGACAACGGCGCCAGCGCCGAGGGCGGGCCCACCGGGACGACCAACGAGGCGCAGTTCTTCAACAACGCGCAGGAGTCGCTGGAAGAAAGCCTCAAGCTGATCGATGAGATCGGCGGCCCCAAGCACTTCAACCACTATCCGTGGGGCTGGACGTGGGCCGGGAACACGCCGTTCCGCCGGTGGAAGCGGGAGACCTACCGGGGCGGCGCCAGCGATCCGTTCATCGTCTCCTGGCCGCAGGGGATCACGGCCAGGGGTGAGGTCCGCACCCAGTACGCGCACATCATCGACATGGTGCCCACGGTTCTGGACCTGCTGGGCATCGATCCGCCCAAGGCGATCCGCGGCGTCACCCAGTCACCCCTGCACGGCGTCAGCTTCGCCCGCACCCTGGATGACGCTGCCGCCGAGACCAGCCACCACACGCAGTACTTCGAGATGCTCGGTCACCGGGCGATCTACCACGACGGCTGGCGGGCCGTCTGCCCCTGGCCGGGCCCGTCGTTCACCGAAGCGGGCATGCCGTTCGGGCAGCCGATCTCCGCCCAAACGCTGTCCAACCTGGACGCCACCGGCTGGGAGCTCTACCACGTGGCGGAGGACTTCGCCGAGAACCACAACGTGGCCGCCGACCACCGCGACCGGCTGATCGCGATGATCGGGACCTGGTACGTGGAAGCAGGCAAGTACAACGTCATGCCGATCGACGGCAGCGGCCTGGCCCGGATGATCGCCGAAAAGCCGCTCGTCGCGGCGCCCCGCGACCGCTACACCTACCGGCCCGGCACGCAATCGATCCCGTTCTTCGCCGCCCCCAGGGTCCTCAACCGCCCGCACAGCATCACCGCCGAGGTCGAGATCCCCGCCGGCGGGGCCGAAGGGGTACTGCTGTCCCAGGGCACCTCGGCCGGCGGATACTCGCTGTTCGTCCAGGACGGCAAGCTCCGCTACGTCCACAACTACGTGGGCCGGGCCGTGTACGAAGTGGAATCCAACATCGTCCTCCAGCCAGGCAAGCACACGCTCAGGTTCGAGTTCGAGCCGACCGGGGAGCCGGACATGACCCAGGGCAAGGGAGCGCCCGGCAGGCTCCAGCTCTACGTTGACGGCGCCCTCGCCGGGAATGCGGAAGCGCCCGTCACCACGCCGTTCGTGCTCAACCCGGGCGCGCTCACCTGCGGCGCCAACCCCGGCTCGGCGATCACCGACGAGTACGCCAGCCCGTTCAAGTTCACAGGCACCATCCACAGCGTGACGGTCGACGTCAGCGGCAAACTGATCCGGGACACCGACGCCGAACTGCGCATGCACATGGCCCGCCAATAGCCCGCTGAGATAGCAGCCCACCAAGTGCAACGATGACGGTCACGGACCCGGCGATCATCGCCGGGCTGGTGTTCGCGTGGGGCCACGACGTGAGGCGGCGGGAACCGTCCCGCCGCCTCACACCGCGGAAAGACGAGATATGCAGGCCCCCGCCAGCCAAGCCAGCCGGCCACCACGCCTAACGCCACGACCCCCCGCCGGACCATGCCAGAACCGGCAGTTCTGTGCCCCCCACCGGCAGCGATCTCGCCATCGACCGCCAGCGCATATTCGGCGTGTATTAAGCGATCTGATTTCCTATCGGAACAGTGGAAAAGGCTGCACACGAGCGCTGATAGGGTCGAACGAACCGTGAGAAAGTATGCATGGCTGTGCATAAAACGCGCGCCTGGTTAACGCTCGCTCATCGGCATGTGAGTGAGACGTAAGCCGTCTCGGCGAGCCATGGGGGCGCACAGATCGGCCTGCTCGGCGCGACATGGATGGCATCCCGGCGGCCTTGAGTCTGCCGCCCTTAGGCGGTTATTGGTCGTGAGCCGTCGAGCAGGGTTGATCACGAAATGTAGCAAGAGCGCGATCCATCCCCAGCGACGGATCGCCAGATCGGCGTCGTTACGCAAACGACCTGGCGGGCTGGCAACCAGATCTGCCAAGTTCGGCGCATAACGTATAAGACTTGCCGGGAATGGCCGACGCGTCGCTGGGCCTACTCCTCTCGCAACTGGCCGACGGTGGAAAAGCCTGCCGGGTACGTGGAAAGCTCAGGTCGTATGGACATCAACTTGACTGGCGTGTGGGAGTCCGACAACTACGAGTGCCCGTACGGCACGAAGCACACTGAGCGGGTGTCGATCTCCCACAACGGCGAGGACCTGACCGCCATAAAGATCACTGGCGACGATTGCGTGCCCGCCGGGTTCGAGACCTTCCGAGGCCGACTGCCGAGCGGCTCGCTAGTAGCGGCCATCACGTGGACTGCTGGCCAGCCGAAGGAGCCCGCAAGCGTTACCCTCCCCGGTTTCCTCAAGATTGTTGATCGTGATCACTTCCGTGCGGGCAATTCTCACTGGAACGAGATGATCTTCGTTCGGGCCGACGATTGGCAAGCACGCGAGCGATCCTGATGATAGCCAGGCCTCTCGCTAGACGTTTAGCGTGAAGAAGCACCAGTCGGAGACCTTAATCTCGGTTTCCCCCGCACTGTGCCTGTGCTCGAGGACCTGCCGCAGCCGCCTTACGGGTTCCGCCGGACGGCCAAGGCTGGCCAGTTCGCTGGCGAGGGCATCGAGGAAGGTCACCCGGTCCTCCGGGGATGATTCGGCGAGCCAGTGCTGGGCCTCAGCCAGCGCCACGTCCGGTGACAGGGCGCGGCTAAGCCCGTGGTAAAAGCGGGCTGACAGCAGCATCGTGCTGAGGCGCGACACAGCCAGCGTGGGGGCGATGACTGCTCGCGCGCCGGCGTGCCGGAAGGCCGCCGGGGGGCCGAACGTCTGGTCTGGAAGGCCTTGGTCTGGCCGGGCAGTGGAGCAGCTGGCCAGGAAGACCAGCGGCTCGGACGTGAGGGCCGACCGGAGTATCTGTGTCACGCTGAGCGTGTTTCCCTCGCCGAGTTGGATGAGGGACTCGGCCGCGTCGCTACGAGCGGCGGTCCCGTGACAGGAGAAGTGGGATCAGCTCGCTGTCCCGGATTGACTCCAGTACCGCTTCGGGTGCCGTTGAACGGCCATCAACCTGGGTGACGGTGCCGCATACCCCCATCGCGGTCGCTTCCGCGAGAGCAAGGTGCGTCGAGCGCTCGGGGTAATCGCCAATGACGGCGGCCGGGGACGAGGTCCTGTGGGGCGCAGGGGACACGGCGGTCGCACGCGCCGCTTGAAGGCTTCCGCCGAATGTCACCGGCCTCCCCAGCAGCGGGAACTGTCTTCCTCCGCCGGCCAGCGGGTGCCACGCGGCCAGTAAGGGGATCTCCGCGAGCGGCCCTGTCGGCACGAGGGCCAGCGGGCCATCACTGCTTGTGAACCGCAGCAGCGGCCGGACGATCATGGTGGCGGCCCACCTGCCGTGCCGACGCAACACGGCCTCGAGTTCTTCCGGCCAGCCGGCCCGCGCGTCGTATGCCTTGCGCACACCGGACCGCTGCCTGCGCACTGCAGCGGCGGTCAACTGGGGTAGGAGCGCCGACTCGACTGTGCCATCCGGCCGCAACGCGAGGAGCACGCCTCCGGTACTCGCGACGGCCATGTAGACGACGTCGTGCGCCACCGCCTCCACCGTGGTGCCAGGAGACACGGCAGCGATGGAGGACCCGATCAGGGAGCGGAAGTCCTCTGCTGCCCGGTCGCCAGGGGCCGCGCTCCCGGCGTTGTCGGCAGCGTGTGAGAGAGTGGCGAGCACCGAGTCAATCGGCACGTCGCCAGATGGCCCCCCGGCCTCTAGCCAGCCGGTGATCGCCCGCCGCGCCTGAGCCCCGCGCTCATCTTCCGCGTACCCGCTGATTCGCGCCGCAGTCGCGAGCAGGGCCGATTCTCTAGCACGGTAGCCGTCGATGATGCGCAGCGCGATGCCGGGGCTACCAGCCTGGGCATAGGCAATGCACGCCTCGGCTACCAGGTCCTCGGCGTGGCCCTGCCATGAGCGCTGGTCTCCGCGCGAGACCTGGCCGGGCAGGAGGTCGGCCAGTGCTGTCAGCCCGCGGCTGAAGAAATCCAGCGCCTCACCGTGGTACCCGGCCTCCTGCGCCAGGCGCCCCCCCGAAAGAGCCGCGCCGATCGTGCTTATCAGTGAATGGGCAGCCGCGGCGTCCAAGGCTGCCGCGTAGCCGTCCAGCGTCGCGCGCAGCTCTTCGGGCTCCCTCGTCTGGTGCCATCGCAGCTCCCGGGTCTCCGCACGCCCGAGCAGCCAGGATGTCTGGCTTGGCGAGCTGTCCGGGGTGGCGGCGATCGCCTCATCGAAGTGGATGATCGCCTGTCCGGCGGCCTCGCGCGCGGCCTCGCCACGTTCAGCCTCCGCCAGCGTTTGCCAGCTCTTGGCCAGGCTCCCGGTCCGGGCGGGGCGCGTCACGTCAGTGGCGTCCGTCAGGGAGAGCGCCTCCTGCTGCAGGTTGATGGCCTTACGCGCGCCGTGCTCGGTCGGGTGCAGCAGCCGTGTTGTTATCCCGTAACTGGCGAGGATGCGCGCCCGGTCCGGCCTTGGCGACCGGCTCGCCAGACGGACCGCGACCCGGTGGATACGGGCAGCCTGGCGGAGCAGGTCTCGGTCCAAGGTAACCTCGTAGAGCTCGCGCAGTCCCTGGGCGAGGTTGTTCATCATCATCGCGCGATGCTCGGGTGGCACTAGGCCCGCGTCCAGCAGGGACCGCTGGCCCTCTGTCGCCGTTCGCAGGTCGATGATCCGCGCGTCGCGCTGGTACCGTTCCCGGAGCGCGCCGCCCAGGTTATTGACCCGCGACGCGTACAAGTGATCGGAAGTGGCCGAGAGGTCGACTGCCCGGGTACCCACCCTGATGGATTCGTCCAGGTCGCCCGAACGCCCCGGTCGATCCCGGTAACTGTCCTGCAGCGCGCTGCTGAGGTTGGTCAGCGCCATCGGCTTGACCACGTGGTCGTCCGGCAGCGCTTCCGCCAGGGCCCCCAGCCGCGTCACGGCAGCGTCGAGGAACTCTGCCCGGCTGCGGTCCGCCCGGTAATAGCGCAGGAAGCCGGTGCCCCAGTGCAGCTGAATGGCTGATGCCAACGGCTCGGGCAGGTCGGCCAGGCAGTGCCCGGAGAGCGAATGCCAGGCCTGCTCCGATAGCCAGATGGAGACTCTTAGCCAGCCCCGGCGGCCCGTGCGCCCATGCCACATGACAGCTTGCGCGCGTTATCCTCATCCACCGCATACCGTGAGGCACGAGCTTCAGAAGGCCAGCTATACAGCATCGGCACGCCCGGGAACTGCAAGTCATAAGCGAGCTGCGCGGCCCGACGCGCAGCGTCCTCGAACCTGACCCTGTAGCCGTGAATGAACACCAGGGCATCCCCGCTCGCCGCGCCAGCAGCCAGGTCCCCCGCCGTCTTGACGAATTCATCACGCGCGAGCGGTCTCAGGCTGCCTACTGCCACATCACGCTCCGGACGCGCACGGAACTGCAGCCGCCATTTCCTCGGCCTCTTTAGCGCGCCAAGACGGTGATCGTCGGGAACGCTAACCCTGACGATGCCGTAGGTTAGCTCACCCCGGTCCCCGCCAAAGCCCGTGACCACACCGTTCACCGCCTCCGGCAGGCGGTCGGTCGCATATAGGACCGGAACCTCCAGGCAACGCTGGCGCTTAACGGCACCAGCCAGGTCCGGTGGCATGGCCTCCAGCGCGCGGTCAAGGGCCAGCAGCAGCGCGTCGTACTCCAGCTGCAGGCGCTCCTCAAGCTGCGGAGAGCGCCGGGCCACCGCCCAGACGGCCGCCCGCGCGGCCCGGGCATCCTCATCGGCGCCCTCCGCTTCGGCCGCAGCCTCGAGCCAGCGCAAGGCGACGAGCAAGTCTGACTCAACGCCCTCTGCTTCCCCCGCCCCGCCGCCGCAGTCAGCGGAATCCGGATCTTCCCACGCCCGCGCCAGGCTCGCGAGCAGCACCTCAGTCTCGTCCACTGACCCTCCGGGACAGCACCAGCCCTGCTCAGGAGGGCAGGGCACACTGAATCGCTACGCCAGGAGCCTCGCCATGACACCAATGCGCTCCAGGCGTGGCGAGCCATGCCTATTGCGGGTGAGCAGATAGTAACAGCGGGACAGCCGCCCCTACCCCTTGTGATACCCCTTGTGCGGTGGCGTTAGCGCCTGAACGAGCGGACGCCCTAGCCGCCAGCTCCGAACGGCACCGCGCTGGGGCGCAGGCCGCCTGCGCGGAGGCGGCCAGGTCCTGGCCGACGACATCCATAGAAGGTGGCGTAGATCACCCAATATGCGCGGCATCAGCGACCAGCCGATCACAGCCTCTGACAGTACATATCGGCAGGGATGATCGCCTGTCCGGGCTCCGCGGGCAGCGCAAAGCGTGACCGCCGAGGCTGGGTCCGGCCCCGGCATGCCGTGGCCGGCAATGGCTGGTGCCCGGCCCGCCCGGGACGGACCCGCCCGGCAGTAAGACGCGGAATCCCGGCCGACCTGAGCCCCCGGGAACGCCTGCCCCGGGAACAGCCCCGCCCGGACTTCGGCCTGCCGCCCGGCCCCTCTGACCGGCGAGCCCCATCCGCTCGCCACGACGGAGGGGCTGGGTAGGGATCGCACAGAAGACGCGCTTCGGGTTGGTTCGCCCACTGCCGGGCATCTGGCCCTCGCTGCACCTGGACACCGCTATCACGCTCCCGATCGGCGTCGAGGCCTTCGCGGCCTACGCGCTGCGTGCCTGGCTGGCGCGAGACCAACCGATCAGCGACCGGACCCGCCGGTTCGCCAAGAGGTCGGCGATCTGCTCGTTCGCGCTGGGCATGGCCGGGCAGGTCGCCTACCACCTGATGGCCCAAGCCGGGGCGACGCGAGCGCCGTGTCCTGCCTGCCGGTCCTGGTCCTAGCCATGGCGACCGCGCTGGCGCACATGCTGCGCGCCGACGCCGAGGACACGGGTACGCCGGGCAGCCGGACCTGGCGGGCGCGGAACAGCAACCAGCCAACTTGCGGTCCCTGCCCTGGTCTCCGGAGGACCCGGCCGGAACAGGTCGCAGAGGACCGGCGGCTGGCCGGGACCGATCCGCGAGGCGGGACCAGAACGGTCCCGACCCAGTACCGTGCCACGGCCATGAGACCACGGGACCTGGTCAGCGCCCCGCACAGGCACAGCTGGATGAGGCCCGCGTGATCGCCCGGAGGTTGGCCGCCTTGGGGAGGCCGGTATCACGGCGGGCGTTGCGCAACGGAGGAGTCACGGGCTCCAACCAGGCCTTGAGCGCCCTGGCGCGCCAGATTAATGCCGAGCAGGCAGGTGCGACACAGCCGGAGATGGTTCCATTCGGCTGACAGCCGACAGTCGCCGCGGCCGAAATCGCGCCTGCCGACGTCAACGCATAGCCGGTGCTCGTCATCGGGATCAAGATCGACGGCTGCCGATGGCCGTTTATACCAGCTGGAGCCTCGCAAGCTGCGGATTGAGCGCGTCATTCGACGCGCTGTCCAATCCAGTCCGGCCTTGCGGCAGGGCGACCGAGATCACTCGTGAGTCAGCTGAGTTGCCATGCCTCGGTAAGCTTGCCGACCAGTCGGGACTGGCGCTGTTCGAGAATCTGAGGAGTCCAGGACGGCTCGTTGAGGACCTCCACGGCCAGCGCGAAGGTGGCCACACCTGAACGCCCCTTGAAGTACCTGTCTTTCTTCGTCTCGAAGTCGAAGGTTGCTGCAGCGGAGTTCTTGATTCTGCCGAGCAGGATCAAGTTGGCCAGGCGGTTGGTCCAGTGCCTTCGCTCTTCGTCGGTAAAGAGCGTTCGCCACGTCGAGTCCGCGCGGGGGTGCTGCGGGAGGACGTGCTCGATGGTGATGGTCTTGGGCTGGAAGATCGGGTTACCTTCGGCTGCGATCAGCTCTTCGAGCCGCAGCAGGACGTACCGCCGCACCCTGGCGTTGGCCAGGTAGATGTCGCCGTTCAGGTGCGCTGCTGTTTCGGCTATCTCGCTCTGGCTCAGCGAGAACGCCGGGGCATCAGTTTCTGCGCCGCTCTCGAGTTCGGCGAGGAGCCGGGCATAGCGATCGACGCGCGGGCTGGTGTAAACGCGGCGGATGAACATGCTCGCGGCGAGCCGCTCGAGTCTTTCGAGGAACTGGCACAGGATCTTGTGATCGTTGTGGTGGTAGCGCAGTGCCCACAGGGCCGGGGCGCGCCAGTCACCGTTGTCCAGCTGGGCAAGCCGCCTGAACCAGGCGTTGATCTCGGCGCTTTCGGGATCTCGTGGCGCGTAGCTTGCATCACGGATCTCGCAGTAGGCCTGAGCCAGCGGAACGAGTTCGTCGTCGATGAAGCTGTGCATCCTGGCAGGGCCGAAGTGGGATAGCACCTGCTTGGGGAATTCTTTGAGCAGTTCTTCTCTTGCCCGCCGTTTGCTGGAGAGCATGCGGATGTCGAGCAGCAGGCTCAGGACTCCCGACATAGGAGATCGTTTATGTAGTGCCCGGGTGGTCTTTGATCTCGTAGTGCAGGGTGAGCTGGGTGCCGGGGTAGCGGGTGGCGGTGGCGTTGAGCTGGTCGCACAGGGCGGCGAGGGCGCGGGTTCTGCGGGGCGCGGTGAGCGGGTCGAGCCGGATGGTCAGGGTGCCGCCGCCGGGGATGATGTCGCCGCTGGCGATAAGGGCTTCGCGGATCAGGGCGTATGCCTCGTCGCCGGCTCGGGCGTAATGGCCGTTCAGGGCGCGGGCCAGGATGGTCTCGGCGTTGTATGCGGCCATCCGGATGGCGTGGGTGATCAGCTTGGTCTGGGCATCCAGCTTGACCATGTCCGGGTTGTGCTGGCTGAGCGGGATCTTGGCGGGGACGGCTTTGGCGGCGGCCCGGGCGGCGTCGAGCTTGCGGCGGGCCGCGTCGACGGGCGCATCGAGTCCGGCGAGCATCGCGTTGGTGATCACGGCGGCGGTGCCGGGGGCCGGGCTGCGCAGCGCGGCGAGCTTGTCCTGGCGGGCGGCCGCGGCGGCGGCCAGGTCCTTGTTCGCGGCGCTGACCGCGGCGGACGCGGTCTTCTTGGCCGGGTTGGGGACCCGCCGGCCGGGGTCGTCGGGGGTGACGGCGTAGCTGTCGAGGGCGTCGAGCGCGAAGTGCGCGCGGGCGTAGCGGAAGTAGTTCTCTTCCCGCCACCGGCAAGTCATCCGCCAGATCACGGCGGGGGCGGGCAGGAGCGCAGCGTCGCGGCTGGTCAGGATGTGCACCTGGCGGTCCTTGTCGCGGCGGGTGACCTGCCGCAGCGTCAGCACCTCGCCCTTGTGCTCCCCGCTGGTGACCGGCAGGCTGATGCTGGTCTCGGCCAGGTCGTAGCCGCGTTCGCGCCCGTCGTCCCCGGTCCAGGTCACCGTGGTGAACTCGCTGCCGGAGATGGCGGGGATGTCTTTCCCGGCCTCGGCCTTGCGGTAGGTGAGCAGGTCGAACCCGGCCGTGGTGACGTGCGCGAACAGGTCGGGGGACCAGCCGCCCCGGTCAAAGCACAGCACAGGCTTCGCGTCGGGGCCGGTGATGGCGCGCAGGTCCGGGAGCAGGGCCTTGATCTGGGCGGCCAGCGAGGATGACGGCTCGGCCAGCACGACCAGCAGCGGGTCCCCGCGGTCATCGGTGACCCAGGTCTCCTCGGTCGCCGGGCCGGGGAATTTCAGCCGGGCGACGTGCATCTTCTGCACGTCCCGGGTGCCGAAGTAGGCGCGGGTGTGCCCGTCGATGTACAAGAACCCGAGCGTGCCCGGGCGCGCCGCGGCGTGGTGCCGGGCGATGGCCAGCTGCCAGTCCGCGGCCCGGCCGGCCGAGGCGAGCCCGGCGAGCTTGCGGCGGATCGTCTTGACCTCCGGTGCCCGGTCCAGGCCCAGCACCCGGCCCAGCGCGGCCGGCGGGACCCGGGTGGCGCCCTCGGCCCGCGGCTCGCGCAGCAGCGCCAGGAACACCAGCAGCACCAGCATCGTCTCCAGGCCGTAGAACCCGTCCTTCAGCCGCCCGTACGTGCTGCGGGCCGTTTCCAGCAGCCCGGTGCCGGCCAGGGCGGGCAGCGCCAGCAGCAGCCCGGCCAGCGGGTACCGCGCTCCCGCCGTGAACACCGGCGCGGCGCCCTCCCCGAGCAGCCCGAACCGGGCCAGCGCCCGCTCCCCGTCCCGCGGCACCGGGTCCGGCAGCACCGGCAGCTCATCCTGCGTCCAGGCGGCCTCTCCGCCGACGCCGGCGGTGTTCCCGCCGGCCGTGCCGGCCGCGGCCGCCGGGGCACCCGGAGCGGGCCGCCGGGCCGGGACGCGGCCCAGCGCGGTGCGGACCGCGAACGTCGACACCCCGGCCGCGGCGGCGATCGCGGCCTGGGATTTCCCCGCCGCGGCCAGCTCCCCGATCCTCCCCGTCAGCTCCGGCGTCAGCTTGGACGGCCCCTTCGGCCCCCGCTTGCCCGCCGCCAGCCCGGCCAGCCCGTCGCGCCGGTACCCGTCCAGCCACCGCCACAGCGTCACGATGCCGATCCCGAACGCGTCCGCGATCTGCTGCTGCGTCGCCGCCTTCAGCTCCGCCAGCTGCACCGCCGCCAGCCGGCGCCCCGCCTCGTCCCCGCCGTCCCAGCAGAACGTCATCAGGCCGTGCACCCACACCGCCCCGCCGCCGTCCGGGAGCGACTCCAGCCCGACCCCGCGGGCGACCTCGGCCGCGCCGTCCGGAATCCACGGAAGCGGCAGCTGCGACAGCATGCCCGCCATCTCCGCCTCCCGGAACCGCCCTATGGTACTCCGTAAATAATATCGCGAAAGCCGGCCAGGAATCCTGGAAATACGGCAGGAACAGGAAGAAAATTCCAGGTCAGATTACCTGTGACACTCGGTAAGCACACCGCTATGTCAGGTGCCCTGAGGCTGGCGAACTCGGCGCGCCCGAGGTCTTCCTCCGCGTCTTCCCACTTGCGGGCGTAGTCCTCGCGCCAGTCGTCGCGGATCTGGCCGATGACGTCGGACTTGAGCACGTCGGCGGGTGACAGGTCCAAGCCCCGGGCGTTCATCACGCTGAAGATCCTGTGCGCGCTGGCGAGGTCCGGGGTGCTGACCACGACCAGATACGTCCGCTGGGCGAGCAGCTGCCCGAGGCGCAGGCGCCGACCCGGATCCCACTCCTTCAGGACACCATGGAAAAGCGTCGCGTTATCTCGTACTGCTATCTGGGAGTCGTTGGCCAGCGCGCTGTCCGGCAGCGCCAGCAGGTCAGCCAGCTGCCCCGCGGTCTGAATATATTTCCTGAAGAAGTCCCGGTCCCTGGGGCGTACCTCCAGGCGCGGCTTGGCCTCACTTCCCAGCAGTATGTCACCCGGCTCCAGATATCAGCTTCCTGAACAGATCCCCGACATCTGCGTCCCGAGCGAGCTCCGCGAGCACGGCGAAGAGAATCGTCAATGTCGTCAGGCGCTGCTGGCCATCGATGACCTGCGATTCAGCGACTTCTCGCTGCTTGATCAGGACAAGCGAGCCAAGGAAATACGGCTCGGCTGAGTCCCTGTCCAGTGCGTCGCTCAGGTCGTTCAGCAGGTCAGCCGCCTGGGTGGTTTCCCATGCGTAGGGCCGCTGGTAATGCGGGATTTTGAAATGGTACTCAACACTGAACACCTTCCAAAGCGGCATTTCATGAGCCTCGAGCTGCTGCACGCGTTCAAGTCTGGCACATCGGCGACTCGCGCATGATGTGCTGACGAAAGCCGATCGAGAGTTGTTTACTATGCCACGGCGCGCAAGACGGTAAGATAGAGGCCGCCGTGGCGCCTGAAGTCTCAGCCGAGGGTTTCGAATCTGCGGTCGAGGCTCATTTGCGATCTTGGGTGCCCTGGGGGCGGGCTGATCTCTCGTGGGGGCTTTCTTCCGGCCGATATTCTGTCTGGTGTGTCTGAGCAGAGCATGTCGTCCGAATCATCCGCCGGGCCGTCAGCCTGGCCTTTCCCTCAGCAGGCTGACAAGCTCCTCGCCCGCGCAAACGCAGCAAGTGTCCATCATTTCGATTCCAACGGGTTCGCATTTTGCGACTCTATGGGGTCATCCACAGAAAAGAAATACGAGATGTGTTTAGATCGGACCGTTCCTCACGCCGGTTACTTGAATAAATGGCCGCCGGTAACTTACGCTTAACTTGTTCCTCTACCGAGGCGGCCGGACGCGTTCGAAGAGATTGTCCTCGACGTCGTGCATCTGGTGCTCGACTGCTTCGGCCAGGTTGCGGTTGTCGATGAGCACGCCGAGTTCCAGGTTGACGTTCTCCGCACTCCAGGAGAAGTTCGCGCTGGTGACAAGCAGGAACCGGTGATCGATGGAGATGAACTTCGAGTGGTTCCGCACCGGCCGCCCGTCGAACGTGACCGTACGTAGGACTACACCCGGTCGCAGATGGGCCGCCACCTCGCCGGTGGTGGGAGACGAGGGCCGCGGCAGCCGGTCGGCCGCGTTGAGGTCCATGTACACGCGGATGGCGATCCCGGGGCGCCGGGCAGCGGTCCCGAGCGCGGTCCACAGGCCGGACGAGCGCTGGAAGTTGAACGTCGAGCACACGACGGAGTGCCGCGCGCCCTCCACCAGGTGGGTCACCGACGAGGTGAGCCGCCCGTTACGGGCCAGGTGGCCGGGCATGGTCCACAGCGGATCAACTGTCGTCCGAGCCGAACGCGCACCCTCGATCGCCCGGAGAAGGCCGATCAGGGCGTCATGGCTAAGAGCCGAGAGGAGGGACCGCGTTTCCGCACGGCGGCCGGGGGCGACAACGCGGAGCGCGGCGGTCAGCGTGTCGCCGTCACCGAGCCGGTCCGCGATCTGCTTCGCCTCTGTGCCGGTGAGGAACTCCCCGAGCAAGGCTTCAGGTGAAGAAGCCAAGTGAGCTCCCCGGCAGGTTGAGCAGGAAGCGCCGGTCGAGGAAACGGTTAGCCCGCTCGCAGGAGGTCTCCGACGCCATGGCGCAGCAGTGGCAGGCCGCGCCGTGCAGGAAGTCCTCCGTGTCCCCGGGCGTCCGCTTGGCGCAGACCGGGTCGGAGGAACACCGGGCCGCGCGGCGCAGCGCTGAAGACACCACATGTTCCAGCCGGGAAGGTTCGCTGAGCTGGACCAGGCCGCCGAGCGTGCCGTCGCTGTCGGAGGCCGTGGTGACGATCAGCATCCCGGCCGCCGGGGGCCGCCCGTCGGCGGCGGGCCACGCGTAGAGCCGTTCGCTCAGGCTGGCCGCTCCGTAACCGCAGGTCATGGCCAGCTCGCGGATCAGCACATGGGCGAGCGTGTGCACCAGCCAGTACCGTGGCGGCCTCATCCGCGAATCAGGATCGACGTCTCCGGCGGTCTCGGAGAAGCGGTTCTCGAAGTTGCGCCGGTGCGCGGCCCGGTGGGCGGCCCATAGCGGTGAACCCAGCACCCGGGATTCCCACTCGGCGACCTTGGGCTCGGAGAGCTGGAGGAAGATCCCCTCTCCCCGGTCCTCCGTCGCGACCGTCCACTCCGGGTAGCGGGTGCGAGTCAGGGATACCAAACGGCCGGGCACGTCGCCTACCCGGTCCAGTGCGTCGATCCTGGTGAACCCGACGAGCGCGTTCACCTTCCGCAGCCGCTCCACCGCCAGCACCCGGGTAATTTCCGGCCGGAGCCCGGTGCCGCGCTTCCGCTTCGATAGGGTCAGGCCGCTGACCGGGTCCTCGTGATGGTCGTCGTAGGGGTCATCCTGAAGGTATTTCCACTCCGGCACGAGCAGGTCGACAGGATCCCACGCGCGGAGCCGTTCCTCCTGCTCCTCCGGGGACGGCGGCGGGGCCAGCGCGGCCGAGACCGCACGGCCGAGGTCGTCGTCGGTCAGCTCGGTCACGTCGATCCCGGCCAGGGCCAGCAGGTCCCGCAAGGTCTCCAGGTCGCCGGCGTAGCGGGCGAGCCTGTCGCCGAGTGCGGCGCGGATCCGGTCGGCGAGGTCGCCGGCCTTCTCCGCGGCCGACTCCGGCATCACGATGATCGAGAAGGTCGCGGGGAACCACAGGTTGGACGCGCCGACCACCATCAGCTTGGCCGCCGCGCCGCACCCGTTCTCTGCGAACGCGTCCAGGTGCGGGTGCCGTCCCCGGCATCGCGGCAGCTTCGCGGCGCCGGCCTCGCCCTGGGCCTCGCGCATCGGCCGCTGATCACCGCAGGACTCGCAGCGGATCGTCGCCGAGGCGCCCTTACCCGCCGTCTGGTCCACCATCCGCAGGGCCGGGAACTCAGCCTTCTGACACGGCCGGCCGTGATGCACCCACAGGTCGTACGGGAATTCGTCGAGGTGCCCCAGTGCGCAGGCGAGCAGGTACCGGGCCGGCACGGCGGTACGCCGGGCCGGCTTGTGCGGCTTGCGTGGCCGGCCGGTGCAGCGCGCGTGCTCGAAACAGGCCAGGTCGGTGCGGAACGGATGGGTGTTGGTGTAGGTGAACTGGGACAGCAGCCCGAGCATGTCGCATCCTGTGCAGCGCAGCCACTGCGGGAACACCCGGGCCGGGACGCCGAGGTCGTTGCCTTCGCCGGAGAAGAGGTTCCGCTTCGGCTGCCACGGGTGCGGCCGGAGCTCGGCCCGGGGCGAGCGCAGGTGCATCCGGACGATGTCCAGCAGCCGGGGTGCCCGGATCCGGGGTATCTCGTCGCGGCGCCGCCAGATCCGGTCCCAGTCGTCCAGCCCGGCCGGCATGATCGTGAACTGGGGAAGGTCCATGATCGCGCCCGGCCCGTAGGTGTACAGCAGCGTGGACGGCCGGCCCGACCCCACCTTGGCGCGGTTGTGCCTGGCGGATTTCTCTTCTTCCCGGTCCAGGTCGCCCAGCGGGTCGACCGGCCGGGACTCGTCGTACAGCAGGCTCACGACGGCATCACCCACTTCGGCGTGCCGGGCGGTTCGAGATAGACGAGGTTCTCCCGCACAGGACTGACCAGCAGGTTGATCTCCGGCTGCACCTCGCGCATGGAGTTGGCGACCACGAACGGCGGGTCGTCCATCCCGCCGGTCCCGGCCTTCGCGTTCTCCGCGCTCATCATCAGCGCGCCGTACTTGGTGTCGTCGGTGACCTTCTCGTACACCAGCGACTTGCGGAAATCGGCGAGGTGCTTGCGCTGCCCGGACCACTGGTCGAGCGCGTTCACCAGCCGCTGCCGCGCCCGCTCCGCGCAGTCCTCGTCCGAGGCGGCCGTCACCCGCGCCACCAGGCGGTCGATCAGGTGCGCAACGAAGTCGTGCTGGTCGGCCACGCGCCCCGCGCCCCGCTCGGGGGACAGCCCCCCGGGAACGGTCGCCTGCAGTACCCGTGCCGCGCTGACCAGCACCCCGTCCAGCCCCCGGTCCAGCGACGTGACGGAGAACGGCGTTACCGACAGTGCCTCGACCTTGGCGTAGAAAGTCTCGTGGTAATGCCGGAACTGCTCGAAGTGCGCCAGGTCCCGGGGCCGCGCCCAGTTCCCGAGCGTGACCACCACGCCGGGGCGCCCGGGATCCCGGCCGACCCGCGACGACGCCTGGATGTACTCGGCGGTGTTCTTCGGCTGCCCGACGACCATCATCAGCCCGAGCCGGGTCACGTCTACCCCTACCTGCAGCATCGACGTGGCCAGGACCGCGTCGTACGGGCTGAGGTCCCGCTCCGGCACCGGCTTGCCCGCGGCGCGAAGCGCGCTCCGTTCCCTCTTTCCGGCCGTGGAGTCGAATTCCCCGCGGAACGACACGGCCATCTCATCCAGGGTCACGGTAATGTCCGCGCTGGATACCCGCGACGTCAGCTCCGCCACCTTGAGATCCCCGTAGTCGGTGCCATACCGGGAGGGCAGCGGCGACCACGGGCGCCGCTTCGCCAGCAGTCGTCTGGACATCGTCGCCCATGTACCGGGACATGCCGGCCAGCTCACGGATCGAGCTGAAGTACCCGACCAGCGTCATATACGGATCGGCGACGTCGCCGGCGGTATCCAGCAGGTGCTGCCCGGCGGCCATCAGCACCTCGGACACCCGGATCTCCGCCGTGGTCAGCCTGACCCCCGTGGTGCTGATCCCGATGTACCGACGACCTGGGTCCTTCTCCGACACCGGGATCTCCCGGGAGAAGAAGGTCCGGCCCGCGTCGAGCACCTGCGGAGGGAAGATCGACACGGACCTCCCGTACAGCGCGCGAACCTGGTCCGAGGCGTTCCGCGCCGTTGCCGTCGAGGCGACAAGCAGCGGCTGGGCCTGCCTGCCGTCGGGGGTGCGCCAGCAGGTCAGCGCGTCGATCGCGACCTCGAACAGCCCGGTGGTGGTGCCGAGCGCCCCGGTAATGAGGTGCAGCTCGTCCTGGATGATCAGGTCCGGCGGCCGGAGCCTCGGCACCGGGTGCACCGCGGCGGCGGGCAGCCCGTCCTTCCTCGGGTGCTTGCTCCCGTCCTTGATGTCGCAGGGCTGGTAGTCCGGGTGTACGTACCCGTGCCGGTCGCACTTCCTGGCGACGTAACCGAACAGGGACGCCGCCTCACCTTCCCGGGCGAGCCGGGCGAACTTGTCCACCGTCGCGATGAGGAAGGCGGGGGCGAGCCGGTAGATCTCCTCGTCCACGGTGAGAATCGGCAGACCCTCATCCACCTCGCCGCCCAAGGCGAACGGGCACTCGGCGAGCTCGTCGCCGCAATAGACGTAGACCCGCCGTTTCGCGACATTCGTGGTGACATCGCGTGAGGCGATCGCGGACCCGCACCACGGGCAGCGCTGGACCTGCAGCACGGTCAGCCGGTAGCCGCCGCCCGCGGCGGCCGCCCGTTCGAGCTGCTTCTGCGCCTCGTCGAACCGTTTCGGCGACACGTCGGTCCCGACCCACAACCCGATCCGGAACGGCTCGTCGCCCCAGGTGGCCTGGTCGGCAAAGCGGGCCAGCTCTGCGGCACAGATCAGCGCGGTGGCGCGCTGAAACTGCTGCGCGGTCAGCAGCCGCAGCGTGTACCGCATCAGCACCGTGACCCCGGCCCGCCCGTCGAGTGGCCCGTCCGGGGTGTTCAGGAGGCACTGCCGCCGCCTGATCGCGAACGCGTACGCGGCCAGCCCCAGGTACGCCTCGGTCTTACCGCCACCGGTCGGGAAGAACAGCAGCTGAGCGGTGGCCAGGTCGCCGGAACGTTTCGCCGCCGCCGGGTCGGTGAGCAGCGGAAGCTGCATCAGTATGAACGCGAGCTGGAACGTGAACCAGGAGTGCGCCTTCGGGCCCTCGGCGAGTACCTTGTCGCGGGCCTCGTCGATCGACTCACCGGGGTTAGCCGCGCGGCGCCGGGCTACCTGGCTCTGCACGCGCTGCCCTGCCATCACCTCGTTCATGAACCGGAAGCAGCGCAGCGCTTCGGCGTCCGCGAGCAGGTGATCCAGCCCGTCCGCGAGCTGCCGCTGGACCTTGCGGGCCTCGGCGACCGCTTCCAGGCCCTCGGTACGCAGGTGCTCCGGAAGCTGGCGTGCCAGGTCTTCCTCGTCATCGAGCCAGCGGCGTAGTGCTCCACGATCGGGCTGAGCCTGGTCGCGAAGCTCGGCGGGGGTGGCCTTCGCTAGCTCGGTCATGTCGAGCATCGCGTCGATCTCATCGGCCTTGACCTGCGGTGTCTCGCACGTCGGCAGCCACGTGGTCCATACCGCGCTGGCCCGCCGCTTGCCCTCGGCTACCTTCCAGTCCACCGAGCAGGTCCGCCCCACGGCGAACTCCAGCCGGTTACGGTACTGGAGGTTGAGGCGCTTCAGCTCGTCGTCCTCCTCCTCGAACGCCTCAAGCAGCGGGTCGCAGACCGGCAGGAACGCGTCCGGTTCACCGGCCGTGACCAGCAGCTTGGTCTGGTACAGCCAGGCGTTCACCGGGATCTTCCGCGGCGTCTCCCGGTCGTTGCACAGCGCCAGCTCGATCAGCCGGCAGCCGCGCTCCGGGTCGTCGTGCCGGTCGATCCGCAGGACCACCTCGTCCTTGAGCGGGAAGTCCCTGGTCTTCGCCGCGTCAAGCTCGGCGACGGGAATCGTCTTGGTGATCTCGACGGGGGTGCGCTTGTACCGGCGCCGCCTGTCGCCTTCTTCGGCCGGGACCGGCTCGTAGACGCCCCAGGAACGCGGTCACGGTGAACTCTTCGAGGTCGTCCGGGATCTGGCAGCGCAGCCCCATCGACGCGGGGATCATCAGCCCGCGCCGCTGCGGCTCGTCCTCAACGTTGTCCTCGTCTCCGTCCGCGCCATCCTCGTCGGCGCCGCTGACCGGGACACCCTGGTCTTCTTTCGCCTCGTCCGCGTCCCCCACGTCGGTTCCGGGCTCGTCGGTGTCCGCGTCGGCGGGAGCGCCCTTCCCGGTCAGCTTCCTCGGCGCGATCCGGCCTACGAGGTACACGACGTCGGGTACCCCGTCGAGGACCTCCTCCGGTCCGTTCAGCGGTCCCAGCAGTTCGCGTTCCAGGATGCCGACGAGATCCTCCCGGGCGGCGTAGGAGCTCATCCGTCATCTCCCTCGTCGGTTTCCTCCGCCGGGGAAGGGGTGTCTCCCTGCGCAGCGGCCCGGAGCAGGTTCTCCTCCAGCAAGAGATCCAGGATCTCCACGCGGACGGCTGGACTGACGGTCCACCTTGTCATCTGCCGGTAGGTGTGGAATCCGTGGTCAAGCTCCACCTCTCCCCAGCCGTAGGCGTCCATCACGGCGTGGTCCAGTTCGGTATGAACCTGCCGCATCCGCGCTATGTCCGGATCTGTCGCGTCGGCGATGTCGGGATCGTTCACCAGGTTGTACAGCTTGGTGAGCCCGAGGTCCCGGCGCAGCATGATCTCCCGCCGCTCCGTGTCCAGCACCCTGCCGACCTCGGCGAGCCGCACGGTCCGCTCCGGGCGCGGGAACGTCTCGAACACATCAGACGGTGTGTAGCGGGCACGTGTTTCCAGCGTTGACCCGTACTTGATCGCCCACATGTGATGCATGCTCGACGACAGCACAGCCTGATCCGCGAACGAATCCGTCGCGAAGACACCGAGCATGTGGCTGAACACCTGGCCGGTCGGCACCCGCATCGGCATGACCGTCTTGCTGACTAGCGCGATCACAAGCACTTCATCGAGCCCCTTGATCGCCTTTCGCAGCTTCGGGCGCTTTTCGCCGAATTGCCACCAATAGTCCCTGTACACCTTGCGGTTGTTCTTAGCCCGCTCGGGCTTAACCAGCTCCAGCAACCGCTGGTACGGCAGGTAGTACTCGCTGGCCTCCTCCTCCGGCATGTCGTTAAAATCGATAACCCAGCGGGGTGCAGACGTATCCGGACGAGAGTTCAGGTCTTCGCCGTTGAGGTAGGGGAACAGCACTTGGGCGTTCCTTCGATCCGCCTCGATCCATGCTCTCGCCTCGTCTGGCTTGAGGATGAAGCCCATACCGAGGACGATGCACCCCTGGAACGCGATCTCCATGTTTTCGGTAAGTCGCACCGGGTCACCGCCTACACGTCCGGCGGGCTCCAGGAGCGTTGAAACGCGCGTCACTTGGATGTCATCCGCCACTCGTGGCACGGATTCCGCGACCGCGTCTGCGAGTGCCCCAGACGGCGGCGTACTCCAGGTTGGCCGTCGCAACAGGCCAGGAGCGGGACTGGATGGCGCGGGTGATCGTGAACCCGTTAGCGACGATCCGGTCCAGGCCCACTTGGCGGGTGTCGCCTTGGGCGACGGTGTTGGTGGCGATCAGGCCGAGGTTGCCCTGCGGGGTGAGCAGGGAGAAGGCGCGCAGGAAAAAGTAGGCGACCAGGTCGGCGCTGCCCTTCTGGCCTCCCGCCAGAGTTTGACAAACCAATCGCGGACGTTGGTGCCCATCGCGCCGGTGAGCTTCTGGCCGCCCAGGAAGGGCGGGTTTCCGATGATGGCGTCGAAGCCGCCGCGTTCCATGACGTCGGGGACGGCGAGGACCCAGTGCAGCGGATTCCACTGGTCGTAGTCGGTGGTGACCGTGGGAGTCAGCCCCGTCGTTATGATCTCGTCGAGCATCTGCCGGTCCGACTCGTGCGCGTTCGCGAGGGCGATACCAAGATCCTGGTAGGCGACGTTCAGCGCCTTGCCGGGCTTGCCGCCGAGGCGCAGGCCGGTCGCGATCACCGCGTCCGCGACCTCCGCCAGCGGAGCGGTGACCTTCTGGTACTGACGCCACAGACGCTGCTTCGCGGCCGACGACCGCAGCGGGTCGTTGTCATCGACCTCGGTGGCCAGCTCGCGCCGGATGTCCTTGGCCCGCCGGAGCACGCCGTCCACGTCCAGCTCGAACACGGTCCCCTGCCGGTTCGCGTCGGGGTCGATGTGCTGGTGCTTGAGCTGCCGTAGATCGGTGAGGCCCAGCAGCGAGTTGCCGTGCAGGATCTTGTCGTCGACGAAGGAGAACGGCAGGTTCGGGTCCAGGGACACCAGCCACAGCGAGAGCTTGCACATCTCTACGGCCATGGCGTTGATGTCCGCGCCGTACAGGCACTTGGCGATGACAGTCCGGATCGCGTGGATCTGTTGGTCGTGCGGGGTCATGCCGCGGGTTACGCCGTCGCGCTGCCACGCTTCGACGAGCCTCTTGGCCAGGTAGTTCGCGGCAGCGACGAGGAACGCGCCGGAGCCGCAGGCGATGTCGGCGACCTTGAGCGAGAGGATCCGGTCGGAGTCCACCGGCACCCAGTTGTCCGCGCGCTGGTGCGGGCCCGGGTCGTACACCAGTGGCTCGAGGGCGTACCGGACCACATCCTCGGCGAGGTCCTTGGGGGTGTAGTGCGCGCCGGCGCTCGCCCGCGACGGGGTCTCCACCACGAGCACGCCGCCGGGCAGCATGACCGTGGGCCGGTCGCGCAGATCCCGGCGGATGATCCCGATGAAGGGACGGAGCCGATCCCGGAGCACGACGTCGCTGGTCACAGCGCGCAGTGCCCGGTCGGCGTCCTCGGGCTCGGCGCGGATGGCCTTGGCGAGAGCGGCCTTCGACGGGAGCGTGGCGGCGGCCTGGTCTTCCTTCACCCAGGACTCGATCGCGGCGGCGAAGGCGGTGTCGGCCTGCTTCGCGGCCCGGAGCGCTTCGAGGCTGGCGAGGGGAATCTCAGGCTCCTCGCCCGGCTTGCCGATCAGGCCGACGGTGACCTCCGTGACGTCCTCGCAGGAGTAGCCGAGCAGCCCCTCGTAGATGTAGCCGATCTGCTCGACGTCGATGTCGCGGAAGGAGATCCTCCTCGCCGGTTCTCCCGGCAGGCGGGCGAACTGGACGGCGCGCAGGACCTCCAGCATCACCCGGTCGGAGACGCTGACCGCCAGCAGGCCGTGCTCGTCGATGGCGACGAGGAACGGGAAGCGGGCCGGGTCGAACAGCGAGCCGCCGTAGGACTGCAGGCTCATCTCCTCGAATGACGCGCCCCGGTACAGCGCCTGGGAGGTGGCGAGGAGCCGGTGCCAGGTCAGGTGGGTGGCGTCGAGGGTCTCACTGCCGTCCTCCCGCGCCCGGGCGTCCAGCGTGTCGAACTCGTCGCTGATCCCGTACCCCATGGCGAAGAGCCGGCTCTGCGGGAGCAGGCCGCGTTCCTCGGCGAAGAGCAGGAACACCACCCGCATCATCACGGTGACCGCGGCCTCGTAGACCTCGGATCGCGCGGCCGGCAGCGGGTTCGGGGTGCCACGGTCCCGGGCGGCGACCGCCGCCTCGGACATGGCCTGCACGAGCAGTTCGACCGCGCGCCGGACTTGCGTCCCCAGGGCCTCCGTGATCTCCACGGCCGCCGCGACCGAATCTGCGAACAGCTCGGTCAGCCGGTCCTCTGGCCTGCCGGCGATGAGCCGTCGGCGGCGCAGCAGCTCGATGAAGGCGTTCCGGGCGGCGGGGAACTCGATCCACCGGTGCGCGTCGAGGATGCCGGACGCCACCATGGTCTGCGGCCGGGCGCTGACAACCGCCCACCAGCGCCCGTCGGTGACGACGCCGACGAGTACCCCGCAGGCGCGGAGCAGTTCCTCCATCCGGTCTATGGGGGATGCCGCCCAGCCGTCAGCGCCCGGGTGCCGCAGCGAGTCCACTGGGTCGGTGACTAAGACCAGCACACCGGTCAGCTCTTCCCGCACCAGCGCGCCGTCCGGCCGGACGGTCACCGCGTAGTCGGGGGAGCGGGCCTGCGTCCCGGCCGCGGCCGGCACGTAGGAGTCCTTCCAGCCGATGACATCCCGCAGGACCGTGTCCACCCAGGCGTCCCGCGCCTCGCGGTACAGGTCCAGGGCGCTCGGGTCGTCGCGGTTGGTGTCCCAGTTGTCCCAGGCTTTCTCGAACGCGGGCTTGGCGTCCTTCAACGCCGCGAGCTCGCGCTTGTCCGGGGGTAGCATCCCGGTCGGCCAGCCGCGCCTGAGCGCGGGGACGGCCAGGAACGGGCCGTCGGTGTCCACCAGCTCGAGCCAGGCCCGGTGCTGGTCCGCGGCGGACGGCGGTCCTATGCGACGGTTAGGCCCGGTGCGGCGGTTCATGGCTGGATCCTCCTGGCCTGCGCGTCCGCGGGGGTCAGCGCGAATACGACGGCGGCCGCGGTGACATGCGGCCTGATATCGGCGTACCTGGCGTTGATCGCGTCGATTTCCCGCCGCTCCTCCCCATCGAGCCGCTCCAGGCGGTCGATCATAGTCGACAGATCGCGTCGCCGTTGTTTCTGCTGATCGTCGGTGAACAGGAGCTCATCCTGGCTCCGGATCTCCCGCTCCAGCCGGTCGCGGGA
>CAVUBD010000037.1:0-242748 GCA_963739615.1 uncultured Actinomycetes bacterium
CCGCATCCCGTTCAGCATAAGCTGGCGGAAATCGCCCGGGTACGAGTACCACAGCCCGATGGCCCGCGCCAGCGCGGACTCCAGCGCCGGGTTGTCGGGCTGGTGGAACACGTAGCCGTTCCGGTCGTCCGGGTGACGTGCGGAATAATCGCGGTCGAAGACCGTGTCCGCCAGGCCGCCGATGGCGCGTACGACGGGCACGGTGCCGTACTTCAGGGCGATCATCTGGCTCAGCCCGCACGGCTCGAACAGGCTGGGCATCACCAGCATGTCGGCGCCGGCGTAGATCAGGTGGGCCAGGCCTTCCTCGAACCCGATTTCCAGGTGACAGTCAGGGTTATCGTTCAGGTAGTGCTTCAGGTGCCAGAAGTGAGCATCGACGGCCGGGTCGGGACAAGAACCCAGCAAGACGAACTGCGCGCCCCTGGCCAGGGCGTAGAAAATGGCGTGCTCGATCAGGTGAACGCCTTTCTGCCGGTCGATGCGGCCCACGTAAGCGATGACCGGCTTGAACTCCTTCCGCAACAGCAGCCGGTCACGCAGCGCATCTTTGTTCGCATACTTCCGCTCGACCGTTCCGGCCGTGTAGTTCGACGGGATCAGGATATCGATCTCCGGGTTCCAGACGTTGTAGTCGATGCCGTTAAGGACGCCGCCGAACTTGCCCTGGTAGAGGTGGAGCGTGTGCCCCAGCCCCATCCCCTGATCGGTGTGGATCACCTCCCAGGCATGTTGCGGTGACACCGTGGTGATGAAATTCGAGTAAACGATGCCGCCTTTCATCAGGTTGATCGCGCCGTGGTTGAAGTTATCGCGGAGCCGGTCGTCATCGAAGAAATGCGCCGGGCGTGTCAGGCCCGTCTCCCACAGGACGTGCTCACCGCAGATACCCTGATGCGCGAAATTGTGGATGGTATAGCAGACACGCTGATCGTGCATGCCCAGGTGCTGGTAGATCTCATACAGCAGCACCGGCACGGCCGCCGTCTGCCAGTCGTGACAGTGGATCACCTCGGGCCGCTTGCCGGCCTTCCACATGAACTCCAGGGCCGCCTTGGACAAGAACGCGAACCTGGCCGCATCATCAGGCGAGCCGTACAAGTGGCCCCGGCCGAAGAACTGGTCCGGTGAGTGCGGTTCGATGAAGAAGCACTTCCTGCCGTGAACCCACCCGAACCACACCGTGCAGTGCACGAACCCGCTGTACCACGGCACCTGCAGGTCCTGATAGGCGACCGTGAGCCCGGAGATCTGGTCGTAGTGCATGCAGTCGTATTTCGGCATGATGATCTCCACGGCGTGGCCCCGCAGCTCCAGCTCCCGGCTCAGCCCGAAGACGACCTGCCCCAGCCCGCCCGCCTGCGCCGCCGGCGCGCACTCCGACGCAACCATCACCACGAACACGGCTGCCTCCCGACGAAGCCGCAGGGACCAGTCGCGCGGTGCGGGATCATCCCGGCCGCGGAACCGCGGCCGGCACAGGACGGCGCTATTTCGCCGTCTTCCCGGCTCGCTTCGCCGCGGGCGCTGCCTTCTTGGCGGTCTGCGCCGGCGCGGCCTTCTTCATCGCTTCCTTCTTCGCCGGCGCTTTCCTCGCGGCCGGCGGGACCGGCTCGGCCAGCGCGGTCAGGTCCACGACCGAGTCGTCTCCGCCGAAGTCGTTGCGGACGTAGGCGTCGGCGGCCCAGTCGTTGTCCCACCGCTGGCCGTCCAGCAGGTACCGGAACCGGTAGGCCCGCCCCGCATCCAGGCCGACCGTAAGGCTGAACCCCCCCTCGTCGTCGTGGTGCATGACGTCGGCGTCGGCCGACCAGTCGTTCCACTCCCCGCACACCGCCGCGGCCTGGGCGCCCGCCCGGGGGTCAACGGTGAACGTGACGCTGGCCTTGTCCTTCGCTGCCCTGAACTTGATCACTTCCGCCTCCGTACTGCCTGGGCCCGCCGGCGGACGCCTGGCCTGCCGCCGACGCGGTCCGGGAAGGGGGCGCCAGAGCGGCAGCCCGGGCCTCGATCCCTTCCAGCCAACGCATCCTATCCGCGTTCCCCCGGCCGCGCGAGGACCACCAGATAACCACCCGGCGCAAGTCAGCAGGTCTAGCGCGAAGTCCTCTGGGGTGCGCGGAAACCTGGTTGTGCAGAAAATCACAGTGCCGAGAGCGCTGGTGGCATCTACTCCAGGATGATCGGGACCGGGCACCGAGGAGGGTGAATGCCTGCCGCTGGTGGCCTCCGCTGGGTCCGGCAGATGAGGGTGGCGAGCAGGTCCCGGAGTCCCCGGGCTGCCGGTCTGGTCGGCCTTCCCGGAGGCCTTGGCTGAAGCTGAGCCGGGGCGGCCGGGCTGTCCCGGGCCGGTGCGGCAGGTTGAAGCAGCCACGCACCTTCCCCGACGCGATCAGGTGCGTGAGCTCCACGGGCGTCGTCCGAATGCTCCCGTAGCTGGACCAAGCGCGGGGTAAAACACCGCCAAAGCCATGCGGCTCATGCCAGCCGCGCAATCGAGCGTGCTAAGGCGCGTTATGTGGGTTGAGCTAGGCCCCGGCGGCAAGGCAGGCGTGCAGCAGCGTGGGTGCCGCGATGGTGGAGGCCGTGCGGGTCATCCAGTCGTAGGGACGACCTTGTCGGCTGGACCGTGCGCCGGATGGTCTGGGTCGTCGGCCGCGGGCTCGGTCTGCGCCCGCGGCTACCTCAGCCGCGGCAGGCACTGCTCCACCCCGGTAGAGTTCGCGGATTGGATGCATGCACGATTGCAGGCGAGGGCCGCCAGACCGGCGCTGGCCTGAACCGAGAGCTGCTTGCGATGTGCATAGGGATGGGAGCCAGCCGCGGGTGGATCCCCCGGCTTCTGGCGTCACCTGGGTGGCTGCCGGAGTGCTTGCGGTAGTGAGCGGGGGGAGGAGACCACCGGGGAGAATGAGTAAGCTGGTCGGCTGGAGGTCTGCGTGAAGCCGTGGTGCGGAAGGGGATCAGCATGGGCTCACCGGTTGAATTCGGGCTGATGGCGGACGCCGCGGACGTTGAGCGTCTCGTCGCTGGCGAGCATCACGATCCGCACCACGTGCTGGGTGCTCATCCGGAGCGTGACCGTGAGGGCCGCGACCGTGTGGTGATCCGCGGCTGGCGCCCCGACGCGATCGGCATGGTCATCGTGGCCGGCGAGCAGCGAATGGAGATGCGCCGCGTGCACCCGGCGGGGGTGTTCGCCGGGATGCTGGAGGGGCCGGATATTCCGGACTACCGCCTGGAGACGTACTATCCGGGTGAGGCCGGTGAGGTCGTGGTGGCGGCCGATGATCCGTACCGGTTCTGGCCTACGCTCGGGCCGCTGGACCTTCACTTGCTGGCCGAGGGCCGGCACGAGGCGCTATGGCGCCATCTCGGGGCGCAGGTGCGCGTGCATCAGGGGACGGCTGGCACGTCGTTCGCGGTGTGGGCGCCCGGCGCCCGGTCGGTCCGGGTCGTGGGTGACTTCAACGGCTGGGATGGCCGCCTGCACCCGATGCGGGTGCTGGGCAGCTCCGGGGTCTGGGAGATCTTCCTGCCCGGGGTCGGTCCCGGCGCGCACTACAAATTCGAGGTGGTCAGCCAGCACGGGCAGGTGAGCCTGCGGGCAGATCCGTTCGCCTTCGCCACCGAGGTCCCGCCGTCCACGGCCAGCGTCGTCACCCAGAGCCGGTACGAATGGCAGGACGAGGAATGGTTCGCCGCGCGGGCGACCACCGACCTGCTCCATGCGCCGGTGTCGATCTATGAGTGCCACCTGGGCTCGTGGCGGCTTACCCAGGACACCGGCGGCGGATGGCGTCCGCTGACCTACCGTGAGGCGGCCGAGGCCCTGCCCGGGTACCTGGCCGACCTCGGCTTCACCCACGTGGAGTTCCTCCCGGTCGCGGAGCACCCGTTCTCCGGGTCCTGGGGGTACCAGGTGACGGGGTACTACGCGCCGACGGCCCGGTTCGGGACGCCCGATGATTTCCGTTACCTGGTCGACCGGCTGCACCAGGCCGGCATCGGGGTCCTGGTCGACTGGGTGGCCGGGCACTTCCCCAAGGACGACTGGGCGCTGGCCCGCTTTGACGGCACGGCGCTGTATGAGCACGCCGACCCGCGGCTGGGCGAGCACCCGGACTGGGGCACCCTGGTGTTCAACTACGGGCGCCACGAGGTCAGGAACTTCCTGCTCGCCAACGCGCTGTTCTGGATCGAGGAATTCCACCTCGACGGGCTGCGCGTCGACGCGGTCGCCTCGATGCTCTACCTGGACTATTCGCGCCGGGAGGGCGAGTGGGTCACCAACCGGTTCGGTGGCCGGGAAAACCTGGAGGCCATCGACTTCATCAAGGAAGTCAACGCGGTGGTCTACCAGCACCACCCCTCGGTCATGCTGGTGGCCGAGGAATCCACGTCCTGGCCGGCCGTCTCCCGCCCGACCTACCTGGGCGGGCTCGGCTTCGGGTTCAAGTGGAACATGGGCTGGATGAACGACACCCTGGTGTACTTCAGCAAGGACCCGGTGCACCGGCGCTACCATCATCACGAGCTCACCTTCGCGCTGCTGTACGCGTTCACCGAGAACTTCATCCTCCCCCTCAGCCACGACGAGGTGTCGCACGGCAAGGGATCGCTGCTCAGCAAGATGCCCGGGGACCGCTGGCAGCAGTTCGCCAACCTGCGCGCGCTGCTGGCCTGGATGTGGGCCCACCCCGGCCGGCAAGTGCTGTTCATGGGCGGCGAGATCGCCCAGAACGACGAGTGGAATCATGACACCAGCGTGGACTGGCACCTGCTCGGCTTCCCTGAGCACGCCGGTGTGCAGGCGCTGGTCCGGGCGCTCAACGCCGTCTACCGTGCCGAACCCGCCCTGTGGGAGCAGGACTTCGACTGGCCCGGCTTCCGCTGGATCGACGCCGATGATGCCGACCAGAGCGTCCTGTCGTTCCTGCGATACCCGGCCTCCACCGGGCGCCCGGTGGCCTGCGTGGCCAACCTCACGCCGGTGCCCCGCCATGACTTCCGCGTCGGGCTTCCCCAGCCCGGACGCTGGACGGAGATCCTGAACTCCGACAACGCCGAATTCGGCGGCAGCAACACCCTCACCGGCACCGTCACCGCCGAGGCCCCCGGCTGGAACGACCTTGACTACTCCGCCACGCTCACCCTGCCGCCCCTCGGCGTCCTCTGGCTGGCACACGACCCCGACCGCGGCTAATCAGCGAACCGGAACTTCCCAGCAGCCAGCGTCCCGATCCACCTCTGGATCTAAGCTTATGTTTTAACCTATGGGTTTCCGCCTGCCGGAGCCTGATGAGCTTGTGCAGTACCTCTGTGGTGAGTGTCTGACCTGCGGCTACGGACGGTAAAGTCCGGTTTAGCGTGGGTCTCCTTATCCACGAGTCCTGTCTGCCGTAATCGCGCGGCGAGGTGGTCCCGACGGGATTCCCGCGCGGCAATGTATACATACAATGAATTCACAATTGTGAATTACCCGGAATTACTGGACAAGCAACGGCCCCTGCCCTTACTCCTGGTTTCTGCCAAGTCACCTGGTCCAAGGGAGGAGCCGTTGGATCACCATGTTCTCACGGGACTGCCCGGCGGGCAGCGGCTCCCGCTGATGGCCCCGGCCACCCTGTGCGTGCCGAGAACCTTGTCCACGTCATGCGACCAGGCGGTATTCGTTGATCATGCCACTGATGCGAGCGTGTCTCCGGACGTGGTATCGCTCAAGATCGACCGGTTCGGGTAGCGGTTTCAGCGGCGCGGCGGAGTTCAGGGAGCGGTGCGGCCGGTGCTGGTTATGGTGGGTTTCGTACTGGCACAGGATCCGGCGCAGGTGGGTCTGGTTCCAGATGAGGGTGCGGTCCAGGAGCTCGCGGCGGCATCCGCCGATCCAGCGTTCGGCTATCGCGTTCATCCGGGGCGTCCGGACGTTGCACAGCACGGTCCGGATCCCGGCATTGGCGAGGACCGCGTCGAATGCGGCCGTGTAGTTCGAGCCGCGGTCGCGGATCATGAACTTGACCTGGTGTGCCTGCTCGCCGAGGTCCATGATCAGGTTCCGGGCCTGCTGGGCGGTCCACTCCCCGGTTGGATGCAAAGTGACTCCGAGGATGCGGACGCGCCTGGTGGCGTGCTCGATCACGGCCAGAACGTAGGCCTGGGTGCCATCGAGCAGTTCCGCGGTGAAGAAGTCGCACGCCAGGATCGCCTCGGCCTGGGAGCGCAGGAACTGCGGCCAGGTAGGCGAAGTCCGCCGCGGCGCGGGGTCCATCCCGGCCTTGTTCAGGATTTCCCATACCGTCGACGCTGCTATTTTCACTCCCAGGCCGGCCAGCTCGCCGTGGATTCTGCGGTAGCCCCAGCGCGGGTTCTCGCGGGCCAGCCGGACGACCAGGGTCTTGATGGTCCGGCTGGTGGCTGGCCTGCCGGTCCTGCCGCGCTTGGACCTAGCGGCCCAGTGGCGGCGGACGATGTCACGGTGCCAGCGCAGGATCGTGTCCGGGGTGACCAGCAGCCGCAGCGCCTGGCGCTGCGCTTTCGGTATCACGGTGAGTAGGGCCGCGAGCAGGGCCCGGTCCGCCCAGTCCAGGTTCGGGCGGCGCGGCTGCCGCCGTTGCAGGACGGCGAGCTGGTGGCGCAGGATCAGGATCTCTGCGGTCTTCCATGCTTCCTCACGCCGGGACAGCCGCAGCCATGAGGTCATCCGTGTGGTCAGGAGGAAGACGAACCGCAGGCACATGACCGGTGATCATCACGGCTGGCCGGCAAGGAGGGCAATGTTGCTGGTCACAGCCACGGATGACATTCTCGGCACGCACACCATGCTGCTGGCCGGCGGGTCCGCCAGATCGCCAGCAAGCTGCGGAGCCGCGGGAAGCTGGCCGGTGAGGAGCGGTCCCGGCTGATCGGCCGGGTAACCCGGGAGCTTGCCGGGCTGGCGGAGACGGCGGCGGCCGAGGCCGCCGCAGTGCTGCGCAACGGCCGGCGCGCCATCAAGCACGCGCTCGGCGGGCGGGTGCGCGGGCGGCTGCGGCGGGCGCTGGATGAGCTGGCGGTCACCCTCGAGCGCACCGCCACAATCGTGGCCCAGGCCCGGTCCCGGCTGGCCGGGTTCGGATATAAGGCCCAGGTCCTGGACAACGATGACGGCATCGTCCTGGACTACGCCGTGGAATGCGGCGCCGCTCCAGATGGCCCGCAGCTGGCACCCGCCGTGGAACGCGTCCGCGGCCGCACCGGCCGCGTGCCTTGGGTGTGCGCACCGTGGCGATTCCCCGCCAGGCCACGACCTCAGCCGCCCGCAAGGCTACCGAGCACAGCCGGAGCTTCCGCAGGCTCGTCAAGTGGCGCACCGGGTCAGAAGGCAGGATCAGCCACCTCAAGCACGCCTACCGCTGGGACCGCACCCGGCTGGACGGCAAGGCAGGAGCCGCCATCTGGTGCGGGCAGGGGTATTCGCGCACAACCTGGTCCAAAATCGGGGCGCTGGCCAGGTAGCCCGGGATCAGCGCAAACCATCGCGGTGCCATCCACGACCCGCCACCGGATGGAGCACCTGCTCAGGCCTTTTTCAGGTCGAAGTAGCTAGTTGAGGAGGATCGTTTCGACTCGCTGGGCCTCTGGGGCGCCGATGCGCCGGTAGATCGCGAGGGCTTGTCGTAGGTCGGCGGCGCCTTGGCCAGGGTTTCCTTCCTGGATGTGGCATCGTCCGATTCCCTCGAGTGCCCGTGCTTCCTCGACCGGCGTGCTGATGCCGCGGGCGATGCTGAGCGCTTGGGCGAAGTAGCCGCGGGCTTCGCGGTATGCCGAGGACAGGAATAGGAGTTCGCCCAGGTTGATCGATGCCCCGGCTTGGCCCTGCTGGTCGCCCAGGTCGCGGGACAGCTGCAGCGCCTGGGCCAGGCTGGCGGCGGCGGCCGGGTAGTCCCCGGTCAGCCATTGCACCGCGCCCAGCTGGTTGAGGGCCCAGGCCCGGCCCTGCCGGTCGCCCAGGTCGCGGAACAGCCCCAGCGCCTGGGCCAGGCTGGCGGCGGCGGCAGGGTAGTCCCCGGTCAGCCATTGCACCACGCCCATGTCGCTGAGGGCCCAGGCCTGGATCCACCGGTCGCCCAGGTCGCGGGACAGCTGCAGCGCCCGGGCCAGGCTGGCGGCGGCGGCCGGATAGTCCCCGGTCAGCCATTGCACCACGCCCAGGTCGCTGAGGGTCCAGGCCTGGCCCTGCCGGTCGCCCAGGTCGCGGGACAGCTGCAGCGCCCGGGCCAGGCTGGCGGCGGCGGCCGGGTAGTCCCCGGTCCGCCATTGCACCGCGCCCAGCTGGTTGAGGGCCCAGGCCTGGCCCTGCCGGTCGCCCAGGTCGCGGAACAGCTGCAGCGCCTGGGCCAGGCTGGCGGCGGCGGCGGGGCAGTCCCCGGTCCGCTGCTGCACCGCGCCCAGGTCGTGGAGGGCCCAGGCCTGGCCGCGCCGGTCGCCCAGGTCGCGGAACAGCCCCAGCGCCCGGGCCAGGCTGGCGGTGGCGGCCGGGCGGTCCCCGGTCAGCTGCACCACGCCCACCTGGTTGAGGGCGCAAGCCTGGCCCTGCCGGTCGCCCAGGTCGCGGAACAGCTGCAGCGCCCGGGCCAGGCTGGCGGTGGCGGCCGGGCAGTCCCCGGTCAGCTGCACCACGCCCACCTGGTTGAGGGCGCAAGCCTGGCCCTGCCGGTTGCCCAGGTCGCGGGACAGCTCCAGCGCCCGGGTCAAGCTGGCGGTGGCGGCCGGGTAGTCCCCGGTCCGCTGCTGCACCACGCCCAGGTCGTGGAGGGCCCAGGCCTGGCCGCGCCGGTCGGCCAGGTCACGGGACAGCTCCAGCGCCCGGGCCAGGCTGGCGGCGGCGGCCGGGTAGTCCCCGGTCAGCCATTGCACCACGCCCAGCTGGTTGAGGGCGCAGGCCTGGCCGCGCCGGTCGGCCAGGTCGCGGGACAGCTCCAGCGCCCGGGCCAGGCTGGCGGCGGCGGCCGGGTAGTCCCCGGTCAGCTCCTGCACAGTGCCCAGCTGGGTGAGGGCGCAGGCCTGGCCCTGCCGGTCACCAGCCGTGCGCGCAGCGGCGAGGGCGGCCCGCCCGAGACTGGCAGCCTCGTTCCAGTGGCCTTGGATGTGCAGGAACCCGCTCATCGCAACGGGAATCCAGACGCCATGCACAAGACGCCCGTGGGCTGCGGCGTAGCCGGCACAGGCGTGCAGGTTGGCGCGTTCGGTCCCCAGCCAGGCGATCGCCTCTTCCTCCGTGCGCATTTCTTGGGCCCAGGCCGGCGGAGAGCCCGGCGGCGGAGGGCCGGTGATGGAGGTGCGCCAGGCGGTATGCCGACTGGCGGTCACGGCGGTGTGCAGGTAGTAGTCCAGCAGCCGGCCGATCGCGGCCAGGTTGTCCGCGGGGCCGTCGCCGGCGGCGCGAGCCCGGGCGTACTCGCGGAGCAGGTCGTGGAGACGGTACCGGCCGCGGGCAGGCTCGCCGATCAGGTTGTGATCATACAGCTCGCCCAGGCGCCGCCGGGTGGCCCGCAGGCCGGCGTCGTCCAGGGCAGCAGCGGCGTAGGCGTCGATATCGGCACCAGGGTGCAAACCGAGCCGGCGGAACAGGCGCTGCTGGCCGACGGTCAGGTCCTGGTAGGACAGGTCGAACGCCGCCGCCACCGAGACGTCTTCGGCCTGCATGGCTGCCAGCCGGTCGCGGGCGGTGGCGAGCTCAGCGGCCAGGTCGGGGACCGTCCAGGCGGGATGATGGCGCAGTCCTGCCGCTACCAGCTGGATCGCCAGCGGCAGGTAGCCGCACAGCCCGGTCACCTCGGCGACCGCGGCATCTGCGGGCTTCAGGCCGGGGCGGCCGGCCAGGCCGACGAACAGGTCGACGGCCTCACCGGGCGGCAGCGTGCCCAGGCTGACGGGTGCCGCCTCCTCGAGCGCGGTCAGCCGTCGGCGGCTGGTGACCAGCACCAGGCAGCCCGCCGCACCAGGCAGCAGCGGGCGGACCTGATCGCTCCCGGCGGCGTCATCCAGCACCAGCAGCACCTTCTTGCCGGCCAGATGGCCGCGCCAGGTCGCCGACCGGGCCTCCAGGCCCGGCGGGATGTGCTGTGGCGCGACCCCGGTGGTCAGCAGCAAGGTCGCAAGAGCCTCCGCCGGATCGACTGGCCGCTGCCCCGCCGTGTGCGCATGCAGGCGAAGGAAGATCTGCCCGTCCGGGAAGCGGGCGGCGAGCTGGTGGGCGGCGTGCACGGCGAATGCGGTCTTGCCGATCCCGGCCATCCCGTCCACCGCGTAGATGCCGACCACCCCCCCGGCAGCCTCCGTCCCGCCGACCGCGGCGATCAGCCGGTCCAGCTCGCGGGTGCGCCCGGTGAACGCGGCCGTGTCGCGCGGCAGCGTGCGCAGTGCCACCGCGGGCGGCCCGCCCGGCACTGCCGCCACAGCGGACAGGCGTTCTAGCATCACCCGGCCCGCTGGATCCGTGTGATCGGGCAGGCAGATCCAGCCGATCGTGGTGGTCTCCTTCACCGCCACCTCAACTGGCCGATACGCGGACGCGTCGGCCGTGCTGTGCCGCACCACCTCCTCGAAGAACCAGGACGAGGCGATCACCGCCAGCACACCCGGGGATCCGGCCAGGGCCGCCTTCAGCGCGCCCGCGTCCAGCAGCCGGAACGTCAGGTTGACCGCTGCCGCGGTCACCCCGTGCTCGTCATAATGGACCTCCCCGGCGTGCAGCGCCATCCGCAGCCGGATCCGCTCCGGGCTCGGATGCACGCCGTTGTGCGCGTGCAGCGCCGTGACCAGCGCGGAGGGCAGCGATTCCACCAGCAAGCCCTTGGGCACCTGGGCCGGAACCAAGACGAACACGCCATCGCCGCGATCCTCGTGACCGCAGTCATCCCATGCGATCCCCGCGCGGCTAAACGCGTCCCGCATCGCACCGTACAGGCCATCACGGACCGCTACCTGGTGCGGATTGGTGCGGCGCTGATCCCCGAACCCCTCAACGTCAACGACAACGATGGTCCGGTGGACGGCCAGCCTCTGGTCCTCCATCACCCTCACCCCGCCAGAACAAGGCAGAAGCGAAGCTCTCACTGACCTGCAAGCCTATCCCGGCCTCGCCGCAAGCCACGTCTTCCCCCACGCCGAGACCACCCCAAACCGTCACAATCGCCTGGATTTCGACTGAAGTCGACGCGAAGCCCTTTCTCCAACGGTGGCAACGGAAGAAACACCATCACGGAAAGACCCAGCCGTTGACACGAAATACGGACTAGATCCAGATCCAGATGAAACCGTCCTAGCCACCGCTCCGCCCAGGTCAAGGCCAGCATGCTCGTCCCAGGACGGACGGTCCCGCAGATCCCCCCCGTGCGCAGCCTTGCAGCTGTGATTTCCCGCTGGACGACCGTGCCGTGCGTACACCGGGCGCAGACCGCCCGGCAGGCCGGACCTCAGGCAGCCCGCACCGTTCCCGGTGGCGCAGTCAGCGTTGGCGGTTTGGCAGTCCGGTAATGGCGCAATGCAAGCTCGGCCGGCCCGGCTGCGGCCGGTGGCGAGGGAGCCGCGCGCGGCAGCAGCCCCGGCGTCCGTAGGGCCTGCGTCCGAAAGGAGGCGAGCGAAGCTGATGTGACGTCAATCATGATGCAATTTTTCTGCTAGCGGATCAGCTCGGCCACCGCGGCGTGCTTGCGGGCGCACGCGCTGGCCTCGGCCCGGTCCAGCGCGCTGATGACCCCGGCCAGCTCATCATCGCTGACCCCGGCGTACCGGCCGTCTCCTCGGCGGCCTGCCCCGCGGCCATCCCGGCGGCCTGCCCGGCGGCGATCCGCCGGGATTCCGCGCGCAGCGCGTCCAGGTCCGCGCCGGACGGCAGCGCCGGCTCCTCCGGATCCGGGTACCACCCCGGATCCCCCTCCGGATCGGGCGGCGGCAGCTCATCCCTTCCCCCGGACCGAGCCCGTCAGGCACGAGCCAACGAGGCACGAGCCAACGAGGCACGAGCCCTCAGGCAACCGCCCAAACAGCAGGTCCGCCTGTCACGAAGGGCGCGCAGAGGCCGGGACCCGCAGGTGGTTGGGGCCGTCGATCCGGGACCGCAGGTACTCGCCCGGGGTGACCCCCGCAAGTTCGCGAAACTCATCGGCGAGATGTGGCTGGTCAGCGTATCCGTGCTCGGCGGCAGCGGCGGCCCAGTCGACCTGCTTTTGCCCGTCGAGGTCACGAACTAGCCGCTGCAGCCGTTGCACCCTGGCGAAAAGCTTAGGAGTCAGACCTATCTGAGCCGTGAACCGCCGCCGCAGCGTCCTCGGCAGCAGCCCCAGATCACGCGCCACAGCACCGACCGGAACTCCCCAGGACAGCGCGTCCGCGGCCGCCAGAACGGCCGGATCAGGCGCGGACACGCCGGTCATCTGCGAGAGCAGGACAGATTCCATCACGGCGAGAACGTCACCAGGGGTCCCAGCCGACAGCAGCCGCTCGCGCAGGCTTGCCCCCGAACGCCCCCAGAGACTCTCAAGCGGCACCAGATCGTCACGCATCAGCGTCAACGGCACCGGCGCCAAAGAAGGCGCCAAACAAGACGCCGAAGAAGGCGCGCCGAGAAAGCAACTCGCGGCGCCCAGCGCGAACATCACGCAGACGTGGGCGTGACCCTCCTCGAATTCGATTACCGAGGCGCGGCTCGTCGGTCCGGCGAGCATCGCACCCGAGACCCGGCTCACCCGGCCCGCGTCGTCGAAGGACCGGAATTCGTCGCGGTTCAGGTTGACCCATAGCCCGGTTTCAGGGCCAGGCAAGATCTTCTCGATCGCCGTCTGCGGCTGCTCGCCGCTCCGGTAGACGATCGCCCGCACGAGCCCGGCCAGCGGCGGTGCGGGCCGGCGGACGAAAACAGCCACGGACCTACACCTGGCCAGGTATTACCGTCGATCCGGGTATTACCGTCGATCCGGGCGGGAGCCAGTGTCCCTTTTCGCCAAGACCCGCGCCGCAGCCCGCTGGCATGATCGACACCGCTGGTCGCAGAACCGAGAACAGGAAGGTCACGGTCATGATGGTAGAAGACCGGCCGAAATGGCGGACGGGCAAGCTTAGCTGCATCGAGATCCCCGCCGTCGATGTGGCCGCCTCCGCCGAGTTCTGCCGGCGGGCCTTCGGCTGGCTAGCCCAGCTGGAGGCGGCCGCGGGTCAAGAGGTCCAGAATGCCTGAGGACAGCGTGGACCTCGACCAGATGCTGGACCTGGCCACTCCCTGGTGCTTGCGGGTCGCCGTCACCTTGCACATCGCCGAACACATCCAGGCTGGCCGCACCGGCATCGGTGAGCTGGCCGCCGAAGCGGGATGCGACCGGGATGCCCTGCACGCCGTCCTCGGCCATCTGGTGTCCCGAGGCGTGTTCACGGAAGAATCGCCCGGACAGTTTTCCTGCAACCGCGCGGCCGGGCAGCTGGCGGAGTCAAGCCGCTTCATTGACCTCGATGGCATCGGCGGCCGGATGGCGCATACCTGGGGGACACTTCTGGACTACGTCCGCACCGGTGAGCCGGCCTACCAGCGGGTGTTCGGCCTGCCCTTCTGGGAAGACCTCGCCGAGCACCCGCGGATCGCGGCGGACTTCGACGCGCTCATGGGACCGGCCGGGCATGGCGTCCCCGACTTTGACATCGAGCTCAGCGGCGGCTGGGAACCGATCCGCACCGTCGTCGACGTGGGCGGCGGGACCGGAGCCATGCTGGTGTCACTGCTGCGCCGTCACCCCCGGGTCAAGGGCATTCTCGTCGACCTCCCGGGCGCCGTCGCGAGATCAGGCGAGCTCACCGAGGAAGTCGCTGACCGGGTGACGGTCGCGGGACAGAGCTTCTTCGATCCGCTGCCCGCCGGGGCGGACCTGTACGTGCTGAAGAAAGTGCTGAACGACTGGCCGGACGAACCGACCGTGAAGATAATGAGCCGCTGTGCCGAGGCCGCCCGCCCGGACGGGAGAGTTGTCGTCCTCGGTGGCGTCTCACCCGACGACCAGCCGCGCTCCCTGGGCATCGACATGCTGGTGGCAGGCGGGAAGATCAGTACGCTGACGCAGTTCGCCGAACTGGCGCGGCGAGCCGGGCTCGAGGTCGCCGTCGCCGGCACCCAGCCGTCCGGTCAGTACGTGGTCGAGTGCGGTCCCGCCAGCTGAGCATTCCCGGCCAAGGGCCAAGGGCCCAAGGAAAGGTCAACAACGGCCCCGTGCGCACCCTCGCGACAATCATCGACCCCGAAGGAAACCCCATCGGCCTGGCCGGCCACGTCCGGCCGCGCTAACCCAGCTGCGCTAACCCAGCTGCGCTAACCCAGCTGCGCTAACCCAGCTGCGCTAACCCTCCGTTCCGCTCCAGGCGAACCGGCCCCAGGTAAGCACTGGGCTCGTTTCATGGTTACATGTAATCCTGTAATCAGAATTGAACGGGCCAGGAGATGCCATGGAGGCCAGTCAACCACTAGACGCGTACTCCCGGATCGTCACCGGCGTCGCCGAACGTCTCACGCCGAAAGTGGCGAGCCTGCGGGTACCGCGCCGGGGTCCGGGCGGGACGGGGGAGAGCCTCGGTTCGGCCGTGGTTTTCACCGGTGACGGATTCCTGCTGACCAACGCCCACGTGGTCGGCAAGGCTACGAGCGGCACCGCGTCGTTCTCCGACGGGACGTCCGCTCCGTTCCGGGTCGTGGGCGCGGATCCGCTGTCCGATCTCGCGGTGCTGCGCGCCGACGGCCCGACCCCGGAGCCGGCCGAGCTCGGCCAGGCGGACCAGCTCAAGGTCGGGCAGCTCGTCGTGGCGGTCGGCAACCCGCTCGGCCTGGCCGGTTCCGTGACGGCCGGCGTGGTCAGCGCGCTCGGCCGGTCCCTGCCGGCCCGGGGGCGCGTGATCGAGGATGTCATCCAGACCGACGCCGCGCTGAACCCGGGCAACTCGGGCGGAGCGCTGGCCGACGCGAACGCGCGCGTCATCGGTATCAACACGGCCGTGGCCGGCGTCGGCCTGGGCCTCGCGGTCCCGGTGAACGACACCACGCGACGGATCATCTCCGCGCTAATGCACGACGGCCGGGTCCGGCGGGCCTATCTGGGCCTGGTCATGATGCCCGGCCCGGTGCCCTCGGCGTGGCGCGAACGCCTCGGCCGTCAGACCGGGCTGCTCCTGGCCCAGGTGGTGGCCGCCGGCCCCGCCGACCGGGCCGGCCTGCGGCCGGGTGACCTGCTCCTCACCGTGGCGGGGAAGCCGGTCGCGGCCTCCCAGGACCTGCAGCGGCTCATGTTCTCCGACGCGATCGGCCGCCCGCTCGCCATCACCGTCATGCGCAACGGCGCCCTGGTCGACGTGATCGCCGAACCCTCCGAGCTAGTCAACGCCTGAAAAGCCAGAACCGCACGCCAAACTAAGGAACCGCCGCACCGCCCGCGGACTCCCCAGCCGGATAAATCTAAGGTGCGCATTCACCGGGTCGCTCATCGCAGCGGCATAACGCGAGCGATGCTCGCCGTGCTTATGCCAGGCCCAGGAGATCACCGATTCCTCCGGGTCCCAGCTGAGAAAGTTGCGCCACCTTTCCCGGTTGCCGTTCCACAGCTCGACCCGGCCCGCCGCCCGCCGGAAAGACCGCCAGATGATCCGCCGCATCACCGTCCGTTTCGGCAGGTCGAGCCAGACCACCGTGTCCGCGCGGGCCCACACCAGATCCTGGACGCGACCGTAGTTCCCGTCGATCACCCAGCGCTCGCCCGCAGCGGCAAGAGCGACGCGCCGCCTGAACTCCTCCGCCGCCAGCGGCGCCCAGTCGGCCTGGTGAAACACGGAGTCAAGCTCAAGGAAGGCAACACCCAGAGCACCCGCAAGCGCACGCCCCAACGTGGACTTGCCTGCCCCCGACGTACCGATCACAGAAACCCGCTGCACAGCCGCCGAACCTAGCAACCGCCAGGCCGCGTGTCATCTCTATTCCAGCCGGGGGAATGATAAGCAGATACTCCACCGCAGCGTCATCAAAGGCAGGGAAGGCACAGCATGAGCCACGAACCGGTCCGCGCGCCGCGCGGCTCGCAGCGCAGCTGCAAGGGATGGGCCCAAGAAGCGGCGATGCGCATGCTGATGAACAACCTCGACCCTGAGGTCGCCGAACATCCCGGCCAGCTCATCGTCTACGGCGGCTCCGGCCGCGCCGCCCGCAGCTGGGATGCCTACGCCGCGATCATAAGAACCCTCCAGGACCTCAACGACGACGAGACCCTCCTGGTCCAGTCCGGCAAGCCCGTCGGCGTCCTGCGAACCCACGAGTGGGCCCCCCGCGTCCTGATCGCCAACTCCAACCTCGTCCCGCAGTGGGCCACCTGGGAGGAGTTCCGCCGCCTGGAGCAGCTCGGCCTGACCATGTACGGCCAGATGACCGCGGGCTCCTGGATCTACATCGGCACCCAGGGGATCCTGCAGGGCACCTACGAGACGTTCGCCGCGATCGCGGCCAAGCGCTTCGGCGGCACGCTCAGCGGCACGATCACGCTGACCGCCGGCCTGGGCGGCATGGGCGGCGCCCAGCCGCTTGCCGTCACCATGAACGGCGGCGTGGTCATCTGCGTCGAGTGCGACCAGTCCCGGATAACAAGGCGCATCGAGCACGGCTACCTCGACGAGCAGGCCAAAGACCTCGACGACGCCATCGCCAGGGCCGTAAAAGCCACAGACATCAGCCAGCCCCTCTCCATCGGCCTGCTGGGCAACGCCGCCGACGTGTTCCCCGCCATGCTCAAGCGCCACGCGCCCATCGACATCGTCACCGACCAGACCTCGGCCCACGACCCCCTGACCTACCTGCCCCGGGGCGTCGCCTTCGAGGACATGGCCGCGCTCCGCGCCGAGGACCCCCAAGGCTTCACGCAAAGGGCCCGCGACTCGATGGCCGAGCAGGTCGCCGCCATGGTTGAGTTCCAGGACGCCGGCGCCGAGGTCTTCGACTACGGCAACTCCATCCGCGGCGAGGCCCAGCTGGCCGGCTACCAGCGAGCGTTCGAGTTCCCCGGCTTCGTGCCGGCTTATATCCGTCCGCTGTTCTGCGAGGGCAAGGGCCCGTTCCGCTGGGCCGCGCTGTCCGGCGACCCGCAGGACATCGCAGCTACCGACCAGGCCATCCTCGAGGAGTTCCCGCAGAACGAGTCCCTGGCCAGGTGGATCAGGCTCGCGAAAGAGAAGGTCCACTTCGAGGGCCTGCCGGCCCGGATCTGCTGGCTCGGCTACGGCGAGCGGCACCTGGCCGGCCTGCGCTTCAACGACATGGTCAAGAAAGGCCAGCTCAAAGCCCCGATCGTGGTGGGCCGCGACCACCTGGACTGCGGTTCGGTCGCGTCGCCGTACCGCGAGACCGAGGCGATGGCCGACGGCTCCGACGCCATCGCCGACTGGCCGCTGCTGAACGCGCTGGTCAACACGGCCTCCGGTGCCTCCTGGGTGTCCATCCACCACGGCGGCGGCGTGGGCATCGGCCGGTCCATCCACGCCGGCCAGGTCTGCGTGGTCGACGGCACCGAACTCACCGCCACCAAGCTCGAGCGGGTCCTCACCAACGACCCCGCGATGGGCGTGATCAGGCACACCGACGCCGGCTACGACCAGGCCGCCGCCGTCGCCGCCGGACGCGGCGTCCGCATTCCGATGGCGGCCGGATGAGCTTCGCCCGCCTGTGGCGCGAGCTCGAACCGCTCGGCCGCGACGAAGGCACCGGCGGTTACCGCCGCTACTCCTGGACCGAGGCCGACGCCCGCTGCCGCGCCTGGTTCACTGAGCAGGCCGAGCAGCAAGGCCTGACCGTGGAGCCGGACAACAACGGCAACCTGTGGGCCTGGTGGGGCCCGAGGGGACCGAACGCCATCGTCACCGGCAGCCACCTGGACTCGGTGCCTCACGGCGGGGGTTACGACGGAGCCCTTGGCGTGGCGTCCGCCCTGGCCGCCGTTGAAGACCTAAGGTCAAGATCCTTTACTCCCGAACGAGCGCTGGCTATCGCGGTCTGGACCGAGGAAGAGGGCGCCCGTTTCGGCGTCCCCTGCCTGGGCAGCCGCCTGCTCACGGGCGCCATCGGCCCGGACGCGGCCCTGGCTCTCACCGACGGCGCAGGCGTCACGCTGGCCGAGGCGATGACGGCCGCGGGCTTCGACGCCGGCCTGATCGGCCCTGGCGATGACGTGCTCGAGGGCATCGGCGCGTTCGTCGAACTGCACGTCGAGCAGGGCCGCGCGCTGGCCCCCCTGGGCGCCGCCGTCGGCCTCGGCGAGGGGATCTGGCCGCACGGCCGCTGGCGGCTCGACTTCGGCGGGCGCCCCGACCACGCGGGCACCGCGAAGCTCGCCGACAGGAACGACCCGATGCTCCCTTACGCGAGCACCGTCCTCGCCGCCCGCCAGGCCGCCGAGCGCCATGGTGCCCTGGCCACGCTGAGCAAGGTGATCGCCGAGCCCGGCGGCGCCAACGGCGTGTCCGCGGCGGTCAGAGCCTGGCTGGACGCCCGCGCCCCGGACGGGGAGACGCTGGCGGAAACGGTCACCGAGGTCCGTTCGGCCGCTGAGAAATCATGCGCCGAGCACGGGGTGACGCTGATGGTCCGGCCGGAGTCCTTCACCCCGGCCGTGAGTTTCGATGCGGGCCTGCGCGACCGGATCGCGGCCGTGCTCGCCGGAACCGGCATGACCGCCCCGGTGCTGCCCACCGGAGCCGGCCACGACGCCGGCGTCCTGGCCGCCCGGGTCCCGACCGCCATGCTCTTCGTCCGCAACCCCACCGGCGTCTCCCATTCCCCCGCCGAGCACGCCGACCTGGCCGACTGCGAAGCCGGCGTCCGCGCCCTCACCGCCGTCCTCGAAGAGCTAGCCGGCCCGCCCAGCCCGCCCCGCCCATGACCGCCCCGCCCGCGTCCGCCTGGCCCTGCCCATGACCGCCCCGCCCGCGGCCGCCTGGCCCTGCCCATGACCGCCCTGCCGCCGTCCGCCCCGCCCGTGCGCGACCGGCGCTGGCTCGCCGACCTGGCCTGGCTCCCCCGCCAGGGCCTGTGCCGCGACGTCTTGATCGAAGCCCACGGCGACCGCTTCACCTCCGTCACCCCCGCCGCCCCGCCAACCTCACCAGCCCCAAAACGCCTTCAGGGCCTCACCCTCCCCGGCTTTGCCAACGCGCACTCCCATGCCTTCCACCGCGCGCTGCGAGCCACCACGCAGGCGGACCAGGGCACGTTCTGGACCTGGCGCGACCGCATGTACGAGGTCGCCGCGCGGCTCGATCCGGACAGCTATCTCCAGCTCGCCCGAGCCGTGTACGCCGAGATGACGCTGGCCGGGGTGAGCTGCGTGGGCGAGTTCCATTACCTGCATCACCAGCCGGATGGCCGTCCGTACGCCGACCCGAACGCGATGGGACGGGCCCTGGTACAGGCCGCGGCCGAGGCGGGCCTGCGCATCACGTTGCTCGACACCTGCTACCTGACCGGCGGCCTGGACCGGTCCGGGGTGCTGCCGCTGTCCGGCGCGCAGGTCCGCTTCAGCGACGGCGACGCATCCCGGTGGGCGGCGCGCGCCGGCGAGCTCGGGTTCGACGAGCACGGCATGATGTCACCGCATGCGCGGGCAGGCGCGGCCATCCACTCGGTCCGCGCGGTGCCGCCGGAGCAGATGCATCCGGTCGTGGCCTGGACCCACCGATGCGGTGCGCCGCTGCACGTGCATATGTCCGAGCAAAGGGCCGAGAACGATACCTGCCGCGCCGTCTACGGCGTGTCGCCTGCCCGGCTGCTGTACGACGAAGACGCGCTCGGGGCGCGCACCACCGTGGTACACGCGACCCACGTCAGTCCGGCCGATCTGGAACTGCTCGGCGGCGCCGAGGTGTTCGCCTGCCTGTGCCCCACCACCGAACGTGACCTGGGTGACGGCCTCGCCCCGGCCCGCCCGCTGGCCGCGGCCGGATGCACGCTCACCCTCGGCAGCGACAGCCACGCCGTGATCGACATCCTCGAGGAAGCCCGCGGGGTCGAGTACGCCGAGCGCCTCGCCCGCCGCTCGCGCGGCCACTTCACCGCCGATGCCCTGCTGCAGGCCGCCACCTGCGCCGGGCACGCCAGCCTGGGCTGGGCTGACGCGGGCGAGATCACCGCCGGCGCGCGGGCGGACCTGGTCACGGTGGCTCTGGACACGGTCCGGACCGCGGGTGCCGGTGACGGGCTGGCCCTCGAGACCGCGGTGTTCGCCGCCTCGGCCGCCGACGTGCGCGATGTCGTGATCAGCGGCCGCGACGTGGTCCGCGACGGCCGCCACCTCTTGGTGCCCGACGTGCCCGGGGAGCTCTCCCGTACCATCCGCGCGGTCCTGGGCTGAGGCGGACAATGGCCCGTAGATCCTCCGCGGGCTGCATTGTCCCGCACCGTTTTGCGGATGGCAAGTGGTTTTCCACAGGGGTGTGGATCCCGGTTGAGTTATCCACAGGCTAACCGCCATGTCGGCGCGGGGGAGGGCGCGTCGGTCACCGTGGAGGGGAACCGGTGGCGGTGGGCTACCGGGAATCCAAGGAGGATCTGATGAGCCAGGGCACATTTGTGACCCTCGTCGGCTTCGTGGCCCAGGACCCGCGACAGCGTGAGACCCGTGAAGGAAGGGTCACCGACTTGCGCGTGGGCACGACGTTCCGTGTCCGGGACCGGGTGACGAACGAATGGCGGGACGCGGACACCTCGTACTTCACCGTCAGTTGCTGGCGCAGGCTCGGTGACCACGTGCGGGCCAGCCTGCGCAAGGGCGACCCGGTCGTGGTCAAGGGGCGCTTCCGGACCCGCAGCTGGGAGGACAAGGCCGGTCAGACCAGGACGGTAGTCGATATTTCGGCTGACACCGTCGGGCATGATCTGAGCCGCGGCGTGGCCAACTACATTCGCCAGCAGCCCCAGCTCGCGAACGGGGAAGGCGAAGCGGCCGGCGACTGGGACGACGACGCCGACCAAACCCCGGACCTCGCCGGGGGATCGGGCGCAATGATCGACGAAGTGGCGATCGAGCGGTTCGGCCGGGACCTTGACGCAGACCTAGACCAGGCCGAACGGGCCGTGCGAGCACTCAATGACGACGAGGAAGCCAGCGTCTCCGCGCCGTTCTGAGTGCTAAGTCCAGATAACGCCTCGCATCTAGTCCACTCTCCTCAGGGTCGGTCTGCCGGGCCGCATCAGGGCTGTCAGGTGTCGCACGGAGCGGATACGTTCGAAAGCATAGCGTAGCCGGTTTGTGCGGCACCCGCAGCTCGGCCCACTGTCTCGGACATTTCTGTCCGTCATTACGGGCGCGCCGTCTGTAATGACAGTCTTGCCTGTCCGTAGTGTATCCATACCTGTCCGTAGCGTCATGCCCAGAAATCGGCGCTCGCCAACATATCCGTTCGGCAACGTGGCAGCACGCTTCGCACCTATAATGTTACCTAAAGTGATGGGCGGTCACTGGCCGCATCGACCTGGCTCATGATGGGCAGAGGGCATGTCAGCAGTTCAAGAGGCGATCGGGCAGCGGGAGAACCGCTTGCGGCGCCTGATCAAGTGGCCCTGGTGCTGGCCCTTGCTCGCCATGCCTACGTCACTCATTGTCTACATACTGGCCGTGCTGGGCTGCGACCTGGGCCTGACCGGGTGGGAACTCAGCGACACGCCGCTGCGAACCGCCCACCTGATCCTGTTCGGCGCCTTGCTGGGCGCCGCCGGGATCTGCATCGAGGCCATGCGGCGGCTCGGTCAGCCGTCCGGGGTGTCCCGTGACCTCCTTTCCGCCTGGTGGCTGCCGATCGCGTTGCTGCTCCCGCCGCTGTACGCCCTGCTCGCGCCGCTGATCATCGGCGGGGTCCTGTACCTGCGGGCCCGCCGGATCCCTGTCTACCGCCGCCTGTTCAGTTCGGCCGCGCTCGGGCTGGCGGGCGCCGCGACATCGATCACGTTCCACGCGGTCGTTCCCGAGGCCGTGCATGTCCGGCTGAACGGTTCGCACGCCTGGCTGACCCGGCCGTCGGTCGTGCTGACCGCAGTCGGATGCGCGGTGCTGTTCGCCGTGCTCAACGCGTGCGTCGTCGCGGTCGCCGCGCACCTGGCCGATCCCGAGGCGCCGCTGGCGAAGGTGCTCTGGGACCGGGAGAGCCTGCTGCTCGACCTCACCGAGTCATGCGTGGGCATCCTCGTGGCGATCACCTGCGCGCTCAGCTTCTTGCTGCTCCTGGTGGCCTTGCCGCCGGTCATCCTGCTGCAGCGGAGCCTGATGCACCAGCAACTGGCGGCCGCGGCCCGCACCGACCCGAAGACCGGCCTGCTGAACGCCACCGCCTGGCAGCGGGAGGCCGACGTGGAGGTCGCCCGCGCGCTGCGGCTGGCCGCGCCGCTGGCCCTGCTGCTCGTCGACGTCGATCATTTCAAGCGGGTCAACGACAGTCACGGTCACCTCATCGGCGACGAGGTGCTGCGCGCCCTGGCCGCAGAGCTCAGGCAGCAGGTCCGGGAGTCGGACGTGGTGGGGCGGTTCGGCGGGGAAGAGTTCACGGTCCTGCTGCCCCGCACCGATACCGTCGGTGCCTGCCTGATCGCGGAACGGCTGCGGAGCAGCGCGGGCACGCTGAGCATCGCCGCCGCCGACGCCAGGATCCAGGTCACGGTCTCGATCGGGGTGTCCGTGCTCGGCCAGCACGGCAGCGACCTGTTCGGGCTGCTCGCGGCGGCCGACCTGGCGCTGTACCGGGCCAAGGACGCCGGCCGCAACCAGGTGCAGCTGTATTCACCGGGCAAGTAGTCGGCTAGGAGCGAAGCGCGCCTGGAGGGACGATGCAACGGGCGCGTGCCCGTAGGCTTGAAGGCATGCCGGAGTACATTTACCAGATGCGTGCCGTGCGCAAGGCGCACGGCGACAAGGTCATTCTCGACGAGGTCACGCTGGCGTTCCTGCCTGGCGCGAAGATCGGCGTCGTGGGCCCCAACGGAACCGGCAAATCGACCTTGCTCAGGATGATGGCGGGCGTGGAGCAGCCATCCAACGGCGACGCGCGCCTGATGCCGGGGTTCACCGTGGGCCTGCTCGACCAGGAGCCCCGCCTCGACGAGACCAAGACGGTTCTTGGGAACGTCGAGGACGGCGTGGCCGGCACCAAGCGGCTGCTCAGCGAGTACAACGAGATCGCCGAGAAGATGGCGACCGACTACTCCGACGACCTGCTCGAGCAGATGGGCCACCTGCAGGAGCAGCTTGACCACTCCGGCGCCTGGGACCTGGACAGCCAGGTCGAGCAGGCCATGGACGCGCTGCGCTGCCCGCCGCCGGACGCGGAGGTCACGAGCCTGTCCGGCGGGGAGAAGAGGCGGGTGGCGCTGTGCCGGCTGCTGCTCTCCCAGCCCGACCTGCTGCTGCTCGACGAGCCCACCAACCACCTGGACGCGGAGAGCGTGCAGTGGCTGGAGCAGCACCTGGCGAAATACCCGGGCACGGTGGTGGCGGTCACCCACGACAGGTACTTCCTCGACGACGTGGCCCAGTGGATCCTCGAGCTTGACCGCGGGCACGCCTATCCCTACGAGGGCAACTACTCCACGTACCTGGAGACCAAGGCGGCCCGGCTCAAGGTCGAGGGCGCCAAGGACGCCAAGAAGCAGAAGCGCCTGGCCGACGAGCTCGAATGGGTCCGTTCCAGCCCCCGGGCGCGCCAGGCCAAGAGCAAGGCCCGGCTGCAGCGGTACGAGGAGATGGCCGCCGAGGCCGACAAGAACCGCAAGCTGGACTTCGAGGAGATCCAGATCCCGCCGGGCCCGCGCCTGGGCAACCTGGTCGTGGAGGTAAACAACCTCGTCAAGGGCTTCGGCGACCGGATGCTGTTCGAGAAGCTCTCCTTCACCCTGCCCCGCAACGGCATCGTCGGCGTCCTCGGGCCGAACGGCGTCGGCAAGACCACCTTGTTCAAGATGATCATGGGCGAGGAGCAACCCGACTCCGGCACGATCAGGATCGGTGAGACGGTCCGCATCTCCTATGTGGACCAGGCTCGCGGGCGGATGGACCCCAACAAGAACGTCTGGGAGGTCATCTCGGACGGCGAGGCCCACATCCGCGTCGGCAACGTCGACTTCCCCAGCCGCGCTTACGTGGCCGCGTTCGGTTTCAAGGGTGCGGACCAGCAAAAGCGGCCGGCATCATGTCCGGCGGCGAGCGGAACCGGATGAACCTGGCGCTCACCCTCAAGCAGGGCGGGAACTTGCTGCTGCTCGACGAGCCGACCAACGACCTGGACGTCGAGACGCTGGGCTCGCTGGAGAACGCGCTGCTGGAGTTTCCCGGCTGCGCGGTCATCACCAGCCACGACCGCTGGTTCCTGGACCGCGTCGCCACCCACATCCTGGCCTGGGAAGGCGGCGCGAACTGGTTCTGGTTCGAGGGCAACTTCGACGCCTACGAGAAGAACAAGATCGACCGCCTAGGTGCCGAGGCGGCCCGCCCGCACCGCGTTACCTACCGCAAGCTGACCCGCGGCTAGGTCTTCGGCGTCAGGCCGAGGTCGGCGTGGCCCTGGGCCGGCTCGACGTTGATCAGGCTCTGCGCGGCCATGACCAGGTAGTCCCACAGCTGCGCGTCGAGCGCCTGGTCCAGCGTGAGCTCGTCGAGCGCCACCCGCATGTGATGGAGCCAGGCGTCCCGTTCGGCTTCGCCGATGGCGAACCTGACGTGGCGCATCCTCAGCCTGGGGTGCCCGCGCAGCTCGTCGTAGGTGCGGGGGCCGCCCCAGTACTGCATGAGGAACAGCGCGAGGTGCTCCTCGGCCGGGCCGAGATCCTGGGCCGGGTACACCGGCCGCAGCACGGGATCGTCCGCGACGCCCTGGTAGAACCGGTGGACCAGGCGGCGGAAGGTCTCTTCCCCGCCCACTGCCTCGTAGAAGCTGACCGGCTGGCTCATGCGGAAAGTTTACGGCGTGCGGGACCAGTCCCTGTCGCGTCCCGGGCCAGAGCCTCGTCCGCGGCCAGAGCTTCGTCCCTGTCCAGAGCCTCGTCTGCCGCGAAAACTTCATCCTGCGGCTTGGTGTCCTCCGCTGGCTCCTCGGCGGCGCCGGTGAGGGCGTCCGGCTGCTTGACCGCGGGATCAGGGGGTGCCGTGATGACGATGGTGTCCGGACCGGCCGGGGCCACGCCCGCCGCGTCCAGCACCGATTTGACCCTGGCCCGCAGCTCGCGGGCCACCTCCCATTGCCGCATCGGGTCCGTCTTGGCCACGAGCCGCATGGTCACTTCCTTGCTCGAGAGCTCCTGGGCGCCCCACACCTCGGGCTTCTCCAGCATTACCTTCTGCCAGCCGCGCTCCCGGTACAAGCTGGCCGCGGCCTGTTCCATCAGCTGCCGGATCCGGGCCAGATCCTCGCCGTAGGGGACCGGGTAGTCGATGACCGCGCGGGACCAGCCCTGCGATTCGTTGCCCACCCGGTCGATGGTGCCGTTCCTGATGTGCCAGACCACGCCGTTGACGTCCCGCACGCGGGTGGTGAGCAGCGTCATCGCCTCCACCGTGCCGGTGGCGCCCCCGGTGTTGATCGTGTCGCCGACGCCGTAATGGTCCTCGGTCAGCATGAGGATGCCCGCGAGGTAGTCACGCACCAGGTTCTGCGCGCCGAACCCGAGCGCCACCCCGAGCACGGTCGTGCTCGCCAGCAGCGGGGCCAGGTCGAAGCCGAGGATGCCGAGGACGGTGAGGGCGGCGATGCCGAACACGATGGCCGAGACCGCGCTACGCAGGATCGAGCCCAGGGCCCGGGCCCGCTGCGTCCGCCGATCCAGGCCGGCCGCGTGCACGGCCACGGCCGCCTTATGGACACGGCCGTTAGCGGTCACCGGCAGCGTCGCGGTGGCGGCTCGTTCGGTAATCCGGTTGAGCAGGCGAAGCAGAACGGTCCGCACGACCAGCGCCAGGATCACGATGAACAAGATCCGGCCCGCCCGGCTGGCCGGTCCGGCCAGGTAAATCCGGGTCAGCTGAGCGGCGGCTGCGCTATGGCTGAGGTCCCAGGCCAGGCGGCAGGCAACCCCCGGGTTGTCACCGCAGCTGCCGGTCAGCGTGGCTGGTACGTGGGCGAGGGCGAAGCTGGTGGCATGAAACACAAAGCTCCTTCCGACGGGGTTGCCACTCCACGCGAGGCTACTGCGCGCCCGCGGGCGGCGAGCCCAACCCGGAGCTAAAGCCCTGGAGATAAAACTCTCAGCAGGCCGGCCTCCCGCAGGGCGGCGAGGTCAGGGGCCGTCAGAGCCTGAGGCCGGTGTGGCGGGCGGCGAACGCCAGCGCGTCCCCGGACAGCTCGGCCGACCGGCTCACCGCGCGTGCCCCGTGCCCCACCTGGTCCTCGGCCCGCAACAGCACGGGCCGCCCGGACGACGTGGCGTACTGCAGCGCCGCGCACATCTTGTACGCGTGCACCGGGTCGACGCGCGTGTCGCTGGTGAACACGGTGAACAGCACGGCCGGATACGCTGCCCCCGGCACCACGTGATGGTAGGGCGAGTACGAGAGCAGCCAGCCGAGTTCGGCCGCGTCGGACGCGGTGCCGTACTCGGTGTTCCAGGTCTGCCCGAGGCCGAATCGCTCGTAGCGCACCATGTCGAGCAGCGGCGCCGAGCAGATGACAGCCGCGTACAGCTCGGGCCGCTGTACCAGCGCCGCGCCGACTAGCAGCCCGCCGTTCGAGCCGCCCCAGATGGCCAGTTGCTCCGGCGTGGTCCAGCCGTCCCTGATCAGCGTCTGCGCGGCGGCGTGAAAGTCGTCGAAGACGTTCTGCTTGCGGTCGAGCATCCCGGCCCGGTGCCATTGCTCGCCTTCCTCGCTGCCGCCGCGCAGGTTGGCGATCGCGTACACGCCGCCCGCCGCCACCCAGGCCAGTACGTTCGGCGAGTACGCGGGGGTGAGGCTGATGTCGAACCCGCCGTACCCGTAGAGGATGGCCGGCCGCGGACCTGCCGCCTCCGAGCCGCTGATCACCAGCATCCGCACCTCGGTCCCGTCCTTGGACTGGTACGTCACCTGCCGGGCGGTCACGTCAGGGACGCCCGCGCCGCCCGGCGCCGCGGCCCAGGTGCTCACGGCCGAGTCGGCCGAGTCGGCCGGGTCCCGGGCGTCGAAGCGCAGCACCTCCGAGGACGTCGTGTAGTCGGTGTAGACGAACCACGCCTCGTGCCCGCCCTCGGGCCGCTCGCTCAGCCCGCCCGCGGTGCCGGGTCCGGGCAGCGGGACCTGACCCAGCCGCTCGCCGGTCCCCAGGTCGTGCACGGTGATCTCGCTGAGCGCGTGCCTGGCCCAGCTGGCCAGCAGGACGGGCCGGACGAGCTCGGGTCCGTCCAGGATGGCGTATCCGGTCAGGACCGCCTCGGGATCCTCCCGGATCAGGTCCCGCCAGGTCGCGGCGTCCTGGACCGAGGCCGGGTCGGCCACCGCGATCCGGCCCCGCGGCGCGTCCGCGTCGGTGAACACGTACAGCTTCCCGTCGCGGCCTGCCCGCATCCAGGTCTGCGCGTCGAGCCCCTCCTGTATCACGCGCAGGTCGGGGGCTGCAGCGTCCGACTCGGCCAGGTCGGCGAGCCACAGGTCGTTCCGCGGCGCGGTGCCCCGCGACGCGGAGATGGCCAGCCATTGTCCGTCCCGGCTGACCGAGACGGAGTAATAGTCGGTCTTGTCCCGGCCGGTGCCGAAGATCAGCACGTCCTCGTCGGCGGACATGCCGACCTGATGCAGGTAGACCCGCCGGTGGTACTGGCTCTCGCTGTCGGGGACCGCCTCGGGCGGCAGCCTGCGGGCGTAGTAGAAGGCCTTGCCGCCCGGCAGCCAGGCGACGTTGGAGTACCGGCACCGATCGATCGGGCCGTCGACCAGCGTCCCGGTGGCGACGTCCATCACCCGCAGCAGGGCTTCCTCGTCGCCGCCTTCCGACAGCTGATAGGCCAGCAGCCGTCCTTCCTTGTCCGGCTGCCAGGCGTCCAGCGTGGTCAGCCCGGACGGGTCGATGACCATCGGGTCGAGGAGGACCTCGACCGGGCCGCCGGCTAGCCGGGTGCACAGCACGCCGTGCTCCTGGCCGGGGTCGCGGCTGGTGAAGAAGTACCGTTCGCCCCGCCAGACCGGAGTGCCCACGTAGCCGACGTGGAGCAGCGCGAGCACCTGCCCGGCCAGGTCGTCTCGCCCGGGCAGTTCCTCGCGCTGGGCGCCGAACAAGTCAGCTTGCGCCCGCAGCCAGTCGGCCCGTTCGGCGCTGCCGGCGTCCTCCAGCCATCGGTACGGGTCGCTGACCTGATGCCCGAAGAGGTCCTCGGTGAGGTCGAGCCTGCGTGCTTCCGGATAATCGAACTGCTCCATCCAGGCACTTTATGGCCTTAGTCACCTTGTACGCTTATGGGGTGGCGGGAGAGCGTACCAGGCGACACACTGGGAGCATGAGGTTCAGGTAGTCCAGTCGGCGCCAGCGGGAGGTGCGGTGCGACGAGTGCTGCTGCTCAACGTGACGTATGAACCGCTGACCACTGTGGGTTTGCGCCGAGCCGTGTGCCTCGTGCTCGGCGGCAAGGCCGAAGTTGTCCATGACGATGCGGCAGGCGCGGTCCTGCACGCGGCGTCGGTCGCGCTGGCGACGCCATCGGTGATCAGGCTGAGCCGTTACGTCCGGATCCCCTACCGCAACCGCGTGCCGTTGACCAGGGCCGCGCTGATGCGCAGGGACAACTACCGCTGCGCCTACTGCGGCCACCGCGCCGAGACCATCGACCACGTGATCCCGAGAAGCCGCGGCGGCCAGCACGCCTGGGAGAACTGCGTGGCGTCCTGTACCATCTGCAACCACCGCAAGGCCGACCGGCTGCTGGAAGAACTGGGCTGGACCCTGGCGGTGCCCCCAGTTGTCCCACGCGGAGCCCACTGGAGGCTGGTGGGCGCGCAGTACGACGGCGACCCCCAGTGGGCCGCTTATTTGCGTGAGCCCTCTGCTGCCTTAAGACCAGTTCCCGCCTCAAGACCAGTTCCCGCCTCAAGACCAGGAGCCTCGTTCGCGCTGGCGGCCTGACCCCAGGAACTGTCCGCCGCGCCGAACGTACGGTACTCCCGCTGCGTCAGCCCGCCCAGGATGGCCGCCGCGACCAGGCCTCCCGCCACCGGGAAGAACAGCGCGGGCCCGAGATGGCGCACCAGCACCACGATGATGACCTGCAGCGCTCGCGACCTGCGCAGCAGCGCCAGCGCTCCGCCGGGAGCCTCCGCCTCCGCCTGCGTCGCCCCGGTGGCACCAACCTCAGTGCCACCGGCCGCCACAGATCCGCTCGCCGCCCGCCGCGGGATCAGGACCAGGCTCGCCGATCGTCGACGCGAACTGCCCCCCGGCCAGCAGCCGGAAGCTCCGTACCGCCAGCGGTCCCGACCGCCACGCGGCTCTCACCCGGCCAGGTCCCGGGCTCACCGGTCCACCTCCGGGTTCCGCCGCGTGGCTTCCTCAGGTGTGAACTACGGGAAGAGATCGAGCATCACCCGGACCGGCAGCATCCCCGGCGGCCGCTCGGCCGGGCAGCCGGCTGGCGACCTGGGCGGCGGCCGGCTCACCGGGGTCATCGACGTGCGTCAAGGCGACCACGCGGGCCCGCCACGGGCGCTCGCGCCCGTCCGCGGCTCGCCCGGTCTTCCTCCACGAAGCCGTACCTGGCCAGCGTGCGCAGGTGATAACTGCAGGCCGACGGGGAGAGCCCGGCCACCTGCGCGCATTCCGTCGCCACCGTGGCGAACGTGCCGATCACGCCGACCGTGGCGATCGGGCCCACCGCAGACCGGAACCGGGACCACCCGATGTGCATGCCGCCGTCGAACAAGATGAACACCAGCGCGACCGTGACGACTCGCTCCACCACCGGCCTCGGCGGCGCGTGCAGGGCGGGGATGATCTGCACCGCGATGGCCGCGCCCGCCAGGACCAGCGCGGGCGAGGGAACCTTCACCCGCTCGGTGAGCCGGTTCGACAGCACCGCGACCAGCACGACCGCCGCCGCAAGCAGCACGATCAGGGCAAACGGCTCCGTATCGGTCAAGGCTGCTCCCCAAGTCGGGCCTAACCAGGTAGTCCCCAAGCTACGGAGTGATCCGCGGATCCGTAAGACCGTGCCTTTACATCGGTGCGCACGCCGTCGAGCAGGTGGACCCGGACCTCCCAGGCGCGGCGGTCCCCGGTGTAACGCCGCGGCCGTTGCCGACGATGACCAAGTGCAAGCGGCTGGCGTGGGTACCCCCGAGCTCACGTCAGCCGCTTGGTGTTTGCGGCCGGTGAATGTCCTGTATCGCGCCGATGCCGTGGCGGGATTTCTCGGAGCCAGGGCGGTAAGCCGACTACTCCGCGCACCCGGTTGCGGGTAGCGTTCGGGTATGACGACGATCCACGCGCCGTTCGGCCAGATGATCACGGCGATGATTACCCCCATGACGTCCGACGGGGCCGTCGACTACGACGGGGCCGCCCGGCTCGCCGAGTATCTCGTCACCGACATGCGTAACGACGGGCTCGTGGTGAACGGCACCACGGGTGAGGCGCCTACCACGACCGACGCCGAGAAGGAGCAGTTGCTCCGGGTGGTGCTCGACGCGGTCGGCATGCGCGCCAAGGTGGTCGCGGGGGTGGGCACCAACATCACCTCGCACACCATCGAGCTCGCCCGTTCCGCCGAGCGAGCCGGGGTACACGGCTTGCTGGTCGTCACCCCTTACTACAACAAGCCGCCCCAGGCGGCGCTGGCGGCCCATTTCACGGCCGTCGCCGACGGATGCGGCCTGCCCATGCTCATCTACGACATCCCCGCCAGGACCGGCGCGGCCGTCGCCACCGAGACCCTGGTCCGGCTGGCCGCCCACCCCAGGATCGTCGGCGTCAAGGACGCCAAGGACGACCCGGCCGCCACCTCGCACGTGCTGGCCAGGACCAACTTCGTCTACTACTGCGGCACCGACATGCTGAACCTGCCGTGGCTCTCGCTCGGCGCCGCCGGCTTCATCAGCGTGGTCGGCCATGTCGTGGGCGACCGGTTGCATGAGATGATCGACGCGTTCGGCGCCGGCGACGTGACCGGCGCCAGGCAGATCCACTACGAGCTGCTGCCGGTGTACACCGGCCTGTTCCGGAACCAGGGAGCGGTCATGACCAAGGCGGCGCTTGACCTGCTCGGCCTGCCGGGAGGCGCGGTACGCGGCCCGCTGCTCGCCGCCACCGGAGCCGAACGACATCAGCTGGCGCTGGACCTCACCGCGGGCGGCGTGAAACTGCCTGGGACTCAGCTGCCTGGGACTAGTCCAGCTGCCTGGGACTCAGCTGCCTGGGACTCAGCTGCCTGGGACCGGCGCGTGAGCCACCCGCACCCGGACCTCGCCTCGCCTGGCCCCCTCGACCGTAACGGCCTGCGCATCGTCCCGCTGGGCGGGCTCGGCGAGATCGGTCGGAACATGACGGTCTTCGAGTACCGCGGCCGCCTGCTCATCGTCGACTGCGGGGTGCTGTTTCCCGATCCCGACCAGCCCGGCGTGGACCTGATCCTGCCGGACTTCGCCTACCTCGACGGCAGGCTCGACCGGGTCGAGGCGCTCGTCATCACCCATGCCCACGAGGACCACATCGGCGCGATCCCTTACCTGCTCAGGCGGCGTCCGGACATCCCGCTGATCGGCTCGAGGCTGACCCTGGCCCTGGTGCGGAGCAAGCTGGCCGAGCACCGCCTCGATCCGGTCACCGTGGAGGTGGCCGAAGGCAGCCACGGCTCGTTCGGCCCGTTCGACTGCGAGTTCTTCGCCGTCAACCACTCGATCCCGGACGCGCTCGCCGTGGCCATCCGCACCTCGGCCGGCCTGGTGCTGCACACCGGCGACTTCAAGATGGACCAGTTGCCGCTAGACGGCAGGCTCACCGACCTGGCCGGCTTCGCCCGGCTCGGTACCGAGGGCGTCGACCTGCTGATGGCCGACTCCACTAACGCCGAGGTCCCCGGCGTGGTGACGGCGGAGCGCGACATCGCGCCGGTCCTCGACGAGATCTTCGCCAACACCGAGCAGCGCATCATCGTGGCCTGCTTCGCCTCGCACGTGCACCGGGTCCAGCAGGTGCTCAACGCCGCCGTCAAGCACCGCCGCAAGGTCGCCTTCGTCGGCCGGTCCATGGTCCGCAACATGGGCGTCGCGCGCGATCTCGGCTACCTGCAGGTGCCCGGCAGCCTCCTGGTCGACCTGCGCGGAGCCGAGGAGTTGCCGCCCGGCGACGTGGTGCTGATCTCCACCGGCTCGCAGGGCGAGCCGATGTCGGCGCTGTCCCGGATGGCGGGCCGCGATCACCCGATCAGGATCGCCGCCGGGGACACCGTCATCCTCGCCTCGTCGCTGATCCCGGGCAACGAGACCGCGGTGTACCGGGTCATCAACGGCCTGACCCGGCTCGGCGCCCGGGTCGTGCACAAGGGCTCCGCGCTTGTGCACGTGTCCGGCCACGCTCCGGCGGGCGAGCTGCTCTACGTGCTGAACCTGGTCAAGCCGCGCAACTTCCTGCCCATCCACGGCGAGTGGCGGCACCTGCGGGCGCACGCCCGCCTCGCCTCGCTGGCCGGCGTGCCCGACCGCAACATCGTGATCGCCGAGGACGGCGTGGTGGTGGACCTGGTGCGCGGGCACGCCGCGGTGGCCGGGGCGGTGCCGTGCGGGTACGTCTACGTCGACGGCCTCACCGTGGGCGAGGTCACCGAGTCGCAGCTGAAGGACCGGCGCATCCTCGGCGAGGAGGGCTTCGTGTCCGTGGTGATCGTGGTCGACTCCAGTTCGGGCAAGGTGGTGGCCGGCCCCGAGATCCACGCCCGCGGCTCAGGCATCGACGACGCGGCCTTCGCCGACGTGCGGCCGAAGATCGAGGAAGCCCTGGCCCTGGCCGCCGCCGACGGCATCGCCGACACGCACCAGATCAGCCAGCTGGTCCGCCGCATCATCGGCAAGTGGGTCAGCGACAACTACCGCCGCCGCCCCATGATCATCCCCGTAGTAATAGAGGCCTAGCCCCGCGCAGACCGCCACCCAGCCCAACCCCCAGGGCCGACGTGGCCGCGATGCTCATCATGGAGATGGTGCTGCACGGCTGGGACATCGCCAAGGCGACCGGCCAGGAATACGCCTGCGGCGACCGCCTGGCCGAAACGCTGCGAGAGACGGTCGAGGCCCAGGCCGAGCTGTTCCGCAAGTACCAGGGCTTCGCCGCAGCCGTCCCGGTCAAGGACACCGCGACAACGTTCGGCCAGGCCCTGAGCATGTCCGGCCGTGACCCCCGCTGGCGGCAGAGAAACTAAAGCACCCGCACCGGCGACCCCTGCGCGAACGCCACGATGTCCTCGACGGCCTCGCCGTAGAAGATCCGGTAGGCGTCATCGGTGACGTAACCGAGGTGCGGCGTCAGCACGACGTTAGGCGCAGAACGCAGCGGGTCGCTCAGCGGCAGCGGCTCGACGTCGAACACGTCAAGCGCCGCTCCCGCGATCGACCCGGAACGCAGCGCCGCGAGCAGCGCGGCGCTGTCGACGATCGGCCCGCGCGAGGTGTTCACCAGGTAGGCCGACGGCTTCATCAGGGCGAGCTCGGCCGCGCCGACCAGCCCGGCGCTGCGCGGGCTGAGTTTGTAGTGCACGGTCACCACGTCACAGGAGGAGAAAAGCGCCTCCTTGCTGACTGCCTCGGCCTGCGCCTGGCCGGCTACGTCCGGATCCAGGTGCTGGCTCCACGCCGCCAGCTTCATCCCGAACGCCCGGCCGATCTCCGCCACCCGCTGGCCCTGCCGCCCGAGGCCGACGATGCCGAGCCGCTTGCCTGCCAGCCCGGTGCCGACCGTCCGCTGCCAGCCGCCGCCCATCCCGAGCGCCGCCCCGCCGGCCCGCCCGGCCAGCTTCAGCCGCTTGTCCTCCTCTGGTATGTGCCGGGCCAGCGCGAGGATGAGCCCCCAGGTCAGCTCCGCCGTCGAAGTACTGGAACCGCCGGTCCCGGACACGGTGATCCCGCCCGCGGCGGCCGCGGCCAGGTCGATCGACGCGTTCGACATGCCGGTGGTGACCAGCAGCCGCAGCCGGGGCAGCCGGCCGAGCACCAGCGCGTCGAACGAAGTCCGCTCCCGCATCGCCACGACGACGTCGAACGACTCCAGGGCGCGGACCAGCGCGTCGGTCCGCGCGATGTACTCGGTGAACACGTCGATCTCGGCGAGCGAACGCACCGCCGACCAGTCCGCGCTGGCCAGGGCCACCTGCTGGTAGTCATCGAGGATCGCGACCCGCATAAGCCCGACATTACCGTGCCGTCAGCCCCTGGTAGCGTCTGCATTATGACCTGGCTCGATTCGCTCACCAAGAAGGCTCTCGACCGGGAACTGCCCACCCGCGCCGAGGCGCTCAGCGTACTGAAAAGTCACGACGACGAGCTGATGGACGTCGTGGCCGCGGCCTTCAAGGTCCGGCTGCGCTACTTCGGCCGCCGGGTCAAGCTGAACTACCTAGTCAACATCAAGAGCGGCCTGTGCCCAGAGGACTGCTCCTACTGCTCACAGCGGCTCGGCTCGGCGGCGGACGTGCTCAAGTACACCTGGCTCAAGCCAGCCGAGGTCCTCACCAGCGCAACCGTCGGCGTGCAGGCAGGCGCCAAGCGCGTCTGCCTGGTGGCCAGCGGCCGCGGCCCGAGCGACCGTGACATCACCCGCGTCTCGGCGGCGATCACGGAATTCACGGCGCAGCACCCCGGCGTCGAGGTCTGCGCCTGCCTCGGCCTGCTCTCCGACGGCCAGGCCGAACGGCTCCGCGAGGCCGGGGCCACCGCCTACAACCACAACCTCAACACCGCCGAACCCAATTACCAGGACATCTGCACCACCCACTCCTACCAGGACCGCGCGGACACGGTAACCAAGGCGAAAGCCGCCGGCCTGTCCCCGTGCTCGGGCTTGATCGCCGGGATGGGGGAGAGCGACACCGAACTGGCCGACGTCGCGTTCGCGCTGCGCGAACTCGACCCCGACTCGGTGCCGGTCAACTTCCTGATCCCGTTCGAGGGCACCCCGCTGGGCGGGCGGTGGGAGCTCACCCCGCAGCGCTGCCTGCGCATCCTGGCCATGGTCCGGTTCGTCTGCCCGGACGCCGAAGTCCGGCTGGCCGGCGGCCGCGAGATCCACCTGCGCAGCCTGCAGCCGCTCGCGCTGCACATCGTCAACTCGATCTTCCTCGGCGACTACCTGACCAGCGAGGGCCAGCCCGGCCACCGCGACCTGGAGATGATCGCCGACGCCGGCTTCACGGTGGAGGGCGCCGACGAGCGCACGCTGCCCGGGCACCGGCCCGATCACCGCGACCTCGTCCGCCCGCGCCGCCGCGGCCCGGGCACCAGCCTGCCCGCCAACGCCTAAAAATCATTTTGGGCCGAACGGGCATGGGTGCCTCTGTCCAGTCCGCTTCCTCGCACCGCTACCATGACGCCGGAGCGACACGCGGGCCGAGGTGCTTGGACTCGCACTAGGTTCTCGCTACGTTTGCAATCATGGCGACCCGTGCCCGAAACGGCTCTACCCGTCAGCGCGGCGGGGCTAACGAGGCTGCCTTCGAGGCGCCGGGATCCGAAGACGAGAGCCCGAAGGCCCGTCCCCGTACCCGCACCGGCACGTCTGCCCGCGCCGGTTCAGGAACCGCGAAGGGAACCAAGGGATCGGGTACCCGCGGCGGGTCAGCCGGCCGGGCGGCTCGGGCAGCCGGTCCGGCGGCACGACCCGCCGGGGGGCAAGCAGCAAAGCGGGCCGGGGTAGCACCGCTCGTTCGGGGAAAAATAAGAACGCCAAGAGGCCGGCGAAGGGCCGTCCGGCGGGGCGGCCCGCCGATCCGGTCGTCATCCTGATCGGGTGGACCGGGCGGCTCATCGCGAGCGCCTGGATAGGGGTGGCCGGGGCTCTCGGGTTCGCGGTCCGGGCGGTCGGCCGCGGCGCGCGCGACCTTGATCCGCACCATCGCCGGGACGGCCTGGGGCTGCTGACCCTGGGCGTGGCGATCATCCTCGCGGCCGGCCTGTGGGGACGGATGGGCAACGCCGCCGGGCGCGCCATCCGGACCGGGCTCGAAGGCGGCTTCGGTTCGCTGGCCTGGCTGATACCCGTCCTGGTCGCGTTGCTCGCCTGGCGCTACCTGCGTCACCCGGACCGCAATTCCGAGACGGCCCGGGCCGCGATCGGCTGGACCGCGCTGCTCCTGGGCACGCTCGGCCTGACCCACCTGGCCAAGGGCACACCGCGCCCGTCCGACGGCCCGGCGGCGATGCACGGGGCCGGGGGCCTGCTCGGGTACGCGATGTCCGGTCCGCTCGCCGGTGCCCTGACGGCGTGGGTGGCGGCGCCGCTGCTCGCGTTGCTGGCCGCCTTCGGCGTCCTGGTCATCACCGGCACCCCGCTGCACCAGATACCGGAACGCCTCGCCGACTTCCGCGAGCTATTCGGGCACGCCCGGCCGGCCGCCGATGACGACGATGACGAGCTGGAGATCGACGAGGAGTACGAGGCCGGGACCGGCAGCACGGCGAAACGGGTACGCAGCCAGATCGCCAGGCAGATCAAGCTCCGCCCGGCCATCGAGACGGGCGAGCACGCCAAGCCCTACGACACGCCGCTGCTCGAGCCGGACAAGCGGCGTGCGGCGGGCGCTCCCCCCGGCGCGGCGCCCGCCGCCGCCCTCCGGGGGCGCCCGGACGGCAGCGACGGGCTGATCGAGGCGCTCGGCTTCGGGTCGGACGAGCCCAGCGCACCGCACGACGCCGCCGCCGTACCCCACCGTGCCCCGGACCTGAAACCGGCCGCGCCCCCGCCCGCCTCCTTCAGGCCCGAGCAGCTGACGCTGACCGGCGACGCGACCGCTTACACGCTGCCGCCGACGGCCCTGCTGAAGCCGGGTTCGGTGCCGAAGGCGCGGACCAGGGCCAACGACATCGTGGTGGCGGCCCTGTCCGAGGTGCTCGAGCAGTTCCAGGTGGACGCGCAGGTGACCGGGTTCAGCCGGGGCCCGACGGTGACCAGGTACGAGATCGAGCTCGGCCCCGCGGTCAAGGTGGAGCGGGTCACCGCGCTGAGCAAGAACATCTCCTACGCGGTCAAGAGCGCGGACGTGCGGATCATCTCCCCGATCCCGGGCAGGTCCGCGATCGGGGTGGAGATCCCCAACGCGGACAAGGAGGTCGTCAGCCTGGGCGACGTGCTCAAGTCGCAGGTCGCGATCAGCGACCACCATCCGATGGTGGTCGGCCTGGGCAAGGACGTCGAGGGCCGGGTGCTGGTCGCGAACCTGGCCAAGATGCCGCACGTGCTGATCGCCGGTGCCACCGGCGCGGGCAAATCGGTCTGCCTGAACGGGCTGATCACCTCGATCCTGACCCGGTCCACGCCGGACGAGGTGCGGATGATCCTGATCGACCCCAAGCGGGTCGAGCTGACCATCTACGACGGGATCCCGCACCTGATCACGCCGATCATCACCAGCCCGAAGAAGGCGGCCGAGGCGCTGGACTGGGTGGTCGGCGAGATGGAGCGCCGTTATGACGATCTGGCCGCCAGCGGGTTCCGGCACGTGGATGACTTCAACAAGGCGGTGCGGGCGGGCCACCTCAAGCCGCCGCCAGGCAGCGAGCGGGTCTACCTGCCGTACCCGTACCTGCTGGTCATCGTGGACGAGCTCGCGGACCTGATGATGGTCGCCCCGCGTGACGTCGAGGACTCCGTGGTCCGCATCACCCAGCTGGCCCGGGCCGCGGGCATTCACCTGGTGCTGGCCACCCAGCGGCCCAGCGTGGACGTGGTGACCGGCCTGATCAAGGCCAACGTGCCATCCCGGCTGGCGTTCTCGACCTCTTCCCTGGCCGACTCCCGGGTCATCCTGGATCAGCCGGGGGCGGAGAAGCTGGTCGGGCAGGGCGACGCGCTGTTCCTGCCGATGGGCGCGTCCAAGCCGATCCGGCTGCAGAACGCGTTCGTGTCGGAGAAGGAAATCCGCAACATCGTCGCGCACACCAAGAAGCAGGCCGAGCCCGCCTACCGCGAAGACGTCGCGGCCGCGCCCGAACGCAACCGCGAGGTCGACTCGGACATCGGCGACAACCTCGAGCTGCTCATCCAGGCGGCGGAGCTGGTGGTCACGACCCAGTTCGGGTCGACGTCGATGCTGCAGCGCAAGCTGCGGGTCGGCTTCGCCAAGGCCGGGCGGCTGATGGACCTGCTCGAGAGCCGGAACATCGTCGGGCCGAGCGAGGGCTCCAAGGCCCGCGACGTGCTGGTCAGGCCCGATGACCTGGAGGGAACGATCACCTTGCTGCGCGGCGGGTAACACTCAGGAACTAGCCCGCCGGGGTGCGTCAACCTGGCGGTCTTGCTGTCTACACTTAGTGTGTTCCCCCCACTCGGGGATTGCCCAATCGCGGCGACTTGCCTGATCGCGACGAATGTACGTGGAGGCAGCGTGAACATCGGTGACTCGCTGGCGGATGCGCGCCAACAGGCCGGTCTCACGGTCAGCCAGGTCAGCCAGCAGACCCGGATCAGGGAATCGATCATCCGGTCCATCGAGCAGGGCGACTTCTCCGCGTCCGGGGGCGACTTCTACGCTCGCGGGCACATCCGCAGCATCGCCCACGCCATCGGCCTCGACCCGGAGCCGCTGATCGTGGAGTACGACATCGAGCACGGGCCGCTTGGCACGTTGCGGGCCGCCGACGTGTTCGAGCCGTCCACCCCGATCAAGATCCGGGAGCGGCGCTCGCCCAGCCTCAGCATGATCGTGGCCGTGGTGCTGCTCGCCATCATCGGGTTCGGCGCGTACCGGCTGGTGTCGCATCCCGGCGCGGCCAGCCTGGCCGCCGCCCCGCCGACCCACCGGCCCACGGCCACCGCGAAACCCGCGGCCACGGCGCACCCGTCGCCCACGCAGGCGTCCTCGGACGTGGTGATCCACCTGGCCGCCAACGAGGACTGCTGGGTGCTGCTCACCAGCAGCCAGGACGGGGCGCAGATCTATATGGGCGTGGTCCCGGCGGGCTCCTCGATGACGTGGACAGAGAAAAAGGCGGTGAACGTCCGCCTGGGCAACCCGGGCGGCGTCGTCCTCACGGTGAACGGCAAGCGCCAGACCACGGGCACCGTCCTGCCGGTGACGCTGAGCTTCAGCCCAGGCACGAGCCCCCAATCTGGTTAGCCGCGTGGGTAGGCTCTCGGTGTGTCTTCCCCATCTAAGGCGCGCTCAGCACGGGCCAGCTCAGCCCGGGCCAGCTCAGCCCGGGCCAGCTCAGCGCCCGCCAGCCCGGCCCCGCGGACGGTCAGCCTGGTCACGCTCGGCTGCGCGCGCAATGAGGTCGATTCAGAAGAGCTCGCGGCGCGGCTGACCGCGTCCGGCTGGGATCTGACGACGGCCGATGACGCCAGCGTCGTGCTCGTGAACACCTGCGGCTTCATCCAGGCGGCCAAGCAGGAGTCCATCGAGGAACTGCTTTCGGCCGCGGAGTCGGGCGCGAAGGTCGCGGCCGTCGGCTGCCTGGCCGAACGGTACGGCGCCGACCTGGCCGGCGAACTGCCAGAAGCGCAGGTGCTGAGCTTCGACGACTACGGCGACATCGGCGCCAGGCTCGACGACGTGCTGGCGGGCCGGCCGCGTCCCGCGCACACCGCCAGGGACCGCCGCAAGCTGCTGCCCATCACGCCCGCCGAACGTCAGGCTCCCCGGGCGCCCCTGCGTCAGGAAGCGGCCGCGCCGGACACCCCGTGGGTCGGGCCCGGCGGCGGGGTGTTCCGCCGGCGGCTGTCCGGCGGCGTGGTCGCCCCGCTGAAGATCGCCTCCGGCTGCGACCGTCGCTGCTCCTTCTGCGCGATCCCGTCCTTCCGGGGCGCGTTCGTCTCCCGCCGGCCGCCCGAGATCTTGGCCGAGGCCCGCTGGCTGGCCGGCCAGGGCGTGCGCGAACTGGTCCTGGTCAGCGAGAACTCGACCTCCTACGGCAAGGACCTGGGCAACCTGCGGCTCCTCGAGGACGTGCTGCCTGACCTGGCCGCCACCGAGGGCATCGACCGGGTCAGGATCAGCTACCTGCAGCCCGCCGAGTTGCGGCCGGGGCTGATCGAGGTCATCACGTCGACGCCGGGCGTGGCCTCCTACTTCGACCTGTCGTTCCAGCACGCCAGCGGATCGGTGCTGCGCGCGATGCGCCGGTTCGGTGACCGTCAGCGTTTCCTGGCCTTGCTCGACCAGATCAGGGAGAAGAGCCCGCAGGCCGGCGTCCGGTCGAACTTCATCGTCGGCTTCCCCGGCGAGACCACGGCCGACGTGAAAGAACTCGAGCTCTTCCTCGGCGCCGCGGGGCTGGACGCGATCGGTATCTTCGGCTACTCGGACGAGGACGGGACCGAGGCCGCCTCCCTGCCTGGCCGGCTGGACGACGCGGAAGTGGCCCGCCGGGTGGAGGAGTTCGCCGACCTGGCCGAGGAACTGATGGCTCAGCGCGCCGCCGACCGGCTCGGCGAGAGGGTCGACGTGCTGATCGAGGAAGAGGCCGGCGACGGGCGCTACGAGGGCCGGGCCGCCCACCAGGCCCCTGAGGTGGACGGGGTCACCACCGTGAGCACCAGCACCCGGCTGGCGGCCGGGGCGATGGTGCGGGCCGTGGTGACCGGTTCTGACGGGGTCGACATAACCGCTGACCTGCGGTGACCTCCGAGGTCGGGCTCTGGAATGTGGCCAACGTCCTCACCATGGCGCGCATTGTCCTTGTCCCGTTCTTCGTCGTCTGCCTGCTGGCGGGCGGAACCGCCTGGCGCCTGGTGGCGCTGGCCACGTTCTGCGTCGCCAGCCTGACCGACCTGCTCGACGGCAGGCTCGCCCGCAGCCGCGGCCTGGTGACCGACTTCGGCAAGATCGCGGACCCGGTGGCCGACAAGGCGCTGACCGGGGCGGCCCTCATCTGCCTGTCCGCGCTCGGCGAACTGCCCTGGTGGGTGACCGGGGTGATCATGTTCAGGGAGCTCGGCGTGACCGCGCTGCGGTTCTGGGTGATCCGCCGGGGGGTGATCGCGGCCAGCCGCGGCGGGAAGGCGAAGACCTTGCTTCAGGTGATCGCGATCTGCCTGTACGTGCTGCCCGCCGCGCTGAGCCCGCCGGCGCTCGTGCGCGGCCTGTTCATGGCGGCCGCGGTGGTGGTTACCGTAGTGACCGGTGCCGACTACGTGCTTCAGGCGGTACGGCTGCATCGCTCAGACCTAGAGGGGGCATGATCGTGACGGGGTCTTCGGTGGGCGAGGAAGCACGCGACCTGGCGGTGCAGATCCTGGAGCGGCTGCAGGCCGGCGGCCAGACGGTCGCCGTGGCCGAGTCGCTGACCGGCGGGCTCGTCGCGGCGGCGCTGACCGACATCCCCGGGGCGTCGACGGCCTTCCGCGGCGGGGTCGTGGCCTACGCGACGGAGCTCAAGGCGGGGCTGCTCGGCGTGGATGCCCGCATGCTCGCCCGGCACGGCGCGGTCTACGCGCCGGTCGCCGCGGCGATGGCGGACGGCGTCCGGACCAGGCTGGGCGCGACCTACGGGGTGGCGACCACCGGCGTCGCGGGACCTGAGCCCTCGGACGGCCAGCCGGTCGGCACCGCGCACATCGCCGTGAGCGCCGCGGACGACACCGTGGTACGCACCATCGCGCTGACCGGGGACAGATATCAGATACGTAGACTGACGGTTGAGCATGCCCTGGGACTGCTGCTCGGCAGGCTTGGGGAAGAAAGTTACTGATTACAGCGTTACGTTAGCAGCGAACATGGACTGACATGATCTCGCGGAGTGACGGTAATGCCGGGTACGGTGGAGGTGTCGGCGATTTGGGTCAAGGGAAGGGAGTGCGGCTATGGTTCTGCTCCGTCAGCTGCTAGGTGACGTGCTGCGCCGGCTGCGCTTGCGGCAGGGTCGTACCCTCAGGGAGGTTTCCGCGTCGGCGCGCGTGTCCCTCGGTTACTTGTCCGAGGTGGAGCGCGGCCAGAAGGAAGCCTCGTCCGAACTGCTCGCCGCGATCTGCGGTGCCTTGAACACTCCGCTGTCCCAGGTGTTCCGCGAGGTGTCGGATAACTTCGCCCTGGCCGAGCTGCAGAATGAGCCCGTCCTCGTCATTCCCAGGGAGCCTGGCCTGCGGGTGCCCGCCGACGCCAGCGCCGGCCTTAACTCAGAGCGCGGCTTCGCCCCCATCGCCGCCATGGTCACCGACGAGGAATCGTCGCTGGAGTTCGCCGACGCCGGCCTCGACGGGACCTCCGGCCACATGCACGGCATCACCGACATGGTGTCTGTCTAAGCCCCGGACCCAGACCCAGACGTTCTTAACTCAGACCCAGGCGCTGGGGTTTTCCGTCAGGTGCCGGATCGTGTCGGGCAGGTTCCCCGACACGATGTCGGCCAGCGAGACCTGCTCGAGGACGGCCCGCTCGTTGGCGCGAAGCGCGATCCACACCTGCTGCAGCGGTTCGGCGACTCCGGGATAGGTGACGTTCTCGGGGCGCTCACCGCGGACGCCGAGCAACTGGCCGTCGATGGCCCTGATGATGTCGGCCAGCGAGATCTCGGCCGCTGGCCGCGCCAGCCAGAAGCCGCCGTCAGGTCCGCGCTGGCTGCGGATGATCCCGGCCCGCCGCAGCTGAGTCAAGATCGTCTCGAGGAACTTTCCTGGTATCTGCTGCGCGCGGGCCAGCTGATCGGCCGTGACGTGACCGCTGCTGGCCGCGGCGAGCTCGATCGCGGCACGTAGCGCGTAATCGGCCCGGGCTGACAATCGCATGACCGTAATTATGCATGTTCCCCACTGCTTTTCTCGCATTAGCGGCCGCCCCATCGCCTCCGCCCCACGTCATCGCGGCTGATGGCGGACGTGGCCGGAGTAACGTTGGACCAAGGGCGGCGGCTAGCGTACTAGCCTCACAGAGCGAACGTAAACCAATCGGCCTGGGGGAGCATGTCCACGCCAGAGGCAAGCGAGTCACCTTCGGCTGTGGCCGTGACCGACACCGAGCCACCCGCCGCGACCAAGGCCGGCCAGGAGCGGGACCCCCGCTGGTGGGTTACGTGGCTGCTGCGGCTGGCCTGGTTCGTGGGCATCGTCGGCGCGGGGATCGGCCTCTACTTCTGCTATCTGTACGTCTCCCGGACAGCGCGGGTCGGCTCCGACGGCGCGTCGAACGCGCTGCAAGCCTGGGACATGCTGCACGGCAACCCGCTGCTGCGCGGCTGGACCGTCACCGACGTGTCGTTCTACACCACCGAACTGCCCGAGTACATGCTCGTGGAAGCGGTCCGCGGGCTGCACGCCGACGTGCTGCATGTCTCGGCCGCGATCAGCTACACGCTGGTCGTGCTCACCGGCGGATTGCTGGCCCGGGGGCGGGCGAAAGGCCGCGAGGGCATCGTCCGTATGCTCATCGCCGCCGGGATCATGGTCGCGCCTCAACTCGGTTCCGGCGTGTTCATCCTGGTCTTCCAGCCCGACCACATCGGCACCCAGGCGCCGTTGCTGGCGACCTGGCTGGTGCTCGACCGCGCCCCGCGGTGCTCGCCCGGGGGAACGACCTCCCCTGTCTCCCTCGCGAGGGCATGGTGGGTCCCGATCCTGGTCTGCGTCATGCTGGCCTGGATCGACGTGGCCGACCGACTGGTCCTGCTCATCGGCGTGGCCCCGCTCGCCGCGGTATCCGCCGTCCGGGCCTACCAGGCGCTCGTGCAGCGCCGCGAGGGGCTGCGGTCCGCCTGGTTCGACCTGTCGCTGCTGCTGGCGGCGGTTGCCTCGGCGGAGATCGCCTCGATGGTGGTCAAGCGGATCGGCGATCACGGCGGATTCTCCGTGCTGCCGGTCACGAACGCGCTGGCCCCGGTCAGCGAACTGTCGGCCCACGGCTGGCTGGCGGTCCAGAGCGTGTTCGGGCTCTACGGCGCCAACTTCTTCGGCATGTCGTCGCCCGGGCTGGCCGCGGGCATCGCGTTGCTGCACCTGGTCGGCCTGGCCCTGGCCGCCTGGGGTCTGTGGCTGGTCATCCGGCGCTTCTTCAGCTGCGAGGACCGCATTGCCCAGGTGCTGGCCCTCGCGATTCTCATCAACGTGGCCGCCTACCTGCTCAGCACCGTGCCCACCACGTACTGGAGCGCCCGCGAGATGGCGGGCGTGCTGCCGGCCGGCGCCGTGCTGGCGGGCCGGATGCTGGGCGCCCGGTTCCTGGCCGCCCGGCTGGTGCCGGCCCTGGCCGTGGTCCTGGCCTGCAACCTGGCGGCGCTCGGCTATACGGTGGCCCAGCCGTCCCAGCCTGCCATCACCCAGGATCTCGCCGACTGGCTCGTCGCGCACCAGCTCACCTACGGTCTGAGCAGCTACGGGGTGGCCAACGCAACCACGCTGGCCAGCGGTGGTGCCGTCGACATCAGGTCGGTGAGCTGGTACAACAACGACGCGGCCCCGGGCCCCTATGAGTTCGACCAGGCCTGGTACGACCCGAGGCAGCACGACGCCAACTTCGTCGTGCTGATGAACCCGGCCGTCCCGCTCGACCCGATCGCCGACTGGGAGGTCCACGCCACGTTCGGTCGTCCGACCCACGTCTACGACTTCGGCCCGTACGTCATCATGATCTACGACACCAACCTGCTCACCGACCTCAGCCCGTCCCTCCCGCCCCAGCCCAGCAGCTAACCGTGCCCTCCCAGCCGTTCCCCGCCCGTCCAAGCCGTTGACGTGACGAAGGGACCGCAATGCAGCCTTACCCGGAAACGCAGGGGCAACAGGAAACGCATGCTCACCTGGAAACGCGTGGCGCAAGGGTCCGGCCTGGGACGCCGAGCCTGCTCCGCGAACTGAACGACCGGGCCGCCCTCGACCTGCTGCTGGGCGGCGATCTGCTGACCAGGTCTCAGATCAGCGAATACACGGGAGTGTCGAAGGTTACGGCGTCGCAGATGCTGACCAGGCTGGAGGAGCGCGGCCTGGTGGCGATCGCGGGCGAGCAGGCCGGGGGCCGCGGCCCCCACGCCGCGCTGTACTCGGTCGTCCCGGCCAGCGCCTACGTCGCGGGCCTTTACGTGGAATCCGATCTGGTCAGTGCCGCGGTGGCCGACGTCACCGGCCGCCGGGTGGCCGAGGTGAGCGTAAACCGGGACGGCGCCGACGATCCGGTCGCGCTCATCCGCGGTGCCGTCGAACGGGCTTGCGCGGGCGCGGGGGTCGACGTGGCCCGGCTGAGTGCGGTGGTGATCGGCAGCCCCGGAGTGGTCGACCCGAGGACCGGCGACCCGAGCCTGGCGGTGAACCTGCCCGCATGGCATGAAGGCGCGCTCGAGGCGCTCAGGGGCGCCTGGCACCGGCCGGTGGTGATCGAGAACGACGTGAACCTGGCCGCGATGGCCGAACGTGCCGTCGGCGCCGCCGCCGGCGCCGATGACTTCGTCCTCGTCTGGCTCGGCGGCGGCCTCGGCCTGGCCACCATCTTGGGCGGGCAGCTGCACCGGGGCACCGCCGGAGCGGCGGGGGAGATCGGCTACCTGCCGGTGCACGGCGCCCCGCTGCACACAGACACCAGGCATCCGGCTAGCGGCGGGTTCCAGTCGCTGGCGGGGGCCAGCGCGGTGCGCGCGCTGGCGGCCGCGTACGGGTTCACCGGGCCGACCGCCGCCGAGGCCGTCAAGGCCGCCGCGTCATCCGGGCCCCCCGCGTCATCCGGGCCCGACGGGCGGGGCGCCCGTTTCCTCGATGAGCTCGCGCACCGGGTATCGGTCGGGGTCGCGTCCGTCTGCGTGGTGCTCGACCCGGGCCTAGTGGTGCTCGGCGGTGACGTGGGTCAGGCCGGCGGCACCGCTCTGGCGGACCGGGTGGCGGCCGGGGTGGCCGGCATCTCGCCCGCCCGGCCACGCGTGGTGCCGACCGGCGTACCCGGCGAGCCGGTGCTGCGCGGCGCGATGCTGGCCGCCGTGGCGCAAGCCAGGGCGGCCTTGCTGGCATCGGTGGCCGACCCGCAGTAGCGGGTGGCACAAAGTAATCGTAATCCCCACGAAACTCTTTGATTCACTCCCGTAACGCCCGATCCCTACCCTCAGTAGCGTTCACACTCAACCCAGTAGCATGGGCACCGGTCCTGCCTGAGATGGGTATCGAAAAGCCGGTGCACGTGCATAATGGTGTGTTAGTGAAGATCCCGATGTGGATAAAGCTCCCCGTGTCTTAACCTCCACATGTTATTGATTGAGTATTCCGAGGAGGTTTTCGACGCGGATGGATAGTTGGGGGTAGGCGGCTGTGGTGCTCTCAGGAGGACTACCAGCCGAACCGGGTGCCCGGCGGTTTCGTGTCGGCGAGGTGCCTCCGCTGGCCGAGGGATTCACTGACCGGCCCGATACCGCCCGCGGTATCGCGGATGCGCTCGTACCAGGCTCGGCCGTGGCGCTCGTACCAGGCTCGGCCTTCGCCGAGGGCCCGCAGAACTGGCTGGGCGCGTGCGGCAAGACCCAGATCGCCGTGATCGTCGCGGAGTCGCTCTGGCGTTCGGCCGCCATCGACGCGCTGATCTGGATCAACGTCACCAGCCGGGCCGCGGTGCTGTCCGGGCTGGTGCAGGCGTCGGTGGCCGCCACCGGCATCGAGCCGACCGGTACGGCCGAATCGGTCGCGGCCCGCTTTATCAGCTGGCTCGGCCAGACCAGCCAGCAGTGGCTGGTGGTACTCGACGACCTAACGGAGCCGGAGAATCTCGACGGGCTCTGGCCGGAAGGAACGGCCGGGCGGGTCCTGGTCACCAGTTCCAGTTCGGCGGTCGCCGCCGGTCGTCGCGGGACGCAGGTTATACCGGTCGGGTTCTTCAGCGTCCGCGAGGCCCTCAACTGCCTGACCGAGCGGCTGAGCGTGAACCCGGCCCAGCGCCAGGGCGCCATTGACCTCATCGAGGCCCTTGGCCGCGAGCCGCTGGCGCTCGCCCAGGCTTCCTCGGTGGTGGCGAATTCGTCCCTGGCCTGCCGGGATTACCGTGACTATTTCGCCCGCCGGAGGCAGCAGGTCGGCGTAGCGGCGGGCGAGGTGCCCTCGGCGGCCGCGGTCACCTGGACGCTATCGCTGGGGCAGGCGGAATCGCTGCTCCCTGGCGAGTCGGTCCGGCAGATGCTGGTCCTCGTCGCCCTGCTGGACGGTCACGGGATTCCGGGAGCTGTCTTCAGCACGCCGGCCGTGGCCGCGTACCTCGGCGGGGCCGTTACCCCGTTCTCCACGACGGTCGACCCGAAGCCGGCCTGGGACGCGCTGCTGGCCATCGAACGCGCTGGCCTGATCACCGTCAACCGAGCCGAGTCGCCGCCGACGATCCTGATGAGCTCGGTGCTCCAGGGAGCGATCAGGCTGGCGGCGCCCGCGCAGGTCCAGGATCCCGCCGCCCGGGCGGCGGCGGGCGCGCTCCTGGAGGCGTGGCCAGCCGATGAGCCGGAACCGTGGACGGCGGAAAGCCTGCGCGTCAACGCGGCCACCTTGCATAGCTCCGCCACCGACGTGCTGTGGACCGACGGATGCCATCCGCTGCTGCTGCGGGTCGGCCGGAGCCTCGACAGCGCCCGTCTGGTCGGACCCGCCGTCGAGTACTGGCGAGAGCTAGCCGCCCGCTGTGACAGCAAGCTGATCCCTGGCCACCCGGACACGCTCGTCGTGGCCGCTCAGATCGCCGCCGCCTACCTGGCCGGGGGGTACGCCTCCGATGCGGTGACCTGGTACCAGCGGGTGCTGGCCGAACGGGGCCGCGAGCTCGCGCCCGGGCACCCCGCCATCATCGCGGCCCTGGTCAACCTGGCTCGCGCCCTCATCATGGCCAATGAGGCCCCGGACGCCGTGACCGTCCTGCAGCGGGCCGTGGCCGAATGCGAGCAATTCCGCGGCCCTGGCCATCCGGACACGCTCAGCGTCAGCGACGAGCTGGCCGCCGCTTACCTGGCCGCCGGCGACGTCGCGGGGGCGATCCGGCTGCTGAACCGGGTGCTGGCCGATCGCGAACGCGTGCAGGGCCCCCGCGACATCGAGACCATGGCCACGCGAGACCGCCTCGCCGCGGCCTGCCTGGTCGGCGGCAAGTTCAAGGACGCCGTGTCGTTCTACAAGCGGGTGCTCGCCGACCGTGAGAAGGTACTCGGTTCCAGTCATCCGGATACGATCTCGACCAAGGCAGACCTGTCCGCGAGCTATCAGGCGGCCGGCCGGATGCCATCCGCGATGCAGATGTCCGAGCAGTGCTGCGCGGACTCCGAGCGGGTCCTCGGCCCGGACCACACGGACACGCTGGCCCGCCTGGCGAACCTAGGACACCTGTACTATGCCGTGGGCCGGGTGGGGGACGCTACGGCGCTGCTGCGCGACACTGCCGCGCGCTGCGAGAGCGTCCTGCCGTACGGGGATCCGCTGACGCAGGCCGTCCACCAGAGCCTGGTGAACATCGCGGGCAGCTGACCACCGGACACGCGGGTACCAGGTGCCGGTCAGGTGCTTCGGGCGCTAACGAGATCGGGCCACTGATCGAGGGTGTACGCCATTTCCCAGAACATGCCCTCGAGCCGCGAGCTCATCATGAAGATCTCAGCTAGCCGCTGGCGCCTGCGGTCGCTCACCGCCGCCTCGCGGATCATGTCGTCGAAGGTCTCGCGCATGTTCAGGACCAGGTCTGCTTCGGTGCCGGTGAGGTAGAAGCCGACCCAGTCGGAGTAGACCGGGTGCTCCGCGAGCTCGTCCTTCAGGCCGCGGGCAATTTCCACGTAGCTCCACGAGCACGGCAGGATCGCGGCGAGTATTTCCAACGGGCCCCCCGCCGCCGCGGTCGCGAGCAGGAAGCTGGTGTAGGCGACGTTAGCCGGAGCCATCCCGAGCGAGCCGCCCCGGTTCTCCGCGCCAAGGCCGATCACCTGGGCCAGCAGGCGACGGTTGCTCGGGATCTCCAGCTGGATGATCCCGTCCAGCTGCCGGGTGAAGAACTCGAGCTCGTCCGCGCTGTCCGACTTCGCGGCTCCCATCGCCATACAGCGGGCGAACTCAGGAAGAAACAGCAGGTCCTGCTCGATGAAGAAGCGGAACGCCGCCAGTGGCAGGGTCCCGCGGGTGAGCTCGCCCAGGAAGGGATGGGCATGCAGGCCGGCCCAGATGCCGGCGCACTGCTCGTGCAGGCGGCCCGAAAACGACGACTCCGCCTGCGTCCTCATGATCTCCATTGACGCACCTTAACGTGATGCGGCCGTCAGGAGGCCACAGGCCAGCGGGAGGCCACAGGCCAGCGGGAGGCCACAGGCCAGCGGGAGACCACAGGCCAGCGGTCAGGCCGCTTGGCAGCGGCCTGACCACTTCAGCCGGTGTTCGGTCAGCCTTCCTTGGCCGCGCTCTCCCGCGGGAGGTGGAAGAACTGGGACCGCAAGACGAACCGCGCGACGAACATCATGATCAGGCCAGCCACCACGGCGCCGGTCAGCGCGTACCTTTGCGCGTTCGGTGCATTCTGCAGTGACTTGACGACGACCCAGGCCAGGAACCCGGCGGCGGCGAGCGGAAGGATGCCGACGAGCACGGAGTCCCAGAGGTTGCTGAGGACGCGCTGCCGGTAATACACGATCGCGGCGACCGCGGTCAGAACGTAGAAGATGGCGAATAGCAGGCCGGTCACGGAGACCACGTCGGTGAAGACGGTCGCGATCGAGGCGGAGAGCAGGTACGCCCAGGTGGCCGCGACGAGGATCGAGGCGATGATGATGCTGCCGATCGCGGGGGTGTTGAAGCGGCGGCTGATCTGGCCCAGGACCGGCGGCAGCACCCGGTGGCTCGCCATCCCGTAGGCGATCCGGGAGCTGGCTACGATGCCGGTGCCGGTGGACGCGATCACCGACAGGACCAGCGCGAAGGCCATCACCTTGGCCCACACGTTCCCGCCGAGCACCTGGGTCACGTAGATCAGCGCCGAGTCGGAGTTGGCCTGCAGCTTGTCAGGTGACACCACTCCCTGCAAGCCCATCTGCGGCAGGATGTACAGCACGACGAGGATCGCGACCGCGAAGACGGCCGCCCGGCCCGGGTTGACGCGCCGGTGCTTGACTTCCTCGTTGACGTAAATGGTGGCATCCCAGCCGGAGTACATGAAGACCGCGATGAGCAGGCCCGCGGTCAGGTCGCCTTTCCCGCCGATGCCGCTGAGGCTGAACCAGCCCGCGGTGATGGGGAAAGTGCCGGGATGGTGGCTGAGGACGTACACAAGTCCCCAGATCGAGACGCCGATGAGGACGATGTATTCGAACACCGCCATGGCGACCTGGGTGCGCGCGGTTATTCGGATGCCGGCCACCGCGATTATCAGCATGACGATGATGAGGCCCGTACTGATGCCGATATTCGGCCACGCGCTGCTGGCGGTGGCGCCGAAGACGGCCAGCACCGCTGGTGAGAGAACGACTACGACGGAGATCGTCCCGAATATGTAGCCCGCGAGCATCAGCCAGCCGGTCATGAAGCCGAGGTACGGGTTGATCGCCCGGCCGACCCACTCGAAGGAAGCGCCGCAGTTGGCGTTCCACAGGTTCAGTCGCCGGTAGGAGTTGGCGATGATGAGCATCGGGACGCCGCACAGGAGGATAACCGGCCCGCCGCCGTAGGCGGCCGCCGCGGCCAGCCCGGCCATCGTGACCGCCATCGTCGCCGCCGGGGCGGACGAGGCCATGCCGATAATCGTGTCCTGCGTTGTCCCGATAGCGTCGGGTTCCAGCTTGGCCGCTGGGGCAGGCGTAAGCCCCGCCAGGGCGGCCGCGGGTCGCTCCACGTGGTCTCCTCTCGGCAATGCCCTATATGCGGGCAAAGGCAGGATACGGCAGAAGTCGGGTTTTGTGGACTGCTGTGTTCTGCTGCGAATGGTAACTTGATCGGCTTCATTGCCCACGAGGCGTGTTTGGCCTGTCTCGCCGCGCATCCCTAAGGATGCCTCAAAACGGCCGAAACAGTCATGAACTTTCCAAATTGCGTCACCGCCGACGACGCACAGGCCGGAGCACGTCATGATAAAGCTGAGCTGAGCCGCCGACCAGGACGGCCTCGGCCCGTGGGAGGAACGCCAGTGGTAACGCGTCAGCACGCAGGGGACCCGGGCCACCGCAGCCCGGCCGCCCCGGGGGTTCGCCATCCGCTCGATCCCCTGGACGCCGCCGAGATCAGGCTGGCCGTAGAGATCCTCCGGCGGGAACAGCCGGTGACTCCCGAGGCCCGGTTCGTCTCGGTGACCCTGCACGAGCCGCCCAAGGACGGGGTAGTTTTCGCGACGGCTGACTCGCAGGGCCAGGCCCCCGGCCCGGGCGCCACGGTGCCGCGGGAGGCCTTCGTCGTGCTGCTGGAACCGCGGCAGCACGCGGTCTACGAGGCGGTGGTGTCCCTCACCGCCGCCTCGGTGCGGTCCTGGCGGTCCGTGCCTGACGCGCGGGCGCCCTTCACCGCGGCGGAATGCGTCCAATGCGGGGTCGTGACCAGGGCCGACGCACGGGTCCTGGCCGGCCTTAAGCGCCGCGGCATCACCGATCCCGGACGCGTGCGGGTGGAGCCCTGGGGGATCGGCACGTTCACCACGGCGCAGGAGGCGGGCCGCCGGGTGGTGTGGACCCTGCTGTTCTATCGCGAGCGGGCGGACGACAACCCCTACGCCAAGCCGATCCACGGCCTGCACGCCATCGTGGACCTGGACGACCTGACGGTGCTGCGCGTGGAGGACACCGGCCCGGTGCCGCTGCCGCCGGGTTCCGGTGCCTACGCCGCCGATCGCGTCGGGCCGCTGCGGGACGACCTTAAGCCGCTGGAGATCAGCCAGCCCGAGGGCCCGAGCTTCGACGTCAGCGGCTGGGAGGTTCGCTGGCAGCGCTGGCGCCTCCGGCTGGGCTTCAACGCCCGCGAGGGGCTAGTCCTGCACACGGTCGGGTACGAGGACGCCGGGGAGGTCCGGCCGGTTCTGTGGCGTGCCTCGGTGGCCGAGCTATTTATCCCCTACGCCGACCCGGAGCCTTACCAGGGCTGGCGCCACGCGTTCGACATCGGCGAGCTCGGCATCGGGATGCTGACCAATTCACTCGAGCTCGGCTGTGACTGCCTCGGCGAGATCCGCTACTTCGACGTCGAGCTGGCCGACGGCAACGGCGATCCGTACACGATCAGCCAGGCCATCTGCCTGCACGAGGAAGACTTCGGCCTGTTGTGGAAGCACTTCGACGCCGATCTGGGCACGACCGAGACGCGCCGCAGCCGCCGCCTGGTCGTCTCGTTCGTCATCACCGCGGATAACTACGAGTACGCCATCTACTGGTACTTCTACCAGGACGGAACCATCGAGTTCGAGGTCAAGCTCACCGGGATCGTCCTGACCAGCGCGCTGCCGCCCGGCCAGGCCAGCGATTTCGGCTCGCTGGTCGCAGCGCAGACGCTGGCCGCCCATCATCAGCATTTCCTGTCCGTCCGCCTGGACGCGGCCGTCGACGGGCTGGCCAACACGGTCTACGAGGTCGACACCGAGGCGGTCCCGCTGGGGCCGGAAAACCCGCTGGGCAACGCGTTCCGGCCGGTGAAACGCCCGCTGCGCCGGGAGTCCGAGGCGCAGCGCGTCATCGACCCGATACACGGCCGGTACTGGCTAGTGGCCAACCCGAACCGCAGGACTCAGCTCGGGTACGAGCCCGCCTACAAGCTCGTCCCCGGTCCCAGCGTGCTGTCGTTCAGCCACCCCGACTCACCGGTGACCCAGCGCGCCCTGTTCGCCACCAAGCACCTGTGGGTCACCCGCTTCCATCCCGATGAGCGGTACCCGGCGGGCGATTACCCGAACCAGCACCCGGGTGGCGCCGGGCTCCCGGCCTGGACCAAAGCCGACCGCCCGCTCGAGAACACCGACGTGGTGCTCTGGTACACCGTCGGCAGCCACCACATCACCCGGCCCGAGGACTGGCCGGTGATGCCCGCCGAACGAGCCGGGTTCATGCTCAAGCCGGCCGGGTTCTTCGGCCAGAACCCGGCGCTGGACGTGGCCCCGAGCCGATCACCGCACTGCTAGCTAACGACGCTGCTAGCTAACGAACTGGAGCCATCCCTTGGACGAGCCGACCTTCGACGGGCGGTACCGGCACCGGACCCCGCGTTCCGGCGAACTGTTCACCGAGGCGAGCCGCTACATCCCCGGCGGCGCCGGCAGCAGCGCGCGCACGGTCAAGTTCGGCTGGAAGCCGTACCCGCCGTTCCTGGCCGAAGGCCTCGGGTCCCGGGTGCGCGACGTCGACGGGCACGAGTACATCGACTACCTGCTGGGCCTGGGCCCGATGATCCTCGGCCACCGGCACCCAGCCGTGACCCAGGCCGTCACCAGGGCCGTCACCGATCTTGGCACCTGTTTCGGCCTGCCCTATGAGCTGGAGATCGAGGCGGCCAGGAAGGTCACGCAGGCGGTGCCAGGGGTGGAGCTGATCCGGTTCTCCAACTCCGGCAGCGAGGTCGTCGGCACGGCCGTCCGGCTGGCCCGGGCGCACACCGGCCGCCGGCTGATCATCCGCTTCGAGGGGCACTACCACGGCTGGCAGGACACCGTCTACTGGAGCAATCACGTGGACCCGGAACTGGCCGGCCCGGCCAGCCTGCCCCGTCCGGTCGCGTCCGGCCCCGGCGTCCCGGCCGAGCTGGCCGCCACGCTCATCGTGCTGACCTGGAACGACCCGGAGAGTTTCGTGGCCGTGATGGAGGAACGCGGCGACGAGGTGGCCGCGGTGATCACCGAGCCCGCGGTGTTCAACACCGGCTGCATCCTGCCCGAGCCCGGCTACCTGGAACTGCTGCGCGAGCAGACCTGCCGGCACGGCGCGCTGCTCATCTTCGACGAGGTCATCACCGGATTCCGGTTCGCGCGTGGCGGCGCGCAGGAGTACTTCGGCGTCACCCCCGACCTGACCACGATGGCCAAGGGGCTGGGCGGAGGTTTCCCCGTGGCGGCCATCGGCGGATCCCGCGACGCGATGTCGATGATCGCCGAGGGCCGCTACTCGCACTCCGGCACCTACAACGCCAACACCATCGCGTGCGCTGCGGTCAGCGCGACCATGGATGTGCTGGCCGAGCCCGGCCTGTACGAGCGCCAGCGCGAACTGGGCGAAACGCTGATGAACGGGCTGCGCAAGCTAGCCGCCGAGGCTGGCCTGCCGGTCATCGTCGAAGGGCTCGGCACGGTCTTCCAGGTCTGGTTCAGCGAGCAGCCCATCAGGAACTGGCGGGACGCGCAGCGCTACGCCCACGAGGAGCTATTTACCCGGTGGTGGCAGGAGATGCTGCTGCGCGGGGTCTTGTTCCACCCCAGTCAGTACGAGAACCTGTTCCTTTCGCTGGTGCACACCGCCGCCGACGTCGACGACATGCTCAGCGCCGCGCGGGAGGCCTTCGCCGCGGTCGCGCGGACTGCGAGGGTCAGCGGGCGGTCAGGGTAAGACCATGGTCCTGAATCCCGGTGGGTCGACGAGACACTGACATTCGAAGTATGTTGCCAAATGCGATGTGTCCGGCACGGTTCTTTCCAGCGTGGAGAAGCTCCTCCTGAGCGATACGGAGATGCGCCATGTCCTCGACAGCCAGCGACCCGGCCTCGGCCACGTCGCAGTCCCCTGATCCCGCGGGCCGCGGCCTCCTAGGGGGCGCCCTGCACTTCCGCGACACCGTCGTCCTGTCGCTGGCCAGCTCCGGACCCACGCAGAGCATCGCGGTCTCCCTGGCCGCCCTGCTGGGCACCGTGGCCTACGCCAGCTTCCTGCCGCTTGTCATCTGCTTCATCCCGATGCTCGGCATCGCGATCGGCTACCAGCGGCTGAACGCCTGGCAGCCCAGCGCGGGCGCGACGTATTCCTGGGTCGGCCGGGCGCTGAACCCGCACGCCGGGTTCTTCTCCGGCTGGATCATGCTGATGTACTACTGCGTCGGCACCACCAGCCTCACCATCCCGCTCGGCACCTACTTTCTGACCTTCTTCAGCAGCACGGCGCCCAACAACGTCTACGCCGTCGCCGCCGTCGGCTCCGCGTTCGACATCCTCGTCCTGGTCGTCGCGGCGCTCGGGATCAAGCTGTCTGCCCGGTTCCAGTGGGGCTGGGCCATCTTCGAGTACGGCCTGCTGGTCGGCTTCACCATCGCGGCCATCGTCGCCATCTACGGCAACCACCTGCACCACACCGTGAAGATCAGCAGCTCCTGGTTCACCGTCAGCGGCGCGGGCGGCTTCAGCGCGCTGATCTCCGGCATACTGATCGCCATCTTCCTGTACTCCGGCTGGGACACCGCCGCCTATGTCGGCGAGGAGACCGAGGGCAAGAAGGCCGGCCCGGCCGCCGTGACCAGCGTGGTCATCCTGTTCGTCATCTACACCGTCGTCATCCTGGCCTTCCAGGGGGTCGCGCCCAGCGCCACCCTGCAGAACAACGCGGCCAACATCCTGGCCTACGTCGGCAACCTGATCGGCGGCGGCTTCTGGAAGCAGGTCATGATCGTGGCCGTGCTCGGCGGCACGCTCGCCTCGCTGCAGGCGGCCATCGTGAGCTCGTCGCGGATTTCCTTCGCCATGGGCCGCGACCGGGTGTTCCCGCGCCAGCTGGGCGAGGTAAGCGAGAAGCACCGCACCCCGTGGAACGCCACCATCTTGTTCGGCCTGCTGAACCTGGTGTTCCTGTGGCTTACGACGCTGACTGGCTCGATCGGCAAGGCCCTCACCGACATCGTCAGCACCCTCGGCCTGATCGCGGCGATCTTCTACATGCTCACCGCGGGCACGGCGGTCTGGTACTACCGGCGCGTGATCGTGAGCAGCGCGTCCAACTTCATCCTCGGCGGGGTGCTGCCCACCCTGGGCGCGGCGTTCATGGCCTTCGTGATCATCTACACGTTCGCCAAGGGCTTGCTCAACGGGGTCCAGATCGGCTTCGGCTTCGGGCTCGCGGCCGTCGGCCTGGTGCTCTCGTTCGTGGCTCAGCGCGTCGGGAAGTCCACCTTCTACTCCGACCCGACGACCAGCTACGGCGACCGGGTCGAGGAGGAACTCGCCGGCCCCAAGGCCCCGTGACGTGATCACAGGCAACCCAGCCGCGGACGTCTACATCGGCCTCGACCTCGGCACGTCCGGGCTCAAGGGGGTGGCGCTGACCACGCCGGGCGAGATTCTCGCCCGGGCCAGCGCCGCCTACCCGACCCGCCGGCCCGCCGCCGGGGCCTGCGAGCAGGACGCCAGCGACTGGCAGCGTGCCACAGAACAGGTGATGGCGCGGCTCGGCCGGCAGGTCCCGGCCCGGCGCTGGCGGGCCATCGGCCTGTCCGGCATGATTCCCACCCTCGTCACCCTCAGTCCGGACGGCCAGCCGAACGGGCCCGCCATCACCTGGCAGGACAGCCGGGCCGACGATCTCGGCGAGGAGTTCCGCGACCGCTGCGGCGCCGTTGAGCTGTACCGGTTGACCGGCCAGTGGGTCGACGGCCGCTACCTGCTGCCGATGTTCGGCCGGATCGCCCGGACCGATCCCGCCAGGGCGGCCGCCACCGCGACCATCGCCTCGGCCAAGGACTACCTGTTCCGCTGGCTCACCGGTGAACTGGCCACCGACCCGAGCACCGCCGCCGGTTACGGCTGCTACGAGCTGGAAACAGGCCGCTGGAGCGCCGCGGCCCTGGCCACGGCAGGCCTGGCCGCGGCAGGCCTGGAAACGGCAGGCCTGGCTTCGGCCGGCCGGGCCGGGCCGGGACTCCCTGAGGTGCGGCCGTCGGCCACCAGCGCGCCGCTAACCGCCGAAGCAGCGGCCCGCCTCGGCTGCGGCCCGGTCCCGGTCGTCCTGGGCGCGGCCGACTCCGTCCTGGGCGCGCTCGGGCTAGGCGTCCGCGAGCCAGGCCAGGTGGCCTACATCGCCGGCACCAGCAACGTCATCCTGGGCATCACCGAGCGGCTGGTCCTGGACCCGGCTCACCGGTTCCTCGTCTCGCCGCTGGCCGAACCCGGCCGGTGGGGCGTCGAGATGGACCTGCTCGCCACCGGCAGCGCGATCACCTGGCTGGCCGGCCTGCTCGGGGGTGACCTGACCGCGGCCGGGCTGGTCGAGCTCGCGGCCAGGACAGAACCCGCAGACGCCCCCGTCCTGCTTCCCTACCTGAGCCCGGGCGAGCAGGGAGCGCTGTGGGATCCCACCTTGCGCGGCGCGGTCGTCGGTCTCGACCTCAGCCATGGCCGGGCGCATCTGGCCCGCGCGCTGGTCAACGGCATTATCCTGGAAAGCCGCCGCTGCCTGGCCGTGCTCGAAGAAACCTGCGGGTCAGGCCGCGCCGTCGAGGTGGCGGGCGGCAGCGCCGCCAACCCGTCCTTCCGCGCCGACCTAGCCGACGCGACCGGCCGGCTGGTCTCGATGCCGCGCGACGACGATACCGACCACTGCGCCAGGGGCGCGGCTCTCATCGCGGCGCTGGCGGTAGACGGCGGCTGGCCGGACGGCGCGTTCCCGGCGGCCGGCCTGGCCGCCCGTCCCGGCACCGTGCAGCCCGACGGAGGCCGGGCCAAGCTATGGGCCGATCTGTGGGCCGCCCACGAGTCTGCCCGCGGCAGGCTTCATAATCGCGGCTAACCAAGATCATTTAACAATGGCGCAGTTCCGTTACCGGCCGCTGGCCAAATCGTAATGTAAACGGACTTCCGTGCATATGGGGCATACGCCGGCCGATTAACCATTAGAGTTGCGTCGACTAGACCACGTTGCTGAGCGTGGAATATGCTGCCGGAAGGGGTGCCATGTTGGTTCCGCAGGGCGGGCTCTTCGGAGTCCCCGGGGCTGATGGCCCGGATTCGTACGGGACCTTTAGGTACCGGTATCACGTCGTCCCGGGCGTAGCGCGCGTGACTCCGATCGTCGGCGAGATGTGGCTAGCATGCTGATCGGAATCTTCTTCCTGGTGGCGGTGGTCGTCGCTGTGCTCGTCGCGCTGGACGTGTTGCGGACACCGACCGATATCCTGCACCTGCAGGCCGACATGCCGTCCTACCCGGTCTACCCGGCCGAGCGAGTGACCGCCCCGGCGCCCCGCGAGCCCGGGGCCAGGGTGCTCCCCGTCGAACCTGCCGGCACCGCGACAGCCGCCGTTTCGCACGACGCCGGCCGGCAGTGGCGGCCGGACAGCGTCAGCCTCTCCGGCGTCACCCCGTCCGGCGTCACCCCGTCCGGCGTCACCCCCTCCGGCGGCGGCCACCGTCGCCAGGGAACCTGGTCGGCGGCACAGCAGAAGGGCCCGCGCGGCGCGCTGAAGCAATGGCCTGTCCGCTTGCGCCTGCTCCTGCTGGTGATCGTCCCGGCGGTAGCGGCCACTGCCGTCACGCTGAGCATCGTCCGCATGGTCTCGTCCCTCGGCGGCGCGTCGATCCATTCGCAGATCAGCTCCGTCCACGACGGAGCCATCGTGTCGGCGCTCATGGCGGGCGCGGTGCTGGTCATCGTCCTGGCGCTGGCGATATGGCTCACGATCGTGGTGTCGAGGTCCGTGCTGAAACCGTTGTACCGGCTGCGGACCGGGGCGCTTGACGTGGCCGAGGTCCGGCTGCCCGAGGCGATTCACCTTATCGGCGAAAGCGCCGGCGAGGGCGCACCGCCCGAGGTGAAGCCCATCGGCGTGGATTCGGCGGACGAGATAGGCGACGTCGCGCACGCCTTCGACCAGGTGCAGTCCGAAGTGCTCCGGCTGGCCGTCGGCGAGGCCGCCCTGCGCGGGAAGCTCAACGCGATATTCATCAGCATGTCCCGCCGCAGCCAGACTCTCGTGGAACGCCAGATCAGGCTCATAGACGACCTTGAGCAGGGGGAACAGCAGCCCGAGCGGCGGGCGAACCTGTCCAAGCTGGACCACCTGGTGACCCGGATGCGCCGCTACTCGCAGAACCTGCTCATCCTGGCCGGTCAAGACCCGACAGGCCAGCCGAGCCAGTCCATGGCGCTGGTGAACGTGATCAGGGCCGCGGTGTCCGAGATCGAGGAATACGATCGCGTCTCGCTGAACGTGCAGCCGGGCATCGCGGTGAGCGGACCTGCCGTCAACGACGTGGTGCACCTGCTCGCCGAGCTGGTCGAGAACGCGACGTCCCTGTCCGCAGCGGATACCCCCGTCCTCATCTCGGGCCGCATGCTCGCCAGCGGCGGTCTCCTGGTCGACATCACCGACCGCGGCTTCGGCATGAGCGCCGAGGAAATGGCGCACGCGAACTGGCGCCTGGACAACCCGCCGGCGACCGACGTCACGGTCATCAAGAGCATGGGCCTGTCCGTGGTCGGCCGGCTCGCGGCCAGGCACGGCATCAGGATCCGGTTGCGTCAGGCGGAGTCCGGCGGCCTCACGGCTCTGGTCTGGCTCCCCAACGCCCTCCTCCTGCAGCAGGAGACGGTCGCCTCGCCTGGGTTCAGTGCCTTCGGCGCGGTCAGGTCCCGCCCGGATATGGCTCAGGCCGCCCGCCCGGCCCGGCTCGGCCAGCTGAATCCCGACCGCGCGACGGCCGAATAGCATCCCGGCCGTCATGAAAGCCGTCGTGTTCTACGAGTCTGCGCCCGACCTGGCGGCCCAGGCTCCAGTGCACGTGCCGGCGACCGCGCCCGCTGGGCGGAGTTCGCCGCCCGCGGCGAGCTGCTCATGATCGGGCCCTTCGCCAACGCCCAGGACGACGGCGCAATGGGTATCTTCACCACCCGCGCGGCCGCCGAGGATTGTCGCGGCGACCCCTTGTCGTGCACGGCGTAGTCACCAAGTGGACCATTCTCGACTGGAATGAGGCGCCTGGTCTCATAGTGCCCGCAGCCGGAGGCTGGCGAGACATCCAGGACCTGAAAGCCGGCAACGTGTTCGTGCCGGCCGGCCCGATCCCCGTTCGTCGCCTGCGGACAGGCGCCTGAGTCCTGACCAGGGTGGACGCCTGTCTCGGACGGGCTTAACCTGACGCCCTAGGTCTACGCGGTAATCACCTAATTCGTCGCCTGGCGGCGTCAGCCTGACCGCCTGTCAGCCGGACCCTGGCTGACGTCGGGATCAGCTCAACGTGATCGTTCCAGCACTGACACGATCACCGTTCGTGGCCTGGGACCAGCGCGCCGAGGCCCTGACCCGGCTGGAACGCCTGTAGGGAACCAGAGCTTAACCCTCACGCCCCAAGTCTCCCGGTAATCCCAATAACCGCAGGATCTGAACCTCCGCTGGCTGGTCGCCGCCGCCCTCGACCCGGGCGCGCTGGACGACCCGTCCGCCGTGGTCCGCGAGCAGCGCCAGCACCTGGTCCTCGTACCGGCCCAGTTCGGCGCGGCGTCCGGCCCGCGCCCACAGCAGGACGCAGAGGGTCACTTCCGTAGCCTGCGACCACACCATCCCGCTAGCCTGCCCAAGGCGTGCCGGCGCCGCAACACGAACATCCCTTGCGCTGCCCCCGCTGCCCTGGCGAACATGTCTTCCAGTGGCAACGGAAAAGGGCGGTGGTCGTGATCTGGACAGGTGAGCGTAACCGGCAGCAGGGGCGGCTGGTGGCTGAGATGTACCAGTCCGCGGCCGCGGTGCCGTGCGAGCGGGTCGCGGTCATCGCGGGCGGCCTGCCGGGCGCGGACAAGGACGGCGCCCTGGCGGAGGGCGGCCTGGACCGGTCGCGGTACCTCACCGTCAGCATCGACGCCGTGCTGGCCCGGATGGCCGCCGGCCAGCTCATCCCGGAAGCAGATGGCCTGTCCCCGCTCGGGCGGGCCTCGTCCATGCCGAGGCCCAGTACCTGGCCAAACGGGTCGGGCTGCTGGCCCTCATGGACGGCAGGAACCTGATCCTGGATATCTCGCTGGCTTCCTGGCGCGCCGCCGAGTCCTGGACGTACGCCCTGCGGTTCGCGGATTACGCGGTACACGCGGTGTTCGCCGACATTGGCATCGACGAGTCGGTGCGCCGGTCGGACGAGGCCCGCCGCCACGGCGAGGAAGAATTCCGCCGCGGCCACGGCTACGGCGGCCGGGACATCCCGGCCGAGGCCATCCGCGCGCTGGCCACCCCGGCTGCCACCGCGCCCAGGAACCGGATCAGGTGGGCGGTCGGCGCGCGGTCGGCCGGCGCCATCGGCGGAACGGTCGGGACAGGGACCTTTCCCGGCAGCGCGGTGACCGCGATGCTCGTCTCCTACCGCGATGGCCTGCTCAGCCTGGACGACCTGACCCTGGAGTTCCGGGTCCGCCGGTGGCCTGCCGTCCCTGACGTCTGCCCGCCGGAACTGGATCAGGCCCGGGCCGCGATCGATGACCCCGAGCCCTACGTGCCAGGTTCCTTCGACGACGTCGTGCTCGGCCACGACCTCGGCTGGCTGTCCGACGCCGACTACGACGTCCTCGCGGCCGCCGCCGACGGCCTCCCCGGCGCCTGAGGCTGCCCTACCTGAGGCTGCCCTACCTGAGACTGCCCTACCTGAGACTGCGGAGCGGGGTGCCGGTGACAGGGCGCGGCACCCCGCTCCTATGAGGCGGGCGTCTGCGGGGCCAACGCCGCACCGCGCACCCGCCATAAAGTCCGCTACCTGCTCTAAACGATGACTCACCCGGCCAAACCAGGTCAATCCATTTTTCTGCCGAACGAGCGCCGGTGCCCCGCGCATATGGCCACCCGAGTCCGCAGGCTCGCGCGACCTCCCCCGAATCGTGTCACGGTGCTGACCCCCCTCAGCGTTACCGTCACGCGGATTGTGTCAGCGGAACCCGGCCGGACGAACTCGACAGGCCGGGGTCGGCGAGAAATACCAGCATTACCGTGACGCGCAGAACGCCTCAGAACACCGCAGCATTCACTTAAGACCCAGCGATCCCAGCGTGATTTTCCGTGACGCAAGCCATCCCGGCCTGTCATTCTCAAGTTAGTAAGGAGACCGCATGAACCCAGGCGGCTCGGCCAAGGGGAGGGCGCGATGTCCGATTCAGCAGCATCCGATTCAGCAGCATCCGATTCAGCAGCATCCGATGCGGTGAGACCCGGTGCGGTGACACCCGGTGCGGTGACGCCGGCGGTGAAAGAGGTCCGGCTGGGCCTGGTCCTGTACGGCGGCGTGTCCTTGGCCGTGTACATGCACGGCGTGACCAAGGAGCTTTTCAAGCTGGTCCGCGCCGCGCGCGCCTTCGATAGCGCCTACGAGGAATCCGACTTGGACCCGGCGCACTGGTTCACCGGGGACGCCGAATTGCAGGGCGCGCCGAATTACGACAGCGAGACGGCGTATTTCCAGGCGCTCGCCGCGCTCGCCGAGGACGCTCCCCTGACCGTGGTCCTTGACGTCATCGCGGGCACCTCGGCCGGCGGCATCAACGGGGTCTGCCTGGGCCGGGCCCTGGCCGAGGGGCGTTCCATGAACGGCTTCAGGAAGCTCTGGCTCGATGAGGGCGACATGGAGGTGCTGCTCGCCGGCCATTCCCTCTTCCCCTGGGGGCGGGGAAAGATGCTGTCCAAGCTGGCCGAGTCGGCTGCCCGGCTGTGGACGCACCCGGACGCGGGGCTGCTCAACGGAGACCTCATGTGCCGGCTGCTCCATTCGGCGATGCAGGAGATGGAGCCGATAGAGAATTCGCTCGTCCGGGCGGACGAAAGCCTGGACCTGTTCGTCACCACGACCAATGTGCACGGTTATCAGACCGTGGTTCCCACCGGTGCGGGCGGGTTCTCGCACACCGACACGTCGTACCGGCAGCTGCTGCGTTTTCACTACGATCAGGAACAGCCGGGGCCCGCGATCACCCGGACCGACGGCGATTCCGGGGACTTCGGGGATGTGCCGGCGCTGGCGTTCGCCGCGCGGGCCACCTCGAGCTTTCCCGGCGCGTTCCCGCCGGTCAGCCTCGGCAGTTTTATCACGGCGGTCGGCGCTGGGGCCGACGAGGCGACGGTGAAGGAAGAATCCGGCCATATCGCCAGCCACTTCGCCTACGACTACGGCGCCACCGCCGACGATCAGTGGTTCATGGACGGCGGCGTCCTCGACAACGGGCCCTTCAACCATGTCATCGAGGCGATCGCGGCTAAGCGCGCGGAGGGCCCGACCGCGCGCGAGATCATCTACCTCGAACCCGACCCCGGCGCCCCGCCAGCCGCGCCCCAGCCTGCCGCGCCGGGTCCAGTCGGCTCAGAACCCACCTTCGCCCGGACGGTATGGGCCGCGCGGGTCACGATCCCGCAGCACACGCCGCTGGTGGCCGTGCTCGACGAACTGCAGGCCATGAACGCCGCCATCGCCGAGGTCGGCGCCATCGTCGAGGCGCAGCAGGACGAGGTGCTCGGCTGCCTCGGCACCGCGGACGTCAGCGCCGCGGAACTCAGCGGCGCGCTCGGCTACGGTGACGTCACCGCGAACGCGGCGAAGGTCCGGGCGGCGGCCAGCAGGCTGACCGGCGCGCTCGGCTACTCCACCTACTGCCGCCTGCGCGTTCAGGCCGTGGCCGAATCGTTCGGGATGAGCCTGGCCGCGGAGCTCCGCTTCCCGTCGGAATCGAACCGGACCAACTTCATGGTCTCCGTCTTCTGCGCCTGGGCGCGGCAGCGGGGCGCCTGGAAGGCGGCCGACCCCGACGCGCTCGAGGTCCAGCTCGGTGCCGTCGACGTGCCCTTCAGGCTCCGCCGCGCCCAGTTCGTGCTCCAGGGCATCAACGAGCTGTTCGCCGGGGCGGCAACGCCCGAGCTGCGTACCCAGCTCGCGGCGATGAAGAAGGCCTGCTGGGACCTGCTCACCGAGCTGCGCGCCAAGCAGCAGCAGGTGGCCGCGGCCGTGCGCGATCAGGCGGACGCGCTGTTCGGCCCGCGGGCCCCGAACCAGGAGGGCTACCTCACCGACCCGGGCACCTTCGCCAACCGCCAGGGGCAGGCGCTGAGCGGCCTTTATGCCGCCTGCGTGGACGCGATCGGGCAACGCGGCCTGGAGGGCACGAGCCAGCCGCTCTGGGAGGCCCTGGCCGCGCAGACGGCTACCTGGGACCAGGCCAGCCGCGCCGCGCTGCTCGCGCGCTACGTCGGCTTCCCGGTCTGGGACTCGCTCATCTTCCCGGTCATTTCCCTGGCCAAGCTGCCTCAGCTGACCCCGGTCAGCGTGCAGCGGTTCAGCCCGCGTGACGCCAGCTGCCTGCAGGCCGTCGACGGCAGCGGAACGCTCAAGCCGGACCCTTCGGCCAAGCTGGACGGCGTTCTCGATCGGGCACTTCGGCGCCTTCTTCGACAAGTCATGGCGGGAGAACGATTACCTGTGGGGTCGGCTCGACGGCGCCGAGCTCGCCATGCGCCTGCTCAGCCGCCAGTCCGGCACCGACCTCGATCTCACCCCGTACTTGAAGTCGGCCCTGACGGCGATCCTGACCTCGGAAAAAGCCGGTCTCGGGCTGGTCGATAAGGTCTGGCAGGCCCTCGACGCCCAGGTCAGCGACATCCAGCCGGGTGCCATGCGGGGCGCCACGTGACGGAGCCTGTCCGCCAGGCGATCCGGGTGGAGGGGATCGTCCAGGGCGTCGGCTTCCGGCCGTTCGTGTACACGCTGGCGACCGGCCTGGACTTGAGCGGGTTCGTCGGCAACGACGCCGACGGAGTGTTCGCCGAGGTGGAAGGGCCGGCCGAGGCGGTGAGCGAATTCCTCCTCGCGCTTGAGCGGGACGCCCCCCCGCTGGCCAGGATTGAGCGGGTCGCCACCATGCCCATCGCCGCGGCCGGCTCGCGGTCCTTCGTCATCGCCGCCAGCGGGCCGTCCGGGCCGCGCCGGACCCTGGTGTCGGCGGACACCGCGACCTGCGCGGACTGCCTGCGGGAGCTCGCCGATCCGGCCGACAGGCGGTTCGGCTACCCGTTCATCAACTGCACCAACTGCGGGCCCAGGTTCACCATCGTCCGGGACGTTCCCTACGACCGGCCGCTGACCACCATGGCGGGCTTCGCGATGTGCGAGCCGTGCGCGGCCGAGTACCGCGACCCCGCCGACCGCCGCTTTCACGCCCAGCCGACCTGCTGCCCGGCCTGCGGCCCCCGGCTGCGCCTGCTTGACCCGGCCGGGGACGTCCGGCCCGGTGAGCCGCTGGCGGCAGCCGCCGAACTGCTCGGGCAGGGCCAGGTGGTCGCCGTGAAGGGGCTGGGCGGCTATCACCTCGCGGCGGACGCGGCCGACGAGAAGGCCGTCGCCGAACTGCGGGCGCGTAAGCACCGCGAGGACAAGCCGTTCGCGGTCATGGCCGCCGACCTGGCCGCGGTGCGGCGGCTCGGCGAGGTCAACGCGGTCACGGCCGGCCTGCTGACCAGCCCCGGCCGTCCCGTCGTGCTGCTCACCCGGCACCCAGGCGCCGACGTGGCCGCGGCGGCCGCCCCGGGGAACCGCTCGCTCGGCGTCATGCTGCCTTATACTCCGCTGCACCACCTGCTGCTCAGGGCCACCGGCCGTCCGATGGTGCTGACCAGCGGGAACTGCTCCGATGAGCCGATCGTCTACCGCGACGACGAGGCGCTGGCCCGGCTCGGCGGGATCGCGGACGCGTTCCTCACCCACGACCGGGCCATTCACGTCAGGACCGACAACTCCGTCGCCCGGGTGTTCCGCGGCCGGCCGATGCTCATCCGGAGGTCCCGCGGCTACGTCCCGGAACCCGTCTCGGTGCCCGGCCGGTTCCGCCGTCCCTTGCTGGCCTGCGGTGCCGAGCTCAAGAACACGTTCTGCCTGGCCAAGGAGGGTTACGCCTTCGTCTCGCACCATATCGGGGACCTGGAGAACGCCGAGACCCTGCGCTCGTTCACCGAGGGCATCGAGCACTTCCGCCGGCTATTCGACATCGACCCGCAGGTCGTGGCCCATGACCTGCATCCGGAGTACCTGTCCACCAAGTACGCGCTCGACCTGCCCGGCGTGGACCTGATCGGGGTCCAGCACCACCACGCGCACATCGCCTCCTGCCTGGCCGATAACGGCGCGGCTGACAGCGGGGCCGGCGGCCCGGTGATCGGGGTCGCGTTCGACGGGACCGGCTACGGCCCTGACGGCACGATCTGGGGCGGTGAGTTCCTGATCGCCGACCTGACCAGCTTCGAGCGCGGCGGTCATCTCGCCCCGGTGCCGATGCCCGGGGGAGCGGCCGCCATCAGGCAGCCCTGGCGGATGGCGGCGGCCTACCTCGGCGCCGCCGCGTCGCCGGCGGCCAGCCTCGCCGCCGCCGCGCCAGCGGACCGCCTCGACGTCATGCGGCGTAACGCGGACCGCTGGGCCGCCGTCAGCGCCATGGCCGCCAAGGGCATCAACTCACCGCTCACCTCCAGCGCCGGACGACTGTTCGACGCCGCCGCGGCCATCCTCGGCGTGCGGGACACGATCAACTACGAAGGCCAGGCCGCGGTCGAGCTCGAGCAACTCGCCGGCACCGCCGCCAGCGGGGCTTACCATGCCGGACTCGAAACGGGCCATCCGTTCCGCATCCGGGGCGGTGACCTGCTGGCGGCGGTCGTCGAGGACCTCGCGGCCGGGACCCCCCGCCCGGTCATCGCGGCCCGCTTTCACCACGGCGTGGCCGCGCTGGTCGAGGCCGGCTGCGTGCTGCTGCGCGAACGGCACGGGCTGGCGACGGTGGCGCTGTCCGGCGGCGTGTTCCAGAACCTGCTGCTGCTGAAGTCCGCGGTCGCCCGGCTGGAAGCCCGCGGCTTCCGCGTCCTGGTGCACTCCCGCATCCCCTGCAACGACGGCGGCATCAGCCTCGGCCAAGCCGTCATCGCCGCCGCCCGCGACCGCCGCCCGCCCGCCTAAAGGCGATCTTCCGTCAGTTGTGGTCGTTATAGCGACCAAACCTGACGAAGGATCGGCGTCCCGGCTCAGCAGATCCTCGGCAGGGGGTCGCCGACCAGCAGGTCGACGATCCGGGTGCCGCCGAACGCGGTCTTCAGCTGGACGATCCCCGGCTGCTCGCTCCGCACCTGGCCGATGACCGCGGCCTCCCGCCCGAGTGGATGCGCGCGCAGCGCGCCGAGCGCGCGGTCCGCCTCGCCGGGCGGCACCACGGCCACCAGGCGACCCTCGCAGGCGACGTACATCGGGTCGATGCCGAGCAGCTCCGACGCGCCCCGGACCTCGGGGCGGACCGGGATGGCGTCCTCGCTGACCAGCACGCCGGCGTTGGCAGCCTTGGCGATCTCGTTGAGGATCGTGGCGACGCCGCCCCGGGTCGCGTCCCGCATCGCCCGGACCCCGGGGACCGCGTCCAGCAGGCCCGCGACCAGCCCGTTCAGCGGGGCGGTGTCCGACTCGATGTCCGCTTCGATGTCCAGCTCGCCGCGGGCCAGCATGATCGTGATGCCGTGATCGCCGATGGGCCCGGACACGATGATGACGTCGTCCGGCTGCGCTCCGGCCACGCCCAGGCTCACGTCCCGCTCGATGAGGCCCACGCCCGCGGTGTTGATGTAGCAGCCGTCGGCCTTGCCCTTCTCCACCACCTTGGTGTCGCCCGTGACGATGCTGACCCCGGCCGCGGCGGCCGCGTCGCGCATCGACTCCACGACCCGGTTCAGGTCGGCGACAGGGAAGCCTTCCTCGAGGATGAACCCGGCCGACAGGAACAGCGGCGTGGCACCGGACACCGACAGGTCGTTGACCGTGCCGTTGACGGCCAGGTCGCCGATGTCGCCGCCGGGGAAGAACAGCGGCTTGACGACATAGGAGTCCGTGGTGAGCGCCAGCCGGGTGCCGCCCAGCGTTAGCTGCGCGGCGTCCTCGAGCGGCTCGAGGAGCGGGTTGCGGAACGCATCGAGGAAGATGGCCTCGATCAGGGTCTGGGTCGCCTTGCCGCCCGCTCCGTGCGACATCGTGATGCGTTCTTCCCTGACCCGCGGACGGCGCCGCCTGGCCCGGTCAATGCGGTCAAGGACCTGCTGTTCCCGGTCCGCCAGCGGCAGCTGACGCCGGCCCGCCGCGTCCGTCTCGAGCCGTTCGTGCTCGGCGTGCTCACGGAGCGCCTCATCCACCCAGCCCGGCTGCTCCTGGCCCACCTGGCCGGCGGTCATGAGCTCACCTGGGCCTCGGCGACCCGGTGACGGTTCATCCGGCCGTAGTTGTAGTAGGCCGCACAGGCGCCCTCAGGCGACACCATGCAGGTGCCGATCGGCGTCTCCGGCGTGCACGCGGTGCCGAACACCTTGCATTCCCACGGCTTGAGGACGCCCTTGAGCACCTCGCCGCACTGGCACGCCTTCGGGTCGGCTACCCGGACCCCGGGCACGTCGAAGAGCAGCTCCGCGTCCATGGCCGCGTACTTCTCTCGCACCTTCAGCGCCGAATGCGAGATGAAGCCGAGCCCGCGCCACTCGAAGTAGGGACGCAGCTCCATCGTCTCGCCGATGGCCGCCAGGGCGACCGGGTTGCCGTCCCACGGCACCACCCGCGAGTACTGGTTCTCCACCTCGGACCGGCCTTGCGACAGCTGCTCCATCAGCATGTAGATGGACTGCAGGATGTCCAGCGGCTCGAAGCCGGCCACCACCACCGGCTTGCCGTACTCCCTGGCGATGAACTCATACGGCCGGCAGCCGATCACCGTGGATACGTGGCCTGGCCCGATGAAGCCGTCGAGCCGCAGGTCCGGGGAGTCCAGGATGGCCTTGATGGCCGGGATGATCGTGACGTGGTTGGCGAAGACCGAGAAGTTCTGCAGTCCCTCGGCGGCGGCACGGATCATGGTCATCGCGGTGGACGGCGCGGTGGTCTCGAACCCGATCGCCATGAACACCACCCGCTTGTCCGGGTTCTGCCGGGCGATCTTCAGTGAGTCCAGCGGCGAGTACACCATCCGGATGCTGGTGCCCTCGGCGTTGGCGTCGAAGAACGACCCGCCGCTGCCCGGGACCCGCATCATGTCGCCGAACGACGTCATGATCACGTCCGGCTGCGAGGCCAGGTGGATGGCGTCGTCCACCCGCCCCATCGGGATCACGCACACCGGGCACCCGGGGCCGTGCACCAGCTGGACGGACTCGGGCAGGTAATCCTCCAGGCCGTGCTTGTAGATGGTGTGGGTATGCCCGCCGCACACCTCCATCAGCTTGTACTGGCGGCCGGGCTCACACAGCGCCGCGATCTTCGCGCTCAGCGCGCGGGCCTTGTCGGCATCGCGGAATTCGTCGACGAACCGCATTGTCCGTACCTCCCCTTCGGCTAGTCGATCAGTGATTCTCGTAGCGCCGCGATCTCGTCCTCGTAGGCCTGCCCGATGCCCTCCAGGAACTCCATGGCGGCCGCCGCTTCCCTTTCGTCGATCTTCGACAGGGCGAAGCCGACGTGGATCAGCACCCACTCGCCCGGCACCGGCGGGTCGTCGGCGAGCAGGGCGATGTTGATCATCCGCCGGACGCCGCTGACGTCTACCTTGGCCAGATCGGGTTGCTCGGGGTGAAGCTCGATGACCTCACCAGGTATGCCGAGGCACATGTGCCACCACTTCCTTGATCAGTTAGAGCGGACCCAGTTAAGGGCTCAGAGCGGCGAGAGTGAGCTCCCACAGCACCTGGTAGACGGTGGTCTGCGCCTCCTGGATCCGGTGCACGGATGCCGACGGCGCCACGAACAGGTAATCGATGCTGTCCAGCTCGGCCATCTTCCCGCCGTCGTAGCCGGCCAGCCCGATGGTGAGCATCCCCCGGCGGCTCGCCTCGTCGAAGGCGCGGACCAGGTTGGCGGAGTTGCCGCTGGTGGACAGTCCGACCGCGATGTCCTTCCGGCCGCCGAACGCCGCGAGCTGCCGGGCGAACACGACCTCGACGCCGACGTCGTTGCATAGCGCGGTGACCACCGACGTGTCGTTGGCCAGGCCGAACGCCGGCAGCGGGCGAGCCTCGCCGCCTGGATGCAGGAACAGGGTGGCGAGCTGCTGGGCGTCGGTGGCGCTGCCGCCGTTGCCGAAGGCGAACAGCCGCCCGCCCGCGCTGAACCGGGCCGCGGCCTGCCGGGCGCAGTCCGCTATCCGGGCTCCGTCACGGGCGCCGATCTCGCGCCGCAGCTCTGCGATCTCCTCGATCTTGGCCAGGCTCGAGGCCCGCACCTGGCCGAGCACGGCCGGCAGGTCGCTGGTGTCCGAGTACAGGAACGGGTAGAGCGACTCCATCGACCGGTCGCCGGTCTGGTTCGGCTGCGCCACGACCCGTCATCTCCCCACGACGGCGATGGCTTCCCTGGCGTGCACCAGGACTGTATCGCCTACCTTAGCGGTCACCAGGGCGATACTCACCGTCTCCTGCCCCGCGCCGGTGTCGACCTCGGCCATCTGGTCGTCGAGCAGCCGCAGCACCGTGACCTCGACCGCGGTATCGGAGCAGGTGATGCAGACATCGCCAGAGCACTCCGGCAGCCGCGGCTCCTCGCTCACGCGACCACCCCCGGCGCGAGCACGCCCGGCTGCTCGAAGAACACGTGCACCAGCTCCCACAGCAGGTGGTAGAGGGTAACGTGCAGCTCCTTAACCACGCGGGGATCCCGGGAGTCCGCGACCAGCAGGTGGTCGGCCGTCTGACTGGCCGCGATCCGGCCGCCGTCTCCGCCGGTCAGGGCGATCGTCAGCAGGCCGCGTTCCCTGGCCGCCTCGAGGCCGGCCAGCACGCTCGGGCTGTTCCCGTCGGCGCAGATCCCCAGCGCGATGTCGGCCGGGTCGGCGAGGAAGCGGATCTGGTGCGAGAAGATCGCGGCCACGCCTTCCCGCTCGGCGATGCCGGTGACCGTGGCCACGTCGGCGGTCAGCGAGATGGCCGGCAGCGCCCGCTTTCCCACGATGACGGGGTGGACGAATTCCACCGCGACATGCTGCGCGTCCGCGCTGGGCCCGCCGGTGCCGAACACCATGAGCTTGCCGCCGCGGTGAAACCGCACGGCCATGGCGTGACACGCCGCCGCGACGGCATCCGCCTGCGCGGTCAGCGCGAGCGTCGGCCTGCACCGTAGTTCGAACAGGCGGCTGGCTTCATTGCCTTCTGCCGTCATGACAGCACCGTAGGGCACTCAGGCGAGTGCGTCTAGTAAGGGGCAGGACACCTCTGACGCAGGACGGGACACTTCCGGAATAATACGCGTCCCTCTGGGGGCGCGCCTTACTAGCGTCCGGGCCGGGATCTGTGATCTAGTATTCGGCTTATGCCGCCGGAGCGAGGTCCCGAGGTCCACGGCGTGCCGGTCACGGCCGGCAACTGGCAGGAACCGCCGGTCAACCGCTGGGCGTTCTGGCATGTCCCCGAGATCCTGCCCACCTACCGGGTATCCCGCGGCCCCGGGCCAGCACGCTACCTCCCGGAGCGAGCGCCCGAGCCGCCGGCCACGGAGGGCCTGACCGCCATCGCCGTCACCCGCGCCGACGGGTCGGCGGGCACCGTGGGCGACGTGCTCGCGGACACCTTCACCGACGCGTACGTGGTGCTGCAGGGCGGCGGCCTCGTCGCCGAGTGGTACGGCCCCCTGGGGGCCGCGAACCGGACGCACGCGCTGATGTCGGTATCGAAGTCCATGGTCGGCTGCGTGGCCGGCATCCTCATTGACCGAGGCCAGCTCGACGCCGACGGCATGGTCACCGGCTACGTCCCCGAGCTCGCCGCCAGCGGCTACGCGGGCGCGACCGTGCGGCATGTCCTGGACATGCGGACCGGGGTCAGGTTCACCGAGGAGTACGCCAACCCGCAGGCCGACATCCGGCGGCTTGACGAGTGGATCGGATGGCAGCCGGACGAGAAAAGCGGCCCGGGAAGCGGCCCGGGAAGCGGCCCGGGAAGCGAGGCGCGCGGGCTGCACCGGTTCCTGGCCACGCTGCCGGCCGAGGCGCCGCACGGCGTGAGGTTCCTCTATCGCTCCGCCGAATCCGACGTGCTGGGCTGGGTGTGCGAGCGCGCGGCCGGCCAGCCCATGGCCGGGCTCGTCTCCGAGCTGCTCTGGGTACCGATGGGCGCCGAGCACGATGCCGGCCTGCTCCACGATGGCCTGGGCGCCGCCGTCCACGACGGGGGCCTGTGCGCCACCGCCCGCGACGTGGCCCGGTTCGGTCAGCTGCTGCTGGACGGCGGGGCGGTGCCCGACGGGGACGGGGGTACCCGCCGCGTCGTGCCGCCGCAGTGGCTTCGCCAGGGCTGGGCCGTGGACGCCGACGTGCGCAGCGCGTTCGCCGCGTCGCCCGCCGAGGTGTCGTTCCCCGGCGGCTGGTACCGCAACCAGTTCTGGTTCCGCCCGGGCGCTTACGGCGATGTCCTGCTCGGCCTGGGCATCTACGGCCAGATGCTGCACGTCAGCCGCCGGACTCATACGGTGTGCGTCAAGTTCTCCAGCTGGCCGCAGGCCCAGAACCCCGCCCATATGGAGGACACGCTGCGGGCCTTCGACGCCGTGGGCGGTGTCCTGACCGGCCGCGAGCCCACCCTGCGGCCCCGCCGGGCCCCGCTGGCGGGCGTGGTGGCCGGCTTGAACCGGCACGGCGACACCGGTCCTCCGTCCCCGCCGCCGGTAAGCGTGATCTGAGCGGAAAGATCGTTCTCGACGGCGCCGCCGCCGGGGCTTTAGCCTGGCGGTATGCCTTCCCGCCAGCTCAACGGCATCGCCGAGATCCGCACGTTCTTCCGCACCAACACCCAGCCGATCTATTTCGTCGGCCCGACGGCGTTCAACCTGCTCGGCATCGACCGCTGGGTACGCAATTTCCACTACATCGCCTACTACGACTCCTGGGACGGCAGGCACCCGCGGGTATTTTCGCCGCAGAACCGCCCGTACATCGAATTCGAGTCCAGCGAGCAGATCAACAACTACCTGCTGCGCGACGCCGAGGTCCGGGAGCACCTGCGACAGCGGGGCGGCGTGCCGATGGTCGCGATGGTGTTCTTCGACTCCGAGACCGAGGAGATCTGCCGCGAGCGGGGCTACACGCTGATCCTGCCGCCCGACTCGCTGCGGCGCCGGCTTGACTCCAAGATCGTGACCACCCAGCTGGGCAACGAGGCCGGCGCGCCCTCGGTCCCGAACGTGCTCAGCCAGGCCGGCAGCTACGCCGAGCTGATGGCGCTCGCGGCCGCCAGCGGCCTCGGCGACGATCTGGTCGTGCAGATGCCCTACGGCGACTCGGGCAAGACGACGTTCTTCATCAAATCCGAAGCGGACTGGGATGCCTGCGCGGCGAATGTGCACGGCGAGCAGCTCAAGATAATGAAGCGCATCAACAACTAGGCCGCCGCCGTGGAAGCGTGCATCACCAGGCACGGCACGATCGTCGGGCCGTTCATGACTGACCTGACGGGATACCCCGAGCTCACCCCGTACCAGGGCGGCTGGTGCGGCAACGACGTGTTCCCGGAGGCCCTGTCGGAGGAGCACCGGGCCGTGGCGATCCACCACGTCCGCAAGCTGGGCGACCGGCTCGCCGGGGAGGGCTACAAGGGCTTCCTCGAGGTCGACGTGCTCGTCGACCTCGACTCCGGCGTGGTCTACCTGGGCGAGCTCAATCCCCGGATATCGGGGGTCTCCTCGATGACGAACGTCACCGCCGGCGCGTACGCGGACGTGCCGCTGTTCCTGTTCCACCTGCTCGAGGTCATGGACGTCGACTACACCATCGACGCGGAGGAGATCAACGAGCGCTGGCGCGCGCTCGCGGCCGTGGACGTCTGGTCCCAGCTGATCATGAAGGAGCCGGGCGAGGAGGTCGAGCGGATCCTGGCCGCGCCGCGGACGGGGTCCTGGCGCCTGACCGACGGCGGCGCGCTCACCTTCGAGCGGGTCAGCAACGACTGGCACGAGATCACCACCGAGGACGAGGCCTTCTTCATGCGCGTCTACGGCCCGGGTGACTTCCGGTTCCACGGCGCGGACCTGGGCATCCTGGTCACCAAGGGTCGCATGCAGACCGCCGAGGGGCTCACCGAGCGGTGTCACCGCTACATCGACGGCATCCGCGCCCAGTACAAGTCCGAACCCCTGCCCGAGCCGCCCGCCGTGATGCCCATCGCCTACGTCAAGTAACCGTATTGCCATTGGCCACCCCGACGCCGTCGTGCGTCGCGAGACAGCTGACCGGACCGATCAGGAATCGAGAAGCGCGGAGCCCTGAGCCGCGGCTAGCGTGACCGTCATGGACATCGGACTTGCCTTGGAGACACGATGAGCACGGCCGCGAGGGCGGACACGCCGTACGATCTGATCCGCGTGCACGGCGCGCGCGTGAACAACCTCAAGGACGTCAGCGTCGAGATCCCGAAGCGCCGGCTGACGGTGTTCACCGGCGTCTCCGGCTCGGGCAAGAGCTCGCTGGTGTTCGGCACGATCGCCGCGGAGTCGCAGCGGCTGATCAACGAGACTTACAGCGCCTTCGTGCAGGGCTTCATGGCGACGCTGGCGCGGCCCGAGGTCGACGTGCTCGAGGGGCTGACCACCGCGATCATCGTCGACCAGCAGCGGATGGGCGCCGACCCCCGCTCCACGGTCGGCACCGCCACCGACGCCAACGCGATGCTCCGCATCCTGTTCAGCCGGCTCGGGCAGCCGCACATCGGCTCGCCCAACGCGTTCTCGTTCAACGTCGCCTCGATCAGCGGGTCTGGTGCGGTCAAGTTCGAGCGCGCCGGTAAGACCGTGAAGGAGCAGCGCAGCTTCATCCGTACCGGCGGCATGTGCCCGCGCTGCGAAGGCCGGGGCGCGGTCACCGACATCGACCTCACCCAGCTCTTCGACGACTCCAAGTCGCTCAACGAGGGCGCGATCACCGCCCCTGGCTACACGGGAGGCGGCTGGAACTCCCGGCTTTACGGTGAGTCTGGCTTCTTCGACCCGGACAAGCCGATCCGCGACTTCACCGAGACCGAGCGGCACGACTTCCTCTACCGCGAGCCGGTCAGGATGAAGATCGCGGGCATCAACATGACCTATGAGGGTCTTGTCCCGCGGATCCAGGGGTCGATGCTGTCCAAGGACAAGGAGGGGATGCAGCCGCACATCCGCGCGTTCGTGGACCGGGCGGTCACCTTCACCGCCTGCCCGGAGTGCGGCGGCACCCGGCTGAGCGGGGCCGCCCGTTCCTCGCGGATCAAGGGGATCAGCATCGCCGACGCGTGCGCGATGCAGATCAGCGACCTGGCCGAATGGGTCCGCGGCCTCGAAGAGCCGTCGGCGGCGCCGCTGCTCGCGACGCTGGAGCAGATTCTCGACTCGTTCGCGGAAATCGGGCTCGGCTACCTCTCGCTCGACCGGCCGTCGGGCACGCTGTCGGGCGGCGAGGCGCAGCGCGTCAAGATGATCCGCCACCTCGGCTCCTCGCTCACCGACGTCACCTACGTCTTCGACGAGCCCACCGTGGGCCTGCACCCGCACGACATCCAGCGGATGAACGGCCTGCTGCTGCGGCTGCGGGACAAGGGCAACACGGTGCTCGTCGTGGAGCACAAGCCGGAGACGATCGCGATCGCCGACCACGTCATCGATCTCGGCCCCGGCGCCGGGACGGCTGGCGGCACCGTCTGCTTCGAGGGCACCATCGCGGGGCTCCGGGCCAGCAACACCGTCACCGGCCGCCACTTCGACGACCGGGCCGCCCTTAAGAAGACGGTGCGGACGCCCGCAGGCACGCTGGAGATCCGCGGCGCGACCGAGCACAACCTGCGCGACGTCGACGTCGACATCCCGCTCGGGGTGCTTGTCGTCATCACCGGCGTCGCCGGCTCGGGCAAGAGCTCGCTCGTGCACGGGTCGCTGTGCCATCTCCCGGGGCGCGGCCCGGGCGTGGTGTCGATCGATCAGGCCGCGATCCGCGGCTCGCGACGGAGCAACCCGGCGACGTACTCCGGGCTGCTCAACCCGGTCCGCAAGGCATTCGCGAAGGCCAACGGCGTGAAGCCGGCGCTGTTCAGCTCCAACTCCGAGGGTGCCTGCCCCACCTGCAACGGGGCCGGCGTCATCTACACCGACCTGGCGATGATGGCCGGCGTCGCCACCACCTGCGAGGAGTGCGAGGGGAAGCGGTTCGAGGCATCGGTGCTTGAATACCGCCTCGGCGGCCGCGACATCAGTGAGGTGCTCGCGATGCCGGTGACCGAGGCCGCGGAGTTCTTCGGCGCCGGCGAGGCGCGCACGCCGGCCGCGCACGCCATCCTCGGCCGGCTCGCCGACGTCGGGCTCGGCTACCTCAGCATCGGCCAGCCGCTCACCACGCTGTCCGGCGGCGAGCGGCAGCGGCTCAAGCTGGCCACCCACATGGCCGCCAGCGGCGGCGTCTACGTCCTCGACGAGCCGACCACCGGCCTCCACCTCGCCGACGTCGAGCAGTTGCTCGGACTACTCGACCGGCTCGTCGACGCCGGCAAGTCGGTCATCGTCATCGAGCACCACCAGGCCGTCATGGCGCACGCCGACTGGATCATCGACCTCGGCCCCGGCGCCGGCCACGACGGCGGCCGGATTGTCTTCGAGGGCACACCCGCCAACCTCGTCGCCGCCCGCTCCACCCTCACCGGCGAGCACCTCGCGGCCTACGTCGGCGCCTGACCCAAGGCTCTAGTTCAGCCACATCATTCACTACCGGCACCATCTCGGTGAAAAAAGTATCAAAATATGAGAAGTTACCCCGCCAAAGTTCCCTGCTGCCTCCTACACTCCCGACACGGGAGGATGCATGCGACGCAAGTTTCTACCTGCGATCGGCCTGGCAGGCGTCATGCTGCTTGTCTTGCTTGACGCCGGATGCTCGGGCTCGGCCCCGGGGGCCTCGGCGAAGCTGGCAGGTCTTGAGACGACGAGCCTGACGGTCGGCGCGGTGCCCGTAGCCGACGAGGCCGGACTTTACATAGCCCAGGACGAGGGCCTGTTCAAGGCCCAGGGGCTGAATGTCACGATCCAGTCGATCGTGAGCAGCGCCGACGCCACCCAGGGCCAGAACGACGGCAAGTACGCCATTACGGCGGGAAACTCGGTCTCCTACATCCAGGCCCAGGTAAATCACCTGTCCGACCTGGAAATCGTGGCCGAGGGCTCGCAGATGCAGCCGGGCAATCAGGCTCTGTACACCCTGCCGGGGTCGCCGATCACGACCATCGCCGGGCTGAAGGGCAAGCGGATCGGCGTGAACGCGCTGAACAACATCGGCACCCTGCTGATCAGCTCGGTCCTGGAAGAACACGCGATCTCGTCCCGCGAGGTGCATTTCGTGACGGCGAACTTCCCCGAGATGGGGCAGGACCTGAAGCGGCACATCATCGACGCGGCCTGGCTCCCCGAGCCGTTCGGCAGCGCGGACCAGGAGACCATGGGCCTGCGGCTGCTGTCCGACCTCGACCAGGGGGCCGCGGCGAACTTCCCGGTCGGCTGGTACGTGGCGACGAAGGCGTGGGCCAAGAAGAACCCGCGCACGCTGGCGGCGTTCCTCACCGCGCTGCGGCAGGGCCAGGACATTGCCGACACCAACCGGCACGCCGTCGAGATGGCGATGGAGAAGCTGCCGGCCCCGTACACGGTCCCGCCCGCCATCGCCGCCATGATGTCGCTCGAGGCCTATCCGCTGGACACCGCGCCTGATATCGACCGCAAACGCGCCCAGCGAGTGGCCGACGCCATGTACCGGTTCCAGTTGCTGGCCCAGCCGTTCAAGGTCAGCTCGATGCTCAACTGACCCGGCCGCGCCCGGTAAACAAGCCGGTAACAAGCCGGTAAACACGCGGGTAAACCCGCCGGCCCCCACCGCAACCTGGTATTTGCCCGGGTTCTCTTGTCACCCGCCCGCGCCGGGTAGATGGTGTCCTTGAGGCGGCTGGCGACGAGTCGCGGCAGGGAACGCGGCAACGCGGGAACGCGGAGGTGGTAACTGTGCCGGTCGGCAGCAAGCCCCTGGCCTACAACAGCCTGTGGCAGATCAGGAACGACGCCTGGTCCAGCCTGGAGGAATCAGCCGCTCAGCTCGCCCTCGGCTGCGCCCAGCTGCGTCCCGTGGAACAGGTGAGCGAGACCGTAGCCGGGTTGCTCAACGTGCTCGGGCCCATCGAACGGTTCTGGGCTTTCCCTGGCACGCAAGCCTTCCACCGGGTGCGGCGGATGTTCACGGCCGGCAAGTACGACCGGTTCGCCGCCCTGGTGAGGGAGATCAACCGGTCACTGGCCAGCGATTCCTACCGCACAAGCCCGGCCTGGGAGCTGGGCGCCGAAGAGGACGCCGACGCCCGCGCCAGGGAGCAGACCCGCCCGGACCGGCCCTACTTCGAGGTCCTGATCGTCGAGGACATGAGCGAGCAGCAGGAAAACGCGCTGCGCGAGGAAATGCGGCGCTGGCGCCGCCCGGACGACCAGTTCGTCTACGAGATCGTGGTGGTCCCCAGCTTCGACGACGCCATCATGGCCGCGCGGCTCAACTTCAGGCTCCAGGCGTGCGTGGTCCGCCGCCGGTTCACCCACCGGTCCAGGCACGACGAATCCTCGCTCGCCCAGTTCGTGGTCAGCATCGGGCCCGATGACCTGATGGACCGCTCGCCGGATGACCGCGCCCAGGAAATGGCCAGGTCGATGGCCAGGATCAGGCCGGAACTCGACCTGTACCTGATGACGGAGATCTCGGTCGAGGACCTGGCCGGCCGGCTGCAGCCATCATTTCCGGCGCATCTTCCACACCCGGGAGGGATCCCTGGAGCTGCACCTGTCCATCCTGGACGGGGTCGCGGCCCGGTACCGCGCGCCGTTCTTCAGCGCGCTCAAGAACTACAGCCACCGGCCGACCGGGGTGTTCCACGCGCTGCCGATCTCGCACGGCAAGTCGATCGTCAACTCGCACTGGATCAAGGACATGCTCGACTTCTACGGCCTGAACATCTTCCTGGCCGAGACGTCGGCGACCTGCGGCGGGCTCGACTCGCTGCTTGAGCCCACGGGGCCGCTGCGCGAGGCCCAGGAACTCGCGGCCAAGACGTTCGGCTCGCGCAAGACCTACTTCGTCACCAACGGGACCTCGACCGCGAACAAGATCGTCGTGCAGGCGCTGGTGCAGCCCGGCAACATCGTCCTGGTGGACCGGAACTGCCACCAGTCGCACCACTACGGGCTGATGCTGGCCGGCGCCATGGTGACCTACCTCGATGCCTACCGCCTCAACCAGTACTCGATGTACGGCGGCGTGCCGCTGCGGGAGATCAAGAGCCAGCTCCTGGCCCTGAGAAAGGCCGGCAAGCTGGACCGGGTCAAGATGCTGCTGCTGACCAACTGCACCTTCGACGGGGTCGTCTACGACGTCGGGCGGGTGATGGAGGAGTGCCTGGCCATCAAGCCCGACCTGATCTTCCTGTGGGACGAGGCCTGGTTCGCCTTCGCCCGGTTCCACCCGGTCTACCGGCCGCGCACCGCCATGCGGGCCGCCCGCACGCTGGCCGAGCGGCTGCGCCTGCCGGGATACAAGGCCGCCTACGACGAGTTCGCCGCGGACATCCCCGCGATCGACGCGGCCGACGACGAGATGCTACTCGACCGACGGCTCATACCCGATCCCGCCCGCGCCCGGATAAGGGTCTACTCCACCCAGTCGACCCACAAGACGCTGACCTCGCTGCGCCAGGGGTCGATGATCCACGTCTGGGACCAGGACTTCAGTGCCAAGGTCGAGGAGACCTTCCACGAGGCCTACATGACGCACACCTCCACCTCGCCGAACTACCAGATCCTCGCCTCCATGGACCTGGGCCGCAGGCAGGCCGCCCTGGAGGGGTTCGAACTGGTCCAGAAGCAGATCGAGAACGCGATGCGGCTGCGGGACGCGGTCGACCACCACCCGCTGCTGAGCAAGTACATGCGCTGCCTGACCACGGCCGACCTGATTCCCGCCGAGTTCCGGACCTCGGGCATCGACCAGCCGCTGCGCTCCGGCCTGCCGAAGATGATCAGGGCCTGGGAGACCGACGAGTTCGTCCTGGACCCGTCCCGGGTCACGATCTACATCGGTGCCACCGGCATCGAGGGGGACGAGTTCAAGCGCCGCCACCTGATGGACCACTACGGCGTGCAGATCAACAAGACCTCGCGGAACACCGTGCTGTTCATGACCACGATCGGCACCACCCGCAGCTCGGTGGCCTACCTGATCGAGGTCCTGGTGACGATCGCCAGGGACCTGGACGCGGCCGTGCACGACATGAGCCCGGCCGAACGGACCGCGCACGAGCGCGCCGTGCTCCGGCTGACCGCGCCCTCGGCGCCGCTGCCCGACTTCAGCGGCTTCCACCCGAGCTTCGCCGGCGGCCGCGGCCTGCCCGGCCCCCAGACCCCGGAAGGAGACGTGCGCCGCGCCTTCTACCTGGCCTATAACGACAGCTACTGCGACTACCTGGCGCCGGACGAGGTGGAGCAGCGGGTGGAGAACGGCGAGCAGGTGGTGTCGGCCACCTACGTCACCCCCTACCCGCCCGGCTTCCCCGTGCTGGTGCCCGGTCAGGTGTTCAGCCCCCAGATCCTGGCCTTCATGCGCAGCCTGGACACCCCCGAGGTGCACGGCTTCCGGCCCGACCTCGGCTACCGCGTCTACGTCGGCAAGGCCCTGGAGATCGCGGCCACGAACCGCCCGGCACCGCCGGCTGAGCCAGGTGAATAAGCGCGCTAAACCATTTATCATGCCGAACGAGCCTGGGTGCGTGCCCCGGACCAGCGCCACCGAGGCACTGGTACCGCCGAAGCGCATCCCGGTGAAGGGCAGGCCGGTCCGGCTTCGCTGGCTCCAGCAGATCATCTGGTCGTTCCTGGCCGCGAACATCGGCGCCTGGGTCATCTCCGCCCTGTACTACCTGTTCGTGCAGCTGAGATGGCACGCCGACGGCCATACCTACCTCTATCTCAAGCCGCAGTGGGACCACCTGTTCGGCTTCCGCGGCTGGGCCGCCGACCGGCACGACGTCCGCGACGTCTACGAGGCGGTGCTGGCCACCTTGTTCGTCAGGTCACTGCTCGCGAACTGGCGGAAGAACGACCGCCGGGCTCCCGCCTGGTACGTGGTGCTCTCGCCCGTCCTGATCGTGGTCGTCGCTTTCCCTGTGGTGGCCGCGGGCATCGCCCTGATCAACTACGGCCTGCCGTACCTCTGGCACGCCGCGCTGATGCACCACGTACTGCGCAACCCCGTGCACATGCCGCACCGGCTGGCCTGGCTCGGCACCTACCTGGCGGGCTTCCCCTGGCAGGCCGGGCTGATCGGCATCCTGGCCGGCCTGGTCGTGCACCGCGTGTACGCCCCCGCAGGCAACACCGTCCAGCTCTACTTCATCGGCCGGTCGGTAGACCGGACCAGGGACGCGATCGCCGCCGGCGAGAACGATCCGTACCGTCACCTGCCGCGCTGGCCCTGGCCGCCGGTCATCAGGGAACGGGCCGCGTGGATCATGGCCAGCGACCTGCCGGTGCCGGACCGGACCTTCAACATCACCTGGGCCGTGCGAATCGTGACGGTCGTCCTGACCGCCCTGGCCATCTACGGCGGCTACGTTCGCTACGTCCTAGCCAAGGGCCACTAAAGGCCCTACTCCCGCACGAACCAGGAGGCCGGATACGCCGCGCCCGCGACCGGCTGCGCCGTCACCGCGGGCGGCGGTGCCACCCGAGCGGCCTCCCGCTGCGCCGCGCTGGCCAGCGTCAGCGTGAGGATGTAGCACAGCAGCGCGGCCCCGGTCAGGATCGCCATCGCCAGCGACGCGCCCGGCTGGCCGCCGCGTACGAAGATTTCCCCCGCGGCGAACGCGCCGCCGATAGCGGTCAGGCCCGCCGCCGCGAGCACGGCGAGCAGCCGGTCCTGCACGGCCACGGCCCTGGCCACCAGCACGACCGCGGTCCCGATCAGGGCCAGGCCGAGCAGCGCGTGGACGGTCAGGGCCAGCGGGCCGCTGGCGATTTCCCGCATGATGCCGGCGTGCGCATCGGCGGCCGGGACGGCGACGTACAGGTTCAGGAAAATACCCAGGCCGTACTGGACGACCAGCGTGATCAGCGCCGCCACGCATACCCGGCGCAGCCCGGCCAGCCCTGGCCGGCGCGTGTGCCTGCCCGCGGCGGCACGCTTGACAAGACCATCAGCCATCGGACCCGCTCACCTTCTCTTCCCTGCGGCTAGGTCCGAACGCTCCCATTAATTAACTACGGCCCCCCGCCCGGCAAAGTTCAGCTCGTCAGCTGCCTCAGTTTTCCGGCCGCCAGGCCGGCGATAGTCGTCGAGATATTCTGGTCGCCCGGCTCCCCAGGTCACAGTATCTTCCGCGGCAGGCACGCTCCCTTGCTCACCGTTCCGGCGGAGGTGCCAGGTCCTTGCGGCCGGTGAGCACGAACCACAAGATCAGCCCGGTGATGTCGGCGGGGGCGGCGGCGGTGCCGGGGATCAGCTGCAGCAGGGCCAGGGAGAGCAGCGCGGCGACGGCGGCCCGGATGAGCAGGCGGCGGGGACGGCCGCCGCGGATCCTGGACGGCACCTGGGCCAGGTCGAGCAGCGGCTGCCACGGCCGGCCCGGCGCAGGCTCGACGGCGGGGACGGCGGGCAGCGGTGCGGTGACCGCCTCCCCGCCCGCGTCCGGCTCCCCGCCCGCGTCCGCCCGTCCGCCGAGGCGGCCGAGGTCGGCTGGGCCGGCTGGGTCGCCGGCGTCGGCTAGGTCGGCGTAGGCCTCGCTGCGTCCCCACGGCGTGCGCAGTTCCGCGTAGGCGGCGGACGCGGCGGTGTACCTGGCCAGGTCGCCGCCGTCGGCGCGGTCGGGGTGGGTGGCGGCGGCGATCTGGCGCCAGGCGGCGCGGACCTGCTCATCGCCCAGGTCGGGGCGGGCGGGCAGGCCGAGGGCGGCGAACGGGTTGGCGGTCATCGGGGAGCTCCGGGTCCGAAAATGTCATCAAGGCTGGCCGGCGCCGGCCAGGTGGCGGGGCCGGGTTCTTGGCGGGGGACGGGCACCTGGACCACCGGCCCGGCCGCCGCGGCGGGCGGGGGGAGCAAGGTGAGCGGGGACGGCTTGGGCCGGGCGACCTGGACGAACGCGGCCGCGCCCCGGTGGACGTAGCAGGCCTGCCCGACCTCCAGGCGGCGGATCAGCTCGGGGTCGGCGGTCGGGGCCCGCTGCTGGCGGGTGGTGCCCTCGTCGCCCCAGGCGTTCCCGACGAGCTTGTGCGCCGTTTCCAGCACCCGCCGGGTTCCGGCCAGCGCCGACAGCGGCTCGGGGTAGGGGGTGTGCAGGACGAAGATGCCGCCGTCGGCGGTGGCCGCGATCCGGTACCGCTCATCCTCTGTCGCCCCCAGCCCTTGCCAGGACTGGGCCGAGACCTGCACCCCGATGCCCAGCGACCGGCCCCGTTCGTACAGGTTCGACAGCGGCACCCGCCGGGAGACGGCGGAGTAGTCGTCGGCGGCGAGCAGCATCGCCCGCGGCTCGCCGTCCAGGGCCGTGGCGGCGTGCGCGGCGAGCTCGGTGATGGCCATCGCCTGGGCCTCGGCGACCGACGGCTCGCGGGTGCCTTCCAGGATGAAGTACCAGGCGTCCGCGTCGGCGAGGTTTCCCGGCCCGTCCAGGGCCGGGCCGAGGCGGCCGAGCAAGGTGGCGTACCGGAGCTGGATGTCGGGCAGGTGCCTGGCCGCGCCGCGGACCTGGCCCAGCTCCCTGGGGTGGCGGCCGTCGCTCCAGGCGCGGGCGAGCCAGCGGGCGTCGAGCCGGTCCAGGAACCCGGCCGTGTTGAACGGCGGCCCGCCGGGCGCGCCGACGGCGAGGGTGAGGACGGCTTGCAGGATGTCGGCGTAGTAGGCGGCGTTCCCGGTGCCGGTGTCGATCATCTGATAGAGCAGCACGGCCAGGTCCTGGGCCGGCAGGTCCCACAGCGACAGCCGGGCCTCGTCGGGCCAGACCGCGACCCGGTGGGCGCCGGCGCCGTACAGCAGCCGCCGGGTCCTGTCCGCCTTGGTCCTGGCGTCGCGGCCGCCCTTGCAGTCCAGCACGATCAGCAGCGGCCGGTGCCCCCGCCCGGCCCGGGCCGCCTGAAGGGTGGCGGTGAACCAGCCCGCCCACAGCCGGATCATCAGGTTCGTCTTCCCGCTGCCGGTGGACCCGACGATGACCATGTGCCGGGCGCACGCCGCCGCCGGGAGAGTGAAGACCGGGTGCCAGCGGTGCCCGATCGCGCGGATGGTGCCGCCGACCGGGATCCGCCCGCCCCGGCCCAGCAACGGCACCGCGCCCGGCGCGGCGGTCAGCCCGCGGGCGGTGCGGACCTGCCGCTTCCACTGCCGGGCGTCGAACGTGATCGGGGCGGACGCGGTGAAACCGCCGAGCCCGGAGGTGATCGCGTAGATCCGCCACGCCCACACCAGCCCGGCCAGCCCCAGCCCGGCCGGGACCGCCACGGGGGCCAGCAGCGCGAACTCGCGGGCGACGGCGGCGGTGGTCACGCCGGCCCAGCCGCGGGCCCAGGCCCGGCCGGGCGCCAGGGCGGCAGCCTGCCAGCCGGGAGCGCGGACTTCCAGGAGTGTCACCCAGACCGCGGTCACCGGCAGCGCCCAGGCCGCGGCGCGGAACAGCCGGACCGGCGGCGAGCCCCGCAGCCACGCCGCGGTATATCCTGCGGCCGTCACCAGCATCACCGGCCACGCCGCGATGGCCAGGGCAGTGAGCAGCAGCCACCCGGCGGCCTTGAATGCCTTGCGGATGAGCCACAGGGCGATGGTGAGCTTGAGCCAGGACCACACGCTCATCGCGGCGGCGCCGGGGTGAACGCGTACGCCGGCAGGTCCCGGACCACCAGCCGGGCCTGCTCCCCGGGCGGCATCGACGCCGCGGCCCGGGTGACCACGGCCCGGGCGGCCGGGGCGGTCAGGTAGATCACCCGGGCATAGTGCGCCGGAGCCAGCAGCCCGGTCATGATCAGCATGGTCCGGGCCAGCGGCTTGGGGGTCAGCTCGGCCTCGATGGCCCAGACCTGCCCGGCGTAGGGGCTGGCGATCGACGGCCAGTGGATCTCCGCGTCCGCGACGTGCCCGTCGCGGCCTGCCGCGGGATGGTCGGCGCGCAGCCGCCGCTCGGAGTGCCACCACGCCTGCCCCGCGTACCAGACCGGGCTGGCCTGCATCCACAGCCGGGTGGCCAGGACCGCGCGGATGTGCGCCAGCCGGCCCAGCGCGGGCTGGGAGGCGGGGAACCCGAGCCCGGTGGCGGTCATCCCGTCCCGGGTCAGCCAGCACCACCCCGGCCCCGGCCCAAGCCGCCCGGTCGCCGCGTACCCGGCCCGGCGCCACCGTGCCGCGATCGCGGCCACCCGGCCCGGCTGCACCCGCAGCGCCGCCGCGAGCAGGTCGAACGGGGCGCCGTAATGCTCCCCGCACAGCAGCAGCCCGTCGATGTCGCGCTGGCTCAGCCGTACTGCCCCGGCGCCTGCCCGGCGCCCTGGCCGCGCCGCCCGCTCCGTGCGCGCCGCCCGCTCCGTGCGCGCCGCCCGCTCCGTGCGCGCCGCCCGCTCCGTGCGAGCCGGGGGCTCGGGCCGCGCCGGACGCGCCGTTGCGATGGTGTCTTGCTCCTGTACCGCCATAAGATCCCTGCCTTCCCCGCAGTAACAGCAGCCTCCAATGCCCCACGTGTCCAGAAGAACACGAGATGTGACGATTGTTCCGCGCAGGGGAGCGCCGGGAAGGGGCGCGCGGTCTCCGTAAGCGCATCGTCATGATTACGTTTCGTCGCTGCCGCGAGGACGGCGCTTCAGCCGGACGGCAGGCTCCCGCACCGATGCCACATCGCTGCGGCTGGACGGCTGGACGGCTGGACGGCTGGACGGCTGGACCGGCTGGACGGCTGGACGGCTGGACCGGCTGGATCGGCTCCTTGAACCGCCGGTCACACGATCAGCCAGCCGGGCAAACGCAACCTGACCTGGCACCAGTATCGCCATCAGTCGCATGTCGGCCGCCCCGGCGGTCGCCGCTGCGCGCTTCGATCAAATATGGACATAATGCCGCCGACGCGGCGTAACGCCCCGGAAACATCAGGAGCGGATCATGGTCACATGGAAACGCGCCGGCTCTTGATCGGATGCGACTTCACCTATGTCGCCGCGATCAGCACGCCGGTGATCTTCCAGGTGCAGCCGATCGGTTCCCCGCTGGTTTCCATCGAGGACGCCGAGTTGTCATCCGAGCCGGCCATCGGGATCCGCGGCTACACCGACCTGTACGGCAACCCGTGCATCCGCGCGGTGCTCCCGTCGGGCAAGTCAAGGTTCCGCTACCAGGCGGTGGCGGTGGTGCCCGACACCGCCGAGGACGCCGATGAGGACGCGCCGGAGCTTGCGCCCGACGCCCTCCCCGACGACACGCTGATCTACACCCTGCCGAGCCGCTACTGCCTGCCCGACGTGCTCGGCGACGAGGCCTGGGCGCGCTTCGGCGGGCTGGCGCCTGGTTACCGCCGGGTCCAGGCCATCTGCGACCACGTGCACAACCACCTGACCTTCCAGTACGGCAGCACCACCGCCCTGTCGAGCGCCGCCGACGTCAACCAGACCCGGCGCGGGGTCTGCCGCGACTTTACTCAGCTGGCCATCTCGTTCTGCCGGGCGCTGAACATCCCGGCCCGGTATGTCTTCGGCTACCTGCCTGACATGGACGTCCCGCCCGATCCGGCGCCGATGGACTTCGCGGCCTGGATGGAGGTATGGCTGGGTGACCGGTGGTGGACCTTCGATCCCCGCAACAACATCAGGCGCAAGGGACGTATCGTGATCGGCCGGGGCCGGGACGCCTCCGATGTCGCGATGGCGACCACGTTCGGCGGCCCGCTGCTCGACTCCATGGTGGTGCAGGCGGAGGAACTCATCCAGCCGGGGGAGGCAGGCCGATGATGCTGGATCCGTCGGTGCTGCGGGCGCCGCTGCTCGATCACCGCGGGCTTGACCTGTCCGCCGTCCGGCGCGTCAACTACGTCCTGCAGCAGAGCTTCCGGTACGAATACGACGGGCCGGTGGAGTCGCTGCGCCAGCGGCTGGTCATCGTGCCGCCCGACCGCCACGGCAACCAGTACCGGCGCGCGCATCTGCTCGAGGTGAACGGCGCCCCGTCCCGGCGCCGCCTGCGCCGGGACGCCTACGGCAACGTCGTCGCCTGGCTGCGGGCCGAGCGCGTGACCGACGCGATCGAGTTCCGGCTGGCCGCCGTGATCGAACGGGTCCGCGACGACGGGCCGACCATGCTGCCGGCCGAGGCCCTGCGCAGCCCGCACCTGCTGCGGCCCACCCCGCTCACCGCGGCCGATGAGCGGCTGCGCGCCATGGCCGCGGACATCGCCGCCGCGGGCGCCGACCCGGAGGAGCGCGGCCAGCGCATCTGCGACGCCGTGTCGGCCGCGATCAGCTACGAATACGGCGTGACCTCAGTGCAGACCACGGCCGCCGAGGCCCTGGCCGCCGGGCGCGGCGTCTGTCAGGACTTCGCGCACGTGATGCTGGCGCTGTGCCACCTGGTCGGGTTGCCGGCCAGGTACGTATCGGGGCACCTGCTCGGCCAGGGCGGCACCCACGCCTGGGTCGAGGTGATCGTGCCCCGGGCCGACCAGGCCGAGGCCATCGCGTTCGACCCGTGCAACGGCCGCCGGACCGACTGCGGCTACGTCACCGTCGCCACCGGCCGGGACTACGCGGACGTCGCGCCGACCTCCGGCTCCTACGTCGGCACGTCAGCCGGCCGCCTGACCGCCGACCGCCGGGTCGGCGTCCTCGCCGCCGCGTAACCGGAGCTGAACGCGGTCACCCGGCTCGCCGACGTCAAGCGCGTCGTCGGCGGCCAGGTAGCCGCGGACCGGCTCGTGCACCCCGACCTGGGCCTGCTTCGCCCGGGAGGTCACGCCGAGCTTCCAGCCCGCCAGCGGCCCCGCCTCGAGCCGCGCCATCCGCTGCACCTCGTAGGCCCGCGCCGAGGGAGAAGCCGGCCAGCTCCGCGGACAGCGATCCGATCGGCGCGCGATCGGCCCGCGCCTTGGCCAGCCGGGCCGCGATCTCAGCAGTATCAGCACTCATGAATGTCATCCCTTACTCGCCGACGCGGACGGTAATCGGGCCGAGGCGGTCGAAATCGGCCCGGAACACGTCGCCGGCCCGCATCGGCGCGGCGGCGTGCAGCGCCCCGGTCATGACCAGGTGCCCGGCTTCCAGCTTGGCCCCCATCTCGCCCAGGGTGTTCGCGAGCCAGGCCACCACCTTGACCGGGTCGCCGAGCGCGGCCGCGCCCGCGCCCGTGTCGACCAGCTCGCCCTGCCGGGTCAGCACCATCCCGGTCAGCCGCGGGTCGATCCCCGCCAGCGGGACCAGCCGGCTCGAGACGGCCACCGCGCCGTTGGACGCCAGGTCGGCGACGGTGTTGGCCAGCTTGATCCGCCAGTCGGCGAACCTGGAGTCGACGATCTCCACCGCCTGCGCAGCGCCATCACGCTGCACCGCGCCAACGGTACGCCGATGCTGATCGCGGCGACCACCTCGCCGGTGACGTCGCGGACCGGCGCCGCGATGGACGCGATGCCGATCTCGCGCTCGTCGATCGCCTCAGCCAGCCGCGGGGCCGGACCCGGGCCAGCTCCGCCGCGAGCTGTTCGCGGGAAGTGATCGTTTGCGGCGTCAGCGCGGTCAGCGGGGCCGCCCGCAGCACCGCCTGCCGCCTGGCCTCCGGCAGATAGGCGAGCAGCACCTTGCCCGAGCTGGTGCAGTGCACCGGCACCCGCCGGCCGGTCTCGGTGAACAGCCGCAGCGAATGCGCGCTCTCCAGCCGGTCCACGTACACGACTTCATGCCCGTCGAGCACGCCGACCTGGGAGGACTCCCCGGTCTGGGCGCGCAGCTCGCCGAGCACCTGGCCAGCCGCCGCGTGCAGGTCCATATGCACCCGGACCGCCTCGCCCAGCTCGAACATCACGATGCCGAGCCGGTAGCCGCCTGTCCGCGGGTTCTGCTCGATCAGCCCCTCGGCGACCAGCGTGGTGAGCATCCGGTGCACGGTGCTCTTGCCCAGGCCCAGCCGCCGGGCCAGCTCCGAGACGCCCAGGTCGGCCTCCCGGGACCGGAACACCTTCAGCAGCCGGGCCGCGTTCCGCACCGTCGACAAGCCCCCGATCGCGGTGTCCGTGCTCGACTGCTTCGCCGCCCATCCTGAGCTCGGCGCCACCGCGGCGGCGCGCGAGCTCGGCGTGGTCGCGGTGGCCGAGGCCATGCGGACGGAGTACCTCTCCATCATCGAGGCCGGCTTCCTGCTGCAGATCGACGACCCCTGGCTGATCGAGATCCTGACCGACGACGGCCGCAGCGATCCGGCCGAGCGCCGCCGCCGCGCCCAGGAGCACGTGGACGTGCTCAACCACGCGGTGCGCGGGATCCCGGCCGACCGGATCAGGCTGCACACCTGCTACGGCCTCAACCACGGCCCCCGGCTGAACGACATCCCGCTGGCCGAGGTGGCGCCGGTCATGCTCCGGATCAACGCGGGCGCCTACTCCTTCGAGGTCGCCAACCCGCGGCACCAGCACGAGTGGCGGATCTGGGCCGACCTGCCGCTGCCGGAGGGCAAGATCCTGCTGCCCGGGCTGCTCGGGCACGCGACCAACTACGTCGAGCATCCCGAGCTGATCGCCGACGGCATCTGCGCCTACGCCGGCCTGGTGGGACGGGAGAACGTCATCGCCAGCGCCGACTGCGGGTTCTCGTCCCGGGCCAGCTTCGCGCCCGAGGTCCATCCCACCGTGGTGTGGGCCAAGTTCGCCGCGCTCGCCGAGGGCGCGGCCATCGCGACCAAGCGCCTGTGGGGAGGAAGCTGAATGAGCCCTCACTCATACACGGGCACGAAGACCCTGGCCGCGATCGTGGGGCCGGGTAACATCGGCACCGACCTGCTGGCCAAGCTGCAGCACAGCGAGCATGTCGAGGTCGGGTACATGGTCGGCGTGGTCGAGTCCGACGGCCTGGACCGGCCGCGAAGGCGGCACCTTCAGCCGCGAGTTCTTCACCGAGCCCAAAGCCGTCGTCATGCAGGTCTGACCCGTCAGGTTAATGCCCCCTTTACAAACGGGCGCGAACGGTCGAGGCTCATCATGAGGCGCTTCGAGCTGAAGCGCCGGGGGATACCCGTAGGAGTGTGTGACTAGTGGTATGAGGGGGTGCAGCTACATTGGCGAACACGGCGAATGGCGCGTCGCAAGCAACTACCGTTCCGAGCGTCAGGTTGCGTAAGAGCGTGGTTACCCTGACGGATGCCGATCTGGCCAGCCTGCGAGCGGCCTTCGTCGCCGTGGAAGGCATCTCGGATGACCGCGGATATCAGCATTACGCCGGTATTCACGGGCTTCCGCTGCCCGGCTACTGCGTCCATGGTGATGCCGCCGGGGTCCTGGGGAACCTTCCGGTCGGCCCCTTGTTCCTGCCCTGGCACCGGGCTTACCTCTATTTCTTTGAGCTCGCCCTGCAGGACACGAACCAGGCCGATACCGTGACGCTCCCGTGGTGGGACTGGACGACAGATCCGGCCCAGCCTTCGGTTATTCCTGCCGCTTACGCGTCGGACACCGTCAACGGCCAGCCGAACCCGCTCTCCCAGGGCCCGATCGTCGCCATCCCCGACGCCCAGTGGGAGGGCGGTAACGGCGCCAGGCAGAGCCTTCTCGACGGCACCGGCGTCGACCCTGGCCCGTTGCCGGCCGTGACGTTCCGCCAGCCGGGCGCTCTTCAAGGCGGGCCGCCCGCGCTGCCGTCCCCCGATGACGTGGCGAACGCCCTCGCGGCTACCACCTTCGTCGACTTCAGCCAGCAGGTCGAGGGAATCCACAACGGCGTGCACGTCTGGGTGGGCGGCACGATGAGCGAGATCCCGGTGGCCGCCTACGATCCTCTCTTCTATGCCCACCACACGATGATCGACCGGCTGTGGTGGCTCTGGCAATTGCAGCATCCCGGTGCCTGCCGCCCAGCCGGTATCTCAATTCTCCGCTGCCGCCGTTCCCGCAGCTGACTGTGGGCGGGACGCTCGATATCAATAGCCTTGGCTATGAATATGCTCTCGCCGAGGTGCCCCTCCAACCTTCCACGTAGGACAGGCCTCAATCATGCGACCATTCGTCTCGAAACCGATCGGGCTGACGGCCATCGATATCGGCGCCGCTTACAACCGGGCTGACCTGATCTTCGATGGCGTCGATCATGCGGGTGGCTCCTACGCGCTGCGGGTCTTCTTCAACAACCCGGACGCCACGAGCAGCACCGGGGCCTCCGCCGAGAATGGCTATGCCGGGTCGGTGTACGTGTTCGGGCACGGCGGCTGTTTCGGCGACGAGGGCCATTGCGAGGTTCCCGCCGTGCGGCAGCCTTTCGACCTCCGGCCTCCGCACCAGCTCACGCCCGCGAAGATGTGGATCGAGGTCACGGACGTCATCCGACAGGTCGCGCAGCACGAGCAGAGCCTCGTCATCACGGTCGTCCCCGTCATGACCAGCGGAACAGCCGAGGATAAGCCCCTCCCGTTCCAGAGGGTCTCGCTGGTGACCTACGCCTGACCGGAACACCAGTCGCGTTCCGCAGCGGGGAACACGCTCGTTGCCAGCCGGAAACGGCAGTGAAACCTTCTGGACATCGGAGCCGCAACGGAGCCGCAACAGTGCCTAGGAGTCGCAATGGCCACGGTCATCCCCGTCGATGAGTTCATCAGCGACGAGTGGTACCCGGGCTTCAAGCCCGGCTACACGCACGCGCCGTGGTACGTCAGTACCACAAGCGCGCCTTCGAGATCCACTTCCAGGTGATGTACCCGCTGCTGGCGAACTACGTCGGCTTCTACGGCATGTGCACCGAGCTGGGCCTCGACCCGGGGCAGATCGGCAAGTTCCTGCAGGGTTACGACACCAAGATCATGGAGACCGACCGGGAGCTCTGGCGGCTGACCACGGCCGCCCGCGGGCCGGCCTGGAGCCGGTGTTCGCGGCCCACGAGGCCGACGGCGTGCGCGAGTCCACCTCGCCCAACTGGACCCCGGCCTTCGCCAAGATCGCCGCCTGCGTCTGCGATGGCGGCGGCACCTTGTCGCACGCCGCCATCGTCGGCCGCGAGTACGGCGTCCCCACCGTGACCGCGGTCGGGCTGGCCACCATGCTCATCTCCGACGGCGACGAAGTTGAGGTGGACGGCACCGCCGGTCATGTCACGGTGCTCAAGCACGGGGCCGGGCAGGCGGAAGGCTGAGCCTGTGCCTGACGCCATCGCCTGGGTGGACGCAATCGCCCCGGAGCAGGCGGTCGGGATCTGCGGTGCCAAGATGGGGAGGCTGGCCGAGCTGCGGCAGGCCGGCGTGACGCTGCCGCAGGGGTTCACCGTCACGGTGGAGGCCTACCGGCAGCACTGCGTGCAGACGGGCCTGGACCAGGCCATCGACGACGCGCTCGCCGGGCTGGGGCCCGGCGCCATGCCCGCCGGGATCGAGGCCGCGGCGCAGACGGCCCGGGCCGCCATGACCAGCTGCGAGCTGGACGCCGGGCTGGCCAGCCTGATCAGCGATGCCTACGAGGAGCTGAGCGCGCGCTGCTTCGACGTCAACGTGCCCACCGCGGTGCGCAGTTCCGCCATCGGCGAGGACTCGGGCACGGCCAGCTTCGCCGGCATCTTCGACACCTATCTCGGCGTGTCGGGGAAGGAGCGGGTGCTCGCCGCGGTCCGTCAGTGCTGGGCCAGCCTGTTCAGCCCCCGCGCCGTCGCCTACCGGCTGCGCGCGGGCACCGGTCACCGGGACATGCCGATGGCGGTGGGCGTCATCGAGCTGATCCATGCCCGCGCCTCCGGAGTGGCGTTCTCCGCTCACCCGGTCACCGGCAAGACCGACCGCATCGTCATCGAGACCAGCTGGGGCTGGGGCGAGGCGGTGGTGCAGGGCCTGGTCACGCCCGACCACATCGAGATCGGCAAGGCCGACGGCCGGGTCCTGAGCCACCGGGTGGCGGTCAAGAAGGTGGTGTCGGCGTTCGACTACGCCGCCGGGCAGGTGGTCGAGATCGACATGCCGGCCCGGCTCGTCGACCGCCAGGTGCTCGACGACGAGCAGATCGCCGCCGTAGTCGGCGCCGTGCTGGCGGTCGAGCGGCACTACGGGTACCCGGTGGACGTCGAATGGGTCCTCGACCGGCACCGCCGGCCAGGCGATCCGGTCTGCGTCGTGCAGGCCCGCCCGGTGACCGTCGTCCGCCCCGCCGCCGAATCCGCGCCCGCCCAGTGGAACCCGGCCGCCATGGCCGCGAAATACGTCTTCAAGAGCTAGCAGGAGCGGCGGCCAGAACTTCGTGACCCACGACTGATACCCGCAACGACTGTGGCGCAGCGGGCTGCGGTAGTTTCCTGTTATGAGCACTCCTACCTCGCCTGCCGCGGCTCTGCGCCTCGTCGTCGGTTACGACGGGTCTCCTCCCGCCAGCCGGGCCCTCAACGCCGCGGTTAACCTGCTGCGCGGCCGGACCGGCCACATCGACCTGCTGTACGTGGCTCACCTGACCAGCACGGTCATGATGTCGGCCGGCGCCGTCGCCGAGATGGAAGTCGATTTCAACGAGGTCGAGCAGGACCTTCGCGCCGCGGCCGCCGAGCAGTTGCGCGGCCAGGACCTGAGCTGGGGGTTCACCCGCCGCGAAGGACAGATCGCCGACGAGCTGATCGAGGTGGCCAACGCCATCAGCCTCGCGCACCCCGGCGACACCGTGGTGATCGTGGTCGGGAGTTCCTCCAGCGCCATGCACCGCATGGTCGGCTCGGTCGCCGTCAGCCTGGCCCGCCACTCCCCGGTCCCCCTCGTAGTCGTGCCCTAGCCTCCCCGCGCCCCAGCTTCGCCCCGTTCCGCGCCTTCCGCCCCGCGATGCGCGCCTGGCACGCCTCACTGGTCCCTTTGACCCCATCCGCCTCGCCGCTCACCTCCCGGCCTCGTGCGCCCGCGGTTCCAGGCCGAGCGAGCCGGCGAATGTCACGGACCGTGACCCCGGGACGAGCCGGTCCCGGACCGCGTGCAGCAGCCGCAGCAGCCCGCCGAGCTTGATGTTGCTGCCAGCGGCCAGCGCATCCGGGTCGATGCTGTCCGCCGACCCGCGGACCGGGAGCCCGGCCGCGAACACCGCCATCCGCACCGGCCCCGTAAGTGCCGAACTGATAATCGACGTCGCCTCGTTGCGGCCGATGTCCGCCGCGCACGTCGTGACCAGCTCGCACCCGGCCGCGAGCTCGTCCAGCGACGCCTTACCGCGCGCCACCGCCAGCACCGGCAGCCCGCGCCCGGTCAGCCGCCTGACCACCGCCGCCCCGATGGTCCCGGTCGCCCCCACCACGACCGCCTGACCCCAGACGCCGGAACGGCCAGCGGTAACGGTCACGTCCCGTTGAGCCCCGCGCCGGCCGCGCGCCGTGCCTCGACCTCGTCGGCCCTGGCCACGTCGGCCGGGACCCCGCCGATACCCCAGCCCTCCGGCGGGAACTGCGTGATGTAGGTCCGGACCCGCTCGATCGGCGTGTCCAGGATCTCCGCGACCAGGGCGGCGACCCGCCCGTGCAGCTCGCGGATCTTCTCGGGCGGACGCCCCTCCATGATGTCGATGCGCACCAGTGGCATGCCAGTCTCCCTAACGTTGTCGTTAACCGCGCCGGGCCCGCAGCCCGAGCAGTTCCCTAGCGGTGTCGATAGCCAGCCGCCCGGCCAGCTGGATACCGGTGGCGTGTTGCAGGCGTCGAAGTAACCCCGGATCGCCTGTTCCATCCGCCGCGCCGTAGCCTCACGATCGCTCACGCCCAGAGCCTAAGCGGTCCCGGCCCGCCCGGCGAGCCACGCGTTCCGCATGCCGAAACCCAAGTTCAAAATCTTCAGGCCGAACGGTCCTCCCTGCGTGCCCCCGCTACCCAGGCACGCCGGCCTGGCTTATCCTTCCCACGCCGGGGCGTGCGGCCAGCGCACGGTCCAGGTATCCCCGGCCAGGTGGCGGTGCAAGCGCAGCAAGGTCGAGCCGATGCCGGCCGCGCCTTGCATGTAGGTGGTCTCCGCCGGCAGGTCAGGCTCGGGCACCCGGTACTCGTAGTTGGACCAGCGCAGGCCCGCCTGGTCGCTGATCGTCCGGTCAAGCAGGTCGTCGGCCAGCGCCACCGCGAACGCCAGGTCCTCCGGCCGCCCCTCCAGCCGGTGCAGGTCGAGGAAGAATTCCGCCACTCCCGCCGACCCGCAGCACCGCGCGACGTTGTCCCAGAACCCGGGGTACTTTCGCGCCGGGATGCCGCTGGTGCTGTCGGCTCGCGCGGCGCGCCGCAGCCAGGTTCGCCATTGCGCGGCGCCCGTAGTCAGTTCCAGCTGCCGGAACAGCCAGCCGAGCCCCGGCGGCCCGTGACACCAGCCGAGCGTGTACAGCTCGGTGCCGCCGGGATCGTGGTGGAACGCCGCGCAGGTGTCATCGTCGGTGCGCACCGTGGTCATGATCCACTCGGCGGCGGCCAGGCTCCCCTGAAGGAACCGCGCCTCACCGGTCACTTCCGCCAGCCGGGCCAGGAAGAATCCGATGCCGGCCGCCCCGTGCGCGAAGTTCGGGAACCGCCGCTTGTCATCCGGCCGCTCCGCCTCGAAGGCGCGGCCCAGCGACCACCTGATCCCGGCCGGCGCCTGCTCGGCCTGCCCCAGCAGCCAGTCCCCGGCGCCCACGGCCAGCTCGAGCGCCCGCGGGCCCAGGTACTTGCCGCCCAGCGTCAGCATCAGGCACCCGACGCCGGCCGTGCCCCACAAGATCTCGGTCAGGTCGTGCCAGTGCACAGTACCGCCGCCTGGCCCGCCGCCGGCCGACGCCCGCGCCGCGACCTCCTCGAGCACGCGCCCCGCGAGCTGCCGGGACGCCTCGTCGTCCGCCGTGTCCGCCAGCTCGTCGAGCACGACCGCCCAGCCGCCGATCCCGGTGAACAGCCCGCACCCCGCCCACGCCTCGGCGCACTCGCCGAGGTGGGCCGCCATCCACCGGCGGCCTTGCCTCGCCGCCGCTAGCCAGCGCTCGTCGCCCGTGGTCCCGAACGCCTCCACGAAGAACATCGCCGGCCCGGCCGTGCCCCAGCCCACGCCCGACTCGACCTCCGCGGACACGCCGGGCCGGACCGGCCAGCACCAGCCATCCGGGTCGCGCCGGGCGGTCGCGACCAGCCAGTCCCCGGCCCGCTCGGCCGCCGCCAGATAGCTCACCAGCCCAGGCTAGCCAGCCGGGCCGCGAACCGGGGAAACTGGACGTCATGGAATGGACAGGACAGGTGTACGCGGACCATCCGACCGTGGCCGTGCAGGCCTACATCGAGGCGCCGCCGGAGCGGGTCTGGACCCTGGTCACCGACATACACCTGATGGCGCGGCTGAGCGCCGAACTGCAGGAGGCGGAGTGGCTGGAGGGCGTGACCGGCCCGGCGGTCGGTCACCGTTTCCTCGGCCGCAACGCCAACTCCTACCTCGGGCAGTGGGAGACGGTCAGCACGATCGTGGAATGCGACGAGCCGCACCGGTTCGCCTGGGCGGTCGGGGACCCCGGTCATCACTGGGCGACCTGGCGGTTCACCCTGCGCCCTGACGGGCCGGGCACGGTGGTCGAGCAGTGGGCGCAGCTGGGACCGGGCCGGTCCGGGCTGAGCCTGGCCATCGACGCGATGCCGGACCGGGAGGCCAGGATCGTCTTCGTCCGGCTGCGGGAGTGGGAGACCGGCTTCGAGCACAACCTGGCCGCCATCAAGGAGCTAGCCGAGACGGCCTCGTAATGCGCACCGCGACCACCATCGAGGGGTCGGGCGCCGGCTGGCCGCAAGTCACTCCACAGCCAGGCCCGCCGTCATCCTCCAGCCCGCAACCAACGGCCAGCGCGCCACCGTCCTCCCAGAACTGGGAGGCGGCAGGCAACGCGACCCGCATCGCTCGTCCTTCCGGCCAGGCCTAGCCGCAGCATTCGCGGTGGTGCTCGTGGCTGCAGGGCTTCAGCGAACGCTCGTGCCACTCCTCGCAGCGGTGTCCCCAGTCGCTCCTGCAGCCATCACGAGCCGGGGGGCAGGGCCTCGGGCATGGTGCCTCACCGGAGACCGCGACCGTGCGCGGACCGCTCGGATCACTGCTCCAGACGGTCAGCGTCGCGGACTTGGCGCCGGGACTCGTAGGCGCGAACCGGATGGGCAGCGGCACGGAGCTGCCGGGACCGATGGCGAGCGGGTAAGACTCGACCCCTGGAACGAGGAACTCGCCGGACGAGGACGTCACACTGGTGATCTCCAGGGCGCACGTGCTGCTGTTGTTCAGGATCAGCAACTCGTCCGCGAAGGCGCCGACGTAGGCGGTGCCGAAGTTGCCCGTGTCGCTCACGATCGTGCTCAGCCGCGGCTGACCGGCCGTCCCCGAGACGCTCACGAAATGCGGGCTGGATGGATCGTTGCTGACTATCGTCAGGGTGGCGGAGACAAAGCCAGGACCGGCGGGCTGGCAGCGGACTACCAGGTCGATCGAACTGCCGACGCCGATCAGGAGCGGGTAGCTGCCGACATCGGGCACCAGGAAGCTGGGCGAGGACGAGAGGATGCCGGTCACCGCCAGCGGGCCGAAGCCGGTGTTGTTGATCGTGAGCAGCAGGTCCGTCCGCGAGCCGAGGCACACATGGCCGAAGTCACCGCCGCTGGCGATGGCCGTCGCCGCGATCGGCTGGCTCGCCAGGGCCGCGTAGAGGCGCGAACCCCTGATGCTGCCCCATCCGGTGCACGCGTCCCAGCCCTTGACCGCTATGTAGCCGGGAGAGGTGATCACGGTGGGCGGATTGGGCGGCTGCAAGGTGAAGCTGAACGCGTTGCTGCCGCCGTCGTCGATGTCGTTGAAGATGCTCGCGCCGGGCGTCGTGGCCAGCGCGTAAAACGTGGGGTTCAGCCAGCCGAGCCGGTACCCGAGCGTGGCGTTCAGTACCGCGACCAGTCCCGCGTACAGCGGCGACGCCTCGCTGGTGCCCCACCAGACGCCGGCGTCGGCGCCGTACAGCCTGATGTCGTAGCCGTTGGCGTAGCCTGCGATGTCAGGGAGGCCCCTGCCGATGGTCGTTCCGTCGTTGATTGACGGTGGGACTCCGACTCCCACCTGCCAGGGCTGCAGGGGGAAGGCCGTGCTGATGCCACCAGCCGTCACGCCGTTGTCGTTCCATGTGATCTCGCTGAAGGCGGAACCAGAGACGTTGCCGATCGTCGTCCCGCCGACCGCGGTCACCCACGGGTCACACGCCGGGAAGCAGACATGGGCACGGCCGTCGGACTCGTCTGCGTTACCCATCGACCCCGTGTCGCCCGTCGCGGCGAACACCGTGACGCCTTTGCCCGCCGCCAGCTGGAAGAAGGAGCTGATCGCGGCCAGCTGCGACGCGCTCCAGTCGTCCTCGCGCCAGGCCCAGCTGATGGTGATCACCGACGGCGACGGCTGGCCCGCACCGGGGCTGATGGCGGTCGTGATCGCCGAGACCCATCCGGTCTCCGTGTTGTTGCCGATGAAGTAGACCGCGACCGTCCCGCCGACGGCCACCGATCCGACGACATCGATGTCGAGAGCCACTTCCGCATCGTCACCGCTGACGTGTCCCGGGCCCCCCTGGACCGTGTTCGAGCCCCCGGCAACCGGTACGGGCGGCGTGAGCGCGGGCGGCGGGAGAGGCGGATTGAGCCCCGCGAAGAACGCCTCGATGTCGGTCGGGTTACCGCTGGCGTCGACCACGTACCCGCCTCCGAACTCGAAGATCCCGACGGTCTGGCCGGAGATGCCCGGCGGGACCGACGGGAAGTCGTAGAGCGCGGTCACGTCCGGCGGGGCGAGGGGCGTGATCGCTACCGGGGGGCCGCCGGCGCGGGCGGCCAGGCGCCGGTTGTCCAGCCCGAAGACGGCCCGCACCACCTCGGCCACGTCGGCCGGGACCAGGAGAGCACCCTCGTACCCTCGATAGGTCTCGGACGGTGTCTCATACCTCGACAAGGCGATGCCGAAAGCCTGATCCAATTGCGCCACCGTGCCCGACACCTGCACCAGCCGCCGCGGGAGGTTCGTCTCGACGACCTGGAGGCCGTTCTGGGCCGCGAAGGCGACGACCCTGTCGATGTCCTCCTGAGCAGCACCGTGGCGTATGTCTGCCTCCTCGTTGGTGAGGTACCGCCGCTCGCTGTGGGGTGTCGCCGCCCAGTGCTCGGTGCCCGGGGGTTCCGGCATGTCGGGGCGCTGTCGCGTGATCAGGATGACGACGATCTTTTCGGCGGGATCAGCCGGTCCTACGCGGCGTGCCCCGGCAGCGTGCCGGCGCTCGGTGCCCTCTATTCGGACGGGACGTGATCGGGAGGGGGGCATGACGGATACTCCTTAGCGTGAGTCACTTCATCACCTCTTCGGGGGCCGCCTGACCCGCGCTGATACATGTCCGTTGCCGGGCGCGCGCCCATCAGGGGCCGGCGATGTCGCCCCATAGCGGGCTCCGCCTGCCGGTGACCGCCCGCGAGCCAGCCGCCACGAGCAGGCGCATGCGCCGACTGTGATTTTGCATCATGAAGGATTCATGGGCAACATACAGACAGACTGGGCGGAAGCCCAGCTCAGGGCGGGCGTGTATGGCCGTCTGAGCGAGGCTTACGACGCGGCGGAGGTGGTGCCGACCCAGCTTGATCGCGGCACCGACCACGCGGCCCTGCGCGGCTGGGCCGTCGTGGCCACCTTTAAGGATGACGGGCTATTCCGGGGTTTAAGGAAATCACCCGCGACGGGTTCGGGGAGCTGATTGCAGCGATCCAGGTCGGCGCGGCGGACGTGATCATCGTCCGCGACATCGACCGGCTGACCCGCAACCTGACCGACTGGAACGCCTTTGAGAAGGCGTGCGTGCGTCACGGTGTCCGGCTGTCCGCCTACACCGGCGGGGACCTGGACCTGTCCACCGCCGAGGGCGCCTACTACGGCGGGATGGAGACGCTACGTGCGCGAGGGGAAAGCGCGGCCAAGAGCGCCCGGGTCCGGGAAGCCCAGGAACGCGAGGCGAGCAAGGGCCGGCGTGTCCGGCGGGGGCCAGCAGTGGTTCGGGTATACCCGCATCTCCGCCAACCCGGACGAGCCCAACCACAAGAAGCGGCACATCGTGCGGGAAGAAATCAACCCGGTCGAGGCGGACGCGACCCGGCCTCATCCCCCTTTTGCGGTGACGGATCGTGATTGTCCACGTCCACGTCCACGGCGCGTGTGCGTCCTTACGCGCGTAGGGGCCGTGGACGGACCGGTGGTCACTGGGCGTCACCGCGCGGGTGGCGCGGGCCACGGGTGGCCGGCCAGTGCCGGGGTGGCCCGGGACAGTTGGTGCGGCATGCCCAATAGCACCGTGACCATGACGGTCACGCATGCCGCCTCATCGGTCAGGACCCGCCGCGGGCCGCCCGGGCGCGGCGTGATCTCCAGCCCGGCCAGCCCGGACCCGGCGTACTGGCGGCGCCACCTCACCCACCGCCCGCTCGGCGCGGCCCGCCCGGCGATCTGCGCGCCGGTCAGCCGGTCCGGCGGCCAGCAGCACGATCCGGGTCGCTCTACCACCCGGCCCAGAGGCCCCCTACGACCGGCCCGGCGCTCCAGCTTCGCCTGGTCAGAATCGGGCGCCGTGGATACGCACGCGATCGGGCAGCCCCATTGTCTCGCGTGATCTCGACAAGAGACGCTCGTCAGACCGCTAGACGTGCCGAATCCCTCCGCCGCAGGTCACGACCCGGGGTACGGCCCTCTTAGGGCACTACGACCATGCGCTCCATCATGTCGTTGTCTTCGTGCTCGACGATGTGGCAGTGGTGCACGTACTTCTGCGGTTTCTTGAGCTTACCTGCGCCGTTGAGCGCGGTGCTGGGCAGCGAGAACTTGGCGCGCACCACCGTGACCTGCCCCGGGTTCACCTTCACCGTCTCCTTCATTCCCGCCTCGTCCGGATCCGGCGGGATCAGTCCGCCCTGCAGGAACGGCGTCAGCGTGGAGACGTCCAGCTGCGGGACGCCGTTCGGGTTCTTCGGCGGGCCGTAATTCGCCACGAAGCCGTCGACGTCGAGGTTGTAGCGGCCCATCACATGGAACGTGAACAGGTGGGTGTGCATCGGATGGGTGTCCCCGGTGGTGTTCACGAAGTACCAGTCTTCAACGCTGTTCCACTTCAGCGTCTCGGTGAACTGGCTGCCGTCTCCGTACGGGTGCGCGTTGAGGTTCAGCTTCCAGGTCGGGGTATGTGCTCCGACCTCGTTCAGCGTGATCATCCGCGTCCCGACCTTTGTGTTCGTCCCGCCGCTCAGCTTAGGCGGCCCCAGGGCGACCAGCGCCTCCACCGCCAGATTGCGCGGCAGTGACATGGGCCCGGGGACGCTCATCGGCGCGCCGGTGGACGCCGTTTGCTTCACGGTGATCTGCATGACCTGGCCCAGCGGCGGCGCCGGGGTGGACACCGGGTCCGGCGGGTCGGTGTTCGTCATGAGCAGCGTCTGGCCCGCGAACCCCCGGAAGTCGCAGATCACGTCGTACCGCTCGGCCGGGGTCATCACCAGGCCGCTCGACCTGGCCGGGTTCACCGGCAGCAGCCCGCCTTCGGTGCCGACGATGGTCATCGGCACGGCGGTGCCGTCCGGCGCGGAGATCTGCAGATCCACGATCCGGGCGTTGCAGCCGTTCAGCACCCGGAACCGGTACACCGCCGGCTCCACCGTCAGTTTCGGCCAGATCTTGCCGTTGACCAGCATCACGTCGCCGAAGTACTCGCCGATCCACGGCCCGTTCGTCGAAGCCGGCGCCACCGGGTACAGCAGCGACCCGTCCGCGTTGAACTGCCGGTCCTGCACCACCATCACCAGCTCGTAGGTGCCGAGCGGGCCGGGCAGCAGCGGGTTGGTGCCGGTGTCGAAAGAGTCGCGGATCAGGTAGCCGCCGGCCAGCCCGGCGACCACGTTCATCCGCGTGGCCCCGTTGTAGTGGTCGTGATACCACAACAGGGTGGCCGGCTGCTCGTTCGGGTAGGTCACCGACTGGGTCTTCCCGGACCTGAACGCGTCCGGCTGCGCGAACGGGTTCCCGTCATCATCGCCCGCGACGAACCCGCCGTGCAGGTGACCCATGATGCGGACCTCGGGGAACGGGGCGAACTGCAGGTAGCTGGCGCCGCCGTTGGTGAACACCTTCAGGAAATCGTTCGGGGCCAGGCCGTTGGTGTACCTGACCTTCACCGCCGTCCCGCTCTTGGCAACGATCGCTGGCCCCAGGTACGACGCACCGGTATCGCCTGCGCCCGGCCCGCCTGAACGCAGGTACCCGAACAGCGTCGCCGCGGGCAGCTGGCTATGAACCTTGCGGCGAGATCAGCGCCGTGGTCAGCCTCACCGTCCCGCCGCCGGTCGCGTCGACAGCGTTATCGACAAGCGTCGGCATCGGATCCAGATACGGCGTCAGGCTCGGCGCCACCGACGCCGCCCGCGCCGAGACTGCCGGGGCCCGGGAAGTTGCCGCCCGCGCCCGCCCGTTCAAGAGCCCGGGCCCGGCCACCAGCCCTGCTCCGCCTGCCGCGGTCCACTTGATGAACTCCCGCCGTGTCGTCATGGCGACCTCCCGCTCAGATCGAACTATCCTCGCCCACTATCGGCCGGGAAACGTCAAAAAGGTACTCTGCGAGGTCTGTCGTTATTTAGGGCCAAAAGTCCCTGAATGTGTTTTTCAGATCATATTTGTCGGGATATATGTGGAAATGTCACTATCGGCGCATTCATCGGCAACTGGAACGACTACCCGCGGCCCTTTGCCTGGACCAAGGACGGCGACGAGATCCTCGCCAGCATCCAGCGCGCCAAGACGAAAACAAACTCACTTACACGCCATTAGAACGCGAACACTCTATGGTGCTCGTGACAGGAGACAACCCTGATCTCGGCGACACGGCGACACGGCGACACGGCGACCGAGGGACAGGTGACTAAGGCACGATGCATTTTTTCAACTACCGCATCGCCTCCTGCAGCCCATCGTGATACCGCTGGGCGTGGGACCGGGGTGTCCTCTGCGCCGACCGGTGCGGACGGTGTGTCCAGCACTGCGGGCACCGGGCGCACTCCGGGCTCGCATGCCCCGAGACCACCGTGACCAGCGAAAACCGTGACGAGAAGAAAGTCCCGGGGCTGCTGGAAATGTTGGCGCAGGTCCCGGACACCCGCAAGAAGCGGGGCCGCCGGTACGCGCTGGTGTTCGTCCTGGCGGTCGCGGCGTGCTGCGCGCTGGCCGGGGCGAAGACCTACCGGGAGATCGGCGACCAGGCCGCGGACCTGCCGCAGGACGTGCTCGCCCGCCTCGGCGGCCGCATCCACCCGCTCAAGCGCGCGATCATCGTCCCCAGCGAGAAGCGGATCCGCACTCTCATCCAAGCCATCGACGCGCAGGCCCTGGACAAGATCATCGGTGCGTGGCTGCGGGCCCTGGCGCAGGCGGGGAAGCTGGAGCCGCTGCTGACCGCGATCGCGATCGACGGCAAGTGGCTGCGCGGCATCGCCGACGGCACCGAGAAGCTGTTCGCCGCGATGCTGCAGGAAGAAAAGGTCATCATCGGCCAGCACCGCATCCCCGTGGGCACCAACGAGATCACCCAGGTCGAAGAGCTGCTGGACGCCATCGACCTGGCGAGCTGCCTCGTGACCGCCGACGCGGCCCACGCCCAGCGCGACACCGCGGAATACATCGCGGGGAAGGAAGAAGACGGCGGCCGGGACGCGGACTACGCCCTGACTGTGAAAGGCAACCAGCCTGGCCTCCAGCGGAACATCTACGACAAGATCACCGCGGAGCGCGGCACCGAACCCGACTATGCTGACCTCGACTGCAGCCACGGGCGGATCATCCTGCGGTCCATCTGGGTCACCGATGCCGCCGGCATCGACTTCCCGCACGCGGACCAGGTGTACCGGATCCAGCGCGACGCCTACGACATCACCGGCACGTACCTGTCCAAGGAGATCGTCCACGGCATCACCAGCCTGGACGCCGGACGCGGTACCCCCGAGGTCCTCGCCCAGGTCACCCGGGGCCAGTGGGGTATTGAATCGGTGCACTGGCTGCGTGACACCGCCTGGCGGGAAGACCAGAACACCGGCTACGCCGGGAACGGCCCCCAGATCATGGCATCCCCTGAGGAACATCGCGGTCAGCATCCTGCATATCGCCGGGGTCACCGAGATCCTCCGGACCCTCCAGGCAATCTGCCGTGACCGGACCCGCATCCTCGACTACCTTCCGCTATGAAACGCGGATCACATTAAGTCCACCGACGACTTTGCCGATCCCGTGGGTCACCGGACAGAATCCCGCTGCCCGCCGATGACAACCCCCGACGAGTCAGAATGCCGCAGCTGCGCCAACCTGGCCTACACCGACCGCGACATCGAGAAACTTCATGAGGAAGCCCGGGTCGCGGCAGCGCGCGATCATCCAACGGTGAGCCGTACGCCCCAGCAACGTGACGCCCAGGAATTCACCCCACTGCCGATGCGAGAGCTTGCCGGGGAGAACACGAAGCCGCGGGAGGAGCTGATCTCATCCGGCGGGGTCATGCGCCTGCCGATCAGAGGCAGCGGCGGGCCTGTGACAGGCGATGGGGGCGCTGCCCCGCTGCAGGAGGACCTGTTTGGTGAGGCCGGGTCCGGGATCGCCGCAGAGCCGATCGCTGAGCAGGCCATGACGGGGAACGGGGCGTCGGTGCTGGACTACGTCAAGGATCTTGACCGGGCATTCGCCATCCCGATCCTGGACGTCACCGAGTATGCCGGGCTGTCCGCAGGCGGGCTCCGCGCTGAGCTGGGGCGCTTCCACCCGCCGCAGGGATATGTACGGCTGAGCCAGCACCCGGAACTGCTGGCCGTCTGCGAGAAGGTCGCCGCGGACTCGCCGGTCCGGTGGACGGATCGCGTCGGCCAGCGGCCTCGCGGCCCGGTGCGGATCACCTGACCAGTTCCGCCTCCGCATCCGCGGTCAGGCCAGGACGCGGCCAGCTCGGGCCCGGGGGGTACCAGCGTGGGTGCCTGGCGCCCGGGCGCGGGCGGCACCGGATGATCCCGTATCCCCGGGGGCGGGCGGTTATCCGGTGCCGTGTTCCCGGCGTGGCCGGGGTCGCCCGTGACCGGCGGCCGACAGCATCCCTCACGGGCCTTCTCCGGCCTGGGCCCGCGGGCTGTGGCTGTTTATGACTTTGGTGCGGCCGGGGTTCCAGGCGGTGGTGGTGCCGTCGGGGTTGAGAACCACGGTCCAGCCCCATCGGTGGATAGCCACCTGGTGGTGGAACGTGCAGAAAAGCGCGCAGTCGTGGACGCTGGTTTTGCCGCCGTCCGCCTTATGGGTGAGATGGTGCACCTCACAGCCGACGGCAGGCTGGTCGCAGCCGCCGGGGAACCGGCAGTGCTGATCGCGCAGGATGACCGCGCGGCGGATCGCCGCTGGGATGTCCTCCGAGACCCCGACGTCCAGCGGCAGGCTGGGTCCGCCGAGCCGGGCGCCGAGCTGCCGGCGGCGCAGGAACGACGCCAGCCCGCCCGGACCCGACAACAAGTCCACTGCTTTACCCACGGTTGTCTTACTGCATATCGCTGGCAGGCCCACCAGCATGCCTGCGCCAAGCCTGCGGGCGCACCCAGTCAACTGGGACCCCGGCCAGATCACCTGGATCTTATTCGCCGTGTCAGCGGCCGCGAGCGGCAACTCGACGGCCAGCTCACCGCCCTGCGGCACTGTGCTGTTCGACACGCTCCGTGCTTGTCTTACTTGTTCGTCTCATCGGCTGGGTACGCGCGTTACGTGCAGACGCGCGCGCGAGGGCTGAGATGAGACGAACACTGAGACGATCACTCACAGTGACCGACTCTTCGTGGCCCCCTGCGCGCTGGCGTCCCCAATCCTGGACCCCAGGCGGGCCTCCCGGGTGATGCCGGAGGCCCGGCAGGATCCTGGTCTGTCGCGCTGGGGCTCCAGGCGGTTAGATGTCAGTAGCAGCTGCTGAGGGGAGTGGTGGGCGTGGGCGGTGTGGAGCTGGCGTCGGTGGTCCGGCAGCTGCGCGCGGAGCTGAACGAGGCCCTAGAAGATGCCCAGGGGGAGCGGCTGCGGTTCGAGCTGGGCCCGGTGCAGGTGGCGCTGACGGTGACGGTGGGCCGGGAAGGCGGGGCCGGGGCGAAGGTCCGCTTCTGGGTGATCGAGGCGGGCGCGGATGCCAAGGTGTCCCGGGACAGTGTCCAGGAGATCAAGCTGGTGCTCACGCCGGTCGACACCCAGGCCCCGCCGGGGCCGGGCGGGAAGCTGGCGGCCCCGCTGATCGAGGGCGGCGCGGTGGCGGGGGAAGACTGAATTCCTGATGCTCGTGGGGGGTGAGGCGTGACGGCGGAGGCCTGGCGGGTCGCCCAGCTCGTGGTCCAGCGCGGGCCGGGCGGTGAGGGGTCGCGCGGGTCGGGGTACCTGGTCGCGCCGGGCCGGGTGCTGACCGCGGCGCACGTGGTGGCGGGGGCGCGGGTCGTGCGGGTGCGGCTGGATGTCGGCCAGTCGGCCGAGGTCGAGGTGCCGGCTGAGGGCTGGTGGGCCGATCCGGAGGACAGTAGCGGCACCGACCTGGCCGTGGTCATGATCCCCGAGAGTGCGACCGCGGGGCGTGATGTTGAGGCCGCGCTGTTTGGCCGGATCAGCGACGGCATGGCGGTGATGGCGGTGCGGGCATTCGGGTTCCCGCGGTTCAAGCTGCGGGCCAGCCCGGCCGGTAAGGGCGAGCCGGAGGTGTTCCGGGACTTGGAGCAGGTGACCGGGCACGCGCCGGTGGCGGCCAACCGCCGGCAGCGCACCCTGGCCGTATACCTGGACGACCCGCCGCCCGCCACGCCAGCACCAGGGGGCCCCTCACCGTGGGCAGGCATGTCCGGGGCGGCGGTGTGGGCCGCCGGCCGGATCGTCGCAGTCGTGGCCGAGCATCATCCCGGCGAGGGCACCGGCCGGCTCACCGCCCGGCGCATCGACCGGGCCTATGACCAGCTGCCGGAGCCGGACCTGGGCCGGCTCGTCAACTGGCTGGGGCTGGCCCCGGCTATCGATGGGCTGCTCGATGTGATCCCGGCCGGACCGGGTGAGCTGGTCCGGTCGGACTACCTCGAACAGGTCCGTTACTTCGCCCCCGACAAGCTGATCGGCCGCGACAGTGAGCTCGCGGAGTGGGCCGAATTCTGCGCCGGCCCTGATGCCTACGCCTGGTGGCAGGCCGGGCCCTGGGCCGGCAAGACCGCGCTGGCGGCCTGGTTCGTCACTCACCCCCCGGCCGGGGTCGACATCGTGTCGTTCTTCATCACCGCCCGCCTGGCCGGCCGGGCCAGCAGCGACGCGTTCCTGGAGGCCATGATCGAGCAGCTCACTGCCCTGGACCCAGCCGGGGGAGGATCTTCAGTCGCGGCGGGGGCGCGGGTCGGCACCTGGCTGAGACTCTTGAAAACCGCAGCAAACCAATCACGACAACGGGCGCGGCGGCTTGTGGTTGTCGTGGACGGGCTCGATGAGGACGATGCCGGGGCCACTCCGGTCAGGGGACGGCCTAGCATCGCTTCCCTGCTTCCTCCCCGCCCTCCTGCCGGGGTCCGGGTCATCGTCACCAGCCGCGCTGATCCCGGCCTGCCCGATGACGTTGATGACGATCACCCGCTGGGCAGCTCCACCCATCACCTGCCGGTGTCGCCGGTGGCCGAGGACCTTCAGAAGCGTGCCAGGCAGGAACTGCGGGACCTGCTAACCGGCGATCAGACCGGGATCGACGTGATCGGCTACATCGCGGGGTCTGGAGGCGGCCTGACCGGGAGCGACCTTGAGGTTCTGACCGGGGCTCCCCCGCTGAGACTGGAGCCCATCTTGCGCGGCGTGTCCGGCCGCAGCCTACAGACGCGCGCGCCCGCGGATTCCCGCGACGCCGGGGCCGATCCCGCGACCCGCGTATACCTGTTCGCGCATGACACCTTGCGGGTCACCGCCGAGAAGCAGCTCGGTGCTCAGCTGGCCCGCTACCGCGAAAGGATCCACGACTGGATCGCCTCTTACGCTGATCACGGCTGGCCCGATACCACGCCAGGCTACGCCATCCGGGGCTACCCGGGCATGCTCACCGCCACCAGCGACGTTACCCGGCTGTCCGTGCTCGCCCGCGACCCGCGCCGACATGCATTCCTGCTGCGGGCTACCGCGAGTGACTACGCCGCTCAGGCCGAGATCAGAACGGCCCTGGGCTATATCGCGGAACAGGACATGCCGGATCTGCAGGCTCTTGTGGAGTTGGCCATCTACCGTCACGCAATCTCCATCCGCAACCAGTTCATTCCGGTCGGCCTGCCCGTGGTGTGGGCCCTGCTGGCTCGCGTGGATCACGCCGAGGCTCTGGCTCGCACCATCACCCACCCGTACATCCGGGCGCAGGCGCTCGCCGAACTGGCCGGCGCGGCCGCCCGGGCCGGCGATCCGGACCGGGCATCCCGGCTGGCCGCCGAGGCCCAGGCCCGGGCCCGCGCCATCACCGACCCCGGCGCCCAGACGCAGGCGCTCGCCGCGCTGGCCGGCGCGGCCGCCCAGGCCGGCGACCTGGACCGGGCCGAGGCCCTGGCCCGCGCCATTACCGAACTGTACGCCCGGGCGCGGGCGCTGGCCGAGCTGGCTGACGCGGCCGCCCAGGCCGGCGACCTGGACCGGGCCGAGGCCCTGGCCCGCTCCATCACCGACCCGGACGCCCGGGCCAAGGCGTTCACTGCGCTGGCCGGCGCGGCCGCCCAGGCCGGCGACCCGGACCGGGCGTCCCGGCTGGCCGCCGACGCCGAGACCGCGGCTCGCGCCATCACTTTCTCGATCATGCGGGCGCAGGCGTTCACGGCGCTGTCTGGCGCGGCCGCCCAGGCCGGCGACCCGGACCGGGCGTCCCGGCTGGCCGCCGACGCCGAGACCGCGGCCCGCGCAATCACCAGCCCCGGCGCCCAGGCGCAGGCGTTCACTGCGCTGGCTGGCGCGGCCGCCCAGGCCGGCGACCCGGACCGGGCGTCCCGGCTGGCCGCCGACGCCGAGACTGCGGCCCGCGCCATCACCGACCCCGGCGCCCAGGCGCAGGTGCTCGCCGCGCTGGCCGGCGCGGCCGCCCAGGCCGGCGACCCGGACGGGGCCGTCCCCGGCTGGCCGCGCCATCACCGACCCCGGCGCCCAGGCGCGGGCGCTCACCGCGCTGGCCGGCGCGGCCGCCCAGGATGGCGACCCGGACCGGGCCGAGGCCCTGGCCTGCGCCATCACCGAACCGAACGCTCAGGCGCTGGCGCTCGCCGAACTGGCCCGCACGGCCGCCCAGGCCGGCGACCCGGACCGGGCATCCCGGCTGGCCGCCAAGGCCCAGGCCCTGGCCCGCGCCATCACCGAACCGAACCCTCAGGCGCGGGTGCTCGCCGAGCTGGCCGGCGCGGCCGCCCAGGCCGGCGACCCGGACCGGGCCTCCCGGCTGGCCGCCGACGCCGAGACCGCGGCCCGCGCCATCACCGACCCCGACGCCCGGGCGCGGGCGCTCACGGCGCTGTCCGGCGCGGCCGCCCAGGATGGCGACCCGGACCGGGCCGAGGCCCTGGCCCGCGCCATCACCGACCCCGGCGCCCAGACGCAGGCGCTCACCGCGCTGGCCGGCGCGGCCGCCCAGGCCGGCGACCCGGACCGGGCGTCCCGGCTGGCCGCCGACGCCGAGACCGCGGCCCGCGCCGTCACCCACCCGAACGCTCAGGCGCAGGCGCTCACCGCACTGGCCCGCGCGGCCGCCCAGGCCGGCGACCCGGACCGGGCGTCCCGGCTGGCCGCCGACGCCGAGACCGCGGCCCGCGCCATCACGGACCCGTACAGCCATGCGCAGGCGCTCACCGCACTGGCCCGCGCGGCCGCCCAGGCCGGCGACCCGGACCGGGCGTCCCGGCTGGCCGCCAACGCCGAGGCCCTGGCCAGTACCGTTACCTACTCGCGCGACCAGGCACGGGCGCTCATCGAGCTGGTCCGCGCGGCCGCCCAGGATGGCGACCCGGACCGGGCCGAGGCCCTGGCCCGCGCCATCACCGACCCGTACTACCAGGCTTGGGCGCTCATCGAGCTGGCCCGCGCGGCCGCCCAGGATGGCGACCCGGACCGGGCCGAGGCCCTGGCCCGCGCCATCACCGGCCCGGACTACCAGGCTTGGGCGCTCACCGAGCTGGTCCGCGCGGTCGCCCAGGATGGCGACCCGGACCGGGCCGAGGCCCTGGCCCGCGCCATCACCGGCCCGGACTACCAGGCGCAGGCGCTCACCGAGCTGGCCCGCGCGGCCGCCCAGGCCGGCCATCCTGACCGGGCGTCCCGGCTGGCCGCCGAGGCCGAGGCCCTGGCCCGCGCCATCACCGCGCCGTACAGCCAGGCGCGGGTGCTCGCCGAGCTGGCCGGCGCGGTCGCCCAGGCCGGCGACCCGGACTGGGCGTCCCGGCTGGCCGCCAACGCCGAGACCGCGGCCCGCGCCATCACCGACCCGTACAGCCATGCGCAGGCGCTCACCACGCTGGCCCGCGCGGCCGCCCAGGCCGGCGACGCGGACTGGGCGTCCCGGCTGGCCGCCGACGCCGAGACCGCGGCCCGCGCCATCACCAGCCCAACCATCCGGGCGCAGGCGCTCATCACGCTGGCCCGCACGGCCGCCCGGGCCGGCGACCCGGACCGGGCCGAGGCCCTGGCCCGCGCCATCACCGACCCGGACACCCAGGCGCAGGCACTCACCGCGCTGGCCCGCACGGCCGCCCAGGCCAACGACCTGGATCGGGCCCGGCACCTATTGGTGTTGGCGCTCAGTGCGGATTCGTCAGAGATCCGCTGGTGGACAGAAGGGGTGTCGCAATTGTTTCCGTCGGCTATCAAGGGCGCAGGAGACGTGCTGGTCAGCGCATTCAAGCCAGGGTTCTGAGAAGGGGACAGTTCAGGTCCTGGACATGCCAATAGCTTATCTCGACGGATTTCTGGCAGCCACAACGGTTTCTGCAGGTCAACCAGCGATCAGGAATGCATTAAAAGAACTATGGCCTTGCCGATAATGGCCTGCTCGAGCGCTTCCCACGTCCTCGTGGTGTCCGGAGCGTCCGTGCCGCCGCCGTCACCATCGCCGTCCTCGCCGCCGGCAGCGTGGTGGCCGAGCTTGTCCAACTGCACGCACAGCCGGACCAGGTCATCAAGGGCAGCCGGGTTGACCTCGCCAGTGACCACCGGAGCGGCCGAGGCGTCACAGACGGCCGCCCGGGCGGCATCCCCGTCCAGCCACGCGCCGCCGTCGCTGCCGCAGGCCGAGGCGGCGGCTCGGTGCGCGGCCCACTGGCCGCGGACCCGTGCCGACCACTCTTCAAGCAGCGCCGAGCTCCCGTCTAGCATCATCAGGTCCGCTAGCGAGACATGCACCAAGGCTTTCACCGGCTGCCCGGCCCGCTCGGGCAGCAGCCCGCCCGCCACGAGGCGGCGCATCGCCTCCTGCAGCCCATCGTGATACCGCTGGGCGTGGGACCGGGTGTCCTCTGCACCGGCCGGGGCGGACAGCGCGTCCAGCACTGCGGTCACCACCGCGGCGCACTCCGGGCTCAGGTCACCGGACAGGACCCCGCGCCGTCGAACGTGGTTTCCAGCCGCACTGACCGTTTCTCGAACGACTCGTCCTTATCCTCATCGGGCTCCTCGGGCAGGGACCGGGCGTAGATCTCCGCGGCCAGCCCCGCCAGATCGCGCAGGTCCATCCCCGACCTGGCCGCACTGACCAGGATCGCATCCGCCGTCTCCCGGCACTCCTCCGGCAGCCTGTCCGTCCACCCGCAGATCGTCCGGACATAGGACTCGGAGATCTCCCCTTCGGCCATCGTCGCGGTCACTCCGGGATGCGCGGCAGCCCGCCGCACCCACGCGGTATGCGCCATGGCGGCGCCTTTGCTAACGCCTGTCTTGTGGATCAGCCACGCCCGCGGGCTGTAGTCCGCGTCCGCCGAATACCCGTGCCCCGCGCTGAACGCGGCCAGGATCGAGGTCCGCGCGGCGGTGCTGACTGCGGTGGCCTGCTCCAGGGCGTACAGGCAGCGGGCCTGGACCTCGGCGGCCAACGCGGTGGCATCGGCGGCGGCCAGGTACCCCAGGCCGGCGCGGACCATGTCGATTGCCTCACTCGCGCTGGCAGGCGCTGGGACGGTACTCACCTGGGTCCTCACCTCCCGGGATGCTCACGGTCTGGTAATCAGCGGTTCTCCTGACGGCTCCCTGACTTAGTATTTCAGTTCGATTCTATCTTATGGTTACGACATTTTCGGAACACGCGCCGGAATAGGTGCGCGTCGGATTGCGGGCAGCACGATAATCTCCTGCGAAAGGACCCGGTCAGGCCGCTCCTGCCGCCGGGTCGCTTCCTTCATCGCCTTCTGGAACTCGGCGTTGTCGAAGTACAGCTTCATGAACTCGGTGTTGCGCTCCGCGTTCTCGGCGACGATGTCGTCGAGCCGGTCGTCGGCGACCTGGCCGAAGCGGGCCTCGTCGTTGCTCAGCGCGACCTGCTGCATGTTCGTGTCCTCGACGATGCTCGCCACCTGCTGCATAACCAGGATCCGGTCGGAGGTTCCGAGGCCGAGTCCGAACCGCTCGTTCAGCTCCTCGATGATCTCGGCCAGCGGCCGGAGCTCCGGATCCTTGGCGCCGCCGCCCTCGGCGGAGTGCCCCCGGACCACCCCGTCACCCCCGTCCGAGCCGGACAGCGACACGTTGTGCTGGCCGGTGAACTCCAGCCGGTAGTGGCTCAGGTCCGCGTCCCCGACGTCCACCGACACCTGCGGCCTGCCCGGCAGCCGGATCAGCAGCACGCGTCTCGCTCGTCATCCACGGCCCGGCCGTCAAGGCCCGGTTCCTCGTCATGGACCGCAAGACCGGCGAGAGCTGGTGGCCATACGGAGCAGGCCAGGAGCCAGCCGAGGACGCGGCAAAGAAACGCATGACCATGGAGCACTTCAGGGAGATGCGGCGGTCGCTGGACGAATGGGGCGTGATCTAGTAAGGGGCTAAGCGGCCGACGCCGACATGCGCTCGCGTGAGCCAATGAACTCGCGCAGTTCGCTCAGCGTCGGCAGGGCCTCCTGGTGACCCCTCTCGCAGCGCAGCGCGCCACTGGCAGGGGCCAGGATCATGGCCCCGCTCATCTGCCAGCCGTGCGGCAGCCCGTACAGCAAGCCGCCGGAAAAGGCTGCACCGGCGCAGTGGGTATGCCGGGCCGCTACGCGACAGCAGATCTCCGTCGCCGTTGATCAGCAGAAGGTGCACGTCGCCGGTGAGCTTGAAACGGCGGAAGTCCCCGCCGTGCAGAGCCTCGGATGCCTGACTCATGAGAGTTCTCCCGAAGACGTGGATGGCGAATCGGACCTGCTGGTCACCGCCGACCCCGACTTGCGTGCGCTCGACCCCGCCCTCCGGCTGATCGCGTTGCGACGCCGGTCACCGTCTCGACCAGAGCTGGAAAACGCGCGGGCCGCAGATGAGCGTCCGCGGATCCGCGGTGAACCGCCGCAGGCTCCTGAGCGCGGCCGTCACCTCGTCTTCTGAGGCCAGTCGCTCCGACACGATCGCTTCCGCCGACGCATCGAGCGTCGAGAAGGCCAGCGTCTTTTCCTCTCCCGCCAGCCATAGCGACTGGACCAGGGTCACCGCCGCGCCAGGAATACCCGCGGCCAGGAAGTAGCCGTACAGCCTGCGCCCGATCGCGTGATCCCCGCCCCACCGCTGCAGCGCCTGACCGTAGGTGCGCAGGAAGAAGTCGAACCCTTCGTTGGGCGGGTGGCAGCACCAGCCGTCGAAATCAGCATCCTCGACGATGAGGACTCCGCCCGGGCGGACAGCAGCCCACATGCGGCGAAGCAAATCGATGGGCCTGCTCAGGTGCTGGAGCAGGAACCGGCAGTACACGGCGTCGTAACCGGCGGGCTCATCCCAGTCCCTGACGTTCAGCACCCGGAACTCCACGTTGTCGAGTCCGCGCTCCTCGGCCGCCCGCCGGCCCAGGTCAAGCTTGACCTCGTCCATGTCGACGCCGGTGACCGTTCCCTCCGCGCCGACCAGCCTGGCGATCTCGAGCGTGACCTGGCCGCCACCGCAGCCGAGATCGACGCAGCGCATCCCCGGCGACAGGCCCGCCCGCCCGAACAGCGCCGCGGTGTCGGGCCAGCGATCGCGGGCCAGCAGGAGCAGGCGGTCATAGCCCTCCTGGCCGCCCCGGATCACGTACCTCTGCACGGGGGCTTCCTTTCCCGAACCGGCCATTCGGCCCCGGCGCATCCGCGGCACCATCGTCTTGGGACGGTGACGTATCGTTACCTCCGACGGTACCGCCCGGCAGGGCCGTCCGGAGCCGCCCGCTCGGCTGGTCATTGCCGGGGGTTGTCTTGGCTTGTGGATCGATAGGAGGGCGGGACGTGACCGCCGCCATCAGGGACGTCCGGATCCGCGGATCGCGGCTGGTGCTTCGCCCGCTCCGGTCCGGCGAGATCGATGAGGAATGGCGGGCCATGGTCACCGCCGATCCCATGGTTATCGCCGAGGTCCCGGAAGAGGCCAGCTTCAGGACCCGTCTCCAGCGATCAGGCCACCTGGAGGACGGCTGGCTGGATCTCGCGATCGACCTAGCCGGGGTGTCGATCGGGCGCATCCAGACATTCGTGCCTCCTGGCCGTCCGCTCCCGCCGGGAACATTCGAGGTCGGGATCGGCCTGCGGGAGAACGCGCGCGGCAGGGGCTACGGACGCGAAGCGCTTGCGCTGCTCACGGACTGGCTGTTCGAGCAGGCCGCAGCTGAGGTCGTCGAGGCTCCGACCGATCCCGCCAACCTGGCGATGCGCACGGTCTTCCAGCGAAACGGCTGGCGGCTCGCCGGCTCGCTGACCGAGTTCGGCCGCGAGTGGGTGATGTACCGAATTTCCCGGCGCGAATGGGAAGCCCGGTGATGCCAGCGCCGCCAGCTCGAACCGGCTAAATCATTCTTAACGGCCGTAAGCTGACTTCCATCAGGGCGGCGCCACAGTAGGGCGCCCCGGGGACGGGGGGGACCGATGACCGGGTTCGCGTTGCCGGCCGGCGTGCGGCGGGAGCTGGAGGCCGCGTTCGGGGCAAGGTTCGGACGGGTGCGGGTGCACACGGACGGGGACGGGACTCGGGGCGGGCAGGTGGCATGGGTTCTGGGGGAGGACATCCACGTCGCGGCGGGGGTGTGGCCGCCAGGCACACCGTGGGGGCGGCGGGTGCTCGGGCACGAAGTGGCGCATGTGGTGCAGCAGCGGGCAGGCCGGGTGGGGCGCGGGGCCGACCGGCGGGCGCTGGAGGCGGAGGCGCACGCGGCGGGTGAGCGGTTCGCGCTGGGCCTTCCGGTGCGGCTTCCCGGCGGTAAGGGCGGTCCGCTGGCCGTGCCGACGCCCGCCGTCCAGTGCTGGAACTCGGTGACGTCCGCCGGGCGGGCGGGCGCGGGCGTCGTCATGGGCGCCCACGTCTGGTCGAACCCGTCGGCCGCCCAAGACGCCTTCATCGGCCAGAACAACGCCAATCTCGTGGCGGTTCCGGCCCCGGCCGACCCGGCGGTGTCGTTCCTGAACGCTGCGGGGAACCTCAACCTGGTCTCGGCCGACCCGGCCAACGTGACGCTGCGCGTGTCGGCGAATGGCCGGCTGGCGATCGAGGACTGCGTGCTCACGGCCCGCCAGCCGAAGGTCTTCTACGCCACCCAGGCGCTCATCACGGAGAGCAACGCCTGGCGCCGCGCGGTGGGGAACGCCGCCACCTTGGTTCCCGACTCGGCGCTCGCGAACCAGACCATCACCATCAACGGCCAGGTCTTGTACCGGGTGACCGTGAGCCTCGACTCCTGGGGCGGGCGCGGGATCGCCGCGGTGGGGCCGCAGAACTGCGACGCCGTCGTCTCCGCCGCGCTGGGCGCCGGGTACGTGGAGACAGTGGCGCCTGACGGGATGGGCGTGCTGCCCCTCGAACTGCCGGAGTCGGAGATCGCCCGCCTCCTGGTCAACCCGGCCCCGCCGCCGGTCAGCGGGGCCCCGCTCAGCGTCCAGCAGGCCGACACCGCGCGGGTCATCGCCGCGGCTTATGGCACGGCGCTGCGCAACAACGCCTTCAGGCAGGTCGCGGGCGTGTCCGCGGACCGCTATTTCGGCGTCAACCAGTATGCGGCGCCCGACCTGGGCGAGGCGTTCTCTGTCTGCTCCCTCCAGGCTGTGCCGGCCGGCAGCACCCTGATGACTGCCCAGGTCAGCACCGACCACAGTCGCGCCGGTGCCCCCGTCCTCGACAGCGGCTCGTTCTGGAGCGCGCACTGGGCCAGCGTGGTGATCAAGGACGGCAGCGATGTGATCACGCTGGAGAACTACGCCCGTAACACCGAGGCCGCGCCCAGCGACGCTGCCCGGACCCGGATCGGCTACTACTTCCAGATGTACGACACCGCTCCGGGCGCCCCGCTGAACCACACCTTCCATGGTTCGTGGACCGGGGCCGCGGTGAGGGCCGTCAACCCGGCCGTGGCCGCCGACGCGGCCGTGCCGCCGGGCACCACCCGCCGGCCGGTGCCGAACGGCGTGAAGACGTTCGTCAACCCGCTGACCGTGCGGGCGGGTCTGGGCGGTCTGGGCTACCTCGGTCAGCTGCCGGGCAGTCTCGCGAATCTGACGGACGGTCAGTTGCAGGCCGCCTTCGCGGACGCGCAGGGGGCCACCACCGCGCTGGTCCAGTTGACCACCGTGCTCAAGGGATTGTGGTACGCGCAGCGGCTGGCCGATAAGGGCAAGCCCGTGAAGCTGGCCCTCGTCGCCCCCTGGCAGACGCTGCTGCACGTGCTGAACGACCCGATCACCGGCACGGACCGGCGGCTGCGGGCTCTCGTCGCTTACACCATGGCGGCGTTCGGCGCGCTGCCCACCGTGTAGTCCGCGCAAGCTGATCGGCGAAGACCGCTCAACTTCTGCGATGGCTAGGCGCGAAGGAGCGTTACCTCGCGGCCTTATGGCGTGCGGGTGCGGGAGATCTCCGGATTCGGCTTTCTCCGGGCGACGCTGGGGCGGCGATCGAAGATCAGTAGCGTTGGCGCACGTCCAGTTATTCAGGGAACAACGGCGGCGACTGCGTTGAAGTAGGCGCCGCCGCTCAAGTGGTCGCTGTCCGTGACACCAAGCAGCACGGCGCCGGCCCGGTGCTGCGGTTCTCCCCGGTCGCATGGCGCAGGTTCGCCGACCAGGTCAGGCGCCCGTAAGCGGCTGACCGCGGACCTGGGCTCTGTGAGCTGCCTGCGTGTCCGGGCCGCCTATCCGGATGCGGACAGCCGCAGTAGCTCCAGGACCAGGTGGATGCGGTAGCCGAGCTGCAGCCCGGCGAGCCAGGGGGCGGCGGCTTCGGTGACGGCCGGGTCCCGGTGGCAGGCACCTGGCCCGAGGACCTGCTCCAGGAGGCGGCCGACGGTGAGCGCCGCGGCAAGGTCTACGGTCTCAGCGAATCGCCGCACCTCATGGCCAGTGAGCGGCCGGGCGGACAGGCGGGCGAGCAGTTCGGTCGTGGGTGGCTGACGCGGCCCGTTCCGGCTCTGGAACCGCAGGCCGCAGGCCAGGTCGCTTACCCAGGGCGCGACCAGGGAAAGCAGCCGGCGGTCGTCGCGGACCATGCCGGCGAGCGCCGGCCCCAGGACGCTGCCGATCGCGTCGTCGCAGATCCCGGTGATCGTCTCGGCCGTCAGGGCGTCGACCGGGCCGAGCGCGGCGGTGAGCGCCGCGTCGAATGGCCCGGCCGCCCCGGGCAGCTCAGCCATGTACCCGGGCGCCCGCTAGCGGGAACGGCGCCCTCGCGCCCGGAGGCGTCAGCCTGGTACCAGGCAGGCCGTGGCCATCAGCTGGGGACATGGCGGTCTGCTCCTTTCCCTCGGCCGGAAACCGGCCGCTGCCGGTCAGCCCGGGTCTGCCGCAGCACTGACCGTCATAGGCGCAGGTGATCCGGATCACCTGCCGTCCGGTGATATTACCGGGATCGTCAATTGAGAACATGATAACTTCGTCAATCGTGTCGCGCCTATCCCTGCTCCGGTCGCTGTTCGCGCGGCCGGTCACCGAGCAACTTCCCCCGCCGCCGGCCCGGCCTGCCGCTGCGCCTTTCCCGGGGTCGGTGCAGCTGCGGCACGTTGACGCCGGCTCATGTAACGGCTGCGAGCTGGAGATCGCGTCGGCCTTCGGGCCTGTCTATGACGCGGAGCGCTTCGGCGCCCGCCTGACCGCCTCCCCCCGCCACGCTGACGGGGTGCTGGTCACCGGTGTGGTGACGAGGAACATGGCAGCACCGCTCGCCATCACCTTCGACGCGGTCCCGCGCCCGCGTGTCGTTGTCGCGTGCGGCGACTGCGCGATCGGGCGCGGGGCGTTCGCGGGCGCGTACGGCGTCGAGGAAAACGCCGGGGTGATCGCCGAGCCGGACCTGGTGATCCCCGGCTGCCCACCCGACCCGGTGGCTATCACTCAGGCGCTCCGTACGCTGACCGGGCGGTGAGCGCCTCTCTCCTCCTCGGTGGCCTCGGGCTTGGTGCCGCCGGGGCGCTGGCCGGCGCGGCGCTGCCCGCCCGGGTCCGGGTGCTCGCAGCGGCGGTGATCACTTCGGCAGCCTGCATCGCGGCTGCCGCCGCGGCGGCTCGGGTGCTTGCTTCGGGGGGCACGATCGAGGTCCGCTCGGCCGCGGTCCTGCCGCTGACCGGGGTGGCGCTGACCCTCGACCCGCTCGGCGCGGTCTTCGTCGTCATCGCTGCCGTTGCGGGGGTGGCGGCAAGCTGGTATGCGGTGGGCTACCTGGGCCGCGGGAGCCGGGCCGCTGCCGCCCTGCTGCCATTGTTCATCACCAGCCTGCTGCTGGTGCCGGCGGCGGCGAGCGTCGCGACGTTCATGGCGGCCTGGGAGCTGATGGCGCTGTCCTCGCTGCTCTTGCTGCTAACGGGACATCGCCGGGCGGGTGCCCGTGCGGCGGCGCAGTGGTACGCGTCGATGACGCACGCCGGTGCCGCCGCGATCCTGGTCGCGTTCGTCCTGATGAGCACGCACGCAAGCGGTCAGACCTTCGACGCGATCCGGGCCCATGCCGTCGCGCTTCCCGCCGGGGTCCGTTCGCTTGCGTTCATGCTCGCGCTGGCCGGCTTTGCCTCGAAAGCGGGGGCGGTGCCGCTGCATGTCTGGCTGCCCCGTGCGCACCCTGAGGCGCCTGCCCCGGTTTCGGCACTGATGTCCGGTGCCATGGTGAACCTCGGCATTTACGGCATCCTCCGGACCGGCGATGACCTTCTCCGCGGCGGCGAGTTGTGGTGGTGGCTGGCCGTCGCCGGGCTCGGTGTCGCCTCGGCGCTGTTCGGCGCGCTGCACGCGGCAGCGAGCCCGGACCTCAAACGGCTGCTCGCCTACTCCACCGTCGACAACATGGGGCTAGTCCTGATCGGGGTCGGCGCCTCGGGTGCCCTGGCCGTGACCGGGCATGGCGTCCTCGCGGCGCTGGTCCTGATCGCGGCGCTGTTCCACCTGATGACCCACTCGGCGTTCAAGGGCTGCCTGTTCCTGGCCGCGGGCGCCGTGCAGCACGCGGCCGGCACCCGTGACCTCGACCACCTCGGCGGGCTGCTGCGCCGCATGCCGGTCACGGCGGCACTGTTCGGGATCGGCGCGCTGTCGATCTGCGCGCTGCCGCCGTTCAGCGGTTTCGCCAGCGAGTGGCTGCTGCTCCAGGGTCTCCTGCGCGGCTTTGCCGCCCACAGCGCGGCGACGGCGGCGGCACTGCTGGCCGGCGTCGCGGCACTGGCTCTGGCCGGGGGGCTCACCGCCGCGGCGTTCGTGAAGGCGCTCGGCATCGGCTTCCTCGGCCAGCCTCGCACGCCCGGCGCCGCGGCCGCGCGTGAAGCACCGCCCGCGATGCTGGCAGGCACGGCGCTGCTCGCCGTGCCATGCCTTGCCCTCGGCGTGGTCCCGGGCGTCGTCATACCGGTGCTCGCCCGGGCAGCAGACGTCGCACTGGGCCCCGTGCCGGCGGGGCCGCTGCGTGCCGGGACCGGCCTGGAACTGGCCGGCGGCAGTGACGTGATCCAGCCAGCGCTGCTGGCCGGGGCACTGCTCGCCGCGCTGGCCGCGGGCTGGGTCCTGGTCCGGTTCGCCTCCCGCCCGGGAATGCGGCACACCGGGCTCCGGCGCGCAGTGGCGTGGGGGTGCGGCAGCGAGTCGCAGACAGCGCGAATGCAGTACACAGCGACGTCGTTCGCCGAGCCGCTGCAGCGGGTCTTCGTCGATGTGCTCCGTCCCGACCGCGACCTGGATGTGAGTCACCTGGCCGAATCCCGCTACTTCGAGGAAGCGGTCAGCTACAGCAGCCGGATCGACGACGCCATCGAACGGGGCGGGTACCGGCCGGTGATCGGCCTGATCCGCCGCTGGGGCGAACTGGCCCGGCATGCCCAGAACGGAAGCATGCACCGCTACCTCGGTTACGGCCTCACCGCTCTCCTGATCGTCCTGGTCATGCTCGCATGAGCGCGGCCCCTGTCACCCCGGCCGTCTCGGCCGGGGTATCGGCCCTGCAGTTGCTCGCGGCGGGATTCGGCGGGCCGCTGCTGTACGGCTTCATGGCTAAAGTACGGGCCAGGGCCGAGGGCCGGGCCGGCGCGCCAGTCTGGCAGCCGCTGGCGGACCTCAGGAAACTATTCGCCAAAGAGCGCATCCACGCCGACCACGCCAGCATTGTCCTCCCGCTCGCGCCGCTCGTCCTTGTTGCGTCGACAGCCGTGGCCATCGCGATAGCGCCGCTTATCTCGACCGGGCTGGCCCTCGAGCGCACCTCGGATGCGTTCGCCATCGTGTTCCTGCTCCTGCTGGGATCGGTGGGCGTCGCGCTCGCGGGCCTGGATGCGGGCACCGCCTTCGGCGGGATGGGGGCAAGCCGGGCGATGACAATCGGGGCGCTCGCGGAACCTGCCCTGCTCGTTGCCGTGCTTGCCCTGTCGCTGCAGGCCGGGACCTCGAACCTGCCGCGCATCATCTCGGCGACCCTGGCCCATCCGCAGTGGATGGCGAGCCCGGAACGGCTACTGGCCCTGTTCGCCCTCCTCATTGTCGTGTTCGCCGAGACGGGCCGGATCCCGGTCGATAACCCCACCACTCACCTTGAGCTGACGATGATCCACGAGGCGATGGTGCTCGAATACGCGGGCCCGGAACTCGCGCTCATCGTCCTCGGCGGGGCGATGCGACTGGGGCTCCTGGTGTCGCTGGTGGCGAACCTGTTCTTCCCCTGGGGTATCGCCGTGACCGCGAGTATCCCGCACCTGGCGGCCGGGCTGGCCGTCCTCGGGGCGAAGACGGCCGTGATCGGCGCGGTGATCGCGATCGGCGAGGTCTCGATGGCCAAGCTGCGGCTGTTCCGCATCCCCGAGATCCTCTCCGGGGCTTTCGTGCTCGCCGTGCTCGCGGTCGTCACCGGGCTGGCCGCCGTGACCGGGTCCGGTTCCCTCGGGGTGCCCGGCCTGGCCGCCGGCGCGGTGCTCGCGTGTGCCGTCGTGACGCTGTGGCGCCGGGACCTGCGCGCGATCGTCGCGGTCCTCGCCGTCCAGGGAGTCGCCCTGGGCATCACCGCCGGGGTGCTCGCCGTCCGGGCTCACGACGTCGGCCTGGGTGTCGTCGCAGTCCTCGTCCTGGCCGCTAAGGGACTGATCATCCCGGTCCTGCTGCGACGGGTGGTGCGCGGTGATCCGGGGAGCAGGGAAACAGCCCCGCTGGTTAACGTGCCGGCCTCGCTGCTCGCCGCCGCCGTGCTCATCGTCGTCGCCTACCTGGCCAGCGGGCCGGTCACGGCGCTCGCGCCGGGTACCGTGGCCCGGTTCGCCCCGGCTGGGGTGGCCACCGTCCTGCTCGGTTTCTTCATGCTCGTCACCAGGCGCAAGGCGGTCTCCCAGATTGTGGGGCTGCTGCTGGTCGATAACGGGGTCGCCCTGGCCGCCTTCCTGCTCACCGCCGGGGTGCCGATCCTGGTCGAGCTCGGGGCGTCCCTGGACGTCCTGCTGGTCGTCGCCGTACTGCAGGTGCTCGCCACCAGGATGCGTTCCCGCTTCGGCCCATTCGACCTCGACCAGCTCCGGGAGCTGCACGACTGATGCTTATCTATGCCGTGCTCGCCGTCCCGGCCGCCGCCGGGATAGCCGCCGCGATAGCTGGGGCCGCTGCCGCGGCATGGCCACGCTGGGCTGGCTGGGTCGCGGTCGCCGCCAACGGAGCCGTCCTGGTCCTGGGCATCATCCTGGCCGTCCAGGCCACACGCCGGCACCTGCCCGCGGTGCTCGGCGGCACGCTCCGCGCCGATGCGCTCAGCGCCTTCATGGTGATCGTCATCGGTGCGATCGCGGTCCTCGCCTCGTGCCAGTCAGTCCGCTACCTGAGTGCCGAGACCGTACGGGGGGCCTGCACGGCCCGGCAGGCCGCGCGCTACACGACGCTCGTGCAGGTCTTCGTGACGTGCATGCTCGCCGCGGTCCTGGCCGCCAGCCTCGGCGTGATGTGGGTAGCGATCGAGGCGACGACGATCGCCACCACCTTCCTGGTCGGCCACCGGCGGAACGACGGGGCGCTTGAGGCGTCCTGGAAATACGTCGTGATCTGCTCGACCGGCATCGCCCTGGCGTTCCTTGGCACCGTGCTCGTCTACTTCGCGGCGCTGCACGCGGCCGGGCACCCGTCCGGGTCGCTGGACTGGACCACTCTCATGACGGCCGCCCCGCGCCTTGACCCGGGCGTCATGCGGCTGGCGCTGGCGCTGCTCGTCCTGGGGTACGGAACCAAGGTCGGCCTGGCCCCGATGCACAGCTGGCTCCCCGACGCGCACAGCCAGGCTCCCGCTCCGGTATCCGCGCTCATGTCCGGGGTCCTGCTCACCGTCGCCTTCTACGCTCTGCTGCGCATCAAGGCGATCGCCGACGGCGCGCTCGGCACCGGGTACCCGCGGGCCCTCTTCGTCACCGCGGGACTGGCCTCGCTGGCCGTCGCGGCGTCGCTGCTGCTGACTCAGCGGGACTACAAGCGGATGCTCGCCTACCACAGCATCGAGCACATGGGCCTGATCGCCCTCGGCGCCGCGGCGGGAAGCACCTTGGCCATCGCCGCGGTGCTGCTGCACATCCTCGGGCATGGCCTGGCCAAGGCAGTGCTCTTCCTGGCCTCCGGCGAGATCCTCCTCGCCGAGGGCAGCAGCGAGATCGCGAAAGTGCCGGCCCTGCTATCCCGCCGGCCGGTGCTCGGCGGGATCTTCGGCTTCGGCCTGGTGGCCCTGCTCGGCCTGCCGCCGTTCAGCCTGTTCGCCAGCGAGCTCAACATGATCCGGGCCGAGTTCGCCGCCGGCCTGGGCTGGGCCGCGGCGATCGCGCTAGCCTGCATGGCGGTCATCTTCGCCGCGGTGATGGCGCACGGCCGTCATCTGCTGCTCGGCGAGGCGACGCCTCCGGCCTCGCCCAAGGCGACGCCGCGGATCGTCGCAGTCCCGCTCACCGCCGGCCTCGTCGCCTGCGCTGCGCTCGGCGTGTCCGCATGGCCGATCCAGCCGCTCCTGCACGCGGCCGCCCAGGTCGTCGCCGCATGACTATGTCCAAGGGACCCGAAGCCGAGCCCGGGACCCGCCAGGTGATCACGGCAGCCGAGCTGAAAGCCGAGGCGGGCCGCCTGCTCACCGCAGGAGCCCGGCTCGCCACCGTGGCCGCCCACGACGACGGCGACCAGTTGCGGGTTGTCTACGTCTTCTGCTCCGGGCCGCCGGACAGGCGCGCGGAGCTGGAAGTACTGCTCGACCCTGCCCACCCGGTGGTTCCGTCCCTCGCCGGTCTCTCGTTTCCCGCCAGCCGGTTCGAGCGCGAGTTCCACGACCTGTTCGGCATCATCCCGGACGGGCACCCCTTCCTGCGCCGCCTGGTCCTGCACCAGCACTGGCCGCAGGACTGGCATCCGATGCGCCGCGACGCCGGGCCGCCGCCGCCGATGCGGACCGGTGCCGAGCCGTTCCCCTTCGTCACGGTCGAGGGAGCCGGCGTGTATGAGATCCCGGTCGGCCCCGTCCACGCCGGGCTCATCGAGCCAGGCCATTTCCGGTTCTCCGTGGTCGGCGAGACAATCCTGAAGATGAAGGCCCGGCTGTGGTTCCTGCACCGCGGCATCGAGCGCCTCTTCCAGGGCCGTGACATCCACGCCGCGACCGAACTCGCCGAGCGCATCTCCGGCGACAGCGCGATCGCCCACAACCTCGCCTACTGCCTCGCCGTAGAGCGGGCGGGCCAGATCACGGTGCCGGGCGAAGCGGTCTGGCTCCGCGCGATGCTGCTTGAGCTCGAGCGGCTCTATAACCATGTCGCCGATATCGGCGCGCTGTGCAACGACGTCGGCTTCGGGCTCGCCCAGGCCCGGGCACTCATCCTTCGCGAACGCCTGCTGCGCCTGAACGCCGAGATCACCGGTCACCGCCTGCTCCGCGGCGCGATCCGCCCCGGGCACACCGCCGTGCTGCGGCTCCCCGGCGCCAGCGAACTCGCCGAGATCGGGCGGCACTTCGATGACCTAGTGGAGCTGGCCACTTCTAACACGGTCGTGATGGACCGCTTCAAGGGCACAGCCGTCCTGCCGGCCGGCGACGCGCTCGGCATGGGCACACTCGGCGTCGTCGCACGCGCGTCCGGGATTGCCCTCGACGCCCGCGTCGCACATCCGTTCGCCTGCCTCGGCAGTACGTTCCGGCCGGCGGTGCAGGCAGGCGGGGACGTCATGGCGCGCTTCAAGGTCCGAGTCGAGGAGGTGACGACCTCCCTCCGCCTGATCAGCGAACTCGCCGGACAGGCCCGGACGCTCTCCGCCGCGGCAGCTCCCAGGACGCCCTGCGGCGGACCAGGACTGGGAATCGCCGAAGGCTGGCGAGGCAGCACCGTGCATCGCGTCGAAGTCACCAGCGCGGGAATCCTTACCCGCTGCAAGATCGTCGACCCCTCCTTCCTCAACTGGCCCGCGCTATCGGTCGCCCTGGCCGACACGATCGTCCCGGACTTCCCCCTCGCGAATAAGAGCTTCAACCTCTCCTACGCCGGCAACGACCTCTAAGCGCGGGGAGGCGCGCAGGTCGTCGAGCAGCTCGGCCTGTCCCGACAACATCCCGGTGAGGATCAGCCGCGCTACTGCCAGCAGCTCAGCCACGTGCGGGCTGGTCAGCGAGTAACGCACGCTGGAGCCCTCCTTGCGGGCCGTGACGAGGCCGGCCCGGCGCAGTACCGCCAGCTGCTGCGACAGGTGCGAGGGCTCGATACCCACCTCCGGCAGCATCTCCGCCACCGCGTACTCGCGCTCGCTGAGCAACTCCAGCACCCGGATCCGGGCCGGATGACCCAGCGTCTTGAAGAACTCCGCCTTCAGCTGGTACAGCGGCGCACTCACCCAGCAGCCTCCCTAGCCCAGGCGCCCGCATGACCCGCCGGTGCCCGGGAGCCCGCACCCGCCAGCCCGGCGACCGTACCGGTCCTGTTCTCACGCGCGGCAATTGACCATGTTAACAACAAGCCGGACTCCAGGCCCCGCCGCGACCAGCGGGCGGGCCGCGTACGGCCGCCGTCGGCCCGGGCCTGCGCCGTGGACGCGAAGTAGCCCAGCCATCACATTTCGTAAGATATTAGAAGTAAGATATTAGAATATGCCAACTTTGGCAGTGAAGAAGGAAGGCATTCGCTAATCTTGCCCTCACTTATCCTGGGCGGGATCGCCCGCGTGTCTGGAGGGGATTGGCGTATGAACATCGAAACGGCTCTCAAGGAAGCGATGAACATCGAGGGCGCCCTAGGTGCGGCGCTGGTCGACTGGGAGAGCGGGATGCCACTCGGCACCCTGGGCGGCGGCAAGTACCTGGACCTGGAACTGGCGGCCGCGGGTAACACCGAAGTGGTCCGGACCAAGATGCGCACCATGCAGTCGCTCAGCCTGAACGACACGATCGAGGACATCCTCATCACGATGGGCAAGCAGTACCACCTGATCCGGCCGCTGGCGAACGCGGACGGCGCGCACAACCTTTTCCTCTACCTCGTGCTCGACCGGTCGAAGGCGAACCTGGCCCTCGCCCGTCATTACCTGAAGCGGGTAGGGAACGACCTAGACGTCTGACCCCAGATTTCCCTGTCGGGTTTCCAGAACTCGGCCACTGTGGTCGACCTGCGGTCATCCGGCGGCCCTGATCGTCTGGGGCCAGCAGGACTTCGCCTTCCGTGAGAACGCCCGCCGGCGGTTCGAGCAGGCCTTCCCCAACCACCGCACGGTGCTCCTGCCTGACGCCTCGCACTTCCTCCAGGAGGACGCGGGCGACCAGATAGCCGCCGAGTTCAAGGCATTTCACCGTCAGACCCGATGACGCTGCTCGGCACGGACGTCGGCTCGTAGCCGTTCGCCGCCGATTCCGGAGCGGGGGCGGGGACGTCGAGGGCCACCGGGCCGGCGAGCTCGACCCGGTTCCTGCCGTGCCGCTTCGCCAGGTACAGGGCCGCATCGGCGAGTCGTTCGAGCCGGTCCAGCGTGCTTGCGTGTTCCGGGAAGCCGCCAGCACCGATGGAGGCCGTGACCGTCACGTCGGTGCCCGGGACGGAGATCTCGGCGATCGCGGCGCGGATGCGCTCGGCGATCTCGAGCGCCGCGGCGATCTCGGTGTCGGGCAGCAGGACCGCGAATTCCTCGCCGCCGTTACGGCCGGCGAAGTCCCGGTTCCGCAGGACGCTCCGCAGCACGGCACCGACGTTGGCGAGGACCTGGTCTCCCACCGCATGACCGCGCTGATCATTGACCTGCTTGAAGTGGTCGAGATCGAGCAGGAGCAGCGCAAGCGGCGAGCCCGTGGTCGAGGCCTGCGCGAACATCCGCTTCAGGGCGTCGGTGACGGCCCGTTTGTTGGGCAGCCCGGTGAGACCGTCGGTCGCGGCGCGGATCTCCGCGACGGCGAGGTTACGAAGGTTGGCCAGGACGGGCGCCGCCTGGCTGACGGACTCACGGATCCGATCTTCCTCGGCCTCGGTGTAGGGCCCAGCTCGGCTGAGCAGGACGGATCCGATTACCTCGCCTCCGACGATGAGCGGAACGCATGAGGAGGCGCCGGCACACGGGGCGCACACCGGACACGAAAGCAAGGCGGGCCGTGCTTCGTTCTCATGGTGCGTCCGGCCGGACCGCACCGCGAGACATGAGCGAGGCTCCGCGCCGCGCAGCGTCTTGGCCAGCGGCGAGCCGTTCACCAAGGGCGTGACCGCTTCCAGCCGGTCAGCGCTGTTGTTCCGGTTCAGCACTACGGCAGTGGTCGTCGCGAGGGTACGCTCAAGGTGCTGCTGGAGCAGTCGGTGCGCTTCGTCCTCGTCGTTCGCGATCTGCAGGGTGTCGGCGAACTCCGCCTGATCCTGGCGGGGCTCCAGGTGCCGGCGGATGCGGCGGATCCCGGAGAGCAGCAGCAGGACGCCGGCGATGATGCCGGCCAGCGACGCGCCGACGCGGGTCCTCGTCGACGACCGGGACCATGGCGGGCGGCTTGCCCTCGAACCGGGCGAGCCTGTCCGCGTCGAACATCTCGGCGAAACTGTCGAGGTACATCTCCTTGACCGCGGAGAAGCCGTGGGCCATCACCACCGCCGGGGCGGGGCTGTGCTCAGCCGGCGTAGAACCAGCCCCGCAGCATGACGCCCTCGGCGTTGAATTCGATGTCGCGTCGAGCCATCTCCATCGCCTCCCGGATCTTGGCCACCTGAGATGGGCGGGATCAGTCCAGCCCATGAGGTCACCGTAAACCCGGGTTCCGGTCTCCGCCGTCTCAGCTTGAACAGCAGTGGCTCAGCTGGGGCCGATGGTCGCGTTGCCGAGCGCGGCGTCCATGTAGACCTCCTGGTGGCTGTTCACGTTGATGGCGTTGCACGTCATCTCCAGCTGCGAGGCGCCTTGCAGGTCTAGGTGAACGGACTGCGGATGGTCAAGCGAGACCGTGATCGGGTCGCCGATCTGAGTGGAGCCATCCTTGAGGAACGTGATGGTCATCGTGTTGCCTGCCGCGTTCGCGGCGTTGCTGGGGATGCCTATCACCGTCGTCAGGAATTTGTAGTTCGCGACGTCATAGACCATGTTCGCCTGGTTGCCGGATGTGTCGCAGGTGAAACCCACGCTGTTCTGATAGGTAGTGGCGCCGATTTGCTCCGGGCCATCCGACACGCTGCTGATTTCGGTTTGATTCAGCGGAGTCAGGGCGGACAGGTTGGCGACCACGGCCCCGGCACCGCCGCCGCCGGCCGCGATCGTGCTCGATGACGTCCCGGGGGACAGGCTTGCTCCCGGGCTCGTCCCCGCCGTCGTGCCGGGGCTCGCGGCAGGGCTCGACGAGGTGCTAGGCGGACTTGGACGCGGGCTGCTGGCGGAGGCACTGGGCGTGGTGGTGCTCTTGGCCGCGGCCGGGGCGGCCTTCGACCGGTTGAGCAGGAGCACGACGACGGCGAGTATGGCCGCCAGCAGCAAGGCCAGCAGCAGGATCACGATCACGCGATGACCGCGGCCCTTCGGCGGCCTGCCGTTAGGCCGATCGTAAGGCCGTGCGTCGTCCCGGCCGGCGTCATAGCGGCTGGCGATCACCTCGGCGTGACGGGTCGGCTCGCCGCCGGACTGCATGGCGTTGGTGTCATACGGCACGACCTCTCCGTCCTGCCGCCGCCACCCGCCGCCACCCTGCCGATGTGCGCCCCTGGCGTCATCGCCTCTGGCGTATCTCGGATCTTCGCCGCTCATCGCGGAATCTCCCCTCAAGCCCTAGCGGATTTCGCCGCGGTCGCGCAGTTCCCTGATGTCTTCGGCGACGCGGAAGACCACGATGAAGCCCTCAAGGATGAGCCGCCAGAAGGCCATGACGAAGATGATGAACAGCGGATCTCCGATGACAAGCGTCAGGAAGCCGAACATCGGGCTCGCGTTGAACGCGCCGATCGTGAACACGAGCGCGCTCAGGCTCGTCATGATCAGTATCAGTGCGTAGAGCACTTTTATGATCTTGGTGGTAACGAACGAAGTGAAGCTGAAGTCGAACAATGCGCTGAGGAAGCCCGTCGAGTCCGCAGCCTTTCGCCGCGTGCCCGGCCGGCTAGCGGCCGTAGGCGGCGCTAATCCCGGGTCGCCCATCCCGGGTTGACCCATCCCGGCACCGTAATACTGCTCCCCGGGATACTGCTCCCCGGGATACTGACCCGCGGAATATTGCCCGCCAGAATACTGCTCGTCGGCGCCGTAGCCTCGGCTCCAGTCATCTGGTCGGCCTCGGCTTGATGATTGTCCGGACACGCGCGTCCCCCCAAGGGAAATTGAGCCACATCACGGCGGCGGGCCTCGCCCACTACCACAAGATGAGACGCGCGAGCATGGCAGTCAGATGACTGACTACGCTGTCACGAATAAATAACTTTCAGAAAAGTCGTAAATATCAGCATTTCGGCACATGTATGCAGATATGCGGTCCAAGGTAAGCTATTTCCCGATCCCTGATCCCGATGCTGGCCCGGCACGGCCAATGCCACCTAGCTTGCCGATGGCAGGGATGCTCAGGCGTGCCGTCTCCTCAGGGCAAACAGGCATCGCTGCGGTCAGTCAGGCGGTCCCGCGACCGGATCGCGGTACCTGACGGGCTGGTGAGAAACCAGAGGCGGGCAAAGCAATCTGCTGCGACACTAACTGGCCCCCAGGCCGCCCGCGCCCCCAGGCCGCCCGCGCTCACGACCGCCAGCAACCACCGACCGGCAGCACGACCGCCCGCGCCCACGACCGTCCGGCTGGGCCAGCCCGGCACGGCGCGCGGTTGACAGCAGGAAATCAACACCCGTAGAGTTCTGTCGGTGAAGGAATTCAATGTTTGTTGAGTTATGGAGGCCCGGCGTGTGGGCGATGATCGTCAAGGAGTTCCGGGAGCTCAGGCGAGACCGGCGGACGATGGCGATGATGATCGTCTTGCCCGTCGTCTTGCTGGTGGTCTTCGGCTACGCCGCCAACTTCAAGGTCCATGACATCCCGGTCGTCGTGACCGGCCCCGGTGCCCAGCAGGCGGCCTCGCTGCTGCACGCGCCGACGTTCCACGTCGCCGAGGTCGATCCCGCCGCAGGCGAGGCCGCCGCCCAGGCGCGACTGCGGGACGGCCGCGCCGTGGTCGCGGTCGTCACCGGCGGCGCCAGCCCGCTGGTGCTGCTCGACGGGACGCAGCTGTTCTCGGCGCAAACGGCGCAGGGCGCGCTGGCCAAGATGGTGGCGGCGGCGGGCTCGCCTGCCGTCCAGGTGCGGATCCTCTACAACCCGGACCTGACGACCTCGTGGGTGATGGTGCCGGGGCTGGCGGGCCTGATCCTGGTCTTCATCGGCACGCTGATCACCAGCCTGGGAGTCGTCCGGGAGCGGCAGTCCGGCACCCTGGAACAGCTCGCGGTCATGCCCTTCCGCGCCTGGGACGTCATCGCCGGCAAGATCGCGCCGTACCTGATCGTGGCCGCGGTCGATCTCGTCCTCATCGTCGTCATCGGCATGGCCGTCTTCCACGTGCCCTTCACCGGCAACGTCGCCGTCTTCGCCCTGGGGGCCGCCCTGTTCCTGCTGGTGACCCTCGGCATGGGCGTCCTGATCTCGACGGTTTCGCAGAACCAGGGCCAGGCCATCCAGCTCGCGTTCATGATCATCCTGCCGCAGGTGCTGCTGTCGGGGCTGATCTTCCCGGTGTCCTCCATGGGCGCGGGCGTACGGTGGATCTCCTACGTGCTCCCGCTCACGTACTTCATCGACATCAGCCGGGGCGTGATGCTCAAGGCGGAGCCGATTTCCGCCCTGTGGGAGCCGTTCGGGCTGCTGGCCCTGCTCGCCGTCCTCGTGCTCGGCCTGGCGATCATCAGGTTCCGCCGCGATCTCGCGCCGGGCAGCCCCAAGGCGCAAGCACCGGCGCGCACCAGGGAGCCGGCCGCGCTATGAGCTGGGGACTGGAGGACGTCGGCGTCCACCGCGGCCGCAGTGTCGCCCTCGCGGGGGTCACGGTACCCGTCGATCCCGCTCGCATCACGGTCGTGGTCGGCGGGGACGGCGCCGGCAAATCCACCTGCCTGGCCGTGCTGGTCGGGCTGCTTGAACCCGACGCGGGTACCGTGCGCCGCCCCGCGAAGGAGCGCATCGGGTACGTCCCGGCCACTGCGGGCCTGTACGCGGACCTGACCGTTCAGGAGAATCTCGACTTCACCGCCGACGCCTACCGCCTGTCCGGCCCCGAGCGCAGCCGCCTGGTCGACCGGATCGTCGAACGGGTGGGGCTGGCGGGCGCGCGCCGGCGCCTCGGCGGGCAGCTGTCCGGCGGGATGCAGCGCAAGCTGGCCGTGGGAATGGCCCTGCTGCACTCACCCGAGTTGCTGGTCCTCGACGAGCCGACCACCGGCGTCGATCCGGTGAGCCGGGCGGAGCTCTGGCGGCTTATCTCCGGGGCGGCGGTGGCAGGCGCCGCCGTCGTCGTCAGCACGACCTACGTGAACGAGGCGGCCCGCGCGGCCTGCGTGGTCCTGCTTGAAGCCGGGAAAGTGGTCGCGAGCGGCTCGCCGGAAGACATCCTCCACGCCATCCCCGGTGCGCTCGGCACCGCCAGGGGAAACGACCGCCCCGCCCCCCTGTCGTGGCGGCGGGGCGCCAGCTGGCGGGTATGGGCTCCGACGGGCAGGCTCCCGGACGGCGTGCAGCCGGTACCGCCCGACTTCGAAGACGCCGTGGTCGTCGCCGCGCTCGCCAGCGAGCCCGCGAGCGTTCGAGATAGGGAAGTAGGGAGGTAGCCCGATGGACATCCTGGCCGAGGCCCGCCGCGTATCGATGCGCTTCGGCGCCTTCACCGCCGTATCCGAGGTGGACCTCACGGTCGGCCGCGGCGAGGTCGTCGGCCTGCTCGGGGCGAACGGCGCCGGCAAGACCACCCTCATCCGCCTGCTGCTCGGCCTGCTGCGGCCCGGCGACGGCGTGGTCCGGCTCTTCGGCGACCCGCCGTCGATCGCGACACGACGGCGGGTCGGCTACGTCCCCCAGACGCTCGGTCTGTACGCCGGCCTGACCGTGGCGCAGAACTGGGCCTTCACGGCCGCGGCGTTCGGCATCACCGGCGCCCGGATACCCGAGGGGATCCAGGCGTGGAAGAACGAGGTCGTCGGCGGGCTTCCGCTCGGCGCGCAACGCCGGGTGGCGTTCGCGGTGGCCCTTTCTCACGATCCTGAGCTCCTGATCCTCGACGAGCCCACCTCGGGCGTCGGGCCGCTTGGCGGCGCGCGGCTGTGGGAGGAAATCCGGCAGGCCTCCGGCCACGGGACCGGAGTGCTGGTGACGACGCACAACATGGAGGAATCCGGGCAGTGCGACCGCCTGGTCGTGATGGCAGCGGGGAAAGTCGTGGCGAGGGGCACCGAAGCCGAGATCATCGGCGGCCAGACCGCGGCCGAGGTACGCTGCCCCGACCGCAACCGCGCCTTCGCCCTGCTCAACGCCGGCCAGTTTCCCGTGCAGGTGCACGGCCAGGCGCTGCGCGTCGCTGGGCCGGCCGCGGCCGTCGCCGGGCTGCTTTCGCGTGCGGGCATCGACGCGGCCGTCGAGACCGTCCCGGCGAATCTCGAGGAGGCGTTCGTGGCGATCGTCGCACCGCCGGCGGTGGGATGAGCCGGACCGGCCGGCGACCCGGAACCACAGGCACCAGGGACGCCATCCTGGCCGTCGCCCGCCGCAGGTTCGCCACCCGCGGCTACGACGCCACCTCGCTGCGCGGCATCGCCACCGAGGCGAAGGTGGACCCAGCGCTGGTCATCCACTACTTCGGCACCAAGGAAGGGCTGTTCGTCGCCGCGACCGGACTGCCCGCCGGTCTTTCCGAGCTACTGGGGAACCTCGCGACCCTCCCGCTGCATGACGCCGTCCAGGCCCTCGTCCGCGGCTACCTGCAACTCGTCGACAGCGACAAGAGCCGCAACGCCATCCTCGCCCTGGTCCGCTCGGCGGTCTCCAACGACAAGGCCGCCGCCCTGCTGCGCGAGTTCATGACCGCGGAACTGCTCCCGGTCATCGCCCGGCTCACCAGCCACCCGGACGCCGGCCTGAGGGCATCGCTGGTTGCGGCGCACTTGATCGGCATCGCCACGCAGCGCCACGTCATCCGGGTCGAGCCGCTCGCGAAGGCGAGCCCAGACGAAATCGTCGCGCTGGTGACCCCCGCCATCGAGCAGTACCTGCGGTAAGCGCCGGCCCTAGCTGGCCCGCAGCCGCAGGCCGCGGGGCGTGGGCCGGAAACCGGCGGCCTCCAGGGCCAGGGTCAGCGGGGAATCACCGCCCGCCCGCAGGCCGTCGGCGCGCTCCACGGTCAGCCGTCCCAGCGCGCCGTCGCGAACGGCGGCGGCGAGCGCGGCCGCGGCGAGGTCGAGCACCTCGGCGTCATCGGTCCAGGACAGCAGGGTCCGGCCGCCGCGCTCGACGTACAGGACCAGGGATCCGTCCACGAGCACGGTGAGCGCGCCCGCCTTGCGGCCCGGCCGGTGCGAGGTGGGCGTCTCGCCGGGGCGATCGGGCCACCCCAGCGCCGCCCCGTACGGCTGAGCCGGGTCCGCTGCCGCGAGTACGAGTGTTAGCCCGGGGGGGCGCCCCCCCGGAACCCCCCGATCCTGGGGGGAAACCGTTCCGCCCAGACCCCCTCGGGCCAGACCCCCTCGGGCCAGACCCCCTCGGGCCAGACCCCCCTGGGCCTGGGCCCGCATCCGGTCCACCGCCCCGGGCAGCGCGAACTGCGCTCCGCCCAGCCCCTCGACGAAGTAGCCGCGGCGGCACTGGCCGGCCTCCTCCATCGCCCGCAGCACCGGGTACACCGCGGCGAAGCCGCCCGCGATCCGCTCCGCGGCCACCGCGCCCCTGGTCAGCACGCCGTGCCGGTCCAGCAGGGTCAGCGCGAGCGCGTGCGCCCGGACGGTCTGATCGGCGTCGCCCCCGGGAGCCGGCCCGGCCGGGCAGCAGTGACCACCGGCCGCTGACCGTGGGCGGGCCGGTGCGCGTGGGCATCGACGGCCGGCCGAAGGCGTACCGCCGCCCGGCCCCGCCCGGACGCGGCCGCGGCACGGCCCGCACGGGCGCGGCCGTCCGCCGCTGCTGGCCGCCGAGCACCACCCGGAGCGGGGCCAGCGTGTCGTTGGTGAGCAGCCCGGCCCACACCAGGTCCCAGATCGCGTCCGCGAGCTCCCCGTCGGCAGGCGGCGGGCCGTCGAGCGCCACCCGGTCGCTGAGCATCCGGAAGAACATCGCGCCGCCGCCGCCCAGGACCTCGAGCACGGCCGCGTGCAGCGGCGTCATGCTCACCTCACCCGGCTCGGGCAGCAGCAGCGGCGCCCCGTCGGCGGGCGCGAGCACCAGCCACCCGTCGCCGCCGGGCAGCGCTCCCGCACCCGACCAGACGATCTCGCCGGCCGAGGTCAGCTCGTCGAGCAGCGCGGGGGAGTAGCCCGGCACCCGTCCGGGCAGCACCAGCGTCTCCAGCGCGGACGCGGGCACCGGCACCCCGGCCAGCCGCTCCACGACCTCGAGCACCGTCCCGGCGTGGGCCCGCCGCCGCGGGCCCGACCCCGCGCCGTGGCCGCCGATCCCGTGCCAGGCAGGCAGGAACCGGGCCAGCACCTCGGGCGGTACCGGTTCCGCCTCCTTGCGGAGCCGGGCCAGGCACCGCCGCCGCAGCAGCCGCAGCACCTCGGCGTCGCACCACTCGGTGCCTGCCGCCGCGGCCCCGGCGGGCAGGAACTCGCCCTCGACCACGCGGCCGGCCGCCGCCAGCCGGCGCAGCGTCATCGTCACCACCGCGACGCCGAGCCCGTACCGCGCGGCAACCGTGTCGGCGGCGAACGGCCCGTGCGTCCGCGCGTACCTGGCCACCAGGTCGCCGAGCGGATCGGCGACCGGCTCGGTGAACGCCTCGGGCACCCCCACGGGCAGCGGCACGCCCAGCGCGTCCCGCAGCCGTCCCGCGTCCTCGATCGCGGCCCACATCGGCTGCCCCGCGATCCGCACCTGGATCACCCGCCGGGCCGCCGCCAGCTTCGCTAGCCATTCCGGCGCGGCCCCGGCGTTCTCGCACCGCTGCGCCACCTCGTCCGCGGTCAGCGGGCCGGCCGTGCGCAGCAGGTCGGCCGCGCCCTCCACGTCGCGGCAGCGGCGGCCAGGCGACAGGTGCTGCAGGTCGCGCTCGGTGTCCGCGATGACGGCGGGGTCGAGCAGCTCGCGCAGCCCGTCCTGGCCGAGCAGCTCGGCCAGCAGGGCCGGGTCGAGCGACAGCGCCTGCGCCCGGCGTTCGGCCAGCGGCGCGTCGCCCCCGTACATGAACGCGCCCACGTACCGGAACAGCAGCGACTTCCCGAACGGGCTCGGGGTAGCCGTCTCGACCTCCACGATCCGCACCCGCCGGGCGGCGATGTCGCGCAGCAGCCCGGTCAGCGCGGGCACGTCGAAGACGTCCCGCAGGCACTCCCTGACGGTCTCGAGCACGATCGGGAACGCCGGGTACCTGCTCGCCACCTCGAGCAGCTGCGCGGAGCGCTGCCGCTGCTGCCACAGCGGCGAGCGGCGGCCCGGATGGCGGCGCGGCAGCAGCAGCGCCCGGCTGGCGCACTCGCGGAACCGCGACGCGAACAGCGCGCTGCCGCCGATCTCGGCGGTGATGATGTCGCCGACCTCGTCGGGGTCGATCAGCGCGAGCCCGGTCGGCGGCGGCTCGTCGGAGTCGGGCACCCGGATGAGGATCCCGTCGTCGGTGTGCAGCGCCTGCACGTCCATCCCGCCGTAGCGCTCGCGCAGCCGGGCCGCGATGGCCAGCGCCCACGGCGCGTGCACCCGGTCCCCGTACGGGCTGTGCAGCACCACCCGCCAGTCGCCGAGCTCGTCCCTGAACCGCTCCACGACCAGCGTCCGGTCATCGGGCACGTAGCCGGTCGCGGCGCGCTGCTCGGCCAGGTACCTGATCAGGTTCCGCGCCGCCAGCTCGTCAAGACCGGCCTGCTCCAGCTTCCGCGTCGCGTCCGGCTCGGCCGCCGCCGACAGCTCGCGACAGGCCGCCCCGATGGCCCGGCCAAGCTCAGCCGGGCGGCCCGGGGTGTCCCCGTGCCAGAACGGCAGCTTGCCCGGCTGCCCGGGCGCCGGCGTGACCAGCACGCGGTCCGCCGTGATGTCCTCGATCCGCCACGAGCTGGCGCCGAGCACGAACACGTCGCCGACCCGCGACTCATACACCATCTCCTCGTCGAGTTCCCCGACCCGCCGCGGCTGTTTGCCCTCACTGCCCGCGGCCAGGAACACGCCGAACAGCCCCCGGTCGGGAATGGTGCCGCCGCTGGTGACGGCGAGCCGCTGCGCCCCCGGCCTGGCCGCGACCGTGCCCGCCACCCGGTCCCAGACGATGCGCGGCCGCAGTCCGGCGAACTCCTCGCTCGGATAGCGCCCGGCCAGCATGTCCAGGACCGCCTCGAGCACGCCCCTGGTCAGCCCGCTGAACGGCGCGGCCTTGCGCACCGTCTGCTCGAGCTCGTCCACCACCCAGTCGTCGACCGCCGTCATCGCGACGATCTGCTGGGCCAGCACGTCGAGCGGGTTGTGCGGGATCTTCACGTCCTCGATCTCGCCCGCGCGCATGCGCTGCGCCACGACCGCGGACTGAACCAGGTCGCCCTGGTACTTGGGGAAGATGATGCCGCGCGACACGTCGCCCACGTTGTGCCCGGCCCGGCCGACCCGCTGCAGGCCGCTGGCCACCGAGGGCGGCGCCTCGACCTGGATCACCAGGTCCACCGCGCCCATGTCGATGCCGAGTTCCAGGCTGGACGTCGCGACCACCGCGGGCAGCCGTCCGGCCTTGAGCGCCTCCTCGATCTCGGCCCGCTCCTGCCGCGACACCGAGCCGTGATGCGCCCGCGCGACTTCGGCCGGCGCGCCCGCCCCCACCCCGGCCTGCGCCATCAGCTCGGCAGGCGCCCGCCCGCCCGGACCCGCCCCGGCCAGGCCCGGACCCGCCCCGGCCAGGCCCGCGCCCGCCCCGGCCAGCACTGAGCCCGCGCCGGCCAGCACCGCCTCCGCGGCGGCCTCGGCGCGTTCCGCTGCCAGCTCGTTCAGCCGGCCGCACAGGCGCTCCGCGAGCCGGCGCGAGTTCGCGAACACGATCGTGGACCTGTGCTGCTCGATCAGGTCGAGGACCCGCTCCTCGACGTGCGGCCAGATGGAGCGTCTGGGCGCCGGGTCGGCGCCGTCCTCGCCGGGGGCGTGGCCGGCCGCGGTGTCCAGGTCGGTCATGTCCTCGACCGGGACGACGACCTGCAGCTCGATCCGCTTGGGGCTGGGCGGCTGCACGACGGTGACCGCGCGGGCGCCGCCGAGGAACGTGGCGACCTCCCCGGGCGGCCGCACGGTCGCGGACAGGCCGACGCGCTGGGCGGGGCGGACGCCGTCACCCGAGGCCGCGCGCAGCGCGTCGAGGCGCTCGAGCGACAGCGCCAGGTGGGCGCCGCGCTTGTTGCCCGCGACCGCGTGCACCTCGTCGAGGATGATCGTCTCCACCCCGCGCAGGGTCTCCCTCGCCTGCGAGGTGAGCAGCAGGAACAGCGACTCAGGCGTGGTGATGAGGATGTCCGGCGGGTGGCCGGCCAGCTTCCTGCGCTCCTCGGCGGCGGTGTCACCGGTGCGGACCGCGACCCTGACGTCCGGCTCGGGCAGGCCGAGCCGCTGCGCGGCCTGCCTGATCCCGGTCAGCGGGGCCCGCAGGTTCCGTTCGATGTCCACCGCCAGTGCCTTGAGCGGGGAAACGTAGAGCACCCGGCAGCGTCGCTTCGGATCCTCCGGCGGCGGCAGCGCGGCCAGCTTGTCGATCGCCCACAAGAACGCGGCCAGCGTCTTGCCCGACCCGGTCGGCGCGATCACCAGCGTGTCCTCGCCCTGGCCGATCGCCCGCCAGGCCCCGGCCTGGGCCTGCGTCGGGTCGGCGAATGCACCCTCGAACCACGCCCGCGTCGCAGGCGAAAACCAGCCCAGGGCCCCGGTGCCGGGCGACTCTACTGCCATGTTCCCATAGTGCCCTGCGCCACCGACATTTCCGGCCATCGCCCTGGTGACCGCCGCACCATTTCGGCCGAACGAGCCCAGGTGCGTGCCACCGCGGCCTGCGTGCCCCCGCCCTCTTCGCTCCCTCCGGCTCCCCGTACCGGCTCGATGGAGCATGGAGCCGGCGACCTGACCGTCCCCGTCCCCGTCCCCGTCCCGTCGGAGTCACGTGGCGGAGTAGTCTCGGCTCGACTCAGGAACGGGAACTGGAACGCGGCGGTGACGGCATGAGGTTGTCCCGGCGGGTAGCGCTGTCGGCGGCGGTCGCCGGCGCGCTGCTGCTGGCGGGGTGCAGTGCTGGTCCGCCTGCCGGCCGCCCCCAGCAGGAAGCCACCGCCACCTCCGCGCTGCCCTCGCGCACGGCACCCTCCAGCCCGGCACCATCACCCCCGGCATCACCGAGCCCGGCATCACCGAGCCCGGTGCCGCCGAGCGCCCTGCCGGTCGCGCCCGGCGCCGGCGCCCGGCCGCAGACCAGCGCCGTCCCCAGCACGCAGTCCGCCGACTTCCGCAACGCGATGACGGATCTGTGGCTGGCCGTGACCACCGGCCAGGCGGGCCTCGCCCTGCCCGCCTTCTTTCCCCTCGGCGCGTACCAGCAGCTGAAGGCGATCCCGTATCCGGCCTCGGACTGGCACGACCGGCTGTGGTACGACTTCGCCCTCGACGTCGGCGCGGCCCACGAACTCGTGTCTCCCGGCGCCCGGCTGGTCCGCGTGATCGTGCCCACCTACGACGAGGTCTGGGTGCCCCCGGGCGTCTGCGCTAACACGCTCGGCTACTGGCACGTCCCGCAGTCACGTGTCGTCTACTCCGAGCACGGTGCGGAACGCTCGTTCGGCATCGCCGACCTGATCTCCTGGCGCGGGGTGTGGTACGTGGTGCACCTCGGTGCCGTGCTGCGGAGCGTGGTGACCGGAATCGTCGATGAGCCCGAGGCCGGCCCCGGCATCCCCGGACCAGCGGGCGGCTGCTGACCGCGCAGTATCGCGCCTGACGCGCGCGCTTTCGCGGTCTGTCATCCTGCTCTGATGCAGCCGGCCCCGGATTCTTACCGCATGCTGGCCGGCGGCCGGGTCGTGACCCCGGACGGCGTGCTCAGCCCGGGCTGGATCCGGCTGGCCGGGAACCTGATCGACGCGGCCGGACCGGGCCAGGCCCCGCCCGGGCTTCCAGCCGCCGACCTGCGCGGGCAGTGGGTGCTGCCGGGATTCGTCGATATGCACGTGCACGGCGGCGGCGGCGTGTCGTTCACCGAGGGATCGGCCGACGACGCCAGGCGAGCCGCGGAGTTTCACCTCGGGCACGGCAGCACGACCATCGTGGCCAGCCTGGTGACCGCGCCGCTCGCCGAGCTTGAGCGCCGGGCCGCCATGCTGGCCGGCCTGGCCGCGGCAGGCGTCATCGCCGGCATCCACCTGGAGGGGCCGTTCCTGTCCGCGGCCAGATGCGGAGCCCAGGATCCACGGCACATGCTCGCGCCTGACGTGGCCGTCCTCGACCGCCTGCACGCGGCCGCCGGGGACCACCTGAAGGTCATCACCATCGCCCCCGAACGTCCCGGCGCGATCGAGGTGATCAAGGCTGCGGCGCGAGCCGGGCTGACCGTGGCCGTCGGGCACACCGACGCCACCGCCGAGGTGGCCGCGGCGGCGGTCGACGCCGGCGCGACTCATGCGACGCACCTGTTCAACGGCATGCGGCCGCTGCACCACCGCGAGCCGGGTGCCGCCGGTGCCTTGCTCGACCGCGACGAGGTCAGCTGCGAGGTGATCGCCGACGGCGTCCACCTGCACGACACCACCGTCCGCCTGGCCGCCCGTGCCGCCGGCCCGGCCTCGTCCTGATCACCGACGCCATGGCGGCGGCCGGGATGCCGGATGGCAGCTACCTGCTCGGTTCGAAGCAGGTGAACGTCACCGGGGGAGTGGCGCGCCTGGCCGGCGATAGCAACAGCGAGCCGGGCGCGATCGCCGGCTCGACCGCCACCATGGCCGCTGTCGTCAGGCGCGCGATCGCCGCGGGCCTGCCGGTCCCCGACGTCGTCGCCGCGGCGAGCACGACTCCGGCGCGCGTGCTCGGCCTCGCCGGCCGCACCGGCGCCCTGGTCCCGGGCGGGTACGCGGACCTGGTGGTCTGCGACGAGGAGTTCCGGCTGCGCGCGGTGATGCGGCGAGGCCAGTGGCTCAGCTCACCTGGCGGACCGACCCGGTGAGCTTCCCTGCTGACGAGCGGATCTCGCACACCACGGTGCGCTCGCCGGCCTTCCAGGCCGCCTGGTCCGGGTAGATGTACTCCTGGGCGAACGCGGCGCTGGCGAGCTGCGGGTTCAGGTAACCGCCGAGCCTTTCCGCGCAGCCGTGGCCCGCCTCCTGCTGCACCGCGGTGCTGCCCGGCCACGAAGATCCCGTCAGCGCATAGCTGGCGAACACCTCAGCATCATGCGGCTGGGAGCAGGCCAGCCGCGTAAAGGCCAGCCCGTTGGCCGCGGAATCGACGCAATCGCCCGGCCGCAGCGTGAACACGGCCGCCGGCCGGTAGGTGACGACGGTCTTCCTGTGAAAGCCGTGGGTCACCACGTCCAGCACCCCGGCGGCCACCGCGACGAGCGCGATGACACCGAGGATCATGCCGGCGATGGCGAGCGGGCTCACATCCCTGGCCGGCTTAGCCCCTCCCCCCGCCGCCCCGGCGCCTCCCCCCTCGGCCCCCGCGTCCCCGGCCACGTCAGCTTCCGCGGCCTCTGCCTCGGCCACCTCTGCCTCGGCCACCTCTGCCTCGGCCACCTCGGCCGCCTCCGCCGCTTCGTTCTCCGCGGGCTCAGCCTCGAGGAGTTCCGTCGCCGCCGGTTCAGCGTGCGTCATCGGTTCAACGTGCGTCAGCGCAGGATCCACCGGTTCTTGGGAGCATCCCCCATTCACCCCCGCCAGCGCGGCCATCCGTCCTCCAACGTGCCCAGTGCCCGCCGCGGCCGGTCCCGCGATACCGGCGCTCTGGTCGGACGGGCGCACGCTCGAAGATCGCGAAGTGCGCCGATGATCCCAGTACTTCCCACGTATTTAATAACGACACATCAGGCATAAAGTCTCTGGAGTCACCCGCGTTACAGTGTTGCCGACGGCCCGGCCGGGCGGATGAGCAGACCTCGGTCAGCTCGGCAGTAGCCTGACGACGTGCGGTTGACGGCATTCTGGAACCTGATGAGGGCGCAGTTCGGCGAGGAGTACGCCCAGAGCGTGGCCAAGGACTTCGTCTTCGCCAACCTCGGCGGCCGCACGATCGAGCGCGCCCTCGCCGACGGGATAGACGCCAAGGTGGTCTGGCGGGCGGTCTGCGAAACCTTCAACGTGCCGGAAAACATGCGCTGAGGCGCCAGGGGCCCTTGCTGGCCAGGCTTCGGGCCCGATGCCGCGCCGTGGTCCCGCGCGGATGCCCGGCGACAAGGCAGCCCCGACGACCATCACGGGACACGGGGACCGCCCCCCGCTGCCCGGTCTAACAGCGCCCCCCAGGTCCGGCCCGCGGCCGCCACCTGACCGGCCCGCTGGCTGGCGAGCAGGGCGGCTAGTAGCCGAGCCGCCGTGGGGTGTTGATCTTGTCCGGCGCGACCTTGAGGATCACGCGCCCCTGCGGGCCGACGGGATTGGCGTAATCCTTGCCGGTGTACTTGTTGGCCAGCTCGTCGATGTGCCGGCGCGCCTCGTCGCCGGTAACCGTCTCGACCACGCGCCCTCTGACCTCGGCCCAGTCATAGGGGTTATCTTCGGCGCGGATAAGCAGGGTGATCCGCGGGTCGCGGGCGACGTTCCTGGCCCGCTGCCGCACCGGCTCGGTGTTGACCAGCACGTGCTCGTCGTCCACGTCCACCCAGGTAAGCAGGGCCTGTGGCTGCCCGCTCGGCATCAGGGTCACCACCGTGGCCAGGTTCTTGCCCTTGGCCAGGCGAGTTACGTCCTCATCGAGCGGCATCTGAGTCTCCTTGCGCCGGTAAGCCTGCTCTGACTGGTGCCGATGTTAGCCAGCGGCACCCCCCCGCGTCCCGGCCGCCCTGCGTCCCGCCCGCCCCCGCGGTGCCCGCCGCGTCCCGCCCGAGGCCCTGGATTCCCTGAATTTCTGGCCGCCTTTCGGCGTGTCACGCATGATCGAATACACGTTCGCTCTATAGTGGACAGGTGGCGGTAGCCCGGCACCAGCAACCGGGAGCGCGGCCACGAAATCCCCCAGCGGGCCGTGCTCACAGAAATGTCAGTGGTGCCGCATACCTTGTCCACTGATGCCGCCGGGGGATACCCGGCGGGACCATAACTCAGACGACCTGGGCGGTGCGGGAGGTGCCCGCAGGCCCCTTAACCCGGCAGGGAGTCCCCCATGGCAGCAAGCAGCAAGTCGAGCCCGGAGCGCGCGGGTGACAGGGATAAGGCCCTGGAGACCGCACTCCTCCAGATCGAACGGCAGTTCGGCAAGGGCTCGGTCATGCGCCTCGGCGAGGAGACGCGGGTGCCGGTCGAGGTGATCCCGACTGGTTCGATCGCGCTGGACGTGGCACTGGGCCTCGGCGGCCTGCCCCGCGGCCGCATCGTCGAGATATACGGCCCGGAAAGCAGCGGCAAGTGCGCCACAGCGGACACCTACGTGTGGACCGACCGCGGGCTGGAGACGATAGCCGAGATCTTCACCCGATGTGGTGAGGAGCTTGACTGCGCAACACGAATCACCAACATCGGCCATCTCGACGTTCGCATGGTCAACGAGCATCGCGAGCTTGAGCAAGTAGCGGCACTCACACACAACGGGAACCAGTCGGTGCTTCGTTTCCGGCTTCGCTCCGGTCGTACACTCAGTGTTACGCACAATCACCCACTGCGTGTGATCAGTGAGCGGGGTTTTATTATCTGGCGTAACGCAGGCCAGATAAAGCTCGGCGACACAATTGTGTCGGCCGCCTTCGGGGGAAACGAAGCGGCGTGCGGGGACGGGCTGAGCGAGGATGAGGCTATCTTCCTGGGATACCTCGTAGCCGAAGGATCACTCTCGGCTCGCAACGAGGTACGTTTCACCAATACTGACCCCGAAGTCGCGGAAGAATACACGAAGATCGTATGCAGTCTCTTCGATGCTACCGTAAAGAACTATCATGACACGCAACATGTCGTGCATTCGACCGCCCTACGGAAGCGCCTCGAAAAAGACTACGGTCTCGACTATGTGACAGCTGTGGATAAGAAGGTTCCCGCCTGCGTCCGTACCGCTGGGCATAAGGCGCAGCGTGCCTTCCTTTCGGCGCTCTTCGAAGGCGATGGGTGGATTGATCCCTCATCTACGATCGGATTGGGTACTGCGTCTGAGGAACTAGCCCGGCAGGTCCAGCTGATGCTCTACGGGCTCGGGATTCCGGCGACCATCTCGTCAAAGTACAATGCGAAGTACGAACGCGACTACTGGTCCGTAACCGTAAATCCCGCTGTGGCCGGCCGATTCCTATACGAAGTAGGGTTCCGCTCTGCTCGCCGGAAGGAGCAAGTCGAGAAGTGCTTCAAGCTGTCACCCCGGGACCCGCAGTTCGAGAACATCCCGAATCTGTCAGGCCTGCTCCGGGACCTGCGTGATGACTGTGGCGGCGACAGAGGGTTCGACAGGACCGCAGGCGACATCTTCCGCAAAGATGTCTCTCTCTCGTGCTCTCGGCAGCGCTTGACGAAGATCGTGGCGTGGTGTGATCGTCAGGAAGACCGCTTCTCGGCAGGAGCCAAAACGATCGTGGAGTATCTGCGGATACTCTCGAGGCTTCCGTACACCTACGAAGAGGTCGTGGCGATCGAGGACCGGGGGCTCCAGCCAACCTTCGATGTAGTCCTCCCTCGCACCCACAGTTTCATCGCCAACGGTATGTTGTCCCACAACACCACCGTGGCGCTGCACGCTGTGGCGAACGCCCAGAAGGCGGGCGGCATCGCGGCTTTCATTGACGCCGAGCACGCGCTGGACCCGGACTACGCCAAGAAGCTCGGCTGCGACACCGACGCGCTGCTGGTTTCCCAGCCCGACACGGGCGAGCAGGCCCTGGAGATCGCGGACATGCTTATCCGCTCCGGAGCCATCGATGTCGTCGTCATCGACTCGGTCGCTGCGCTCGTGCCCAAGGCGGAGATCGAGGGCGAGATGGGGGACAGTCATGTCGGGCTTCAGGCACGGCTCATGTCCCAGGCTCTCCGCAAGATCACCGGTGCGCTGAGCCAGACTAAAACCACCGCAATTTTCATCAACCAATTGCGGGAAAAGGTAGGAGTTATGTTCGGCTCGCCTGAGACCACCTCAGGCGGAAAGGCGCTTAAATTCTATGCTTCTATTCGCCTGGATGTGCGCCGAATCGAAACACTTAAAGACGGTACCGATGCGGTCGGTAATAGAACGAGAGTTAAAGTGGTAAAGAATAAGATGAGCCCTCCTTTCAAGGTCGCGGAATTCGATATTCTTTATGGTATCGGAATTAGCCGGGAAGGCGGCCTTATCGATCTCGGCGTGGAGCAGGGGATCGTGCGCAAGTCGGGCGCCTGGTACACCTACGAAGGCGATCAGCTCGGCCAGGGCAAGGAGAACGCCCGTACCTTCCTGCGTGATAACCCGGACATGGCCAACGAGATCGAGAAGCGGATCAAGGAGAAGCTCGGCATCGGCCCGCGCGTCGACGCCGACGCCGTGCCGGCCGCTCCCGGATCCGCCGGAGCTGGCCACAGCAACGGCAGCGGGTCCGCCGGCCACGGGGCCGGTCCGTCAAAGATCGCCCCCGGTCCGTCAAAGATCGCCCCCGTCGTCACGATCTAGCACTGGTGAGGACAAATGGCGTCTGGTAAGCGGGCCTCAGGAGCATCGCTCTCACCCCCAGACGATGCTCCTGAGGCCCCAACCGGTGACCTGGAGGCCTCGACCGCTGACCCCAACGCCGAGACCGCCGACCCGCAAGCGCAGGCCAGGCTGATCTGCCTGCGGCTGCTGACGGCTGCGCCCCGCACCAGGACGCAGCTGGCGCAGGCGATGAGCCGCCGCGGCGTGCCCGCCGACGCCGCCGAAACCGTGCTGAGCCGCTTCGCCGACGCCGGCCTGATCGACGACGCGGCGTTCGCCCGGGCCTGGGTCGAGTCCAGGCACCATGGCCGTGGGCTATCCCGGCGGACCCTCTCCGCCGAGCTCAGGCGCCGCGGTATCGAGAGCGAGGAGATCCGGGAAGCGGTCGGCACCCTCGACCCTGAGCAGGAGGTCGCTACCGCCCGGCGCCTCGTCGAGCAGAAACTGGCGAGCACTCGCGGTCGGCCGCCGGAGGCGCGCGCCCGGCAGGCGGCCGGCCTGCTCGCCCGGAAGGGCTATCCGCCGGGCCTGACCTTCAGGCTCATCAGGGAAGCCATGGAGCAGGAAGGCTCGGACGACGCCCTCGGCCTCGACCTGGACACCGAGCCGTACCTCGATCCCCCCGAAGAAGACGACACTCTCGAGCCCGGCTACTCGGTGTAACCCCGCTGGCGGCCGAAGCTCCTCTGGGCGTCGCGTCAAAATCCTCGCCGCCGCACCGCGTTTTCGTCCCCAAAGCACTCGCACCTGGCACCCTTCGCCCGCAAGGCGTCTCGTTCGCGACGGTGAGAGATACTTTGCTTGATAAAAAGGTTATCAAGCCTTAACCTCACGGCAGCGAGATGTTGGATCATCCTGCACAAAACCAACGGAGGAGAAGCAGGAATATACGTTGCGTAGCCGGAGCTGACCTGAAGATCAGCTGACGAGCGGGTGTGGCGTGCTTCCGCTCGTACCAGGGCATAAACCCCTGGTACCAACGTCACAACACAAGGGTGCCCCGAGGGCTATGGACGGAAAGGGGTGACCGTGAGCAGCGGATTGTCGCTAGCGTTCATGGTGGTCGTGTTGCTCGCGGTGATATTCGCGTTCGGGGTTGTGTGGCGCAGAACCGCTAGTACCCCGAAGGAGGCACCCCAGGCCGACCGTAGCCAGCTCGAACAGGTCACCACCGAAGCCCAGCACATCCGGGCCCGTGCCGAGACCGAGGCCACCGGGATCCTCACGAGGGCCACGGAGGAAGCCGAGCAGGCCGCGCAGGGCCGCCGCGAAGTTGAAGAAGAGATCCGGGCGGTCAAGGACGAGGTGCGCGAGCTGCGCAGCGACCTCGAACGCCGTGAGACCCGCCTCGCCGACCGTGAGCAGCGGCTCGACGACGAGCTCAAGCGCATTGAAGTCCGTTCTCAAGCCCTCGACCAGCGCAAGCACGACATCGACCGGCGAGCCACCGAGCTTGACAGGCAGGACGCCGAACGCAGCAAGGAACTCGAGCGGGTCGCCGGGCTCACGGCCGACCAGGCCAGGTCCGAGCTGGTCGCCACGATCGAGAACCAGGCCAAACGCGAAGCGGCGATCATCGTCAGGGACATCGAGCACGAGGCCAAGTCCGAAGGCGAGAAGCGCGCCCGCAAGATCGTCACGCTCGCGATCCAGCGGGTGGCCACCGAACAGACCAGCGAGTCCGTGGTCTCGGTGCTGCACCTGCCTGGCGATGAGATGAAGGGCCGCATCATCGGGCGCGAGGGCCGCAATATAAGGGCCTTCGAGTCCGTAACCGGCGTCAACCTCATCATCGACGACACGCCGGAAGCGGTTCTCCTGTCCTGCTTCGATCCGGTGCGACGCGAGATCGCCCGGCTCACCCTGGAACGGCTGATCCTGGATGGCCGCATTCACCCGCAGCGGATCGAGGACGCCTACGAGCTCGGCAAGGCCGAGATCGAGCAGCTGTGCAAGCGGGCCGGCGAGGACGCCCTGGTCGAGCTCGGCATCACCGATATGCACCCGGAACTCGTCGATCTCCTCGGCCGCCTGCGGTACCGCACGTCGTACGGGCAGAACGTGCTCCGGCACCTGGTCGAGTCCGCGCACATCGCCGGCATGATGGCCAGTGAGCTGCGGATCGACCCGCTGCTACTGAAGCGCTGCACGGTGCTGCACGACATCGGCAAGGCGCTCACCCACGAGGTCGAGGGCAGCCACGCGCTGATCGGCGCGGAGATCGCCCGCCGGTACGGGGAGCAGGAAGACGTGGTGCACGCCATCGAGGCGCATCACAACGAGGTCGAGGTCCGTACCGTCGAGGCGGTGCTCACCCAGGCCGCCGACGCGATCAGCGGCGGCCGGCCGGGCGCGCGCCGGGAGTCGCTCGAGATGTACGTCAAGCGCCTGGAGCGCCTGGAGCAGATCGCGGCCGGACGCGAAGGCGTCGAGAAGGTGTTCGCCATGCAGGCGGGCCGCGAGATCAGGGTCATGGTCAAGCCCGAACGCATCGACGACATCCAGGCCCAGGTCATCGCCCGCGACATCGCCAAGCAGGTGGAAGAGGAGCTGACCTACCCCGGCCAGATCCGCATCACCGTAGTGCGCGAGTCCCGGGCCACCGAATTCGCCCGCTGACCAGGGGTCCGGGGGGATGGGTCCCCCCGGTCGCGGGGGTTCCGGGGGGTCGCCCCCCGGGCTAGCAGAGCGGCACCGGCCGAACGCCGGGCGGGATAAAGCCCATGATCTGGCCGTAGAAGGACAGTTCGGCCTCCAGGCTGGCCACGATATTCTCCGCCTTCCTGAACCCGTGCGACTCGCCCGCGAAGGCGATGTACGCGTAGGGGATGGCGTGCGCGGCCAGGTCCGCGGCGATCGACTCGGCCTGCGCGGGCGGGACGACCGGGTCGTCTAGTCCCTGCAGCAGCAGCACCGGGCAGGTGGCGTCGGTCACGTGCCCGACCGGTGCCCGGGCGGCGTATAGCGCCTCGCTCTCGGGCAGCGGCCCGATCAGCCCGTCCAGGTACCGGGATTCGAAGTCGTGGGTCTGCTCCGCGAATTCCCGCAGTTCGCTCACGCCGAAGTAGGACGTCGCGACCGCGAAGACCCGGCCCGGCCCGCCGCTTCCCGGCCCGCCGCCGGCCGGTCCGGCCAGGCCGGCCAGGCCGATGCCGGACGTGACGGCGGCCAGCGCGGTCCACCCGCCGGCCGACCCGCCGCGGATCCCGAGCCGCTTCCCGTCCGCCTCGCCCGCCTCGGCCAGCGCGAGGGCGGCCGTCATCACGTCGGCCACGTCGACGATGCCCCACTGGCCGCGCAGCCGTTCGCGGTAGGCACGGCCGTACCCGCTCGAGCCGCCGTAGTTCACGTCGATGATCCCGATGCCCCGGCTGGTGAAGAACGCCTTCTCCAGGTCGAGCCGGGGCACGACATGCGCCGTGGGGCCGCCGTGTACCCAGACGATGTAGGGCGGCCGCTCGCTGTCCGGCCCCTTGACCGAGGGGTTGGCCGGCGGGTAGATCAGCGCGTGCACGACCGAGCCGGACGGCCCTGTCAGCCGGGCCGGGCGCGGTACCGGCAGGTAGGCGGCGTCGGGCAGGCCGTCAGCGCTGCGTCTCACTTCGCGCGCCTGCGCCGCCGGGCCCGCGGCCGGGACGTCCACGGCGATCACGGTCATCGGCACCGCCGGGCCGCCCGCGATGGTGGTGACGGTCCGGCGATGCGCGGAGCGCGGCAGGTAACTCCGGTCCTCCCAGCGTCTCGCCGGTTCCGGCACCACGGCGAGGCGCCGCCAGCAGCGCGAGGGCTGGCACAGCGGACGGGGGAAGTTCAGCAGGTCAGCCAGGTAGAGATTCCACCAGCCGGACCGGTCCGAGATCACGTACAGGCTCCGGTCGTCCCGCCACACCGGGGCCAGCACGGACTCGGCGTCGCCGCCCATGAGCAGCTGCTGCTGGCTCTTGTCGCCAGCCGGCCCGCGATCATCCAGCGAGGCGACCCTCAGCTCGGTGCCGTCCCACGGCATCCGGGGGTGATCCCAGCAGATCCAGGCCAGCCGGGTGCCGTCCGGGGACGGAGTCGGGTAGGCGTAGAAGTCCGAGCCGCTGACGAGCACCCGGACCGCGCCGGGATCGGCCGCGGCCGAGCCATCCAGGGGGACCGCCACGATGCCGCGGGTGATCCGGCCGCCCGCGTGCCGCTCCCGCACGCACCAGATGTCGTCACCGCCGGGAGCGAGCACGAAGTCGGCGAACCGGTCGGCGATATCGTCATCGGGCGCCGCGGTCAGCGGTTCCGGCGCGCCGCCGCCCTCGGCACGGTAGAGCCGCTGGTCAGCAAAGTTCGCGAAGATGAACCCGTCGGTCAGCGGCAGGTACGACTTGCCGCCGTATTCGTGTACCCGGGTCCGGGCGTTCCACGGCATCGGGAGCAGGTCACGGCTGATCCCGTCCGGTCCCTGGCTGACCACGGCCAGCCGCCCGCCTTCCGACGGCCGCGACTCCTGCCACCACACGGCCGGGCCCGCGAGGGTCGGGAACGCGAGCCCGACTTGCTTGCGGGCGACGTCGGCGCCCTCGATCGGAGAGGGCCATTCGCCGTAGATGTGCGTTTCCGTAGCCATTTGCATACAGATATCATGCCGGACGCCGGCGGTCCTCATGACCGCGGACCCCTATCCTGGTCGTGTGGCAGCAGCGGTGAGGACCTACCAGATTCGCACCTACGGGTGCCAGATGAACGCGCATGACTCCGAGCGCCTGGCGGGCCTGCTCGACGAGGCGGGTTACCAGCGGGTCCGCGAGGGCGAGACCCCGGACGTGGTGGTGTTCAACACCTGCGCCGTCCGGGAGAACGCGGCGGACCGGCTGTACGGGAACCTGGGGCACCTGCTGCCGCAGAAGAAGAACGGCATGCAGATCGCGGTGGGCGGCTGCCTGGCCCAGATGGAGCGCACCAAGATCACGCAGCGGGCGCCGTGGGTCGACGTGGTCTACGGCACGCACAACATGGGCTCGCTGCCCGCCCTGCTCGAGCGGGCCCGGGTCAGGCACGAGGCGCAGGCCGAGTTCGCCGAGACGCTGGAGACGTTCCCCTCGCTGCTGCCCGCCCGGCGCGAGTCGGTCTACTCGGCCTGGGTCGCGATCTCGGTGGGCTGCAATAACACCTGCACGTTCTGCATCGTGCCGAGCCTGCGCGGCAAGGAGAAGGACCGCCGGCCCGGCGACATCCTCGGCGAGATCCGGGCACTAGTCGCCGACGGGGTGCTCGAGGTCACCCTCCTCGGCCAGAACGTGAACTCCTACGGCGCCGAGTTCGGCGACCGGACCGCGTTCGGCAAGCTGCTGCGCGGCTGCGGCGAGATCGACGGCCTGGAGCGCGTCCGCTTCACCTCCCCGCACCCCAGGGATTTCACCGACGACGTCATCGACGCGATGGCCGAGACCCCGAACGTCATGCCCAGCCTGCACATGCCGCTGCAGTCCGGTTCCGACACCGTGCTGAAGGCGATGCGCCGCGCCTACCGCCGGGACCGCTACCTGGCCATCCTGGACCGGGTCCGGGCCAGCATCCCGGACGCCGCTATCACCACCGACATCATCGTCGGCTTCCCCGGCGAGACCGAGCAGGACTTCGCCGGCACCCTGGACCTGGTACGCCAGGCCAGGTTCGCCGGCGCGTTCACCTTCCGCTACTCGATCCGCCCGGGCACCCCGGCGGCCACCATGGACGCCCAGGTGCCCGCGGCCACCGTGCAGGAACGCTACGAGCGGCTCACCGCCCTGGTCGAGGAGACCACCTACGCGGAGAACCAGAAGCTAGCCGGCGCCACCGTCGAGGTCCTGGTCGCCGAGGGCGAGGGCCGCAAGGACGCCGCCACCCACCGCCTGTCCGGCCGCGCCCGCGACAACCGCCTGGTCCACTTCACCCCGCAAGCCCCCCCGCCCCGCCCGGACGCGCCCCGCCCGGACGCGGCCCGCCCAGGCGCCCCCCGCCCCGGCAACGTCGTCACCGTCACCGTCACCCGCGGCGCCCCCCATTACCTGCTCTCCGACGCAGCCCCCCTGTCCGTCCGCCGCACCCGCGCCGGCGACGCCTGGCAAGCCGCCGCCAGTTCCGTCACGCCGGCCCCCGCGGCCGCGGCATCCGCCGGGGCTCTCGTCCTCCTCGGCATGCCCGCGCGCCACCATTCCGGCGCTTAGCTCAGACCGGCGAGGCGTGGGTGACGGCGTCGATCGCCTGGCGGATCACGTCGGTGACGGCCTGCGGCTGGGAAGATGGCCTGCACCGCGATCCCGGCGGCTTGCAGTTGTCCGGCCACGTCGTTCCAGCCTGAGCTGTCGGCGAACGCGCCGTGGACGAGGGCGACGGTGGGGCGGGAGCTGGCGGCGGCAGTGGCGTCGGTCATGAGGTTCCTCCTGGGTGGCGCAGGGGTGTTTCACCGGTTCTGCGGCTCCCCGGTGAACGAGGCCAGTGGCTGCCCGGCCTCGACGATGTAGGTGGACAGCATGTGTCCCGTGCCGGGGCCGATGTCACGCGCGTTGTGGGGCGTGCGGGGCGGGATGAGGAAGCCGTCGCCGGCGCGCAGGGTGAGGGTGGCCCGCCCGTCGATAGCCATCTCCACCGTCCCGGCGACGATGTACCCGACCTCCTCGCCGGGATGGGTGTGCCAGCCCGATTCCACGCCGACCGGGATTTCGGTGAGTACCTGCACGATCTCCCGCCCGGGCATCGAAGACGGGCCGTGCTGGATCTCGGTGCGCTTGAGCGTGCTGGCCAGCGCGTCGCGCGGCGGCTGCGGGCTGGTGGCCGGATAGGTCACGAGGGTCTCCTTGACCGAGGTGCCGGGGCTCGCGGCGCGGGCGGCGGCACGAGCCCCGGCCGGAGGGCTAGCTTCGCAGGAAGGCCAGCAGGTCGGCGTTGAGCCGGTCCTGGTGGGTGTCCATCAGGCCGTGCGGCGCGCCTGGATAGTAGATCTCCACCGCGCCCTTGATGAGCTGGGCCGATTTGTGCGCCGAGTCCTTGACCGGGACGATCTGGTCGTCCTCGCCGTGCAGCACCAGGGTCGGCACGTCGAACTTCTGGAGGTCCCCGGTGAAGTCGGTCTCGGAGAAGGCCTTGATGCTCAGGTAGGCGTTCTTGAGGCCGGACTGCATGCTCCACAGCCAGAACTGGTCAAGCACGCCCTGCGAGACCTTGGCGCCCGGCCGGTTCGCGCCGTAGAACGGCGTGGCCAGGTCCTTGTAGAACTGCGACCGGTCCTTGACCAGGCCCTCGCGCAGGCCGTCGAACACCTCGATCGGCAGGCCCTCCGGGTTGGCGTCTGACCGCACCATGATGGGCGGTACCGCGGAGACGAGGACCGCCTTGGCGACACGCCCGGTCCCGTGGCGGCCGATGTAGCGGGCGACCTCACCGCCACCGGTGGAATGGCCGACCAGCGTGGCGTCCCGCAGGTCGAGCGCCTCGATCACGGCGGCGAGATCGTCGGCGTAGCCGTCCATGTCGTTGCCGGATGCGGCCTGGCTGGACCGGCCGTGGCCGCGCCGGTCGTGCGCGACCACGCGGTACCCGTTGTCCGCGAGGAAATGCAGCTGGGCGTCCCACGCGTCGGCGCTCAGCGGCCAGCCATGTGAGAACGTCACGACCGGGCCGCTGCCCCAGTCCTTGTAGTAGATGTCGGTGCCGTCCTTGGTGGTGATGATGCTCATTGCGCCTTTCCTTTTCCTGTGGTGTGCGCCGGGAACCGGGTTGGCCCCCGGCCGGCCGCGGGGCAGGCACTGGCATGGCCGGACTGCTTGGCGACGGGTGCCGACGGCACCGGGTTGGGCGATGGCGTCCGGGGAGTCCGAGGCTCGCTGCGGCTGGAGTGGCCCGTCCTGCCCTCCTCCGGACGGGACGGGCTGACGTCTGCAAGCCTGCCTGGCGCGGGTGCCTCCTGGCAGGCCCGCTGGCCGGAATACGTTTCTGGCTAGCCCTACCCTCATCCGGCTGGCATGCTGGGAGAATGCGTCGATGCCCCGATTGCTGCTCGTCGTCGACGACGACCCTGCTTTCCGGGACCTGGCCGCGCGGGTTCTGAGGGGCTGGGGGCATGTGGTGATCGGCGAGGCCGGAAGCGCCGCGGAGGCGCTGGCGCGTGCCGCCGAGCTGCGCCCCGACATGGCGCTGGTCGACATCGGGCTACCCGACGGTGACGGCTTTTCCCTCACGGCGCAACTGGTGACGATGCCCTGGCCGGTGCGGGTCATCCTGATCTCCGCCGATGACGACCGGGCGAACGCCCGTGCTGCCCGCCGGGCCGGGGCCAGCGGTTTCCTGCCGAAGGATGAGCTGACGGGCAATGTGCTTCGGCAGCTTATCGAGGAAGGCTGAGCGGCGGTGGCGCCGTCCGCCGCCTTGCGGGCGTGCATCGGCGAGGATGACGTGCTCCTCCGCGAGGGCATCGCGCGGATCCTGGCCGACGCCGGCCATGATGTCGTCGCCCAGTCCGGCGACGCCGGGGACCTGCTGCGCAAGGCGCTCGCCTACCGGCCTGACGTGGCGATCGTTGACGTGCAGATGCCGCCGCGCCGTCAGGACGACGGCCTGGTTGCCGCCATCGAGCTGCGGCGCCGCCTGCCAGGGACCGGCGTGCTGATCCTGTCGCAGTTCTGCGAGCCTGCCTTCGCGCTGGAGCTCATCGGCGAGCGTCCCGAGGGGGTCGGCTACCTGCTGAAGGAACGGGTCGGCGACGTGGCTGACTTCACTGATGCCGTCACCCGCGTGGCCGCCGGCGGCAGCGCGCTGGACACCGAGCTGGTCGGCCAGATGCTGGGACGCCCTGCTGCCGGTGACGCGCTGCGTCTCCTGACGCCGCGCGAGCACGCGGTGCTCGCCGCGATGGCCGAAGGCAAGTCGAACTCGGGCATCGCCAAGACGCTGTTCATCAGCCAGGCCGCCGTCGAGAAGCACAGCACCGTGATCTTCCGCAAGCTGGGGATCACGTCGGCGAGCACCGAGCACCGGCGCGTCCACGCCGTCTTGATGTTCGTGCGCCAGCAGCGAAGCCGCCCGTGACGCCACCCCAGCGCCCCCTGGGCGGCGGGTCTCCGCAGGCCGACGCCCAGGCGCAGGCGACGTGGCCGACGCTCAGGCGCAGGCCGACGCTCAGGCGCGCGCCGACGCTCAGGCACTGGCCGACGAGCAGGCCGCGCTCCGGCGCGTGGCCGAGCTCGCCGCGCGGGAGGCGCCGCCCGGCGAGGTGCTCGGCGCCGTCGCCAGGGAAGCGTCCGGGCTCGCCGGCGTCAGCTTCACCACCCTGCTGCGGTACGAGCCCGACGGCTCGACCGAGATCGCCGCCCTGGACGGAGCCCCGGAAGGCATCGTCGTCGGGATGCGCGCCTCCGGTGACGGCGACGGCGCCACTCAGCGCGTCTGGCGGACCCGCCGCGCGGCCCGCATCGACGACCTCGCCGAGATGTCCGGCCACTGGCCGCAGGTGGCACACGAATTCGGGTTCACCGCCAGCGCCGCGGTGCCGATCCTCATCCACGGCACGCTGTGGGGAGCGCTGGTGGTCGTCGGCCGCCAGAAGCTATCGCCGCCGGTGATCCAGGGACACCTGACGAGCTTCGCCGAGCTCGCAGCCATCTCGATCTACGCGGCCCAGACCCGCAAGGAGCTGCGCGAGCTCGCCGACGAGCAGGCCGCGCTGCGCCGCGTGGCCGAACTGGTCGCGCGCGGCGCGCCGCTCAGTGAGGTATTCACCGCGGTCGCCGCCGAAGCCTCCACGCTGCTCGGCGATCTTGCCGCCGCGCTGCTGCGCTACGACCCTGGCGACGTCGCCGTCGCCGTCGCCGCCCGCAACAGCCCCGCGCCGCTCGGGCTGCGGGTCCCGTCCCATCCCGGCACCGCCACCGGCGAGGTCCTGCGGACCGGCCGCCCCGTCCGCGTCGACAGCTTCGAGGGCACCGCGCTGGCCGGCCTCGCCGCCGAGCTCGGCGTGGCAGCCGGCGTCGCCGTCCCCGTCACCGTCGAAGGACGCATCTGGGGCACCCTCACCACGAGCAGCCCCGGCCCGCCGGTCCCAGCAGGCACCGAGGACCGACTGACCCAGTTCGCCGACCTGGCCGCCGCGGCCATCGCCAACGCCGAGAACAAGGCGAAGCTCACCGCCTCCCGGGCGCGCGTCGTCGTGGCCGCCGACGAGACCCGGCGGCGGCTGCAGCGAGACGTCCACGACAGCGCCCAGCAAAGACTCGTCCACACCATCATCGCCCTGAAGCTCGCCAGGACCGCCATCGCCGCGGGCGGCACCGCGGCCGAGTTCATCGACGAGGCACTCAGCAACGCCGAGCGCGCCAACCGCGAACTGCGCGACGTCGTCCGCGGCATCCTTCCCGCCGCCCTCACCCGCGGCGGCCTCCGCGCCGGGATCGAATCGCTGGCCGAAGACCTCGCCCTCCCGGTCGAGGTGCGCGTGACCACCTCGCGCCTCCCGGCGCCCATCGAGACCACCGCGTACTTCATCGTCGCCGAAGCGCTCACCAATGTGGTCAAGCACGCCCGCGCGAGCCACGTGGCCATCGACATCGCACTCGACCGCGGCAGCCTCGTCATCGACGTCCGCGACGACGGCGCAGGCGGTGCCGACCCCGCCCAGGGGACCGGGCTGACCGGGCTGCTGGACCGCGTCGAGGCCAGCGACGGAACCCTCACCATCACCAGCGTCGCCGGGATGGGCACCACCCTGCACGCCACACTGCCACTCAGCCCGCCCGGCCACACTCCATAACCACACACGCCGAGTAACACGCTGGATCACGAAGGTACGGCAGGCCGACCCAGGTCCACGCGACTACATCTGGCCGCCGTCCCCGCCGATGAGCACCGGGCCGGTCCGAGGTCTGACCATTGAGCATGTATTTATTGCCGAGGCGACGAACTCTGAGCCATCAGGGATCCGATTCAGCCTGACCGGGGGAGTGGCCAGGCGTCAGTGGTCCGCCAGCCGACCTGAGGAGGACATCATGCATCCGATGTTCGTGGAGCTGTTCCTGGAACCGGACGCCGACGATCTGCTGGGCGACGAGGAGCGGAAGCGTCGCGCCGCGAACCGGACGAGGCGCAACCGATCCCGTCTGACGGTGCGGACCGCCGCCCGCTCAGGGAATGCGGCTACTCCGCTGCGAGGCGGGCCCGTATCCCGCTGATAGTGTCCTGCGCCCTTTAGTCCCGGCCGCACCACCGTGAGATGACCAGGGCGTGGATGAGGATGCCGGCGCCGAGCCCGGTGGCCAGGATCTTCAGGTCGGTCTCGGGCCCGGTGGACATGGACAGGAAGCTGAGCATCAAGATCGCGGCGGCGCTGGTGACCAGGCAGGGACTGCTCAAGCGCCGCGATCGTCGTCTGCCCCGCGGGCACGCTGCTCTCCGCCGATGGCAGCACGGTCACGATCGCCGTGCCGCCCCGGTGGCCTGTCGAACGACGAGATCGCCGCCCGCCTGTTCCTCAGCCCGCTCACCGCCAAGACCCACGTCAGCCGCATCATGACCAAGCTGGGCGCCAGGGACCGCGTCCAGCTCGTCGTCATGGCCTACGAGCACGGCCTGGTCATCCCGGGCCGCCGCGAGCTGAAAACCCTCGATGGCTGAAGGCAGGGCACACTAGGGGGCATGGGCGCGCACGTGATCGCGGTGGTGGGAGCCACCGCCACCGGTAAGTCCGGGCTGGGCATCGAGCTGGCCCGCGCGCTCGGCGGCGAGATCGTGAACGCCGACTCGATGCAGCTCTACCAGGGCATGGACATCGGCACCGCCAAGGAGCCGCCATCCGCGTGGCAGGGCGTGCCGCATCACCTGCTCGACGTCTGGCCGGTAACGCAGACCGCGAACGTGGCCGACTACCAGAAACTGGCCCGGGCCGCGATCGAGGAGACCGCGTCCAGGGGCCGCGTCCCGGTGCTGGTGGGCGGCTCAGGCCTGTACATCAGGGCCGCCCTCGATGACCTGGATTTTCCCCGAACGGACAGTGGTATCCGCGCCCGCCTCGAAGCTGAGCTCGCCGCGGCGGGCCCGGCCGTGCTGCATGCCCGGCTGGCCACGCTCGACCCGGCCGCGGCCGGCGCGATCCTGCCAGGCAACGGGCGCCGGATCGTGCGGGCCCTGGAGGTGATCGAGATCTCGGGCCGCCCCTTCAGCGCCACCATGCCATCGTATCAGCAGGTCCGCCCGGCCATCCAGCTCGGCCTCACGCTGCCGCGCCCGGAACTGGACCTGCGGATCGCCGCCCGGGTCGACCGGATGTGGCAGGCCGGCCTGGAAGCCGAGGTGGCAAGCCTGGTCGAGAGCGGGCTGAGAGACGGCAAGACCGCCAGCCGCGCGCTCGGCTACGCCCAGCTGCTGCGCTACCTGGACGGCGAGTGCACCAGGGAGGAAGCCAGGCTGGAGACCATCAAGGCCACCAGGCGCTTCGCCCGCCGCCAGGAGTCCTGGTTCCGCCGCGACCCCCGCATCCGCTGGCTCGACGCCACCCGCCCCGCCGCGGTTTCCATGATCGCGAAGGATCTGGTACTCCCTGCGGTACAAAATCCTTCGTGATCATGGTCGCTTAACCTGTCCGGCGGCGGGCCAGGTCCCGCGTCTCGCGCGGTAGCGCATCGACGTCGCGCAGCCGGGGCAGCAGGTCCGGCTCGAGCGTCACCGCCCGGAAGACGACCTCGATGGTCACGTCGTGGTCGGGCCGGTGCACGATCTCGACCGTGTCGCCCGCGCGGATTTCGCCGGGCTCGATCACCCGGAAGTACGCCCCGGGCCGGGCGGCCTGCGTGAACCGCTTGATCCAGCCGCCCTGCGCCAGCCACCCCTGAAAGGTGCCGCACGGGATCCGGGGACACGATGCCTCCAGGATTACCTCCGGGCCGGTTCGCCATCGCTCGCCGATCAGCGCGCCGTTGACGTCGATGCCCTCGGTCGTCAGGTTCTCCCCGAACACTCCGTTACCGAGCGGCCGGCCGAGCTCGGCCGCCCAGAAATCCAGGTCCTCCCGGGCGTACGCGTAAACCGCCTGGTCAGGACCGCCGTGGTTCCTCACGTCGTAGACCCGGTCGCCGGCCAGGCCCACCATGCCGAGGCCCTTGGCGCGCGGCGGCGTCACCATGACCGGCCCGTCGACGGGCCGCTTGTCGATGCCCGTCTGCTTCATCTCTTTCCACGGGTTAAGACGCGGCTGGCCGACGTTGACGGAGAGCAGCTTCATGAACCTATTACACCCGGCTCGCCAGCTGATAAGCGCGCATGGCGTTGTCGGCGCAGATCATCCTGGTCAGGCGCACCACCGTCCGTTCGGTATAAAGACCTTCGCGCAGCCCCGCGCCGAAGAACCCGGACAGCGCGGACCGGAACAGCGCGGCGCTCAGGTAATAAAGCTCGGGCAGCCCGAACGCGTCGGAGGAGTAGAGGAACTTGCCGTACGGCGCGAGCTCGAGCGCCTCGGCCAGCAGCGCGGCAGCGCGCGCGCCGGCGTTATGCGTGGCCAGCCCCACGTCGAAATACACGTGCGGGAACACCTGGGCGAGGTAGCCGGCCTCGCGGTGGTACGGGTAGTTGTGCAGCAGCATCACCGGCACCCCGGTGGGCTGGATCGCCCGCAGCAGCGGCGTGAGCAGCAGCGGGTTGCCGCGGTGCAGGTCGACGTCGCTGTCACCGTAGCCCACGTGGAACTGCACGGGGAGCCCGAGGTCCACGCCGCACCAGATGAGGAACCGCGCCAGCGTCTCGTCCGCGACCCGCGGCGGCTGGCCAGGCGCGAGGCCGGCCAGCCAGCGGCCGGCCGCCGCGCCTACCTCGGCGTCCGACGGTCGCTCCGGCCTCAGGTCCAGCCCGGTCCGGTAGGCCGCGATCGATTTCAGGCCGACCGCCGCGCGCCGCCCGACCCCCCCGGCGATGCGGGTGGCCAGTGCCGAGCGCACCGCGTCGGCGAAGCCGTCCGCGCCGGCCCCGGCGGCCGCCACATCCTCGGCCACCCGCTCGAGCCGGACGATCTCGTGCGCGCATCCGCCCGCCAGATCGGCCAGCTCGCCGGGGGAGGTCAGCGGCTCCGGGGTGTAGCCGGTGTCGACGCACAGTACGGACACCCCGGCCGCGATGAGGAACCGCTTGCTCACCTCGGCCGCGCCGAGCTCGGCCCGCCGGGCTACGTAGCCGGCCAGTTCGGCGTGCGGCGGCAGCCCGAGCAGGGGCGGGCACAGCCGGCGGAACGCGAACCCGGCTTGCGAGTCGAACACCGAGCCGCCCGGCCAGCTCGCGCCCTCGTTGAGCATCGACTCGAGCGTGGCCTCGTCCGCGTCCCGGCACAACACGCCGTGGCAGTGGTGATCGACCAGTGACTGTTCGGCGACGCAGGGGAGCAGTTCCGTCACTGCGTTACCTCCGCTCGCCTCCGGGGCGCGTGGCCGTGACCCGCCGGCGGTGCGCACCGGGTGCCGTGTCCCCGCCGGGCGGCGCGATGCCCTCGCGGGCGGCCAGTGCCTCGCCGAGCTTGCGTGCCGTCCCCGACGCGAAGATGACGGCCAGCACCGCGACCGCCAGCCAGACGGCGGCCACGACAGGGAACCACGCGGCCGCACCGGTCGGGTAGGGGATCACGTTGCGGTACAGCGTGTAGCCCAGCACTACCAGCGCGGCGATCGGCACCACGACCTGCCACATCGGCACCGGGAGCTTCCTGCGCACGAACACGAGCATGATGCAGCCCAGCGTGGCCAGCACGTAGGCGACGGGCGCCCACGTGGGCGGGTTCTTCCAGATGCCGACGGCCTGCAGGAACGCGGTGCCGAAGATGCCGGCCGCGGTCGAGGTGACGACGGCGTAGAAGGTATAGGTGCCGAGCAGGCCCCAGCCCGCGACCACCCCGGCGCGCGGGCCGAGGGTCGCGCCGACGAACGCGTAGACCGAGCCGGAGTGATGGAAGTACTCGGCAAAGCCGGACGAAGGAGTAGGCCACGAGCAGCACGCCGACCGCCGCGATGAGGAACGTAAGCGGCACGGCACGCCCCGCGGTGGTGGCGCTCGCCTGGGGGTTGATGTTCGCGGCCATGCTCGGCGCCATCAGCGCGACCGACAGGCCCACCGCCGCCCATACCGACAGCGAGCGCTTGAGTCCGGGGTTCTTCTCAGGGGCGATGGACGCGGCTGCTTCCATTGGCTGCTCCTTAACTCTGCTCTGTCCACTCAGTCTCCCTCCGGGCTCGCCGGTACGGAAGGGGCAAAAGATGCGAAACAACGATTTAACCAGCTATTTCGAGCCCTGCCCGGGGCCCGTTTCCTGGTCTCGATTACCCGCCCGGGTCCCGCCCCCGCGCGTCCAGAAAAGCCTGTGTGAACCGTTTTGTCCGCTCGCGCGTCACTAAGAGTACGAGCTAATTGTCAGGGGGTGACCTACGGTGACAGGTGCCTACCCGGTGCTTCCGCTGAGGTCCGCAGGTCCGGTCCGGTCGACGCAGCCGTGGGCGCGCACATTCCGCGGTACGCCCGCGTCCGTGTCCGAGGCCCGCCGCTTCGTCGCCGAGCTGCTGACCGGCTGCCCGGCCCGGGAGACGCTCGTGACGTGCGTGTCCGAGCTCTGCGCCAATGCGGTCGCGCATACCGCCTCGGGAAACGGCGGCGTGTTCATCGTCGCGGTGGACTGCTCGCGCGACGGGGTGGCCCGGGTCGCCGTCACCGACGAAGGCAGCGATTCGGCGCCGGCAGCGGGGACCCTCAACCTGATGGCCGAAGGCGGCCGGGGCCTGGCCATGGTGGCCGCGTGCACCAGCCGGTGGGGCTTCGCCGACGCCTACCCCGGACGCATCGTATGGGCCGAAGCCAGCTGGCCGGTCGGCGTGCCGTCGCCCGGGCGCGTGCCGTCGCCCGGAGAGCGCTCCCGGCGTACGGGCTCCTCCCGCCGGTTCCGCCCCTGGCGGGATCCAAACGGCGTCGCGTAACGCCGCCGCCGCCCGCCCCCGGCCGCACGTTCACGAAAAGATAACTAAACCGCTAGGTATACAAGGCGAAACTGAACGGTTTAGTAACATGTGAGATATGCGGAACGGCCTGGCGGATGGCTCCTCGGCTGGCTTGCACGCGCATCCCGGCGCCGACGGTGAGCCGCTGGCTTCCGGCTGGCAGCGCAAGCACAACGCGATCGCGGGCGCCGCCCTCGTGCTCTTCGCGCGAGACGGCTACGAGCGCACTAGCGTCGACGCCATCGCCGCCGAGGCCGGGGTTTCCAAGCGCACGGTGTACAGCCATTACGGCGACAAGGAGAACCTGTTCCTCCTGGTGCTGCGCGAGACCTACGACGTGATGCGGGAGCGGGTAAGCGCCATCGTGAACCGCACCCTGAGCCGGGTCGACGTCGACGACGTCGAGGAGGCCCTGACCGCATGCGTCCGGGATACCGTCCGGACCATCACCCGGGCGCCGGAACGATCCACCCTGGTCCGGCTGATCATCTCCGAGGCACCGCACTTCCCCGATGTCCTTGACCTGTGGCGCAACGGGGGGATCGTCCCGCTGATCGCCGAGCCGCTGGCCCGGCTGGCCGCGGCCGGGCGGCTCGCCATCGATGATCCGGCCCAGGCCGCCGATCAGCTTTACGCGCTGACGTTCGGCCAGGTCAACACCAAGTCGATGATGGGCACGATCCAGCTCACCGACTCCGCGGCCGAACACATCGTCACCAACGGCGTCCGCGTCTTCATGCGCGCCTACACCCCCGCCCCAGCCTGCGCCTAGGCTCGAGTATCTCAAATGTGAGATACTCTTAACGGTATGGACAGTGAGCGGGGCTCCGAACCCGCCGAGGAAGACCCGGCCGCGCGGCTGCCGGTCATGCCGGGTTTCCGCGAGCTGGCAGCCCGCCGGATGGCAGCTGAGCGGGCGGCCCGGATGGCGGAAGATCGTGCCCGGCTAGTCCGCGAGCTGGCCGGACAGCGCCAGGCGGCAGGCCTGTCGCAGACCGAGGTCGCGGCGCGCATGGGTACCTCCCAGTCTGCGGTCGCCAGGCTGGAGTCCGGTACCGCGGATGTTCGCGCCTCCACGCTGGAACGCTACGCGGCCGCGGTCGGCGGCCAGATCACCTGGGAAATCAACCGCCCAGGGGAAGGGGAAAGCCGATGACGCCGCGAACAGTAACTCCACGGTCGATGCGCGCCCAACTGCCAGGAGGCCCGTACCGGCCCGGGGAGCCGCGCGGCAGGCCGGCCCGCGCTGGCCGCTCAACCCGGGTGCTCCCGGCGCACCGGACTTGCCGCCGGTACCGCCCGCGCCGGATCCGCTCTCGCCGGTCCGGGTGTGGCAAGACCCGAACGCGGACTGGAAGGGCAGGTTGTACGAGCGGCTACTCGAGAAGCGGATCGTGCTGGCGGCTGGCATCCTCGACGATGACGCGGCCACCAGGCTGTCCGCGCAGTTGCTCACCCTGGACGCCGAGCACGACCAGCCGATCCGCCTGGAGTTGCAGAACCTCCGCGCCGAACTGCCCGCCGCTCTCACCGTCATGGGCATCCTCGACGTCCTGCACGTACCCGTGCACGCGTGCGCGAGCGGCGAGATCAGCGGTCCGGCTCTCGGCGTGCTCGCCTCGTGCCCGCGCCGGTCCGGCTACCCCAACGCATTGTTCACTCTCACCGAGCCGAAGCTGAGGTTCGGCGGCACCGTGACCGCGATCAGCGCCCGCGAGCAGCAGGTAACCCGCATGCTCGACACGCTGTACTTCAGGCTCGCCGACGTGACCGGGCGGGAAGTGGACGAGATCCGCGAGGACGCCCGTCGCGGCCGCACGCTGACCGCCGGCCAGGCGATCGGCTATGGCCTGATCCAGGCTCAGGAGACATCCGCCCGGCCGCCCGGTCCCGTCGGCCCCGGCGATCCGCTGCCCTAGCGCCCGGATCGATTCGCCCGAAAAAATTGCCCTCTGTACACACTCGCTCTCAATCGGTAACATCGGACGCGCGGGGATGTCCCGTTACAAGCTAGTTAGTGCGCGTATCGGCGCACTATGGCATCTGCCAGAAACGTGCACCAACTGGGGTCTGTTATGAATACAGAGAGCAACCAGTCGAGTGAGAATCGTTACCAAGATTCCTCTCCAGCAGAAGAAGCGCAGCGTAAGGGCGTATTCGGCGGGGGTGAGCCGACTCCTCTCGTGCCCCCCTGGTCCGTTCCGCCGGGCCCCATCGTCCCCGACCCGCGCACTCCGCCCGGAGATGCCCCAGATTCCCGCGCCCCCAGTCAGCAGGCGCCCAGTCAGCAGGCGCCCAGTCAGCAGGCGCCCAGTCAGCAGGCCCCCGGCGGCCAGCCGCCCGCAGCCGAGCCCCCGGCACCGGAAGATGACGCCTGGCCCGGTATAGCCGCTCCTGCCCGATGGTTCCTGCGCGTTCAGGAACCGCCGCCGCCCCAAGCCGCCGACCCGACCAGCACCGATCCCGCGCCCGCCACGCCCCGCGCCGTCACCGATGGCTGGCGTGCCAAGGCGGTGCCCTCGCCGCACCGGGAGCCCGACGGATCCTGGTCCTCGCCTCTCACCTCGGCCAGGGCCGTACCCCCGCCGCGCGCGCTAGGTCCGACCAGGGCGCTGGAGGGCCGGGCGGGCGGCCCGGGATTCCAGCCCGACCGCACGGCTGATCAGGCCTGGCGCGCCATGGCCGACCGGTCCCTGTGGCAGAAATCGCACCACCTATGGAGCGCGGCGGGAATTCAGTGGGAGCAGCCGCCCAAATCCCAGCCGCCGCAGCCGCGGAACACCGTACCGCCGCAGCCGCGGAACACCGTACCGCCGCCGAACACCGTACCGCAGCAGCCAGCGGCGCCCGCGCCGTCTGCGGCCGTCCAGCCCGCCGCCCACCCGCCGTGGCTGCCGCCCGACCGCGCGGATGCCCCGTGGCCAGCGCGCATACCGCTCCCTCTCGGCGCGCCAGTATTCGCCGCCCCAGTTCCCGATCGGACCGCCTTTCCCGCCCCGGCCGATTCGCCCGGCCAGCACACCGATGCCAGCCAGGACATCGATGCCAGCCAGGAGACATGGACCAGCCAGGGCACCTGGACCGGTCAGGAGACATGGACCGACCAGGACGAGGACGCCGAGCAGGAAACCTGGGCCGGCCAGAACGTCTGGAACGACCTGAACACCCAGAACGACCGGAACGACCAGGACATCTGGGCCAGTTCAGATGACCGGTGGGACGATGAGCGGCCGCCCATCCGGCCGCGTCCGTCCCTCCCGTTGCCGCCCGGCCGGATCAGCCGTCGCACCGCGACGATAGGGGTGCCGGCCGTCGTGCTCGTGGCGGTGGCGGCTCTGGCGCTAGCCCTGCTGACCGGCCACGCCCTGAGGCTCGGCCCGCTGACGGCGACCCAGAACAGGCCCCAGCCCGCCGCCGCGCCGCCGATGCCGCTGGCCGAGGTCGCGCTGGCGACCTACCCAGGGCAGCAGCAGCGGGGAGTCTTCCAGACCATCAACCGCGTCGTCGCCGCCGGGAACACGATCGTGACGATCGGCTCGCAGACCAGCGATGGCGTCGTCCGCCAGCAGTTCTTCGTGTCGGCCAACGGCGGCGCCAGCTGGCATCTCGCCCCGGTCCGTACCCTGGGTGGCGGCCAGCCCCCGCTTGGTTACCCCGCCGGGCTGCTGGCCGGCGGCCCGGGCGGATGGGCCGCGGTCGGTCAGCAGGCCATCTGGACCAGCCCTGATGGCCTGTCGTGGACGCTGGCGGCGACGCACGGTATCAGCCCTCAGCTACCCGGCGACTCGGTCTGGGTAATGACGAAGACGGCGGACGGCTTCCTGGCCGGGGGCGCCGGGTCGGCCGGCGCGGTCATCTGGACCTCACGCGACGGCGTGACCTGGCAGCGGATAACGGCCGCCCAGCTCGGCCTGGCCGGTCCGGGCGAAACCGTGCAGAACATCGCCTACGCGACCTGGCATGGCAACGACGTGCTGATTTCCGGCAGCGTCGCCAGGGACGGGCAGTCCTACTCGGCGGCCTGGCTGAGCACCAGCGACGGCGCGGCGTGGACCCGCGTGACGATACCCGTCGATCACGGCGCCGGACCTGCGATCAGCGGGCTGGGCTTCGACGCCTCCGGGCTCATCGCGGTCAGGCCAGGTCGCTCTGCGAGCGGCGGCAGCGACGGCATCTCCTATTTTTCCCCGAACGGGCGTACCTGGCACTATTCGGCCACCATCAACGCCGCCGGCGGCTGGACCCCCGGCGTGGTCAAGGGCAGTGACTACGGTTTCGTGGTGAGCGGTACCACCGCCTCAGGTCAGCTGGTCGCCTATACGAGCACAGGCACCGGCGCGACCTGGCAGCCGACGGGGACGCTCGGCCGTGCGTCCGCCGAGTCCGTGGTCGGCGCCACGGTCGCTCCGGCCAGTACCATCATCGCGGTCGGGTATACCGCCGGCGACCGCGTCAGCCAGCAGCCCGTCTTCCTCGAGGCGAACACCGCGGGCAGCGTCCGGCCCGTCGCCCTGCCCGGGGTCGTGCCTGAACTGGCGGTCAACAGCACCGCCGTCGCCGACGGCCAGCAGATCGCCGTCGGCAGCGCGGACGGCTATCCGGCCGTCTGGCGCAAGGCGTCCGGCGGTGCCTGGACGCTGGTCTCCTCGCTCGCCATGGTCTCAGCCGCTCCGGGCTTGCGGACGCTGACCAGCGTGACGCACGGCCCGGCCGGCTGGCTGGCCGCGGGCGCGCCCGGCCCCGTCATCCTGACCTCGGCCGACGGCACGCACTGGGGCGTGGCGGCCGGGAACATCACCCAGGACCTGGCCGGGGTGGCCGCGGTCGCGGCCGCCTCGGGCCCGGCTGGGTACATCATCGTCGGCAAGCTGGTCGCGGCCGGCGGCGCCTGCGTCGCCGACGTCTGGTGGTCACCGGACCTGATCGGCTGGACCCGCGCGCACGACGTGAACGACGCGACCGGCTCGAGCCAGGTGCTGGCGGTCGCGGCGGGCGCGCACGGGTTCGTCTCGGTCGGCTCGCACGAAGGCAAGCCCGCGGTGTGGACGACCGCCAACGGCCGTTCCTGGGAGACGATCGTCCTGCCGGTGCCAGTGAAGGGGGATGGGGAGGTGGGTGGGACCGGTGCCGTGCTCCAGCAGGTGGCGATCAACGGGAACCGCGTGGTTGCCCTGGGCCAGGCCGCGACGGGGACGGGTCCGGGGGCCGGCACCATCCCGTTCGCCGAGGTCTCCGCGGACGGCGGCGCGAGCTGGCAGCAGGCGGCGTTCAGCTCGCCTGGACCTGGCACGGTCTTCACCGCGCTGACCGCGGACTCGGCCGGCTTCACCGCCGCGGGCCTGTTCGGCGCGAACGGGCATCGCAACGTGGCCGTGTGGACATCGGCTACCGGGGCGAGCTGGGCGCCATCGCAGGCCAGCGGCCTGGGCGGAGCCGGAGGCTGGGAGATCACCGCGCTGGCCCCTGACGGCTCCGCGGTGACCGGCATCGGCTCCGTCGCCACCCAGGCCAGTCAGCAGACCGTTACCCTGACGCTGACCCCGCCCCTGGCCGCCCGCTAGCGGTCTTGTAACGGTGCCCCGCCCTGCGCAAGCAGGGCGTCCAGGTCGACACGATCCGTGCCGTCGACCATGACATCGCGACCGGCGTCTGGCCGGAAGACGACTTCACCAACCGCAACACCACGTTCATGACCTGGAACCTGCTGCACCTGGCCGGATCCTGCGGGACGCGGGCGGCATCCCCGCCCACGGTAACCAGCGATCGGAGTGGGACGCCGGATGCCGCTTCGACTTCGAGAACCCCGAATACCGGTGACCGCCTAAGCTCGCTCTGCTGATCGGTAGCCGGGGGGCTACTGGCGGGTGGCTATGGCGAGGAAGCGGTGTTCCGCGTCGTCGTAGGTGGTCAGGCGCCATCCGGTGCTCTGGGTTGAGCGTTGGAGCGAGGCTGCCGCGAGTGGCTCGTCGGGTTCGAGCAGTCGGCCGTGGCGGGCGGCCAGCACAGATCGCCCGGACGGATGGAACAGGATCAGCAGTCCCCCGGGACGGGTGATGCGGGCGAGTTGCCGCAGCCCGGCTTCGGTGTCAGGCAGGTGCATGATCAGCCCGGCCGCGAACACGGCGTCGGCCGATGCGCTGGCGAAGGGCAGGTGCCGGGCGTCGGCCAGGATGAGGGTGGCGTGCGCGGCGCGGTCCGTGGTGCGGGCATGGCAGAGCATCTCAGGTGTCAGGTCGATGGCGATGACGGCGCCGTTCAGGCCGGCCTGGAGCCTGGAATGCTGGCCATCGCGGCGGTCAAATCGACGAACGTGTCCGTCGAGGTCCCTAGGCGCCGCTGACTCTCGCCCCGCGCCGGCTGCAACCGGCGTGCGGAGCAGCGTTGGCGGCGGCGGCAGGCTCTCCGCCATGGCATCGCGGGCTGAATGTCGCTAGCGTTACGGTAGTCCCGCTGTGACTACTGCTGAAGGCCGGGAACGCTGTTCCGGCGGGCCAGCAAGCGATCAGGGAGAGCACCGTGACATTGCTCGATGAGGCGGCCTGGCGCGGCCGGATATTCTCCGGCGGCTGGGTGCGCCCGGCGGGCGGCGACGCCGCCGTCACCGAGCCGGCGACCGGCGCCGAGCTGGGCCGGACGGGGATCGCCGGGCCGGCCGACATCGCCCGGGCTGCGCGGCAGGCCGGGGCGGCGCAGCCGGCGTGGGCCGCGCTGCCGCATACCGAGCGTGCGGCGATCCTGCGCCGGGCCGCTGATATCTGGCTGGCCCATGCCGGGGAGATCGAGCGATGGAGCGTCCGCGAAGGGGGGAAGATACCCGCGGCGGCTCAGTTCGAGACGCACGTCGCGACGGGGAGATCTACGAGGCGGCCACGCTGCCATCCCGGCCCTACGGTGAGCTGATCCCCAGCGAGCAGCCGCGCTCGCCGCCCAGAGCGAGTACGGCCTGTCGCTCGGCATCCTCACCAGGGACGTCATGCGGGGCCTGGACCTGGCCCGCCGCATCCCGACTGGCATCGTCCACATCAATGAGCAGACCGTCGATGACGAGCCTAACGTCCCCTTCGGCGGCGTCCTGGCCTCCGGGACCGGCGCGCGCTTCGGCGGTACCGCAAACCTGGACGCCTTTACCGAAACGCGCTGGGTCACCATACGCGGTGACATCGCCCCCTATCCCTTCTGACCGGCAGCCCGCACGCCTACCGATCGTCTGGGCGATGCACACCATCACCCCGCACCAACCCCGACCTGGGCCGCCGCACCGCCGACTCCGGGTGTCCAACCCTGGGATTACCCTTGTGCCGCCCCGCGCCGTGTTGTCTTATTGTGACTACCGGGTCCAGGGTCCCGGCCTGCCGCCTGGCCCGTGCGTGGCAGGACAGTGGCGGTCTGCGACGGAGCGGCCGCCTCAAGGGAGAGAGCAACCATGACAGTCACAATGGACAGGAGCGTCGAGCAGTTCATCGCCGCCCCCCGGCAGCTGTTCATCAATGGGCAGTGGACCGACGCGGCATCGGGCAAGACGTTCGAGACCCCGAACCCGGCCACGGGCGAGACGCTCGCCTGGGTCGCCGAGGGCGATGCCGAAGACATCAACCGCGCGGTCGGCGCCGCGCGCGCGGCGTTCGATCACGGGCCGTGGGGCAGGATGACCCCGTCCGAACGGGGCCGGATCATCTGGCGGATCGGCGACCTCATCCTCGAGCACACAGATGAGCTGGCGCAGTTGGAGTCGCTGGACAACGGCAAGCCGTTCGCCGTCGCCCAGGCGGCCGACGTGCCGCTGGCCGCCGACCTGTTCCATTACATGGCCGGCTGGGCCACCAAGATCGAGGGCAACTCGATCAACATCTCGGTGCCCTACATGCCGGGCGCTAACTTCCACTCCTACACGCTGCGCGAGCCGCTCGGCGTGGTCGGGCAGATCATCCCGTGGAACTTCCCGCTGCTGATGGCCGCGTGGAAGCTCGGCCCGGCACTGGCCACCGGCAACTGCGTGGTGCTCAAGCCGGCCGAGCAGACGCCGCTGACCGCGCTGCGGCTGGCCGGGCTGATCGCCGAGGCCGGCGTGCCTGACGGCGTGGTCAACGTGGTATCCGGATTCGGCGAGACCGCCGGGGCGGCGCTCGCGGCGCACCATGACGTGGACAAGGTCGCGTTCACCGGATCCACCGAGGTGGGCAAGCTGATCCTCCAGGCGGCCACGGGCAACCTGAAGAAGGTAAGCCTGGAGCTCGGCGGGAAGAGCCCCAACATCGTCTTCGACGACGCGGTGGAGGGCGCCGTCGAGGGCGCGGCCAACGCGATCTTCTTCAACCACGGCCAGTGCTGCGTGGCCGGGTCACGCCTGTACGTGCACCAGAGCCGCTTCGATGAGGTGGTCGGCGGCGTAGCCGAGATCGCCAAGTCGATCAAACTGGGCTCCGGGATGGAAGCCGGCACCCAGATGGGCCCGCTGGTGTCCGAGGAGCAGCTTCGGCGGGTCAGCGGTTACCTGGAGTCAGGCAAGGCCGAGGGCGCCACCGCGGTGGCCGGCGGCGGCCGGTTCGGCGACCAGGGCTTCTTCATCGAGCCGACGGTACTGACGAACACCCACGGCAACATGAAGGTGGTGCGGGAGGAGATCTTCGGCCCGGTCGTGGTCGCCGCGCCATTCAGTGACCTGGACGATATCGCGGCTCAGGCCAACGACAGCGAGTACGGGCTCGGCGCGGGCATCTGGACCAAGGACATCTCCAAGGCCCACGCGCTGGCCAAGAAGCTCAAGGCCGGGACAGTCTGGATCAACTGCTACAACGTGTTCGACGCGGCCCTGCCGTTCGGCGGATACAAGCAGTCCGGCTGGGGCCGTGAGATGGGCCACGAGGTGCTCGAGGCCTACACCGAAGTCAAGGCGGTCACCACCCTGCTGTGAGCTAGCCATCCCAGCCGGGGGCGGAGCGGCCAGCCCCCGTCCCGCCCCCCGGCTGGTGCCTTGACGCTCCAGATTCCAGGGCCTCCTCCGGGCGCCCGGCTAGGGGCGGTGCCAGCGGGTGGCCGAGTCGTCGTCCGGCATGGAAGTATGCAGGGTCGCGAGCTTCGCCCGCATTGCGTGCTGTATATTCCTGGCTGCGGCGATGGCCTGCCGGTCGCCGCCGGACCGGCGGTGGAGGGGATTGTGTCCAGCCTTAGTGACTCGCTCGGCCAGGCCGGTCCTCTCCGCGAGGCACTCATGGCCGGTGCTGCCGCCGGGCTGTCGGGTGTGCTGCGGGTGACCGGCGACCCGGGCGGGACTATTCGCTTCGCCGGCGGCCTGGTGGCCGGCCTCGAGACGCCGGGCGCGCCCAGTCCCGAGGTCCTCTTGCTCCGCTCACACCGGGTGACCGAATCCGCCTGGGACGGGGCCTTCGCCGCGGCCGCCGCGGCGGGCAGGCCGATGACCGCCGAACTCGTCGCGCGTGACCTGATCGGGGCGGGCGAACTGGAGGCACTGCTGCGGACCGCCCTGGCCGACGCCATGTTCGTGCTGATGGCCGGGACCGCGGCCGAGGTCCGGACCGAGCCGGGTGCCGTGGAGGGCATGCTCCCGCTCGCGCCGGGCGCCGAGGCGGACTGGCTAGCGGCCGAGGCCTCGCGCCGGATACGGGTGCTCGCCGCCCTGCCTGGGCCGGCCTGGCTGGACCGTGACCGGATCATAGCCGCGCCAGGGGCGGTGCGGTCGGGCGCCAGGCTCGGCGAGGGCCTGGACGAGATCCTGGCCCTCGCCGACGGGCGGCGGACTCCCCGGGACATGGCGTTCGCCCTGGGGCGGGGGGTCTACGCGACGATGTTGCAGCTCGCTCGGCTGCACGAGACCGGCCTGCTGACCACCGCCGCCCACCGGGCGATGCCCGCGGCCGGCGGCCGGGAATCAGGCCAGCTCGCCGCGGCCGGGCCGGAGCCTGCCCCCGCGCTCCCGCGCCGTCGGCGGGACCTTCCGGCCTTGCCCAGCCGCTCCTGGCCGCGGGGCCGGGCGCCGGAACTGCGGGCACCGCTCGGGCTGCTGCGGCCGCGTTACGACCTGGACGCCAGCCCGGACGCCATCACGCAACCGCTGAACTGGCAGATCTAGCCACTTCATACGGGCCGCAGCGGTTTTCATACCGTCGGGAGAGTATTGCCGCAGAAAGTCCGCAGTTAGCGCGGGTGTCCTGAGCCTAGGACCAGTCACCCGACCGCTAGGAGGCGGGCACGTTGAAGACCCGACTAGGCAAGGTAATCATCGGTACCGCGATCGGAGCAGGAGCGCTGGGCGTGGGGTTCGGCGGCAGCCTGGCTGTCGCCAGCGCTGCGACCACGCACACAACCTCGGCGACAACATCATCGTCTGGGACCAGCACGACGGCGGTCAGCGCCGGGTCAGCTAGCCCCGCGGCGACTCCGTCGTCGTCCGCGACGCCCAAGGCCACGCACAACTGCCCGAACATGAAGGGCGGGCAGCGGCCGTCGGCCAGCGCGAGCACCGGTAGCTAGCACACTGAGGTAACCGGCCGGCCCCTCTTATCCAAGGTCCGGGAGGGGCCGGCCTAGACGGGGATGGACAGGCCGCGGATCGAGGCATCCAGGATCTCCGCGGTGTGTGCGAGCGCGACGTGCTCGCCTCGTTCGGCCAGCGCGGACGCGATCTGAAGCGAGCAGCCGGGGTTCCCTGAGACGAGCAGCGGCGCGCCCGCGGCCAGGATGGCATCGGCCTTGCGGACGCCCAGCTCGCGGGCCGCCTCGGGCTGCAGCAGGTTGTACACGCCCGCCGAACCGCAGCAGGTGCCCCCATCCGGCAGCTCGATCAGGTCAAGGCCGGGGATCGCGCGCAGCAGCTCGCGCGGCTGCCGGGTGATCCGCTGGGCGTGCGCGAGGTGGCAGGCGTCGTGGTAAGCGGCCCTGACCGGCAGCGGATGCCGCGTGGCCACCGGCCCGATGCCGACGAGGAACTCCGCTAGGTCCCTGACCTTGGCACTCATCTCGGCCGCGCGCTCGGCCCACCCCGCGTGGGCTTGGCCGAGCAGCCGTTCGTACTCCTTCATCGCCGACCCGCACCCGGCCGAGTTGACCACGATCGCGTCCACCCCGGCCTGCTCGAACGTGGCGATCGTGTGCCGTGCGAAGGTCACCGCCTCGGCTTCGCGGCCCGAGTGCAGCGACAGCGCGCCGCAGCAGCCCTGCTCGCGCGGGATGATCACGTCGCAGCCTTCCGCCGCGAGCACCCGGGCGGTCGCCGCGTTCACCTGCGGGAAGAACACCGACTGCACGCACCCGGTGAGCATGCCGACCACCGCGCGCCGGGTGCCGAGCGCAGGCACGCGCCGCGGCAGCCTGCTCGCGGCCGCGGCCGGTACCGGGCCCGGCGGGGCCAGCCGCAGCGCCGCGCCGAGCGCGGGGGACAGGCGGGCGGGCAGCTTGCTGCGGGCCACCCGGCGGTCAAGCCCGGTCCGCTGCACCACCCGCAGCGGCGCAGTCGCCGCCCGCAGCCGCCTGGGGTAAGGGAACAGCGAGAAGATGGCCGCCCGTGTCGCCCGGTCGCGCGCCGACCGCTTCTCAGCCGCGGGCACCGAAGGCGGGCCGGACCGCGCCTCCTCGGTCCACGCCCTGGCCGCCTCGATGAGCTGGTCGTACTGGACGCCCGACGGGCAGGCGGTCATGCAGGCCATGCAGGCCAGGCAGCGATCGAAGTGCTCGGCCGCGGCAGCGGAGAGCTCGGCGCCGTCCAGGATCTGGTTCACCAGGTGGATCCGGCCCCGCGGGGAATCCATCTCCTGCCCCCACAGCTGGTAAGTCGGACAGGCCGGCAGGCAGAAGCCGCAGTGCACGCAGTCCTTCGCCACCTCGCGCAGCGTGTTCTCGTCCTGCATCAGGTGCCTTCCTCTCGGGACCGCCGGCCGCCGACAACGACCAACGACGACGACCGCTACAGCGCGGAGAGACGGCCGGGGAACATCCGGTGATCCGGATCGAACTGGTCCTTGACCGCGCGCATCAGGGCGGCCCCCGGCACCTCCCCGTACACCCCGGCCATCGCCATCACCGGCGGCGGCGCGGCTAGCACAACCACGCTGCCCCGCGGATCCGAACCGGGCAAGTCCAGCCCGCCCCGTAGCGCCTGCACGAACCGGGCGGCGGCGTCGTTCCCGGTGTCCGGGGCCAGGCAGGCGTACAGAACCCCCGCCCCGGCCGGCCCGCTGACCGCGGGCCGCACCCCGGCATCGGCCGCGGCCGCGGCGAGCGCGTCGAGCACGTCACCCAGCCGCCCGGCCCAGAACGCCACCCTGATCACCGTGCCAGGCGACGGCAGCTGCCCCCACCGCGCCGGCGCCGCCGCGGAAACAGAAACGGAAACAGAAACGGCAAGCCCGGACCCCGACGCCAGCAGCTCGGACACCTGCTTGGCCCGTTCGGCCACCCCCTGCGCGCTGCCCTCAAGCAGCACCCCGACCCGCAGCGCCCGGGTAGCGCCGCCCGGCCAGTCAAGCTCCACCGCCGAGGGCACCAGCGCCGACCCGGCCGCCGACGTCACGGCCAGAGCCGCCGCCGCGCGATCCGCCGATCCGAATTCGGCCGTCACGTACGCTACCTCGGCGGGCAGCGGATGCAGCCGGAACGTCGCCTCGGTGATCAGGCCAAGCGTCCCGGCCGACCCGGCGAACAGCTTGCCGAGGTCATAGCCGGCCACGTTCTTGACCACCTTGCCGCCCGAATGAGCGATCACCCCGTCGGCCCGGACCACGGTCACGCCGATCAGCAGGTCGCGCGGAGCCCCGTAGCGGAGCCGGCGCGGTCCCGCGGTCCCGGCGGCGATCACCCCGCCGACGGTCGCCTCCGGCGGGGCGTCGAGCGCGAGCTGCTGGCCCGCCTCCGCCAGCACCGAGGCCAGCTGCCCGATCGTGACCCCGGCCTGCACCCGCGCCACCAGGTCCCCGGCCGCGTGCTCGATGACCTGGTCCATCGAGCTCATGTCGACAACCAGATCGCAGGAAGAAGGCGGCTGCCCCCACAAAATGCCAGTCCCCGCCCCGCGGGGCACCACGCCAAGCCCACAATCAGCCGCGACCCGGAGCAAAGCCGAAGCCTGCGCGGTGCTGGCCGGCGAGGCGACGAACGACGGCACAAGACCCGCGACAGCGTCCGGGACAGCACCGTCACGCCACGAAGGGCACGCCGCGGCCAGAGCAGTCCTGACCGCGGGTACGACGGTATCCATCTAGAAGATCTCCGCCTGTCCCGCCACTACGGCGGGTTGCCCCGCCGCGGATTGCCCCGTCGCCGCGGATTGCCCAGCGCGGCGGTGGCCCGGGACCTCACCGCACAGCCGCGGCGTGGGGAAGATCTTGCCCGGGTTGCACAGGCTGGCCGGGTCGAACGCGCAGCGGACCAGTTGCATGGTGTCCAGGTCGTCGGCGTCGAACATCTTCGGCATGTACCGGGACTTGTCCACCCCGACGCCGTGCTCGCCGGTGATCGAGCCGCCGTGCTCCAGGCACGCGTCGAGAATCAAGCCGGACAGTTCCTCGGCCGCGAGCGTCTCACCCGGCACCGCGTCGTCGTAGAGCACCAGCGGGTGCAGGTTCCCGTCGCCGGCGTGGAACACATTCGCGACCCGGATCCCCGCCTCGGCCGACAGCGATGCGATGCGGCCAAGCACCGCCCCCAGCGACGTCCGCGGCACCACGCCATCTTGCACGATGAAGGACGGGCTGATCCGGCCGACCGCGGCGAACGCGGACTTGCGGCCGGCCCAGATGACGGCGCGTTCGGCCGGGTCGTCGGCGGCCCTGATCTCCGTCGCCCCCGCCGCCTCGCAGAGCGAACGGACGGTAGCAAGTTCCGCCTCGACCTCGGCCGCCGGCCCGTCAAGCTCCACGATCAGCACGGCCCCGGCGCCCGCCGGGTAGTTGCAATGTACGGCCGCCTCGGCCGCCTCGATGGACAGCGCGTCCATCATCTCGATCGCGGCGGGCACGATGCCGGCCGCGATGATGCCGGACACCGCGCGGCCGCCCTCGCTGGTCGTGTCGTAGGCGGCCAGCAGCGTGTGCACGACCTCGGGCAGCGGCATCAGCTTGACGACGATCTTGGTGACGATGCCGAGCGTGCCCTCCGAGCCTGTGAACGCGCCGAGCAGGTCGTAACCCGCCGAAACGCCTGTCCCGTCGCCGAGCCAGGTGAGCTCACCAGAAGGCGTGACGATCTCCAGGCCCATCACGTGGTGCACGGTGAAGCCGTGCTTGAGGCAGTGCGCCCCGCCGGAGTTCTCGGCCACGTTGCCGCCGACCGAGCAGACCACCTGGCTGGACGGGTCCGGCGCGTAGAAAAGGCCGAACGGCGCCGCCGCCTTGCTCACGGCCAGGTTCGCCACGCCCGGCTCGACGACGGCCCGCCTGCTCACCGGATCGATTTCAATGACGGAACGCATCCGGGACATCACGATCAGGACGCCATCGCGGTGCGGCAGCGCGCCGCCGGACAGCCCGGTCCCGCTGCCGCGCGCGACGAACGGAACCGCGGCCGCCGCGCACGAGGCGACGATCGCGGCTACCTCCGAGGCCGAGCCCGGCAGCACCACCAGGGCGGGAACCGACCGGTGCGAGGTGAGCCCGTCGCACTCGTAGGTCCGCAGCTCGAGCGGATCGGTGATGACGTTGCCCGCGCCGCAGATATCCCGCATCCGCGGCACCAGCGCCCGAAGCTCGCTCACTGCCACCTCACCCACACTGCGTCAACCTGTGGTAATTGTCCCCCTTTCCCGTCCCGCTGAACAGAAACCGGCTCAGGGCATCCGCTCGTAAGCCGGGATGGTGAGGAAGTCGACGAAGGTGTCAGCCAGGGCGACCTCGGTGAACAGCGCGACCGCCTGGCCGTACCTGGCCGCGTCGAAGTCGTCCGGCGTCAGCGCCCGGATACTGGTCAGTTCCTCGTCGATGAGCCGCTCGACCAGATCCTGGGTGACCAGGGTCCCGTCGTCCAGCGCGATGTCGTTGTGGATCCACTGCCAGACCTGGGAACGCGAGATCTCGGCCGTGGCCGCGTCCTCCATCAGGTTGAAGATGCCCACGGCGCCGTTGCCGCCCAGCCAGTTGGCCAGGTACTGCAGCGCGACGCTGATGTCGTTGCGCAGTCCCGCCTCGGTGATGACGCCCGGCGTCTTGCTCACCGAGAGCAAATCCTCCGCGGTGACATGCACGTCCTCGCGCTGCTTGCCGAGCTGGTTCGGGTTCGCGCCAAGGACGCCGTCGAAGACCTCCTTGCACAGCGGCACCAGGTCCGGGTGCGCGACCCAGGAGCCGTCGAACCCGTCCTGCGACTCGCGGGTCTTGTCCTCCCTGACCTTGGCCATGGCCTTGGCGTTGACCTCGGGGTCACGCCGGCTAGGGATGAACGCGGCCATGCCGCCCATCGCGTGCGCCCCGCGCCGGTGGCAGGTCTTGACCAGCAGCTCGGTGTAGGCGCGCATGAACGGCGCGGTCATCGTCACGGAGTTGCGCTCGGGCAGGACGAACTCGCGTCCCCTGGTCCGGAACTTCTTGATCACGCTGAACAGGTAGTCCCAGCGGCCGGCGTTCAGGCCCGCCGAATGGTCCCGGAGCTCGTAGAGGATCTCCTCCATCTCGAACGCCGCCGGGATCGTCTCGATCAGCACCGTGGCCCGGATGGTGCCGCGACCGATGCCGAGCGCGTCCTGCGCCAGGTTGAACGCGTCGTTCCACAGCCGCGCCTCGAGGTGGCTCTCGTTCTTGGCCAGGTAGAAGTAGGGCCCCTTGCCCGCCTCGATCTGCCGCTGCGCGCAGGCCGACATGTACAGGCCGAAATCGACCAGGCTGCCGCAGGCCCGCGCGCCGTCGATGAGGATGTGCTTTTCGTCCAGGTGCCAGCCGCGCGGCCGGACCACGATCGTGGCCAGTTCACTATCCGGCCGCAGCGCGTAGTCCTTGCCTTCTTCGCTGCTGAAGTCGATGGTCCGGTCCAGGGCGTCCTTGAGGTTGAGCTGGCCGCTGATCATGTTGTCCCACAGCGGGGTGTTGGCGTCCTCAAAGTCGGCCAGCCACACGTTAGCCCCGGAGTTGAGGGCGTTGATCGTCATTTTCTTGTCGGTCGGGCCGGTGATTTCCACCCGGCGGTCGACCAGGCCGGGGGCGGGCGGCGCGACCCGCCAGCCCGGGTTCTCGCGTATTTCCGCGGTCTCGGGGAGGAAATCGAGCATCGCCCCGCCGGAAAGCTCTGCCTGGCGGCGGCGGCGCGCGGCGAGCAGCTCGGCCCGGCGCGGCCCGAGTTCGGCGTGGAGGACGGCGATGAGGTCGATGGCCGGCGGTGTAAGGATCTCGTCGTAGCGATCACCGTAAGGACCCGTGATCTTGACGCGTTCGGTTCCCGGCATGTCTGAGCTCCTCCTTCAGTGTGCCCTACATCCTAGGCGTCCGGGAGCGGCCCGGGCAGCGCGGCCGCTAAGGCGGCCCGCACGCACCAGGCGCAAAACGCGAAATACCATTTTCATTAGCCACTTTAAATAACACGGCCGGGCTAATTCAAGGAAAGCGCTCGCGCGATTAACTGGCCGGGGAGGGTACCCGCGCTACCAAGGGCCAGGCTGGGGTGATAAACTCCTATAACCCTGCAGTCGACCTCAATGCGCTCATTTCAAGATAACGAAAGTGTACCAAGAAATATGACGCTTAGTCAAACCAATTCTGCCAGCGAGACGGCCGTCGGCCAGGAGCAGGCTTATCTCGATATGCTTTATCGCCTGCTCGACGCGGCGCGGGACTCCACTGGGCGCGCGCTCGCGCAGACCCACGGCAGCGGTGCCGCGGGCGGCACTTTCCAGGCCCGGATTGAGCGCGAGGTCACGGCGGGCGAGCAGGGCCGCCGGCTGGCCCAGCTGAACGCGGTGGAGCACGGCCTGTGCTTCGGCCGCACCGACGCCGACCCGGAGAACCCGGAGAACCGCCGGAGAACCCCGAAGCCGACACCGCGACCACCTTGTACATCGGCCGCATCGGCCTGCGGGACGACCAGCACGAGCCGCGGCTGATCGACTGGCGCGCGCCCGCCGCGCATCCCTTTTACGCCGCGACCCCGAAAGACCCGAACGGCCTGATCAGGCGCCGCCACATTTACACCAGGAACCGCATCGTCACCGGAGTCGACGACGAGGTCTTCGACCTGGACCGGCTGTCGGAACCGGACCGCAGAAGCCTGTCAGGCGAGGCCATGCTGATCGCCGGCATCACCGCCCGCCGCACCGGCCGGATGAGCGACGTGGTCGCCACCATCCAGGCCGAACAGGACCGGGTGATACGCGCAGGCCTGCAGGGCGTGCTTGTCGTCCAGGGCGGCCCGGGCACCGGCAAGACGGTCGCCGCGCTGCACCGCGCCGCCTACCTGCTCTACACCCACCGCCGGACCCTTGAACGGCGCGGCGTCCTGGTCATCGGCCCGAACGCCACCTTCCTGCGCTACATCAGCCAGGTCCTGCCGTCGCTTGGCGAGACCGACGTGGTGCTCAGCTCGATGGCCGAGCTGTTCCCGGGCGTCCGGGCCGCGGTCGATGACAACCCGGACGCCGCCATGGTCAAGGGCGACGTCAAGATGGCCAGCGTGCTGCGCCGGGCGGTGCGCAACCGCCAGCAGGTCCCGCCAGGCGACCTGGAGATCATCGCCGACGGCGTCCGGATGACGGTGCCGAGGGACCGCGTCCTGCGCGTCCGCGACCGGGCCCGGGCACTGCGCAAGCCGCACAACGTGGCGCGCAAGCTGTTCGCCACCGAGATGCTCACCGCGCTCGCGGCGGCCGAGGCGACCGCCCTGGGCCGCCAGCTCGACCCCGAGGACGTCCCCTACGCGCGCGCCCGGCTGTGGGACGAGCCGCCGGTCCGGGCCGCGATCGACGAGCTGTGGCCGTTCCTCACCCCGCACCGGCTGGTGGCGGGGCTGCTGGCCACCGAAGGTGCCCTCCGCGCGGCCGCTCCTGGTCTTTCTTCGGCCGAACGGTCCTCGGTGCTCCGTCCGGACCACCCCGATGCGTGGACCGTGGCGGACGTCCCGCTGCTTGATGAGGCCGCCCAGCTGCTCGGCACCGACGACTCCGCGGAGAAGGTGCGCCGCCGGGCCGCCGAGCGGGAACGCCGCGCCGAGGAGAGGTACGCCAGGGAGGTACTCGAGATCACCGGCCTGAGCGGGCAGGGTTTCGTGGACGCCGCCACGCTCGCGGACTGGAACCGGGACACCGGCCAGGCGCTCACCACGGCCGAACGGGCCTGGGCCGATCCGTCCTGGGCCTACGGTCACGTGATCGTGGACGAGGCGCAGGAGCTCTCCGCGATGGCGTGGCGGATGGTGATGCGGCGGATCCCCACCCGGTCGATGACCGTCGTCGGCGACATCGCCCAGCGGGGGAGCGCGGCCGGCGCCCGTTCCTGGGCCCAGATGCTCGACCCGTACGTCGGCGGCCGCTGGCGCGAGGAACTGCTGACCGTGAACTACCGGACCCCCGCCGAGATCATGGCGGTGGCGACCGATGTGCTGGCCGCGATCGCCCCGGACGAGCGTCCTCCCGAGTCCGTCCGTGAGGAAGGCGCCGCCCCCCGCGCGGTCCGCGGCCTCGCCCGGACGGCCGCGGTGGTGGCGGACGAGCTCGCCGAGATGGGCGACGGCGGCAGGCTCGCGGTGATCGCGCCCGGCGCGCGGATAGCGGAGCTGGCCCGGGCGCTGCCCGCCGCTGCTCCCGGCGATCACGCGCGAGGTGCTCGAGTCGCCGGTCGCGCTGCTGACCGTGGGCCAGACCAAGGGCCTCGAGTTCGACCGGGTCGTGCTGGTCGACCCGGCCGGGATCCTGGCCCAGTCCCCGGCCGGCGGCCACGACCTCTACGTCGCGATCACCCGCGCCACCCACCGCCTCACCGTAATCCACGACGGCGACCTCCCCCCCTCCCTCCACCGCCTCGCGCCGTCCCCCGCTCCCCGCCCGTGACACCCCCGTACCCGCGAAAGGCTGACCGGAAGGAAGCACCACTGCTCGTTCGGCACAAATAATGGCGGAACCTGGAGCGGCGGGGCACATTTGGTGCGGCCGGGGTGTTAATTAAATGCGGTATCACGCGAGGCGTGGCACCATCGGGGGACGAGTAACCACGATGTCGGAGGACAATGAGCACGGTCTTTAGCGAGCAGCCCGAGCAGCCCGGCCAGCCCGGGGACACGCTCACCGGGGATATGGACCTGGAGGACAGGCACGCACTGCGGCGGGTGGCGGGGCTTTCCACCGAGCTGCAGGACGTCAGCGAGGTCGAGTACCGGGCGCTGCGGCTGGAGCGGGTCGTCCTGATCGGGGTGTGGACCGAGGGCAGCCTGGCCAGCGCCGAGAATTCGCTGCGCGAGCTGAGCAGGCTGGCCGAGACGGCGGGCTCCGAGGTGCTCGACGCCATGATCCAGCGGCGCAGCCACGTGGACGCCGCCACCTACGTGGGCTCAGGCAAGGCGCGCGAGCTGGCGGACATCGTGGCGTCGACCGGCGCTGACACGGTGATCTGCGACGGCGAGCTCACCCCGAGCCAGCTGCGCCGGCTTGAAGGCGTGGTGCAGGTCAAGGTCATCGACCGGACCGCGCTGATCCTGGACATCTTCGCCCAGCACGCGCGCAGCCGCGAGGGCAAGGCCCAGGTGGAGCTGGCCCAGCTGCAGTACCTGCTGCCCAGGCTGCGCGGCTGGGGCGAGTCGCTGTCCCGGCAGGCGGGCGGCCGGGTGGCTGGCGGCGGCGGGATCGGTACCCGCGGCCCGGGCGAGACCAAGCTGGAGACCGACCGGCGGCGGCTGCGGACGCGCATCTCCCGGCTGAAGCGGGATATCTCGGGCTTCTCGACCGGCCGGAAGGTGCAGCGCGGGCAGCGGTTCCGCCAGCAGGTGCCGTCCGTGGTCATCGCCGGGTACACCAACGCGGGCAAGTCCAGCCTGCTGAACGCGCTTACCGGGGCCGGCGTGCTGGTGGAGGACGCTCTGTTCGCCACCCTGGACCCGGCGGTCCGCCGCGCCCGGACGCCCGCGGGCCGCGATTTCACGCTGACCGACACGGTCGGGTTCGTCCGCCATCTGCCGCACCAGCTGGTCGAGGCGTTCCGGTCCACGCTGGAGGAATCGGCCGAGGCCGACCTGATCCTGCACGTAGTGGACGGGGCCGATCCGGAGCCCGAGGCGCAGATCGCCGCGGTCCGGGGCGTGCTCGCCGAGATCGGCGCGGCGCATGTGCCCGAGCTGGTCGTGGTCAACAAGATCGACTCGGCCAACCCGGTCGTGCTGCAGGCCCTGCGGGCCCGCGAGCCGGGCAGCGTCAGCGTCTCCGCGAAGACCGGCGCCGGCCTGGCCAATCTGCAGGAAGCGATCGAGGCCGCGCTGCCGCGGCTGGACGTGCCGGTCCGGGTGATCATCCCGTACAGCCGAGGTGACCTGGTGGCGCGCGCCCACGCCGAGGGCGAGGTGCTGCAGGCCGAGCATGTGCCCGACGGCACGCTGCTGCAGGCGCGGGTTCTCCCGGGCCTGGCCGTCCAGCTGGAAGCGGCGGGTCTCGCCGCGCCCGCTCCCGTGTCGTAACCGCTGCGCCGTAGCCGGACTATCCTGTCCTTCCCTGACGGTGATAGTGGTCACGTTTGGCGGCTAATTTTGCCGAGCCTAACAGCGCTTAAACCGGGCAAGAGGGTAAGGTTCGGCATTTTGCCGAAAAGCTTGTCTACGGCGGTAGTCGTGCAATAACGTATCTGGATCGATACTTTGGCTGCGGCACCGGCCTTCCGCTGACGTCCGGCGTGGTGCGCGGCAAAGCTCGTCCAGTGCGGGCCGGCTCTCGGCACGTACGTGTCATGGCAGGTGAACGCTCATGGCGCATGGGATCATCAGTCCCGGGGGGGAACGCCGGTGACTGTTCGTTTGCTGACCAATATCGGCCGTCTATGGACGGGTTCGGAGATCCTGAGCAACGCCGCCATCGTGACAGGCGACGAGCGGATCGCCTGGGTCGGACCCGCGGCCGAGCTGCCGCAGCGCATTCCCGGGGTCGTCGACGACATCGTCGACGTAGACCACGTGGAGAACCTCGGCGGCGGCCTCGTCACGCCTGGGCTCATCGATGCCCACACCCACCCGGTCTACGCGGGTAACCGCTGGGCGGAACTGGCCATGCGGTCCAACGGCTCATCGCCCGCGGAGATCACCGCCGCGGGCGGGGGAGTGTCGTCGACCGTAACGGTCACCCGGGGCACCGACCCCTGGACGTTGTGCAACGGCGTACGTGAGCGGATGGGCCGGTGGCTGCGGTCCGGGGCGACGACGATCGAAGCCAAGACCGGGTATCACCTGACCAGGGACGGCGAGCTCGCCGACGTACGGATGCTGCGCGGCCTCGAGGGCGAGCCCGGCATGCCGCGGGTACACGTCACGTTCCTGGCCGCCCATGCGGTTCCGCCCGAGTTCTTCGGCCGCCGCGCCAACTACGTCGACGCGGTGAGCTCCTGGTGCGCGGACGCGTCCGCGGTCGGCGCGGACAGCGTCGACGTGTACTGCGAGGAAGGCAGGTTCTCCGAGGAGGAGGCGCGCTGGATCCTCAGCGCCGGCCGCCGGTCGGGCCTGCTGCCGCGGCTGCACGCCTGCGGTGATTCGCGCACAGGCGCGGCCCGGCTGGCCGCCGAGATGGGCTGCGCGTCCGCCGACCTGCTGCACGAGGCCACCGAGGATGACGTCGCCTCCCTCGCCCAGGGCGGCGTGGCCGCTGTCCTGTGCCCGGGCACGGCCCTGCAGACCGGCGCCAGGCCGCCGGTGCGCGCGCTGCTCGACAAGGGCGTGGCCGTCGCGCTCGGCTCGGACCACACCCCGGGCGGCACCGGCATCACCTCGATGGCGCTCGTGATCTCGCTCGCCGTGTCCTACTTCGGGATGAGTGTCGAGGAAGCGCTCCGGGCGGCCACCATCGGCGGCGCGCACGCGCTCCGCGCCCCCGACCGCGGCGCGATGGTGCGCGGCAGGCTCGCCAACATGGTCCTGTGGGACGCCGATCACGAGGGCGCCTTCGTCTGGTCCTTCGGCCTGCAGCCCCGCCGCGTCTGGCTGGGCGGCGAGCCGGTCACCTAGGCCCTTGATTCGGCGCGCGCGCCGCGATCGTGGCATGCTGCGGTCATGGCTGCGCGCACCTCGATCGTTCCTGTCACGCTAATCGTCGGCGAGGAAGAATTCCTCGTCGACCGCGCCGTCCGCGAGCTGATCACGGCCGCCCGCGACGCGGAACTCGGCGGGGACGTCCACGATCTCGACGGGGCCGCCCTCGGGCTTGGTGAGCTGGCGTCGCTGACCTCGCCGTCGCTGTTCGGCGGCGGCTGCGTGCTCGTGGTCAGGTCTGCGCAGCACGTGAGCAAGGACGTAGCCGCCGAGCTGATCAGGTACGCGGGCCACCCGGCGCCCGACGTAATGCTCGTCCTGACCCACGCGGGCGGGGCCAAGGGGAAGGACCTGCTGGCCAGCGTCAGGGCCAGCGTCACGGCCGGCGGAGCGCAGGCGATCGAGTGCCAGAAGGTCACCAGGTTCGCCGACAGGCTGAACTTCGTCCGGGCCGAATTCCGGCGGGCGGGCCAGCGGGCCGACGAGGGCGCCGCCCGCGCGCTGCTGGACGCGGTCGGCTCGGACCTGCGCGAGCTCGCGGCCGCCTGCGACCAGCTGGCCGCGGACACCGACGGCCAGGTAGACGAGGCGGTCGTGGCCAGGTACTACCGGGGCCGGGCGGAGGCGACCGGGTTCACCGTCGCCGACCGGGCCGTCGAGGGCCATCTCGTGCAGTCGCTTGAGCAACTGCGCTGGGCGCTGGCGACCGGTGTGTCGCCGGTGCTTATCTGCAGCGCGCTGGCGCAGGGGGTCCGGCTGCTCGGCCGGGTCGGATCCGCGCCGCGCGGCGTCAGCGCCATCGCGCTGGCGGCCGAGGTCGGGGCCCCGCCGTGGAAGATCGACCGGGTGCGCCAGCAGCTGCGCGGCTGGCAGCCCGACGGCATCGCCCGCGCGCTGCACGCGGTCGCCGAAGCCGACGCGCAGGTCAAAGGCGAGGCAGTCAGCGCCGGCTACGCGCTAGAACGCGCCGTGCGCCGAATCGTGGCCAGCCGTAACAGCGACTGACCCGCGCCAGACCCCAGGCCCAGCGCCGCAGGCCTAGCCGCGCACCCCCGCCCCCCGCGCACCGCCGCCCCGCCAGGGCCAAGCCCGCTCACGGGCCCCGCCCGCACCAGAGCTATCCGAGCCAGTCAGCAGCCGACCGCCACGATGTGACAGCGTGGCGGTAATAACCGCGCCAATGTTACATCGTGGCGGCTCAGGCAGGACAAGGAGTGAGGCTTCCGGACTACCCGCGAGCTCAGGCCTGCTGGAGCTCGGCGTAGCGCTTGGCGATCGCCGACTTGCGGTTCGCGGCCTGGTTCTTGTGGATGACGCCTTTGCTGGCCGCCTTGTCCAGCTGGCGGCAGGCCGCGCGCAGCAGGTCGTTGGCCTCGTCGAGGTTCCCCCCGTCCGCGGCCTCGCGGAACTTACGTACGGATGTGCGCAGTGACGACTTGACGGCCTTGTTCCGCTGGTGCGCCTTTTCGTTCTGCTTGTTGCGCTTGATCTGAGACTTTATGTTCGCCACGCGTGGGAGTCCTTCAGAGTTGTCTGTGGGTGTCGCGACGTCGAAGCTTATCCGAGTCAGCCCCCCGCACCCAAACCAAGCCCCGAACCAAGCCCCGAACCAAGCCCCGAACCAAGCCCCGAACCAAGCCCCGAACCAAGCCCCGAACCAAGCCCAGCCGAGCCCCCGCCAAGAGCGGCCGCAGTACGGGAGCAGCACAAGACACTGCGCCCGACATGGGATCATGGAACACTCAGTAAGGCGAGTCACCCGAACGGATGCGCGTGTCACCCTCAAGCCCTGTCACCCGCCCTGTCCCCGGCCATACCGACCAGGCCGTGATCAGGAACTTTTGCATCATCGCTCACATCGACCACGGCAAGTCGACGCTTGCGGACCGGATGCTGCAGCTCACCGGCGTGGTGGAAGGCCGCCAGATGCGGGCCCAGTACCTGGACCGGATGGACATCGAGCGCGAGCGCGGCATCACGATCAAGAGCCAGGCGGTCCGCCTCCCCTGGACCAGCGACGACAAAAAGCAGTACGTCCTGAACCTCATCGACACCCCCGGCCACGTCGACTTCAGCTACGAGGTGTCCCGCAGCCTGGCCGCCTGCGAGGGTGCGGTCCTGCTGGTCGACGCGGCCCAGGGCATCGAGGCGCAGACGCTGGCCAACCTGTACATGGCGCTCGACGCCGACCTCAAGATCATCCCGGTGCTGAACAAGATCGACTTGCCGGCCGCCCAGCCCGACCGCTACGCCGCCGAACTCGCCGGGATCATCGGCTGCGACCCCAGCGAGGTGCTCCGGGTGTCCGCCAAGACCGGTGCGGGCGTCGAGGAACTGCTGCACGAGATCGTCCGCCTCGTCCCCGCCCCGCAGGGCAACCCGGACGCGCCCGCGCGGGCGCTGATCTTCGACTCGATCTACGACACCTACCGCGGCGTGGTGACCTACATCAGGGTGGTCGACGGCCGTCTGACCAGGCGCGAGCGCAGCGTGATGATGTCCACCGGCTCGGCGCACGAGACGCTCGAGGTGGGAGTGATCTCGCCCGAGCCCCTGCCCAGCGAGGGCCTGGCCGCCGGAGAGGTCGGCTACCTGATCACCGGGGTCAAGGACGTGCGGCAGGCGCGGGTCGGCGACACCGTGACCAGCGTCGCGCGCCCGGCAACCGAGTCGCTGGCGGGCTACTCCACTCCCAAGCCGATGGTCTTCTCCGGCCTGTACCCGGTGGACGGCGACGACTACCCCGACCTGCGCGACGCGCTGGACAAGCTGCGGCTGAACGACGCCGCGCTGCTGTACGAGCCCGAGACGAGCGACGCGCTCGGGTTCGGCTTCCGCTGCGGCTTCCTCGGCCTGCTGCACATGGAGATCGTGCGCGAGCGGCTGGAGCGCGAGTTCGACCTGTCGCTGATCTCCACCGCGCCGAACGCCGTGTACCGCGTGGTCATGGACACCGGCAAGGAGATCCGGGTGACCAACCCGAGCGACTTCCCCGGCGGCATGGAACCGCAAGCAGGCAAAATAGACTGCGTCTTCGAGCCCGTCGTGCGCGCGACCGTCATCTCGCCGTCGGAGTACATCGGCGCGATCATGGAGCTGTGCCAGGGCCGGCGCGGCGCCCTGCTCGGCATGGACTACCTGTCCGCGGACCGGGTGGAGATCCGGTACACGCTGCCGCTCGCCGAGATCATCTTCGACTTCTTCGACCAGCTCAAGTCGCGGACCCGCGGCTACGCGTCGCTTGACTACGAGCCGGACGGCGAGCAGCAGGCGAACCTGGTCAAGGTCGACATCTTGCTGCAGGGCCAGCCGGTGGACGCCTTCAGCCAGATCGTGCACGCCGACAACGCGCGCGAGTACGGCCTGGCCATGACCGCGAAGCTGAAGGAGCTGATCCCGCGCCAGCAGTACGAGGTGCCGATCCAGGCGGCCGTCGGCGCCCGGATCATCGCCAGGGAGAACATCCGCGCGATGCGCAAGGACGTCCTGGCCAAGTGCTACGGCGGTGACATCACCCGCAAGCGCAAGCTGCTTGAGCGGCAGAAGGAAGGCAAGAAGCGGATGAAGACCATCGGCCGCGTCGACGTGCCCCAGGAGGCGTTCGTCGCGGCTCTGTCCACCCAGCCCGGGGACAAGAAACCGCGTTAAATTCACGATCTTTTGATCCGAACGGTCCGTGCTGCGTGCGCCAGCCGCCTCGGCCCTGGTCGGTCGTTACGCCTTGATGGGGCGCACAATGTCAGGGATCAGGGTCACGTGGAACGGCGTGATGACGCCGGGCGGCGAGGTCGGCGTGACCATGCCCGGCGAAGCGTGGGCGGTGATGATGGCCGTGACCAGCGCGGCGAGCGTGAATATCACCATGGCGAGGACCAGCAGCGCGGCGCCGGATTGCCAGCTGCTCTCGGCTTCGGCGGCCGGCGGCAGGGTCACGCCCGGCTGCGGCCCGTAGCCCTGCGGGGGCACCGCGTGCGGGTACGGCAGGACCCCGGTCGGCAGGTCGGCGGTGAGCGCCCACAGGTCCGCGTACGTGCGGGCCGCGTAGGCCCGCGCGATCCGCTCGTCAAGCTCGTCCTGGCTGAGCCGCCCCTCCACGAACCCGGCCCGGAGCACCCCCACGGTCCGCTCGCGATCCGCGGTGGCCGCCAGCCACGAGGGGCTCACCAGCGGCCCCGTGCTCGCAGGCCCCGTCCCATAAGGCAGGGCAGGCTGAAACGGATATGCCTGACCTGGACCGTATGCCACGTGCAGCCTCCCGCGGACGCCTCTACTGAGTGTAGACGCGCGACGCCCTCCAGGAGTGCCAATGACACGTTAGGTGCCGCGCTTGATCACGAACTGAGATCATTGCTCAGGTTCGCGTAGTCCTGATTGATCTGGTCAACCGGCTGCTGGAGTCCCGCGGACTTGGCGATGGCGATGTACTGGCTGGGTGACGTGGCCGCACCGAGGCGGGCGAAAATGCTCGCGGCGCGCGATACCGAGGCGGCCAGCGCGGCGTCCTGCGAACTGGCCTTCGCCGACGGCATCGCGATGCTCCGAAGCTGCCGGGCGAACGTGCTGAGCGTGGCGGCGACCTGCCGGTCGAGGCGGGTGACGCAGGAAAGCTGGCCGTTGCACGCCTTCACGTTGGCCGAGAAGTTGTCGATGGCGTCGGCCGCGGGCTTGGCGTCGGCCTGCACCTGGTAGGCCGCATCGGCGGCGCTGACCGTGCTGCCGAGCGCGGCGCCGACGGCGCTGCTGCCGCCGGCGAGCAGCACGCCGAGCACGATGAAGGCCACCATGAGCTTCCGTGCGCCCCCGGAAAGAACGAGCCGCCACGGCAACCCCGCGTCCCCCGCGTCCCCCTGCGGGTCCCCGAACAGTCCGGCGGGATACGCGCTGGTCAGCATCAGGGCGTAGCCGAGGGTCCTGACCTGGTACCGCATCGCGGCCGCCAGGGCCTGGTAGACGGTGTCAGGCAGCCGGCCCGTGATCACCGCGATCAGCCAGCTCACCAGCGCCAAGATGGTGAACGCGCCGTAGGAGACGATCGTCTGGACGATCCAGCAGGGGATCAGCAGGACGATCCGGAACAGGACCGCGAGCCGGTTCAGCGGGCCGGGCCGCACCGCTATCCGGACCGGGTAGTCCGCGTCGTCAAGCGAGAACGGCGGGTACTGGCCGGTGAGCAGGAACGTGTACGCGAAAACCCGCGTCTGCCAGCGCAGGTAGCCGGTGAGGAAGTCGGCGGCGAAGACCGGGAGCCGGCCGGTGAACAAGGCGGCGAACCAGCCGATGATCGTGATCACGTAGGCCGCGATGCCCAGCAGCCCGAGCACGATGAACTGCGGAAGGACCATGAAAATGCGGACCAGGACGGTCACCCGGGACTGGGGAGCCTGGTCCGCGAACGCGACGAGTACCGGCGCGGGCGCCGGCTGCCCGGTGCCCGTCGGCAGAACGTCACCCGGCAATGCGTAATACGCGGACATGTCCCTGCTCCTCGCTGCTCCCCGTCGGTGACTGCCCGCTCAGGACCGGCTGTCGACGCGACGATCATAGCGGGACCGCAGCCGGCGATCAGGGGAAATAAGGCCACCGGGCTGGCGCAGGGAAGTAAGGGGCAGCGGCCCTGCCGATCAGCCGCCGCCCGGGCCCACGCCGCCCGACATCTGGATCGCGGCGCCCAGGATCGAAAGCACGATGATGATGCCCCAGAAGATGATCGCCATGTAGCCGAGCACCAGCCCGGCGGTGGCCAGCCCCTCGCCGCGCTGACCGGTCAGCCGCATCTCGCGCTTGGCCACGTGCCCGCAGATGACCGCGGGGATGGCGGTGAGGCCCATGGAGAAGAACTCGGCCACGCCGAGGATCATCGACGCCCGGGCGAGCGAGTTGGTGGACATGGGCGGCTGGTAGACGGGGACCGGCCAGGACACCGGCATGGCGCCCGCGGGCAGGTCGGCGGTCAGCGCCATCAGCTCGCCGTAGGTACGTGCGGCGTACGCCCGGCCCATCCGGTCGTTGTACTCGTCCTGGGTGAGGCGGCCCTCGGTGAAGCCCGCCTTCAGCACGTCGACGGCCCGTTCCCGGTCCGCTGAGGCCGCGCGCATCGACGGGCTCATCCTGGCCTGGTAGCCGGCCTGCGGCATCGGATACCCGGCGGGCGGCACCTGATAGCCCGCGGGGGGCACCGGATACCCAGCCGACGGCACCGGATACCCAGCCGACGGCACCGGATACCCAGCCGGCGGCACCGGATAGCCTGGCCGGCGGAGTCTGCTGGACGGTCGGCGGAACCGGGCCGGAAGCAGGCGGGACCTGCGCTGCGCTGGGTCGGACCTGCTCGGCGGCGGCGCCAGTCGTAGCCTGCTCGGGGGCAGGCCAGCCGTACCAGGGGTACTGGCCCGGCCACTGCGATTGGTTATCTGCCACCGATGCCTCCCGTTCAACGCGACCTGTGCCTCGTGTCTCCCGTAAACGCGGCCCTTTCAGTCTAAGCGCGCGAATCCCTAATCCGGCAGTCCGGTTTCCTCCGCTTACTAGTTCGCCAGCGGCGTCTCGGTCGCTCCTGCGGGTAGCGTGGCTGCCATGCCTGGCGCTTTGCCCGACGGCGAGCCCGTCCCCGCCGACGGCGCCCTGCCAGAAAATGCGCGCGCCGGCCTCGGGAGCAGGCCCTTCGGGATCTACGTGCACGTGCCTTTCTGCGCGACCCGCTGCGGTTACTGCGACTTCAACACCTACACCGCCGCCGAGCTTGCGACCCCTTCCGGCGGCGCCCCTGTGTCGCTCGGTACCTACCCCGACCTCGCGGTCGCCGAGATCGGGTTCGCGCGCAAGGTGCTGGCCGGCGAAGAACACCGCGCCGATGTTCCGGTCAGCACGGTGTTCTTCGGCGGCGGGACGCCCACGCTGCTCCCCCCGGGGGCGCTCGGCCGCATCCTGCGCGTCATCGACGCGGAGTTCGGCCTGCGGCCTGGTGCCGAGGTAACGACCGAGGCGAACCCGGAAAGCGTCGACGAAGCCGCGCTGAACGAGCTGCGGGCCGCGGGCATTACCCGCGTATCGTTCGGCATGCAAAGCGCGGTGCCCGGCGTGCTCGCGGTCCTGGACCGGGTGCACCGGCCCGGGCGCCCGGCGCGCTGCGCGAAGTGGGCCCGTGCGGCCGGTTTCGAGCACGTCAGCCTGGACCTGATCTACGGCACGCCGGGGGAGTCCGATGCGGACTGGCGGTGCTCGCTGGACGCGGCCGTGGCGGCGGAGCCCGATCATGTGTCCGCGTACGCGCTTACCGTGGAGGCAGGCACGCGGCTGGCGGCGCGGGTGCGGCGCGGCGAGCTGCTGCCGCCAGACGACGACGTGCTCGCCGATCGCTATGTCATCGCGGACGAGGTCCTGACCGCCGCCGGCCTGTCCTGGTACGAGATCTCCAACTGGGCGGCCGCCGGGTCATCGAGGTGCGCCCACAACATGGGTTACTGGACCGAGGGCGACTGGTGGGGGATCGGGCCGGGGGCGCACAGCCACGTAGCCGGGACCCGGTGGTGGAACGTCAGGCACCCGGCCGCTTACGGCGCGAGGATCGCCGCGGGGAACAGCCCCGGTCAGGCCAGGGAGGTCCTGGCCGGATCGCAGCGGCAGCTGGAGCGCGTCATGCTGGGTATCCGCCTCGCCGAGGGTCTCCCGGTCGCGGTGCTCGGGCCGGCCTGCCGGATGAACGCCGGATCGGTGGTCGCCGAGGGCCTGGCCAGCTCAGCCGCTTTCGCCCGCGGCCAGATCGTGCTCACCCGCCGCGGCCGCCTGCTCGCTGACGCGGTGACCCGCAAGCTGACCGAGTAGGCGGGCCGGGGTGATTTAGCTCACGATCCGTGCGCAGATCCAGCTGGGTACCTCGTTCTCCTCGCCGCGGTTCGCCGCGATCACGCCGCGGATCAGGTACCGCAGCATGGTCAGCCAGATCAGGAAAGCGAGCGACAGCCCGATGATGAGGGCGACCAGGATGCTGTCGAGCGCGAGCAGGCCGCCGATGATCGCGGCGCACACCGCGTACACCAGGCAGGTCATGGACAGGTTCATCGCGGTGGCCGCGTGATGCCGCGCGAACGGCGATCTCCTCGACACGATCAGGTAGACGGTCAGCGGGATGACCGGGCCGAGGAAGATCGCCCCCAGGTAGCCGAACGCCGCCGAGGTCGCCTCGCGGTCAGGCACCGGCCGCACCGGCTTGCTCGTCATCGGACCTCGCGCGTCATCCGTTGCTTTCGTCACGCTATGCGCTCCCGGGCGTGGTGACGAAATCGATGAGCTCCTCGACCCGCCCGAGCAGTTCGGGCTCCAGGTCCCCGTAGCTCGTTACCGACCGCAGGATGCGCTTCCAGGCCGCCGGGACCTCTGGCGGCCAGCCGATAGCGTGCAGGACGCCTTCCTTCCACGGCTGCCCGCGCGGAACATCCGGCCACGCCCCGATGCCGACCGCGGACGGCCGCACGGCGGCCCAGATGTCGATGAAGGGATGCCCCACGATCAGCACGTCGGGTGACCGTATGCCGGTCACGATCCGGGTTTCCTTGGACCCGGCCACCAGGTGATCCACCAGCACGCCCAGCCTGCGGCCGGGCCCGGGGGAGAAGTCCGCGACGATGGCCGGCAGGTCGTCGATGCCTTCCAGGTACTCCACGACCACGCCGACGTCGCGCAGGTCGTCGCCCCAGATCCGCTCCACGAGCTCGGCGTCGTGCTTGCCCTCGACGTAGATGCGGCTCGCCCTGGCCACCTTGGCCCGGGTTACCGGCGCGGCCACCGACCCGGAAGCCGTCCGGGCCGGACGGGCGGACGCGGCCGGTCCTGACGGGGCGGGCGGGATGAGCGTGACCGGCTTGCCTTCGAGCAGGAAGGCCGCCGGTGTGAGCGGAAACACGCGCCTCTTGCCGTGCCGGTCTTCCAGCGTCACGGCGCCCTTCTCATAGCCGACCACCGCGCCGCAGAACCGGCCCTCGGAATCCTCCACGACCAGGCCGCGCTCCGCCGTCACCTTGGGCACCTCGCGCTGGCCCGGCCGCCGCCGTCCGGCCGCGAGCACGTCAGCATCGTATTGCCTGCTCTGCACAGGTGTCTCCTCAGCTGAGGTACGGGCGTCGCCCCTGCTTGCCTGACCCTGCTGGCCTGATGGGGGGCGCCGCCCTGCTTGCCAGTGCAGCCTAGTCGGGGAACCAGGGCCTGGCCGGGTCCGGCGCCGCCGACACGCGGCTATCGCGGTCCGTGCCGCCGGGTTACCATCAAGGGGGCGGGATCCCCGGCGCGGAGTTACGGAGAGTCACGCTCAAGGGTGGTCAGCGGCGGCCGTTCGCCTCGCGGTCAAGCGCTGGGAACTTGTTAGACGCCATAGACTTAGCACTCAGGTGTTATGAGTGCCAAGGAGGTGAACGCGTGCTCGACGAGCGCAAACTGACGGTACTCCGGGCGATAGTCGAAGATTACGTGTCCACCACCGAGCCGGTTGGATCGAAGTCTTTGGTTGACCGCCATCATTTCGGCGTGTCCCCGGCGACTATCCGCAACGACATGGCCGTGCTCGAGGAGCAGGGTTTCATCGCGCAGCCGCACACCAGCGCCGGGCGGGTACCGACGGACAAGGGTTACCGGCTCTTCGTCGACCGGCTGTCCAGCATCAAGCCGCTGTCGGGGGCGGAGCGACGCGCCATCGAGACCTTCCTGGGCGGCGCGTACAGCCTCGATGACGTCGTCATGCGGACGGTCAGGCTGCTCGTGCAGCTGACCCGCCAGGTGGCGGTGGTGCAGTACCCCTCGCTGACCAGGTCCTCGATCCGGCACATCGAGCTTGTCCACCTCGCCCCGCAGAAGCTGCTGCTCGTGCTGATCACCGATACCGGCCGGGTGGAGCAGTGCACGGTCGACCTGCCTCAGCCCTGGGATGAGGCTGCGGTTTCCCATGTGCATTCCGTCCTGAACGCCGGCCTGGGCGGCCGCAAGCTCTCCGACGCCGCGGTCATGCTCACCGAGCTCAGCGAGCGGATCCCGGCCGAGGACGGGGTGAACGCCAACTCGGTGTTCACCGTCTTGCTGGCCAGCCTGGTGGAGCGGAACGAGGAGAAGATTGTCTTCGGCGGAGCCGCGAACCTGGCTGCGCACGATTTCAACACCGGGCTGCGCGAGGTGCTTGAGGCACTGGAGGAACAGGTGGTGCTGATGCGTCTCCTCGGGGAGGCGGACGAGCCCGCGATCCTGACCGTCAGGATCGGCTCGGAGAACCAGGTCGCAGGCCTGCGGGCCACATCAGTGGTGTCCACGGGATACGGGAACCAGGCCGAGCCGCTGGCGAAGCTCGGCGTCCTCGGGCCGACCCGGATGGACTACCCAGGCACGATGGGGGCGGTGCGGGCGGTGGCTCGTTATGTCGGTCAGATTCTGATGGAGTCTTAGTGGCAGCGGACTATTACGGACTGCTCAAGATCCGCCGCGACGCGACGCAGGATGAGGTCAAGCGGGCGTACCGCCGGCTAGCCCGGGAACTGCACCCGGACGTCAACCCCGATCCGGAGACGCAGGAGCGGTTCAAGGAGATCACCCAGGCCTACGAGGTGCTCTCCGATACGGAAAAACGCCGGATGTACGACATGGGCGTGGATCCGTTCGCCAGCAGCGCGAGCGCTGGGGCCGGCCCGTTCGGTCCGGGCTACAACCCGCTGAACGACCTGCTTGACCAGTTCTTCGGCGCGGGCGCGGGCGGTGCCGCCGCGCGCGGGCCGCGCAGCCGCGCGCAGCGCGGCCGCAACGCGACGATCAGGATCGAGCTCGACCTTTCCGAGTGCTCGTTCGGTGCCACCCGCGAGCTCACCGTGGACACGGCCGTGGTCTGCCCCACTTGCTCGGGCGAGGGCACCGCGCCCGGGACCCATCCGCAGACCTGTGACATCTGCGGTGGCCGCGGCGAGGTGAGCCAGGTGACCCGCTCGTTCATCGGCCAGGTCATGATGGCCAGGGTGTGTCCGGGCTGTGGCGGGTTCGGGACCGTGCTGGTCCGGCCCTGCCCGGAATGTGACGGCGACGGCCGGGTGCGGACCAGGCGCACCATCAAGGTGCGGATCCCGGCCGGGGTCGAGGACGGCACGCACATCCAGCTCGCCGGTGAGGGCGAGGTCGGCCCGGGCGGCGGCCCGCCCGGTGACCTGTTCCTGGAGATCGTGCAGCGACCGCACGCCATCTTCGAGCGGCAGGGTGATGACCTGCACTGCACGGTGACGATCCCGATGGCGGCCGCCGCGCTTGGCGCGACGCTGTCGGTGGAGAGCCTGGACGGTCCCGCCGATATCGACGTCCGGCCGGGCACCCAGTCCGGGCAGGTGATACCGCTTTACGGTCAGGGCGTCAAGCACCTGAACGGCAACGGACGCGGTGACCTGGTCATTCACGTGACGGTCGAGAACACCGTCCAAGCTCGACGCCGAGCAGGAAAAGCTCCTGCGCGAGCTGGCCAAGCTGCGCGGCGAGGAGTCGCCGCCCGGCCGGTTCGCACCCGGTCAGCAAGGGTTCTTCTCCAGGCTGCGCGATGCCTTCAACGGGCGCTGATCGCGTGGCGTCCAACGGGGGCTGATCCCGGGGTGCCGCAGCCGCCCGTCTTCTTTGCCGACCGCGCGCAGCTGCAATCCGATCTCGTCGTCTTGTCAGGGACCGAGGGGCGGCACGCGGCCACCGTGCGGCGGCTGCGTCCAGGCGAGCGCGCCGACGTGAGCGACGGCGCGGGCCTGGTGGCCGAGTGCGTGGTCGCCGCCGCCGGGCCGGGCGGGCTCGAGCTGGCCGTGCGGTCCAGGCGGGAGGTGCCGCGCCCGGAGCCGGCGATCACGGTCGTCCAGGCCCTGCCGAAGGGTGACCGTGGTGAGCTGGCGGTTGAGGAGATGACCGAAGTGGGCGTCGATCGCATCGTGCCGTGGGCCGCGGCACGATGCGTGCCGGTCTGGCAGGGCGCGCGGGGGGACCGGTCGCTGGCGAAATGGCGGACCACCGCGCGCGAGGCCGCCAAGCAGTCCCGCCGCGCCTGGATACCAGAAGTGGCGGAGCTGGCCACGGCCGGGCAGGTCTGTCATGCGATCGCGAAGGCGGCGTGCGCCATCGTGCTCGAGCCGGACGCCGCCGACGGCCTCAGCCATCTCAGCCTGCCGGAATCGGGCGACCTGCTGATCGTGGTCGGGCCGGAGGGCGGGGTCACCGGCGAGGAGAGCGCGGCGTTCCGCGCGGCTGGCGCCACCGCCCGCCGGCTGGGACCCACGGTGCTCAGGACCTCGACGGCGGGGACCGTGGCCGCGGCCGTCCTGCTCAGCCGTTCCGGCCGCTGGACCTAAGCGCGCTGGCCGGCCCGGCGCGGCCGGCGAGCGCGCCGGCTGGCGTGGCCGGCTGGCGTGGCAGTGATGGCGCGGCAGTGATGGCGCGGCAGTGATGGCGGAACGGGCAGCCGCCTAACGGCCCGGCGCTCTGCGACGCCGTGCCTCCCGAGACGCTCTGCGACGCCGTGCCTCCCGAGACGCTCTGCGACGCCGTGCCTCCCGAGACGCTCTGCGACGTCGTGCCTCCCGAGACCGAGGTGTTAGATGAGGCGCCGCCCGGTGTGGTGTCGGTAGCGGTTGGCGTCGGGGACGCCGGTGCTGATGCCGACGCCGACGCCGGCACCGACGTCCCCGACGCCGGCGCGCTGGCCGATGTTGATGCCGGCGCGCTGGCCGATGTTGATGCCGGCGCGCTGGCCGATGTTGATGCCGGCGCACTAGCCGTGATGTTCGGCTTGGCTGCCTGGCTAGCCGCAGTGGCCGGGCTGCTGGCGCAGTCGGTCCCGGTCTCCTTGGCCGCCGGCTTCTGGCTGGAACTCGCCGCGTCCGTAGCCGTCGCCTTGGCCGTGGTCGTCGCCGCCGGGCTGCTGCTCGCGCTCGCGCCCGTCGTACCGCTCGCGTTTGCCGTCGGGCTACCGCTCCCGCTGACCGGGATGGTCGGCGAGCCGGACGGGGTAGCCGACGGACTGGTCGCCGGGGTCGCCGCCGGCGACGGCGTGCTGGCCGGCTTCAGCGAACTGGCCTCAGGCTTCGCCGCGGCGGAAGCCGAAGCAGGCGAGCACGTCGCGAACGGTGTCGGCTCGTGGCGCCCCGCGGGCGTCGTGCCCACCGCGGCCGTGCCGTTACCGCTGCCAAGCGGGTTGCCGCCGCCCGCCGACGCCGACGTAGGCGCGCCAGCGGTGTGGTGGCCGTCAAGGACATTAGACCAAGAGGCGCTGATGGCCTGGCGGAGCGGAGGTACGGAGGCCAGCACCACGCCGACGGCGAATACGGCACAGCCGAGCGCGATGGCGGGCCTGAGCAGCAGCTCACGCCAGTCGCCGGCCTGCCGCGCATGACCCGGCTCAGCGCCGTGCCTGGAGCCCGCCGGGGGCGAAGAGCCACTGCCACCCCTGACGCGCAGGCGGCGGACCGCATCCGCTAGGAAACCCCAGTTCAGCGCGCGCGAGCCGGTCGCACCGGAATGCCTGCTCGCGTAGGCGGGCCCGGCCTTGACGCGCGCCCGGATCCGCTCAAGGCCGTCAGGCCGCGGCTCGATCTGGTCCGCGGCCGCGTGCAGCTCATGCCGCAGGAACTCGCCGAAGTCCTGCCCCTGCCCGGGCGTGCCATCGTGGCCGGATCGCACCATTACTCCTGCTCCAGGGCCGCACGCAGGGCAGACATGCCGCGGGCCGTGTGACTTTTCACGGCGCCGCGGCTGATGCCCATCGTGGCCGCTATCTCAGCCTCGGAGAGGTCGGCGTAGTACCGAAGGACGATGGCCTCGCGCTGACGTTCCGGCAGCCCGCGGAGCGCGGCGACGACCGCGGACCGCTCCAGGAGGACGAGCGCTCCGTGCTCGGCGCTCGGCATGTCCGGCGGCGCCTTCTGCAGGTTCTTGTCGATCACCGTCCGGTGCCTGAGGACGGAACGCGACCGGTTCACCACGGCCTGGCGCAGGTAGGCGAGAGCCTTCTCGGCGTCCCTCAGCCGCTGCCAGCCCCCGTGCATCGCGACGAACGAGTCCTGCACCACTTCCTCGGCGGTGGGGGTATCCCGCACGAGCAGGGCTGCCAGGCGCACCAGCGCCCGGTAGTGCGAGGAGTAAAGCTCTGTGACCGCACGGTCAGCACTCCACCCCATAGGGGCGGAGGACGCCAGGAAGGCATCAGGCATGATGGCTCCAGGGGCCACCAGGGTTTCGGTCACATCTGTAGGACGCGTTACCCCGTCTTCAGGTTCACTCTCCATGCTGCCACTTCCGGGCCGCGGTAGCAGTCGTGCAGGACCACGGTCTCCGGTCCCTCATCCTCAAATCTCCCAACCATCTGACCGTCCGTCCCCGTGCTGAAATTGGCAGACCGCCCTGCTAGCTGCCTGGATGAACGGGTAACCAGACATCAAACGGTTTTGCCTGGCCGGCTTTCTGGAGCCGCCAGACACCGTTGGAGGATTGCCAAAAAACAAGAATATCCATTACGCGCGAGGTTACGACAGCACTTGCATGGATCGGCCCCATAACTGCGCATCGCAGCCTGCTTACGCGGCAGTATCGATGATATTGCCGGAATATTCCCTATGAGCAGATCGCCCGCCCCTGCTCGTCCCGGCCCTGCTCGTCCCGGCCCTGCTCGTCCCGTCCCTGCTCGTCCCGGCCCGGCCCTGCGGACCCGCGTCCTGAACGCCCGCCCGCCCGGCCGCCGGCCGTCTAGGATCTGGGTGTGGCTGATTGCTTGTTCTGCGCCATCGTCGCCGGTGAGATCCCTGCGACCGTGGTCGGTGAAACCGGCCGCGTACTGGCCTTCCGCGATATCGATCCGCAAGCTCCGATTCACGTGCTCGTCATCCCGAAGGAGCACTATCCCGACGTGGCGGCGCTCGCCGCCGCCGATGGCAGCCTGCTCGGGGAGATGGTCACCGAGGCGCACCAGGTCGCGGTGGCCGAGGGCGTCCAGGACAGTGGCTACCGCGTGGTCTTCAACACCGGCAGGCACGCCGGCCAGGACGTGCCGCACGTCCACGCGCACCTGCTCGCCGGCCGCTCCTTCACCTGGCCGCCGGGATGACCCCGCGGGCGGGCCGTCTGAGCCGGATTTCCCCGGGTAGCCCGCAGGCCGGATAGCATGGGTCCCATTACGCTCGGGGGGCGGTCCTCCGGGTCTGCGAAAGCGTCGAATTGACAGATATCCGAAACGATGACCTGAACGCCAGGAGCAATCCGAACGGCGACCGGCAGCCGGGTGAGCCCAAAGGCGAACCCACGGGGCAGCCGCGATCCCAGGTAAAGATCGTGATTCCCGATGACCATTCGATGGTCAGCCTGCTCGGATCCGGCGACGAGCTGCTGCACGTGATCGAGCGGGAGTTTGACGCCGACATCCACGTCCGCGGCAACGAGATCACCGCGACCGGGACCCCGGCGGAAACCGCCCTGGTCACCGCGCTCTTTGACGAGCTTGTCGAACTGCAGCGCAAGGGCGCGGAGCTGACCGCTGACGGGGTGGAGCGGGCCTCGGCCATGATCCGGGCCGAGCGCGGCGTGCGCCCGGCGGATGTGCTGACGGTCGGCATCCTGTCGGCCCGGGGCCGAACGATCCGGCCCAAGACCCTCAACCAGAAGCGGTACGCGGACGCCATCGACGAGCACACGATCGTGTTCGCCATCGGCCCGGCGGGAACCGGGAAGACCTACCTGGCCATGGCCAAGGCGGTGAAGGCGCTGCAGGCCAAGCAGGTCAACCGGATCATCCTGACCAGGCCCGCGGTGGAGGCGGGGGAGCGGCTCGGCTTCCTGCCGGGCACCTTGTACGAGAAGATCGACCCGTACCTGCGCCCGCTCTACGACGCGCTGCACGACATGCTCGACCCCGACTCGATCCCGCGCCTGATGGCCGCCGGGACGATCGAGATCGCCCCCCTGGCGTACATGCGGGGCCGCACGTTGAATGACTCGTTCATCATCCTGGACGAGGCGCAGAACACCTCCGCCGAGCAGATGAAGATGTTCCTCACCCGGCTCGGCTTCGGTTCCCAGGTGGTGGTAACGGGCGACGTCACCCAGGTCGACTTGCCGTCCGGGCAGGTCAGCGGGCTGCGCGTGGTGCAGGACATCCTCGAGGGCATCGAGGACATCCACTTCGCCAGGCTGACGAGCCATGACGTGGTCCGCCACCGCCTGGTCGGCAAGATCGTCGACGCGTACGAGCGGCACGACGCGCAGGAACGGCAGCTCAGCGCGCCGGGCAATGCGGCGAGAACGAACAGGCGGAAGGGCAGCTAGGACTCCGATGAGCATCGATATCGCCAACGAGGCGGGCATCGACGTAGACGAGGTGAGGCTAGCCGCGGTCGCCAGGTTCACGCTCGACCAGCTGCGGATTCACCCGCTGGCCGAGCTGTCGATCCTGCTCGTGGACGAGCGGACCATGACCGAACTGCACGAAAGGTGGATGGGCGAGCCGGGACCGACCGACGTCCTGGCCTTTCCCATGGACGAGCTCAGGCCGCCGCACCTGGGCGGCAACCGCGCGGGCGACCCGCAGCCGGACGGCCACCCGGGCCTGCTCGGGGACGTGGTGCTGTGCCCGCAGGTCGCGGCGGAACAGGCGGAAAAGGCCGGCCACCCCACCCAGGACGAGCTTGAGCTGCTGTCCGTGCACGGGATCTTGCACCTGCTCGGGTACGACCACGCCGAGCCTGACGAGCACGCCGCCATGTTCGGCCTGCAGGATCAGCTGCTGACGGCCTGGCAGGCGACGAAGCAGGAGACGGAGCGGGACACCAAGCGGGCGGCGAAGGGCCAGGAAGGGCCCGGCTGATGACACCCCCGGCCTGGCTGCTGGTGGCAGCGGCCGTGCTCGCCCTCGCGGCAGGCTGGTGCGCGCGCGGCGAGGCCGCGCTGACGCTGATGTCCGCCACCGGCGCCGCGGAGCGCCCTGATCCTAGACGCCCAGATCTCAGACGCCCAGATCTCAGACGCCCAGATCTCAGACGTACAGATCTCAGACGTACAGATCTCAGACGTACAGATCCGGCACACACGGACGAGCCCGGCGCGGCAGGCCGCCGACGGCCGGGCGACCGGAACCCGCTGCGCATCGTGGCCGCCGACCCGCCCCGCTACCTGAGCGTGCTGCTGCTGATCCGCGCCGTCTGCGAGGTTTTCGCCGCGGTGCTCGTCACGGCCGCCTTCGTCAGCTGGTTCGGCGATAACTGGCGTGCCGTCTTTTCCGCGCTGGCGGTGGTGCTCGCGCTGCGGTACGCGCTGACCGGTGTCCGCTCGCAGGCTAGCGCGGCCGGGCCGCGAGCCGAGCGGACGGCCGGACGCGCGGCCGCTTTCCTGGTCCCGGTGACCAGGGCGCTCGGCCCGCTGCCCCGGCTGCTCGTGGCGGTGGGCCAGGTCATGCCGCCGGGGCGGCGTAAGGCGCCGTCGGATCCGGACGACCCGGAAGCCCGGTCCGAGCTGCGCGGGCTCGTCGACTACCTGGAGCGCACGACCGGCATCGAGCCGGGCGAACGCGAGATGGTCCGCTCGGTCTTCGAGCTGGGCGACACCATCGTCAGGGAAGTCATGGTGCCCCGCACCGACATGGTGTTCATCGAGAGCGACCGGACCGTAGAGCAGGCCCTTTCGCTGGCCTTGCGCAGTGGTTTCTCGCGGATACCCGTGGTCGGCGAGAACGCGGACGACGTCGTCGGCATCGCCTACCTGAAGGACATCGTGGCGTGGAGTCATGAGCATCCCGGCGCCGACGCCACCGAGAAGGTGGCGACGGTGATGCGCTCGGCCCTCTACGTGCCCGACAGCAAGCCCGTCAACGAACTGCTGCGCCAGATGCAGGCCCAGCGCACCCACGTGGCCATCGTGATCGACGAGTACGGCGGGACCGCCGGGCTCGTCACCATCGAGGACATCCTCGAGGAGATCGTCGGCGAGATCACCGATGAGTACGACAACGAGCGGCCGCCGGTGGAGTGGCTCTCCGACGGCTCGGCCCGGGTCACCGCCCGGCTTTCCGTGACCGAGCTCGAGGAACTGTTCGGGGTCAGCGTCGACGACGAGGACGTGGAGACGGTCGCCGGGCTGCTGGCCCACCAGCTCGGCCGGGTGCCGATCGCGGGCTCGACCGTGACCGTCCGCGGCCTGCGGCTCACCGCGGAGAACCTGGCCGGCCGCCGCAACAAGATCGTCTCGGTGCTGGTGGAACGCGAACCGGAGGACGACACGGGTCGTGACCGTGCCGCCCCTTAGGCGCCCAGGCCCGGCCGCCCCTTAGACTCGGTCGGGTGAACGATGTGACTCCTGACGCGGAGGATCTCAAGATCATCACCCTGGCCCGTTCCACCCGGGCGCGGGTGGCGGCGTCCGAGGGCGCGGCCGTCCGCGACGAGACCGGCCGGACCTACACCGCCGCCGCGGTGGCCCTGCCGTCACTGCGGCTGTCCGCGCTGCGCCTGGCGGTGGCGATGGCCTCCTCCAGTGGCGCACAGAAACTGGAGGCGGCCGCCCTGGTCAGCGACGGCGAGCTGGACCCAGGCGACCTTGCCGTGGTCCGCGACCTCGGCCCGGACGCGACCGTATTCCACGCCGCCCCCGACGGTATCCTGCGCGCCACGCTGACCCCGTAAACCCCGGCCTGCCCCGCACCGCCCCTGCCCGTATCTTTCTGGCCGAACGGGCACTGGCGCTTCTCCCCCGGAACATGCGCGAGTATTAAGGGGTGAACCAGCTACCGGCAGCCTTCCGCTCGGGCTTCGCCTCTCTCGTGGGCCGCCCGAACGTCGGGAAGTCGACTCTGACCAACGCCCTGGTCGGCGCCAAGGTCGCGATCACCAGCGACCGGCCGCAGACCACCAGGCGGGTAATCCGCGGCATCGTGCACCGCCCGGACGCGCAGCTGATCGTGGTCGACACGCCCGGCCTGCACAAGCCGCGGACGCTCCTCGGCGAGCACCTGGACAGCCTGGTCCGCTCGACGCTGGCCGAGGTCGACGTGATCGGGTTCTGCGTCCCGGCCGGCGACCCGGTCGGACCGGGTGACCGGTTCCTGGCCCGGGAGCTGGAGAACGTCAAGAAGACGCCGGTCGTCGCGATCGTGACCAAGTGCGACGAGGTATCGCAGCAGCGGGTCGCGGAGCAGCTGGTTGCGCTGAACGACCTGGGCGACTGGGCGGACGTGGTGCCGGTCTCGGCCGTCACCGGCTTCCAGCTCGACGCGCTCGCCGACGTGCTCGTCTCCCATCTGCCCGAAGGCATGCCGCTCTACCCGGACGGCGAGCTGACCGACGAGCCCGAGCGGATCATGGTCGCGGAGCTGATCAGGGAGGCCGCCCTGGACGGGGTGCGGGACGAGCTGCCGCACTCGATCGCGGTCGTCGTCGAGGAGATGGGGCCGCGGCCCGGGCGCGAGGACCTCACCGACGTGCACGCCGAGCTCTACGTGGAGCGGCCGAGCCAGAAGGCCATCGTGATCGGCACCAAGGGGGCCCGGCTGAAGGAGGTGGGCACCCGGGCTCGCCAGCAGATCGAGGCGCTGCTCGGCACCAGGGTCTACCTCGACCTGCACGTCAAGATCGCCAAAGACTGGCAGCGCAACCCCAAGCAGCTCCGCCGCCTAGGCTTCTACGACTGAGCCGTAAAAATGAGGTATCGGATTTGCATCGGCATGGCGTGCCGGGGGGCGCCGGGGACATGATGGGTTCACTTGTACCAAAAGGCCAGGGTGCACCGTCTGCGGTGGGACGCTTGCGGGGGCGTGTGCAGGCTGGCAGCAGAAGGGGATCTATGTTGCTGATCATCTTTGGCTTGCGCGCGTTCTACCGGACGATCGCGCAGGGCACCTTCCATTGCCGCCGTTGCGGTGGGGACCGGCAGTACCGCCAGCGCTCGGGACGCCGGTGGTTCACGCTTTTCTTCCTCCCGGTCATCCCGCTGAACTCGGTCGGCGAGCACGTCCAGTGCACCACGTGCCGTGCCCGTTACGTGCCGGACGTCCTTAGCCAGCCGACCACAGCGCAGATGGAGGCCGCCCTGCCGGCGGGGATGCGGGCCGCCGTCTCGGCCATGCTGCGGTCGGGTGACCCGGCTAGCCCGGCATCGCGGCAGCGGGCGATCGAGGCGGTAATCGGAGCGGGGACGCCTGGCTACGACGAGGCTATGCTCGACGCCGATCTCGTCCAGCCGTTCGAGTCGATCCGCCCGGCCTTGAACCAGGTGGGAGCGCAGCTCACCATCCAGGCCAGGGAGTGGTACCTGGCCGAAGTGATACGTATCGCGATGGTTGACGGCTCGCTCACGGAAAGCGAGCGGCACGCCGCGATGGCCATCGGGGTCGACCTCGGCATGACCCAGGCACAGGTCATCGGCGTCGTCGCGATGACCGAGCAGTCCGCCGGGCACGACTAACCACCGCGGCTAGCAGAGCCGGCCAAGCAGAGCCGTCGCATCAGCCCGGTACCAGGTGCTCGGCGGCCCAACCCCGGCCGTGCCGCCGACGCCACTCATTATCCGTGGCGCCTCGTCTGGTAAGGTAACTGACAATGTTGCGCGAGCTGCTCCTCCTTAGCGGCCGCGGCGGGGGCCGATAGGCCGGCTCCCTCGTCGCGGGGTGTTGGCATGTCCGCTGGCCATTGACCTGGTCAGCGCTGACCTGGCCAGCGCTGACCTGGCGAACCGCCTACCAGTTACGAGGAAGTAGCCGAAAATGCAGCAGGATCGCGCGTTCAATCGCGTCTCACCAGCACAACAGCAGCCAAGCGGCATGCCATGCCATCGCTATACCCCGTTCAAGGCGATCGAGCTGCCGGACCGCGCCTGGCCCGCCAAGACCATCACCGCGGCCCCGCGCTGGCTGTCGACCGATCTCCGGGACGGTAACCAGGCGCTGATCGACCCGATGAGCCCGGCTCGCAAGCACAAGATGTTCGATCTGCTGGTGCGGATGGGCTACAAGGAGATCGAGGTCGGGTTCCCGTCCGCGAGCCAGACCGACTTCGATTTCGTACGCGAGCTGATCGAGGGCGGGCATGTCCCCGGTGACGTCAGGATCTCGGTCCTCACCCAGGCCCGCGAGGACCTGATCGAGCGCTCGGTCGCCTCGCTCGTCGGTGCGCGCATGGCCACCGTGCACATGTACAACGCGACCGCCCCGATCTTCCGCAAGGTGGTGTTCCGGATCGACCGCGAGGAATGCAAGGCGCTCGCCGTCGAGGGCACCCGCCACGTGATGAAGTACGCTGAGGAACTCCTGGACGGCACCGACTTCGGCTATGAGTACTCGCCGGAGATCTTCATGGACACCGAGCTCGACTACGCCGCCGAGGTCTGCGCGGGGGTCATGGAGGTCTGGCAGCCCGGTCCGGACCGGGAGATCATCCTCAACCTGCCGTGCACGGTCGAGCGGTCCACGCCGAACGTCTACGCCGACCAGATCGAGTGGATGAGCCGGAACCTGCCGGACCGGGACTACGTTTGCCTGTCCGTGCACACCCACAACGACCGGGGCACCGCGGTCGCCGACGCCGAACTGGCCGTGCTGGCCGGCGCCGACCGGATCGAGGGATGCCTGTTCGGCAACGGCGAGCGGACCGGCAACGTCTGCCTGGTCACGCTGGGGCTGAACCTGTTCACTCAGGGCATCGACCCGATGATCAACTTCACCGACATCGACGAGATCCGTCGCACCGTCGAGTACTGCAACCAGATCCCGGTTCACCCGCGCCACCCCTACGCGGGGGACCTGGTCTATACCGCCTTCTCCGGCTCCCACCAGGACGCCATCAAGAAGGGCTTCGAGGCGCTTGAGGCCGAGGCGGCCAGCGCGAGCATCCCGTTCGCCGACTACCCCTGGGCCGTGCCTTACCTGGCGATCGACCCGCATGACGTGGGCCGCACCTACGAGGCGGTCATCCGGGTCAACTCGCAGTCCGGCAAGGGCGGCGTGGCGTACGTGATGAAGGCCGAGCATCAGCTGGACCTGCCCCGCCGCCTGCAGATCGAGTTCTCCAGGGTCATCCAGGCGCACACCGACACCGAGGGCGGCGAGATCTCGCCCGCCCGGATGTGGGAGATTTTCTCCGCCGAGTACCTCAGCGAAGGGCCGGTGGCCCTGCTCGGCCACCAGACGTCGTCCGTCGTCGACGCCAAGCACGCGCTCACCGCGGAGGTGGTCGCCGACGGGCGCGCACAGCAGGTCGAGGGCGTCGGCAACGGCCCCATCTCCGCGTTCTGCGACGCGCTCGCCACCATCGGGATCAGCGCGCGGGTGCTCGACTACAACGAGCATGCCCTGACCGAAGGCACCGACGCCCAGGCGGCGGCCTACCTGGAATGCGAGATCGGCGGCCAGGTCTTCTGGGGCGTCGGCGTTGACACGAACACGGTCACGGCCTCGATGCGCGCGGTCCTCTCCGCGGTCAACCGCGCCCGGCGTGCGCGAGAATAGGTACGTGCAGCTTTACCGGGATGACGGGATTGTGCTGCGGACCCAGAAGCTGGGCGAGGCGGACCGGATCATTACCGTTCTCGGCCGGAGCAGCGGGCGGGTCCGGGCCGTGGCCAAGGGCGTCCGCCGGACCAAGTCAAGGTTCGGCGGACGCCTCGAGCCTTTCACGCATGTTGACTTGATGCTGCACGTGGGCCGTTCGCTGGACGTGATCACGCAGGCGGAGATGATCCGGCCCTACGGCGAGCCGCTGGCCGGGGACTACCCTCGTTACACGGCCGGCGTGGCGATGCTGGAGACGGCCGAGCGGTTCACGCCGATGGAGAAGGAACCCTCGCTGCGCCAGTTGCTGCTCCTGATCGGCGGGCTGCGCGCGCTCGGAGACGGCGGGCACGACCCGCGCCTGGTGCTTGACGCCTTCCTGCTGCGCTCGCTCGCGGTGGCCGGATATGCGCCCGCCCTGGAGGAGTGCGCCCGCTGCGGCGCGCCCGGCCCCCGCCGCGATAACGCCGTCGCGGGCGGGCGCCGGCTGCCGGCCTTCGCCATCCCGGCCGGAGGCATGGTGTGCGCTTCCTGCCGTCCGCCCGGTGCCGCCTCGCCCGCCGCGCCCACGGTCGAGCTGATGCTCGCGTTGCTGCACGGGGACTGGGAAAGCGCGGATCACAGTGAAAGAAGGAACCAGGTAGAGTGCAGCGGGCTGGTCGCTGCGTACCTTCAGTGGCACCTGGAGCATTCGATCCGTTCACTGCGTCACGTGGAGCGAGTCTGATGGGACAACGGGTCCGCCCGCCCGATCCGCACCCGAGCGGGGTCAAGCCTCCCGCCCTACCGCGCGAGCTTGTGCCCAGGCACGTGGCCCTGGTGATGGATGGCGACGGACGCTGGGCCAAGAACCGCGGGCTGCCCCGCACAGAAGGTCATAAAGAAGGCGAGTCCTCGCTCCTCGACGTGATCATGGGGGCGATCGAGCTCGGCATTCCGTACCTATCCGCCTATGCCTTCTCGACCGAGAACTGGCGGCGCTCGCCGGATGAAGTGCGTTTCCTTATGGGCTTCAACCGCGATGTCATCCACCGGCGCCGCGACCTGCTGAACGAGATGGGTGTCTGCATTCGGTGGGCTGGCCGCAGGCCGCGGCTATGGCGCAGTGTAATCAGCGAACTTGAGGACGCCGAGCAGCTCTCGGCCGGGAATTCCGTGCTGACCCTGCAATTCTGCGTCAACTATGGCGGCCGCGCCGAGATCGCCGACGCGGCCGCGGCCATTGCCGCCGATGTGGCCGCGGGGAAGCTCCGGCCGGAGAAGGTCAACGAGAAAACGTTCGCCCGTTATCTGGACGAACCGGAGATTCCTGAAGTCGACCTTTTCGTCAGGTCATCCGGCGAGCAGCGCCTTTCCAACTTCCTGCTCTGGCAGTCCGCTTATGCCGAATTGGTGTTTCTCGATACGCTCTGGCCGGATTTCGATCGCCGGCATCTGTGGCACGCCTGCGAGGTCTACGCCAGCCGCGACCGCAGGTACGGCGGCGCGAGGCCGAATCCCGTTCCACCTGCGCAGTAACCCCGAGACTCCGCTCCGTAGCGAGCATTAATGCCCATTTGGGCCGGGCTTAACCGTCAAGTCCGCGGCGTGAATCCCTCGTGACTTCAAACACTACGCCGTCTTCGGCGCAAGCCCTACCCCGGATGTGAGGCCAGCCATTAAGAGCGCGAGCCTTACCGCGGTTATCGGGCCTGCCAGGAAGACGATGGAAAAGACCATCAGGAAGGCCGCAGAGAAGACCATCAGCTATCAGGGCGTCGCGTTCAACGTGCCCGCGGGCTGGCCGGTTTACTGGCTGAACCAGGACCCGGATCAGTGCGTTCGGTACGACAGGAACGCCGTTTACGTCGGCACTCCAGGTCCTGACCAGAACTGCCCGGCCGGCCTGATCGGCCGGGTCGACACGATCAGCATCGGCGCCCCGGCCTCCCCGCTTGACCAGGCCGGGCTCCAGCGGGCCCCGCTCCAGCAGGCCCCGTTCCAGCAGGCCCTGCTCCAGCAGGCAGCGCTTCAGCAGGCAGCGCTTCACCGGCCGCCGGGACGCCAGCCACGCCAGCCGAGACCGAGCAGCGTGCCGTGGTCGGGGGCCACCAGGGCGCCATGGCGGCCGTCGCGACCGGGACGATCTTCCAGGACCCGGACCTGCGCGAGTTCGCGGTCGCCCTGCCGGCGTCCGCGCCGCGGATCCAGGCCACGGCCCGGTGGCCCGAGGGTGACGGGAAGTCACCCATCCGCACCAGGTGAATTCAATTCGCGATCGCTCGCCGGTACTCCTAAGCTAAGGGTTTCCGGTTGCCGGAGCCCGCCAGAAAAGGCCCGCCCTCGCATCGGAATCACCATGGGGATCGCGCCTGTCGCGTCCGCCGACCGCCAGCCGGATGGAGACTTTTGATGGCCCTGCGCAGTGACCGTCTCGACGCCGTTGTCAACTTGAGCAAGCGGCGGGGGTTCGTCTACCCCTCCAGCGAGATCTACGGCGGCCTGCGGGCCGCCTGGGACTACGGCCCGCTCGGCGTCGAGTTGAAGAACAACATCAAGCGCCAGTGGTGGCGTTACATGGTCACCGAGCGCGATGACATCGTGGGCATCGACTCCTCAGTGATCCTGGCCCGGGAGGTGTGGGAGGCGAGCGGTCACGTCAGCGAGTTCGTGGAGCCGCTCACCGAGTGCCTGTCCTGCCACAAGCGGTTCCGTGCCGATCACCTGCTCGAGGCCTACGAGGCCAAGCACGGTCACGCCCCGGCCGGCGGCCTGGCCGACGTCGCCTGCCCGAACTGCGGCACCAGGGGCGCCTTCACCGAGCCGCGCATGTTCAACGGCCTGCTGCGCACCCACCTAGGCGCGGTGAACGACGAATCTGGCCTGGCCTACCTGCGCCCCGAGACCGCACAGGGTATCTTCATCAACTTCCGCAACGTGCTGCAGACCTCGCGCCGCAAGCTCCCGTTCGGCATCGGCCAGATCGGCAAGTCGTTCCGCAACGAGATTACCCCGGGCAACTTCATCTTCCGCACCAGGGAATTCGAGCAGATGGAGATGGAGTTCTTCGTCCGCCCTGGCAGCGACGAGGAATGGCACCAGTACTGGATCGACGAGCGCCACCGCTGGTACACCGACCTCGGCATCCGGGCCGAGAACCTGCGGTTCTACGAGCATCCGCAGGAAAAGCTGTCGCACTACTCCAAGCGCACGGTGGACATCGAGTACAGGTTCGACTTCACCGGCACCGAGTGGGGTGAGCTGGAGGGCATCGCCAACCGCACCGACTTCGACCTGAAAACGCACCAGGAGGCGTCCAAACAGGACATGACCTACCTGGACCAGGAATCGGGCGAGCGGTTCATCCCGTGGGTGATCGAGCCCGCGGCCGGGGTCGACCGGGGCGCGCTGGTGTTCCTGCTCGACGCCTACGCCGAGGACGAGGCGCCGGACGCCAAGGGCAAGCTGGAGAAGCGGACGGTGCTGCGGCTCGATCCCAGGCTCGCGCCGGTGAAGGTGGCGGTGCTCCCGCTGTCCCGCAACGCCGACCTCTCGCCCAAGGCCCGCGACCTCGCGGCGACGCTGCGCAAGCGCTGGAACACCGACTTCGATGACGCCAGCGCGATCGGCCGCCGGTACCGGCGCCAGGACGAGATCGGCACCCCGTACTGCGTCACCGTCGACTTCGACACCCTCGACGACCAGGCGGTAACGGTTCGGGACCGCGACACCATGAAGCAGGAACGGGTCGGCCTCGATGCCATCGTGGCCTACCTGACCGAGCGCCTCGGTCCCTGCTCTTAACCAGTCTTTCTTCCGAACGGTCCCAGGTAACAGCCCCCGCCGCGCCCTTCCCGGCCGGCGGTTACCGCCGCCCCGCCCGGCGGTACATCTCGGCGCCGGCGACCGTGCGCTTGATACAGCCGCATATCCCAGCCGCAAGGCACGTTGCCGCGGTTGCGTGCCCTGGCCGTAAACGATTGGCTAGCGGTAGAGTCCCGAGTGACTGGCCAGACCGGACGACTACAAGAAGATGTGCGCTGCGAGGAGCAGGAAGTGCCAAAGCTCGTATATGACTTTACCGAAGGTAACAAGGACCTTAAGGACCTACTGGGAGGCAAGGGCGCCAACCTGGCCGAGATGACCAACATCGGCCTGCCGGTGCCGCCCGGATTCATCATCACCACCGAGGCGTGCCGTCATTACCTGGAGCAGGGCACGACTCCAGCCGGCCTTGACGAGGAAATCACGGCTCACCTCGATCAGCTGGAATCGGCGATGGGCCGCAAGCTCGGCGATCCGGCCGACCCGCTGCTGGTCAGCGTCAGGTCCGGGGCGAAGTTCTCGATGCCCGGCATGATGGACACCGTCCTGAACATCGGCCTGTCCGACGAGTCGGTGCAGGGCCTGGCCAAGCAGGCCGGCAACGAGCGGTTCGCCTGGGACGGCTACCGGCGCCTGGTCCAGATGTTCGGCAAGACCGTCCTCGGCGTCGACGGCGAGCACTTCGAGCACGCCATCGACGAAGCGAAGAAGGCTAAGGGCACCCGCAACGACCTCGACCTGGACGCGGCCGACCTGCAGAGCCTGGTCGAGACGTTCAAGGGCATCGTCAAGGCCCAGACAGGCCGGGACTTCCCGCAGGAGCCCAGGGAGCAGATGGACATGGCCATCAAGGCCGTGTTCAACTCCTGGAACTCCGACCGCGCCATCTTGTACCGGCGCCAGGAGCGCATCCCCACCGACCTGGGCACGGCCGTGAACGTGGTCGCGATGGTGTTCGGCAACCTCGGCATGGACTCGGGCACCGGGGTGGCGTTCACCCGCGACCCGGGCACAGGCGCCGAGGGCGTCTACGGTGACTACCTGCAGAACGCCCAGGGCGAGGACGTCGTGGCGGGCATCAGGAACACCATGCCGCTGCAGGACCTGGAGACCATCAACAAGGCCTGCTATGACCAGCTGATGCAGATCATGCGGACGCTGGAGAACCATTACCGCGACCTGTGCGACATCGAGTTCACCATCGAGCGCGGCAAGCTGTGGATGTTGCAGACCCGGGTGGGCAAGCGCACCGCCGCCGCCGCGTTCCGGATCGCCATGCAGCTGGTGGACCAGGACCTGATCGACATGGACGAGGCGCTCACCCGGGTGTCCGGCGAAGAGCTGGCCCGGCTGATGTTCCCCAGGTTCGACACAAGCGGCAAGGTCACCAAGATTGCCAAGGGCGTGAGCGCGTCGCCAGGCGCGGCCGTCGGAAAGGCCGTCTTCGACTCGGCTCGCGCGGTCGAGCACGCCGCCAATGGCGAGCGGGTCATCCTGGTCCGCCGCGAGACCAACCCCGACGACCTGCACGGCATGATCGCCGCCCAGGGCATCTTGACCAGCCGCGGCGGCAAGACCAGCCACGCGGCCGTGGTCGCCCGCGGCATGGGCAAGACCTGCGTCTGCGGCGCCGATGAGCTCAACGTGGACGGCGAGGCCAGGAAGTTCACCGCTCCCGGCGGCATCGTCATCTCCGAAGGTGACGTGATCTCCATCGACGGCACCAGCGGCGTGGTCTACTCCGGCGAGATCCCGGTTGTCTCCTCTGAGGTGGTGCGCTACTTCGAGGGCGAGCTTGACCTGAACTCCGCCGAGGCCGACGACCTGATCAAGGCCGTGGACGCGATCATGACGCACGCCGACGCCAAGCGCCGCCTGGGCGTGCACGCCAACGCGGACAGCGGCCCGGACTGCGCCCGGGCCCGCCGGTTCGGCGCCGGCGGCGTCGGCCTGGTCCGCACCGAGCACATGTTCCTCGGCGAGCGCCGCCAGCTGGTCGAGGACCTCATCCTGGCCGACACCGAGGAAGGACGCCAGCACGCGCTGGACGCCCTCGAGCCGCTGCAGCGCGGCGACTTCGTGGAGATCCTGGACGCCATGGATGGCCTGCCGGTGACGATCCGGCTGATCGACCCGCCGTTGCATGAGTTCCTGCCCGACCTCACGGACCTGACCGTGAAGATCGCCCTGGCCGGCGACAACGCGACAGAGAAGGACAAGAAGCTGCTGACCGCGGTCCGCAGGCTGCACGAGCAGAACCCGATGCTCGGCCTGCGCGGCGTCCGGCTCGGCCTGGTCATCCCCGGCCTGACCGACATGCAGGTCCGCGCGATCGCGCAGGCCGCCGCCGAGCTCAAGGAGGCGGGCAAGGACCCGCGGCCCGAGGTCATGATCCCGCTCACCGCCACCGTGCAGGAGATGGAGATCAGCCGCGAGCGGGCGGAGAAGGTGCTCAAGAGCGTCGAAGAGGCGACAGGCACCCACGTGGACACGCTGATCGGCACGATGATCGAGGTGCCCAGGGCGGCGCTTAACGCCGGCCCGATCGCCGCGAGCGCGGAGTTCTTCTCCTTCGGCACGAACGACCTGACCCAGATGACCTGGGGCTTCTCGCGTGACGACGTGGAGGGCGCGTTCTTCAGCCGGTACATCGAGCTGGGCATCTTCGGTGTCTCGCCGTTCGAGACGCTCGACCGCGACGGCGTTGGCCGCCTGGTCGACATCGCGGTCAAGGAGGGCAGGGCCGCCCGGCCTGACCTCCATCTCGGTGTCTGCGGCGAGCACGGCGGTGACCCGGACTCGGTGCACTTCTTCCACCAGGTCGGCCTGGACTACGTGTCCTGCTCGCCGTTCCGCGTTCCGATCGCCCGTCTGGAGGCCGGCCGGGCCGCCATGGAATCGGCCGGTTCCGACAGCAGGTAGCCAGTTTGACCCCTGGTTACGACGCTAGCGCCACGGCCCGCTGGGTGGCAGAGCCGCCCAAGCGGGCCGGGCGCAGTGACTTCGAGCGGGACCGCGCCCGCGTCCTGCACAGCGCCGGGCTGCGCAGGCTGTCGGCCAAGACCCAGGTGGTCGCGGCCGGCAGCGCGGACTTCCCCCGGACCAGGCTGACCCACTCGCTCGAGTGCGCCCAGATCGGGCGCGAACTCGGCCAGGAGATCGGCTGCGACCCCGACCTGGTGGACGCGGCCTGCCTGGCCCACGACATCGGCCACAGCCCGTTCGGCCATAACGGCGAATTCGCCCTCAACGAGCTGGCCGCCCCGTCCGGCGGCTTCGAGGGCAACGCGCAGTCGCTCCGGCTGCTCACCCGCCTGGAACCCAAAGTCGAGGGCGCGGGCCTGAACCTGACCCGCGCCACCCTCGACGCCACCCTGAAATACCCCTGGTTTAGTGCTAGTCCCGGGGGGACGATCCCCCCCATACCCCCCCAGCTCCTGGGGGGAAACCGTTCCCCCCAGACCTCCTCGGCCCCCCAGACCTCCTCGGCCCCCCAGACCCCCTCGGCCCCGGCGGCCCCCCTTGGGCCCCCGCCGGGGGGGCCGTCCGGCAAGTTCGGGGCCTACGCCGAGGACGCCGAGGTATTTCACTGGATCAGGGCGGGTGCCCCGGCCGGGCGGCCGTGCCTTGAGGCGCAGGTCATGGACTGGGCGGACGATGTCGCCTACTCGGTCCACGACATGGAAGACGGCTTTCACGCCTGGCCTGATCACCTTCAAGAACCTTCAGTCTCCGGCCGAACGAGCCGTGGTCGCCCAAACCACGGCCACCACCTATTGCGACGATGGCGTCTCAGTCGCCGAACTGACCGAGGTCCTGGAAGCGCTGCTGGCCCTGGACATCTGGCCGGGCTACTACGACGGCGGCCCGGACACGGTGGCCGCCCTGAAGAACCTCACAAGCGAGCTGATCGGCCGCTTCTGCGTAGCCGCCCAGCAGGCCACCCTGGCCGCCGCCCCCGGTCTCCTCACCAGGTACGCCGCGAACCTCGTGGTCCCGCGGCAGCAGCGGCTGGAGTGCGCGCTGCTGAAGGGCATCACCGCGCGGTACGTGATGACCCGGGCGGGCGTGCTCGCGGCTCAGGCCTTGGAACGGGAACTCCTGACCGAACTGGCCTACGCCGTCGAGCGCGGTGCGCCGCAGACGCTCGACCCGCTGCTGCGGCCGTCCTGGGACGCGGCCGGGACCGACGCCGCACGCCGCCGCGTGGTCATCGATCAGGTCGCCTCTCTCACCGACACGTCGGCTATCGCCTGGCATCACCGCCTGTGTGCCTGAGGGCGCCCGCAGGCGCCCGGCGCGTCGTAGCCTGTGTCCTATGGCAGCTTTCGTGATTGCGGGCGGCGGCCTGGCCGCGGCCAAGGCCGCGCAAACGCTCCGCGACGAGGGGTACGACGGCGAGATCGTGCTCATCGGCTCCGAGCCGGAACGCCCCTATGAACGCCCGCCGCTGTCCAAGGGGTACCTGCTCGGCCAGGCGGAGCGCGACTCGATCTACGTGCATCCGGCCGGCTGGTACGCCGAGCACCAGGTGGACCTGCGCCCCGGCGTCACCGTCACCGCCATCGACCGCGACACGGCCACCGTCACCACGTCGGGTCCGGCCGGGCCGGACACCGTGCCCTACGACAAGCTGCTGCTCGCGACCGGCGCCTCGCCGCGCCGGCTCAGTTTCCCCGGCTCCGACCACGACCAGGTGCTGTACCTGCGCACGGTGGCGGACTCCGGCCGGCTGCGCGCGGCCTTCCAGCCCGGGACGCGGGTCGTGGTGGCCGGGGCCGGCTGGATCGGCCTGGAGACCACCGCGGCCGCGCGTTCGGCCGACTGCCAGGTTACGGTGCTCGAGCCGCAGCCGGGTCCGCTGCACGACCAGGTGGGCCCCGAGGTCGGCAGCGTGTTCGCCGACCTGCACAGGGCACACGGCGTGGCATTCCGCTTCGGCGAGCGGGCGGTCGAATTCCGGCCCGGCATGGTCATCACCTCCGGCGGCGCCCAACTGCCTGCCGACCTGCTGGTCGTCGGCATCGGCGCGGCCCCGAACGACGAGCTGGCCGCCCGCGCCGGGCTGGAGGTTTCCAACGGCGTCCTGACCGACGCGGCGCTGCGAACCTCGGATCCGGCCATCTTCGCCGCCGGCGACGTGGCGAACTCGTTCAGCCCGCTGCTCGACCGCCGGGTCCGTGTCGAGCACTGGGCCAACGCCCTGAACGGAGGGCCGGCCGCGGCCAGGTCCATGCTGGGCCAGCCCGTCGCCTACGACCCGGTCCCTTACTTCTACAGCGACCAGTACGAACTCGGCATGGAGTGCTCGGGCTTGCCCTCACCAGGCACTTACGATCAGGTCGCCTACCGGGGTGACAGGAACGCCCTGGAGTTCATCGCGTTCTGGCTCTCCCGCGGCACCGTCGTCGCCGGCATGAACGTCAACGTCTGGGACGTCACCGGTGACATCCAGTCCCTGATCCGCTCCGCCCGCAAAGTAGACCTCTCCCGCCTAACCGACCCCGCCATCCCCCTCTCCGCCGCCTAGCCGCGCCCGCCCAGCCCGCCGGACAATGCCGCGGCCGCGGACGGCCTGCAGTCGCTCAGGTACGACTGGACGGCGGTCAGGCGGGAGGCCTGCGCGACCGCCGTCGAGGTGGCCAAGGTCCTGCGCTTGCACGGCTGGGACGGCTGGCTCCGGCCGTGCTCGCCCGGCTGTCCCGCTCAGCGCGCTCTGGTCATGGCCGCCCGGTGACCGCAGCCAGCACCAGCGCGGTATCGGTCAGGTCGGGCAGGACGGCGTGGGCGCCTGCGGCGGCGAGCTCGGCCGCGGAGAACGTACCGGTCGCGACGCCGATCGCCCGGGCGCCCGTGGCCAGCGCGGCCGCCACGTCGAGCGGCGTGTCGCCGATGAGCGCGGTCGACCAGCCGTCGAAGTCCGCTCCGTAAGCGCGGCCGGCGGCCGTCCTGGCCACAGAAACCAGCCTCGCCCGGATCTCGTGCACATCCCCGTAGGCGCCGACGTCCAGGTCGAGATGATCGCCTAGCCCGGCCGCGCGCAGCTTCAGCGCCGCCAGCGGCGCGATGTTGCCGGTCAGGACAGACTGGCGGATTCGGGCTGGCGGGCCGAGGCCAGCGATCCCCGCGATCGCGGCGGACGCGCCGGGCAGCGCGCGAACCTGCCCGTCCACGGTGCCGTCGACGGCGGCCACCTGCCTGGCCAGCGCGGCGAGAAAGTCATCCACCTGAGCCCGCGGCTCGGGTATCCCAGCCATCGAGAGCGTATCAAGTACGATCGCCCGGTCGGTCCGCCCGGCCTTGGGCGCGACCGCGGCGAGTTCGCGGCCGAACATCTGCCGGAACACGACCTCGTACAACCGCGTACCCAGCCCGTCGGCGGTCAGCAGCGTGCCGTCGACGTCCCAGAGCACCAGCAGATCGCTCACCCTCCCAGGCTAGCCCGGCCAGCTCTTGGCCGCGGCGGGACTAGACTCGCGGCGACGGCAGACATCGGCGGGACGCGGAGGTGGATGGTGGCTGGGCGGATCCGCGACGAGGACATCGCGGCAGTTCGCGAGCGGTCACCCATCGACGAGGTGGTGGGTGAGTACCTGCAGCTGAAGAACGCGGGCGGCGGCTCACTCAAGGGGCTATGCCCGTTCCACGACGAGAAAACACCCTCGTTCAACGTCACTCCGGCCCGGGGGCTCTTCTACTGCTTCAGCTGCGCCGAGGGCGGCGACGCGATCAAGTTCGTGCAGAAGATCGACGGGCTCAGCTTCGTCGAGGCGGTCGAGCGGCTGGCCGGGCGCGCCGGGATCGACCTGCGCTACGAGCAGGGCGGCTACGTGCCCGGCCAGGAGCAGAGCCAGCGGCGCAGGCTGATCGACGCGCACCGCGCCGCGGCCGGGTACTACGCGGAGCGCCTGGGCGGACCCGACGCGGAACACGCAAGAAAATTTCTGAACGAACGGGGGTTCGAGCTCAAGGACATCGACAAGTTCGGCGTCGGCTACTCGCCCAAGGCGTGGGAGGACCTGACCAGGCACCTGCGCGGACGCGGGTTCGCCGATGGCGAGCTGATCGCGGCGGGCCTGGCCAGGGAAGGCCAGCGCGGCCCGCGGGACAGGTTCCGCGGCCGGCTCATGTGGCCTATCCGCGACCTGTCGGGCGACGTCATCGCGTTCGGCGCCAGGAAGCTCGACGCCGACGACGAGGGCCCCAAGTACCTCAACACGCCGGAGACCTCGCTGTTCCGGAAGAGCACCGTGCTGTACGGGGCCGACCTGGCCAAGCGGGAGATCGCGCAGCGCAGGCAGGCGGTCATCGTCGAAGGCTACACCGACGTGATGGCGTGCCACCTGGCCGGGGTGCCGACCGCGGTGGCGACGTGCGGCACCTCGTTCGGCGAGGAGCACATCAAGGTGCTGCGCAGGCTGATCATGGACACCGAGGGCTCGCTCGGCGAGGTGATCTTCACCTTCGACGGCGACGCGGCCGGGCAGCGGGCGGCGCTGCGCGCGTTCGGCATGGAGGAGAAGTTCGTCACCCAGACTTACGTGACCGTCCAGCCCGACGGTCTCGACCCCTGCGACGTGCGGCTGGCGCACGGTGACCTGGCGGTGCGCGACCTGATCGCCCGCCGGGTTCCGCTGTTCGAGTTCGCGATCAAGGGCGTACTCGGCCACCATGACCTGAACACCACCGAAGGCCAGCTCGCGGCGCTTGACGAAGCGGCGCCGATCGTGGCCAGGATCAAGGACCAGGGGCTACGGACCAGGTACGCGGTCAACCTGGACCGCTGGCTCGGCCTGATGGACGAGCGGTTCGTGCTGTCCAGGGTCAGGACGCACGCCGGAGACGGCGAAGCCGGCCAGGGACGCCGCGGCCAGCGGCAGGCGATGCGCCCGGGCCGTGATCGCGCGCAGGAAAGCCAGGGCGGATACCCAGGACCGTTCGGGAAAAATGAGGGCGGGCAGCCGGACGGCGGGCCGCGTGGGGCCGGCGGCCAGCCCTATGACCTGGGCGACCCCGTTGTCAGGGTGGAGCGCGAGGCGCTGAAGCTGGCGATCCAGCGGCCCGCGCTGTGCGGGCCTGAGTTCGACGCGCTCGGTGCGGACGCGTTCCTCGCGCCCGTGCACAGCGCGGTGTTCACGCTGATCGCCGGGTGCGGCGGCACGTCGGCGGGCGGCAGCAGCCCGCGGCAGTGGGCCGCCCGGCTGCGCGAAGAGGCGCCGAACGAGCGGGCGCAGACGTTCGTGACCGCGCTGGCCGTCGAGCGGCTGCGGATCGACGGCGAGCCCGACGCCAAGTACGCCAACGTCGTCCTCGCGCGGGTGGGCGAGCTCGCGGTCAGCCGGGAGATCTCGTCGGTCAAGGCCCGGCTGCAGCGCATGAATCCGGTAGAAGACCAGGCTGGTTACAACAGGATGTTCGGGGACCTGGTGGGACTGGAGAAACGCAGGAAGGCGCTGCTGGACCGCGCCGCAGGCGGGTGAGGACCAGTATGAGCCGCGAGCTCGAAGCGGTTAAGTAGCCGTGAGGTAACAAAATTAGGTCCCCCGTAACCGGGGGTCCGTGACGCAGACTGGTCCCGTGACCCTCACCGTACTAACGAACGGACCATCACCAGCCGATCAGCTGACGGATCTCGTAGCGCTAGGACGGGAGCGGGGCTCCGTGACCATGGCCGACGTCGCGGTGGCGCTCGACCGCGCCGACCTTCCGCCCGAGGCCATCGAGGCCGCGGTGCGCGCGCTCGCCGACGAGGGCGTCGATGTGGTCGATGTGCTTGACGTGCCGCGCGAGGACGAACCCGAGATCAGGCGCGCCGAGACCGATGGCAGCAGACGGGTCGCGACCAGCGACCTGGTGCGGATATACCTCAGGGAGATCGGCCGGGTGCCGCTGCTGACCGCCGAGGATGAGGTGGAGCTGGCCAAGTGCATCGAGGCGGGCCTGTTCGCCGAGGAAAAGCTCGGCGGCGGCTTCCCCATGTTCGGTGCCGTCTGCGGCGACCTGGAAATGCTCGTCAGCGAGGGGGGCAAGGCCAAGCAGCGGCTGATTGAGGCGAACCTGCGGCTGGTGGTGTCGATCGCCAAGCGCTACATCGGCCGCGGGCTGGTCTTCCTCGACCTGATCCAGGAAGGGAACCTCGGCCTCATCCGCGCGGTGGAGAAGTTCGACTACACCCGCGGCTACAAGTTCTCGACCTACGCCACGTGGTGGATCAGGCAGGCCATCACCCGGGCCATCGCGGACCAGGCGCGGACCATCCGGGTGCCCGTGCACATGGTCGAGACGATCAACAAGCTGACGCGCGTACAACGGCAACTGCACCAGGAGCTTGGCCGCGAAGCCACCAGCGACGAGATCGCCGCGGAGATGGGGCTCGAGCCTGAGCGGGTCGCGGAGATCCAGCGGATCGCCCAGGAGCCGGTATCCCTGCAGTCACCGATCGGCGAGGAAGAGTCCGATCTGGGGGACTTCATCGAGGACGCGGACGCCGTGGTGCCGATCGAGGCCGCGGCGTTCATCATGTTGCAGGACCAGCTGGAGCGGGTCCTCGACGAGCTGGCGGAGCGAGAGCAGCGAATCATCCAGCTGCGGTTCGGCCTCACCGACGGGCATCCGCGGACGCTGGAGGAGGTCGGCCGGGAGTTCGGGGTGACCAGGGAGCGGATCAGGCAGATCGAGTCCAAGACCCTGGCTAAGCTCCGCCACCCGAGCCGCGCTCAGATGCTGCGCGAGTACCTGGACTAAGGCTGAGGCTAAGGCGGCCAGGCGACTGAAACCCGGGTTTCACGGGGCTGAAACGCCATGGAACCCGGGTTCCACGAGCTTCTAGTCGACGGGGCGGTTGCCGTTCACGGTCACGTGCTCGCTGTCGTCTGAGCGGCGGCCGGGCAGCCGGTCAAGCTGTCCGCGCACCTTGCTCGCGCTGGTCTTCGCCGTCTCGGTGACCTTCGGCATCCGGGCCGCGGCCGTGGAGCCGGCCATCTTGGTCAGCTCGGCGGCCTTATCACCTGCGGCGCGGGCGGCCTGGCGCACCGCCTGACTGTCCGCGGCCTTGCGGGCAAGCGTCTTCATCTGCTCGTAGCGTTCGCGGCCGGCTCGCGTGCCGGCCACGAAGCCGACGGCGAGCCCTGTCAGGAACGTGGCGCGGTATCGCATCTGGCATCCCTTTCGCGCATGTTCGTCATGTGCAAACCTGACCTTCCCCCATTACGCGAGCGTACTCATCAGGTAAGGCTCCGATAAACACCGGCCCCGGCCCGTAGTGGCTGTCACGTATCCGCCGCAGGTGCGCTACCCTTATGCGGGTCGATCCCGCGTAGCTCAATCGGCAGAGCGTCCGGCTGTTAACCGGCAGGTTATAGGTTCGAGTCCTATCGCGGGAGCCACGAGGTTTTCACGTTTGACCTGGACTTATCTTCACGTTTGGGTCTGACTTTCCGTGCAGGTGGCCGCCGTGGGTGGGTTTCGCGATTGCGGCGTGCCTGGCGGGCTGTTCGGGGCAGGGCCGGCTGGTCTGGCGTGCCTGAGCTGCGGTGATCTGGTAACGGTGCGGGGTTCGCCGGCGGTGTCATGGCGGGGTGCCTGCGGTAGCCAGGTCGGTGAGGGTCTTGCGGCGCCGGCGCCGGCGCCGGGTGCGGGGCGGCAGGCCGGCCGCGGCGCGGCGGGCGTTGTCGTCCTGGCGGGCGTCCCAGGCGATCAGGATCCGCTGGTTTCGGACGGCTATCAGGCAGGCCAGCCAGAGCATGAGCGGGGCCAGGCCCATCAGCCGGGTCCAGCCGCGGGCGATGTTGTTGCTGGCCGGGTCCTTGGCGGTGGAGAAGGTCCGCTCGGCGCCGGTGCGCCGGGCATACGAGCGCCGGTGCGCCGCGGAGGGGTAGTCGTGCTTCTGGCGGGTCTTGGCGGCCACGTCCGGGGGAACGGTGAGGGTCTGCCGGGCGCAGCAGTCCGGCGGGTGCTCCGGCGGGGTGAGGATCTCCGGTCGCTGCCGGTCCAGCCTCATCGAGGCCGGCCGGAGCGGGCAGCGGATCTTGCCCATGACGGCGGGGCATATGACCCGGTGGTAGCCGTCGGTGTCGTCGGCGGTGATCTTCCCGAGCTTGTACCGGGCGAGCTCGGCGGACCGGGTGTCGTGCGCGGCGGTTTCCTCCGGGGTGGCGTCGCGGGCCAGCGGGCCCAGTTCCAGCAGCAGCCGGGGGGTGACCGGGCAGTACAGGTTGCCGTTGGCGATGATGGCGCCCTCGTGGGTGCCGCGGGGGCCGCGGTCGGATGGGTGCAGGTCCTGGATCAGTTGCGCTCCGGCCTGGCGGAGCGGGATGGCCCAGCCCTCGGCGTCGCGGTGGGCGTAGCCGGAATCGGCCAGGATGTCGCCGAGCGGGATGCCGTCCTCGGGCATCGCCGTCAGCACCGGGACCAGGGCGCGGGCTGGGTCGGCCTGGCAGGAGCACACGGTCATCCGCCGGGTCAGCTCGGGGACGGCCGGGCCGTGCTCCTCGCGCATCATGGTGGCGGCCGACAGGTAGTAGCCGAAGAACAGCTCACTGTCCTGGCCCGGGCCGCCGCCGTTGCGGTGTCCCCAGGAGGCCTCGGGGTCGGCGCAGTCGCTGGTCCCGTGCGGCGGCGGGCGGGAGAAGGTCTCCACGTCGCTCCAGTCCACCGCCAGCGCCCTGCTGGCCTGCTTGTATTGGCTGGGGATGCTGGCCTCCAGCAGGTCGTCGCAGATCCGGGCGAGGATCTCCGAGGGGGTCCCGTCGGGGACGTCCTTGGCCAGGGCGCCGGTGACCAGGCCGAAGGTGCGCTCGGTCTGCCGGTAGGTGAGCTGGTGCGGGCCGGCCTTCCAGTCCTCGGTCACGCCGAGCCGGGCCTGGTCGGCGGCGGGCAGGGCGATCAGCGCGTCGCGGACCCGGGTCAGGTGTGCGGGCCGGTGATCAGCCTGGGACAGCAGCATGCCGGCCAGCAGGGTGCGGACGCGCAGCTGCCGGTGGCGCACCCCGATCGGCAGCATGGCCTCGGCCCGGGGGGCAATGCCGGAGTTGTCGATGATCTCCTCGAGCGTGGCGAGCGGGATGTTCAGCGCTCGCGCAGAAACTAAAGGGAGTTGTCCGAATAATCCCCTGGTCGTTTGTGGTATGTCGAATGGATGCTGACTGACGCGGAGATAGCCGCCCGGTATGTCAAGATCCGTCCTTATCTCGATGAGCGCCAGCGGCGGCTGTGGCTGGGCGTGGAGGCTCAGGCGCTCGGCAGCGGCGGCGTGGCCGTGATTGCCCGCGCCACCGGCGCGGACGTGAAGACGGTGCGCCGGGGCACGGCCGAGATCGAGTCCGGCGCGGAGCCCGGCGGGAGGGTGCGCGGTCCGGGCGGCGGGCGGCCTGGCCTGGCGGAGCTGGACGCCGGGCTGGTGCCCGCGCTGGAGGCGCTGGTTGATCCGGCCACGCGGGGCGACCCGATGTCGCCGCTGCGCTGGACGACGAAGTCGACCGCGAATCTGGCCGGGGAGCTAACCGGTCAGGGCCACGCGGTGACGGCGCGGACCGTGGCCAGCCTGCTGGCCGGGGCCGGGTACAGCCTGCAGGGCAACGCCAAGACCATCGAGGGGAAGCAGCACCCCGACCGTGACGCCCAGTTCCGGTACATCAACGCCCAGGTCACAGCGTTCCAGGCCGACGGCAGCCCGGTGATCAGCGTGGACGCAAAGAAGAAGGAGAATGTCGGGAACTTCAGGAACGGCGGGGCGGAATGGGCGCCGGCCGGGCAGCCCGAGCGGGTCAGCGTGCACGACTTCCCCGACGAGGAGCTGGGCAAGGTCACCCCGTACGGGATCTACGACCTGACCGCGAACACCGGCTGGGTCAACGTGGGCACCGATCACGACACCGGCGCGTTCGCCGTCGCCTCGATCCGCTCCTGGTGGAACGGACCCGGCCGGGCCGCCTACCCCCGCGCCCGGCGCCTGCTGGTCACCGCCGACTCCGGCGGGTCCAACGGCGCCCGGCTGCGGCTGTGGAAGACCGAGCTGGCCACGTTCGCCGCCGAGGCCGGCCTGGACATCACCGTGCTGCACCTGCCACCGGGAACCAGCAAGTGGAACAAAATAGAGCACCGGCTGTTCTCCGCGATCACCATGAACTGGCGGGGCCGGCCGCTGGTCTCCCACGAGGTCATCATCGAGACGATCAGCGCGGTCACCACCAGGACCGGCCTGAAGGTCACCGCCGTCCTGGACACCGGAATCTACCCCAAGGGCATCAGGATCCCGGACAAGGACATGAAGGCATTCGAGGCCCGGCACCTCCAGCGCCACCAGTTCCACGGCAACTGGAACTACACCATCCCAGCAGACCCGCCCGGCGACACGACACGCCCGAATGAAGGGAATTAATTATTGCGCGAGCGCTCACCGCGTTGCCCCGAGCAGCGCGACCGCGGTGGCCTCATCGGCCGGGTCGAGGGTGGCGAGCAGGTCGCCGAGCCGCTGGGAGCAGGTGATCCCGGCCGCGTGCATGAACGTGGCCAGGCCCAGCAGCCGGGCGCAGTCGGCCAGCCAGGTCGCCCGCAGCCGGCTGGCCTCCAGCCGGGGCAGCCCGCCCCCGCCGGCCAGCGAGCGGGTCAGCGGGGTGGTGATGTTCTTGCGTACGGCACTGGTCCCGCCGGTGACCAGCCCGGACCCGGCGAACTCCGCCGAGGCCAGCACGATGTCGTGGTAGCGGGAAAGGACCGGCACCGCCCGCGGCCGGGCGCCGTGCACGTCCACGACGACCCCGCCGGAGCGGCAGGCCACGTCGCTGCCGCGGACGCCGCGCAGGTCCGCCCCGGTCAGGCCAGCGCCGGCGCCCAGGCAGACCAGCCCGGCCGCGCGCATCCGCCGCGGCACGGTGGGCTGCGCGTCAGCCAGCGCGAGATAGCCGTCGATCTCCGCCGGGCTGTACGGCGCCTTGGCCCGCTCGCGGGGCAGCGCCGCATCCGCCGGGGCCAGTGCCGGGACCACCTGCCGGGCCAGGAACCGCAGGTTGGTCCGCAGCGTCCGCCGCGCCGAGCCGGACAGGCCCGGCGCAGACGCGGCGAACCGCTCGATCACCGACGGGTGCAACAGCACCTCCGGGACCGGCTCCAGCCCCAGCGGGACAGCGTAGGCCGCCACCCGGGACGCCGCCCACAGCAGCGCGTTCGCCCGCGCCCGGGTCGGCGGCTCCGCCAGTTCCACCACTGACCGGGCAAAGCGCGCCACCGGCGGCGGCACCGACGCCGGCTGCCAGCACGCGACGTACCCGGCCACATCAGCGGCCATACAATTCTTATACTGTATGTAATGCGTGAGATGGGGGACCCCGGCTGCGACAATGACGGCGTGTCGCCCACCCCCGCCCAGCAAGCCCAGGCAGCCCGCGTCGCGGCCGACCTGGCCGCCGTCGGCTTCGCCCTGCCCGGCACCCTCACCGAGCGGATGACCCGCTGCGGGCACCCCGGCTGCCGCTGCCACGCCGACCCGCCCCGGCTGCACGGCCCCTACCACCAGTGGACCCGCAAGATAGACGGCAAGACCGTCACCCGCATCCTGACCGACGACCAGCTCGCCGACTACCAGCCCTGGTTCGACAACCAGCGGCGGCTGCGCGCCCTGGTCGCCGAGCTGGAAACCCTCAGCCAGGAAATCGCCGACAACGACCCCCGCTGGAACCGCTAGGCAGCCAAGACAAATGTGGGCACGCGGCGCTTAACCTGTGGGCAGCCCTCCAGCCAGGCCCCGTTTCCCCAGCTCAGCACTAAAGGTGAAGACCTCGCCATGCTGACCAGGGCAAATGCACAGGCCGCCGGATTCGTGCCAGTCACGTGCCAGACCGGCAGGCTCAGATTTCGCCTAGCCGGATGCGGAGGCGCCCGGCCTCGACCGCCGCATCATAGGCGCGCTTAGCGCTCGGCGAGGTGATCACCCGCTCATACCGGGGGTGTTTGCGCCCGATGCAGACCAGCTTGTCCCGGGTCCCGTACCCGGCCGGGCCGTCCGCGGGCAGGATGAACGCCCCGGGCCGCCCGTCACTGGCAGCCCGGTAGCGGTGTGCGCGCGGGCCGCGCAGGACCTTCGCCCAGTACGGCGAGCCGTCCCCGCCGCCGATCCGGGCGCCGTCCACGAATACCCCACCCGTCTCTGACTGCACCAACTGCCAGCCCGGCCGGCCGCACCGATCACAGACCACGGTAATCGTGTCCATGCACGACACTCTAAGTCCTGCCCTGTGCAATACTCGATGAACAACACCAGCGGTCCCGCGGCCGGATCACCGGGCCAGACCCGCAGGAGCGGGCAGGGACCGGCCGCGACGGCAGCAGACGCGGCCCCTAAATGGATGCTCCACGGCAGCCCCCAGCAGGGCGGCCCGCGGAGTGATGCCAGATGGCCAGTACTGCCAGCCCCGGGCGCCAGCGAAAGCTCAGTGTCGCCGAAGCAGCCGATTATCACGGCTGCTCTGAGAGGACCATCCGCCGGGCGATCGCCGCCGGCCGCCTGCGTGCCTACCGGGTCGGCGTTCGCATGATCCGGATCGATCCCCGCGACCTTGACCGGATGGCCCGCCGGATCCCCGCCGCTCGCGTGGCCGGCGGTGACGATGCTGCCTGACAAGAGAGAACCGGCGGCCCCGCCAGGACCGCCGGTCACAGACTCGCCGCCGCCAAGCGCCTCGTCTGTGCCCACGGTAGCACCGGTCCGGGACAGGGGGCGGTGAGCCGTGACGTGGACCAAGCTCGGCGCCGAGTTCAGCTCTGAGTGCGCGCGGGCCGCCCTGTCCGACGCGGCCTACAGGACCCATTGCGAGGCGATCGGATGGCTGTACGAGGTCGAGGAGCTGATCGGCGCCGGCTTCTGGAAGGACGCCGGGGCCGTCTGGGTGGTGGTGCACCACGCCGGCGTGGTCCGCCAGTCGATCGCCGCGCAGCAGGACAAGCGCGGCCGGGACGCGAAAGCCCAGCGCCGGCACCGCCGGAAAGTCAGCGCTGACGTAAGCGCTGACGTCGCCGCTGAGTCAGTGTCGGCACAGTCAGACAGACAGACCGTAGGTCTGAAAGACCACGCAGGTTCGAAAAATCAAGTTCCAGGCCAAGGTCAAAATTCTCGTGGCGTCGGCGGCGAAGCCGACGACAGGGGGGACTGGGGGGACCCTCCAGGACAGAACCACGATCAAGGTCAAGTTCAAAATCACTCCGTGGCAAACTCGCAAAGACCGCGAGTTCGTCACGGCCCGCAAGATCCATCTTCCGACGCTCAGCAGATCCCTATCGCGGTAACTCATCGGGGCCAAGCTGCTGACCGTAACGCGCGCACGCGAGGCGCACCGTGACCCGCAACCCGGTCGCCGCCGCGATGCCCGAGGACCGCGGGCCCGACTCCCTCGACGCCCACGTCCGCAGGCTCATGGCCGACCTCGGCCTGTTCGGCTACCACACCCGCAACAGCAAGGGGAGCGCGGCAGGCTGGCCCGACTGGGTGATCATCGGCCGCGGCGCCATTCTGTACCGCGAGCTGAAGGCCGAGCACGGCAGCCTGTCACCCGAACAGCGTCGCGTCGGCGACCTCATCACCCGGGCCGGCGGCAACTGGCGGGTGTGGCGTCCGCGCGACCTGCTCGACGGCCAGATCGCGAAGGAGTTGACCGAGCTCGCCGCGGTGCAGGGAGAACTGTTCAGCGCATAGACGTCCGCCCGGAACCGCCGGGCGGCAGCAAGAAAGGAACAACATGCCAGGTGTAGACGACAGGGTGGCCCGCCGGGTCTCCGTACTTAACCGGGGTGCCATCGATCCGGCTCTTGCGCGCGGTCCATCTTGAACCCGCCTGCCGTCCGCTACGGCGCCCTGGGCGCCACCCGGCTCCTGGTCACCTTCCGTGACCGGCCACGGCACGGTTCTTTCCTGCCTTTCCGGGGTGCCAAGGACCGCCACGCGGCCCTTCGCTGAATGCCGCTCCGGGCGCCCGCTTCCCTTAACCGCCGCCCTGCTGCTTGTTTCGCGGCGGATGCGCTGCCCGGTTTTTACCCGGTTTCCCGTTCCCGCGCGACTGTGGCCGGTGAATTGCGCGCGACCCCGTCCACATATCCACGGATTCGTCTGTGAATTACGCGAACTGGAAGACAAAAGGCGGTTCCCCAGGGATTCTCGTTTCGACCAAGAAACAGAAATCCGCAAAAGGAACCGCCGCCGTTGGACGCTACCGGCTCCGCCGTGCCCGCGCAACCCGCGCCGGCCTGCGCGCCGGGCTGCGCCGCGGCGACGGTCCTGCTGGGGATCCCCGGGCTGCTGGTTACGGCGGTGACGCAGACCCAGGACGGGCAGACCCTGGTCGAGGTGATCACCGACCCCGCGGCGGAAGCGCCGCGCTGCTGCCCCCGGTGCGGCAAGGCGGCCGCGGGGATCAAGGAGCATCCCCGGACGGCACCCCGCGACATGTTCATCGGCGACCGGCAGGTCCTGCTGGCCTGGCGCAAGACCCGGTGGCGCTGCCAGACCCCGGGCTGTGAACAGGGAAGCTTCACTGAGTGGCTGCCCGCCGTCAAGCACCGGGCCCGGCTGACCTCCCGGCTGCGGACCCGGCTGGGCGAGGCCGTCGGGGATGACCTGATGCCGGCCGCCGCCGCGGCGCGCCGCTACGGCGTCTCGGACCGCACCGCCGCCCGCGCTTTCACCGCCTACGCCGACGAGCAGCTCGCTGACCTGGGCGAGCAGCAGGGACCGGTCGAGGCCGCGGGTGTCGATGAGTTCCGCCGCGGCGCCCCCGCCGAGCATGCGGACCCCGAGACCGGCGAGGTCACCCGGACCCGCTCCGAATGGCTCACCCACCTAGTCGACCTGGGAACCGGCGGCACCCTGGGCCTGGCCGAAGGGCGCACCGCCGCCGCCGAGAAAGACCTGCTCGCCGGCCACGCCGCCACCCTGCGGTACCTGGCGATGGACCTGTCCGCTACCTACCGCTCCGGCGCCCCCGCCGGGGTGACACTGGTAGCCGACGCCTTTCACCTGGTAAAACTCGCAAACCGGAAGATAGACGACGCGTTCCGCCGGCTCGGCTACCGCACCGAGCACCCGCATGAGGAACTCGGGCTGCCCCGCCCGCTGCACTACATGCTCCGCTACAACATCGAGAACCTCGCGCCCGGTCACCTGGCCACCATCATCGGCGTGCTGGACGCCGACGCCGACGGCCAGCAGATCGCCGCCGTCTGGATCGCCAAGGAGCACCTGCGCGACCTGCTCGCCCTGCGCGCCACCCGCACCCACGTCACCCCCGCCCCGAGCGCGGTCCGCGACAAGCTCGCCAGCTTCTACATCTGGTGTGCCGATAATGACGGCGTCCCGGAGATAAAGACCCTCGCCAAGACAATAAGCAAATGGCAGCGGCCCGTCATCGACGCCGTGCTTACCGGCTATTCGAACGCGAAAGCCGAAGCGCATAACCGCACCGCGAAACTTGTCGCCAGGAACGCCCGCGGATTCGCCAACCCGCAGAACCAGGCCCGCCGCGTCCGCATGGCCACCACCCGCGCCGCCAGGAAGGAACCCTGCCGTGGCCGGTCACGGAAGGTGACCAGGAGCCGGGTGGCGCCCAGGGCGCCGTAGCGGACGGCAGGCGGGTTCAAGATGGACCGCGCGCAAGAGCCGGATCGATGGCACCCCGGTTAAGTACGGAGACCCGGCCCGCCGCGCAGAGCTGGGCACCATCGTCGGGATCTATCCCGTCAAGCCCGACTGGTTCGAAGGCGACTGGCCCGAATCAACGCCAAGGGGAATGGCCATCATCAAATGGCCCGGGCGCAAGAAGCTGACCATCGAGCCGGTCAGCAGCCTGATCACAGTCCAGCTCTGACTGAACAGCCGTGCGGCCACCAGGTCAGCCCGGCCTGGTGGCCGCCACACACGAGGATCATCCCATGATCGCCCTCACGGGGTTAACTGCCCTAAGAGCCGGACGTGTCAGGTCATGGGCGGCTGCGACTGAGCAGGTCCGCCGAATGCTGGCGGCTGGGGAGGAGCCTGGACCCAGAATCCGATCTCTTCAGTCGTGCCACCAGTGGTGATTCTCCAGATGTATCGGTGCCCTGGAGCCGGGATCCACAGGTATCCCACAGGCATCTCAATGAAGACGCTTGCTAGGCCGGGTGTTCCCACCGGCGCTCCAGCAACAGGAGGTATCACTACTTGGTGAGGGATTCGCGCCGGAGGGCCACCAGCCGAGGGTCCGGGAGCAAAGTATGCTTGGCGGCCATCATCGCTAATGAGCTCGATGAGGAGATCATGCCGATGGTTGTCCCACGCAGCTTCGAGGAAGACCGTCAAAGCTTGGTGCGGAAGGGTCCAGCCGCCAGCGGGAAGCGGTATAGCTGTCGTATGTGTCCAGCCAGCATTGAGCAAGTTCACGGCAAACCCCGCACCTAGCCGACCCGTGTCGGCCAGAACCGGCCGGATTTTCACCCTTGCTGTGCCCAGCGCGTGTTAGAGCCAGCTACAGACACATCCGGTAGCAGCTCTTCGCGCCAGCGTGCATAGAGCCCGCTCTGAAGAACCCGCGTAACAACTTCGGGTGCTGGCGGCTGCTGCGCTCCGACTGGGGGCGCCGTGACACCGTGCGGGCCAGCATCGAACCAGGCGAAGACTTCTGCCGGGTCTTCGTCTTCCTCGTAGAAGTTCTCCGCCTCTTCGGGCGTCATACCTGCCATCATGCCCTCCCACCCACTGGACAAGCCAGGCTAGTCGATTAGCTGTAAGGAAAACACGCGTGGTGCCCATGTTCATCTCACCGCGTCCAACCCGCGCGGTTCCGGATATGCGCTGCCCAGCGCGTAGACATCACCCAATGGGTGCTCAACCGGATACAGCGCGCACAGCACCCGGATACCGCCGACCGCAGTCTCCACATACTTTCGCGGCCCGCGCGGCATGTCACTGCGCTCCTTAAATCTCAGTCCTGCGACGGCGACAATAGCCCGACGGACCTCATCGGGATCGAGGCGGTGACGATCGCGGAGCTTAGCGCGCACCCGCGTGCTGATGATCAACTCTGCGACCCACAGGGACTCGGGCACATGGAAGACTCTAGGTGTATTGGTGGTGATTGCGGCGATGGACGACGGCGCGAGGTGACTACCCGTCATGGTCAGCAGTGACCACCCGCCCGGTGACCGGACCACCCGTCGCTAAAGATGCATCCTGCGACGGGGCCTCCGACCACCCGCCACGGTCAGTAATCAGACATCCCCCCGCGGAATCGCTCTCTGTAATCACGCCTGGTCGATGACTGCCGGCCTGGCGCGCATACATATTCAGGGAAAAATCCGTCACGTTTTTTAGGCGCAGGTCAGCGCGTAACGGGCGTTACCAGTCCCGTGAGGACCGCAGGACGCGAGCCGGCATGCCCGCTTCGGCCCGCTTCACGGCGATCGCCCGGCGCTGCGCCACCGTCAGCGGGCGCCGCGGGCGCAGCCTGTTCCCCACGCTGGCCCCGGTGCTCGAATTGCAGTGCTGGCACGCGGGCCGCAGGTTGGACAGGTCATGCGAGCCGCCCAGAGCAACCGCAAGCACGTGGTCGACGGTGGTGGCGTAGGCGCCGCACCGCCAGCACGCGCGGCCCCACCGCGCGAACGTGGCCTCGCGCAGTGCCCGCCAGCGCGGCGGCCACTGCCATGTTCGGCCCATGGTTCCCATGGTGCACGCGAATCGCCGCTCAACGGCGACGAGACCCGCGCGACGCCCAATGGCCTTGCGTTTAGGTGATTTGCCATGGGTGGAGCAGGTGGGAACTCGATTCTCCGTACGATGCCGGTGACGCTGGGCTCGCCGGGCTTGCGGGCCGGGAAGTCGCCGGCTTTCTTGGTTTTCCGGGGGCTGGCCCGGCCGGGACGGCCGCGGACGAAGAATCCGGGCATGAGGATCTTCAGCAGGAACGTGGCGAGGGCGTGATCCTGCTGGTCAGGGGGGAAAGCCGCGACGGTGTCCGTCGCGGCGGCCAGGGCGTGCGGAAAGCTGATCCTTGCCGGGGGGATGCCGGCGGCGTTCACGCCGATGCCGACGAGCCGGCATATCGCCTGGTAGACGGCGAACAGCGCCCACATTTCCTGGATGACGCCCTCCGGGTCACCCGACCGCAGGACGGGCTGCCCCTGGCCCATGTCCGTCTTGTGGTGGCCGATGACGGTCTCGCAGCCCCACCGGTCCGGGTAGCAGCACGCCAGGTCCAGCGCCGGGTACTCCTCCACGTCAAGCAGGTCGGTGACCAGGCAGAACACCTCCGAGGTCTCCTCCGTGCCGCCGCCGTCCGCGGGTGTCGTGTGCACTGTGTACTCGATGACCCGCACCGTGATGACGGGGCCGTCGCTCTTGCGGGGCGGCTTCAGTTCCGCGAGATAGGTGCCGTCGGCCAGGACCTTCACCGGCTTCAGCGTGAAGGACGCCGACGCGCGCCACAGGATGTGCGCCCCGGTGGCGAGGACGGCGCGGGCCAGGGACCAGGACAGGAAGTTCCGGTCCGCGAGCACCAGCATGCCGGGGCCGAAGCAGTGCAGCAGGTCCAGTGCCAGGACCTGCTCCCCGCACGTGTACGGGCCGAGCGCGGCCCCGAGCAGGCTCCCGGTCCCGGACTCGGCCGCCGCCACCCAGCGGACCTGCGGGAACGCGCCGTCCCGGGTCTGGTTGGAGGGCCGCCCGAAGAACGCGCCGTTCTTCTCGCCGTCCGGCACGTCCGTGGTGGACCCGTCCATCGACGCGACCCGCATCCCGCAGCAGGAAACCCCCGGCGCCCCGTCCGCCCCCGTCGGCCCCGCCACCTGCTCGAACAGCATCCGGACCGGGTCGGCGCCGAGCTTGCCGCGGCCCCGTGACAGGGAGGAGATGTTCGGCTGCCTCCACCGCCGGCCCTCGCCGGCATCGACCCAGCCGCCCGGGTCCAGGCGCCCGGCCAGCAGGTCCGCGCCGCGCCGCTGGTGGTACAGCCCGTCGGCCAGCTTAGCCATCACCAGCCCGTACCCGCAGTTCCGGCCCCGGAACAGCCACAAAGCCAGCACGAAATACACCATCAGCCGGGCCGGCAGCAGCCGCCGCCGCTGCTCCCGCGTCCCCGTCGCCTCGACGACCTCATCCACCAGCTCCGGCGGGAACGCCCTGGTCAGAACCCCGATCGAGATCCGGTCCGGCGGCCAGCCGTCCGGCGGCAAACCCTCAGCACCATCATGAGCCACAAAACGGTTACATTATCACATCACGCCTTAAAGCAAGGTCATTGCGCGCGACGCCGGCCTGGCCGCCATTTTTTTTGCGGGCCAGAACTAGGGGTCTATAAGAGCGTTCGTTTTAGGTAACGGCGGCGGCCGGCCTAGACGGGTTCCCATCGCCAGCCGTTGTTGTCTTCACAGATGATCTTTTTGCCGTCTCCCGCCACACCGGACGCGCCATGATCTGATTTGCGGCAGTACTCACCGGGCTCGTAGCAGTGGCCGCTGCTGGTGGTGGGGTAGCAGGAGGCAGGCGGCAGTGCGGCAGGAGACGTCGTCGCTGGCCGCGTAGGCGGGGTGGGCGGCGGGGCCGCCGCGTGGGTGAGCGTGGGCGTAGGTGTAGGGGTGGGCGACTTTGAGGGACTAGGAGACGTCGGACGAGCCGCTGCCGACACGACACTGTGCGTCGGCGATGGCTTCGGCGTCGGCGTAGAGGTCGCACTGCTGCCGCACCCAGCGGCAAGGATGGCAACGAGTACCAGCGCGGTTAATTTCAGGGAGGGCATGGCTGGTGATCTTAGCGTTACGCCATTTGGTCAGGCTAGGGCCAGAGGTCTCGGTTACGGCACGGAACCCGTTGTCCGACCACTAGGGGGCAATTGTCACATTTCCAGGGGGACGGGCCAGGCCGGCGTGGTGCGCGGGTTCCGGCCGCGGGCAGCGATTCACAAGCCCCCCTCCCACGCTGGAGAGTTTTTGGCCAGGCCGGCGTGATGCGCGGATTGGCAGCGTCAGCGGCGATTCGGCGGGAGGATGTGACCATGCCTGACGACGACAAGTTCAGCAAGGCCTTTGACGAGCAGCGGCGCCGGGAGCGTGACGAGGCGGTCGAGCGAGCCCGCCGCGGCGAGGGCGGCTTCAGCGAGGTCGACGATCTCATACACGAGACCGATGGCGCGTCCCGGACAAGATCTACCCTGACGTCGAGATCGGCGCTGGCTGGGTGGACAGCGCGGAGGATCACGCCGGGGAGAACTAGCCGCGCTACGCTGGCAGGGAGCGGACTGGGCGACCATGCAAATCCGCCGCTGCCCGTGGACTCTGCGGATGCTGACCCCGAGCCTTGGGGTCAGGTCACTAGGTGCAGGTGAACGATCGGGTGCCGCCGGGGTGAACTGCCCTGACCTCACTGCCCAGTTCCGCGCTTACGCTGGACGTGTACAGAACCGGGCCTGCAATCGCAGCCGGTGCAGTGGTACCTCGTGTCGCAACTGCGGCGAGTGAACAGCCCGCGTGGCCGGGGCGGACTGCAAGCGCAGCGCCCGGGATGGCCCGCGGGAAGCTGACGCCCTCGCGAGGTAGACCGCATGTACGACGACAATTCCCAGCTGGTCGAGCACTTTGACGACCAGTGGCGGGGCAAGGCCAGAGCGGAGCTGGACACCCGGCGTGAGCAGTGCATCGCCCGGGCCGCCGAGCTGGGCGGCTACAAGCACCCGTCCCAGGCCCAGCGGGACGAGTTCGACAGCCTGACCGCCGAGACCATCGTGATCGACAACCTGATCAAGGCCGATGACGTCGAGATCCGCCGGGCGAAGATCGAGCACCTCACCCGCGTGGCGGCCGACCCTGCCAACCTTGAACGCCCGGTAGGTGCCCCGCCGCTCGTCAAGGGCCTCGGGGACCGGCGCGAGACCGGCGCCGAAGTGATCCAGCGGGCGGGCAACCCGTGGCGGCACCAGGACGGCGGGCCGCTGCACCGGGCCGAGACCGGCGCCGGGCTGATCAGCCGAGCGCACAGCGCGCTGGAGGGCCTGGAGGACACCCTCACCCGCGACGGCTGCCAGAAACTCGCCGACGCGATGGCCGAGGAGTCCACCTGGCCGGGCGTGATGATCAAGCGCAGCAAGGAGGAGCAGGCGCAGGCCGCCGAGCTCTGGCTTGCGCTGAGCAACCCGTTCTATGCCGAAGCCTTCCGCAGTGTCCTGCGCTACCCGGGCGAGTTCATGGGCTCGGGCGGCACCGGATTCGAGACCCTGTCCGATGACCAGCGGCAGGCGTGGCGGGACGTGCGGACCAACGAGTTGTGCCGGGCCGCGTTCGGCGAGGCGACCCGGCGCCGCCGGCGCCTTCGCGATCCCGCTTGACCTTCATCCGGACATCATCCTGACCAACGCCGGGTCGGCGAACCCGTTCCGCAAGCTCGCGCGGAGCGTGGTCGCGACGACCAACGTGGCCGAGTTCGTCACGTCGGCCGGGTCGACGGCTAACTGGCTTGCTGAGGGTACGGCGGTCGCCGACACAACGCCGGTTCTGGCCCAATTGGCGATCACGCATTACAAGGAATCCGTCTGGATCTTCGGCAGCTTTGAAGTGCTCCAGGACACTGCCCTGGGGACGCAGGTCCCGGCGCTGATCGCCGATGCCAAGGACCGGCTAGAAGTCGTCGCCTTCACCACCGGCACGGGATCGGCGCAGCCGTTCGGGATGATCACGCACGGCACCTCGGACGCGTCGGTGGGCGCGCTGACCGCGGCCATGGTCTACGGGCTGCACCAGGCGCTGCCGCCCAGGTTCCGGGTCGGCGACGGTTCCCGGCCGGTGTGGCTGGCCAACGTGACGATCATCAACGCGCTGCGCCAGATCCCGAGCTTTACCGGGTCGGTCACGTCGCTGGTCAATGACAACCAGCCCGACTCCATCCCCGAGGTGCTGTCGATCGACATCTACGAGGACTCGGCGATGGACTCAAGCAACGCCGTGTCGGGGCACAAGAACCTGGCCATCCTGGACATGAACAGCTTCATCATCACGAACCGGCAGCCTGAGCTGCTGCTCTATGAGCCGTTGTTCAAGGACCAGGCGACGGGCCGCCCGGCGGGCCAGGCTGGCTGGTTCTCCTGGTCGCGAACCGGCGCGGACCTGACCACGGCGACCGCCTGCCAGTACCACACCACGTGATGGCTACCAGGAAGGCGGCGGCCATGGTTGCCGGGAATGAGACGTCGCTGCCGCTGGCGCCGTGCGGGGCGTGCAACGGCGTGGACTGCGGCACGCCGCGGGTCAAGGTGTGCTGCGGGTCCTGCACGCACACCTGAGCGTTCCCCGGGCCGCCCAAATACCAGATAAGCGGCCCGGGGGAATCGCGTCACTCTTGCGGGAGCGGCCAGGGCTGGGGGGGCAGGCCGCGCTCGGCGGCCTAGAATTCCAGCTCGGCCGCCCACTCTGGCGTGACGTTCGGCGGGGGCAGTTCCATGCTCATCATGATTCCCCGAGGTACTCGGCGCGGAGCTGGCGGCACCGCTCGAGGTGCCGCTCGAGCAGGCCGACGCGCTCGGTGGCTGCCTCTACCGTGGTGACGCGCCCGGCGTCCTCTTCGGCGCGGATGTGGCCGAGGGCCTCGGCGACGTCGTCCTCCGCTTCGCGGATCGCGTCGAAGTAGGCGCTGCACCTGCCGCTGCCGCTGGTACTGGTGGGATTATTCACTTGGGTTCGCCTCCATGGGGCGGATCAAGGGCCCGGCTTGGTGTGGAAGCACCGGCCGGGCCCGCTTTGCGTGTTGGACCTGTCACGCTACTCGCAAGGTCCACCTAGGTCCATAGATGTCCATAGGGGGACACCTAAAAGCGCAGGTGAACATGCAGGTTGCCTAATGTGATCATGTGACCATCGATCACGACGCCGAGGAGCCGCTGTACTTGCAGCTGGCGGCCATCCTGCGCGGCCGGATCGCGTCGGGGGAGCTGGAGCGGCGCGTCCCGTCGGTCAAGACGCTGACGCAGCAGTACGGCGTGGCGCAGGGCACGGCCGAGCGGGCGCTAGCGGTGCTGCGCGAGGAGGGCCTGATCCGGTCCAGGATGGGGCGCGGTCACTTCGTGGTGCCGGCCGAGGAGCGCTAGCCGGCCTGCCGCTTGCGCCGGGCAGTCTTGCCCCCGGCGCGGCCGATCGGCGTGACCGTCCCGGCTGCGAGGCCGGACAGGGCCGCCGCGATCACCTTGTCACGGTCCTGGCTGGCGTGCTGGTAGGCCATCGCCGCGTCCACGGTGGAGTGCCCGAGACGGGCCATCAGCTCGGCCAGCGTGGCGCCGGTAGCGGCGGCAAGCACTGCCCCGGTGTGCCTGAGATCATGGAATCTGAGATCCGGCCGCCCGGCCGCCTCCCGGGCCGGGTGGTACACCGCGTACAGGCGCCGATGGTGCCATGTGGGCACCGGACGCGGCCGGGAACACCAGGGCGTCCCGGCTGGCCGCCACGTGCCCGGCCAGGTGGTCCCTCACCGCGGGCATCAAGTGCGGCGGGATGTTCACGGGGCGCTTCCCGGCCTCGGACTTGGGGTCCTTGACGACGCGGCCGTCATCGCCGCGGACCACGCCGCGGCGGACCCGGACGACGGCGTTCTTCAGGTCGATGTCGGAGCGGCGCAGCTCGGTCAGCTCGCCGAACCGCAGCGCGCACCAGGCGGCCAGCAGGACCATCAGCCGGTACCGGGGAGGCATGGCCAGGGTGATCGCCTCCAGCTCGGCCAGCGACGCCTCGCGGATCTGCCGGGCGCGCTTCACGCTGCCCGCCGCCGCGGACCCGGCACGGATTGGCGGGTATCACGTCGTCGGCGAGCGCCGTGTTCATGATCGTGCGCAGCAGCGAGTAGGCGTGGGCGCGCATCGTCGGCCCGGTCTGGCTCTTGAGCCTGATATGCCATTCCCGGACCATCGCCGGGGTGATCGCGGTCAGCGCCGTGCCCCCGAGGGCGGGCAGGATGTGGGCGAGCACGTTGGAGTACAGCAGCCGGGTGGACGGCGACAGGTCGCGCCCTTCGAGCCACGTCTCCGCGTAGGCGGCCAGCGTGACCGGCCACGCGGCCCCGGCGCGTCGGGGGAGGCCCACTTGCCGGCCTGGATGTCGCCGTGGACGCGGGAGAGGTAGGCGTCGGCGTACTGCCTGCTGTCGAAGGTGAGCGGGCCGCCCGTCTGGGTGCGCGCGGTGTACGTCGCGCCGTCCGGCCCGGTGTAGCGGCCTGGTAGCGGCCTGACGGGAGCCGCCGGACGTTCCCAAAGTAGCGCTTGCCCACGATGATCCTTCTCTCCGGCCGTGCCACGAACGTGCCAGATGAAGTGCACATCTGTGGCCGTTCCTGTCAACGTGTGGCAACGTCAATAGGTAGGCTGACCTGCAGGTCAAGGGCGCTGACGTGGGCCGGGAACTATCACTGCGTCATAGGTTCGAGTCCTATCGCGGGAGCACATTTTATGCCTCTGACCTGGGCTTCTGTTCCTGGCAGCTCGTCTCGGGGTCTCCTCGGCCGGGCGTCTGTTGTGTTAGCTTGTGTTGATCATGGCAGCGGGGAGCTTCTCGCGGGCCGGGATGCGGCGGGAACCTGGTACGGGCCTGGGGTGGGTGCGCAGCGGCGGTTCCTGTAGCAGGGGCGATTCTTAGGACTTGCGTTCGGTAGCCTTGCTCCGCCTGGCGGCGGTTTCCAGGGGCCTGGCGTATCTGTGCGTGCGCGATGAACTGCCGGTTATGCCCGGTCGCTCTTTGCTTGTGTGCTGTGTTTGATTCTGGGTCTTTTCGCGTCCGTGGGTCGCGGAGAGCGGACGGCGGGAGCACTCGCGGCCGGATGGTCGCCCCCGAGCATCCCGCCCGCCGAACACGAGGCCGCATATTATGCTCAACTCCAGCCGCAACCGGTGGCTGGACCCAACAACTGAAGCCTCCACGAAACCCCGGGGCGATTCATCTGCCGCTCCGCGGGAACCGCGCAGATCTTCGAGTGCGGCACGCCGTTGACCTCCGCGCACCACTGCCGTGCGGCCCGCGGCTGTGACGCCGCTGATCCGGCGGCTCGCCGCTGCCGGGCACCAGGAGAAAGAGGCGCCGCTTATCGGCTGTTGGGTCCACCAGGGCTGGTCGTCGAGCGTGCGGTTCACCGGCCATCCGGAGTGGCCGGACACCGCGGCAGCCGAGGCAGGGGAATCTGGGCTGGTCATCGTCGTCGTTGCCCGTGAGCGGGGCAGTTCGGTGCGGGTGTGCGAGTTCCTGGTCGACACCTGGTGCCTGGGGGTGAAGAACGCCCCTGGGCCGAAGCCGGTCGAGAGGAGAAAGCTCCCGTCGTTCACCTCCGCTAGCGGGATCGGCTTCGCCGTCGGATTCGCCATGTTCGGCGCGCTCGCCTACCTGCCGCAGTACATGCAAGTCGTCCGGGGCCTCTCGGCGACCCTATCCGGGCTGAGGCTGCTGCGGATGATGGCCGGGGTGCCCGCTACAGGGAAGATCTTGTACCGGCCGGTCCGGCTGACGAGCTGGCCGGTGCCGATGGAGGTCAGCAGAACATCCTCCGACACACCACGCCGGCTTCCCTGCCTTCGGTCCGGCGCCCCATCGTGGAGCGGGATAAGGACGGCCACCTTCACGTGCCGGAGGGCTGTGACACGGAGGCCGGTGCCGGTGTCGCGGGCGGCTCCCTGATCGGGATGCTCGTCGGGGTGCTCGGTGGTCCGGTGGGGATGCTGCTGAGCGGGAGCGCAGGCGCCGCCAGCGGGGCGCTGTATGACGCGGACCGGCTCGACAAAGGTGACGAGGCGATCGAACAGTTCGGGGCCCTGATGCCCACAGGCGGGAACGCGCTCCTGTAGGGTCGTTCGTCCCTTACGGTCGGCCGGGCGAGATCGTAGCGTGCGCTGGGTGACGAGCGGCAAGGCTCATCCGTCCAGGGAAGGGAGCCAGGCAAATGCGCAAGGACCCAGTAGGCAGGACCAAGGACGTCCGTACGGCGGTGGACAAGGAGCTCGGCTTCGACCCGATGGTCGACGCCGCGCACATCACCGTCCGGAATATCGGCGGGGATGTGACGCTCACCGGCACGGTGCCGAGTTACCCGCAGTACCTCGCTGCGGCGGCCGCCGCCCGACGGGTCGCCGGAGTGACCGGCGTGCACAACAACCTGGAGGTGGCGCTGCCGGACGGTGACTTCCGCGATGACGTCAAGCTGGCCACCGCGGCCAACAACGCGCTGGCCAACAATGTCACCGTGCCGGACGCTGTGGAGGCGACCGCGCAGGACGGAAACATCACCTTGACCGGCACCGTGGCCTACGGCACCGAGCGGTCCGCTGCCGAGGCGGCGGTGGCCGGGCTGACCGGAGTGCGCAACGTCTTCGACGAGGTCGAGATCAGCTACGCTATCGACCCGGTCGACGTGGACCTGCACGTGCAGCAGGCGCTGGAGCGCTCCGCGCTGGTCCCGGACGGCAGCGACGTGACGGCACAGACCAAGGACTACATCATCACGCTGACCGGCCACGTGCGCACCTGGGCCGAGCACGACGCGGTGGTCAGCGCCGCCTTGATGGCCCAGGGCGTCATTGACGTCCGCGACGAACTCCAGATCACCGGCTGACCCGCAGGAGCGCCGCGGTCCGCCGCAGCACTGCCTTGCGGATCTCGGCGGCCACCGCGATCGACAGGGCCACGGTGGTGCAGATCAGCCTGCATTTCGTCCTGTTCAACCTGATCTACGGGACCTGGATGCTCGTCCAGGGCATCGAACTGCGCCGGACCGCAAGACCCTGCACCCCCGTGCCCTCCCCTGGAGGGAAAAGAACGCGGCCTGAGCCGGGCCGAGCCGGTGTGTGGAGGTAAGCATGCTGATCGGGAACAGCCGGCGGTGGCTGCTCGCCGCCGCCGTGTTCCCCCTGGTGCTGGCCGGGTGCGCCGGCCAGGGCGCGGGGACCGGGACGGCCGGGACGCCGGCTGGGCCCGGCACCGCGGCGTCCGGCAGCCACCGGGGTCTGTCGGCGGTGCGGCATGTGTGGGTGATCGAGCTGGAGAACCAGGGATACCAGCAGAGCTTCGGCACCCCATCCGCCGATCCGTACCTGGCCCGGATCCTGCCGCGGATGGGGGCACTGCTGGAGAACTACTACGCGATCGGCCACGCCAGCGCGGACAACTACATCGCGGAGATCTCCGGGCAGGCCCCGTCCCTGGGCACCCAGGCCGACTGCCCGGTCTGGATCCCGTTCCCCGGCAATGCCGTCGCCGGGCCGTACCACCAGGTGCTCGGCGAGGGCTGCGTGTACCCGGCGCAAGTGCAGACGCTGGGCAACCAGCTGTCCGGCGCCGGGCTCAGCTGGGCGGCGTACCTGCAGGACATGGGCAACGACCCGGTCCGGGACAACACGGTCAGCACGGCGCGCGGGCCGGCCTGCGGCCACCCGGCCACCGGGGCCATCGACCACACCCAGAAGGCCGCACAAGGCGACCAGTACGCGGCCCGCCATGACGGATTCGCGTTCTTCCGCTCGGTCACCGGGAACCCGGCGTTCTGCGCCGCGCACATCGTCTCGTTCCGGCCGCTGCCCGGCGACCTGGCCCTCGCCAGCGCCACCCCGGCGTTCTCCTTCGTCGTGCCGGACCTGTGCAACGACGGCCACGACGCGCCGTGCGTCACCGGAACCCCAGGCGGGCTGGCGCAGGCCGACGCGTTCCTGGCCCGGTGGGTGCCGAAGATCATGGCCGCCCCCGCCTACCGGGACGGCGGCCTGATCGTGATCACCTTCGACGAGGGCAGCGATGCAGCCGCCTGCTGCGGCGAGACCGCCGGCTTCAGCGCCGATCACCCCAACGTCCCGGTGCCCGGCAGGACCGGGCCCGGCGGCGGCCGCATCGGCGCGGTCCTGCTGTCCCCGCTGATCAAGCCGGGCACGGTCAGCACCGTCCCCTACAACCACTACTCCCTGCTGCGCACCATCGAGGACATCTTCGGCCTGCCGCACCTCGGCAACGCCGCCATGCCGCAGGTCAGGTCCTTCGGCCCGGACGTGTTCGGCTAGCGGATACCCCGCCGCGCCGTCAGCCGCTCGGGCCAGCAGGGCCCGCCGGGCCGCCGCGAGCGAGGCCGCGAGCAGCTGGAGCAGCCGCTCGAGGGTGGCTCCGCGGCCGGCCTGGCAGGCGGTCGACCGAGGGACGCCGCGCATCGCTCGGCCGTGCTGCGGGCGATGCGCGCAGTCGGCGAGGACGGCCGCTCCTGGTGCTCCCGGACCGGTTTATCGCCTGGCGATGCCCGGCCGGCAGCCCCCGGGCCGTCCTCACTGCCGCGCTCAGCCAGATCCTCGGGCGCGGACCGCTTGCTCAGACAGAGGCCGACACGTTCCTGACTGGCGCAGGTGCTGCGCATCGCTGATGGCAGTCTGTCGCTAGCGGGCACCTGGTGCTAACGTCCGATAGGTGGCGGCACGGACAAAGCCCGCCTCACCAGGGACGGCCGGGCACAAGACAGCCGACCTGGGCGCGCATCCGGCTCGTGAGCAGAGCGTCGCGGCAGGCAAGGCGGCCCGCCAGCTAGCCCCGCTGGAGTCCCACCGGGACTTCGCTGTCCCGGCATCCAGGGACCCGATTGGGCTGCTGCTGCGCCAGGCCGAGTCCCGCGTACCGGAGCTGGTCCCGGTGCGCCACGGGCGGATGCTGGTGTCGCCGTTCGCGTACTACCGGGGTGCCGCGCTGCCGATGGCCGCCGACCTGGCCGGCACGAGGTCCTCAGGGCTGCGGGTGCAGTTGTGCGGTGATGCTCACCTGCTGAACTTCGGTGCCTTCGCCTCACCCGAACGGCGGCTGGTCTTCGACCTGAACGACTTCGACGAGACGCTGCCCGGCCCGTTCGAGTGGGACGTCAAGCGGCTGGTCGCGAGCATCGCCGTGGCAGGCCGCGACAACGATCTCAGCACCAAGAAGCGGCGCGGGGTCGCCGTTGCGACCGCGGCGGCTTACCGCACCGCGATGCGGGAATTCGCCGCCATGCCGATCCTGAACGTCTGGTACGCCCGCTTCGACGTCGAAGACGCCCTCGCCCGGCTCAAATCTGACATGCCCAAGAAGGCGGTGCGCCAGACCAAGGCTCAGATCGCGAAAGCCCGCACCCGGGACAGCACGCAGGCGCTGGCGAAACTGACGACCGTCCAGGATGGGCGGTACCGGATCATCAGCGACCCGCCGCTGATCGTCCCGATCGAAGAGCTAGCCGGGATCCTTGACGCCGACGCTGTCTACTGGTTCCTCGGCCGCCTGTTCACCGGGTACGCGCGGACCTTGCCGGCCTACCGGCGCCGGCTGGCGGAGCGATTCGCCCTGACCCGCGTGGCCCGCAAGGTCGTCGGCGTCGGCAGCGTCGGCACCGAGGCGTGGATCTTGCTGATGCAGCCCGACGACGGCTTCGATCCGCTGCTCCTGCAGGCCAAGCAGGCCCAGCGCTCGGTGCTGGCCGACTACGCCGGCCAGAGCGAATACCACAACCAGGGCGAGCGTGTCGTCGCCGGCCAGCATCTGATGCAAGCCGTCAGCGACATCTTCCTCGGCTGGCAGAGCGCCACCCCTCCTGGCCGCCGCTCGGCCGACTTCTACTTCCGCCAGTTGCGCGACTGGAAATACTCCGCCGAGATCGAAGGCATGAACGCCGCGGCGATGACCGGCTACGGCCGCATGTGCGGCTGGACCCTGGCCCGCGCGCACGCCCGCACCGGGGACCGGATCGCGATCGCCGCCTACCTCGGCGGGTCAGGCAAGTTCGACCAGGCCGTGGCCGACTTCGCCGAGACCTATGCCGACCAGACCGAACGCGACCACGCGGCACTGGCCGACGCGGCTGCCTCCGGGCGCGTGCACGCCCAGGCAGGCATCTGAGTGTGCGTCAAGGTGGGTCGGCCTTCCATGCCGCTGTCAGGAGTCTGGTGGCCACTCCGGCATCGCCTCGGCCTCTTTCTCGGCGACCTCCCTCAGGTCCGCCTGCCGGTGCACCTCGTCCTCCTGCAAGGCCCTGGCCAGGACCGCGGCCTGTTCCCCGGCCACCTTCGCGTCAGCCTCGGCCCGGACGGCCTGGGCCTGCGCGGCCTTCTCCTCGGCCCTCTCGGCCTTCG
>CAVUBD010000038.1:0-80478 GCA_963739615.1 uncultured Actinomycetes bacterium
GACTGGATCCAGGAGGGTACCCACGTCGGTGCTCCCGGCCGTGCCGCCACGACCAAGGCCGCCCGGCCGCCGCCGCGCTCGCGCTCCTGGCCGACCTCATGCCGCCGCTCGCCGACGAGGACCAGGTGACCGCGCCGGGCCGCAACCCGCTCATCGAACTCAACGAACGCGCCCAGGTCGGTGCGATCACCGATCTGGGCTTCAAGGTCACGGCCGTCGGCCCGCCGCACGATCCGGTCTTCACCTGCTCGGCCGCCTGCCATCACGCCGACGGTGAGATCTCCGGGACGGGGCAGGGACGCACTAAGTCACAGGCCCGGGCCGCCGCGGCGGAAGCCCTGCTCGCCGGGCTGGCCGGAGCTGCCGAACCGGCTCCGCCGTCGCACGTTCAGGCTGTCTCCCGCTACGCCGCCAGTCCAGCCGGCGTCGCCGACCGTCTCATCCAGGCCGGCTGTGCTATCGGGTACGCCAAGGGAGAGTTCCATCTGGGGCTTCCCGACGGCTGGCCGCTGCCCGGGGACCTGCCGGATCTCCCGGTCCCGGCGGCGCACCTGCTGCCGGTACTGGCACGCGTCCGGAGCCAGGACGCCCACCCGAGCGTCCGGGCCTGGGCGCACCTGGCCACGGCCGTCCTGGCCGCAGTGGCCGGGCGTGATGTCTATCCCGCCGTGGACGCCGCCGGCTGCGACCGGTGGGCGCTGGTCCTGCCCGGCGGCATTCTGGCCGGGGAAGACCGGGAAGACGGGGAAGACGGTACGCTCGACGAAGCGGGTGCCAGGGAATTCACCGATGTGATCGCCGAGCACCTGCTACGGACGCCGGGAGCGGCCCTCATCGCCGGGCCGGCCCCTACGCCGCCGGCCCGCGCAGCTGCCAGGCGATGTCGCCGAGTGGGCTGACCGGTGCGCAGGGCTTGCTGACCGCCGCCCCGGGCGTCCGCTCGTGATCAGGCTGCGCATCCAGGATGAAGGGATGACCGGGGAGTTGCTGCCGCGGGATCCCGGCTACCCGGAGCTGCGCATGGTGCGCCGTGCCCGGCGTGTCTGGCCACCGCTCGATGACCTCTCCGGCGGACCCGTCCGGCTGGCCGCAAGCGCCGTCGCCCCGCTCGCGGGGGACGCGGGCCGGGAACTGTCCAGCCTCGGCGTGCGCATTGAGTGGCCGGAGAACGTGGCCCGCGGCCTGGTCGCCCGCGCGGTCCTCGTACCCCGTGCCGCCGGAGCGCTATCGGCCCAGTCCGCTGTCGCTGTCCGCTGGGGGTTGTGGCTCGACGACGCCGCGCTCACCGAGCAGGAGTCCGCGGCCGTCGCCCAGGCCGAGGGACTCATCCGGATGCGCGGCCAGTGGGTGGTCATCGACCCGGCATCCCAGAATCGGGCCCGGGACCCGGGCCTGCCCGCCATCACCGGGTCCCAGGCCATCAGTGCCGCCCTCACGGGGGAGATCCAGATCGGCGCGGACACCTTCGACTGCGCGGCCACGGGACGCCTCGCCGGGCTCCTCGCCCGCTCCCGCGAGCCGGACCCGGGTGAGCCGGACGAGCCGGTCACCATATCCGGGCTGAAGGCCTCGCTGCGCGACTACCAGCGGCGAGCCGTGGCGTGGCTGGCCGGCATCACCGGGCTCGGTTTCGGCGCGGTCCTCGCCGACGACATGGGCCTGGGGAAGACGCTCACGATCATCGCGTTCCACCTGTACCGGTCGGCGGGACCCACGATCGTGGTGTGCCCGGCGTCCCTGCTCACCAACTGGGAACGGGAGATCGCCCGGTTCGCGCCCGGCGTCCCGGTCCGGCGCCACCATGGCGCCGCCCGCGACCTGAACGGCCTCCCGGTCGGCGGCATCGTCCTCACCAGCTACGGAACACTCTTGCGCGATGTGGACGAGTTCCGCGGGATCTCCTTCGACCTGGCCGTGGCTGACGAGGCGCAGAACATCAAGAACCCGCGCAGCATGCAGTCCGCGGCCCTCCGCCACCTGGACGCGGGGCTGCGGATCGCGGTCACCGGCACGCCAGTCGAGAACGGCCCTACTGATCTGTGGGCCATTCTGGACTGGACCAACCCGGGCCTGTTCGGGACCGTCAAGGCGTTCCGGGCGGCGCCGGACCTGAACCGCGTCGTCGGCCCCTTTCTCCTGCGGCGCCGCAAGACCGACCCGGCCATCGCCGCCGAGCTCCCATCCAAGATCGTCAGCGACCATCTCGTCGAGCTGACCCCCGAGCAGAGGGCCCTGTACACCGCCATCACCCGCGACACCTTCGGCAACATTCGCGCGAGCAGCGGCATCCAGCGTCGCGGCCTCATCCTGCGGATGCTGCAGGCGCTCCGCCAGGTCTGCAACTCTCCGGCTCACTACCTGCGTGAGCGCCCCGACGGCCGGGACGCCGACGCCGAGGCAGCTCGCTCGGGCAAGCTCGCTTGTCTCGACGACCTGCTCGCCGCTATAACAGAACGGCGTGAGGCGGCTCTCATCTTCACCGGCTACGTGTCCATGGCGCATCTCCTGGCTGGTCACCTTCGCGCCCGGGGAACGTCCGCCGACATCGTGCACGGCGGGATCCCGGCCGCCAGGCGCCAAGAGATCGTGGACCGGTTCCAGTCCGGCGAGGGCGAGTGCCTCATCCTGTCCGTCCGTGCCGCCGGCGTCGGTCTCAACCTCACCCGCGCCGACCACGTGATCCACTTCGACCGGCACTGGAATCCCGCCGTGGAAGACCAGGCCACCGACCGCGCGCACCGCATCGGGCGCCGCGAGACCGTCCATGTGCACCACCTCATCGCCGAGAACACCATCGAGGACCACATCGGCGAGCTGCTGCGTCACAAGCGCGCTATCGCTGACCGCCTGCTCACCGGAGACGAGATGTCGCTGACCGAACTCACCGATGAAGAACTCGGCCAGCTCGTCAGGCTCGGGGCGGGGGGACGCCTTGACCACCTCTGAGTGGCTCGCCGAACGGGGCCCAGCGCCGCTGCCGGATCCTGGCACGCTGGAGCTGATCGTCGGCGACGCGGCCCGCCGGGCTGCCGCCATCAGCGGCGGAGAACCGGATCCGAGAGACGACGATCCGCTGGTTGATGCCATCCGCCTGCTCGCTCAGGCACCCACCCCGGAACGGCACCAGGCGATCTCCAGGAACACAGGGCTAGCCGAGGCCGACGTCAGGCGGCTCCTGCTCGCGTTCCGGCACGGCGGTACGGCCGGAGTGCACGCTGCTATCGGTGCCACTCCGCTCGCCGACGAGCGCGAGGAGGAAGCTGCCCGGCGGGTCATCCGGCACGTAGTGGCAGCGGAACTCGTTGCCGCCGCCGGGATCGTGACTGACACGGTAAGGGGAGTCCAGATCCGTCACGGTCCCGACGGGCGCTGGTACCCGTTCACACGTTCCGGGCAGCGCTGGTGGCCTGCCCCAGGCGCATCGCCTCGGGCGGACGCGGCATTCGCTGCCGCGACGCGGGCCAGGAGAGCCCGCTGAGCACTGAGTGCGGTCGCGCCTGGAAAGGCTCCACGATGACGTGAGGGCGTACGGACCGGGCTATCCGCTGAATGAGTGCCGCCTGCCCGGCCGCGGCCGTCGCCGCACCCATTCGACCGAGACCGGGTAGCCGAACGGGACCGACCAGGTCCGCAGCGTGTCGGGCACTGCCTCAGGTGTCTCCGTCCCGTCGGCCGCAGCCAGCAATGCCTGGCCAGCGTGCTCTGGATCCCGGAGGCGGCTGGCCGGGATACCGCACTCACCCGGGGCCCGCCGCCAGGCGGCCATCAGGGTTACAGGCCCCGGATCCCTACTTCCCGGTAGCTTCCCTGAACCTGTCTACCACCTCAGCGGGCACGCGCCCGCGGTCCTTCACGTCAATACCCTCATCCCTCTCTCTGGTCTAATACGCCACTAAAGCCAACTAAAGCCACATGAGCATACAGCCGCACCGGTGCGCTCGGCCGCCATCTGCACCCGGCCTGGCCCATTCCCGCGACGCTGGGGCGGACTCAGGGCTCCTGGCAGGGCAGCGCGGCTCCAGCGGCATTTAAGGTGCCGGACCGGACCGGCCAGGGTGCCTGCGCGGTAATGCCGCCTGGTCCTGGTGCGGCACTGGCGGCATCTACCGTCCTGTCCAGGAGCTGATTTCAATTCCGTCCCCGTTTGGGAAGGCGACGGTCACGTAGCCGCTGGCGGGCTCCCGGACGTAGCTGAGGTAGGCAGCCGCGCTGGCAAGCTTGCCGTCGTTGGCGATAACCAGCGCACCGGGCGCGAGCCTGGGTTCCAGCAGGCGGATCACCGGCAGGAAGAGATCCTTCCAGCCGTCCAGCAGGACAAGCCCGACCGGGCCTGCCACCCTGGCAAGGGTCTCCCGCGCATCGCCGGCCAGGACGGTCACTGACCCGCCGAGGCCCGCCTGCCGCAGATTCGACCAGGCCGCTTCGACCTTCTTGCTGCTCAGTTCGGTGGTCACGATATGGCCGGCGCCGTTATCGGCCACTGCGGCGGCAAGGTAGATGGTCGAGACGCCGAACGAGGTGCCGAACTCCACCACCGTTTCCGGCCTGCTAGCCCGGGCCACCGCGTACAGGAGTTTGCCGACCTCGGCAGAAACGGGGAAGGAGACGTCCTGGAAGGCCTCGGACCGCTCAGCAGGCGAGGCCATCGGCCGTGCTCGGGCCGACGGGGACGAGTGGCGGCTGTCGCGGGTAGCCGCGGCGTACAAGCGGCTAAGCACCGCCCCGACCCGGGGCGCCGCCAGAGCGCTGGGCATGTGGCCATCCTAGAGGCAGCCTCAGCCAGGCGCCCGGCGATGCAGGCATCGCCGGGCGGCAGCGGAGTCGCCGCGCCGTCCGTCGGCCCTGGCGGCGTGATGGCACCGTCCGCCTGCTCTGGCGGGCTCCCCCCGGATGCTGGCCGCCAGCGGCTCAGCCGATAGCGGCACGGCCAGGGCGACGAGCGCGTCGAACGTGATCGACCGGAGCAGATCCCGCAGTTCGGCCTGGGTGATGATGCCTGGTCATCGTTGATTACCTCGTCCCGCTGGCCTGCCGTCAGCCGGCCTGTGCAGATCAGCCGGCTGCGGAGATCCGGCACCGAAGGTGACTCGGCAAAGGTGAGATAACCTCCGCTCAGGAATACGGCACCACCCGGATCGCCGCTGATACTGATCTCCAGGGCCCCGGAGGCGCACTGCTGCGCCAGCATGGCAAGCTCACCGGCAACCTGCATTCTCGCGTTTACTTCTGGTGAGCCCAGCCGGAATCACGTCCTCTGCCCTGCCGCGCGCAACCGGCAAGCCCGCCCCGGACGCTCATGACCCTCCGCCCGTCGGCTAGAGGCTGAGCAGAGCGTATAACCGTCCCGCGGGATTTCGATGCGACCCGCTGACCGGGTAACAGGCGGCGCCGGTTCAGCGCACCCGTCCCCGGGACACTCGCCCTGCGAGGCGCCCGGATGACCGGAGCGCTGCGGCGCCCCTCACGGGCCGGGCCGCCGTCTCTCAGCGCATCCTGGCCCTGACCGCCGCGATCTGGCGCAACGGCAGCACTGGCCAGTACATCAGACGCTCACTGCTGCCCTGCGATCACTGAACCCCTGGCCGGGCAGAGAACCTCCAGTATCGCAGTATCTGCTGAATTATCAGTCATCCGTCTTTTGCGGCGTGGGATTGCATGAGAAACTGTGAGGTCTGTCATAATCTCATATAGTGACAATTCCGAGGAGTGCCGGTGGTCTCGTCTGAGGATTCGGCCTGGGACGTTCCCCCCAGCATTTTTGGCACGCGCGCGGGCGGCCCGACCGTCCAGCGTCTGGTGCTCGGCAGCCAGTTGCACCGGCTGCGTGAGTCGCGCGGGATTACCGCCGAGCAGGCGGCCGAGGCCATCCGCGGCTCGCACTCCAAGATCAGCCGGATGGAACACGGCCGAGTCGGATTCAAGGAGCGCGACGTGGGCGACCTCCTGACCCTCTACGGAGTGACTGACAGCGAGGAACGCGCCGCGCTGCTCAACCTGGCCAGGGAGGCGAACACCCCCGGATGGTGGCACGCCTATTCGGACATCCTCCCGGCCTGGCTCGAGCCCTACGTGGGCCTGGAGGCGGCGGCCTCGGTCATCCGGACCTACCAGATCCAGCTCGTGCCGGGGCTGCTGCAGACGGAGAGCTACGCCCGCGCGCTGATCCGGCAGGGTGCCGCGGCCTCAGAAGAGGAGATCGCCCGCCGGGGCGAGCTGAGGGCCAGCCGCCAGGAGATCCTCCGCAGGCCCGACGCGCCGCAGTTGTGGGTCGTCGTCGACGAGGGTGCGCTGCGCCGTCCGGTAGGCAGCAGTGAAATCGTCCGTGAGCAGCTGAGGTACCTCATCGAGGTGGCGGATCACCCCGCGGTGACGCTCCAGATCCTGCCGTTCAGCGCCGGCGCGCACTCGGCCATGGGCGGCCCGTTCACCATCTTGCGGTTCGCCGAGCCAGACCTGGCCGATGTCGTCTACATCGAGCAGCTGACCAGCGCGCTCTACCTGGACAAGCCGGCCGGGGTTGACAGTTACCTCGAGGTCATGGAGCAGCTCTGCCTGCAGGCCGAGCCGGTGGCGAACACTACCAAGGTGCTGCGGCAGATCCTCGCCGACACCTGACCTGGTCTCCGTCGGAACGTGAGGGGCTGCCTGATTTGGATGAACTGCCCTACCTGATGGATCCGGATGGTGCGTTCGAGAGCGTGCTGCAGCGCTCATGGGACCGGGAGCTGTCCCGCAAGCCGGTGCTGCTCATCCTGGTGGGGTCTGACCTGCCGGTGATGGAGGCGCTCACCTCCTATGGTCGTCCGTTCCACCAGCGCGGCACGCAGCTGACGGTAGGACCGCTGAATCCGGCTCTGGTAAACCGCCCGCCCCCGAGGGGCCACTGTTCGCCGGCCGGGATCAGGTCGGCGACGTCGGCGTGAAGCTTGGCGAGGGCCTGGTCGAACGTGGCGAGGCGGGCGGAGTAGGAGCGCGCGAGATGCGCCAGGTAGGCATCGGTCACCTGGCGGTGGCCGATGATCCCGGCTACCGGGATGTCATGGTAGGAGGCGTTGTCGGGCCAGAACTCGTGACGGGGGTTGCTGGAGACCTCCTGGAGTACCGAGCGGGCCGACTCGGCGGTCTGGCCCTCGCGGATCAAGAGGCGCATCAGGCTACCCTGAGTGATGGGGCAGGTGGCGAAGCCGGTTGCGGATGCTACAAACCATGCCTCCGCGTGCCCGTGGTAAACGTGGTCATCGACGACGAGCGCGATGAGTACGTTGGCGTCCAGCAGTACGGCCGGCACTTAGTCATCCTCAAGCGCGCGCACATCTTCGGTGGTGATGACCCTGCCCAAGCGCACGACGGGCAGTCCGGTCGCGGCGCTGTGCCCCAGTCCGGCCGCGCTGCCCTCGCCGAGCCCACGGCGCATGAGGAAGGCGACAGTCTCGCTCAGCGTCCGGTGCGTGTCCCTGGCGATCGCCACCACCTGCGCGTGAAGATCTGCCGGAAGGTCAACGGTCGTGCGCATACGCTCATCATGACATCGATGCATCATGATGCGCAAGTGCTCGGCTCTTCCTTCTCTCGCGTGGCTTACGACTGCCGGCCACGTCTATGATTACCCGCTCGGCGGATCCGGCGGTGACCCTGCTACGCTACGGATCAACAAAAGCGCTGAACAATCTGGGCGCCTGTCCTCATCGGGAACGGGCCTCATCGGGAACGGGAGAGTTGTCATGGAAGCAACCCGCGAGGTCCTGACTCCCGCATCGTGCGGCGTGGTGGGCGGGGGGCGGATGGGTGCGGGCATCGTGCACGCCCTGCTGCTCGCCGGCGCGCAGGTCGTGCTCGTCGAGCGTGCGGAGGCCGCGGCGGCCGCGCAGGAGCGCGTGGCGCGCGCGGTGAAAAGCAGCGTCGCCCGCGGCCAGCTCGAGGATGCGGCGCCCGTGCTCGCGCGCTTTACCACCGCGACCGACGTGGCCGCCCTGGCGGACGCGGCCCTCGTCATCGAAGCCGTCCCCGAGGACCTCGGGCTGAAGACGGAGACCTTCGGCCGGGTCGCCGCGGCGGTCGCCGCCGGCACCGTGATCGCGAGCAACACCAGCAGCATCTCCCTGGACCTCCTGGCCAACGCGGTCTCGCACCCGGAGCGGGTCATCGGCTTGCACTTCTTCAACCCCGTCCCCGCCAGCAAGCTCGTGGAGGTCGTGCTCGGCCGCCGCACCTCGGGCGAGCTGCGGCTGCGGGCCGAGGGCTGGGTCCGCGAATGGGGCAAGACCCCCGTCACCGTCCAGAACGCGCCGGGGTTCGCGAGCAGCCGCCTCGGGGTCGCCATCGGGCTGGAGGCGATCCGCATGCTCGAGGAGGGTGTCGCCTCCGCCCGGGACATCGACGCCGCCATGACGCTCGGCTACGGTTTCCCGATGGGGCCGCTCCGGCTCACCGACCTGGTCGGGATCGACGTCCGTCTGGGCATCGCCCGCTACCTGGCCAGGGAACTCGGGCCGCGTTTCGCCCCGCCTCAGCTGATGATCGACATGGTCGAGCGCGGCGAACTGGGCCGCAAGAGCGGCCGCGGCTTCTACGACTGGTCCGAGGAGCCGTGACGAGCGCAGCCTGCTGCGATATTGTTCAACTATAATGATCAGTAATTAAGTTGACGATTCCGCGGCCGCGGCTTAGGCTTTAAACAACCCGACCTGGAGTTTCCATGCCACCGATGCACGAGATCGCCCATCTGGCCCATATCGAGCTCCGGACCCCGGTGCCCGATGAGAGCCTGGAGTTCTTCACCTCCTACCTCGGCCTGACCAGGACGGGCTTACCCGGACCGCGGCGTGGGTGTGCGCCGCCTGGACCACATCAACTACCTCGGCGCGGAGGTACTACCCAATCGCGATTACCTGCGCGACACGCTCGGCGCGATGGTGACCGAGCAGATCGTGCTCAACGACGGGACGACGGCCGGCAGCTGGACCACGTTCACGAACAAGGGGTATGACGCCGTCTACACCCGCGACTGGACGGGAACGCCCGGGCGGCTGCACCACATCGCCTTCGCGGCCGACTCCCGTGCCGACATCCTGCGCGCCGCCGATCTTGCTCTCGACCACGGCGTGTTCATCGAGACCGGTCCGCACAAGCGCGCCATCCAGCAGACCTTTTTCCTTTATGTCTATGAGCCAGGGGGCAACCGCATCGAGCTGTGCAACGCCGGGGCGCGGCTCGTCCTCGCACCGGACTGGCAGCCAGTCGACTGGACCGAGGCCGAACGGGCCAAGGGGCAGGCATGGGGCCTGAAGACGATCGAGTCCTTCCACACCCACGGCACCCCACCGGTGACACAGGGGCCGGTGACACAGGGGCCGGCGGCAGAGAAGCCGTGACACCGCCCATGACCGCCGCCGTCGAGCAGCTGCTTGAGCTCGGCATTCCCCCGCGCACCGCCGCCGCGGCGCGTGACCTGCTCATCGAACTGCGCGACCGCCAGGCTCAGGAGTCCTGATGATCATCGACTGCCATGGCCATTACACGACCGCGCCGCAGGCTCATGCCGCCTGGCGGCAGGCGCAGAAGGCCGCCTATGCTGCCGATGTCACGCCGCCGCCGTACCCTGACATCTCCGACGATGACATCCGCGCGTCGGTCGACGGCGGTCAACTGAAGCTGATGACCGAACGGGGCGTCGGCTTGACGATCTTCTCGCCGCGCGCCTCGGCGATGGAGCACCACTTCGGCGACGAGGCCGTGAGCCTGCGGTGGGCGCAGGTGAGCAATGACCGGCATGCATTCCGATCAGCACCTGCGCGTCTCCGACGCCGAGCGCGAGGCGGTCACCGCCGGGCTGGCCGAGTACTTCGCCGCTGGCCGCCTCGACCAGGCCGAGTTCGATGTCCGGGTCGGGCGGGCCATGAGCGCCAAGACCCGGGCCGACCTAAGCGGGCTGTTCGCCGGCCTGCCGGAAACAGGGGCTCCGGCAATCCAGGAGTTTCCGCGGGGTGGCAGCAGCACGCCAGAGGAGCCGCGCGGGCCGGGGTCGCCGATCGAGTTCCGGCTCGATGTGGCCTCGGGCGTGCCGACCTACCTGCAGCTGGTGCACCAGGTGGAGCACGCGCTGCGGCTGGGCTACCTCAAGCTCGGCGACCAGCTGCCGAAGGTCAGGGACGTGGTCGCCTCGCTGGCCATCAACCCGAACACGGTGCTGAAGGCCTACAAGGAGCTGGAGACCAAGGGCCTGACGGCCGGGCGGCCCGGCCAGGGCACGTTCATCCAGGCCACGCTGCGCCAGGTCGCGCTCCCGGAGCTGACCACGCTGCGCCGGTCCCTGTCGGGCTGGCTGACCGCCGCGGACGGGGCCGGGCTTGACGAGGACGGGATCGTGGCGCTGTTCACCAGCGCACTGCGGGATTTCTATGAGCGCCGCAGCGGGTCGCGCACCCGCGGCGGCGCCGCGGCCGGCGGAACGGAGGGCGTCGCATGAGCAGCATGAATGTCCTGGAGGCCAGTGGCCTGGGCAAGCGGTACGGCCGTACCTGGGCGCTGCGCGAGTGCTCGCTGGCGATCCCCGCCGGTCACGTGGCCGTCCTGGTCGGCCCGAACGAACAGGCAGCGTGACGCCGCCGTCCGGGGTCGCAAGCCGCAGACCGCCCGCGCGCAGGGCATCGAGATGCGGACCGCGGGCCGCCAGCACGACGTCGTGCCCGCTGTGGAACAGCCGGCCTCCGATGGTGCCGCCGACCGCGCCAGCCCCGACGATGATGTACCGCATTCTCCCCATCCTGACGCCGACGTGGAGTGCCCCGGTCTCGGTAACCGGTGAACATCGACCGGAAGGCCGCCGCCGGGTTGCTGTACAATGTGAGTGATCATTCCGGCGGATGCCATCGCTGCTAGGGCCTGGGTCTCGCCGATTCCCGGGGGGAAGCGTCGCTGGCGACGAAATGAGCCCGACCTGGTTGTGCTCACATGGAGGTTCGCAAGACCATGGAGTCTCGGCAATGTCTGACTCGATGACTGTCCAGGGGGAGGAACTGGCCATGCCCGGCGCGCCCGCCGCGGACCAGTCGGCCGCTCGCGACGGTGCGAAGATCGAGCGGGCTTACCAGCGCCTGAAGCAAGACATCATGTCCGGCGTGTACAGCCAGAACGAGCGGCTCGTGGAGGCGCCGCTCACCCGTGCCCTGGGGGTTAGCCGCAATACGCTCCGGACGGTTCTGGCGCGCCTGGAGCAGGAGGGCCTGGTCGTCCTCGAGCCGAACCGGGGCGGGCGGGTGCGGTCCTTCAGTACCGAAGAGGCGTACGACATCCTGCGGGTCAGGGAAGTGCTCGAGGGCCTGGTCGCCGGCCTGGCGGCCGAGCGTGCGACGCCGGAGCAGTGCGCCCGCCTGCGCGCGGTCGTCTCGGAAACGGGGCAGGCCGTCGAGGATGACGACCTGATGCGCTACACCGCCCTGAACCGCCGGTTCCACGAGCAGGTGATTGAGGCCGCCGGGAGCTCGCAGGCGGCGGCGGCTCTTGACGCGCTGCATTTCCCGCTGGCGAAGTTCCAGTTCCAGGTGGCGCTGGTCCCCGGGCGGAAGCTGGAGAACGTGGACGAGCACGACGAGATACTGCGAGCGATCGAGGCACGCGATGCTGACGGGGCTGAACGGGCGGCCCGCCGGCACATCAATCAGATCCGGGCCACGCTAACGAGAATCGGGCCCCGTGCCGCCACCTCAGCTGCCGGGTAGACGCGTCCGCCTTGACGGATGCGGCCCCCTGGGCCATCGGGAGTCAGACGCGTGCGGCGCCAGGCCCTGGCCGTGGTCCTCGAGAACCTCGATGCGGTCTGACGCAGCCGCTGAGCAGGGGCCCGATGACCGGACCTTAGTCCCTGGCCGCCCGGCGGGAAACCGCCGATGGTAGGCCTCGTCCTGCGAGACGAGCGGAGGAGCTGAACGGCGCAGATCCGGCCGGGACCCCGAATCCGGTAACCGGGCTGCGGCCAGAGGCTGAGAGGCAAGAAGCGCGACTCCCATGACCTGATCCGGGTAATGCCGGCGAAGGGAGACCGTCTCGCAGCGACCGGGCCGCCCTGGGCGCCGGGCCGCCACGACACGCGCTCAGCCGACGTGGGCGCGCGCTCAGCCGATCATGTTGAAGAACGCGGTCACCTTGGTCGGCCGCAGCCGCACCAGGAGCTCGCCCGGCACCGCGTTGCGCTGGCCGAATTCCTCCGCGCGCTCCCGTCCCACGTAGCGGGCCGCGAGGGCGGTGGCGGTGCGGAGCAGCTCCACCGGATCCTCGGACAGTTCGACCTCGCCCTGCACCTGGACGAACGCGTACGGCGGCTCCGCCAGGTCCACGCACAGGCAGGTCCGCGGATCCCGGGTCAGCGAGCGGCCCTTGGCGGTGTCCTTGCCCGTGTTGAAGATGATGCTGTCGCCCTCGACCATGAACCAGATCGGGGTGACCAGCGGGCGACCGCTGGCGGACAGGTAGCTCAGCTTGCCGGTCCGCGTGCCCTGCTGCAGGAAGTCCCGGACCTCAGGGTCATTGAGAGATGCCACATCGGCCAGTCTAGAGTCGCGCGCCCGGCCGGACGCCGTCAGGTCAGGCCGCGCTGACCGAGTTGCGGAAGCCGAACAAACCCGATCGTATGCCCAGGCCCCGCGGCGCCGCCCGGGCGCCGCGGGGCCGAAGAACGAACCCAGGACCAACTCAGTCGACCGGCGCCGCCATCGGGTTCAGGCCGGCCAGATCCTCCCGCTTGACCCTGATCGCGACCACCGTGATGATCAGCGCGAGCAGCGCGATCCCGGCCGAGACCAGGTATCCCTTGGAGAAGCCGACCGAGAGGGCGTGGTTGTACATCGCCTTCTGCAGCGCGGCGGCCTGGGCCGCGGACACGTGCACCGAAGCGTTCTTCGCCGCCGCGGCCGCCTGTGAATGAACGCTGTTCGCCACCGCGCTCCACGCCACCGTGCCGAGGATCGCGAGCCCGATCGACCCGCCGACCTGCTGGCCCGTGTTCAGTAGCGAAGACGCCACGCCAGTGTCGTTATTGGCCACCTTGACCAGCGCGACCAGCGAGAGCGGCACGAAGATCAGCCCCATGCCGAACGCGGTGACCAGCATGGGCCCGAGCAGTCCGGAGACGTAGTGGCTGTGCTCGGTGATCCGGGACAGCCAGAACATCCCGCCGGTGGCGATCGCGCTGCCTGCCAGCATCAGCGGCCGGGCGCCGATTCGGGCCACCAGTTGCGACGCCACCCCGGACGCCACCATGATCATGCTGACCATCGGCAGGTAGGCGATACCGGTCTTCAGCGCGCTGTACCCCCACACGTCCTGCACGAAGATGGTGAGGAAGAAGAACATGCCGAACAGCGCGGTGCCCACGCACAGCATGATCAGGTAGGCGCCGGACCGGTCCCGGCTGCGCAGTACCCGGATCGGCAGCAGCGCGTGCTTGCTGCGCGTCTCGATGAACCCGAACGCCACGAGCAGTACCACCGACGCCACCAGCGTCACGATCACCTTGGTGTCGCCCCAGTGCGACACGCCGTTCGGGGTGGTCCCGGCGCTGATCAGCCCGTAGACGAGCAGGGCGATGCCGAGGCTGCCGGTGATCGCGCCGGGCAGGTCAAAGCGACCCCGGCGCCGTTCCGACTCGGGCAGCACGCGCGTCGCGAGGAACGCGACCAGCAGGCCGATCGGCACGTTCACGAAGAACACCCAGCGCCAGCTGAGGTACTGGACCAGCAGCCCGCCGGCGATCAGGCCGACCGCGCCGCCGGCTACGCTCATCGCCGCGTACACGCCCATCGCCCGGTTGCGCGGCGGTCCGGCAGGGAAGGTGACCGCGATCAGTGCCAGCGCGGTGGGCGCGGCGAACGCGCCGCCGACGCCCTGCACGACGCGCGCGGTGAGCAGCCACGCCTGGCTGGTGGCGAACCCGCCGGCCAGCGAGGCCAGCGCGAACAGCAAGATGCCGGCGATGAAGACCCGGCGGCGCCCCAGTAGGTCGCCGGTTCGGCCGCCGAGCAGCAGCAACCCGCCGAACGCCAGCGCGTACGCGTTGACGACCCACTCCAGGTTGGTGCCCGAGAAGCCGAGCGCGGTCTGGATGTGCGGCTGGGCGATGTTGACGATGGTCGCGTCGAGCACGACCATGAGCTGCGCCGTCGCGATGACGGCGAGGGCCAGGCCCAGCCGCCGCGGCGGGCCCGAGCTTGACGGCGCGGCAGCGTTCGCCGCCGCGGTACTGACCACCCGGGCGGGCGCGCCGTTAAGCGCGGCCGGCTGCCCGGTGTCTGGTGGTGAGGCGGACAAGACAATCTCCCTATCGATTGAGGGCGCAGTAAACCCTGGCCGTGACCGGCTAGGCTGCTGCGATCACGTGCTGCTTGCTTAAAGATCTTTTTTTGGCCCGAACGGGCATCGGGTACCAGTGCCCCGTAACGTCTCTTCCTTCCCCGTGTTGCCGTCAGCACTGGTGACGGCCCGGCAGCTACGCACTCGTCGCTTTAACGACGAATTAGCAGCCCCCGATGTGACACCTCACCTCCCGCCGCGAGATCCGAGCATTTTCCGCATCAGCCCGAGCAGGCACCGGCGCTCGGGCGTATCGAGCGTGGTGCACCACGGCGCCCGGGCCGTGAGCTCGGCGCATATCCGCTCCCTGACGGTCACGCCCGCCGGGGTGAGCACGATGTTCTTGCTCCGCCGGTCCCGTTGCGAGGGTTCCCGCCGGGCCAGACCGTGCTTCTCAAGCGCGTCCGCGATCGTCGTGATGAAGGAGGGATCGCAGCCCATCCGCAGCCCGAGGTCCTTCATCGTCATGGGGGCCTCGAGCTTGAACAGGGCCATGGCGTCGCTGCTCGTCAGCCCGAATTCCGTCGCGATGCTCTGACCGAGGCCGTGAACGGACTTGATGATTTCGGTGAACACCTCGCTGATCTGCTGGTTCAGCTCATCGTCGGTCAGCGGTCCGTCCTGCGGTGCCAGGCTCAGCGGTACCGCGTGCGGTACCGGTTCGACATCAAGCACCATCGTCAGCTTCGGCTGCTCGTCCATGTGTGCTCACCTCCGTCCGTCCCCGTGCTCAGGGTTTGAAGCATTGCCTGAGTCTCTCAACCATTGAGTAACTCAACTATATTTCCGCTCGCTGAAGCAAGCAAGTGAATATCGGGCTGAATCCCCGCGAACCTGCGGCAACACAACTGCCTGCGATCCTGGGGCGTCTTTATCACTGGGGGCCCCACACTAGAAGCAGGCGAACGAAAGGCTCAGCGCGATGGCCAGGATCCAGGACCGCCGCACGTTCCTCAGGTTCGCCGCGGCCGCGGGCGGGGCCGGGCTGCTCTCGTCCTGCAGCGGGACGGGCAGCACGAGCGCCGCGGCCGGGGCGGCTGCGAGCTCATCCGCGGCTCAGGCCGGCGGCGCGCAGGCCGACGGCACCGCCAGGGCAGCCGCCGCGGCCGCGTCGGCTCCGCCGTCGTCCGCCGACTGGACGGCCCTGGCCCGCGATCTGTCCGGGCCGCTGGTCCGGCCGGGGGAGGCCGCGTACACCACGGCCAAGCGGCTCTTCGACCCGCGCTTCGACTCGCTTCGCCCGGCCGGGATCGCCTACTGCCGCAATCCTCATGACGTGGCCACCTGCCTGGCCTTCGTCCGCAAGTACGGCGTGCCGGTGGCGGCCAGGAGCGGCGGGCACAGCTACGCGGGCTGGTCGTCGACCAGCGGCCTGATCGTGGACGTGACCATGATGGCCGGCGTGAACGTCAGCGGGAGCGCCGCGACCGTGGGTGCCGGCACCAAGCTGATCGATTTCTACAACGCTCTGGCGGCCCGCGGCCGCGCGGTGCCTGGCGGATCGTGCCCGACGGTCGGCATCGCCGGGCTCACCCTGGGCGGCGGTGTCGGCGTGGTCTCCCGCGCCTACGGACTGACAAGCGACAACGTGACGTCCCTCCAGATCGTCACCGCCGACGGCCAGGTCAGGACCGCTAACGCGGGCACCAGCGCGGACCTGTTCTGGGCCTGCCGCGGCGGCGGCGGCGGCAACTTCGGCGTGGTCACCTCGTTTACCTTCGCGACCCGCCCGGCCGGGGAGATCGTCTTGTTCTTCCTGTCCTGGCCGTGGTCGCAGGCCGCCCGGGTAATCTCGGCCTGGCAGTCCTGGGCGCCGCACGCCCCGGACGAGCTCTGGTCGAACGTGCACCTAGCCGCCGTGCCCGGCGGCTCGGTACCTTCCATCCAGGTAGGCGGCACCTACCTGGGCAGCCTCGGCGCCGCGTCCGCCCAGCTGGAGAAGCTGTACGCCGCCGTGGGCTCGGACCCGTCCTCGCCGTTCATGGAGACCACCTCCTGGCTGCACGCGATGCTGGTCGAGGCCGGCTGCGCGAGCCTGACCGTGAACGAGTGCCACCTGCCCACCCAGAATCCCGCCGGCCAGCTGGCGCGGGCCTCGGAATACGCCAAGTCGGACTTCTTCACCAGGCCGCTGAGCAGCCAGGGGATCGGCACCCTGCTGTCCGGCGTGGAGAGCCTGCAGCGGGTAAGCGGCGCGTCCGGCGGGTCCGGGGGAATCGCGTTCGACGCGCTCGGCGGCGCGGTTAACCGCGTCGCGCCGGGCGCCACCGCGTTCGTGCACCGCGACGCGCTGTTCCAGGCGCAGTACACCACCGGCTGGACCCCGGGCGCGGCGGCCGCCGGGGTGGCCCGCCAGCACGCGTGGCAGCAGTCGTTCTGGCAGTCGATGCGCCCCTTCGCCAGCGGCCAGGCGTACCAGAACTACATCGACCCCGCCCTGGCCAACTGGCGCCAGGCCTACTACGGTGCCAACTTCAGCCGGCTCGCCCAGATCAAGGCCAGCCGCGATCCGGACAGATTGTTCAGTTTTCCCCAGGCGATATAGGGGCCAAGCCCAGCAACGCGCTGAAGTTCAGGAGCGCGGAGGCGCCGCGTATCGTGGTCACGGTCCGCCAGGACGAGCCGTTCTGGCTGTTCTCGTTCGCCGACAACGGCATCGGGATCGAGCCGGACTACGCCGACCGTATTTTCGTCATCTTCCAGCGGCTGCATGAGCGATCCGCCTACCCGGGTACCGGCATCGGCCTCGCCATGACCCGCAAGATCATCGAATATTTCGGCGGCCGGATCTGGCTCGACCCGGTCGTCACCGAGGGGGCGCGGTTCCTGTTCACCTTGCCGATGCCGCCGGAGAGCCAGACCCTGACCCGGCCAGCGTCCGGCACCTTGACTTCAGATCCGCAAGAAGGCGAGGAAACCGATGCCAGAAAGCGGGAGCCCTAAAGTGATCGACGTGCTGCTGGTGGAGGACGACGAAGGGGACGTCCTCATGACCAGGGAGGCCTTCGAGTATTACAAGATACGCAACCGGCTGCACGTGGTGAGCGACGGCGAGCAGGCGCTGAAGTTCCTGCGCAAGACCAGCCCGTACGCTGACGCGCCGCGTCCCGGGCTGATCCTGCTCGACGTCAACCTGCCCCGCCGCAGCGGCCTCGAGGTGCTCGCCGAGCTGAAGCAAGACGATGATCTCCTCGTCATCCCGGTGGTCATGCTGACCACCTCACGGGCCGAGGAGGACATCCTGCGCAGCTACTCGCTGCACGCCAACGCGTTCGTCACCAAGCCAGTTGACTTCGAGCATTTCATCGACGCGATCAGGCAGATCGACAATTTCTTCCTGACCCTGGTCCGCCTGCCCGTCTGACAAGCCGTGCCGCAGGCCTCAGAGCTTGGTCAGCTTGGCGCACGGCGTCATGATCCGCACCTGACGCGTGCCGAACTCGATGACCAGCGCGATGTCGTCCTCGACGCCGATGACCCGGCCGAGGCCGTACTTATCGTGGGTCACCTGGTCCTGAGCAGCGAATATCTCGGGCGGCGGAGGCGGCGGGGCATTGAAGGGACTTCCAGGCAGGAAGCGCCGGGTGGCGCGGGCAGTGTTCATCACTACCAGTATGCGCCTGCTGAGCGCTTCCCACCTGCTTCTCCGCCTGGCTGGTGCCGATGCGTTATGCCGAAGGCGGCAGGCCGGGCCCAGTTCGGCCGGGCCCAGCTCGGCAGCAGCGCTCGGCAGCAGCGCTCGGCAGCAGCGCTCAGCGGGCTGGCCGTCCGAGCAGCTTCTCGATGCTGCGACGCTCGCGTTTGGTCGGACGGCCCGCGCCGCGGTCGCGGACGGCCACCGCGGCCGCTTCCTCCCGCCGCGGGGGCGGCGGGCTGTGGTCGATATAGCACTCGGCGGCCACCGCGGCGCTGACGCGCTTGGCGATGACCCGCACGACGCTCACGACGCGTTCGCGCCCGTCATGGCGCAATCGCACCTCGTCGCCGGCCCGGACGGCCTGCGCGGGCTTGGCCCGTACCCCGTTGACCCGGACGTGGCCGCCCCGGCAGGCGTCGGAGGCGGCCGAACGGGTCCGGGTCAGCCTGACCGACCAGATCCAGCTGTCGACCCGGCCGCCCGCCGCCTCACCCGCCATCCCGCCACTGTAATGCGGTCAGGTTCGCATCAGGCCGGCTGGGCGCGCCCGCGGCACCGGGTATGCCAGGGTCGTGAGCATGGGTAGAAGCGGGGACGCCCGGCTGGCCGCGCACTGGGACAAGCAGGCCCGCCGGTACGACGGCGCGATGGATTTCTGGGACCGGCACCTGTTCGGGGACAGCCGCCCGTGGGTGTGCGGCCGGGCCTCGGGCGAGGTGCTCGAGGTCGCCGTCGGGACCGGGCGCAACCTGCCGCTTTACCCGGACGGCGTGCGGCTCACCGGCATCGACTGGTCGCCGGCCATGCTCGGCATCGCCCGCGAGCGCGCGGCCGGCCTTGGCCGTGACGCTGACCTGCGGCCGGGCGACGCTCAGGCGCTGGACTTCGCTGACTCCTCGTTCGACACCGTGGTGTGCGCCCTCGGGCTGTGCGCGATCCCGGATGACCGGCGCGCCGTCACCGAGATGGCGCGCGTGCTGCGCCCCGGCGGCCGGCTGCTGCTCGTTGATCACGTGGCCGCCTCATCGGGTGCGCTGCGCGCCGTGCAATGGCTGTACGAGCGGGTCACCGTTCCGCTGGCCGGCGAGCATTTCCTGCGCCGGCCGCTCATGCACCTACCTGGCCTCGGTCTGGAGATCGAGGAGACGCAGCGGCTCAAGCTCGGCGTCGTCGAGCGCGTCTGCGCGCGCAAGCCCGGCTGAGGCACGGTTGTAGGATCGCAGGGTCATTGAGGACACGAAGGGAACCGGATGTACGACGCGACGCTGGCCGAGACCGCCACGATCCGCGGTGACGGTGCCGACGAGATCGAGGCTTACCTGGCCAGGCCGATGAGCGAGGGACCGTTCGGCGGCGTGGTGGTGATCCACCACATGCCCGGCTACGACCAAGGGACCAAGGAAATAGCGCGTACCTTCGCCGTGCACGGCTACAACGCGATCGTGCCGAACCTCTACCATCGTGACGCCCCCGGCGCCAGCCCGGACGACGCCGCCGCGACGGCCCGCGCCCGGGGCGGCGTGCCCGACGCGCGACTGATCGGCGACGTAGCCGGGGCCGCGGCGTACCTGCGCGGGCTGAGCAACGCCAACGGCAAGGCCGGCGTGATCGGTTACTGCTCCGGCGGGCGCCAGTCAGTCCTCGCCGCGTGCAGCCTGCCGCTCGACGCGGCCGTCGACTGTTACGGCGCGTTCGTCGTGGGCACCCCGCCGGAGGGCATGCCGCTGAAGGCCGGCCCGATCAAGCACCTCATCAAGGACTTGAACTGCCCGCTGCTGGGCCTGTTCGGCGCGGACGACCAGTACCCGTCGCCCGAGCACGTCGCCGAGCTCGAGCAGGAACTGAAGGCCCAGGGCAAGACCTACGAGTTCCACTCCTACGAAGGCGCCGGCCACGCCTTTTTCAACGTGAACCGCACCGCCTACCGCGCCGAAGCCGCCATGGACGCCTGGCAGCACATCTGGACCTGGTTCACCCGCTACCTCTCCGCCTGACCGCGCCGGGATCCGCCCGCGCGCCTCTCCGAGGCCGTAGCGGCCCGGAGCCGCCGCGGGTCGGGCGGTCGGGCCTGCGCCGCTAATGGGCGCTCGACGCGGCCCAGATGTTGATGCGGGCGTCGACCGCGTCGCGGTCGATGGCGGCTAGCTCGTCGTCGCTGAACAAACTGCGGCCCGCCGCGGCGAGGTTCTCCTCCAGTTGCCTGACGCTGCTGGCACCGATGAGCACCGAAGTCACCCGCGGGTCGCGCAGCGCCCAGGACAGCGCCATCTGGGCCAGGCTCTGGCCGCGGGCGGAGGCGACCTCGGCCAGCGCCCGCACGTGCGCCAGCGTCTGCGCCGAGATCTGGTCCGACGACAGCGAGCCGTCCAGGCTGGCCCGGGAGCCGGCTGGTACGCCGCCGAGGTACTTGCCGGTCAGCACGCCCTGGGCCAGCGGCGAGAAGGCGATGCAGCCAATGCCCTCGCGCTCGAGCACGTCAAGCAGGCCGCCTTCGATCCACCTGTTCAGCATCGAATAAGACGGCTGGTGGATCAGCAACGGCGTGCCCATTTGCCGCAGGATGGACACTGCCTCCACTGTCCGTTCGGCCGAATAAGAAGAGATGCCGGCGTACAGCGCCTTGCCTGAGCGGACCGCCGAATCCAGCGCGCCCATCGTCTCCTCGAGCGGGGTATCCGGGTCGAACCGGTGCGAGTAGAAGATGTCGACGTACTCCAGGCCCATCCGCTGCAGGGACTGATCCAGGCTGGCCAGCAGGTACTTGCGGGAGCCGTGGTCGCCGTACGGGCCGGGCCACATGTCGTAGCCGGCCTTGGTGGAGATGATCAGCTCGTCGCGGTACGGACGCAGGTCCTCCCGCATGACCCGGCCGAAGTTGATCTCGGCCGAGCCGTAGGGGGGCCCGTAGTTATTCGCGAGATCGAAGTGCGTGACCCCCAGGTCGAACGCGCGGCGCAGGATCGCCCGCTGGTCCTCGATCGGCTTGCCGTCACCGAAGTTCTGCCACAGCCCGAGCGACACCTCGGGCAGCATGATCCCGCTGCGCCCGCAGCGGCGGTAAGGAAGCTTGGCATAACGATCATCGGCTGCTACGTAGGTCATGCCGGCAGTCTTTCACCACCGGCCACGCCTGACTCTACGTACGCCGCATGCTGAAACTCGCCCGCGGGGACCCTGTTATAACGGTCATCGGCAGTGATAGAAGACGATGACGATGAGAGGGCGCGCATGTATGACGCGATGCTGGCCGAGAGCGTAACGATCACCGGACACGGCGGCGACGAGATCGAGGCGTACTCGGTCCGGGCACTTAAAGCCGGACCCGTAGGCGGCGTCGTGGTGATCCACCATCTGCCCGGCTACGACCGGCAGACCGCCGAGTTCACCCGCGCGTTCGCTGCGGGCGGGCTCAACGCGGTGATGCCGAACCTGTATTACCGTGAGGCCCCGGGCGCGGACCCGGACGACGCGATTGCGGCGGCCCGCGCGTCGGGCGCGATCCCCATCCCCGACGAGCGGATCGTCGGGGAAGTGGCGGGTGCGGCGGCTTACCTGCGCGGGCTGAGTAACTCCAACGGCAAAGTCGGCGTGATCGGCCACTGCTCCGGCGGCCGGCAGGCCTTCCTCGCCGCGGTCAGCCTGCCGCTCGACGCCGCCGTGGACTGCTACGGCGGCTTCGTGGTGGAGACCCCGCCCGAAGGGCACCCACTGCACGGCTCCCCGCCCCTGGTCCAGCGGGCCGGGGACCTGTCCTGCCCGTTTGCTCGGCCTGTTCGGCGCCGAGGACCAGCATCCGTCGCCCGAGCACGTCGCCGAGCTGGAGGAGGCGCTCAAGGCGCACGGCAAGACCTATGAGTTCCACTCCCACGAGGGAGCCGGACATGCCTTCCTGCAAGTGGACCGCCCTAGCTACCGGCCCGAGGCCGCCGTGGACGCCTGGCAGCGCATCTGGGCCTGGTTCGGGCGCTACCTGTAAACATCCCTGGTCTGAGAGGATTCGGTTATGTGCACTTACCTGACGGAAAAGGTCTCGATCAGCGGCAGCGGCAAGGGGCCTTCCGGGTGGTTCCGGGTAACCGACGCCAGCGTGTACTTCGACCATCCGGTGCACGCCCAGGCCGAGCACACGCTCAACATCGACTTCCTCGACCCGGCCGCCGGCCCGTCGGCGCGCGTGGCGGTGGAGCTCACCGCGGAATCGGCGCGGGCCCTGGCCAAGGCGATCCAGTCCATCCTGGACTCCGCCCCGCCTGGCCTGATCACGTAACACCACCTGCGGAGGGGAGACCTGGCCCCCCCGGAATGTCAGTGCCGCGTGTCAGTATGCATATGGGCCGCCGCGGTGGGCGGCCGTGCAGGATGGAGGCGGCAGCGATGCGGTTCATAGTCGAGCGGGACGCCCTGGCGGAGGCGGTTGCCTGGGTCGCGCGCTCGCTACCGTCGCGGCCCGTACTCCCGATCCTCTCCGGGTTGCTGCTTGAGGCGGACGCGGGCGGGCTGACCCTGTCCTGTTTCGACTACGAGGTATCGGCCCGGATCCGGGTGGACGCGGAGGTGACCGCTCCGGGCACGGTGCTCGTCCCCGGCCGGCTCCTGGCCGAGATCACCCGGAGCCTGCCGCCGCTGGAGGTCGAATTCGACGACGACGCGGACGACGTCACCCTGACCTGCGGCCCGGCGTCGTTCACGCTGGTGACGCTGCCGGTCAAGGAGTATCCGCGGCTCCCTGAGCTGCCCAGGCAGGCGGGGACGGTCGACGGCGGCGCGCTTGCCACGGCGATCGGCCAGGTGGTGCCCGCGGCCAGCCGGGACGACACGCTGCCGGTCATTACCGGCGTGAACGTCGAGATCGACGGTGACGTCCTCAAGCTCGTGGCGACCGACAGGTACCGGCTGGCCGTGCGGGAGCTCGGCTGGAATCCCGCCTGGCCGGGATCCCGGGGCACGCTTCTGGTGCCTGCCAAGACGCTTGCCGACGCCGCAAGGATGATGGCACCGGGGGTGCCCGTCCGGGTCATGATGGACGGTGAGCAGGGAGCCGGCGGCGCGTGGACCGCCGAGGCGAAGTCCGGGGACTCGCTGCGCGCGACCGATGCGATGCTCGGATTCGAGTCGCGCGGGCGCCGGCTGACCACGCGCTTGATCGCGGGGGAGTACATCAAGTACTCCTCCAGGTTCCCCGAGGATTTCGGCAGCCGTGCCGACATGCCGGCTGTCCCGCTCGCCGAGGCGGTCAAGCGGGTGGCCCTGGTCGCCGAGCGCGGCAGTTCGGTGCGGCTGTCGTTCGCGAACGGGAAGGTCACCATCGAGGCCGGCACCGAAGGGCAGGCACGGGCGAGGGAAACGGTCCCCGCCGACTTCGCGGGAGATGAGACCGCGATCGCGTTCAGCCCGCATTACCTGATGGACGGCCTCAGCGCCGCCCTGACCGCGGCCACAGGAACAGCCCCGGAGAAGTCACAGGAGAAGTCCGGGGAAGAGGCCGGAGAAGAGGCGCCGGACGAGGCCCGCATCCGTCTGCAGTTCACCAGCTCGACCAAGCCGGCCTTGATCACCGGCAGCGCCGGCCCCGGTGACGAATCACCCCCGGACTACCGCTACCTGGTGGTTCCGCTCCGCGTCCTGGCCAGCGTCTGACCCGTAACCTCCGGTCAGCCTCCGGGCCTCAGCCCGGGGCCGTAACCCTCGTATCCCCCGGGGCCGTAACCCTCGTATCCCCCGGGGCCGTAACCCCCGTAGCCCCCGGGGCCGCCCGGGAAATGCGGGTACTGTCCGACGTAGGCGTGCCGGGACATCCAGGCCATGATCAGAATCCAGGTCGCCAGCGCGAACAGCAGCAGCGCGAGGATGAGATAACGACCCGCGTCCGGTGCGGGGACCGGCGGGCCAGGCGCCGCGCGGGCCACTCTGGGTGGCCGGGGGAGGTCGGCCATCAGGTGTTCGAGGTGACCCTGTGTCTTCGCGGTGAGGGTAGCGTCGATCCGCTCGGTCAGCTCGTCAAAGGTCAGCCGTCCGGCCACGAAATGCTCACGCAGCAGGGCCATGGTGGCGTCGCGTTCGGCATCCCCGATCCGTACGTCGTAGTCATACCGGGTCCGCCCGGGCACGCGCCATCCAGGCACTAGCTCTTCACGCGGCGGCTCCGCGTCAGGGTCTTCGTTCACCATTCCGGTTCGGACGTCGTATCGCCTTGTCATCGGCTCCCAGGATTCGCCAGGCCGACTACCTCACCCTTTAACCATAAGTCGGGGCGGCCCGGCGCGGAAGGCGCGAGAGCGATAATCACCAGCGGCGACATCCGCGCGGGCCCCGCGGCCCGCCCATGCCCCGCCGCCGTCCCATCCCGACCAGGCGCCTGAACAACGCCAGCGCCGCCATGAACAGGACGATCGCGATCGGCCTGGGGCCGCCGAGACCGAACAGGGAGATGGCGCCGAGAATCACGAAGACCCAGACGAGCCCCATCATGGGTGCGAAGAAGCCGAACGGCCCGCGAGGTCCTCGCCCGGCTCCCTGGCCGCCTGGCCCGTTCTGGTAGTCCCAGCTGGACCGCGTCGCCATCGGTCCGTACCCCTGCCAGCCGGTGCTGCCGAAACCCCCGGGTCCCACGCCAGCCCCCGGCTGCGCGGTGTACGGCAGGTCACGCATGACGGTGTTCAGGTCCGCCTTGGTCTTGGCCGCGAACGTCTGGTCCAGGCGCTCGTTCAGTTCATCGAGCGTCAGCCGGCCATCCGCGTAGTGCTCACGCAACTGAGCGGCGGTTGCCTCACGATCGGCATCCCCGACGCGCACGTTATATCCCGTAGCCATCGTGCCCTCCGTAGCAGAACGGGGAATCCCCAATTACCTAGCACGATATATCGCGAGACGTCGGACGGCAAGCCGGACCACTTTATAGGTATCACGGGAGCCTGGCCGGTCTCTGACAAGTGCCGGCCTGTTTGCACGTCGTCCACGGCCGGAGCATGCGGGGATGGTGGCAGAGGGGGCCATGATGAGCCAGTCGCTAACTCAGGTACGGCCGGAGGCTGATCCAGGGGTGATAGCACCCGCCAGGACGGGGGGGGCTAGCGTCGCGGAACTCGGGTGCTGTCACGATTGGACCGCGCTCGCCCGCCTCGTACAGTGAGCGTCCTATGACAGTTCCGGTCTGGCGCCAGGGGGTGCCGCGAGCGCTGCCAGCGGTGCGAGCGCCGGGGGCGCTGCCAGCGCCGGGGGCGCAGCGAGCACCGTTCCGGCAGCGGATCGCGAACTGGCGGGCGCGAAACTGGCGCCGGACCGTGCTGGCGTGGTTCGTGGTCACGCTGGCCCTGATGGCCGTGGCGGCCGAACCGGGCACCGACTTCCCCAAGGCGCAGGCCAGCGCGGTGCCTGCCGTGGGGGTAGCGCTCCTCATCATCGATGTGCTCACCTTGGCCGGCGTCCCCGCGCTGCTGATCGCGCTGCCCTAGGGCTCAGCGCCGTCAGGTACTCGCGGCCCGGTCGCCTCCCGCGGCCAGCCATGGCGGGCGCCGAAACAGCGCCCGCGGGCCGGTCGGGTGCTAATCACGCGATACAGACCCTGATGCGACCGGTATCCGGCCAGACCTGCGGCGATCGCGGTAATCGGTTCCCCCCGTGCCTGCCCAGAACCCGCCGGAATGTCAGTGGGTGCCACTAGATTGGACTGGTGCACATTGGGTGATGGGAAGAGCCTTGGTCACATACGAAGCAGGCACATACGAAGCAGGCATATACGAAGCAGGCATATACGAAGCAGGGGACGGGGCGGCGCGGCGAGCGGGTGAGCGGCGGCGAGCGGAGCTTGGCCAGTTCCTGAAGGCCCGCCGGGCCCGGCTCAGCCCGGGTGATTTCGGCATGCCGCGAGGTTCGCGGCGGCGCACGCCCGGGTTGCGGCGCGAGGAAGTGGCGTTGCTGGCCGGGGTCGGCGTCACCTGGTACACCTGGCTGGAGCAGGGCCGTCAGATCAACGCCAGCACGCAGGTGCTTGACGCGGTGGCCCGCACGCTGCGCCTGGACCGAGCCGAGCGGGAGCACCTGTACCGGCTGGCCGAGGCGACGCCGCTGCGCTCCGAGTGCGGACGCCAGGGGGTACCCGGCACCATCCGCGAGATCATGCACTCGCTCGAACCCCTTCCGGCGATCCTGATCAACAGCCGGTTCGACATCCTGTTGTCGAACGATGCGCACGAGGAGCTGTTCTGGGAGTGGCACTCGCTGCCCTGCATTCACAAGAACACCTTGTGGTGCGTTATCACCGAGCCGTCGGCCCGCGGCAAGTTCCCCGAGTACGAGCCGCACATCCGCTACATGGTGGCGCGGCTGCGCTCGGCTTACAGCAGGCACATCGGCGACCCGGACTGGGAAGAGGACATCCGCAGGCTCGCCAGCCTGAGCCGCGAGTTCGCCGATCTCTGGGAACGCCATGAGGTGGCCGAGCCGGAGCCGCGCATCGTCACTTACCTGCATGCCGAGGCCGGGTCGCTGAGCCTGGCCGTCAGCGAGCTCAACGTCCAGGACCTGCCGGAGGCGCGCATCCTCGTCTGCACCCCGCGCGATGACGACACCCGGGCCCGGCTGCCGCTGACGCGCCGGACGGAAGTCCCCGCCCCGCTCATCGTCAGTTGAGGAAGTAGCTGCTGCCGCCCGACTCGGGATTGGTGACCAGCGCGATGACCGTGACCGTGCCGGCATTGGCGAAGGTCAGCTTCAGCATGATGTCCTTGCCGTCGTACATCGGACCCGCACCCGTGATCAGCAGGTGGTAGGTATCCGGGTTGAACAGCGTCATCGCATTGCCCGCAATAGCTATCCCGGACACGGTATGCATGATCAGGAGGCCCCCGTGCCGCTCGACGGGCGCTCTCAGCTGGACCGAGCCGCCCACGCTGGTCTGCGCCGAGATCAGCCGGTCAGGCTTGCCGTTGTTACGGATGTCCAGGTACGCGACCGTGACGCCCGGGGTCGTCGGCTGCGGTACGTAAGCGTTGGCGACGGCGATCGACGACGCGGCGTTGGCCGAGGCGCACCCCGTCACCACGAGCAGCGCCATCAAGGCAGCTCCCGCGATGCCTAGTACCGACCTCAGTCTGCGCATGGTCTCAGATTACTGCGCTGCCGTCAGGGGCGAACCAGCAAGCCCCCGGCAGACCGCGCAGCTAGCCGCGGTCGATGGCGGTGCCGAGCAGGCCTAGGGCGGGGGAGCCGAGGTCGAGCAGCGCCTTGTGGAAGCGCTGCAGCGTGAAGCCGGCGCCCCAGTCCTTCCTGGCCCGCTCGCGCAGCTTCATCAGCTCGAGCTTGCCCCAGGTGTACCGGCCGTACGTGGGGTCGAAGGTGGCACGCCTGGCCTCGGATAGCGCCGCCTGGCCGGACAGGTGGGTGTCCGCCTCGAACCTGCGGGCCGCCTCCTCGACCGGCATCCCGGCGCTGTGCACCCCGATGGCGCACGCCAGCCTGGTCACCCGGACCAGCGCCTCCAGCCAGATCCCGATCGCGATCGGAGGATCGTCGGCGCCGAACCCTTCCTCCACGCACAACTCCTCGCCGTAGTGCGCCCAGCCCTCGATGAACGCGCTCGAATGCAGGTTGCGCCGGACTTCGGAGGTCAGCCGCCGCATCGCGCGACCGTGCGAGAAGTGCCCGGGCGCGACCTCGTGGACGGCGATGCCGGGTAGCGTCGCGGTGCTGAAGACCTCCAGCCACTCCTCTTGCGCACGCGCGGGCCAGGACTCCTCCGGCGGCGTGATGTGGAACCAGGAGGGGCCGTCGGGCTCGCCCGGCGCGGCCCAGGTCATCATCGCCATCGCCCACCGTCGCGACTCCGGGGCCGGGCCGACCAGGCAGACGCCGTCGTGGTACGGAACCAGGTCGTGCTGGCGGGTGAACTCGAGGGCCCGCTCGGTCCAGAGCCGGGCTGCATCGATCACGCCGGCCCCGTCCGGGTGATCGCGGACCAGGTCGCGGGCTACATCAAGGGGCGGCCGTCCCGGCTCGACGCGCGCGCACCCGACTTCGAGCAGGGCGCGCAGCCGATCCCGTTCCGCGTCGGCCCGCTCAGCCAGCCTGCCCAGGTCGACCGGCGTGGCCTCCGCACTGCTCATCAGCGCGGCCAGGCCGGGTCCGCCAAGCGCGCAATCCGGGTCCCCGTCCGCCGCCGCCCGCTCGATGTGCGCGACCAGGCGCGCGTGCGCGGCCAGCGCCGCCTGCCGGACAGCCCCGCCCGGACCGCCCGGCCCCGCCCGGACCGCCGCCCGGCCCGGCGCCGATCCCCTCGCCGAGCCCGCGGACCGCCCCGAGCAGTGCCTGGGCGACCGGCGCGCTCACCCGGTCGAGCGAGGTCACGGCCGCCTCGGCCACCCGCGGCCAGGCGGCGAGGTGTTCCGCCCGCGCGGCGTCCCTTTCCTCCTGGGGCGCGTAGTCCCTGTCGTAGCAGGCCAGGTCTAGTTCGCCGAGGTGGAACAGCGGGTTACGGCGGTGCAGCTCAAGCTCGGCGAAGACGACCCGTTTTTGTGCCTCGGCCGCGGCTAGCTGGGCCTCGTCGTACGCGTCCGCGCACCGCGCACCGCTTGCCCGCGCCCGCGCCAGCCGGGCGAGCCCGGCGCGGACCCCGGCCGGTGACAGGTCCTGCGGCTTGCCGTCGTATTCGTGCCGGCCGCTGAATTCGCGCACCTCGGCCACGTCGAGATCGCAGACCGCGCGCACGCGAGGGGAAAGCTCCATGGGCCGACGTTACCTGAGGCTAGGGCGTGCTCCCCTGGACTCCCTGACCCGCCCGGACGGGCAGCACCGTCAGCAGCGGCGCCTTCGGCGAGGAGCACGCCGCAAAGGAACGGTTCACGTACAGGGCCACGGTTTCTCCGGGCGCGAACACCCGCAGCCAGTGCGCGGTCACCGGCTGGCAGGTCGACGGCGGGTAGTTGCCGGCCTGCGTGACCTGCAGCCAGGCGTGCGCGGCACCGCCCGCCGCGAGGCGGACCGCCCGCTTGCCGAAGCTCGGGTTCCGCTGCGCCGCCGCCCCGATCTGACGGCCGGCGGCGCCGTCGGCGGTGACGAAGGACACGCCAGGGTAGCCGTACATCCCGCAAGGCGAGCTCGAGGTGTTGGTGAAGTCAACCGGGTAGTACGTGCTGCCCGCCGCGCCGCCGGCCTGGCTGGCGTTCACGGTGACCCGCAGCGCAGCGGACCCGCACGCCGCGAGGCCGGCCGTCCCCGACGACGCGGCCCCCGTTCCCGGGGTACCCGCCGACGCGGAGGACATCACCGCATCTGGCGTCTTGCTGGAGGTGGCAGTGCCGCCCGGAGCCGAGGCCGGCCCGGTGCTTGGCGAGGCGCAGGCCGCGAGCAGACCCGCCGCTGCCACCGCCATCACCGCCCCAGGCGCCACGCGCCGTCCGCAAACCGCCGGAAGGGAAATAATCATGCGCATCAGCTTGTCACCTCATCGTCGCCGAACAGTAGCAATGAGTAATAATCAAGTATGACCGCTCGTTCTGCCAGCCGACACACAGGCGGCCCCGACGCGGCTTGATGAGAAGATCGGGATCATGGCCGGCATTCCCGAGTTCACGACCCGGCCGGAGCTGTCCGGCACGTTCGGCATGGTGGCCTCGACGCACTGGCTCGCCTCGGCGGCAGGCCTGGCGGTCCTCGAGCACGGCGGGAACGCGTTCGATGCCGCCGTCGCCGCCGGGCTCGTGCTCCAGGTGGTGGAGCCGCACCTGAACGGCCTCGGCGGCGAGGTCCCGGTCATCGCCCATCACGCCGGCCGCGGCGAGACCTTCGTGCTGTGCGGTCAGGGAACCGCGCCCGCCGCGGCCACGCCGCAGGCGTTCGGCGAACTCGGGCTCGATCTCGTGCCAGGCAGCGGGCTGCTCGCCGCCTGCGTGCCAGGGGCGTTCGGGGCGTGGATGCTGCTGCTGAGGGAGTTCGGCACCCTCCGGCTCCGGGATGTGATGGGTTACGCGATCGGGTACGCGTCCAGCGGTTACCCGCTGCTGCCCGCGATCAGCTGGGGTATCGCCAGCGTGGCCGGACTGTTCCGGGAGTACTGGCCGAGCTCGGCCGAGGTCTACCTGCCGGGCGGACAGGTGCCTGTGCCGGGCTCGCTGTTCGCCAATCCCGCGCTGGCCGCTACCTACCAGCGCATCCTCGGTGAGGCAGAAGCGGCCAGCCATGATCGCGACGAGCAGATCGAGGCGGCCAGGCGGGTCTACTACGAAGGCTTCGTCGCCGAGGCGATCGCCGCCTACGTCGCCTCCGCCGAGGTCATGGACGTCACCGGCCAGCCGCACCGGGGCCTGCTCGGCTACGCCGACATGGCCGGCTGGCACCCGCGGCTCGAGGAGCCCCTGACGTTCGACGTCGGCGGCCTGACCGTGTGCAAGACCAAGCCGTGGGGGCAGGGGCCGGTGTTCCTGCAGCAACTCGCGCTCCTCGACGGCTTCGACCTCAAGGCCATGGGGCCGGGCCGCGCGGACTTCGTGCACACCGTGACCGAATGCGGCAAGCTCGCCTTCGCCGACCGGGAAGCCTGGTACGGGGACCCCGACTTCACCGACGTGCCGGTCAAGGCGCTGCTGTCCGCCGAGTACGCCGACGCCAGGCGCCGGCTGGTTGGGCCGCAGGCTTCGGCCGATCTGGTTCCGGGCGCCCCGGACGGCAGGCCGCCCTGGCTGCCCGGCTTCGTCACGGGCTCGTTCCGGTCCGACGGGTACGACGCCGCCAGCGTGTCCCCCAGCCTGGACGTGGAGCCGCCCGCGCCGGGACCCGCCGCGTCAAGCTACCGGGCCGGCGACACCTGCCACGTCGACGTGGCCGACCGGTTCGGCAACATGGTGTCCGCCACGCCGAGCGGCGGCTGGCTCCAGTCCTCGCCGGTCATCCCCGGCCTCGGCTTCTGCCTGGGCACGCGGGCGCAGATGTTCACCCTCACGCCAGGGCTGCCCGCCACGATCGCGCCGGGCAAACGGCCGCGGACCACGCTCACGCCGAGCCTCGCCCTGCGGGACGGGGAACCGTACCTCGCGTTCGGCACACCAGGCGGTGATCAGCAGGATCAGTGGTCGCTGCTGGTCTTCCTCAACCACTTGCACTTCGGCATGAACCTGCAGCAGGCGATCGACTTCCCGTCCTTCCACTCGGCTCACATGCCGTCGTCGTTCTATCCGCGCGAGGCGCAGCCGCGCGTGCTTGACGTCGAGTCACGGATGGACCCGGCCGTGATCGAGGAACTGCGGCGGCGCGGCCACCTGGTCAACGTCCGGCCGGCCTGGTCGCTGGGCCGGGTCAGCGCGGTCGCCCGCCGCAACGGCGTCCTGTACGCGGCCGCCAATCCCCGCGGCATGCAAGGCTACGCCGTAGGCCGCTAGCCAAAATCAAGATCATTATGCCGAACGGTCCCTGGCTCTCGCCCCAGATCCCCTTCTAGCCTGTCAGAAGGAACCAGGTGACTCGTTGTCCCCTTGCTGCTTTGGTCGGAAAGGGGCGGGGTCTAGTTTGCTGCCTTGGTGATGGGCGGGATCTTGTAGGTGCCGTCCAGCACGGCGGCCTGTGGCTGGTACAGGCGCATGAGGGGCCGGAACGGTCCGGCGGGGGCGGGCAGCCAGTTGCTGGTACTGGCGGGCTGGTCGTGCTGGATCACGATGGTGAGCGATCCGTCGGCGTCGCGGCGCAGGCCGGGTGTGCGGTCGCCGATGGAGTAGCGGCCGATCGGGTTGGCGACCAGGTAGAAGTCGGGCAGGTCATACATGGTGATGGACCAGAAGGCGTCGACCGGCGGGTCCTGGTCGAAGGTGAGGGCGTACCGGTTGCGCCCGTCGAGCGGGTCGCCGTCGGCGTCGGTGTAGGTCATCGGGTAGGCGGCCTCATAGCCGTGGTTACCCCACAGGCCGCCGCGGGCGGCCAGGGCCCGGGCCAGGTAGCTGTCGTGCCGGTGGCTCATCTTCCATGCCGGGTCATCGGTAGGCCTCAGCGGCAAGCGCCGCCAGATCATTCACCGCTTTGCCTCCCAGCTCCACCACCCAGACAACAGCAGTATCGTCGCACAGAACCCCCCTGCTCAGCGGATACCCACGGGCACCCCGCGGCGTCGACCTGCGATGCGCTGGTCAGCGCGCTCAAGCGGGCGATCGTCGAGAAAGCAGTGGACCCGCTATCGGGCCCGGGCGGCCTGGCGTCGTTCCTGCGGCGGCGGCAGCTCGGCGCCCGCCCGCGCCGTGTCACCGCTCAGCCGATGACGCATGTCATGCCAGGTTCCTGAGGGACGGCACTACCGACCCCAGCATCCCGGATGGTGGGATCAAGATCGGGGGCAGGGCCGGAGACTCCAGCCCGGCAAGCCGATACGAGGGAACGACATGGGCCAATACAGCACGAGTTACGGTGCTCACGGCGGTGGCGGGAGTACCACGGATTACGCCATCAGCCAGGACGACTACGCCAGTACCGCCGCAAGCCACGCGGTCAGTCACGGCGCGCGGGTGGTCTCGTTCGAGAACGTGTCCAAGCACTACGGCAGCCTGCACGCCGTGGACGGGCTGACCCTGGAACTGCGCCAGGGCGAGACCGTCGCCCTGCTCGGCCCCGAACGGCGCGGGTAAGTCCACCTCGCTGGACATGCTGCTCGCGCTGCGCAAGCCCACCGGCGGGCGGATCACGGTGTTCGGCACTGACCCGTACACATGCGTGAAGTCCGGCCGGGTGGGCGCCATGCTGCAGTCCGGCGGCCTGATGCCCGAGGTGACGGTGCGCGAGCTCGTCACGCTGGTGACGAACCTGCATCCCAAGCCCGAACCTGTGGACGTCACGCTGAAGCGGGCGGGTATCGCCCAGTTCGCCGACCAGCGGGTGGACCGGCTGTCCGGCGGCCAGACCCAGCGGGTGCGGTTCGCGCTGGCCATCTGCGGCAAGTCCGAGCTGATCGTGCTCGACGAGCCGACCACGGCCATGGACGTGGAAACCCGCAGGCTCTTCTGGGCCAGCATGAAGGAAGAGGTAGCGCAGGGCCGCACGCTGCTGTTCGCCACCCATTACCTGGAAGAGGCCGACCAGGCCGGCCTGGCCATGATCGGGTTCCGGATGCAGATGGTGCTCATGCGTGAACTGGCGCAGGCGCGCGGGACCGTCGCGAAGCTGGCCGCCAACGAGGAGCGGCTGCGGCTAGGGCGTGACATGCACGACCTGACCGGCCAGTCGCTGTCGATGATCACGCTGAAGTCCGACCTGGCCGCCAAGCGGCTGGCCAGGCTGCCGCCCTCCGCGGAACGCGACGCGGTGCTGGGTGAGCTCGGCGACATCGGCCGGGTCAGCCGGCAGACGCTGCACGACATCAGGGAGGCGGTCAGCGGCTACCGCAGGCCGACGCTCGCGATCGAGGTGATCACCGCGCGGAACGCGCTGGAGGCCGCCGCCATCCGCCTCGACGACGACCCCGCGCTTACGCTGCGATCGGGTACCTTCGATCCCGATACCGAAGCGGTGCTGGCCTGGTGCCTGCGCGAGGCCGTCACCAACGTGATCCGCCATTCCGGCGCGAAGAGCTGCCGGATCCGCCTCAGCCAGCAAGGCGGCGAGCTGTCGCTCGAGGTCACCGACGACGGCCACGGCCTCGCCGAGGCCGCCCCCGCGCCCCAGGACCGCCCCGCGCCCCAGGCGAGCCAGGAGCCCCGGGGCAGCGGCTTGCGGGGCATCTCCGAACGGCTGTCCGCGGTCGGCGGCCGCCTGTCGCTCGGTCCAGCCGATCCCGGCGGTGCCCGCCGCGGCTTCCGGCTCACCGCGTCCGTTCCCCGGTACACCCGAAATCCGGCCCACGCGGCCGGCCATGATTGCGAGGTATGAACCCCGCTCAGGAAGGCCAGCCGCCGGTCCGGCTGCTGCTCGCCGAGGATCAGGTGATGATCAGGGAGGCGCTGGCCGCGCTGCTGTCCTTCGAGGGCGACATCGAGGTGGTGGCCCAGGTCGGCCGCGGCGACGAGGTCATGAAGGCCGCCAGCGCCACCAGCCCGGACGTGGCGGTGCTGGACATAGAGATGCCGGGCATGGACGGCCTGACCGCCGCCGCCGAGCTGAAGCGGATCCACCCGGGCATCAAGATCGTGATCCTGACGACGTTCGGCCGCCCCGGGTTCCTGCGCCGCGCGATGGAGTCCGGCGTGTCCGCGTTCCTGGTCAAGGACTCTCCGGCCGACAAGCTCACGGACACCATCCGCCGCGTGCTGGCCGGCGAGCGGGTCATCGACCCGGACCTGGCCGCGGCCGCGCTGGCCAACGGCGTCAACCCGCTCACCCCGCGCGAACATGACGTGCTCGAGGCGTCCGCGGGCGGCGGGACGATCGCGGAGATAGCCCGCCGGCTCTATCTGTCCGAGGGCACGGTGCGCAATTACCTGTCCGCGTGCATCCAGAAGACCGGCGCCCGCAACCGCGCTGAGGCGCTGCGTATCGCCTCAGAACGGGGCTGGCTGTAGACCATAAGATGAACGGCGTGACTTCATCTGGATACCTGCGCTACCCGCACATTCATGGTGATCTCGTCGTCTTCGTCGCCGATGACGACGTCTCGGCTCGCCCCCGCCGACGGCGGCCGCGCCTGGAAGCTATCGGCTGACAGCGCCCAGGTGGGTGACCCGCGGTTCTCCCGCGACGGGGCCGCGATCGCCTGGACCAGCTCGCGGGACGGCCGCCCCGAGATCTACCTGACCGACACCGAGGGCCGCGCCGCTACCAGGCTCACCTACTGGGGGGACAACAGGACCCGGGTGACCGGCTGGACGCGGGACGGCGAGGTGCTGGCGGTCAGCGCGGCGGGCCAGCCCCAGAACTATCTCACCTGGGCGTACGCGGTGCCGGTCGAGGGCGCACCGCCGCGGCGGCTGCCGTTCGGCCCGGTTGGCGACCTCGCGCTCGAGGCCGGGGGCACGGCCCTGCTCACCGGCCGGACGAACAACGAGCTCGCGTACTGGAAGCGCTACCGCGGCGGCACCGGGGGCAGGCTCTGGACCGCCACCGAGCAGGATCCCCTCTTCACCCGCATACTCGCCGGCCTGGACGGGCAGCTGGCCAGCCCGATGCTGATCGGCGGGCGGCTGTTCTTCCTGTCCGACCACGAGGGCACGGGCAACATCTATTCCTGCGCGCTGGACGGCAGCGGTATCGCCCGGCATACCGATCACGACGGCATGTACGTCAGGAACCCGAGCACCGACGGGCAGCGGATCGTCTACCACCTGGCCGGTGACATCTGGATGCTCGACGGCCCGGACGCGCCCGCGCCGCGGCGGCTGGAGCTGACGCTCGCCTCCCCGGCGGCCGAACGAGCCCCCAGGCTCATCTCGGCCCAGGACCACCTGGGCGACGTCGGCTGTGACCTGACCGGTCAGGCCAGCGTGGTCGAGGTGCGGGGCACGGTGCACTGGCTGACGCACAAGGACGGCCCGGCCCGCGCGCTGCACGTCGATCCCGGCGCCCGCGGCCGGCTGCCCCGGGTGCTCGGCGAGACCGGCCGGGCCGTGTGGGTCACCGACGCCGAGGGTGCCGACGCGCTGGAGATAGCGAGCATGGCCGGCATCGATCCGGCCCCGGTCCGGATCGGCGGCGGTCTCATCGGTCACGTCAGGCACCTGAGCGCTTCCCCGGACGGCGCGGCCGTCGCGGCCGCGGCTGATGACGGCAGGCTGTTCGTCGTAGACGTGGCGTCCGGCCAGGTCACCGAGCTGGCCGCGGCCGACGACGGGCCCATCGAGGGGCTGTCCTGGTCACCCGACTCGGCCTGGCTGGCCTGGTCCCAGCCCGGCCCGCAGCCGCTGCGCCGCATCCGCATAGCGCCGCTGGCCACGATCGCGGACCGCGAGGTCATCGACGTGACGGACGGCCGGTTCGCCGACACCGACCCGGTATTCACTCCCGATGGCCTCTACCTCGCGTTCATCTCCAAGCGCAGCTTCGACCCGGTGTACGACGCGCAGACCTTCGACCTGTCGTTCCCCCTCGGCAGCCGCCCCTACCTGGTACCGCTCGCCGAGCAGACCCCGTCCCCGTTCGGGCCGCTGCCTGGTGGCCGTCCGGTGGGCCAGGAAAAAGATAAAGACGATTCTGACGAACGACCATCGGTATCAGTCGACGCAGCCGGACTCGCCGGTCGCGTGGTGGGCGTCCCCGTGGCCGAGGCCAGGTACGCGGGCCTGCGTGCCGTCAAGGGCGGGCTGGCCTGGCTGCGGGAGCCGGTCGCCGGCGTCCTCGGTGAGGGCAGCGCGAACGCCGACGACAAACCACCGCGGCCGGCCCTCGAGCGGTTCGACCTGGCCAAGCGGGAGGTGACCGAACTAGCCGACGAGCTCGACTGGTTCGACGTCAGCGGCGACGGGACCCGGCTGGTGGTCAGGGACCACGACGAGCTGAGGGTCCTGCCGTCCGCAGAAAAGGAGGACAACGGCTCGGGCGAAGCGGTCACCGTTGACCTGGCCCGGGCCAGGTTCCGGGCCGATCCGGCCGCGCTGTGGCGGCACGCCTACGCCGAAGCCGGGCGGGTGATGCGCCTGAACTTCTGGAACCCGGACATGTCGGGCGTGGACTGGGACGGGGTGCTCGACACCTACCGGCCGCTGCTCGACCGCATTCGCGGCGCGGACGATTTCACCGATCTGATGTGGGAGGTCGTCGCCGAGCTGGGGACGTCGCACTCCTACATCACCAAGGCCGGCGTGGACTTCTTCGGCTCCGATCCGGGCCCCGAGGCGGTCGGGCTGCTCGGCGCGGACCTCACCAGGGACGAATCCGGCCGCTGGGTGGTGCAGCGGGTGCTGCCAGGCGAGTCGTCCGACCCGCGGGCCAGGTCGCCGCTTGAGGCGCCAGGAGTCGTGGTGCGTCCCGGCGACGAAGTGGTCGCGGTGGACGGCCGCCCGGTCGACCCGGTGCACGGTCCCGCCCCGCTGCTGGCCGGAGCGGTCGGCAAGCCCGTGGAGCTGACCGTGCTGGCCCGGGGGGACGATCCCCCCCAGACCCCCCCTGCTCCTGGGGGGAAACCGTTCCCCCCAGACCCCCTCGGCCCCCCCGACCGGGGGGATGCCATCCCCGCTGGCCAACTTCGCCAGGTCGTGGTCGTGCCGCTGCGCGACGAGCGGCGGCTGCGCTACCAGGACTGGGTGGCGGGGCGGCGCCGGCTGGTGCGGGAGCTGAGCGACGGGCGCCTGGGGTACCTGCACATCCCGAACATGGTGGGGGAGGGCTGGGCCGACTTCCACCGCGACCTGCGGACCGAGATGCGCTTCGACGCCCTGGTCATGGACGTGCGCGGGAACGGCGGCGGCCACATCTCGCAGCTCGTCGTGGAGAAGCTGACCCGCCGCGTCCTCGGCTGGGATGCCGGCCGCGGGGTACGGCCGGCGCCGTACCCGGATACTGCGCGTCGCGGCCCGGTCGTCACGCTGGCGGATGAGTTCGCCGGATCCGATGGCGACATCGTCACGGCGGCGATCAAGCTGCTCGGCCTCGGCCCGGTCATCGGCACCCGCACCTGGGGCGGCGTGATCGGCATCGAGGACGTACCCGGCCACGAGCTGGTCGACGGCACGCACATGACCGTGCCCAAATACGCGTTCTGGTCCGAGGAGTACGGCTGGGGCGTAGAGAACTACGGCGTCGACCCGGACGTGGAGGTCCTGATCACCCCCGACGACTGGGCCGCGGGCCGTGACCCGCAGCTGGAAACGGCGGTGCACTTCGCGCTCGAGGCGCTGGGGAAGCAGCCGCCCTCGCTGCCGCCCGACGTGTCGACCGGTCCGTCCAAGGTCCGCCCGGCGCTTCCCCCCCGCGGGCGGCGCACCAGGGACGCGGTGTGATGGCATCCGGCTACCTGCGCTACCCGCACGTCCACGGCGACCTCCTCACCTTCGTGGCCGGGGATGAAGTCTGGCTCGCGCCCGCCGCGGGCGGGCGCGCGTGGCGCCTTTCCGCCGACGACGCGCCGGTGAGCTACCCCCGGTTCTCCCGGGACGGGACCAGGGTGGCCTGGGCCAGCGGGCGGGACGGCAACCCCGAGGTCTACGCGGCCGACACCGACGGCAGCGTGGCGGTCAGGCTGACCTACTGGGGCGATCCGCAGACCAGGGTCGCCGGCTGGACCGCAGGGGGGGACGTGCTGGCCATCACCGCGGCCAGCCAGCCGGCCATGAAGTACCGGCGGGCCTACGCCGTCCCCGACCAGGGCGCGCCGCCCCGCCTGCTGCCGTTCGGCGCGGTCAACGACGTGGCCATCGAGCAGGCGGGTACCGCCCTGCTCACCGGGAGCGTGGCCGCCGAACCCGCGTTCTGGAAGCGCTACCGCGGCGGCCGCACCGGCAGGCTCTGGACCGCCACCGAGCAGGATCCCCTCTTCACCCGCATACTCGCCGGCCTGGACGGGCAACTGGCCAGCCCGATGCTGATCGGCGGGCGGCTGTTCTTCCTGTCCGACCACGAGGGCACGGGCAACATCTATTCCTGCGCGCTGGACGGCAGCGGTATCGCCCGGCATACCGATCACGACGGCATGTACGTCAGGAACCCGAGCACCGACGGGCAGCGGATCGTCTACCACCTGGCCGGTGACATCTGGATGCTCGACGGCCCGGACGCGCCCGCGCCGCGGCGGATCGAGGTGACGCTCGGTTCCCCGGCGGCGGCCCGCGCCCCGCGGCTGATCTCGGCCAAGGATCACCTCGGCGCGCTGGACTGTGACCTGACCGGTCAGGCCAGCGTGGTCGAGGTGCGGGGCACGGTGCACTGGCTGACGCACAAGGACGGCCCGGCCCGCGCGCTGCACGTCGATCCCGGCGCCCGCGCCCGGCTGCCCCGGGTGCTGGGCGAGACCGGCCGCGTGGTCTGGGTCACCGACGCCTCCGGTGCCGACGCGCTGGAGATCGGGGCCGTGACGGGTGAGCCGGGGACCGTTCGCATCGCCGAGGGCCTGCTCGGACACGTCATGCACCTGGCTGCTTCGCCCGACGGGGCGGCCGTCGCGGCCGCGTCCCATGACGGCAGGCTGTTCGTCGTAGACGTGGCGTCCGGCCAGGTCACCGAGCTGGCGGCGGCCGACGACGGGCCCATCGGGGGGCTCTCCTGGTCGCCAGACTCAGCCTGGCTGGCCTGGTCCCAGCCCGAGCTGAGGCCGCTGGCCCGGATCCGCCTGGTCCAGGTCACCCCGGTCACCGAGCTCGCCGGCCGTGAGGTGATCGACGTGACGGACGGGCGCTTCGCCGACACCAACCCTGTGTTCACGACCGACGGCCTGTACCTGGCGTTCCTGTCCCAGCGCACCTTCGATCCGGTCTACGACACGCACACGTTCGACCTGTCGTTCCCGTTCGGCAGCCGTCCCTACCTGGTGCCGCTCGCGGCGCATACCCCGTCCCCGTTCGGGCCGATGACGGAGGGACGCCCGGTCAGCGCGGATGCGGCCGAGGATTCCGCCGACGGGGTGACCGTCACGATCGACGCCGCTGGCCTGCCCGGACGGGTGCTGCCTGTCCCGGTGGAGGAAGCCCGCTACCGCGGCTTGCGCGCAGTCAGGGGCGGCCTGGTGTGGCTGCGGGCCCCGGTGACCGGCGTGCTCGGCGAAGGCGGCGCGGACTTGGACGACGACCGGCCTCGCTCCGCCCTGCAGCGCTTTGACCTGCCTAAGCGTGAGGTCAAGGAGCTGGCGGGCGGCGTCGACTGGTTCCGCGTCAGCGGCGACGGCACCCGGCTCGTAGTGCAGGATGACGGGCTGCGGGTGCTGCCCTCGGCGCGTAAGGGCGATGACCCGGGCGACGTCGTCGTCATCGACGAGTCCCGGGCCAGGTTCCAGGCCGATCCCGCCGCGCTGTGGGAGCACGCCTATATCGAGGCCGGCCGGGTCATGCGCCGGGACTTCTGGGTCCCCGGCATGTCCGGGGTGGACTGGGACGCCATCGGCGCGGAGTACCGCCCGCTGCTGGCGCGGATCCGCAGTTCCGCCGACTTCGCCGACCTGCTCTGGGATCTGTTCGGCGAGCTAGGCACATCGCACGCCTACGTGGACGCAGCCAGTACCGAGGACCGGAAGTACGCGCCGGTAGGCCGGCTCGGCGCGGACATCTCGCGGGACAGTTCGGGCCGCTGGCTGGTGGACCGGGTGCTGCCAGGCGAGTCGTCCGACCCGCGGGCGCGCTCGCCGCTGGCGGCCCCCGGCGTCGCGGTAGTCCCAGGCGACGAGATCGTGGCCGTGGACGGCCTCCCGGTCGACCCGGTACGGGGCCCCTGGCCCCTCCTAGCCGGAACCGCCGGCAAGCCGGTAGAGCTGACTGTGCTAGCCCGGGGGGACGATCCCCCCCAGCCCCCCCCTGCTCCTGGGGGGAAACCGTTCCCCCCAGACCCCCTCGGCCGGGGGGACGCCATCGCGCCTGGGCAACTACGCCGGGTGGTCGTGGTGCCGCTGCGCGGCGAGCGGCGGCTGCGGTACCAGGACTGGGTGGCCGGCCGGCGCCGGCTAGTGCGTGAGCTCAGCGACGGGCGCCTGGGTTACCTGCACATCCCGGACATGATGGGTGAAGGCTGGGCGCATTTCCATCGTGACATGCGGACGGAGCTGGCCCGCGACGGGCTGATCTTCGACGTGCGAGGGAACAGCGGCGGCCATATCTCGCAGCTGATCGTGGAGAAGCTCTCCCGCCGGGTCATCGCCTGGGGCATGGGACGGTGGCTGCGTCCGGCGACGTACCCGGAGGAGGCGCGGCGCGGCCCGCTGGTTACCGTGGCGGACGAGTTCGCCGGTTCCGACGGCGACATCGTCACGGCGGCGATCCGCCTGCTCGGCCTGGGGCCGGTGGTCGGCACCCGTACCTGGGGCGGCGTGGTCGGCATCGAGGGATACGCGGGTCTGGTCGACGGCACCGGGGTCACCGTACCCAAGTACGCGTTCTGGTTCAACGAGTACGGCTGGGGCGTGGAGAACTACGGCGTCGACCCGGACGTGGAGGTGCTGATCACCCCCGATGACTGGGCCGCCGGTCGTGACCCGCAGCTGACGACCGCGGTCCAGCTGGCCTTGGAGGCATTGGACAAGCAGCCGCCGCCTGTGCCGCCGGACATCTCGGCTGGCCCGGTCAAGTCCCGCCGTCCGCTGCCCCCTCGAGCACCATGACCACCGCTTCGGACCCGGGAACCCGGCGCCGGATGACGGCCGATCCCGGTCAGCTGAGAGCGCTCCGGGTGCGTGCCCTCGCGGACATGTTCGCGGTCGCCGTCACCGTGCTGGCCGCGGACGCGTTCTCCAAGGCCCTGGTACTTCAGAAGCTGGCGGGGCATCCGCCCGTCAGGCTGTTCCACGGGCTGATCACGCTGGGCCTGACGTTCAATGCCGGGGCTGCGTTCGGCCTCGGCACGTCCTATACGGCTGTCATCGCCCTGATCGTGTGCGGCGTCATCGTCGCCATCATCCGCCAGGCCAGGCAATTGCGCAGCGTGGCCTGGACGATCTCCCTCGGCCTGCTCCTCGGCGGGGCCACGGGAAACCTCGGCGACCGGCTGTTCGGGTCTCCCGGCCTGCTGCGCGGCCGGGTCGTGGACTGGATCAACCTGCCGCACTTCCCCTGGACGTTCAACCTCGCCGACGCGGCGATCACCTGCGCCGCCGTGCTGATAGCCGGCCTGGCGACGCGCGGTGTCCGGATCGACGGCACGTCCCCGGCACACGCCGCCGATCGCGAGGACAGCGGCCGGGTGGCGGACCGCCCCGGCTGGTCGTCGTGACGTCCGATCCGGGCGCCACCCGGTCTGCCGGGACGGAGTGCGTACATGCCACCAGGATCTCCAGCGAACAACAGCCCCGCGAGGGCCGATGGTCCCCTCTGCCCTGGGCATTGCGCCTTACCGGCGACACCAGGAGCTGACGTGAACGAGCGCGCGGACGGACGCTCAGCGCGGGATGGCAACTCCTTCGAGGATCGAGCGGAACGGCGCGGCGGCCCGCCCGAGCAGGTTCTCGAGCCGCCGGAAACCATCACGAGGTGAGGATCTCGGGGCCAGCCTCACGCAGCCCGGCGGCCGAACCCACGCCGAGGAGCTGCAGGGTCCGCTTGAACTGGTCGGTCAAGATATCCAGGGCCTTGTCCACACCCGGCTCACCGCCGGCCATCATGCCGTACAGGTAGGCGCGCCCGACCGCGCAGGCGTCCGCGCCCAGCGCCAGCGCCACGGCGATGTCGGAACCATGGCGGATGCCGGAGTCGACCAGGATCGACACGTCGGGCCCGACCGCCGCCCGGACCGGAGCGATCAAGTTGACCGGCGGCACCGCCCGGTCAAGCTGGCGCCCGCCGTGGTTGGAGAGCTGCAGGCCGTCGGCCCCGAGGGAAACCGCGCGCTGGGCGTCCGCGGGCCCGAGCGGCCCCTTGATGACGAGCTTGCCCGGCCACCTGTCCCGCAGCGAGGCGATGTCGTCCCAGTTGATGCCGGGGTTGAACAACGATCCGGTGCCCTCGATGGTGAGTCCCGGGTACCCGGCGAAGTTGGCGAAGTTGATGGCCGGGTTGCGCAGCATCCGGACCCAGTAACCGGGTTTGCCCGCGATGCTGGCCAGCGTCCTGGCGGTGAGCTCAGGCGGGATGACCAGGCCGTTCCGGTGATCCCTTATCCGGTGGCCGGTTACGAAGCAGTCCACCGTGACCACCAGGACCCGGTACCCGGCCGCGGCGGCCCGGTCGACGAGTTCCTTGCTCAGGCCGCTGTCGCGCAGGATGTAGAGCTGGAACCACAGATCGGGCTGGCCGGGAGGTCGGTCGGGGCCGGCTGGCTGGGCAGGCACTGCGGCCGCGACGTCCTCGATGGTGGTGGTCGCCATCGTGGACAGCGCGTAAGGCAGGCCGTGCCGTTGCGCCGCGCGTGCCGCGCCGATCTCGCCGGCGGGGTGCATCATCCGCGTGTACCCGGTCGGGGCCAGGGCCAGCGGCAGCGGCGTGACCGTGTTGAGGAACCGCGCGGAGATATCCGGTTCCGACACGTCCACGAGCGTGCGCGGCTGGAACCGCCACCGCCGGAAGGCCTTGGTGTTGGCCGTCAGCGACAGTTCCTCGTCGGCGCCGCCGTCGACGTAATCGAAGACGGGGCGCGGGGTGAGCCGGCGCCCCATGGCGCGCAGATCGCTGATGTCGTGGCAGGCCGACAGTCGTCTGCGGGTCGCGTCGAGCTCGACCGGTTTCATCTGGATTAGCTGGCGTATCTCCGATGCCCTCATGTCAGGGACGATATCGGAGCCCCCGCGATCCGGGAAAACGACGCCGCCGTCCGGCCTTACACCAGCGATATCGAGCCGGCACGATGGAGCGTAGAGTCGGCTCTAACCGGCACGATGGAGCGTAGCGCCGGCTGAGCGCCCTGGCCGGGCCCGGCGGTGCGGCTATGCCGCTGGCCAGCCAGGTGCAACGATCGTGTCGTGACGCCACCGCAGCCGGGCGAGATCCATGTCGAGGATCAGCTCGAGCGCCGTATCCGCAAACCGGTCGACCTGCTGCGCTGCACCCTGTCCGCCACCGAGATCGTCGTGCTGGCAGCGGCCGGCATCGCGGCCAGCGCGACCACGTCCGGCGTCCAGACCGACATCGTGGGCGCGAGCAGGCGGCTACCGCACGCGCTGCTGGTCGCGGCGCCCCCGGTGGCACTGTTCGCCCTGCTCATGCTGCCGGTGGCGCTGGCCGTCCAGCTGCTCGTCATGCGCCAGCCGCGACGGCTCGCCGAGGCGGTGGCGACGGGCGTCCTGGCCGGAGCCGTTACGGCGCTGGTCAACGACCTGCTCAGGAACGGTGTCGCCACCCGGCTCTACGACGCGATCATCATGTCCCGTCCCGGGGCCAGTCATGTCGCCGCCCTGGACCCTTACCTGGCGGGCCTGGTCGCCTACGCCACCATGGTCGGCCTGGTCGGACGGCCGTCCTGGCGCAACGCCCTGTGGGTGGCCGTCGGCGTGTACTCGGTCGTCCAGGTCGAGGCGCTGCGCACGACCGTCCTTTCGCTCCTGATCACGCTGCTCGCGGGCCGCGCCATCGGCCTCGCCGTCAGGTACGGCGCGGGCACGACGTCGCAGCGGCCCAGCGCCAGGGACATCGCGCTGGCGCTGGCCGGCACGGACCTCCCGGTCAGCGCCATCCGGCGGCTGCGCCAGGCCAGCACCGGAGTGGCCGGGTCCCGCCACTACGCGGCGACGACACGCGACGCCGGCCGGCTCGACGTCGTCGTATACGACCGGGACCAGCAGGCGGCCGGGGCGATCTACCGGGTCTACCGGTCGGTCCGGGTGCTCGCGCAGGTGTCACGCAGCTCCCCCCTGTCGGTGGACCACGCCGTCGAACGCCGGGCCCTGCTGTCCTACGCGGCCGAGGACGCGGGCGCGCCCACGCCGCGGCTGCGGGCCCTGGTCCGGGTCGGCCCCGAAGCCGCGGTGCTCGCCTTCGAGCACCACGACGGGACCACGCTGGCCAGGCGGAACCCCGGCTGCAGCGACGCCGAGCTCAGCCAGATCTGGGACGCGGTAGGAAAGCTGCACGCCCGGCACGTCACGCACCGGGGCCTGACCGCGGACCGCATCCTGCTGACCGACGACGGCCAGGCCATGCTGCTCGATCCAGGCGACGGCGACGTGGCAGCCAGCGACCTGCAGGTACGCCTGGACGTGGCCCAGCTCCTGGCCGAGCTGGCGCTCTACGTCGGACCTGACCGGGCCGCCGCGCTGGGCCTGGAGAAGGCCGGCGCCGACGAACTGATGGCCGTGGTGCCGCTGCTGCAACCGGTCGCGCTGGCCCGTTCCACCCGGGCGGCGCTGCGCCGCCGCCGCGACGTGCTGCCCGCGCTGCGCAAGCTGCTGCTCCGGGTCGTCCCTGGCGGCGAGGTCGCCCCCGTGCGGGTGGAGCGCATCCGGTTCCGCACCCTGCTGACGCTGGTCGCGAGCGTCGTCGCCGCCTACCTGCTGGCCGGCGAGCTCGAGCGGGAAAGCCTGACCAGCGTGCTGCGCTCGGCCAACTGGCACTGGAGCATCGCCGCGCTGGCCCTGTCGGCCGCCACCTACGTGGGCGCCACGATGTCGCTGTCCGGCTTCGTCACCGACCGGCTGCCCTTCTTCCGCACCCTGCTCGCCCAGCTGGCCGGCTCCTTCGTCACGCTGGTGACCCCCGCCGCCGTCGGCGGCGCCGCGCTGAACATCCGGTACCTGCAGCGCAGGAAGATCCCCGCGGCGGTCGCCGCGGCCAGCATCGGCGTGGCCCAGGTGGTGGCATTCGTCCTGCACATCCTGCTGCTCGTGGTGTTCGCCGCGATCGCGGGAACGACGCTGAAGTACACGATCCAGCCGCCGCGGTGGGCCTACTTCGTGCTGGCCGGGCTCGTCGCCGCCGCGCTCGCGGTGCTCGCGGTCCCCCCCGGGCGGCATCTGCTGCGCGCCCGGCTGGCGCCGACGCTCGAGCAGGTCCTGCCCCGGCTGCTCGAGGTCACGCAGCATCCGCGCAAGCTCGCCTTGGGCATCGGCGGCGCGCTGGTGCTTGACGCGGCCTACATCGCCAGCCTGGCCGCGTGTGTCGGCGCGTTCGGCCGGTCGGTGCCGATCGCGGCCATCGCCGTGGTGTACCTGACCGGCAGCGCCATCGGCTCCGTCATTCCCACCCCCGGCGGGATCGGCGGGGTGGAAGCGGCGCTGACCGCCGGGCTCACGGCCACGGGCATGTCCGGCGCGGTCGCGGTCAGCGCGGTGCTGCTGTTCCGGCTGCTGACCTTCTGGCTGCCGGTGCCGTTCGGCTGGGGCGCGCTGAACTACCTGGAGCGCAAAGGGGACCTGTGAGCACGCGGTACCGTGGATAAGCGGGTCCGCGACGCCCAGGGAGCGCGACATCACCAGATTCCTGCGATTGACCAGGACCGCTGCCTTCTATCTCGTCACGTTCGCCATCGTCACCGCGGGCTCGATCTGGCTGGCGCTGCAGGTCGCGCCGCTGCAGACGGTCTCCGCGGCCGGCCAGACCGCCCAGGTGGGGGCGGCCGTCCCGGCGCTGAGCCTGTCGGGCCCGGGCGAGCTCGACCTGTTCGGCCAGGTGCTGCCGACCAGACCGCAGTTCGAGGGCCCGATCCGCCCGCTGCTCCAGCTGACCCACATCACCATCGACCCCCAGGTCGCGCAGCTGCTGCGCTCGGACGACCCGCGCCAGCTCAAGCTGAGCCTGAGCCAGCAGCTGGCGCAGGGCTGGAAGCGCTACTTCGAGTGGGAGACGCTGATCGCGGCCGGCTTCGCCGTCGTCGCGCTGCTCGCGGTAGCCGGGATCCGCAGGCAGCCGCACGCGAAGATGGCGAAGACCGTGATCGCGGGCCTGGTCGTCGTCTGCGCCGTGAACGTCGGCGGGGTGCTGCTGACCGCGTCCAGCACCCCCCGGGTCCTGCGCAGCGTCACGACCCTCGATGACCTGGTGGGCACCGACCCGCTCCAGGCGCCACAGCAGAACATGACCAAGCCGCTGGCCGGCGTGCAGGCGGTCGTGATCGGCGACTCGACCGCCTCCGCCGCGGGCAACCCGCTCCTGGCCCGCCCCACCGCCCTGGACCAGGCATGCGGCCGCAGCAGCGAGTCATATGCCGCCGACCTGGCCACGGTGAACAACTGGAACGTGCTGAACCTGGCCTGCAGCGGCGCCACCATCCAGAACGGCCTGCTCCGCGTCCAGGTCCTCGCCGACGGTCAGGTGGCGCCGGCCCAGCTGGTCGAGGCCCAGCAGGCCACGCACGCGAAGGTGGTCATCGTCAGCGTCGGGGCGGACGACGTCGAGTGGTCCATCATGACCCGGCTCTGCGTGGCCAGCGCCGTGTGCAACGACAAGGTGTCCTCGGCCTACTTCAATACCGAGATCGGCGCCTTCACGCGCAGCTACTACCAGCTTCTCGCCGACCTCGCCGGGCTCCCCGGCAACCCCGCCATCTTGGTCAACCAGTACTACTCGCCGTTCGGGCCTGGCCTCGGCTGCCTGCGCAGGTACGGCATCACCGCCGCGAAGGAGAAGGTGCTGCTCGCGCGGCTCGGGCAGCTGAACACGGTGCTGGCGCAGGGGGCGCAGACGTTCGGGTTCGGCGTCACCGCCCCGTCGTTCACCGGCCACGAGCTGTGCACCGCCGATCCCTGGGTGCAGGGCCCGGGCGACCCGGCGCCGCTGCACCCGACCGCGGCCGGCGAGCTGGCCATCGCGCTGGCCGACCAGCAGCTGCTGCCCAAGGTAGAGGGCCTGGTCCCCGCGCCGTCCGCTACGCCCGCCGCCACGGCCAGCAGCATTACCGCAGGGCAGGAATGATCTCGTCGCGGTAGGCGGCGAGGGTCTTCTCCTCCTCGTCGTGCATCAGGTACAGGGCGAACTGGTCGACCCCGATCCCGGCCAGCTCCTGCAGCCGGTCCACGTGCGCGCTGGCCGGGCCGAGCAGGCAGAACCGGTCCACGATCTCGTCCGGCACGAAGTCCACCGTCGGGTTGCCCGCCTTGCCGTGGTGCGCGTAGTCGTAGCCCTCGCGCCCGGCGATGTAGTCGGTCAGCGCGCGGGGGACCGGCCCGTCGGTCCCGTACCTGGCCACCAGGTCGGCCACGTGGTTGCCGACCATGCCGCCGAACCACCGCAGCTGCTCACGCTGGTGCGGCAGGTCAGACCCGACGTACCCGGGCGCCGCCACGCAGATGGTCAGCGCGGCAGGGTCGCGCCCGGCCGCCTGCGCCGCCGCGCGCACCGCGCCGATGGTCCAGCGCGCGATGTCGGGGTCGGCGGTCTGCAAGATGAAGCCGTCGGCCTGCTCGCCGGTGAGCTTGAGCGCCTTCGGCCCGTACGCGGCCATCCAGACCTCGAGCTTGCCGTCACGCACCCAGGGGATACGCAGCGGCTGGCCGTGCAGCGTCACCTCGCGTCCCTCGGCCAGGCCCTTGATCACCGTCATCGCGTCCGACAGCGTGGCCAGCGACATGGGCGACTGGCCGATGACCCGCCGGGCCGAGTCGCCGCGCCCGATCCCGCACACGGTCCGGTTGCCGTACATGTCGTTCAGCGTGGCGAACAGCGACGCGGTGACCGACCAGTCCCGTGTGCCCGGGTTGGTCACCATCGGGCCGACCGTCATCGCGGAGGTCGCGGCCAGGATCCGCGAGTAGATGACGAACGGCTCCTGCCACAGCACGTGCGAGTCCCAGGTCCAGCCGTAGCTGAAACCTGCCTCCTCGGCCCGCTGCATCATCGCGATCACGCCGCTAGCAGGCGGGTTGGTCTGCAGCACCACCCCGAAATCCATAATTTTCCCTCCGAACGAACGCCGGTACCAGCTACAGCAGATACTGATTCAGCCCGCGGGGCAGGAACGTGCCGTGGCCGGGACTGCCCACGTAGGCACCGTCGTCGATCACCACGCGGCCGCGGGCCATGGTGGTCACGACCCGGCCGGTGATCTCCATGCCCTCGTAGGCGGAGTAGTCCACGTTCATGTGATGGGTGGCGGCCGACAGGGTCTGCCGCGCGGCCGGGTCGTAGATCACGATGTCGGCGTCGGAACCGGCCGCGATCACGCCCTTGCGCGGGTACAGGCCGAACATCCTGGCCGGCGTGGTCGAGGCGACCTCCACCCAGCGCGGCAGGGTGAGCTGGCCCGCCACCACCCCGGCGTGCAGCAGGTCCATCCGGTGCTCGACGCCCGGCATCCCGTTGGGGATCTTGGAGAAGTCGCCCCGGCCGAGATCCTTGCCGTCCTTGAAGCAGAACGGGCAGTGGTCGGTCGACACCACGGACAGGTCGTTGGTCCGCAGCCCGCGCCACAGCGAGTCCTGGTGGTCCTTCGGCCGCAGCGGCGGGGAGGCGACGAACTTCGCGCCCTCGAAGTCCGGCCGGGCCAGGTCGTCCAGGGACAGGTACAGGTACTGCGGGCAGGTCTCGGCGAACACGTTCTGGCCCGTATCGCGCGCCTCGGCGACCGCCTCGAGGGCCTGGCGGGCCGACAGGTGCACGATGTACAGCGGGCAGTGCGCGACTCCTGCCAGCGTGATGGCCCGCGAGGTGGCCTCGCCTTCGAGCTCGGGCGGCCTGGTCAGGCCGTGGTTCACCGGCTCGGTGCGGCCGGCCGCGAGCGCCTGCGCGACCAGCTGGTCAATGGCGATGCCGTTCTCCGCGTGCATCATCACCGTCGCGCCGCTGCGGGCGGCCTGCTGCATGGCCAGCAGGATCTCGCCGTCGGTCGCGTAGAACACGCCCGGGTAGGCCATGAACATCTTGAAGCTGTTCACCCCGGCCGCGATGCAGGCGTCCATCTCCTTCAGCGTCGTGTCGTTGACGTCGGAGACGATCATGTGGAAGCCGTAGTCGATCGCGCAGTTGCCGTCCGCCTTGGCGTGCCACTTGTCCAGGGTGGCGAGCAGCGAGGTGCCCTTGGCCTGGACGGCGAAGTCGACGATGGTGGTCGTGCCGCCCCACGCCGCGGCGCGGGTGCCGGTCTCGAACGTGTCCACAGAGAACGTGCCGCCGAACGGCATCTCCATGTGGGTGTGCACGTCGATCCCGCCCGGCAGCACGTACTTGCCGGTCGCGTCGATGAGCCGGTCCGCGGTCATGCTGACCTTGAGGCCCGGCCGCCGGGCCAGGACCATGGCGATCCTCTCGCCCTCGACCAGCACGTCGGCGTCCAGCGTGCCGGACGCCGTCACCACCGTGCCGCCGTAGATCAGCGTGGCGCTCATGGCTGCACCAGCGACTCGTAGGCGTCGGGGCGGCGGTCGCGGTAGAACTGCCACAGGTTCCTGACCTCGGCCAGCTGCTCCATGTCCAGGTCGCGCACCAGCACCTCGTCCTGGTCGTCGGCGGCGCCATCGCCGACGAGCTGGCCCCGCGGGTCGACGAAGTAGGTCTGGCCGTAGAAGTCGTTGTCGCCGAGCGGCTCGACGCCGACCCGGTTGATCGCGCCGATGAAGTACTCGTTGGCGACCGCGGCGGCGGGCTGCTCAAGCCGCCACAGGTACTGGGAAAGGCCCCGGCTGGTCGCCGACGGGTTGAACACGATCCGGGCGCCGGCCAGGCCGAGCGCCCGCCAGCCCTCGGGGAAGTGCCGGTCGTAGCAGATGTACACCCCGATCCGGCCGGCCGCGGTGTCGAAGACCGGGTAGCCGAGGTTGCCCGGCCGGAAGTAGAACTTCTCCCAGAAGCCCTTCACCTGCGGCAGGTGAGTCTTGCGGTACTTGCCGAGGTAGCTCCCGTCGGCGTCGATCACCGCGGCGGTGTTGTAGTAGACGCCCGGGTGCTCTTCCTCGTACATCGGCGCGATGATCACGATGCCGTGCTGGCGGGCCACGTCCTGCAGCAGCCTGGTGGTCGGCCCGTCCGGGATGGCCTCGGTATAGGAGTAGTAATCGGCGTCCTGGACCTGGCAGAAGTAAGGCCCGTAGAAGAGCTCCTGGAGGCAGACCACCTGCGCGCCGGCCGAGGCCGCCGTCTGGATGTGGTTCACCGCCGCCGCGATCATCGAATCCTTGTCCCCGGTCCAGCGCTGCTGGATAAGCCCGGCCCGGACGATCTCAGCCATCGCTCCTGCCCTTCCGTATTAGGCGTAAATCCCCATCTTCCCGCCCGGCCGGCCCGGTCGTAACCCGGTCAGCCTCCAGGGAAGCCCCAGGGAATCGCGTCCCCCTTGTATATCCCGACAAGCGTCCCCCTCCCCCCTGGGGGGACCGCGATCCGCGGGAATGAGCGAATAATGCGAAGTGACGGCGAACGCAGTCTAAGAACTCTTCAGGAGGACCAGAATGACACAGCCATCCGGAGGTGGTGCGTCAACCGTACCCCCAGACATCATTTACATCATCCGCCACGGTGAAAAGCCCGCTGATCCGGCGCCCGTCGTCCCGGGGCAAGCACTGCCCGCGGCCGCCCCGCCTTTCGGCGTCGATTTCCAGGGCAATCAGAATGCGCACTCCCTGCTTCCCAGGGGCTGGCAGCGCTCAGGGGCGCTGGCCACCCTGTTCGATCCCGCCGCCGAACCGCGAGCCGGACTGCAGATCCCCGCGGCTCTGCTCTCACCTTCCTACGGCAGCCCGGACAAGACGGCCTGGCACCGGACGTACCAGACGATCCAGGGCCTGAGCGACCGTCTCGGGCTGGCGATAGTCTCCGCCTACGCCGAAGGCGATGAACCGGAGCTTGCCGCAAACGTCGTCAGTCAGTATTCCGGCGTCGTGCTTATCTGCTGGGAGCACCACCACATTCCGTCGCTCGCCTCGTCACTGCCCACCGTTGCGGGAACAGCGATCCCGCCAGCCTGGCCGGGTGATCGTTTCGATGTCGTCTGGACGTTCACGGTTGTCCCCGGAGCGGCCCCGGCACAGTACACCTTCGGCCAGATCCCGCAGCAACTCCTGTCCGGAGACACTGACACGGTCATCTAGGAGACGTCTCGGCGCCCGTCTTGGCCTTGGCGGCGGCCTTCATCGCCTGCTTATGCGAGCGCACCTGGCCCAGCGACTCCTCATCGGTGATGTCCGCCACCGAGTAATGCGTGCCGTCGGCTCCGAACTGGCCCGCCGCCTCCTGCCACCCGGGTGGCCGCACCCCGAGCTGCTTGCCGAGCAGGGCCACGAAGATCTGCGCCTTCTGGGTGCCGAACCCCGGCAGGGCCGCTACCCGCTTGAGCAGCTCCGCGCCCGATCCCGCGGACTCCCACAGCCGCGAGGCGTCCCCGTCGTACTGCTCCATGAGCAGCCGCGCCAGGTCCTGTACCCGGGCCGCCATCGCCCTCGGGTAGCGGTGCAGGGCCGGCCGTTCGGAGAAAATAAAGGCGAGCGCGTCCGGATCGAACTCCGCGAGCTCCGCGGCGGTGGGTTCATGCCCGAGCCGCCGCACCAGGTCAAGCGGTGCGCTGAAGGCGCGCTCGAGCGGCACCTGCTGGTCGAGCAGCATGGCGATGAGCAGGGCCAGCGGGCTGCGGGTCAGCAGCTCGCTGGCCTCGGGCTCAACCGGCATCCAGATCGTCACAGTGCCCTCCCCGGTGGTCACGACCACGTATCACGATCACTTATGCCGCAGCGTACTCCGGCCGCCGGGATCGGCTGCCGTCAAGATCCCCGGCGGTGCCAGCGCCCTATAAACTAGAAGCAGCTGGGCCGCCGCAGCGCGGTCCCCGGCCCGGGATCGATGAACGGAGTCAGCATGACACCGCACATGAGGTGGGGCATCGCCGGGATCGTTATCGGCTTTATCTTGCTTTTCATCCTTCCCTGGGAGATAGGGCTCGCGCTCATCGTGCTCGCGATCGCCGTCCCGGCCGGCGCCTACCTGATGCTCGACCCGTCGCAGCGACGGCGGCTGAAGGAAATCCGCCGTCGCCAGATCCGCTTAGCGCCGCAGATGGCCATCCGCCGCCTCAATCATGCCGTCCTCTACGTGCACGGCCTGGAGCGCAGCGTCGACTTCTACACCAGGACCCTCGGCTTCGAGGTCCGGCTGGAGATCCCCGGCCGCGCGGCCTTCCTGCGCGCCGCGGACTCCGCCAACGACCACGACCTGGGCCTGTTCGAGATCGGGACCGGCCAGGCCCCTGACCGCCCGGCCCACCCCGGCCTGTACCACCTGGCCTGGGAAGTAGGCACGCTGGCCGACCTGGCCGAGGCACGGGAGAAGCTCGCCGCCGCCGGGGCGCTTGTCGGGCAGAGCGACCACCGCGTGTCCAAGTCGCTGTACGCGAAGGACCCGAACGGCATCGAGTTCGAGGTCATGTGGCGGGTCCCCGCGCAGGACTGGGCCGCCGAGACGGCCGGCGGCGACATGATCCTCCCGCTCGACCTGGACGCCGAGATCGCGCGCTGGGGCCAGGACCAGGCCACCGGCGCCGCCGCCGGCTCCCCGACCTAACCGCCCCGCCTAACCCCCTCGGACTCCTCCCATCGAGGATCGTTCGTCACTTTTGGTCGTTATAGCCGCCATAACTGACGAACGATCTTGGGGTATCGACGCCCGCGTCACCCTGCGCCGAACTGCCCCGGGAACAGCAGCGCCAGGTGCCGCGGGTACTCTTTGACGACATGATCAATTAGCGTCAATATTGATTAAATTCAATATTCCGAACGAACCGTGGTGACAGCAGCGCGCCGTTATTCGCCGGTGGCGCCGTCGATCTGCTCGCGCAGGAGGTCGGCGTGGCCGAGGTGCCTGGCGTACTCCTCGATCATGTGCAGGTAGATCAGCCGAAGCGACATGAGCTCGTTGTCGTGGCTGAACGTGTCGTCCAGGGACGCGTAGGCCACGGCCGCGTCGGCCAGCTTGAACTCCTCGGTCAGCCGGGCATAGTCGGCCGCGGCCCGCGCCGGGTCGACGCGCTCGAAGTCGGCCGTCTTGTCGCCGCCGAAGGGAGGATCGACGGGTTCGCCGGCGAACCGCTGGCGGAACCAGGCCCGCTCGACCTTCGTCATGTGGCGCACCAGGCCGAGCAGGGACAGGCCAGAGGGCGGCACGGTGCGCCGGGCGAGCTCGTCGCCGGTCAGCCCGGCGCACTTGTAGAGCAAGGTGGCCCGCTGCCAGTCAAGGAACGCCTGCAGCATCGGGCGCTCGGGGCCGGTCAGGGGCCCTTGCGGCCGCTCAACATCGGGGGCTTTCCATGTCACGGCGCCCATCCTGCCATGCCGTGCGGTGATCGTCACTCCGCAGAATGCACTATGCGGTAGCGTCGGCCTGTGGGCCCGGGTGACAGCGGCGGGTGCCTGACCGCACTGCACCCAGGCGTGCGGCTCAGCTGGCGGCAGCTCGGAGCTCGCCCCAGCGGGCCTAGCTGACCCAGGGATAAGGGCTTTCTCGCGGCCGCCCGCAGCGCGGCGAACGCGGCCAGCCGGGCGCCTATGGTGATGACGACCGCGACCGGCAGCACCTGAGCCAGGTCGGCGGCGGGAGTGAAGGCGACAATCCCGAACGCGGCCGTGACCCCGCCCACGGCCAGGGCGAGCGCCATCGCGACCCGGGGGGCGCGCAGGGTGCGGCGGATCATCAGCCGCGCCTCACGCGGCAGCCGCAGCACCATCCAGGCGAAGCATCCGGCGGTGACGACGGCCAGCACGCCGAGGCCGATCACGAACGGCAGCCGGTTCACGTGGCTGACCGCGGGGACCCAGATCAGGATCAGCGCGATCAGCGTGAACATGTAGATCGTCCTCGACACCGTGCGCAGCAGGACCACGTCGATGTTCCTGCTGTAGATGCGCTCGCCCGGGGTGGCTCGGGCCGCGCTGATGAAGTGCCTGATGGCGCCGGTCGTGTCGTGCCGCCTGAGCCTGATCCGGCCAAGCTCGTTCATCGCGCCGCTGTGTGCGGGGTCAAGCGCGAGCGCTCGCTCCTGATGCTCGCGCGCTTCCGCCAGGGCGCCGCGGGCCAGGCTCACCTTGCCGGCCAGGAAGTGGACATCCGGCTCGTTCGGGGCCAGCGCCCGGGCCCGGGTCGCCGCTTCGGCGGCGATGTCGAGCCGATGAGCCGCCAGCGCGGCCTGGGCGACGCAGACGTGCGTCTGCCAGTAGCTGGGCGCGAGCCTGCACGCCTCGTAGGCCGCCCGCAGCGCGTCCCCCAGTTTACCCAGGTGGACCAGGGCGTTGCTGGCCAGCCGGTGCGGCCACTCGTCGGCGGGGTCGAGGGCCACCGCCCGGTTGGCGGCCGTGACCGCGTCGTGGTAACGGTCGGCGCCCAGGTGGGCCCGGGCCATCAGGCACCAGGCCCGGCTGCTTTCCGGTTCCGCGGCCACCACGCGGGCCAGCAGTTCGGACGCCTCGTCGAAACGCCTCACATCGAGCATCGCCGAAGCCCGCGCCAGCGCCGTCCTCAGCTCGATCATGGGCGCATGTCAGATCAGCCGGCGCTTGCGCAGGTAGGCGGCCAGGTCGTCGTAGGTGCCGCCCTCGTTGGCGAACAGCGCCACGTTGCGGGCCGTGTCGAACCAGGCGCCCAGCGACGGCTTGACCTCGGCGATGGCGGCCTCAAGATCGGGCGTGCCGATCATCCGCGGCTCGCCGCGGCGGACCGAGTCCATCAGGGCCCGTTCCGCGGCCGTCTCGCATATGTGCGCGATGTCCGCGCCCGAGTATCCGTCGGTCTGCCTGGCCAGCTTGGCCAGGTCGATGCCCGCGACCGGGCGGTCCTTCAGGTGGTAGCGGAACACCCCCTCACGTGCGGCGAGGTCGGGCGGCAGCACCAGCAGCGTCCGGTCGAAGCGGCCGGGCCTGCGCAGCGCGCTGTCAACGTCCCACGGGTGGTTGGTGGCCGCCAGCAGGAAGACGCCCTCGTTGTTGCCTGAGATGTCGTCCAACTCGAGCAGCAGCTGGTTGACCGCGCTGCGCATCGGGGTGTGCCGCAGCTGCGAGCGCTTCTGCCCGATCGCGTCCACCTCGTCGAGGAACAGCACGCACGGCGCGTTCCGCCTGGCGATCTCGAACAGCTCGTGGATGTTCCGCTCGCTCTGCCCCACGAACATGTCGATGATGTCCGCGAACGACACCGCGATGAACTTCGCGCCAAGCTCGCCCGCCACCGCCCGGGCGATGAACGTCTTGCCGCATCCCGGCGGCCCGTAGAGCAGCAGCCCGCCGCGCAGCGACTTGCCGTACAGCCGCCGCAGTTCCGGGTTGCGCATCGGCGCCAGGAACGCCGCCTCCAGGCGCGCCTTCACCTCGGTCATCCCCGCGACGTCGGCGAGCGTGAGGCCGGTGTGCTCGGTATCGTAGGCGTCGGCTTCGTCGATACCCGCGGAAGCCGAGTCCGCCGTCTCACCCTCGCCCACGAACATGGCGGGCAGCACGTCACGCAGCTCGTCTTCGGCCTGCGACCAGTCGTACTGCTGCTGTTTCTTGCCGGCCTCCCCCGTGTCCTCGCCCGTCTCCCCGGGCGAAGCGCCCTGGGCGGGAGCGCCCTGGCCGGAAGCCGCCGCGGGGGCCGGGTCCCGCGGGCCTGACGGCTCCCTCAGCAGGGTCAGCGCCTGCGCGTTGCCCGGGTCGCGCTGCAGGACGGCGCCGAGGTGCCTGACGGCCTCATCACGCTGGCCCGCGCCTAGCAGCAGTGTCGCCAGGTGCAGGCGGAGCGGCACGTCGTCGGGCATGGCGTCGATTGCCTTGCGGAGGCTATCCAGCACGGTGGGTTCGGGTTCCATGCATCCGTCCGGGTCGATGTGCGCCTGTTACCGTTCGCTTATTACAGGGTAATGCGCCCTCGCCCGCGCCGGCCCGCGCTCAGCTACCAAGTTCAGCCGCCAGTTCAGGCTCCAACGGGGTCCCGAACCTCACCCGGGTGGCCGGGCGAGCCGCCCGGTAGGGTGCAGGGGTGATGGAGACGACCACGCTGGGCCGGGGCGGACCGGTGGTGTCCAGGGCCGGGCTCGGCCTGATGGGCATGTCGGGCATCTACGGCGCGGCCGATGACCAGGAGAGCATCGCCACGATCCGCGCCGCGGTCGACGCCGGGATCACGCTCCTTGATACCGGCGACTTCTACGGCATGGGCCATAACGAACTGCTGCTCCGTGACGCCCTGCGCGCCGGGATCAGCAGGGACAGCGTGTTCATCCAGGTGAAATTCGGCGGGCAGCGCGATCCTTCTGGCGCGTTCATCGGCCATGACGCCAGCCCTAGCGCGGTGAAGAACTCGCTGGCCTACACGCTGACCCGGCTCGGCACGGACTACGTGGACCTGTACCAGCCCGCCCGGCTCGACCCGCGGGTGCCGATCGAGGATACGGTCGGGGCGGTGGCCGAGATGGTCCGGGCCGGCTACGTCCGCTACATCGGCCTGTCGGAGATGGGGGCGGACACCATCCGCCGGGCCCACGCCGTCCACCCGATCGCTGCCCTGCAGATCGAGTACTCGCTGATGAGCCGGGGCATCGAGGCACGGATCCTGCCCGCCGTACGGGAGCTCGGCATCAGCGTGACCGCGTACGGGATACTCTCCCGCGGCCTGCTGAGCAGCGGTACCGCCCGGCTGGCCCCGGGCGACCCGCGGGCCCGCTTCCCCCGGTTCAATAGCGGTAACCACGCCAGGAACCTGGAGCTCCTCGCGGCCCTGGAGACGATCGCCGAGGACCAGGGGGTGACGGCCGCGCAGCTGGCGATCGCCTGGGTGGCCTCCCGCGGCGAGGACATCATCCCGCTGATCGGGACCAAGCGCCGGGACCGGCTGACCGAGGCGCTTAACGCACTTGACCTGACGCTCAGCACGGATGACCTGGCAGAAATCGAGGCCGCCGTGCCGGCCGACGCGGTAGCAGGGGACCGCTACGAGCCTGCGCAGGTGGCCGCGCTCGACAGCGAACGCTCCTAGCGCGCCCTTTAAGCGACGCCGTTCCGGCTGAGCCCGGAGGGGTCGGGTTCGCCCTGCGGCAGCGAGACGCTGCCGGTCACGTCCGCGGCCAGCCGCACCCGGTCTCCGTCGACCAGCCGGACCTCCGAGCCGGGTATTACCCGGTCGTCGTTGACGTAGGTGCCGTTAGTCGAGTTCTCGTCCCTGATCGAGGCGTGCCCGTAGTCGTCGACCTGGACGGTGGCATGGCGCCGCGACACGTTGTCGAAGCGGGCGAAGGCGGCGGCCACGAGCGATTCGGCCGGGTCCCGGCCGAGCAGGACCGAGGTTCCCGCTGGGATGTCCACGTTGCCGGTGGGGAAGGTGATCCGCATGACAACCGGCGAGATGCGCCGGCGCCGACCGGTCGGTAGCGGGTCACCGCAGGTGGCGCACACGACGTCCGCCGCGTCAGTCACGGCCGAGCCGCAGTTCGGGCAGAAGGCGGTGGGCTCGGCGCCGGCCGCCATGAACCTCTGCGAGATGGTCGGCGTCGGCACGTCATCGTCGGGTGCGGGGCTGTGCGGCAGGTTAGCGCCGCACCGGAAGCAGATCAGATCCTCCGGCTGGACCTTGACGCCGCAATCGGGGCAGCTCAGGCTGGCCATGTTCTCGCTCTCGTGTTTGGGTATCCGGCCCACGTTAGACTACCGTCGGCAGCGTGAGATTCGCAGCGGGCTGTGCGAAGGTGTTCCCATGGTTAGTTACCAGCTCTCACCGGAGCAGGAGGAGCTGCGAGATTCTGTCGCCAAGTTCGCCCGCGACGTGGTCGCGCCGGTGATCGGCGGCTATTACGAGCGCGGCGAGTTCCCCTACGACATCGTGGCCAAGATGGGCAAGCTCGGCCTGTTCGGGCTGCCGTTCGGCGAAGAGTACGGCGGCATGGGCGGCGATTATTTCGCGCTCGGCCTCGCGCTCGAGGAACTAGCCCGGGTGGACTCCTCGGTCGCGATCACCCTCGAAGCCGGGGTCTCGCTCGGCGCCATGCCTCTATACCGGTTCGGCACGCAGGCCCAGCGGCAGCGCTGGCTGCCCGAGCTGTGCGCGGGGGAGCGACTGGCCGCGTTCGGCCTGACCGAGCCGGGCGGCGGCTCCGACATCCCCGGCGGCATGCGCACCACCGCCCGCCTCGAGGCAGGGGGTGCGGAGTGGGTGGTGAACGGGACCAAGGCGTTCATCACCAACGCCGGCACCTCGATTACGTCCCTGGTGACCGTGCTGGCCATCACCGACCGCGGCGAGCACGGCCGTAAGGAGATCTCTTCGATCATTATTCCGAACGGGGCGTCCGGATTCGCGGCTGGTCCCAAGTATTCCAAGGTCGGCTGGTGCGCGTCCGACACCAGGGAGCTCTCCTTTACTGACTGCCGGGTGCCCGCGGAGAACCTGCTCGGTGAGCGCGGCCGGGGCTACGCCCAGTTTCTGCAGATCCTGGACGAGGGCCGGGTGGCGATCGCCGCGCTGGCCACCGGCCTGGCGCAGGGCTGCGTGGACGAGTGCGTCAGGTATGCCGGGCAGCGCGAGGCGTTCGGTCGCCGCCTGGAGCAGCACCAGGCGATCGAGTTCGCCATCGCCGACATGGAGGCGCGGGCGCATACGGCCCGGCTGGCCTGGTATGACGCCGCCGCGCGGCTGGTGGCCGGCGGGCCTATCAAGAAGGAGTCGGCGATCGCCAAGCTGATTGCCTCGAACGCGGCCATGGACAACGCGCGGGCCGCCACCCAGGTGTTCGGCGGCTATGGCTTCATGAACTCGTCTCCTGTCGGGCGCTTCTACCGTGACGCCAAGGTCCTGGAGATTGGCGAGGGGACATCGGAGGTCCAGCGGATGCTAATCGCCCGTGAACTCGGTCTGGGCGGTAGTCATCTTGGGTGACGGCAGCGCTATTGAAGGTAATCCTTATGAGCTAGCAATTAGGGGTAATTACCATCATTGCGGGCTGATTGGAACACCTTAAGCCTGGCCGGCCTTTACGGATCTTCCCGGCTCGGTCAGGATGAGTCTTCAGGTTCTGGCCGTGACGTCGGCTGGCGCGGGTCAACCGGCGGGGGCGGCCAACCCCGAGTAACCCGGATAGCCCGGCGAGTAGCGTCAGAAGCGGCTAGGATGCCGTCATAATACGAGGAGTTACTCCTCAATCACCGAATGGTGCTTTGGCGCACTCAATCGTGACCCGGCGATACGACGCGGTAGCCTTCGTCATGAAGATCTCGCCGGTTTACTGGCGAATGCCCCGTGGCGCCCGCCCAGAAGATGATTATATGTCCTTACCCGTTATGTAGCGCGAGAGCGTGGCCTCGGCCGCCCTGTTACCCGAGCAGCGGCGATCGTTGCGGAGGGAAAGAAGGGGTGTGTATGTTGTGCGGCTTCCGCGGTTGCAGCCCGATATGCGCACAGGTCAGGTTTGCCGATGCGAGGTGCGAACGTAGTGCGTAGACGATCGGTGACGAATCCCGGCGGAACAGCTGGTGAGACCGGGGCCGTCAACGGGGGAGAGGTCGACGGGGGAGGTCCAGGGCTGCTAGCGGGGAGTGGCGTCCCGGGCGACTCAGGCGTACCGCGTCGGCGCGACGCGGGATCCACGGGTCCTCAGAACGGCGCGGGCCAGGTCATGGCGGCGCCCGAGGGCCAGGGCGCGGGGGCGCCGCAAAGCTCCCACTCTGCCCTGGCCGCACCGCCCGGCGCCGCACCGCCCGGCGCCGTGCCGGGTACCGGTCGTCCCGGTCAGGCGCGGCCGCGACGGCCGGCCTCCGGCCGGTCGAGGTTCGCGCTGACTAACTGGCGGGTCCGCTGGCGGCTGGCGGCGGTGATCGCGGTCCCGACCCTGACCGCCGCCGTACTCGGCTCGCTGCAGATCTACGGCGACGTCAGCAACTGGAACGCCGCCGGCCGCGTCCAGCACCTGGCCCAGCTCAACTCCGCAGTGGTGGCGCTCAGCCAGAAGCTGGAAGACGAACGCGACCTGTCGGCCGGCTACGCGGCTAACCGGGCCGCGGGCGGGGCGCTTTCGGCCCGGCTCACCAGCGCGCAGGCCGCCACCACCGCCGCCGTCAACACGGTTAATTCGCTTGCGACCGGCGTCGACACCGGCGCCGGTTACCAGGCCTCGACCGTGGCGGACCTCAATACGCTGATCAACAGCCTCCAGGACCTCACGTACATCCGTCACGTGGTCGTAAGCTCGAGCACTCCCGCGTCGAAGATCGTCCAGGTCTACACGGAAAACATCCTCAACGTCGCGAATACGTTCAGCGGCGCCGTCGGTGCCGGCGCCAACGACGCCGACCTGCAGGCCAACGTCACCACGCTGGCCGCACTGCTGCGGACAGAGAACGAGATGTCGGTGCAGCGTGCCATCTTGTTCGCGGCCCTCAGTTCCCCGACGGCGACGCTGGGGCCCGAGGACCTGCTCCAGCTTTCGCAGTCCTTCCAGCAGCAGCAGGCCGACCTGGCCGACTTCGCCGCCTCGACGGACACCGCCGAGCAGCAGGCTTTCAGCAACACGGTCAGCGGCGCCAACGTTGACCTCGCGTCCTCCCAGGAAGACCTGGCCGAATCGGTATCGGGTGGCAACTCGCCCGCGCCGCTGACGCGTAGCGGCCTGGAGGCCGGCACCTGGTATACGAACCAGGGGGCGACCATCGGCGACACGCGCAAGGTCGTCGCCGGGCTGGCCGACACGGTCACCGCCCGGGCCAACATGCTCAGGTCGCGAGCGACCCAGACCCTGCTGGTCACCAGCGTCGTGACCCTGCTGCTGCTCCTTCTCGTGCTGCTGGTATCGACGATTGTCGCCCGCTCGCTGATCCGGCCGCTGCGCAAGCTCCGTTCGGACGCTCTTGACGTGGCCGGCCACCGGCTACCCGAGATGGTGCGCCGGCTGGAGCCAGAGCGAAGGCGCCGACGAGGGTATCGAGATTGAGCCGATCGGAGTCACCTCTACCGACGAGATCGGTGAAGTGGCGCGGGCCTTCGACCAGGTCCACCGTGAGGCGGTCCGGCTGGCGGCCGACGAAGCCATGCTGCGCGGCAACCTGAACGCCATGTTCATCAACCTGTCGCGCCGCAGCCAGTCCCTGATCGAGCGGCAGCTGTCGCTGATCGACTCGCTGGAGCAGAGCGAGCAGGACTCCGGCCGGCGCAGCAGCCTGTTCCGCCTGGACCACCTGGCCACTCGCATGCGCCGCAACTCCGAGAACCTGCTGGTTCTGGCCGGCCACGAGGTCACCAGGCGGTGGAGTCAGCCGGTCGCGCTTGTCGACGTCCTGCGCGCGGCGATTTCCGAGATCGAGCAGTACGAGCGGGTCGTCCTCAACGTGCAGCCCGGGATCGTAGTGGTCGGCCAGGCCGTCAACGACGTGGTGCACCTGGTCGCGGAGATCGTGGAGAACGCGACTACCTTCTCCCCGGAAGACACCCAGGTGTACGTGTCCGGCCAGCCGCTGAGCAGCGGCGGCGTCCTCCTCGACATCACCGACAACGGCGTGGGGATCTCGGACCAGGAGATGTCGCACGCCAACTGGCGTCTTGACAACCCGCCGGTGGTGGACGTCGCGGTTTCCCGCCGGATGGGCCTGTTCGTGGTCGGCCGTCTGGCGGCCAGGCACGGCGTGCGGGTCCGGCTGCGGCACGCTCAGGCTGGCGGCCTGACCGCGCTGATCTGGCTGCCCGACACCGTGGCAGCACCTGAGGTGGCGCCACCGCTGGGCAGGCTTCGCCGGTTCGAGGCGGATGACTTCGGTCCCGCAGCCTCCCTGTCCGCGCCGACCCAGACCGCCACGCCCAGCGTCGCCTCGCAGGCCACCGCGGCGGCGCGGATACCGCGGTTCTCACCCACCGCGCCGACGGCCGCGCCGGCGTCTGCGTCGTTCACGTCCCCCGCGGGCGCGGGTACCCAACCCCCGAACGTCCAGGACCCCAAGCCCGGCCCAGGCCAGCAGAGCCCAGGCCAGCAGAGCCCAGGCCAGCAGAGCCCAGGCCAGCCCGGCCCAGGCCAGCAGGGCCCAGGCCAGCAGGGCCCAGGCCAGGGCACGCAGGACGCATCCCCGGGCAGCCAGGGTGCCCCGGCGGCTTCCGGCGGCCTCGGGGACGGCGGCCTGACGGCAGCGCGCAACGGCTGGAACGTGGGCGGCGGCGGCTGGGGCGATCCCGAGGAACCGGCGACCCAGGCGCTGCCCATCAGGAACGGCAGCGGCCACGGCGCCTCGGCCGGACCTGCCAACGGCAGCGCGCCCAGCGACAGCCCAGAGCAGGCCAGCCCGGGGCAGGCCAGCCCGGGGCAGGCCAGCCCGGGGCAGGCCAGCCCGGGGCAGGCCAGCCCAGGGCAAGCCAGCAGGGAACAGGCCAGCACAGGGCCAACCAGCCCGGGCCAAACCAGCGCAGGGCAGACCACCCCAGGACAGGCCTCCCCAGGGCTGCGCAGCCCGCGGCAGGCCAGCAGGGACCAGGCCAGCGCAGGACAGACCAGCCCGGTCGGCCCGGCGACCCCGGTCGGCCCGGCGACCCCGGTCGGCCCGGCGACCCCGGTCGGCCCGGCGGGTCCGGCGGGTCCGGCGGGTCCGGAGCGGCTGCCTGCCTTCACCGGGCTCAGCGCGCAAGGATCGCAAGCTCCGCAATTCCCGATCGGCAGCCGGAACATCCACGGCAGCGACGGGCCAAGCGCGTCCGACGCGGCGAACGGGTTGCCCGTCGGCGCGGGCAACGGCCAGGGCACTGACGACCTGGCCACCGACTCCGGCCAGGTGACGATCCCGCCCGCCGCCGCCCACGAGCAGCGGCTGCCGATCTTTGACTCGCTTGAGTCTGACTGGTTCCGCCGGAGCGGGCAGACTATGAGCACTGCGGCCACCGCGGCCACTACGACGCGGGCGCCAGCTGCGCCGTCAGCCGGCCAGGCGTTCCGCACCTCGCCCGCCGATGAGGGCTGGCGCGCGGCCCAGGTGGTCGCGTCGCCCGCGGCCGGAGAGACGACGCAGGCAGGTCTGCCGAGACGGGTGCCGAGGGCTAACCTTGTGCCAGGATCCGTGGGCAGCGGCGGCGGCGGGCCTGAAACAGCAGAAACCGAAGCGCCCGTCAGGTCGCCGGATGCGGTTCGCTCCCGGATGGCTAGCTTCCAGCGAGGCGTGCGCGAGGGTCGCGCCGTCGCACCCCAGATCGAGGAGCCGTAGGACCGATGACATACCAAGGCCCGGGCACAGCGACACCAGGAGGAGGAACCTGTATGAGTGGGCGACGAGAGGAGTGCCCATGAGCACGCCAGGGCGCCCTGCGCAGGACCTTAACTGGCTGATCACCAACTTCGTGGAACGGGTGCCTGATGTGGCCCACGCGGTGGTGGTGTCCTCGGACGGCCTGCCGCTGGCGTTCAGCGCCGGTTTCCCGCAGGAACGGGCTGATCAGCTCGCGGCGGTGACGTCGGGCCTGACCAGTTTGACCCAGGGCGCGTCGCGGGTGTTCGAGGGCGGCGCAGTGGTGCAGACTGTTGTGGAGATGCAGCGGGGTGTGCTGGTGATCATGGCGATCAGCAATGGCTCGAGCCTTGCTGTTCTCGCCGCGTCCACCTGTGATCTCGGCCTGGTGGCCTACGAGATGACCCTGTTGGTTGAACGGGCAGGCCGGGTACTCACCCCTGCTACCCGTGGTGTTATGCAAGCAGCTATCCCGGGTGATCGACGGTGACCGGAGGTTTCAGTGGCGGGCCAAGGGCGAGGTGACGACCGGTCGCCGTTCGTAGGCTTGCCCGGTTCCTGGCAAGGCCGGGCGGGCCTATGGGATGAAGGGCCGGGACCAGGGCGGTCAGGTTTCGGCTTCGGGACCGATGAGGATGGTGCCACCAGGCTCGTCCGGCCGTATACGGTAACCGGAGGCCGAACGCAGCCGAGGTATCAGCTCGCCATTGAGGCGCTGGTCACGGCGACCGTACTCGAGCCTCGCGATCTGTCGGTGCTGGCGCCAGAATGCCAGGCGATTCTGCAGTTCTGCCGGGACTGGAGGTCGGTGGCCGAGGTGTCGGCGGTGCTGCGGCTGCCGCTTGGCGTGGCCAGGATTCTCATCGCGGACATGGGGGCAGACGGGCTCGTCCGTATCCATCAGCGCGATGATTCTGAGGGCCGTCCGGACCTCAATTTGCTCGAAAGGGTGCTTAGTGGACTCCGTAAGATCTAGCGTCGCCCAGCCGAGGTCCGACGCTCCCGCATCCGCCATGACGTCGGTGAAGATCGTCGTGGCGGGCGGGTTTGGTGTTGGCAAGACGACCTTCGTGGGGTCGGTGTCAGAGATCACCCCGCTGACAACTGAAGCCGTGATGACGGTGGCCAGCACCGATGTCGATGACCTGTCGCACGTGCCGGACAAGTCGACGACGACGGTAGCGATGGACTTCGGGCGGATCACGCTGGACAAGGACCTCGTGCTCTACATGTTCGGGACGCCGGGTCAGCACCGGTTCTGGTTCATGTGGGATGACCTGATCCAGGGCGCGATCGGCGCGGTGGTACTCGTCGATACCCGCCGCCTCGCGGATTCGTTCCCCGCGGTGGACTACTTCGAGGCGTCCGGGCTGCCGTTCGTGATCGGGATCAACGGCTTCCACGGGCAGTTCCCGCACCGGTCAAGGGACGTCAGCGAGGCGCTGGCCATCTCGCCGGACGTCCCGGTGATCCCATGTGACGCCAGGAACCGGGAATCGACCAAGGCCACCCTGGTCACCCTGGTGGAGCACGCGATGTCGATGCAGACTGCGGGACGGTTCTGATCCGGGCCTGATCGAGGGCAGGTTCGGCTCGTTCAGCGTCACGGCCCAGCCGGTCCCGTCGCCAAGCCGCGCGGTCACCCGGTCGCAGTAGCGGGCGAACACGCCAGAGGCGCCCGGATCGAACCACCCGCCGCGCCGCGCGAACCAGTGCGGCGAGGTGAAGTGGTTGTACGTGATCACCGGGGTGATCCCCGCGGCGAGGCAGCCGTCGACGATCGTGCGGTTAGTGCGCGAGGGCCTCGGCCGAGAACTCGCCCTCGGCCGGCTCGATCCGCGCCCATTCGACCGAGAACCCGTAGGTGTCCAGGCCCAGCCCGGCCGCCAGCTCGACGTCCTCCCGCCACCGCCGGTAGCTGTCGCACGCCTGCCCCGACGGCTCCCGGAACACCGTCGGCCGCACGTGCTCGAGGAACCAGGTGTCGCTGGCGGTATTGCGGCCCTCGGTCTGATGACCCGCGGAGGCCACGCCCCAGCGAAAGCCCTGAGGGAAGGTCCGCCGCACCGCGCCACGCTAGCACGTGCCGGTCTGCACCACATGAAATATCGGGCCGAACGAGCATGACTGCATGCCCCCGCCACCTCAATCGCAGCCGGGCCGGCTCGCTCGGTGTGCATTCTGCCCGTGATCTGATCTAGAGTTCCCCTCGGAGTAGAGGGGAGACGCCAATGAGCACGCAGGCCGAGCAGGAGAGCTTCAGCTTCCAGGCCGAGGTAGTCCAGATCCTGGACTTGATGATCCATTCGCTCTACAGCAACAAGGAGATCTTCCTGCGCGAGCTGATCTCGAACGCCTCGGACGCCATCGACCGGCTCCGGCTGGAACTGCTCGCCAGGTCCGAGGTACCCGACGCCGAAGGCCCGCTGCAGATCCGGGTCGGCTACGACGCCGCCGCGCGGACGATCACCGTCGCCGACAACGGGATCGGCATGAGCCGCCAGGAGGTCATCGAGCACATCGGGACCATCGCCAAGTCAGGCACCCGCGAGTTCCTCGCCGCCCTCACCGGCGACCAGCGCAAGGACGCCGCCCTTATCGGCCAGTTCGGCGTGGGCTTCTACTCCGCGTTCATCGTGGCCAACCGGGTCACGCTGACCACCCGCCGGGACGGCGTGCCCGCTGCCGAGGGCGTCCGCTGGGAGTCCGACGGCCGGGGCGCGTACACGCTGGAGACGGTCGAGCAGCCATCCCGCGGCACCACGGTCGTCCTGCACTTGCGTGCGGGCGAGGACGACCTGCTGACCGGCTACCGGCTGCGCTCGATCATCAAGAAGTACTCCGACCACATCAGCCTGCCGATCCTGATGCCGCCCGAGGGGGAGACCTCGGACGAGGCGGAGGAAACACCGGTCAACCAGGCCTCGGCGCTGTGGGCCCGGCCCAAGAGCGACCTCAGCGAGCAGGACTACAAAGACTTCTACCAGCACGTCACCGGCGATTTCGCCGAACCGCTGACCTGGGTGCACAGCAAGATCGAGGGCACCTACGAGTACACGCTGCTGCTGTTCGTCCCGTCCCGGGCGCCGTTCGACCTGTGGATCCCGCAGGCCGGCCGGGGCGTCAAGCTGCACATCAGGCGGGTCTTCGTGCTGGAGGACTCCGGCCAGCTGCTGCCGCAGTACCTGCGGTTCGTTCGCGGCGTGATCGACTCGAGCGACCTGCCGCTGAACGTCTCCCGCGAGCTGCTGCAGGGCAGCCGCGTGGTCGACAACATCCGGTCCAACGCGACCAAGAAGGTGCTGCGGCTGCTCGCCGATATCGCGGAGAAGGAGCCGGAGAAGTACGCCGCGTTCTGGAAGGAGTTCGGCGCGGTCCTCAAGGAGGGCCTGGCCGAGGACTTCGGCAACCGGGACGAGATCGCCAGGCTGCTCCGCTTCACCTCCACCAAGTCCGCCTCGGACGCCCCTGATGCCTCGCTGGCCGACTACGCCGGCCGGATGAAGGAAGGCCAGCAGCACATCTTTTACCTGCTGGCGCCCGGCCTGGCCGCCGCCAAGGCCAGCCCGCACCTGGAGGCGTTCCGCAAGAAGGGCATCGAGGTCCTGCTCCTGGGCGACGGCGAGGGCATCGACAACTGGGTCGTGGCCAGCCTGCGCGACTTCGACGGCAAGCGGCTGCAGTCGGTCGCCCAGGGCAGCGGCGATCTGTCCGAACTCGAGGACGAGGCCGAAGCCAAGGCCAAGGAGCAGGCCAGCGCCGAGCTCGCCGGGCTGGTCGCCCGGCTGAAGGCGGCCCTGGACGGCCGGGCCTGGGACGTCCGGGTGAGCAGCCGGCTGACCACCTCCCCGGCCTGCATCGTGGCCAACGAGGCCGAGATCGACATCAACCTGGCCCGCCGCCTGCGCGGCTCCGGCCTGCCCAGCCAGCCGGTGCTCGAGATCAACCCGCAGCACCCCCTGGTGCGCCGGCTCAACCAGGACCCCGCCGACCCGCACCTGGCCGAATGGGCCAACGTCCTGTTCGACCAGGCGGTCCTCACCCTCGGCGCCCGGATCGAAGAACCCGCCGCCTTCGTCAGCCGCCTCAACGACCTGCTGGTCACCCTGACCGGCACCCCAGACGAGCCCGCCCCGCCCCCGGACTCGCCGCCGGAAACCTGAGCCCGGACCCCCACCCACGTCGACACCCGCGGTCAGCGTGGGGTAGTGTGCACCCGTTACCGGGGCGGTAGCTCAGCCGGTCAGAGCAGCGGACTCATAATCCGCCGGTCGTGGGTTCGAGCCCCACCCGCCCCACCAGCAGTTTCAATGTCAGATCGGCGATGGCCGTGGACCGATGTCGGTGGTGCGGTTACATCGTGTCGCCGTCATGCGGAGCACCGTATCCGGTCACATAGAGCAACTGCCCAGCGGGTGTTGGCGTGCCAAGGTGCTTCATCGCTGGAGGCATGGCGGGAAGTCGCTCTGAGCTACATTAGAGGTACTGGAGGCACCACAGGGTGAGTGTCTCCCAGATGGGAGAGAACGCGGCGATGGCGATGATGGACCAGGCGCCCCGGCAAGTCGCGGTCAAAATCTCGCCCGAAGGCGACAGGCTGATCACCAGCGGTGCGCATTACCTGCATATGACCAAGAAGGATCTGGTGGAGGCCGGGGTGGCCTTCTACCTGGACGCCCGGCGCGAGGAAATGCAGGCCGGAATGCGCGAACTGCTCAACACGCTCGACGGCAGCCGTGCGGCACGGATCGCCATGCTCGCTGGGATGACCCGCGAGGAACTCGACTCGGTCGGCGGCGTGGAGGAAGACGGCTGACGATGGCGGGGTCAGGGTCGGCGAGGGCCCGTTCAGCGGCGTGAAGCCGGGCGGCGACCGACGGCCGCCGCTCGATAGCGATGGCGGCGCCCCAGCGCTGGTAGAAGTGGCGGATGGGGAAGACACTGTCCTCGTCGCCAGCCTGGGTGAAGGCGTCCTGGATTTCCTGGAAGAACTCCGGCAGCCGGGACGGCGCGACCGTGGCGACCGCCTGGCGCAGAGCGGGGAGCGACAGGGCGGGCATGGGAATCAACGGCTCGTCACCTGCGGGTACTCAGCAGTCATCCCAGCCCGCCGCCTCTCACGTCCAGTAACAGAATAAACCGCGCCAGGCCTCGAGGCGGTATCTGGCTACTCGAGCAGCGCACGCCCGGTCATATCACCGGTTCCCAGGGGACGTGCTTGGCTGGTTCCGGCTGCTGGTGCGGCGGAGACGGTCCCGTCCCAAGCGCCCAGGCCAGCCGGACACCGTCCGTTCCATCCGCCTGCTGGTGCTTCGCCTGGCACGAGAGAATCCCGCGCTGGGGTTACCGCCGCATCCACGGCGAACTGCTCGTCCTGGGTTCAGGACCGCCGCCTCTAACGTGTGGGAGATCCTCCGGCAGGCCGGGATCGACGCCAGGTTCCTCCGCTCCCAGGCCGATGCGCTGCTTGCCTGCGACTTCTTCGAGACTGTCACCTTGAGCGGTGTCCGCCTGTATGTATTAGTTACGTGGAATCAAGCCGGGGAGTTGAGAGGATTCGATCACCAGAGCTCAGGCGACTGATCTTGACCCGGCGACCTCGGGAAGCGGACATACTGACCGTTTCCGGATACCTTCCTCTTCCTCGTTGCTGCTTTGAGTCTGGCCCAGCGAGATGGTCATTTGGCGATCATCGACGCGCGGCAGAGCAAACACGGTTAATAGCGACAAGCCAGATTCCACAGAATGCTGGCGGTCATCGAGCACGCCAGCCGGCGGATCCGGATCCTGGGTGCAACCCCTCATCCCACTGCCTGCTGGGTGGTCTAGGCCGCGAAGAACCTCGTCATGGATCTTGAGGATGCCGGCAGCCGGGCGGTTCCTGATCCGGGACCGCGACGGCAAGTTCTCCGGCCTGTTAGACGCCGTGCTCAAGGACGCCGGCATCGAAGTGGTGCTCAGCGGCGTCCAAATGCCGAGAATGAACGCGCGCCGCCCGCCTCCACGTCCGCAGACGCGACCGTCTCGGCGCCATCCTCCACGAGTACCGGCATGCCGCTTAACCTGCACGGATGAGATTTTCGGCAAGACAGGATCGTCCGACTCTTACGTCGGTCACCTGTTATCGTGTGCCGATTGTCCGGAATGTGCTGGTTATTCCCCGTTGTTGCCGCGTGCGGAGTTTGTGCTAGGGGATGGACTCGTCGACGAACCGGCGACCAGCTGGGTTCACCGCTATGGCGCCCTTGGCTTGGCACGCAGCCCGTCGCTTAACCGCGAAACACCAATAGCACGTCATTTCCGCAAAAATCCACTCTTCAGCCGATAGGCCTGGTATAGCCTGAGCCCCACGCAGAGGGTCTGGAGGGGGGCCCGGCATGGCCCTATTCCAACCCCGTCAGGGGAGTGCTAGCACCACGGCGCCGCCGCAGGCTGGCCGCGGTAATGCCAGCGGCTATGAGGCTGTCCGGGCTAGCCGGGATTTCTGGACAATCAGGCGCCGCTTTGGGTCTTTCGTCGGCCCGGCCTGCACGCTGTTCATCGTCTGGTACTTCCTCTTCGTGATCGTCGCTGTGTTCGCGCCGGGCTTCATGCGGATCAGCGTGCTCGGCGACGTAAACGTAGCGATGTGCTTCGGCCTCCTGCAGTTCGCCTCGACGTTCGCGATCGCCGTGGGCTATCGCCTCTGGGCACGGCGCAGACTCGACCCGCTCGCTGACCGGCTCCGGCAGCGCCTGGAAGGAGGCCCGAGGCAGTGACGGGCCCAGCCACCACGGGTACGCTGGCGGCCGCGGTCGTCGGCACGCCCGCGCTCAACTTCACCATCTTCGCCTTTTTCGTTGTCGTAACCCTCGTCATCGCCATCAGCGTGGCCAGGAAGAACAACTCAACCACCGACTACTACGCCGGCGGGAGGACCTTTACCGGCTTCCAGAATGGCGTGGCGACCAGCGGTGACTACTTGTCAGCCGCCACATTCCTTGGCACCCCGGGCATCATCGCGATATACGGATTCGATGGCATCCTCTACTCGGTCGGCTTCATAGTCGGCTGGCTGGTCGTCCTGCTGCTCGTCTCCGAGCCGCTCCGGAACACCGGCCGGTACACGATGGCCGACGTACTCGACCTCCGGCTGAAGGCCCCGCCGGTACGCGCCGCCGCGGCGCTTGCCACCCTCACGGTCTGCCTGTTCTACCTGCTCGCCCAGATGGCCGGCGCTGGTGTCCTGGTGAGCCTGTTGCTCGGTGTGAGTAGCTCAGCCGGCCAGGATCTCGTCGTTGCCGTCGTCGGCATCCTCATGATCTTCTACGTACTCGTCGGCGGCATGAAGGCCACCACCTGGGTGCAGATCGTCAAGGCCACGATCCTCGCGGCCGGTACCGCGGTGACCACCATCTGGTTGCTGTCCCGTACCGGGTTCAGCCTTCACGCCTTGCTGCACCACGCCGCGGCGTCGAGCCCGTCAGGTACCGCGGTGCTCAGCCCCGGCCTCGAATACGGGGTGAACACCGTCTCCAAGCTCGACCTCATCTCGCTGGCGTTCGCGCTGTTGCTCGGCACCGCCGGCCTGCCGCACGTCCTCATGCGGCTGTATACCGTGCCGAACGCGCGGGAGGCGCGCCGCAGCGTCACCTGGACCATCTGGTTTGTCGGGCTGTTCTACCTGTGCACGTTCGTGCTCGGCTTCGGCGCGATGTGGCTGGTGGGACGCAAGCGCATCCTTTCCGCGCCCGGCGGCAGCAACTCCGCCGTCCCCCTGCTCGCCGACAAGCTGGGCGGGACGCTGCTTTTTGGCATCCTGGCGGCCGTCGCCTTCGCGACCATCCTGGCCGTTGTGGCGGGCCTGACCATCACCGCGAGCGCCTCTTTCGCCCATGACGTCTACGCCGGCGTGCTGCGCCGCGGAAAAGTCGAGCCCGCCGAGGAGGTCCGGGTAGCGCGGATCGCCGCGGTGGTGATCGGGATCGTCGCGGTGATCGGCGGGATATCCGCGAAGGGCATAAACATTGCGTTCCTGGTGGGACTGGCCTTCGCGATCGCGGCGGCGGCGAACCTGCCGTCGATCCTATACTCGCTCTTCTGGCCGCGGTTCACCGCGCGAGGCGCGCTGTGGAGCATCTACGGCGGACTTATCAGCTCTATCGTCCTGATCATCTTCTCTCCGGTGTTCTCCGGTCAGAGGAAGCCGCTGGGGGGTACGAGCTCGTCGCTGATCACCGATCCGCACATCAACTTCGCATTCTTCCCGCTGAACAACCCTGGGATCGTGGCTATCCCACTGGCCTTCTTCCTCGGCTGGCTCGGCACGGTCACCGACCGGCAGCCCGCCGACTCTGCCCGGTTCGCCCGGATGCAAGTGCGGGCACTTACCGGAGTAGGCGCCGAGCGAGGCGGTCGTTCCTGACGGAGGGTTCCGCAGAGCATGACGCTTAAGGGGTGAGACGGAGGTGGAACCTCACATGGCGAGCAACCTGAGCTATAACGTACCGCCGACCGCACAGCAGCCGCAGCCTCCGCAGGCCCAGTACCCGCAAGCCCAGTATGTCCAGCCACGGGCAGCGCAGGCACAGCCGCCTCAGTCACCGCGCTCGCAGGCTGAGCAGCAGGCACCGCAAGGGCTGAGCAGCGACGCGGGATTCTGGCCCGTCATCCGCCAGTCAGCCTTCCGCCTGTCCCGCAACGAGGACGCGTTCGTCCAGGAGCTGCACTACGACATCACGAGGATGATCTCGGACCCGGCCGGAGCCCCGGCCCCCGACATGTGGGTGTTCTGCGAACGGATGGTGCGATCGCTCCTGTGGGTCGCCCTAACCGACCAGCCGCTGGGCGTGGTCGTGGACACACTGCGCCAGGTGGGCGCGCAGAACTGGGCCGAGGGCTTCCCCGACACGCTATACGGGAACGTCACGCACGCCATGGTTCAGACGGTGCACTACCTCTGCGCGGACGACTGGTCTGCCTCGATGGGCTCGGCGTGGATCACCTACTTCATGTGGATCAAGCCGCACCTGCTGGCCGGGGCGCAGCAGGCCGCGGCACAGCACGCCGCCGTCCAGCAGGCAGCTGAGCTGGAGGCGGCTGCGCAGCGGACAGCCGCCGAGGTGGAGGCCGCTCGAGTCAAGGCGCTTTCCCGCGACGCACATGGCGGTCACACGCAGGTGGTCGGCGACGTAGACCTTGAATCTGTGGCCAGCCTGCTGGACGAGGAGGATAACGAGAACGTGGGCTACGGCCAGCTCATGGTCTCGATGACCCGGAATCCGCGACGCAGCCGCTGACGCCTACCGTCCATAGGCCATCTACCTGCGGAAACTGCCGCCCGGTCCACGATCTTCACGATCTTCGAGGGCACCTCGGAAATCCTGTGAGGCTCATCGCGACTGATAATCCCGCGTGGGGCACGGGGCGTGTCTCCGTCCGAGGACGCCGAACTGCCCGTGCTGCGCCACGAGAACCAGGTGCTGCGCCGTCAGCTCAGTGGCCGCCTGCGGCGGGATCATGCCGACCGGCTCTGGCTTACGGCGTTGTCCCGGAATATCACTACTCCGCATAACCCCAGCTCAGGCTACGTAACTCAATATTCGAGCGGTGCACGGACGATGTCCGTGGCTGTCCGTGCGATAGGGCTTGAAGGAGCCCTCGCGAACGGACATCTAGCGGACGCATCGCCATGCGGAACACCGCGCCACATCATTTGCGCAGGTAATTGGCTATATAGACGTGCAGGCAGGAGCGTACTGTAAAACCGTCGGCCCCTCATGATCGCCAAGCCCGCTCGCGCGGACGTAGGCTGGGCGCTCATGGCGATGTTACGCACAGTAGCAGGATGAGGGGACATGGGGCCTCGGGCGTGGACCGGTTCGTGGACCGAGTCACCCGTGCAAACGGTGCAATCAGGGGCATCGATGGCACGACTCCGTGGTATCCGTGCAGCTAGCGCTCGTAGCGCACGGGGCCGTACTTCTCATAATCCGCCGGTCGTGGGTTCGAGCCCCACCCGCCCCACCAGGCTCACCCAGCAGATGCTCGGCACCGCCGCCCGGCCCGCCGCGATGCCCATGGACGCCTACCGGCAGGGCGATAACTTCTACATCTGCCTGGACCTGCCGGCGTCGCCGCAGAGTCCATCGACCTGACCGTCGAGCAGAACGTGCTGACCGTCCGCGCCGAGCGCGCCCCGATCAAGGCGGACGGCGCCGAGATGATCGTCGCCGAACGCCCCTACGGCACTTTCACCCGCCAGGTCTTTCTCGGCGAGACCCTAGACGCCGACCATATCGCCGCCGACTACGCTGCCGGCGTGCTCACCCTGACCATCCCGGTCCACGAGGCCGCCAAGCCCCGCAGCATCCAGGTCACCAGCAACGACACCAAGCAGGCCGTCACCGCCTGACTCCCGGCAGCATGACTGGCAGGGGCGCAGGCATCGGGCCGGCTGGCCGGAGGCCAGATGCGGCGACGGACCGGCGCAGCGCGGCGCCGCGTTCCTCAAACGCGTTGTGTGTCCACCGGCCGGAGAATCGCACCGCTGCCGCCAGCTGCCGCGGGATCTCCCCGTTCGCACCCGGGCATCCTGAGGGAGTGGCAGTGTCTCGGCGGTGAGGTGAGATGGCATCACGAACTGCACCAGGTAGCGGCCGGGTGGGCCGGCGGCTTGCTGCAGCACCGGGGCGGTCATCGCGATCTTCTCCGGGTCGGCGGCCTGCTGCGTGACCGGCGCGGTCATGGCGATCCGGCGGCGGGAGCGATTGGCGCCATTGATGTAACCCGCGAGCGGGCGGAACGCGCGGTTGGGTGCCTTATCAAACGAGCCAGCTACCTCGATCTCGGCGACCAGGTGGGCCGGGTAGCGGCGCAGTTCGAACCCGTCCAGGCGCTCCGTCACTTCATACGGCTGCTGCTCGGTCATCTCTGCCCCTGCGAAGAGATGTCACGGTCAGCAGCCGCGCTATCGGGCCCTGCCTGCGCTAGCTTCGGTGCGCCTGTGGCGGTCGCCGTGTCCAGGTGGTCCCACAGCTTGCGTCCGGCGCCGGGGTCGTGCCCGCGCGTCCACGGCAGCGGGTATTCCGGCCGCGGGCGCCGGTCGTGCCAGAACCGGCCGCTGCCCAACCGCTCGGGAGGCATGGTGGCGAGCCAGACGATGGTGTCGGCTCCTTGCTGAGGTGTGAGCAGGATCGGCCGGGTGGCCCGGTAGAAGCCCGGCAGCGTGGCGGCCACACCCGGGGTGTTCGCCCAGCCCGGGTGCATGGCGTGGAACGCTACACCGGTTCCGGCCATCCGCCGCGCCCACTCCCGGCTCAGCGCCACCTGCGCCCGCTTGGCTTTCGCGTACGCGGTGACGCCCCGGTAACGCGGCCTTGGCATCTGCAGGGTGGCCAGATCCGGGCGCTGGGTGTACATGCCGCCTGAGGAGACAGTGATCACCCGGGACGGGGCGGCGGCGAGCAGCGCCGGCGTCAGTAGGCGGGTCAGCAGGAACGGCGCGACCACCTGGCCCAGGAACGTCATCTCGGTCCCGGCCGCGTCCGTGCGGAACTGGGGGTTGATGGCTCCTGCGTTGTGGATGAGCACGTCGAGCCGGTCATGGGTGGCATTGAACTGGCGGGCGAAGTCCCGCACCGCGTCCAGGTCCTCCATGTCTGCCAGCCCGTAGCTGATGCGCGTGCTGCCGGATTCGGCGGCGATGCCGCGCCGGGCCCCCTCTGCCCGGTCGCGGCCGCGGGCGAGAAAGTGGACCGCCGCGCCCCGCCGGGCCAGGGCGACCGCGGCCGCGTACCCGATCCCGGAGGTGGCGCCGGTGATGATGACGGTCTTTCCGCCGATAGCGGGAGGGTCACCGACGGTGAATTCGGGCAGCAGCCTGGACCGGACGGCCAGCCCGATCCGGGAGAAGCCCGGGACCACGCCGGCCTCCAGGGCCGCGTCCACCGCCTGCCCGAACGCGGTCACGGCCTGCCTCCCGCCGACTTTGCCGCCCCGCCAGACCGGGCCGGTGCCGCCTCTTGGGTCCCGGTACCATCACCGGGCGGGCGCCGGGACAGAACGTCAGCGAGCCCGGCAGCCGCCCGTTCCGCCACGACGCGGAAACCTGGCCGCAGGAACAGGTCGAGCACCCGCAGTGGGCCGCGCAACTGCACCTCGGCGTCATAGCTGACTGTCGAGCCGTCTGCGTCGCCCGTCACCACGATCTTGTCGGTGGACCGCAGCAGGCCGCTGGCGGCGGCCAGCAGCACCTCCCGGCCCGGCACCAACCTGATGACCTCATAGGTCAGGGGCATGCGTACCCCCAGAAACGGCACCACGAGCCGGAACCGGCTGCCGACCCTGACCGGCCCGGGATCCAGTTGTTCCCCGGCCCGCACGCCGGGATCCCACTTGGCCGCATTGCTGAAGGTCGCCAGGTACCCGAACGTCTCGGCAGCTGAACTGCGCGACTCCACGGTCGCGTGATAGCGGGCCATCTCTTAACTCCTCCTTCACTCCGTGGCCGGCTGTGCCTGGATCTGCGCCAACGTGCAGCCTGGCGGCGGGCTGGCGCCTCGCTCACGCAGGTGGCGATCTGCTGTGCCAGCCCGCCGCTATCGGCAGGCATGCCTGCTAACCGGCCCTAGAACCGCAAGACGGTCCGTGCGGTGCCCAGTTCCAGCCCGGCGGAGAACAGCTTGGTTCCCAGCGCGGCGTTAAGCGCCTTAGCTGCGACGGAAGTGAGCGTCAGGATGATCCCCCGCGCCGTTACCAGATGCCTGCACATCACGAGCTTGGCGTGCGACAGGCCGAGGTGGAACAGCGGCACGCGTGCGGCGGGGTTGCCGTTCACGATGCCGGTCAGGTCACCGTGGGTCAGGTCGATGGTGAACCGGCTGACCTCGATCTTCTTCCCGTTCTTGGTGTTGCGGAACAAGATCCCGCCACGGTGATAGACCTTGCCGCCAAGCGGGCTGAGGGACACCAGGCCCCCGGTCACCGGGAACGCGAACCGCACCGCCGGGCCGTTCCTGTCGGACAGCACCTGCTCGCTGCCCGGCCGGATGGCCCGTGGCACGATGCCATTCTGCAGCAGCGCCGACGCGACACCGGGCGCCGTGGTGACCGCGGTCGTTCCGCCGCGCAGGTGCACGCCCGCCACAGCCCGAGCCGCAGCACCCTGTGACGTCGTCGCCGACGCCGCCGTAACCGCCGGGCCAGTCAGCAGGCCCATGATCGCCACGGCTGCCGCCAGATATCTGATCCCTCGCATGTCCATCTCCTCCCCGGCCCGCAAGCAGGCCACGCCTTGTTCAGGCTTTGTAAAGAGTTCGTCGAAACCTGAAGCTACGCCGCTTCCACAGAGAATGTCAAATGTCCGTAGAGAGACTGTATAGTCAACTTCGTGGACTCTCCCTCAGACCGCCCGCTGCTGCGCATCGGCGAGCTCAGCCGGCGCCTGGAAGTCAGTGACCACGTGCTCCGGGCCTGGGAGAGCCGTTACGGCCTGCTGCACCCAGTGCGCTCCGCGGGCGGGTTCCGGCTGTACTCCGAGGCCGACGAGGCGCGGATCCGCCGCATGCAGGCATACCTCGCCGAAGGGCTGTCCGCGGCTGAGGCGGCCCGCGCTGCCCTCGGAGGCGACGCGAGTCACGCTGCCGGCGGGCTCGCCAGTCCGCCCGTGGCCGCGTCAGCGGGCAGTGAGCCTTTCGCCGGGCTCCGCCGAGCTCTCGACGCCTTCGACGAGCCGGCCGCGCAGGCCGTCCTGGACCGGCTCATGGCCGAACTGTCCCTGCCGGCCGTCCTACGCGATGTCGTCCTGCCCTACCTCGCCGACCTCGGCGAGCGCTGGCGGCGCGGGACGGCCAGCATCGCCGCCGAGCATTTCGCCAGCAACCTCATCCGCGGCCGGCTCGCGGGCCTCGCCCGCGGCTGGGGAAGCGGGCATGGGCCGCAGGCTTTCCTGGCCTGCCCGCCGGGCGAGCTGCATGACATGGCGCTGATGATCTTCGGCATCGTGCTTAACCGCAACGGGTGGCGGATCGGCTACCTGGGACCCAGCACCCCGGTCGAGGAGCTGGCCCGCGCCGCCGCCACCTCGCACCCCAACGTGGTCGTCCTCGCCGCCACCGTCCCAGGGACCCTCGAGCCGCTGCAACCCGAGCTCACCTCACTGGCCAGGCACGCCCCGCTCGCCCTCGCCGGAGCCGGCGCCACACCGCAGATCGCCAGCACGACCGGGGCCCGGCTAATGACACGCGACCCGGTAACAGAAGCCGAGCAGACCAGATGGCCGCAGTGAAACCGCTCGGCCGCGCGTGCACCAAGACCAGCCCGACACGAGGCAACCCGCGCCTCGGTGGCGATGGCTGATCAGGCGCGGAGTTATGGCATCGGTTCGTACCAAGCTGATGTCCACGATCCTGTCGCTGGCGGCCGAGACAGCAGTTGCGGCAGGCGATGCACGAGCAGCAGGTCAACGAGGAGTTCGACGCTGCCCGGGCCGGGTACCTGGCCCGCCGTGAGGCCGGGGCGATCCGCTACGTGTCGCATGAGGAAGCGGGCCGCCGCCTGGGCATGCCATCCCGGTGACTATCAGGTCAACTGGGAGATTCAAGCTCTCGACCAGACGGCGGGCTTCCTCCGCGACGATCCCGTCGGTGTCGCTGCGCTCTGGGTCGCTGTCAGGCAGCTCGCCGATGAGCTGCCGCCGCCGGAGTCGTTCCCTTACGGGTCGCCGGATCTGCGGCGCCTGCGGGCCGGGCGGTACCGCGTCTTCTACACGATCGACGAAGAACGGCGGGTGGTCCAGATCGACCACGTCGCCCGCCTGCCGTAGCCCCGGCATATCAACCCCCGGTCGGCGGTAACGTTCTGTAGCTGGCATCCGGTGATCGCCATGGTCAGGCGTGGACCGGTTCGTGGACCGAGCCACCCCTGCAAACGGTGCAATCAGCGCCATCGGCGGCACGACCCCGCGGTATCCGTGCAGCTAGTGCGCACAATGCATGGGGCCGTAGTTCCGGGGTTCCGCAGCTGATGTAGTGCCATAGGCAGTGAATATGGGGTTTGACGTGCGAGGACTTGCTGCGGCCTGGATGGAGGGCGTGTATCTAGGCCGACTGTTTGCGCTGGTCAGGGACTCGCGGGGGTGAGCTGATAGATCTTCGGGGGCGGGTTGATGGCGAGCCTGGTGAGGATCTCCTGCTGGGACTGGCTGATCTCGGTGCGCTGGCGGAAGGTGCCGGCGGGGCCGGTGAACGTGCCGACGTGGATGCGGCTGAGCTCGCGGCGGATGTTCGGCCAGGTGGCTCCGCAGGTGTTCTCGGCGATGCGGGCCAGGAGGAGGGCGAGCCAGCACAGGATGACGTGGGCGCGGATGCGCTCTTCCTTGCGGTGGTAGACGGGGCGCAGGTCGATGACCTGCTTCATGTCGCGCCAGCCGCGCTCGACCTGGAGCAGCTGCTTGTATCCCAGGGCGATGTCCTCGGAGGTCATCTTCGGGTCGGAGGTGCGCAGCAGGTACTTGCCGTCCAGGTTCTCCTCGGCCTTCGCCCGGGAGGCGTCGATGCGCAGCAGCCCGCCGGGAGTGGTCCGCAGGTACCGGTTCAGGCCCGGTTTCGTGGAGATGACGCCGCGCAACTCGGCGCGCTTGTCCCTGGACAGCTTGTCCGAGCCGTCGGTCAGCTCCTTGAGCTGGGCGATCAGGCGGGCGCGGATGGCGGCGTCCCGCTCGGCGCCCTCGGGGTTGTGGCAGATGACGAACCGCTCGTCCTCGGCGATCCTCACCTCCTTGACCTTGAGGTTGCCGGCGACGTCCTTGTACCGTCCCTGCCGGGACAAGGCGGCCTGCGCTTCGGCGGAGCCGGAGCGGAGCTTCTCCCCGATGATGTAGTGGTTCCCGCCCTTGCGCAGGTAGCGGCGGTTCTCCGCGGAGGTGAACCCGCGGTCGGCGACCCACACGACGCGGGACAGGGACCAGTCCCGCATGTCGTCCTTGACCTGGCGGATCAGCGCGGAGTCGGCGGTGTTCCCGGGCCAGCACCACACCCGGACCGGGATCCCGTCCCGGGTGACGGCCATGCCGATCACGACCTGGGGCAGGTCGTCGCGGTAGTCCTTGGACTTGCCGAAGGCCCGGAACGGCGAGCTGCGCTCGCCGGCCTTGCCCGCGTCCCCGGCCCCAGCGCCGTCCGCGTCCTTGCCGGCGGCCGGGCGGCCGTGCCTGTCGCGGGCGACGGGCTCGTCGGCCTCCTCCGTCTGGAAGTACGCCGAGGTCGTGTCGAAGAACAGCAGGTCCACTTCAAGGTCGAGCAGGTCCGAGACCTTCCCGAAGATCTCCTCCTCCAGGGCGCCGCTGACCTCCAGCAGCCAGTCCATCGCCCGGTAGCACGCGTCATCGGTGATCGCCCCGAGCCCGCTGACGAGGACGTCCTCGTTCACCCACCGGGACGCGGCCAGCTTCGAGGACGGGGCCAGCGCCCGGTTCGCGGTCAGCGCGAACAGCACCCGCTCCGCCGAGGCGTCCAGCCGCCGGCCCTTGAGCAGGCGCTGCATCGCCGGGCCGATCCCCAGCCGGCCCCACAGCGCGTCCAGCACCCACGTCCCGCCCAGCGGCCTGGACTCGGCGAACTCCAGCCCCTCCGCCGCGACGGCCCGTGCCTTCCCCGGCTCCAGGTGCCGCGCGACGGAGGCGGCCAGCCGCTGCAGCGCCTCACGGCTCGCGGCGTCCTCCCGGCCGAAGTTGTACAGGACCTGCACCTTCGACCGCTTCGCCGCCGGGTCCCAGACGTTATGGGCCAGCTGCAGATAGCGGACCTCGCTGCCGTCCTTGTTCCGCCGCGGCGTCGACCGCAAGTACATAGACTAGAGGATACGCCAGGATAACGGCCATAACCAGTCTAATTGTTCTAGTGCATGTATCTATGAAACTTGCACCGCTGAGCACCAGCGGACACCCTGGCCTGCTTATTCATCCCGAAACGCAGCCTAGGATCCCGATCAACTGCGGAACCCCGGTAGT
>CAVUBD010000039.1:0-107469 GCA_963739615.1 uncultured Actinomycetes bacterium
AGGGGCGATGACGCTGGGCTTCGCTCTCGGGCCACTCGCGGCGGGCGCGCTGGCGCAGTGCAGCACGCTCAGCTGCCGGACACGCTTCCCTATCTCCGCCAGCTCGTGCTCGCCGCATGCGCGGTCCCGCTGGCCGACGAGGACGCCGGAAACAGTACAGCCCGGTGCCGCACGCACTCCCGGATGGCCAGGGTGGCAGATGCGCGCCAGAGGCCTGGCCGAACCGCGGTTCCTGCGGGTAGTGCTGCCGCTCGCGCCGTGGGTGTTCGCCTCGGTCGCGATCGCGATGGTGTACATGCCAGGCCTGATAGCCGCGGGGGCCCCGGGCATCGCCGTCGCCTTCGCCGCCGCGGTAGCACTGTGCACGGCCCTGAGCGGCGTCTTGGTCCAGCCGCTGGCACGACGGCTGGCCACCCGCGATCACCCCCAGCGGCCACGGCTGCTGATCGTCGGCCTCACCCTGGTGATCGTCGGCCTGCTCGCAGAAGCCGGCATCGCCGCACTCGACGCCCGGGCCGTGGCAGCCGGCGCTCGTGCTGCCAGCCGCGGCAAAGTTGGCTGCGGATACGGCATCTGCCTCGTCTTCGGCCTAGCCGAGGTCGCGCGCCTGGCCCGTCCCGGCGACCTCGCCGGCATGACCGCCGTGTTCCAGGTCGCCAGCTACACCGGCTTCGCCGCGCCTTACCTGCTGTCCCTACTGCGCCCGGACGCCTCCGCGGCCGTGCTGCTGCTCTTCATGGCCGTGCTAGCCGCGCTGACGCTAATGGTCACGGCCTGGCAGGCCAGCCGCACCGCAGAGCACCCGCCGCCGCCTCGCCCGCAGGATCCTCGCCCTGGCACGGCAGCTGCCAGGCCCGGCAGTGCTCCGCCCACGATCCGACAGCCCAGCGGCAGTGCCGCCAACACAGCCCGACCTACTTACCTGCGCCTCGCGCATGTCACGCAGAACCGCCACCACGAGACAACTCAGTACCCACCCGTCGCAGAACTGAACCACAGGGGCGCCGGCCAGAGCAGCGCCATGCATCCGGGCGGCCAACCGTGAGCCTGGTCACCAGCGGCCCCAGCGGCCCGGTAACCCCGCCCCAGCAGCAGAGCACGGCCTTGACCAGCAACGACAATGCCGCCGACGGCACACCCAGACGCAGCAGCAGCACACTACCGGAGACACTCATGTCCAACCTTCGCCCGCTCCTCGAGCGCAACCGCGCCTTCGCCGCCACCGGCGCCCACGCCGGGCTCCGTGGAGGGCCGCCCATGTCGAACTACCTGTACCGGCTCGCCCGGTTCGCGTTCCGGCGACGGCGGCTGGTCCTGGCGGCGTGGCTGGCCGCGGCCATCGCCGCCATCGCCATCGCCGTGGCCAGCGGCGGAAAGACGAACGACAACTTCACCATCCCGGGCACCGAGGCGCAGAACGCCGCGCTGGTCCTGGCGGCCAAGCTGCCGGCGTTCAGCGGCGGGCAGAGCACGATCGTCTTCGCGACCACGGGCGGCACTGCGAAGGTCACTGGCCCGGCTCTCAGGGCCGCGATCGAGACGGCCATGAGCAAGCTCAGGTCGGTACCGCAGGTCTCAGCGGTCGTGGATCCCTTCCAGGCCCGGCAGGTGTCGCCGAGCGGCCAGGTGGCGCTCGGGCAGGTGCAATGGTCGGCCAAGGCGGCCGAGGTGAAGGACGCCAGCCTCAACGACGTCAAGGCCGCGATGAAGCCGGTGCAGGCCGACGGCGTGCAGGTCGAGTACAACGGCAGCGTCTACCCGGGCTGGCGCACGCCCATCTCCGAGACGCCCGAGCTGATCGGCTTGATCATCGCGTTCGGGATCTTGGTGATCACCTTCGGCGCGTTCGCGGCCGCGGGCATGCCCATCCTGGGCGCGATCATCGGCGTGGTCACCACCTTGATGGGCATCACGGCCGTCGCGTCGCTGCTGACCATCGCCTCGGCGTCGACCACGGTCGCGCTGATGCTCGGGCTGTCCTGCGGCATCGACTACGGCCTGTTCATCTTGTCCAGGCACCGGACCACCTGCTCAACGGCATGACGCCGGAGGAGTCGGTGCCGCTGGCCATGGGCACGGCTGGCAGCTCGGTCGTCTTCGCGGCCCTGACGGTGATCATCGCGCTGTGCGGCCTGACCGTCGTGGGCATCCCGTTCCTGACCGTCATGGGCCTGGCCGCCGCGGCCTCGGTCACGGTCGCGCTGCTGATCGCCCTGACCCTGCTGCCGGCGATGCTGGGCTTCGCCGGCACCAAGGTCGCCAAGTTCACCCGGCTGCCGTTCCTCGGGACACGCGCCGAGCGGGTCGCCCGCCGTTCCGCCGCCGACCCGGACAGCCCGGCCAGCGCCGGCTGGGCCCGGTTCGTCGTGCGTCACCGGGTGCCCGTGCTCCTCGGCGGGATCGCCCTGCTCGGCGTGCTCGCCATCCCGGCCGCGTCGATCCACCTGGGCCTGCCCAGCGGCGCCGCGCAGCAGGCCGGCAACACCCAGCGCCAGGCCTACGACCTCACCACCGAAGGCTTCGGCGCCGGTGACAACGGCGCGCTGCTGATCGTCGCCGAGGGCGTCCACAGCGCCGCGGACACGCAGCAGATCGCCCGGACCCTCAGCACGATGCCCGACGTGGCGCAGGTGACCCCGCTGGCCGCGCAGAACGGCGTCTCGCTGATCCGGCTGATCCCCAAGTCCGGGCCCAGCGACCCGGCCACCACCCGCCTCGTACACACGCTGCGCGACGACCGGGCCGCGATCGAAGGCCACACCGGCGCGCATATCCTGATCGGCGGCACCACCGCGTCCAACATCGACGTCTCGGCCAAGCTATCCGCCGCCCTGCCGGTCTTCCTGATCGTCGTGGCCGGCCTGGCCTTCATCCTGCTGACGTTCGCCTTCCGGACCATCCTGGTACCGATCACGTCGATCCTGGGCTTCCTGCTCTCGATGGCCGCGGCGCTCGGCGCGCAGGTCGCGATGTTCCAGTGGGGCTGGGGCCAGCACCTGTTCGGCATCACCCCGGCGCAGACGATCAGCTTCCTGCCGATCATCATGCTGGCGATCATCTTCGGCCTGTCCAGTGACTACGAGGTATTCGTCGTCTCGCGGATCAAGGAGGAGTACACCACGAACCGCGGCGCCCGCCGCGCCGTCCAGCGCGGCACCGCGCTGTCGGCCCGCGTGGTCACCGCGGCCGCGATGATCATGTTCTCCATCTTCGTGGCCTTCATGTTCACCAACGACCCGATCATCAAGGCGATCGGCTTCAGCTTCACCGCCGGCGTGTTCCTGGACGCCTTCGTGGTGCGGCTCACCCTGGTCCCGGCCGCCATGGCCATCATCGGGTCCAGGCTCTGGTATCACCCGCTGTGGTTCACCCGGCACATCCCCGACCCCGACATCGAAGGACAGCGGCTCAAGCACCAGCTCACCCGCGGCGAACTCGCAGCCACAGGCACCCCAGCCCGGCAGGGATAGAAACCCCCGCCTACAGCGCCCGTTAACCCCATGAACACTGCACGAGGTGCGCCGTTATGGCGCACCTCGTTTTGCATGCCCGGAGTCTCAGCGAGCGCGCCGTTCCCAGCCGTACGCTACGAATCGTGCCAGCCGCCGCCACGCCAACCCACCTCGGCCAGCCGCCACGTCCGCACCATCCTCAACCAGGACACCCCGGCACGCCACGACCTAGCCCGGAAACCGCGACAACGCTCCCCGGCCGTGAATGCGGCCAGCCACCTACTTCCCCCGGGAATAGGCGGCAATCCCGCGAAATAACGCAGCCCTTAGCCCGACAGCCCGAACCGCCCGGCCATCGCCCGCTGGCTCAACGGCTGCCCGGCCGCGACCGACGCCGCATAGGCCGCGCGGACCGCCTGCTCCACATCGCCCGGCACCCGTGGCACGGTCGGGCCGATGCTGGCCGCACGTGGCACGCGGGCGCGCCTGACCTGCTGCACCGCGATCTCCACCGCGCCGATGAACGCCACCGCGGGCCAGGCCGAGATCAGCGCGCCGAGCAGCCCGTACCCGGCCCCGTAAGCGATGTTCGCGCCGATCGTGGCGGCGATGCCGAGCCACAGCATGAACCGGGCCAGCCCCGGCGCATCCCGGCCGTTGCGGGCTCATGCAGCAGCACCATCGAGGCAGCCAGGATCAGCCCGTCCACGCTGAGCGGCAGCAGCCGGGCCGCCGTACCATCCTGCCCATGCGCCCGGCCCAGGCCATAAATGTGGGACTAGCTGACTATCGCCGCGAAGGCGGCCACGGCGCAGACCACGGCCGCCGTCGCGAAGCGGATCACACGGTCCCCGTTCACCGGCTCGCCCCGCGCCGGTGAGCGGAGGTCGGCGCGCTGGGCGTAGTCCGTGACCTGACCTCTGAGCTGTCCCGGAAGCAGCACGGGTAGTAGAGGTTACGGCTGGCGGTCCCGCGCGGCGCTCGCCGGCCGTCGCGCAGCACGGCCAGCTCGCGGACCTCGATGCACACGTACCATTCGTCCGGGCCGCACTGCTCTACGATGGTTCCCGGCAGCCACGGCCACCGCCCGCGGTCGCCCTGCTCCTCTTGCTTCGAGCGCGGGTAGCGGACCTCGACCGGGCTCTCGTCGGGGAACCTGCCGTCGTTGTCCTGGTCGTGCATGACCTGGCTCCACTTCCGGAGCCAGGCGGATAATGTGTGTCATTATCGTTTGCACAGCGGTCCGCCATTACACAGGCACGACCGGCCGCCTGCCCGGTAGGGGGTGCTGTGCTCGAAGTCGGCGCGGGTGGAGGGCCTGCGGCAGACGGGGCTGGTGCAGGTAGCGTGCCGGATCTGGGACAGGTGCCGGAGCTTGCGGCCGGGGTCGTGCCCGGCGGCCTCGAACCGGTGATCGCAGGTGCCGGTGGCGATCGGGTCGAGCGCGACCAGCAGGTCCGGTGTCTCGGGCCCGTTTCGCAGCCGCCAGGTGCCGTATCCGCCGGGTGGCCCATCCTTTCCCGACGATGTGAAAGCGAACCCCGGGCCGTTCCTGTCGCGGGTCCCGCCGGGTGGGTCATGTCCGTACGGCGGGCCGGGTTTTCCTCGTTTGACGTTGTGGTCCTTGGGTTCGGGCCGGGCGCAGCCGTGGCCGATGGCGTGTCCCTGCTCATCGGTCACCGTCAGGCACCAGGTCGTCCCGGGATTCGCGGCGGCGGCGCGGGCCAGGTCGCGGGCCAGCCACGGATCGACCGGGCCCAGGCCCGGGATCTCACCGGGCCGGTCCGCCAGCTCCAGCAAGGTCGCCAGCGGGACGGTCAGATGCAGTCGGCCGACGAACCCGGCGGGCAGCACGCCAGCCCCGGGCGGGGTGCGGGGCCCGGCGGGATGCGACGGGCCGGACCCGCCCTCGCCCGGGTCGTCCGGCCCGGCGTCGTCGCTGTGCTCCGCGGCGGGGCGGGAGTCTTTGTCCAGCAAAATATCCAGGTAAGCACGCGCACGCAATTGGTCCATATCCCCTTCAAGGCCGGCTTTCTTCAGCTGACAGGCCCACCAGGTGATGCGCTGGTCGGCGGCGAGGACCTCGGCGGGCGGCAGTTCGCGGCCGGCCAGGGCGGCGTTGCCGGAGTCCTCGGCCCAGCGTTGCACCCGCGCGTCCCGCACCGCCTCCTCCCGCCGCTTGCGGGCCTTGTCCGGGGCGACCTCCATAACGGCCCGGGCGATCGCGGCCCGCAGCCCGCCCGGCGTCAGCCGCCCGGCCCGCCCTAGCACCAGCGCCTCGGCGGCGCGGGCCTCCTCGGGATCCAGGGCGCCGGCGGCCCAGGCGATGATCTGCGCCTTGGACTGGCGCAGCACCCCGGCCCGGAACGCCGCCTTCGTGCCCGGCAGCTTTACCTCCAGGTCCCAGGCCAGGTCGAGCATCGCCGCCGCGGTGCCGCGGTTCTCGGCCAGGACCTGGGCGACCTCGTCGGCGGCGAACTCATCCCGGTCGGCGGGCATTTGCGCCGGGCCTTCCAGGGCACTGCCGGGGAACGGGCGGCGGCGGATCAACTCGGCCAGCGCGGCGTGCTTGCGAGCGCAGGCCGCCGCCTCGGCTCGGTCCAGGGCGCTGATGATCCCGGCCAGTTCGTCATCGCAGACGCCGGCGTACCGGTCATCATCCCCGGCCGCAGTCTCGGCGAACCCTAGCAGCGCAGCCCCGCCGGGTGCGGCATCCAGCGGCTGCCCGCTGCCGAACCCGCCGCCGGCCGGGCTGTCGTAGATGCCGGGGATCCGCTGCCCGGAGCCGGGCATGCCCGGGCCACGGCGGGCCGCCATGGCCGCCGCCTCCCCGGCCGTCTCCGCCGGCCCCCCGTTCCGCTCCGCGGCGCCCTGCTCCGCAGCTCGCTCGGCGGCCTGCTCCGCGGCGATCCGCCGGGACCCGGCCCGGACCCTGTGAGGACCGGGTCGCCGGGCAGCGGCGGATCCTCCGGATCGGGACACCAGCCGGGATCATGCTCGGGGTCCGACGGCTGCTCGCCCTCCCGCGACGCTAGCCACGCCTCCCGCTCCTGCGGGTCCTCCATCCAGTCCGGTTGGGACGGCACCGGCCGCCAGCCATCCGCCTCGTCCATGGGATGACCCGTCACGTCCCAGCCAAAGCTGGGATCATCGCGCGGGCCGTCCCGACTGGGGCCTGGGGGTGGTGGTCCTGGGGGCATGCACGACCGCCCGTTCGGAGGAAAGATGGTGACCCTACTTATAGAACATGATAGCGAATAACGTCTTCGATTACAAGACTGAACACCATATTCGAATAAAGAGTCGTGAGCGATTGATGGGATATCTGGGTCAGGGCGAGGCTGGGGCTGGGCGCTGGTTTCCGAACGAACCGTGGTGCTCCGGCCTGCTGGCTCTTCAGCGGGGCGTGTCGGCTACCTAGAAGGTCGTCTATATGAGTATGGTGAAGACGCCAATCGAGATCGACGAAGAAGCGCTGGCCACAGCAGCCGAAGTCCTGGTCACCAAGACGAAGAAGGACACGGTGAACGCCGCCCTTCGCGAGGTCGGGCAACGACCGGTGCGGCTGCAAGCACTGGCCAGGCTCTGGAGTTCTTGTACTCCGCGCGCTCTCTGGCCGACCGGCTGGAAAAACAGCGGCTGCTGCGAGACCTGTCCGGCCGGGTGGCCATGCCCGACCGGGCGCCGAACGCCGACAGGTCGCCCAGTCTCAGCTGGTACCGACCGATGCCGTCCACGACGGTCAGCCGCCAGTGATCCGGGTCGACGGCCGGGACCGGGTCTTCAAGCCAGATCGTGGTGGGCATGGCGTCCGGCGATATGGACCCACAACGCCGGCCTGCCCGGCCATCGAGCGCACGAGCCCGGTGGCGTAGCCCAGCCCGGCCGCTGACCAGTCCTGCTCCTGCTGCCAGGGTCCGCGGCCGCGTTCAGTCGACTGGCGGCAAGTCCTCCACCTGCTTCTTGGTCAGGTTGAGCCAGATCCCGTTCTCGACCTTAGTCACCGCACTGACCGGGATGGCGACTTCCTTGCGTCCCCACAGATGCCCTTCCTGGAGCAGCACGTGGGTCACCCGGTGATCGCCCGGGTCGACCAGGAAGCCCTGCACCCGCCCGATCTCACTGTCGAGGGCATGGACGGGCTCACCGCGGTCGACGTCTGCCTCACCCAGCGGAACAACGTCCTGGACAACGGCCTGCACGGGGGATCCGATGCCCATCGAAGGGTACATGCTGCCGAGCCCCAGGCCGCCGGCCATGTCATCTACCAGTTCCGTCTCCTCGGCCGCCTCGAGCCTGCCGAACTCCTCCACGGTGCAGCGCAGCCTGATGTCGCCGGCCGTGGTGTCGACCAGGTCGAGCGGGACAATCCTGCCCGCCCCTAGCCGGTGCTTCGGCTCGATGACAAGATGCGTCACCGTCTTGGTGGCCGGATCGATGATCACGCGGCTCACCTTGCCGCCCGGGCCATCAACGCAACTCGTCTTGGCCCCCATCGCGAACTCGGTCTCTTCTGCCATGGCTGCTTTCTCTTTTCCGGGTCTCGCGGGACATCCCTCTTGGGCTAACCGTAAGGGCGCAGGGCCAGAGAGCGGCTACGGGCACCCGGGGGCGAGCCGTTCGCGTGGCCGCCGGGTTGGGGCGCCAGGTGACATCCCCATGTCGATCTGGAGGCGCCACCGCACGATCAGATACATGGGTCGCGTGATCCGCCGACACCGGCCAACCCCGACGCCTGGCCAACCTCGGCTCAGGGTTCATCGTCCTCGACGGGCGAAGTGCTAGCCATCGAGCGGTGGAGAGCATCTTCAGCGGGCGTTTGGTCGCTGACCAGATTGTGCCCAGAGACGAGCTTGGCGCTCATCTTGATCGCCTTGACCGCGCCCGTGGCGCCCGCCTGCAACGTCAGCCCGACAGCGAAGACGATGATGCCAGGGATAAGGAGCAGGCGCGACCCGAGCATGAGCAGCCCGACGCGGCCCAGGACGTAAGGAGGAGTGCAGATCACCGCTCCGATAGCCCCGCCTACCGCGCTGGCGGCCAGCTTATCCCGCTTTGAATGGGTGGTCTTCATGCCGATGAGCCGGGCCGGCACAGCGACATAGCAGACCATCATCACCGCGACGACGATGCCCAGGGTGAGCCCGAACCAGAACACCCCCCAGCGGACCACGACCACGATGGACAGGCCCAGAAGTATGCCAACGACCGCACCCGATCCCAGCACGATGGCCAGGTGAGACCGGACCCGGGTGAACGCTGGCCGGATCGCAGGCAGGCCCGGTTGCACAATCGCAAACGCGAACACGGCGTTCAGGTAGAAGCTCGCCGCGGTGACCGCGGCAATGCCGAGCACGATCGGCGTCACGACGGCCGGCCCGGTCAGCACATGAAACGACGCCGTGATCTTCGCGCCGCCGCGCAGCACATGAGCCTTCAGGTCGTACATGGCGGCCCAGATCCACATCGCGGGCAGCACCTGGATCAGGGTGAGCCGCCAGTTGGTGAACAGCAGCTTCACTCCGTCGAAGAGCATCGCGAAGGCACCGACGGCGAGGGCGAGGGGAGCAAGCCACCGCCGGGAGCGGCTCAGCCGCAGAATCATGTCATCCACGACCGCCTGGTCACTGTCCCTGACGGCTTGGATGAACTGCTCGACCTGCGCCCGCGTGATGTGCCGCCGCGGCTCGGGCGACGCGCCGCCGGTCCCGGGCGGCGTGGGCGGACTTGAAGCGTTATCGGCAGACGACGCCGCTGGCCGCTCCGGTGCATTCCCTTCGATCGCCACTGCGGGATGCCTTTCGCGGGCCGTCGCGTGCTGGGCGGATCGGAAACCAGCGGAACGAGACGCCATTGGGCCACCGACCTCAGCCATCCATCCGTTATGAGCGTAACCCCGGCCACAGCGGCTACGGGTAACAGGCTTCCGTCTCAGGCCGTAGGCCCGCTGACCCTATGCCGGATGCGCCAGGTTTCAACGCGTGGCACGCGGACGTGGCGAAGTCTCCGGCGTGCGACCTCATCTTCCAGCAGGCGCTCGGCCTGCCGTCAGAGGTTGTCTCCAATAGCCTCCTTACCTGGGCCGGGATAGCCGAAGTGGCGGCCGCGCTGCGGCTGGCTCCCGGCCAGACCCTCGTCGACCTAGCGCTCGCGACGTTCGACGTCAAGCGCCGCATCCTCGCCACCGCCACCGCGCCGACGATATGAGCCATGCCGAGGAAGAATTTCCCGCGCGCCTACCGCCGCCACGGCGTAGCCGTGCAGGGTCGCGGCCAGCGTAGGCAAGATGGTGGTGGTGCCCATCATCGGCGCCGACAAGTTCACCGCCGGCTACGGCGCCGCGAAGGTCGCGCACGAGGATCAAGCCTATTCCGCGCGGCGGGCCCGCTGATTTTCCCGCGGCTCCGCGGTCTGAACAGAAAAACCAGACTGAAGGAGGCTCGCATGGCCCGGCTGATCTACTCGGCCATCATGTCCCTCGACGGCTACATCGCCGATGCGGACGGACGCTTCGAATGGGCGGCACCGGACGAGGAGGTGCACGCCTTCGTCAACGAACTCGAGCGGCCGGTTGGCACCTATCTCTACGGGCGGCGGATGTACGAGACGATGCGCTACTGGGAGACCGCGCATACGGTCGACGGCCAGCCGCCCGTCGGGCTCGACTTCGCGCGGATCTGGCAGGCCGCCGACAAGATCGTGTACTCCACCACGCTCCAGGAACCGGCCACCGCCAGGACCCGCATCGAGCGGGACTTCGACCCCGACCAGGTCCGGAAGCTGAAAGAAGCGGCCGGCCATGACCTCACCGTCGGCGGCGCGCACCTCGCCGCCCAGGTCATCGCCGCCGGGCTGGTGGACGAATACCAGTTGTTCGTCGTCCCGGCCGTCGTGGGCGGCGGCACCCGGGCCCTGCCCGGCCAGGTCCGCCTGAACCTCGCCCTGGCCGAGGAGCACAGATTCGGCAGCGGCACTCAGCCGCCTGCCCGCAAATACCTCGACTGGCATCGGGCCAGCGTCTTCGCTGCTTGACCAGATTCATGTGTCCGCGTAGTGAGCACGACGCCGCTGGTAGCGATGCCTGCCAGGTATGTATCAAGGCCGCGCTGGGCGCCTCCTCCAGGGAAAGGTCATCACGGGGGAGACGTCGATGCGGATCTTGCTTATCGCCAGTGCCTACAACAGCATGACGCAGCGGGTGCATGCCGAACTCGCCGATCGCGGCCACGAGATGTCGGTCGAGCTGGCCCTGGGGGATGAGGTGATGCGGGACGGGGTCCGCCGGCATGACCCGGATCTGGTGATCGCTCCGATGCTGACCACGGCGATTCCCGCTGACATCTGGTCGGCTAGGCCGTGCTTCATCGTCCACCCGGGCCCCATGGGTGACCGCGGTCCGTCCTCGCTGGACTGGGCGATCATGGGCGGCGCCGTGCGCTGGGGTGTCACCGTGCTGCAAGCGAACGCGGAGATGGATGCCGGTGACATCTGGGCCAGCGTGGAGTTCGCGATGCCCGGCTGCTCGAAGAGCTCCGCGTACCGGACCGAGGTCGCGGACGCCGCGGTGGAGGCGGTGCTGCTGGCGGTGGCGCGGTTCGCCGGAGGCCACTACCGGCCCGAGCCGCTGGACTACAGCCGACCGGATGTCACCGGTCAGTGCCGTCCGCCGTGCCGGCAGGCCGACCGCAGGATCGACTGGCTGGCCGAGCCTACCGAGGCAGTGCTGGCCAAACTGCGCGCGGCCGACTCCAGCCCTGGCGTGCCGGATATGATCGGCGACACGGAGTGCTACCTGTTCGGCGGGTACCCCGAAGACGAGCTGCGCGGTCAGCCCGGGACGATCCTGGCCCGGCGGGACGGCGCGATCTGCCGGGCCACCGCGGACGGGGCGGTCTGGATCCCGCAGCTGCGCCGCCGCCCGGTGCCGGGCGGGCCGGGTACCTTCAAGCTCCCGGCCACCCTCGCGCTGCGCACATCACCGGGCACATCACTGCGTACATCACTGGACGGCGTACCCGAGGTCCCCGCGCCGCTGACGTTGCCGCCGGGCCGGCGCACCTACCGGCAGATCAGCTACCGCGAGTCTGGCGCGGTCGGCTACCTGGAGTTCAGTTTCCCCGGCGGGGCCATGAGCACCGGCCAGTGCCGCCGCCTGCTGGCCGCCTACCGGTACGCCCAGGCCCGCCCGGTGCAGGTGATCGTGCTCGGCGGGCCCCGGGACTTCTTCGGCAACGGGATCCACCTGAACGTGATCCAGGCCGCCGGCGATCCCGCCGCCGAGTCCTGGCGGAACATCAACGCCATCGACGACCTGGTGCATGCGATCCTGACCAACACCGGCCAGCTCACCGTGGCGGCGCTGGCGGGGAACGCCGCGGCCGGCGGCCTGATGCTGGCGCTGGCCGCTGATCAGGTATGGTGCCGGGCCGGCGCGGTCCTCAACCCGCACTACCGCCTGATGGGCCTGCACGGCTCGGAATACTGGACCTACACCCTGCCCCGCCGCGTGGGCGCCCGCGAGGCGGCCCGGCTGACCCAGGCCTGCCTGCCGGTCACTCCCGGCTCAGCGCTGCGGTCCGGCCTCGTCGACCACGTGATCGCCGGTGCTGCCGCCGGCTTCCGCGCGCAGGTCGCGGCCATGGCCGGGGAACTGGCCCGCGGTCCCGCTTACCCGGCGCTGCTGACCGCCAAGGCGCGGCAGCTCGCGGCGGCCGAGAAGCAGCGTCCGCTGGCCGCCTACCGTGCCGCCGAACTGGCCGTCATGAGCCGCAACTTCTCCGGCCCGGGCGAGCCCTACGCCCACCTCCGCCGGGCCTTCGTCTACAAGGAAAAGCCATCGCACACCCCGCCCCACCTCGCCCGGCACCGGACCCAGGGCCGGCCGCTACGGGCTTACCGGTTCCTGAGGATCGTGAAGAGCACTCGCAGCGCGAGGATGGCGGCGACGATGAGCAGGTTGTAGCCGATGAACTCGTAGAGGCTGAGGGTGGGGGTGATCCTGGGGCCGCCGGGCGTGCCGAGCAGCATGGCGGCAACGACGCCGGAACCGACGCCGAGGAACGCCATCAGGAACTGATTGACCAGGCCAGTTATCATCCGGCGGTCACGTTCGTCGGCGAACTGCCGCACGTTGACGCTGAGCCTGCCTTGTTCCAGCGCGCCGGTGATCCGGTCGAACCGGCGGGGCAGCCGGCGGAGCACGGGGAGCAGCGCGGCCAGTTCGTCGGTGGCGGTCTTCTGCACGGCTCCCGGAGACAGCTGTGCGGCTACCCGGTCCGCCGCGTACGCGCGCGCTTCACCGGGGATGTCGACCCTCGGCGTCAGCAGGCCGAGGGTGCCTTCCAGGGTACCGAGGGCGCGCAGGACGGTGGCGACCTCGGGCGGAATAGACAGCTCGAAACGGGAAGCCAGGCGGAACAGGTCGGTGAACATCTCGGCGGTGGCGGCGGCCCCGCCCGTAAGGTGGCGTGCCATGAACCGGCCGAGCTCCCGCTCCAGTTGCTGCTCGTCGATGTCGTCTGGGCGCGTGACCAGTTCCAGCAGCGCGTCGCGGAGCGCCGCCGGGTCGCCGCGGCCGACCGCGAACAGCAGGTTCTGCAGCGCGGCTCGCTGCTGGGCGTCCAGGCGGCCGACCGAGCCGAAATCAAGCAGGGCGAGGCGCCCGTCGGTGAGCAGCAGGATGTTGCCCGGATGCGGGTCGGCGTGGAACACGCCGCCCTCCGTGATCTGGTACACCATGCTGCGCAGCAGCGCACGGGCCAGCGCGGCCCGGTCAAGTCCCTTGTTCTCGATCAGCGGTCCTGCCGCGCGCAGGTTGACCCCGTCCAGCCACTCGATGACGAGCACATGCTCGGTGCACAGCTCCTCGTGTACGGCCGGAATCACTACCGGGATGCGCCTCCCCACGGCACGCCGCTGCCCCTTCCAGGTGGTGGCCATGGCGGCCATGTTCCGTGCCTCCACGCGGAAATCGAGTTCCTCCCGGATGGCGGCGCCGAACCCGCGGGCCACACCGACCGCACCGACCGCGCGCGCCCAGCGGGCGTGGTCCTCGAGCCTGACCGCCAGCCTCACCAGGATGTCCAGGTCCTGTTCGACGGTGGCGCGGATCCCGGGCCGCTGGACCTTCACCGCCACCGTGGCGTCCGGGCCGGCCTCGCACCGCAGCCGGGCCTTGTGCACCTGGGCGATCGACGCGGCTGCCGCCGGTTCCGGCTGCAGCTCCGCGAACACCTCCCTCGCCGGCGCCCCGAGCGACCGGCTTATCAGTTCCTCCACCTGCTCCCACGGTGCCGGTTCGGCCTGATCCTGGAGCCGGGAGAGCTCGTCGGTGAACTCCTCGGGGAGCAGATCACGGCGAGTGGACAGCAGCTGGCCGAACTTGACGAAGGTAACCCCGCCCTCTTCCAGCGCACGCCGCAGCGACAACGCTATCGCCGCCCGCCCCTCAGCCGTATCCCAGCCGCGCAGCGGCCGCCCCTGCACGTAGGGGCCCAGCCCGTGTCGCGCCAGGATCCGGCTGATCTGCGCGTAGCGCCGCGAGCGCGCGAGCGCGCGCCGTGCGCTGAGGACGATCTCCACCGGCTGCGGCCCGGCCCCGGTGGGCACCAGCGCCTCCGCCGCCACGATGAAGATCATCGCGACGATCAGCGGAACGCCCAGCGCGACGCTGAAGAACACGGCCAGATGCCCGGACTGGGTTGCCCGCAGCGCCCTGCCCAGGATCAGGGCGGCGACGAATCCGACCAGGCCCGCGATCAGCGCCCGCAGCGCTCCGACCGGCAACCCGAGCAGCCGCCGCGATAGCCACGCCAGGATCGCCACCAGCACGATGCTGGTGGCCAGCACGGTCACCGCAAATACAATCCCGTTCACACCGATACCAAACTATTCCGGCGCGCCAGCAGATCAAAGCACAGAAGGCGGCCAGCGCGCCGGCCGGGCCGTAGAGGTAAGGACCTTCGGCCGCCCCGCCGGGGTCGTTGGCACCTGGCCAAGAGCCCGCTGAGCCACCCCGGGTTGACGACGGGTCCGCCCAGGGATTGATGTACGAGCGGGCCGCGGACCTCCCTCTGGGTGCTGGTTACTTCGGTGCGCGGGCTCCTGCAACGTCCTCGATGGCCTGGGCCAGCAACAGATGCCCGGCAGGCGAGGGGTGGATGTTGCAGGTCCCGTCGGGAAGCTTGATAAGCAGTCCCGCCGCGCATGGAGAGCCTCCGAAGGCCGCAGACGGCCCTTCGAAGGCGGCGAAGCCGTCGGCGACCTTCCCGCCGAATTTCTCCGTGACCGACCCGGCCCGAGAAGCGTAGGATGTATGACAAGTATTACGTGTCAGGAGGCGACGGGATGCGACTTAACAGCAAGGGCCAGGTGACTATCCCTGCTCACCTCCGCGAGCAATACGGGCTGCACGAGGGTGACGAGGTGGACGTTATCGAAGACGGCAACACCTTGCGTATCGTACGGGTCGAAGCGAGCCCGACCCGGGGACAGCGGCTCGTGCGCCGGATGCGGGGACGGGCGACCACCTCTTTGAGTACGGATCAGCTCCTGGAGTTGCTCCGTGACGAATGAGCCGCAAGCTCACCCGTCCCTCGCTACTGCCGGGCGGCCGGTCACCTTGGTGGACTCCAGCGTCGTACTCGACATCGTGACCGAGGATCCCGCCTGGGCCGAGTGGTCCGCTGAGGCCCTCGCCCAGGCGCGGGATGACGGCCTGCTGGTGATCAACCCGATCGTGTATGCCGAAGTCTCGACGGGATTCGATCGGATCGAGGACCTCGATGACGCCGTTCCCGCTGATGACTTCCGGCGCGAGGCGCTACCGTACGAGGCGGCCTTCGTGGCGGGCAAGGCGTTCCTGGCCTACCGCAGGCGGGGCGGCCAGAAGCGATCCCCGCTCCCGGATTTCTATATCGGCGCGCATGCTGCGGTCCGCCGGTACCGGCTTTTGACCCGGGACGTAGCCCGATACCGCACCTATTTCCCGACGGTCACTCTCATCGCTCCTGATCGTGAGCACCTGATAAGCGAAGGAAGTTAGCCACATCGCTGGCCGCCACCCGCACGCGGGCGATCCCGGTCGCGCGCGGCAACCCTAACGAGAGTGGGTTCCACTCTCCGCGGTCCGTCATCGCGGCGACCGGCGGGCACGTCCTTGGCCGCCTCGTCACGGCCAGGACGGCTGACCCCGAACGTGCATCGGGGTTGGGGGCTCCTGGTGCCCGGGTTCCTGGGCCGGTTCCCGGCGGGTCCCCTGGGGCGCGTCGGCGGGCTGGTAGTCGAGGGAGAGCTTTCGGAACTGTTCCCGGTGGCCCTGGGCCTGGTATCCGGTCGGCAGACAGGACGGATCTCCGTCCGCACCGAGGATGAGGCAGCTGTGGCTGAGGGCTGTGGCGCCGGCCATCACGACGGCCAGCGCCAGCGCCTCGCCGGCTGAGGTCGAGGACCCCGGTCCTGATGTGTTCGCCGAACAGGAACACCCCGAGCAGGCTGGCCGCCAGCGGGTCGAGGATGGTGAATCCGGGCTGCGAGGCGGCGAGCGGGCCGGCCGCCAGGGCGTGGGAGGCCAGCAGCATCGTCGCCGCGCCGACGGCGATGAGCGCATAAAGCGACCAGCTGGAGAAGACGGCGCCGAGACCGTCGCTGAGGTGCGAGCTGAGCTCCTTGATGACCGCGGCCACGAAACCCCATGAGATCCCGGTGGCGGCCCCGAGCACCGCGGCGCGGCGGGCACGGGACGCGCCGAGACCGTTACCCGGCCGGAGGGCCACGGTCAGGGCGAGCAGCACAACCCCGGAAGTGACCAGGCCGGCCAGCCACCAGGAGGAGCCCGGCGCGTGCAGCCGCCCTCCCGAGGGCGACGCCAGGAAGAGAAACAGGCCGATTCCCGCCGACATTGCGGCCGCAGCCAGCCAGTCGCGCCGCTTCACCTTGACCCGCCGGGAGCCGACGACGGCCAGGTATCCGAAGACGAACAGCAGCTCGAGCGCCAGAATGGGCTGGACCAGGGCCAACTCCCCATAGTGCAGGGCGCTTAGCTGGAACGCGAACCCGAGGATCATGCTCGCCACGCCGAGCAGCCAGACCGGCCGCCGGGCCAGGCGGAAGACGAGCCAGACATCAAAGCCGGTCGTCTCATTGCTCCTGGCGCCGAGGCGCTGGCACACCGAAGCCGTGGCCGTACACAAGCTTGCCGCGATGGCCAGCAGGATCGCCTTTTCCATCAGTCCCACTCCGCGTCCTTGGCCGTCGGGCAACCCGGCACCTTCGGCAGGCCGCGAGATTGTTCTGGAGCGTGCCCAGCGCGGGTGCAGCGTTCACAGACGGCCGGCCTTCCCCGTACCTCCCGACCGCGCGAACAGCGTGGACGTCTCGGTAATTCCCAGTGCGATCCTGCCCCACCGCCCCCGTCATCTGGCGGGCGCCGCAGCAGGTGCCGGATATTGTCGGTTTTGCCTGGTCGCTTGGATGACGTCGCTCGGATGGCTTGGGAGGTGCGGGTGGGCGGAACGGAGCCGGGTGCCGCGGCGCCGCGGCCGGCCGGTCGGCACGGGCGCTCCCGGGCCGCTGACCCTCCAGCTCCGGGACCGCTACTGGGCCAGCCACGAGGACCCGCAGTACTCGACCCCCGTCCGCTACGACGAGCCGGGCTAAAGACTGCTCCGCACGCACCGGCTCAGGCCGTAGCACTACCGCCCGTTCGGGACAATTGAAATTCTTTTCGCCGAACGATCCGTGGTTCCTGCCGCCGGTCACCAGACAAAGCCCGAGCACGGGGAAGCCTGGCCTGCGGCTGGGTGCTCAGATCGAGCTGATGGCACCGCTTGAGGGGACTGGAGCGCCTAGCCCGGGACACTATCCCCGGCGGACACGCTGTCCGTCGGGGCGGGGCTGGCCGCCGACGCGGCACTGGCCGTGGGTTCCATGTTCCGCAGCTCCTCTAGCCTGCGCCGGGACGGCACCAGCAGAACCGCCATCAGCGCGCCGACGCCGAAAAGCGCCGCGGAGACCAAGAACGCCACGCTGTAGCCGTGCACCGCGGCCGTGGCCGGGGCCAGCCGTCCGGCGTGGTGCGCGGCCAGGTAGGTAGCCGTTGCCGTGAGCGCCACCGTGCTCAGCGCCGCGGTCCCGATCGAACCGCCCACCTGCTGCATGGTGTTGACCAGCGCCGAGGCCACGCCTGAGTCGCGCCGGGCGACTCCGGCGGTGGCGGTGTTGATGGCGGGGGAGAAGATCATGCCGAAGCCCAGGCCCAAGGCCACCAATGTCGGCACGATCTGCACTGCGTAGCTGGAGGTCACCGTGAGCTGGGTCAGGTAGCCCATCGCGCCGCCGCCGAGCAGCATGCCGGTCACGATGAGGGTCCGCGGCCCGACCCGCGGCAGCAGCAGGATGCTGGAGGTGTTCGAGGACAGCAGGATGCAGGCAATCATGGGGAGGAAGGCCAGTCCGCTGGTCACCGGGCTGTAGCCCTTGATCGTCTGGAGGTAGTACGTGAGGAACAGGAAGACGCCGAAGACCGCGATCCCGGTCAGCCCGACCGAGAGGTAGGAACCGCCCCTGGCCCGGTCAAGGACTACCCGCAGCGGCAGCAGGGGGTGACTGACCCGGCTCTCAGCGAACACGAATGCGTCAGCAGGATCACCCCGCCGGCCAGCGAGCCGATGGTCAGGGCGGCGGTCCAGCCGGCCAGTTCGGCATGCGAGAACCCGAAGACGATCGCGAACAGCCCGGCCGAGGCCAGCACGGCTCCCGCCCAGTCCATCCGCGGACGGGTGTCCGGCCGGTTGCCCCGCATGTAGGTCAGGGCGCCGGCTATGGCGATCGCGGCGAAGAACAGGTTGACGTACAGGGTCCAGCGCCAGGAGAAGTACTGCGTGAGGACGCCGCCGAGGATGAGGCCCACGGCACCGCCGCCACTGCGACGGACCCGAAGACGCCGAACGCCCGGCCGCGCTCGCACGGGTCGCGGAAGGTGCTGACCAAGGTGCCCAGGGCGGCAGGTGCGAGAATGGCGCCGAATGCGCCCTGGAGGGTCCGGGCGGCCACGAGCATGCCGAACGATGTGGCGGCGCCGCCGAGCGCTGATGAGAGCGCGAACCCGGCAAGACCGGTGATGAAGACCCGCTTGCGGCTGAACATGTCGCCCAGTCGGCCGCCGACCAGCAGCAGGCTGCCGAACGCCAGCGCGTACGCGGTCACCACCCACTGACGGTCACTGTTGGGGAAGCCCAGGGCGCGCTGAGCCGACGGCAGGGCGATGTTCACGACGGTAGAGTCCGGGAACGCTATGACGAGGAGATCGGTTTCGTGCGCCTCGGGGAGGGCCTGGCGCCGCCCGGGCGGGGGCCGTCGGGGCCGGATGTCAGCCTGGGCAAGGGGTGGTCCACGGCGGATGAGGAATCACTGGAGCCGTATTCGGATCCGCATGCCCGGGTGGTCGTGCCGGATGTCACGGGGCTGTTCTACCGCGTGTGCATGGAGGTGGCCGGCCGACTCGGCCTGCACGTGGCCCCGATCCGGCTGACGCCGCACCCGATGCCGGTTGACGGCCTCGTCGTCGGCCAGACGCCAGTCCCTGGTGAGCGGGTACGCCGCGACAGCACGCTGACCGTCCAGGTATGGCACCCGTCCGAGCCGGACGGCCAGCCTCCAGCCGATTGACCAAGTAGCTCTCCACCCGGCCTGCGCGCCCTACCGGACGACCCGCCCCGAACCGGCGCGCAGGAAGGGCGACAAGGCCTGGCTCGGCCCGTAGAGCCAGTGGCCGTTCGGGATGATGAGATTCCTTTCACCGAACGGGCATCGGGCGGCCAGATGACCATGAACCTTGCGGCCAGATGTCCACAAGATATGCTCCACCGCGACGCGGGGTTCACCCTCGCCGAGCAGAAGGCCCTCATGGCCTCGCACGCCAGCACGCCCGGCGACTGGAGAGGGCTCGCGCAGCACAAGCTCGCCGAACTCGATGAGCAGATCGCCAGGGCCCAGGCCGCCCGCGTCACCGTCCGGCTCGCCGGCCAGCCGCTGTCAGAATCCCACCAGCGCGTCCGGCTCGCCGGTTAGTTCGGCCGGGCTCAGCGTGCGGACGTAGAAGTACCGCCACCAGGCCGCCTTGTCCTCGCGCCGGTGCCAGTCGAGCAGGTCGGTCAGCAGCACCCGCGCCTGCCCCTCGCCCGTTTCCGCGGAAACGCCCCACGCAATTGCGCCAGACGTTTCCGCGGAAACGCCGGCTCCCTCAAGGCGCTGGGCTGGCGCAGTCGGCGGATCATCGCTCAGGTACTCGGCCATGGGCGTCCTCGGCGGTGCCATCGGCTTGATCACCGCAATCGCGCCTACCCTGTCCGCAGCGGTGAGCGCCATCTCCGCCAGCAGCCAGAGTGCGGGCGCGGCGCTAACGGCGGGCGGCTCGGCGGGTGGATGCCTTGTACGCGGCCCGCCGGGCGGCCTTGGCGGTCGTCTTGTCGCTGGCGTGCCTGCCGATCATCGTGAGAACGGCCTCGGCGTCCGGGTGGTCCAGTCGCGCCACGGCCTCGAAGGCCTCATCCGGCTTCTCCAGCCCACTGACCCGCCTGAGCTCCGCGAAGTCGAAGGGGAACGTCTCCTGACCGAGATCAAGATGACTGAACGGGCCGAACGTATCGGCGATCAGCCATGCGATGTCCGCTCGCCCGGATTCGAGTTCGGCAGGCAGATCCGTGCCTTCCGGATCGAGACCGGCCAGCTTGGCGAGCTGCGGCTTGGCATAGCAGCGGAGCTCGACGCGGTCCAGCGCCTCGCGCCAGGCGGGCTCGGCGGCCTGGCCGAGCCTGGAAACGATCGTTATCGCCGCGGTCCGCGTCGCAGCGCTTCCGTCCGCCGCGAAGGCAAGCAGCTCCCGCGCGGCCTGCTCCTCGCCGCGCGAGTGCGTCCATGAGGCCAGCTCGGCCTCGAGGTCGTCGTCGCTGCCATGCATCCATACGAGCACCAGATCGTCCGGGGTCATCTTGTCCGGTGCCGGGAGCACCGGGACGAACAGGTGGTCCCTCTCCAGCTTCGAGCGGACGGCATGCACGCCGAGCGGCTCCAGCCGCGCCGCGTCGTCGGTGACGCTGACGGCACCGAGCTTTTCGAGCTGGCCCAGGAGAAGACGCAGGGGGTCACCGTGGGCATTGACCCACTCCGCCACTGCCTGCCGGCCTCCTCCGCCTCCAGGTCGGCCGTCGCGGCATCCTTGAGGGCGCCGGCCAGCTCGGTGATCCGAACGCCGTCCCGCCGGCTCAGGAACAGCCTCGTCACCAGCGCGGGGCCGTGCCCCTCCAGGTCGAGATCGCCGGCGACGACGGGATCCGAATCGTCCGCCGCCTCCAGGGTGGTGTCCAGGACCTCGGCGAACGTGTACTCCCAGGCTTCCAGCGCGTCACTGTCGTCAGCCAGGTCGTCCAGCCATCCGGCGTCTTCGCCGGGAGCCAGGTCTTCGCCGTCCCTTTCCACGAGCTCGGCTTCTTCGGCCAGCCGGAGGAGGACAGGGTTCACGGCGGCCGTCTGTACCGTCGTTTTACGGACTTCGTCGGCAAGAGCACGCAGGTCGGCGAGAAGCGCGGATCGCCTCGCCTGGGCGGCGAGTTCCGCCTCTTCGGGCAGGCGGACCGGTGGGAGCACCGGCGGGAGGTCGAACGCGTCCCCGAGGTCTATGTCGTCCCAGTTGGCCGGCTCGTCATCAAGGCCGCTCACGTAGTACTCGTCCAGGTCCGCGTCTTCGAGCACCTTGCCGTTCCTGAAGTCCAGGATGAGAGGAGAGTACGAGCATCATAGGCCGGTGGCGTATCACCGAGATGGACAACTGGGATCAGGAGGCCGTCGATCTGGTCCAGCCCGGCTTCATCGAGTTCGATGATAACGGCCTCGGCGGTCTGGGCTTCATCGTGGTGACGGGAGAACTCGACTGCCGCGACGCGGATCGTGATGGCAGGCCGGGCGTTGAGTTCTCGTGGCAAGGCTCCGACGAGGGCGACGATGTGAGCGGCCGCGGCTGGGCCGCGCTCAACCCCGATGGCACGCTCGAGGGCCACATCTACTTCCACCTTGGTGATGATTCCGCATTCCGGGCCGAGCGATTCAACGGAGTCGTCCAGTGAGCGATCCCATCGAAGTCGCGATGGAGGAAGCGCTCCGGCCCGGCCGCTACAACCTGCCGCTCGACGTCGCTGCCGCTGCCACGGAGACGATCGACGGGCCTCCCGCTACAAGCCCGCACCGCGTCGGCAAGCCACTTGATGAACCTTTCGACGGTCACCACTCCCGCGCGACGCGTCAGGCAAGGCACAAAGCCTGTGCGGCATCCCAGGCAGGCCGAGATCAAAGACCGGCCCACCGTCGCCCCGGATCGGCCGCCGCAGAGCGAGAGCGATGGGCGGTTCCGCAGGAATGCTGGATCGGCTGGGCAGGTGACTTAGCGGGGCACCAGGACCGACGCCTCCGCGGTGCGACACAGGTCCGCGAGCGTCGCGAGCGCGACAAGCCCGATGGTCAGCGCGTCCGCGGGTTCTATCGCCTTTTCGCTGATCAGGCAGTCGAGCGGGTTGCCCTCGGACTTGCCGCCGAGCTGCCGCATTGTCTCGGCGTCGGCGGGTTCTTCGTCGAGGCGGTAGAAGTCGGCCGCCGCCCGGAGGAGTGCCACGGCCAGCATCTTGCCGCTGGGTTTCAGCGTGCAGTTCAGCTCCGCGAGGGCGGCGTCGAGGCGCGGCCCGAGATAATCCAGGACGTCCCGGAGCGGGTCGAGGCCCACGACCGCCCACGTCGCATCCACCAGGCAGCAGGCACCCAGCAGGAAGACGGGCGCGTCGTCCTCGGGGAAGCCTCCCTCGACGCCGCCGATGGGCTGGCTTCCGCGACCGCCTGATGCGGCGTACCGGACCTCGCCGTCGACGGCCGGGCCGAGCAGCCGGATGACCTTCGTCACCAGGGGATCGGTAACCGGGACCCGATCCAGGACCACGGCACGGATCAGGGCCGAGACGGCGATATCCCAGTGTCCGGAGTCAGCGGCGAACGCCTCCGCCGAAGGTATCTCCGCCGTCGCGAGCCGCGGAGCCACGGCATACTTCCTCATTCGCGAGTCTTCGAAAAAGCGGTCGCCGGCCGAACCCTCCGCCCAGTTCGGCACCTCCGCGGCCTCCGGCTCGGCCCCGCGCCGCCAGGAGCGGCTGACCGCCGCAAGGTGCTCTCTCCTCGCCTCGAACATGCCGCCGAGTTTCTGCGCGGCCCGGGCCAGCTGCTCCAGGGCTCGCCGGCCTTCGAGGTCCGCCCGCGACACCCCGGTACCTTGCCGCCGCTTCTTCTTCTGGTTGCTTGCCTTGCCCATGATCCTCCGTACAGCGCCTTCGGTCGTGTCAGAAGTTACCTGGTTCCGTGACCTCGGCGCCCGTGGCCTTCCCTGGGATCACCTATGGCTGCCGGGATCAGCGAGCACGTTCCGCGCATCCTCGATGAAATTTCGCAAATGCCTACGGCGCCGGAAGAGCGTTCTGCCGGGTTACCCGGCCACTACCGGATCGAGCCGCGCGAAGGTCGCGTCGAGCAATGAGATAGCGCATACCCGACCGTCGGCGGTGCGGTGAAATCTCACCTGGTCGCCAGCTTGCGGGGAGTCGAGGTCAACGGTGAAGACCTCCGGATCGCTGGTCGGCGACAGCGGAAACCGCCAGCCACCCGGCTCAGGACCGGCGACGGCGAGCCGCCCGTCCCGCCATTCCACCCGGACAACATGGGTGAGGCCGGGCCGGGCGTACAGCCCCAGCAGCGGCTGGCAGGCGTGGGCCGCGGCCTTGGTCGCGGGATCTGTTCCCGGTACTTGCGCGGGGCCGGCCGCGCAGGCGGTCCCTGCCAGGCTGATAGCCAGCTCGGTGGTGCTGTCGGATTGCTCTCCGTTGAGCAGGACGATCGCACCGACCTGGGACCACAGACCTCCTTCGGCCCAGACTGGAGGCATCAGCGGGGCCGGGTCCGGCTCGTCGGACAGGCCCAGCTCGCGATACCCGGTCGCGCAGCGGTCCTGCAGCGAGCCGGACAAGGGCTCGAACGCGGTGGCCTGCATGCCCAGCGGAGCCAGCACGGACTCGGTCGGGTACTGCGCGAACGGCGTGCCGGTGACCCTGGTGACGATCTCGCCGAGCAACTGGAAGGCGAGATCGGAGTACCTGTGCCGGAAGCTCGGTGGCAGTCGAAGCGTGATGTCGCCCGATCTGCGCAACACCTGCCCGGGATCACCACGGTAGGCCGGGACGGACCAGTCCGTGCCGGGCGGCTCGGACGGCAGCCCGGATTCGTGCGAGAGCATCCGGCGGATCGTCACTGTCTCGATCGGGGCCAGGCCGCTGACCGCACCGCGCAGTTCGGGCAGCCAGCGCACCGCCGGGGTCATCAAGGTCAAGTACGCCAGCGTCACGCAGCTGCATGAGCGCCGTCCCGGTGAACGGCTTGGTGATCGACGCGATCCGGAACAGCGTGCCCAGCTCCGCTGGTCGGCCGGCGATCACATCAGCCAGCCCGATCGCCGCCGACCAGGCCAGCTCGTTCCGGTGGACCACGCCGGCGACCGCACCGGGGAGCCGGTTCCTAGCCACGACGCCGGCCAGCTTGGCATGCCGTTCCGGCCCGATAGCCGCGAAGTGTCCGTCACGCGCCAGATCAAACCACCTTCGCGCCGCTGGAGCCACTGATTTGCTGCCCGGACCGCCATGTACAAGGCGGAACGAAAGCTCTGAATAATCAATGCGCGAGCTGAACGAGTAGGCCAACGGTGCCGGCAAGCCCGTTACTGAGTTGAGACATTCATTGCCGCTGGGGTTAAGCGAGGACGCCGGATGAGCCGGGCTGCTCTCCCGGGCACCGGCGGGCGGATGCATCGAAGCGGGCGGCAACCTGGGTTCCCCCTCCCAGGATGATGTGATGATAGGTTTAACTAGTCACAGATCAGCTATCATGATGAGATGAATGTAACATCGCATCATCCGGTTCTCTACACGGCACCGCCACTCACCAGTGAGGACGATGTGATGCTCGGCGAGATCCACCAGATGCGCAAAGACCTCCGGTATGTGCTCCGGATACCGCGACGCTGGGAAGGCGGCCTGAGGCGGTCGGCATTTGCCCGGAACATCCAGGGTTCGAACAGTATCGAGGGCTACGTGGTCGCGGAAGATGACGCGGCGGCGGCCATCGACGATGAGGAACCGTTCAGCGCGGACGAGAAGACATTTCTAGAGATCCAGGGATACCGCCAGGCGCTGGGCTACGTCCTCGCCATGAGCGATGCCGACTATGCCACGTTCGATACCACCGAGTTGCGCGCCATGCACTACATGATGCTCAGCCACGACCTGACCAAGTCCCCCGGCCGTTACCGGAAGGGACCCGTCTACGTCAATGACGAGCGCGCGGATAAAGTCGTCTACACGGCTCCAGAAGCGGCCGACGTGCCAGCACTGATGGAAGCGCTCGCCGCGACCCTGCACACGGGGCATGGCAGCGATCCCATCGTCCGCTCCGCGATGGCGCACCTGAATCTGGTGATGATCCATCCGTTCCGCGACGGCAATGGGCGGATGGCCCGCGCTCTGGCCACGCTCGTGCTCAGCCGATCAGACATCGGCGAACCTGAGTTCTCCAGCATCGAAGAGTGGCTCGGCGCGAATACGGAGGATTACTACAGCGTGCTGGCGCACACCGGGCACGGTTCCTGGAAGCCACGTGGCGACGCCCATTTGTGGCTGGCGTTCATCCTCCGGGCCCACCACATGCAGGCCCAGACGCTAGCCCGCCGGGTTGCTGAAGCCGGCCAGACGTGGGTCGAACTGGAGGCACTCACAGCCGGGCACGGCCTCCATGAGCGGACCTTGGACGCGATGTACGACGCAGTCCTCGGCTACCGGACACGTCGTAGCGCCTATATGAAACGCGCCGAGGTCACCGAGCAGAGCGCCACGCGAGACCTGGCAGCGCTCACCGCCGCCGACATCCTGGCCGCACGGGGCACGGGCCGCGGCCGCCATTACGTCGCGGGCCCGATTCTTCGCGAGATCCAAGAACGCCGCCGCGCTGCCCGTAAGCCAATCCGCGACCCATACCCCTGGATGCGCCCAAAGCTCGCCGAACCAGCCGCCTTGGCGGAGTAGAACCGGCAGATTAGCGCTTTGCCTGGCGTTCGAGCCGTCTCCGCTCCGGGCGCTCCCGCTGACTGCGGCTCTGCAGGGGTTCGCTGAAGTATCAGCGATAACCCTCGGATCATCCACTGGGTAGCTGCGTGCGCGGTTCGCCCTGATTGCCGATGAGTTCGGTCCGCCTGGTGCGTCAGCACGAGTGGAAATCGAGACCTGCCGAAGCGGGCATCCACGCTCGTCAGCTACCAAGGCCCGCTGAAGCCCGGTTACGCCGACCAGCCCGCCCCGGATCCCGCCATGTTCGGGGTGCCAGGCCGAGGACGACGGCTCCCGGGACGACCCGCTCCTCGGGCAGAACATCATCACCTGCAACACCTACCGGCACGACTTCGGCGCGCTCCGCGCCGCGTCCACCCATGTCGTCATCGGGGTCGGGGAGAAGTCCGGCCAGGGGATAGCGGGCCGCGCGGGCCTGGCCGTGGCCGAACGGCTCGGCACGCCCCCGGTCACCTTCCCCGGCGACCACGGCGGGTTCCTCGCGGTCAGTGCCTGGCCGCGACCCGAATCTGCTGGACGCCCAGTGAGGCCGTAGGACCACTGGCCGTCCGGGATATTTGAAGTTCCTTATTACCGAACGAACCAACGTGCTTGCCCGGTCAGGCCCTTTGCCATGCGGGGAGGGACATGGATATCCGTTCAGCGCGAAATTACCTGGCAGAACAAAGTGGCTAAAAGGCCAGTTCAGCAGGGACGTATAGAGGCAGGGTGTCAGGCCGGGTACTGGTCGTGGCGGGCCCACACCGCGATCTTTGCTGTACGACACGGCCAGATCCTCCCATGGGCGTGTCCGATGGGCAGGGGTCAGCCAGGCTGATGCTACCGCCGGTCCAGGGAGGCCACCCAAGACTGCGGCATGTCTCTCAGGCGTGAGCCATGATGCAGCCGATCACCGCGTCCGCATCGCTGCTCTCGGCGTAGAGGTCGGAGTCAGGGTCGTCTTCGGCGACGCGCCAGAGGCCGTGCTTCTTGTCCCAGTAGGCGGACCACGGCGGGTGGGCCGCCAGGAAGCAGGAGACCCGCGCGGCGTCCGCGGGCGAAGGCAGGATGCTCATGCGCCTCACCCGCCGAGCCTGGCCCAGGCGATGCGCCCGCGGTCGTCCCCGTCGATGCCCCAGTTTCCCGTCCCGGCGATCGCCGTCACGACATCGAACCCTTGCGGCCGCCCGTCGTCGCGCGGCCCGGCGTGCCATGGCCCTCCGGCGTCCTCCACCTCGATCCGGAGGCGGTCCCGGCGGACTTCGGCGCGCAGGGTGAACGCGCCGCCGTGCCGGAAGGCGCTGTGCAGGACGGAGTTGGTGGCGAACTCCCTGCGATCAGGATCGCCTCGTCGGCCTGCGGGCAGCCGCCCAGCCACCGAACGATGCCGACCGTGCCGGGACGCCTGCGGGCGTGTTCGGCGCGGAGCTGCGTTTCTACCGGACCCGGGCGGGCCTGTCCCAGAAGGACCTGGCCGCCAGGGCCAACGTCTCGCACGACGTGATCGGCAAGATCGAGACGGGGGAGCGGCCGCCCGCGGGGACTTCCCGCCCCGCCTCGACGCGGTACCCGGGCTGGACACCCGCGGCGCGCTGACCCGCCTGTGGGATCACCTGAAGAAGAGCCAGAAACAGCGCCTGTACGGCTGGTTCCAGGAGTGGGCCGACATCGAAGCCCGGGCCACGGTGCTGCGCTGGTACGAGCCGCTCGTCGTCCCCGGCCTGCTCCAGACCGGAGAGTATGCCCGCGCGATCCTCAGCGCCCGCCCCGACGGGAACCTGGACGACCTGGACGAGCAGGTAGCCGCCCGGCTGGCCCGGCAGGCAATTCTGGACCGAACGGGTGCGCCCCAGCTCTGGTGCATCCTCGACGAGGGCGTCCTGCACCGCGCCATCGGCGGCAGCAAGGTGATGCGGAGCCAGCTCTACCGCCTGGCCGAGGTAGCGGAACACCCGAGGACCACCATCCAGATCATCCGGCCCCCAGCTAGCCTTCGCCCCCGCCACCTGGAAGACCTTCACCGACCAGCTGAAGGCGACCATCTGACCCGCGACGAGCTGCTGGCGCAGCTGGCCGGGCTGCGTCAGGCCCGCGTCGGCCAGGTACGGGTACCGCACAAGCCGCTCCTGCTGCTGTGGCTGTTCGGCCAGTTCGCGGCCACCGGCGGCAGCGCAGCCAGCTACCAGCAGGCAGAAGGCCCCGTCAGCCAGCTGATCAACGACTTCGGCCCGCCCGTGGCCAGCTCCGCCGCCGCCCGTCAGCGAGCCGCCATGCCCTTCGTCCACCTGGAACGCGACCTGTGGGACCTGCGCGACGCCACTGGCCAGGAGATCGCCCCGGACGCCCCCGAGCGCCGCGCCTGGCTCCTGGACCGTGGAGCCGTCGGCCGCCTGCGAGCACCCGTCGAACACCTCCTGGCCGATCCCAAGACCCTGGCGGCCGCCGCCCGCCTTCTCCTGGACCTGCACTTCACCCCGGTCCTCGCCGAACTGATCTGCGCCGCAGTCGACCTCGACGTAACCGCCCTCGATCTCGCCGCAACCGGGGGACCGGCCCAGCCCGCCCGCCTGCGCCCGCGCCGCCGCGGCTTCGCCGAGGAGGTCCTGCGCGCCTATGTCTACCAGTGCGCGATGTGCGGCTTCGACGGCGCCCTAGGCCGCTACCCCGTCGGCATCGAAGCCGCCCACGTCCGCTGGCACAGCCAGCAAGGCCCCGACGAGCTAGCCAACGCCCTAGCCCTGTGCGCCCTCCACCACGCCCTGTTCGACCTAGGCGTCCTCGGCATCACCGAAGACCGCCTGATCCGGGTATCCAGCTTGTACGTGGCCAGGAACAAGGCCGGCGTGGCGGTGGATGCGCTTGCCGGTAAACCCCTGCTTGTCCCCAGGTCACAGCAACCGAAGGTGGACGTGATCCACATTTCCTGGCACCACGATCAAGTCTTCAAGGGCACCCTGCAGATTTGAGAACCATTTTCTGGCTGAACGATGGTATATCCGCAACTACAGAAATTGAATTGTCAGTAGCTGCGCCGTTCGCGGTAAATTTGTCGCTTTTGCCGGTCTGATTACCGTCATGTTGGGAGCGTCTGCTCTTTCCGGGCTTATCGGGCGTTACTGATTGTTATGCCCGCTGGCCAGCGGCCTCGCCAGTGGTTCTCCGGGGATCTGCCCGGGGCGGTTCGGGGTTGCCGGTTCCGCGGGTTGCGGGGCCGTTTCCGGGATGATGGGCGGAAATCATTCACGGCGGGTTACCGGAGGTGCGCGGTGGCGGCGAGGCTGCTGGTGACGGTGAGGCAGGTCCTGGAGGACGGGAGCGAGGCCGCGGCGGACGGGGAGCTGGCGGCGGCGCTGGCGGATTCCGGGAGCAGTTCTCGGGCCTGCTGACTGGGCGGCGGAGGAATCGGGGTTCCTGGACCACGGGGAGCGGGAGGAGGCGATCGGCCGGGAGGGCCGGGAGCTGGAGCGGCGGCTGCTGCAGGCCACGTTCCGCCTGGACGCCGCCCGGGAGGAGCGCGTGCCGCGGGTCACGAGTGCCGCGGGGGTGCGGCACCGGACCGTGGAGGCCGGGCAGGAGCGGGGCCTGGCCAGCGTCTTCGGCCCGGTGCGGGTCACGCGGATGGCCTACCGGCACGGGCACGAGGAGAACCTGTACCCCGCGGACGCCCGGTCGGTGATGCCCCGCGACCCGTACTCGATGGGGCTGCGGGCGCTGGCCGCCTTCCACCTAGCCGGCGCGGGATACGGGCAGGCCCAGGAGATCATCGAGGACCGGACCGGGGTGCGGATCGGCCACGCCCAGCTCGCCGGGATCGCGAGGGACCTCGCCGCCTGGACGGATGACTTCTACGAGGAGCGCTCCCGCGACGCCGAAGAGGAAGAGCATCCGGCATCGGACGTGATCATGATGCAGGGCGACGGCAAGGGCATCGCGATGCGCCCGGAGCACCGCCGGAACGCCGGCCAGGAAGACGGGGCCCGGCCCGGGATCAAGAAGATGGCCGAGATCGTCGCCGTCGCCGACTTCACCCCCGCCGTCCGCAAGCCCGGGGACATCGCGGCCCCGCCCGCGAGGCGGAAGGCGCACCCCGGGCCGGAGGCCCGGGACAAGTGGGTCTCCGCGTCCGTCACCGAGAGCATCGAGGACATGATCGCCGCGGCTTACGACGAGGCCGACCGCCGCGACCCGGAACGCGTGCGGCAGCGGCTCTTCCTCGTCGACGGGAACAAGCAGCAGATCACCGCCATCGAGGCCTGCGCGAAGGGCCGCGGGCTCAAGTGACCGTCCTGATCGACTACATCCACGTGGCCGGCTACATCGGCAAGGCCGCATCCGCCCTGCACCCCGGCGACCCGGTGCTTGCCGGCAGTGGGCCGACGGGCAGAAGCTCCGCGTCCTGCACGGCCGCGCGAAGGCCGTCGCCGCCACCCTGGCCTCCGTCGCCGCCAGGGCCCGCGCGAACCCCCGCAAGCGGGATCTCGACCTCACCGACGTGGACCGGGCCGTCACCTACCTGAACAACAACCAGCAGCACATGAAATACGACAAGGCCCTCGCGAAGGGCTGGCCGATCGCCACCGGGATGATCGAGGGCGCCTGCAGGTTTGTCATCGAAGACCGTTTCGGAATTACAGGCGCGAGGTGGTCTCCCGAGGGCGCCGAGGACATCTCAAGATCCGCGCCGTCGTCGTCAACGGCGACCTCGACGACTACATGCGGTACTACAAGCAACGCTACCGCGACGAGCACCACCTCGCCCGCTACGACCCGCCACCATCGAGGACCTCAACCTCGCCGCATGACCAGAATGCCCGGAAATAACACATCTCTCAGAAAAAGACCACTGGAGGTCAACCCTTTATGCCCTGCTCGAAGGAGTATCCGAGCGGCTACAAATCAGCCGCGACGACATCGACGGCACTCTTTACCCGACGGCAGGCGGCCGGACCTCGCTGGTGATCTTCGACGCCGTGCCTGGCGGGGCCGGCAGCGCAATCCGCATTGCCCGTTCGTTCGACGAGGTACTGGAAGCAGCGCTAACCCGGGTCACCAGGTGTGACTGTGGTGAAGAGACGTCCTGCTACGGATGCCTACGCGGCTACCGCAATCAGCCGTTCCACGAGGAACTCCGGAGAGGGGCCGCTGTCGATTTCCTTCAGCCACTCGTTCCGGCAGGACACTCCCCAGTGGTGACGCTTGAGGTCTGATAGTACGAGACTCACCGGGTCAGCTCAGGCCCGCTGGCGCTGCGTGAACGCACCTCATCTTGTGGCGCCGGTCCGCGCCGGAGCCGTCTTCCGCGACGGTGTCCTGACCGGACGCCCCGAACCGGCCGCGGCATGACTTCCATCGCGCTGCGGCCGGCCGCCTTCGCCGACAGCGAGTTCTGCTACCAGTTGCACCGGGCCGCCATGGGTGACTACATCGCCTCGATATGGGGCTGGGACGAGCAGGTCCAGCGCGACTTCCACACCCGCGCTTTCAACCCGGGCCGCTGGCAGATCATCACCGCCGATGGGGCAGACGCTGGCATGCTCGACATCGAACACCGTCCCGGCGAGATCTACCTGTCCCGCATCGAAATCTGCCCCGATCACCAAGGCCACGGGATCGGCACCCGCCTCATCAGCGCACTCATCGACGAGGCCAGGCGGAAAGGCCAGGACCTGGTCCTCGACGTGCTCGCCGTCAACCACCGCGCCCAGGCCCTCTACCAGCGGCTCGGCATGACCGAAGTGGCCAGGCACGGCGACGGCAAAATTAAGATCACCATGCGGTCCGCCCAGCCGCGCGGGTAACGCCGTTCAAGAACACGTGATCAACAGGGCTTGACAATTGCTCATCCAGGGAAGTGCCCTATGGCCTGGCTGGAATGCTGGGAGACAACTTGTTGCCAAACGCAACGCGTTGCCATACGCAACCGCTTACCATCAGGACATGCCGGACGGGCCGCACAGGATTGATTGGGAGTGGGAAGAGATCGTCCTGGCGTGTGATCTAGTTGCTCAGAACGGCTGGCGTCAGCTCGACGCGGCGATCCTCGCGTTCGAGAGCTGTCAGACCTGCTGCAGCGGATGTCGATGCATCCCCTCGAAGGCCGGCTACCGAGCTTTCGCAACGCCGCTGGTGTAGCTCGTAAGACGTACAACATTGCGACCGTGCACCCCAACTACGTGGGACCCCCAAGTAACGGCAACAAGCTGGACAAGAGAGTGCTCGACGAGTTTCTCGACGATCGTGAGCAGATGCATCGTTATGCGCAGAGTCTGCGCCAAGCTGCGGAGCGGGACGAACTAGGGAATGTCTCGCAGCTTGTCGGCGACGAGTACGAGAGCCTCCTTGAGGGCCGATACCTGCTGCGCTTGCACAGAGTACGGGAGCGTAAGCCCGCGCTACGCGAGAAGAAGATCCGCAGCGTCCAGGCGCGCTGTGATGCGCTTGCATGCGAAGCGTGCGGCTTTGACTTCGGGCAGACCTACGGAGATCGGGGCCAGGGTTTCATTGAATGCCACCACGTGGAGCCGCTGCATCAGACCGGCGAACGTGCCACGACCATCCGCGATCTAGCTCTGCTATGCAGCAACTGTCATCGCATGATCCACAGAAAACCACCTTGGCCGACGCCAGCCCAGCTACGCGACATCATTCACGGGCAGCCCTGACTCAATTCCTGAGGGCGATTCCAGCAGGCGAGTGGTACGCCGAAGCCTTGGAGTCGCCTACCGCCACTAGTCCTGGCAGGTTGCGGGCCACTTCCACGCAGTTGCCGCTCTGGCCGCTATAACTGCTCTTGTGCCACTCAGCGCGGGATAGGTCGATCTCGGTCATCCCGCGCACCTCCTCTACGTGTGCGTGCTGGCGCTACGTCATGGTGCTGGCCACCTGTTCGATCAACTGCACGGAGTCGTCAGGGTGCAGCGAGGCGGCCAGCAGCCGGTCAAATGCAATGGTATAGCGGTTCACATCCGAACGCTCTTCGAGATAGATGTCCCCGGCGAGCGTCTCGACGTACACCATGGCGGGGTCGGTGGGCTCAGGGAAGTCCAGGATGACAAACGCACCGATCGTCCCGGCGTGTGCGCCCGCACGATAAGGCACGACCTGGATCGTGGTCCTGCCCTGTTGCGCAGACTCGGCCATGTGCCGGAGCTGCCTGCGCATCACGCCAACGCCGCCGACGACGCGATGGATGACCGCCTCGTCGATCACGGTCCACAGCCGTGGCCGCTCATCCCGGGCCAGGAGCTCCTGCCGCGCCAGGCGGACTTCAAGCAGGCGCTCGACTTCATCGGGGGTCCAGCTCTAGCGGCCCGGCACACTCCACGCCGCACACCTATCAAGCTAGTTACCGGCCAGTAGAAAAGAGCCGGCCTTCAGTTAATCTTCAGGAAACGCTGAGGCAGGCAGGCGAAGATTGCCTGTTCCACTCGAGAAGCGCGCTCAGAAGTAAGCATCATGAAATACACCCCGCACTGCGCGCCCAGCCAATGTGAGCGATACCTTGGTAGCTAGTGATGCCATCGTGCCCGCCGTGTTCATGGCGCCTGGCGCGGCACGCAACGGGCGAAGCGCGGACCGGGCGGTCACCGAGCTGTATTCGTTGCATTACCGAGCGCTGGTACGCCTGGCGGTGCTGCTGGTGCGGGACATCCCCACCGCGGAAGATGTCGTGCAGGACTCGTTCGTGGCGATGCATCGTAGCTGGCAGCGGCTGCGGAACGTGGATAGCGCGCTGGCCTACCTGCGGCATGCGGTACTGAACCAGTCCCGGTCGGTGCTGCGGCACCGGGCCGTGGTGGACAAGCACCTGCCGAACCCGCCGCCCGACAACCCCAGCGCCGAGTACGGCGCGCTGGTGCGGCTAGAGCGGTCCGCGGTGGTTGAGGCGCTGCGCAGGCTGCCCGGCCGGCAGCGGGAGGCGATCGTGCTGCGGTACTACGCGGACTTCTCCGAAGCCGAGGTAGCGGGGGCGATGGGCATCAGCCGCGGCGCGGTGAAAAGCCACACCGCGCGGGCCATGGCCGCGCTGCGTGCGGACCTGGAGCAACAGGACCTAGCGTGGAAGCCCTGACTCCCAACTCCGCAGGCGACCTGCTGAGCATGATTCCGGCAGCTTTGACTGCTGCGGCAAGTGCGAGCGTGGCGTGCACTTGCGCGATGGCAGCCCAGGCGACGGCAGTAGCCTGGCCGTCGCGATCATGGCACCGCCGATTGTCTGGCTCGCCTCCCTGGCCTCGGACAGCGTCACCGGTCGGCGTATCGTTGCGACCGAGTCCGCGGCTCGCCATTAGATGGGGGGGGAACTCGTTACCCCGCCAGGCCAACATCCTTATTTAGGTTTGCATGATGAACCTAAATAAGGATGTCTCTTGTCAAGGGTTGGTTCGCAGTCCGGCTCAGGGCCTGTAATTGACCAACGACCGCCGCTGGATCCGGGCGGTCTGGCGGGACGCACACCATTCCGTCGCTGAAGCCCGCCGAGCCGATCCCGAACGCGGCGTTGAAGCGGTCCAGGTTCACCAGCGTCAGCAGGGCGGTGATCTCCACCAGTTGGCGATCGTCGAAGTATGACCGCACTCGCGCGAACAGCTCGTCGGTGACCTCGACCGGCGTGCGCATCACCGCGACCGTGTAGTCGAGCGCCGCCTTCTCGCGATCGGTGAACAGGTCGCTGGAGGAGTAGCGCGGCATGGCGAGGAGCTCGGCGTCGGAGAAGCCGGAGTTGCGGCAGATCTGCGAGCCGAGGTCGATGCAGAACTCGCACCCGATCATCTGCGCGCCCTTCAGCTCGACCAGGTTCTTGGTCCGCTGATCGACGGTCTTGCCCTTGCGGACCGCCTGGTTGAACCGGCCCATGCCGATCATCATCTTGGGCTGGTGCGCCCAGATCTCCATCGGCTCGATCCCGCTGCCCGTTCGCGGGTCGCGGCCGGTCAGCTTCTTCATCGCCCGGGGACCGAACCGGTACACGAGCTTGACGACCGGGCCGGCCTGGGACTTTGATACACCCTCAATGCGTGCCATCGGGCACTCTCCTGTCACATCGGCGGGGATACGGACCTCATCAGCATGACCCCGGGCCGCCGCCAGATGTGACCTGGCCGGACCAGCCGCTCGCAGTTCACAGCGCTGGCGCGGTGGGACACGGCACACCGGGAACTCGCCAACAGGCACCATGGCTCGAAGTTGCGGATCGAGGCAGCTCCGGCTTCCAGGCCGATATAGACCTCGTACGGGTTCGGCAGCACGTCGCGGAACGAATGCCACCACCCAGGCTGGCGAGCCTCCCTGGTCAATTGGATCAGCCCATCTCGTTCGGCACCGGTCACGCCGTACAGCTCAAGAAGGATCCGAACGTTGCCGGGCTGGGGGCGGCTCCGCCCGGTCTCGATGCGGAACAGGGTAGAAGTCGACCACTCCAGCTGCCGCGCGACCTCCTCACGGCTCATCCCGGTGGCCTCCCGCCGCCACGACGACGTGGCAGGACTTCCCCTCGCTGTGGGGGCGGCTTCTTGGCGAGGTCTGGGACTGCCTGCATGCGGGCGGGATCTACCGGGGATGCCGCAACATCATGCTCTACCTCGACGGCGTGCCGAACGTGGAGGTCGGCGTCCTGCTCGGCCAGCCATGCCCGCTCACCGGCCGCGTGGTGGCATCCGCGCTGCCCGCGGGGACCGCGGCCATGACCGTCCATCGTGGCCCCTTCGGGGACGTGGGGGCGGCCCATGACGCGGTTCTCGGCTGGTGTGCCGCGCAAGGGCACCGGCCTGGTGGCACCCGCTGGGAGATCTACGGGCCGCACGACGACGATCCGGCTCAGCAATGGACGGAGGTATACTGGCTGCTCTCATGAACGGCCAGGGATCCGGTGGCGCTTTTACATATCGCGTCCCATGGCGGCTGCGGTTGCCAGGATGTTGACGTAGTTGCGCAGGCGGGAGATCTGCCCGTTGCGGGTGGTAAGCACAAGGATGTTGGGAAGCGTGAACTCGCCGGTGGATGCGCTGGTCCCGAGTGCCGCGTCGGCTGCGTACGCGCGGCCGGGCCGCCGAGGATCAGCGCCCGTTCGGCATTGACCAGGGCGTCGACTGGCTGATGGGTGCCGAACGCCTGCAGCCAGATCAGCCGCCGCAAGCAGGGCCGGGAAGTTCTCTACCAGGTACAAGCCGGCCGTCTCGACCAGGCCGCCCGGGCCATGGCCGGGCTCGCCGCCCAATGGGACCGGCGACTCGGCGCGATCAAACAGCTCGCCGAAACCGCGCACGCGGAAAACAAGAAGAGGACGCAGCAGTGCTCCATCACGCGCACGGACGGCGGCCCGCCCGATTGGCCGCCCGTGCCAGAGTGGCCGGGCGGGCGCCCCATCTCCCAGTGGCCGAGACTCCAGGCCGGCCGCTCCCACGACCTCACCGCCAGGCCCTGACCTCCAGCGGCGTGCGGACGTGGCCTGGCTGCGGCCGGTCTCGGTGCGGAAGGCGAAGGTCGGCCGCTACTGACGGAAGCGGCCTGGCCGGAACTTGATCCAGGCCACGATGGCGACGGCCACCAGCAGCCATGGGGAGAACAGGAGGTGCAGGGCGAAGCCGAGGATGGTCAGGGCCACGATGGCGGCTAGAACCAGGGCGATGATGGCGGGCATGGTGATCAGTCTCCTGTGATGCCGGGTGGTTGCGTTCTTGATTCAAGACTGCCGCCGGCGGCGGCTTCCGTCGATCGGGATCAGCCCCGGTTCGCACCCTGGTTCACCTCCCTGGGACCTCAGGGTTATCCCTGACCGGATGGCGTTGAGTACTCGCTAGCCCCGAACGGCAGCAGGGCGTGCGCAGCGGTGACGGCCGAGCGCGGCCGCCAGCAGTTTCTAGCCGCCTCAGCGGAAGGGGTCGGTGACCTGGACGCCGCCGTAGTCCTGGACGCCGCCGTAGTCCTGGCCGTCGCTGAGGTCCTCGGACAGGACTTGCGTGCAGCCCATCGCGCGGGATGCCTCGCGGGAGATCGCGTAGAGCAGGATGCTGGTGAGAGGAGATGCTCCACCGCCTTCTCGGCCGGACCACACAGCGGACCGACGGCATGCCCGGCTGACCAGCGTCCCGGTACCTGAACACGCTCTCCTGATGCCGGTTATGCCTGGACAGGGCGTGGCTAAGTACAGATAGTCCAGTCCGGTAGCCCAGCGAGACACGTTTCCGCGGAAGCGGCTTGTGAATTAATGCACAAAGCACGCTCGGCCGAGCCGACGCGGTGCACGTTCCCTCACCGGACGCTGCGCTCGCGGTCAGGACCGCATCTGTCGGCGGCCTGGTGAACCTGTTGTGCCGCTGGTCCGTATTCTTCAGCGGAGGACGCGACACGAGTCGAGGGGTTCCCGGTGACCGCTCAGCAAATCGAGGTGCGAGCGCCAGCACCCGGCGAGCAGGCAGGAGTCCGGCCCGCGTGGTGGCGACGGCTGTGCCTCTCCTCGCTCGTCGTGGCCGGGATAACGGCCGGTCTCCTGTGGGTCGCGGTCGCCGGGCTGCTCAGGCAAGGTCAGCTCGGAACCGTGCTGTCAGCAGGCCGGGCCGAACTCGCCGCTCCCCTCCTGATCGCGCTGGTGGTCGTGACCGGCATCTGCGAACGGATCTGGCCGGCGGAGCCCCGGCAGGCGCTGGCCCGCGGTCACGTCCAGGACGCGTGCTACCTGGCCTTGCACGCCATCTTCGTGATCCCGCTGATGACCTTGCTCAGCGTCGGGGCGGCCGCGTTGATCGGTGATCACGCGCACTGGATCGAGCTGCCGACCGAACACTGGCCCGGCTGGCTGCTCATCCCGGTCACCATCGTGGCCATGGACGGAGCCAACTGGCTGGCCCACTACGCCGATCACCGGCTCGATGCCCTCTGGCGCTTTCACGCCCTCCATCACAGCCAGGAGGAACTGAGCGTCCTGACCTCGTTCCGCGCGCACCCGCTCATGCACACCACGGGGTTCGTCCTGGCGACCATCCCGGTCGTGGCGCTGATGCCGACGCGTCCGATCGTCCCGGTGCTCATCACGGCCTACGTATGCATCGGCACCCTTCAGCACGCCAACCTCCGCTGGAGGTTCGGCCTGCTCGGCCGGGTGCTCGTGAGCCCGGCCTACCACCGGCTGCACCACGCGCCGGACACCCAGGACGTCAACCTCGGCGTGGTGCTGACCATCTGGGACGTCCTGACCGGCTACGCGAGGTTCCCCTCCCGCCGCGATGGCGTAGGGCGCACCGGCCTGGACGGCCGGCCGGTCCCGGTCGAGCAGGACGACTCGGCCGCGCCGCCCCTGCTGCTCATGGCCGGGCAGCTCATCGAGCCGTTCCAGACCCGAGGCTGACCCGGCTGCCTTGCTGGGTAAGGCCGCGCGGGCGGCGGAGATAAGGCATTTGCCCGATGTGGCAACAACGGGCCGGTCGCTGCGCAGACAGCGGCCGGCCGCGGGCCCGGCCGCACCGGATGCCGGATGAGGGCCGGCCCGTCACCGTTGACCACGGTGCCGCGAGCGGGGAACGGGGAACTAGAGGCGATGGCACCGATGCAGTGCCGCGATGCCACCGTCGGCGGACAGGACGCCACGGGGCTGAGCCTGGATCTGCCGTGCACGGAGGATCCGGAGCTGTTCTTCGCCGAGTCTCCGCAGGACGTGGAGCAGGCGAAGGCGATGTGCCGGGGATGCCGCGCCAGGCTGGCCTGCCTGACCGGCGCGCTGGAGCGCAGGGAGCCCTGGGGTGTCTGGGGCGGGGTCCCGGCCCGCTGATCAGGGCGCTCCACGCCTGGCTACCGGGGGCTCGCACAAGGGTCCGTTCGGCCCCGAAATCGCGGGTCGGACCAGGGCCTTGAACTCTTCCTCGGTCAGGTACCGGTCGGCACCCCAAGAGCACGCCGTCGCGAGCTGGTCGAGGGCGCGGCGGAGCAGCGGCCGGAGCGGGACGGGCGGGTCGGCGGCGAACCAGCGCCTGACCGCGACCTGGGCCGTGGCGGTGACGGCGCCGGCCAGGATCTGCGGGTACATGTCCTGGTCGGGGTCGGTCCGGGTTCTCGTGGCGATCGCCTCGGCCAGGGCCTGCTGCATCTCGGCGGTGACCTTCAGGTACTCGCCGCGGATGGCGGGCGCGGTCAGGACGAGCTTGAGGCTGGCCAGCCACTCCCGGTCAGGGGCCTGGTCTGCGCCCTCATAGTGCGCCAGCACGGCGTTAACGATCGCCTGCCACAGCGGCTCGCGAGCCGGGCGGGCCAGCAGCTCCGCGCCGATGCGCCGGGCGCGGTCGGTGCCGAGGGCGCAGATCGCCTCGTACTTGCTGGAGAAATAGTTGCCGAACGTCCGCACCGACACATCCGCCTCAGCCGTGATGTCCTCGATGGTGACGTTCTCCAGGCCGCGCTCCACCGCCAGCCGGACGGCGGCCGAGCTCAGCGCTCGGCGGACGGCGAGCTTCTTACGCTCCCGCAACCCGGTGCGCTGGCCGGGGACACGGAGATTGATCACGGACCAGAGCCTACACTTTCCTGCTGATCAGGCAAACTTGCATGATCGGCAGGAATCTGCGTATGGTGGGGCGCAGAACGGGGGCGCGCATGGACATCGCCGGGATCCGGCCGCTGCGTAACCGCGAGATCGGGAGCAGGAGGACCCTCGCCGTCGCAGACGCGAGGTCAGTCGGCGTCGTGGATGCTGTGTTCGCTGAAGTCCGGAGCGTGCCGCGCAACCGCGTGATGGTCAGCGTCGTCGTGCCGGACGGTCAGGCCATGATGAGCGGCGTCGACCCGGATCGACGCACCCGACAGCACCGCGAGGTTGGCCAGTAACGGGCGGAATCCGCGCTCGGGCGCGCCGGCCAGGAGGATGGCGCAGTCGAGCGCATCTCCGGATAGAGCATTCTGCCCGCTGAGTTTCAGGCGGGGTCGAACCGCACCGGCAGATTCGGCGGCGACCGGAAAATCAGCCCGTGGATGTGCACGTCCTCCGCATCCGGATCGAGCCGCAACCCCGGCAGCCGGTCGAGCACCGCGTTAAGCAGGATCCGCATCTCCATCCTCGCCAGGTGCATCCCCAGGCACTTATGAATGCCGCTGCCGAACGAGATGGCCTGCCTGTCCTCCCGCACGACATCGAAGGCATCTGGGTTGGCGTACCGCTCCGGATCCCGGTTGGCCGCCCCCAGCGACACCGCCACGAAGCTCCCCGCGGGAATGCGCACCCCGCCCAGCTCCACGTCATCAGTAGCCGGTTCCGCGTTGCGGACCAGGCTGAGATGGGCAGCTTCCCGTGTCTTGTACGTTTCGTGTGGGGGTCTGGGCGGCCCGCGGGCGCCCGCCGTGTCGATCCGTGCCTGCGCCGTTCGACCTGGGGGTGAGAGGGTCGAGAGGCGGCCTGGTAGAGAGGAGATCGAAAATGGCGAAGTACATGCTGATCATGCGGGGCACAGACGACTCCTTCGCGAAGATGATGGCGACGCCCTTCGAGCAGATGCTTGAGACGGTGGGTCGCTTCAATGAGGAGCTGATCCGGGCTGGCGTGCTCGTCGCCGCCGAGGGCCTAGACGACCCGTCCCAGGGCGTGGTGGTCGACTTCAGCGGCGAGACGCCGGTGGTCACCGACGGTCCCTATGGCGAGACGAAGGAGTTGTTCGGCGGCTTCTACGTGATCGACGTGGCCTCGAAGGAGGAGGCGGTCGAGTGGGCCAAGCGGATCCCGGCGGTGGCCGGCACGAAGTGCGAGATCCGCCGCGTGCCGGGCATCGACGAGTTCCCGCAGGACAACGAGTGGATCGTCAAGGAGCGGGCGTGGCGCGAGCGGACCGGCCAGCTCTGATGCCCGCGGCCAGCGGCGGCCCGCCGGCCACTGGCCGGCCCGGCGGGCCGTCGAGGCCGTCTGGCGGATCGAGTCCGCGCGGATCGTCGGTGCGCTGGCCCGCTACACCGGGGACTTCGAGCTCGCTGAGGACGTCGCGCAGGAGGCGGTGGCGGAGGCGCTCGTCGCCTGGTCGCGTGACGGTGCGCCGGTGAACCCGGTGGGCTGGCTGCTGGCGACCGCGCGGCGGCGCGCGATCGACAGTTTCCGCCGCCGGTCGGCACTCGACAAGCGGTACGCCATGCTCGCCGGCCAGCTCGCCGAGGGTGGGGCGAGCTCGGGCGCGGTGGCCTCGCGGGACCGGCCCGACAGCCTGCCGTGGAACCCCGACCGGGTCGACGACGACATCCTCGCGCTGATGTTCGTGGCCTGCCATCCGGTGCTCTCGCCCGAGGCCCGCGTGGCTTTGACGCTGCGCGCGGTCGGCGGCCTGGCTAGCGAGGAGATCGCCCGGGCGTTCCTCGTGCCCGTGCCGACGGTCCAGGCGCGGATCACGCGGGCGAAAAAGACGATCGCTGCGGCAGGAGTGCCGTTCGAGCTGCCGCCGTCCGCGCAACGACGCGAGCGGCTCGGCGGTGTCCTGAGCGTGCTGTACGTGATCTTCACGGAAGGCTCGACGGCGACGACCGGTGACCGCCTGCTGCGACCCGATCTCGCGTACGAGGCCATCCGGCTGGCCCGGATGCTGGTCGCTTTGCTGCCCGATGAACCGGAGGTGTACGGGATGCTTGCCCTGTTCGAGCTCACAGCCGCGCGCTTCCCCGCACGTACCGGGCCCGATGGCGAGGCGGTGCTCCTGGAGGATCAGGACCGGCGCCTGTGGGACCGGTCGGCGATCCGCCGCGGTCTGGCCGCGATCGGCCGGGCCTCGGCGGCCGGCCGCGGCCTCGGACCGTACGGACTGCAGGCAGCGATCGCCGCCTGTCACGCGTCGGCGCCCTCGGTGCAAGAGACCGACTGGGAGCGTGTCGTGCTCCTGTATGAAGCGCTTAACCGCGTGGCACCCTCGCCCGTCGTGGACCTCAACCGGGCTGTCGCTGTCGCGATGGCGAATGGACCACAGCAGGCACTGTCTATCGTGGACGAGCTGGTCGCCGCCGACCGCCTCCCGGGGTCGTACCTGCTCCCGAGCGTGCGCGGCGAGCTGCTCGCCCGGCTCGGCCGGACCGCCGAGGCACGGGCTGAGCTGGAACTCGCCGCCCGGCTATGCCGCAACCTCCGCGAGCGGTCGGTATTGCTGCGCAAGGCGGCTGCGCTGGCGTGATAGCGGAACGTGGCCCCTCCAGACGCCGCACGCGGGAGAACCGCAGGATCCAGTGACCACCGAACCCGCTCACAGCATTTCTGCGATCCGCGCTGCGACGCGCCCGACCGCCCCAGGGTCGATCGCCCGGTAGGAAACAGGCCTGGCGATCTCTTCGGCGATAGCCGCCGCGATGCTTTCCGGGGTACTGGTGAGGTAATCCATGCGCGGCCCGCAGCCCGCCCGGCGTCAGCCGCCCGGCCCGCCCTAGCACCAGCGCCTCGGCGGCGCGGGCCTCCTCGGGATCCAGGGCGCCGGCGGCCCAGGCGATGATCTGCGCCTTGGACCACGCCTCCCGCTCCTGCGGGTCCTCCATCCAGTCCGCGCTGCTCGCCCGGCTGGACCTGCGTCCGGTCGACCGGCCCACCGCCGAGCTGGCGACGGCGCTGTCCAGCCGGTACCGGCTCAAGGCCGCGGATGCCACCCATCTGGCCACTGCGGTGGGCACGGGCGCCTACCGGTTCATCACCAACAACAAGCGCGACTTCCCGGCCACGATCACCGAGATACAGGTGACCTACCCCGCCGATCTCGCCGACGCCACTGATCAGTGACATGCCCGGAGTGGACACCACGCCAGGAAGCTACATCGCCTTCCGGCTCGCAGCCCCCGGCGGCGTCGCCCATGCTAAGGCAGCCCCCCGAATGACTGGACGCCATGCTCTGACCCGATGCCGCCGACATCTCGGCCGTTCGTGCATGTCCGGTCGACGTGCTTCCAGGCCGTGCGGTATTCGGGATCCTTACTTGTATGCGAGCAGCTGAAGGGACCGAGAAGATCAAGCAGGCGCGACGAGACATGCTCCTTGACGGTCCCGGCGGGGATGAGATCCCTGGGAGAGCCACGGTGTCCTACACCTACTCGGACGGCACCTCGGCCAGGTGGATGGCGCAGCGGCTATGGTAACCACATGAGGATCATCCCGGCAGTGCTCACCGCAGCCATGCTGTCCGTGAGTGCGCTGGGCGCCGTGGCCGTAACCAGCGCCCCAGTGTCTGCGTCCGTGACCTGCCACGCTATCAACGGGCACATCGCCGCTAAGACACTGCCCGACCGGCACTGCACGCCCGGCGCCGTGAACCCGGCGGTAACCCAGGCCGACATCGGCTCTACCATCTGCAAGTCCGGGTGGACCGCCACGGTGCGCCCGCCTGAGTCATACACCGAGAAGATCAAGATCACCCAGATCGACAGCTGGTACCGCTACGCGGATAGGCGGCTGCACGACTACGAGGAAGATCACCTGATCCCGCTGGAACTGGGCGGCTCGCCTCGCTCAGTCGCCAACCTGTGGCCCGAGTACGACGCCGGTCATGTCCCCAACCCCAAGGACACCGTGGAGAACGCGCTGAACCGCGCAGTCTGCGGCCACCGGGTGTCACTAGCCGCGGCCAGGGCTGCCATAGCGGCCAACTGGACCACCGCCCGCGCCAGGTTGCATGTCTAGCCCTGAACCGAACCGGAACGAGGATGCTCTCCCTGAGCGAGCCCATCGTGGCCAGCACCGCGCCCGGCTCGTAGCCGCAGTGCGCCATGCAGTTATCGCACCGCGGGGTCCTTGCCGCGCCCGAACGCATCCCAGCCGGCTGCGATCCCTGTCGCGGAACCGCGGTCCAGGCGGAGCGCCCGAAGCGAAGTGAGGATGCGGTGACTGCGCTACGGTATGGCTGGGCGAGCTTACCCGGTCGGCGTCGGCTGGCAAGGCCGGTGCCACACCCGGCTTCCCTGCGGGGATCATTGCCGTAGCGGGCTTGGAAACGTGACGTGAGGTGATGTCTGGTGGCGGATGACGCGGCCGCTGCGCGGACGGGGCTCGACACGACGGTGTCGCATTCGGCTCGGATCTGGAACTACTGGCTGGGCGGCAAGGACAACTTCGCCGTCGACCGGGAAGCGGGCGACAGGGTGGCCGCGGTGCTGCCGATCATCGTGGCCCAGGCCCGGGCGGACCGGGCGTTTCTGGGACGGGCGGTCCGGTACCTGGCCGGCCCGGAGGGTATCCGCCAGTTCCTCGACATCGGCACCGGGCTGCCGACCGCGGACAACACCCACCAGGTAGCCCAGCGGACGGCTCCCGGGGCGCGGATCGTGTACGTCGACAATGATCCGCTGGTGCTGTCGCACGCCCGCGCGCTGCTCACCAGCAGCTCCGAGGGTGTCTGCGACTACATCGACGCCGACCTGCGCGAGCCGGAAAAGATCCTTTCCGGGGCGGCGCGGACCCTTGACTTCACCCGGCCGGTGGCCCTGCTGCTGCTGGGCGTCTTGCACCACATCTCCGACACCGGCCAGGCGCAGGAGATCGTCAGGCGGCTGACGGCGGCGCTGGTGCCGGGCAGCTTCCTGGCCATCAACCATTCCACCAGCGCCGTCAGCGGCGCGGCCATGGAGGAAGCGGTGGCGCACTGGAACCAGGTCGGCACGCCGCCGATGACGCTGCGCAGCCCGCAGCAGATCGCCCGGTTCTTCGAAGGGTTTGACCTGCTCGAACCCGGCGTTGTGTCGTGCTCCCGGTGGCGGCCTGGCATCGGCCCGGTGGGCGGCCAGCCACCTGAGGTGGACGAATTCTGCGGCGTCGCCCGCAAACCGAAACCAGCCACGGCCCGGCCAGCCTGATCACTGCCGGCCCGATGCCAGGCCAGCCGCCGGGCTGGTGGACGAATACCAGTTGTTCGTCGTGTCGGCCGTCGTGGGCGGCGGCACCCGGGCCCTGCCCGGCCAGGCCCGCCCGGTGCAGGTGATCGTGCTCGGCGGGCCCCGGGACTTCTTCGGCAACGGGATCCACCTGAACGTGATCCAGGCCGCCGGCGATCCCGCCGCCGAGTCCTGGCGGAACATCAATGCCATCGACGACCTGGTGCATGCGATCCTGACCAACACCGGTCAGCTCACCGTGGCGGCGCTGGCGGGGAACGCCGCGGCCGGCGGCCTGATGCTGGCGCTGGCCGCTGATCAGGTATGGTGCCGGGCCGGCGCGGTCCTCAACCCGCACTACCGCCTGATGGGCCTGCACGGCTCGGAATACTGGACCTACACCCTGCCCCGCCGCGTGGGCGCCGGCGAGGCGGCCCGGCTGACCCAGGCCTGCCTGCCGGTCACTCCCGGCTCAGCGCTGCGGTCCGGCCTCGTCGACCACGTGATCGCCGGTGCTGCCGCCGGCTTCCGCGCGCAGGTCGCGGCCATGGCCGGGGAACTGGCCCGCGGTCCCGCTTACCCGGCGCTGCTGACCGCCAAGGCGCGGCAGCTCGCGGCGGCCGAGAAGCAGCGTCCGCTGGCCGCCTACCGTGCCGCCGAACTGGCCGTCATGAGCCGCAACTTCTCCGGCCCGGGCGAGCCCTACGCCCACCTCCGCCGGGCCTTCGTCTACAAGGAAAAGCCATCGCACACCCCGCCCCACCTAGCCCGGCACCGGACCCATCCCCAGGGCCCCCAGCCCTCCCGGCCCGCGCCTCGCCCGGTGTCCAGAGAATTCCCGGTCCACCCGCTGGCCCGCTCCGGCTCAGGGTCGTAATACCCCACCCGTCCGTCGTCAGCCGGCCGAGGCGCTGCGCGCGGTCACCTCGGTCGCGGCCGGAGCGTGCGGGCTGAGCACCGCAAGGGGCGCATCGCATCGCGCCCGGCTACGAGGCCGATATCCTCGCCGTGGACGGCAACCCGGTCACCGATCCGGGCGTACTGCACCGGATCCGCGCGGTCTACGCCCGCGGCACCGCGGTGCCGGACGCGGAGCCGGCGCGTTTCGCCGGGTGAGCGGCGGCGGCGGTCTCCTCCCGGTTCGAAGAGGTCGGCCCTTCTTATCTACGTCGACCTCACCGAGGCCACCCTCGGGTAACGCCAGGTCAGAACGAGAGCATCCCGCTGACCAGGGCGCGCCAGGTCAAGCCCCCGACAACGCCGTCGGGCGTCAGCGCGACCGCCCGCTGGAAGCTGCGCACCGCTGTCCCGGTCCGCCACCCGAAGATCCCGTCCACCCGCAGCCCCCGGTTGTTAGCCCGACAGCGACGTGGACCTGCTGGTGGACTAGCGGAGCCAGCTCGGCATGGCTCCCGGCATCCGCCCGCACCCGCACCTCATCCACGTGCCCGGCTGCCGCTGCTGGCGCTGACTGCGTTGACGGTCATGATGACACGCCGGCGGTTTCTCCACCGCCAGCAAGCTGTACCGGCCGGCCCGCGCGGACGGTCCCGGCGGATACCGCGCGGTCAACGTGGCCGACCAGCGCCACGAGCCCGGCTCGCTGTACTCCTGGGTGGCCCACGCCATCCGCGTGCGCCGCGAGTCCCCGGAACTCGGCTGGGGCCAGTGGCGCACGCTCGATGTCAGCGACCCTCGCGTGTTGGCCATCGAGGCCAGCTGGCGCGATGGCCGCGTGGTCACGCTGCACAATCCGTCCGCCGAGCCCGCGGCGATCCGCCTACCGCACGACCTGGACGAACCGATACAAGCAAACCAGGTACGTCAGGTCCTCGGCGACACCGAGCCCCCGTACCGCCCCGGCCAAGAGATCGTGCTCGGCGGTTACGGGTTCCGCTGGCTGCGCCTGACCGACTGAAAGCCCTGCCACGTCCGCGCTGACCCAGAACCGTTAGGTGACGGACTTGACGACCTCGGCGGCCGCCTCGGTCAGGACCAGCATGACGTCATCTACCAGTTCGGCGTTCGCGGCGGGCGTGGTGATCTCCGAAGTCATGATGTGGTCTCCTTCATCAGGTCGATGGCGCGCCGAATCCCGTTTCCTCGAGGTCGCCGCCGGGGAACCGGATCGCTTGCCGGGCCTGCTCCGGGATGGCCGCGACGATGGCCCGGGCCGTCGCCTCGACCCGGAGGTCGTCCGCGGGGAAGCCGGCCAGCTCGTCGAGGCGCAACAAGGTCAACCGGTGCCCGGCCGCCCCGTCCCGCGGTCCCGTGCTCCCCGGCGCCAACCCAGCCCACGCCGCGGAGCTGATTCATGAGTGTTGCTCGTGGCATACTTGCCAGCGCTCGGGCCGCTGCTGAGCCGATGGGAGCGCGATGCCTGTCCGATTCCAGCTCGTCGTCGACTGCAAGGACCCCGAGCTGCTGGCCCGCTTCTGGGCGGCTGCCCTGGGATACGTGCTCGAGCCGCCCCCGGAAGGGTTCGCTACCTGGGACGACTGGCGGCGCGACATCGGGCTTCCCGACAGTGAGCTGGGAATCGGCGCGGACAGCATCATCGATCCCCGCGGTGACGGCCCCCGCATCTGGTTCCGTGTGGAGCCGGACGCCAAGGTGGTCAAGAACCGCCTCCACCTCGACATCCACGTCAGCGGCGGCCGTTCGCTCCGACTCGCCACCCGCATGCAGCGAGTCGACGCCGAGGCCAAGCGGCTGGCGGATCTCGGGGCCACAATCAGCGGAGCCATGAGCGAGGACGGCCTCGATTGGTACGCGGTGGGGATGAAGGACCCCGAGGGCAACGAGTTCGACATCAACTGACGCCTCGTCGACTAATTGGGCTGAGGCTCAGGCCCATTTAGACGAGTCGCTCAGGCTATCTTTGGATACTCGTATTGTGACGTCGCTTTCGTCATGGAGGAATCGCACTAGCCTACGGCGGCGAGTTGCCGCCTGGCCTCGTCGACGTCCTCCACCTCGGGGTCAGGAAAGGCTTCCAGGATCGCGCTGGTCTCATAGCCCTCCCGTAGGCGCTGATTTTCCCGTTGCCCCGCAGTCTGCACAGAGACACCAGACTATTAGGAGGCCCCATGGCCCGGCTGATCTACTCGGCCATCATGTCGCTCGACGGCTACGTCGCCGACGCGGACGGGCGCTTCGAGTGGGCGGCACCGGACGAGGAGGTGCACGCGTTCGTCAACGACCTCGAGCGGCCGGTCGGCACCTATCTCTACGGGCGGCGGATGTACGAGACGATGCGCTACTGGGAAACCGCGGACACGATCGCCGGCCAGCCAGCCGTCTCGCTCGACTTGGCCCAGATCTGGCAGGCCGCCGACAAGATCGTGTACTCTGCCACGCTCCAGACCGCGGAGACCGCCAGAACCCGCATTGAGCGCGACTTCGACCCGGACCAGGTCCGGAAGCTGAAGGTAGCGGCCGACCGTGACCTCACCGTCGGCGGCGCGCGGCTCGCCGCCCAGGCCATCTCGGCCGGGCTGGTGGACGAGTACCAGCTGTTCCTCGTGCCGGCCGTCGTGGGCGGCGGCACCCGGGCCCTGCCGGGCCAGGTCCGCCTGCATCTGGCCTTGGCCGAGGAGCGCAGGTTCGGCAACGGCACCGTCTACCTCCGTTACCACCCGGCATCGGCCCGCAAGTCGTAAGCGCGCGCGTTCCCAGCCGCCGAGGTGATCCACCTCGGCGGGGAGGCCGCCGCCATCGTCCCGCTGGCGGAACTTCGGCGGCTCCGGGCAGTGGAACGGCACGCCTCCCCCGAAGCCCTGGAAGAGGCCGAGATCGAGGCCACCCTTGCGGGACGACCGGCAGGCCGGCGTCCGTGCACAAGGCCAGCACCGCCGCCACCTCGGCCGTATCACGAGGCCGAACGACCGCGGGCGCGTGCCCCAGGAAACGCCCCGTCGCCTCCTGGCAATCTGCTTCCAAATTGCAACTGGTAGGCACCACCGCCCGACCACGAAGCGGCTCCGGGTGCGGGCCGAACTGCTGGCCGCCGGCGGCCCGGAGCTGTGGCGCGAGTTCATGGCCGAGCTGCGGACCATCCATCTCGGCGAGCCGGCGCCGGAACGGGACGGTCCCAGCGTCGTGGAACGCCTGGGCGAGGCCTACGCTGCCGCGCTCTGACGTCCATGGGTCACGTCACCGGGAACGGCGGCTGCCACCACCATGGTGTCGTCTGGAGTTCGATACGGTCGACCCACTTCACCCACCAGTACCCGCGCCGGCCCGGTGCCACGCAGCAGCGCGCTGACCGGCACGCCGCTCCAGTCCTGCCGGGCGTACCACCCGGAGGTGCGGCTTGCTCGCCGTAACCGTGGACACGGAGATCGGCGACGGAGAGTTCCTCGTCCTGTCGCCGACGGAGGACGGCCTCACGGTCGGGTTCCAGCGGGTGGCCGACGCCAAGCTGGGCAAGAACCGGGTGCACCTCGACCTGGTGGTGGAGGACCTCGACCAGTCGACGGCGGAGATAGAGAAGCTCGGCGGCCGCTGGCTCGAACCGGGAAACACCTGCGAGCTCGAGGGTTTCCGGTGGCGGTGCATGGCCGACCCCGAGGGCAAAGAATTCGACATCGACGTCCTCCCCGGCGCGTAGGGAGGACATCCGTACCCGGCTGCGCCCAGCCCTGTAACGGGCATCCACCAAAATATCGACGATCCCTGGAGATGGCGGCACCCCGATCCACCCGGGAGTGACCGCGCGCACGCAAGGGCTAAGGTCACCAGCGACAGGACCAAGGCCGCTTAGGCCGAGATAGCCGGGTATTTACTATGTCTGCCTGGTCAGGACCACCAGCGTGGGTGGCCAGGGTGAAAGGGACATGCCATGACTAACGAGGACGACCTGCCTGCCGAAGTGCGACGGCAAGACGAAGAGGACGAACTGCAGATAGCCGCGCAGCTATCCGAGCTGCGCAAAGAAGAGGACGAGCATGTCTCGGCCGCCAGACGACGGTGGAGTAATCTCAGCAAGCGCACTCGCATGCTGCTGATCAGTGCGGCGGTTGCCGACGGTGCCCTCAGGGTTGCGGCGCTCATCGACATTCAGCGCCGGCCAGCAAACCAGATCCGGGGCCGGAAGTGGATGTGGGCGGCAGCCGTGGCACTGGTCAGCTCCGCCGGAGTCGTGCCCGTCTCATACTTCGTCATCGGGCAACGTCGCGAGCCCTGACCACGCTGCGGGAAGGTCGCGCACCGAGGTTAGGTGGTCCGCGCCGGGCGTACTGCCTGGCGGTGCGTGCGCTGGTCCGGGTGGCGTCCAGCACGGCGGCGGTCGCGACGGCGTCCCAGGGGTCTACCGGCACCGGTTGGGTGCCGCGGATGGCGGCGGCGAAGGCGGGGTAGAACAGGTCCCAGGCCCCGCGTGCGGAGGGCACGGGTTCTGCGGTATCGCCGCGGAGCAGCTGTCCCCACCGCTCGGGTGGCTCCGCCCCCCACCGCTGGCCGGCCGAGGCAGGTGACGCCCCGCTTCGCAGCCAGGCTTCCTGGCCACAGGTGGGACCGCACGCCGCCCTCGTGGGTCAGCGCGATGAAGAGGTCGTCATCCAGCCCGCCGGGTCGCCCGCTTCTTCGACGGCCTCGACCTGGTCCCCTCCCGGCATGGTCCCCGTCAGCCAGTGGGGCCTGTCCAGCCAGATCGACCCCGCCACTGGTGGCCTGGTCGGCTACTGCGCCATCGCGCAAACCCTGAGGATCCCCGCCAACTGCCATTTCGTCCTTGGCGGCATGGTGGTCCTGGCTCCGGGTCGCGTGACCGTCAGACCCCGAGGCGCCGGGAGCACATTCTGGTCGAGGATCGTCGTGGCTGCCTCGCGGGCTCGGGTGGCGACGGCGATGGCATCGTCGATGTCGTCGCCGGCCGGGCCGGGGCTGTTGCTGCTGGGGTACTCAAAGCTGTTCCGTCGCCAGCTTCTACGCCACCCATTAAGGCACAGGCGACGACTCACCGAGCGCCGCCATCGCCGAACGGACCCACTCCAAGCTCGCCCGGTGAATGACGATCCCGTGCTCCACCGCTAGCAGCGCGTGCTCCCGCAGCACCCCCTGCCGCAACGCCACGAACTGTTCCATCCCCCGAACGAACCCGTCCAGGGCGCCCCCCAAGTCCGCGAGAAACGCGATCACTTCCGCGCGCTCCAGATAACCCTCCATCAGCGAGAACCGCATCAGGTGCTGCCCGAGCTCCGCCCCCACCGTCTCCGGAACGACTGGCGTCCTGAGCCACTCCAGGAACACCACCAGCCCGGCGTCCGTCAGCTGGTAAAGCCGCAGCGCCCGCCGCCCGCTGGACACCTGCTTGTCGGCGTGCAGCAGCCCCCGCTCCTCCAGCCGCCGCAGCGCCGGGTACAGTGCGCCCGGGCTCGGCTGGTACACGCTCGCTGGGGAGGAGCTGAACACCTTCTTCAGCCCGTACCCGGACCGCGGCTCGCTCGCGATGACGCCGAGCAGCACCTGCTCGAAGTCGGTCAGCGGGCGCCCGGCCGCGCCGGGAGATGTCGCGCCGGAAGACGCCATTGTCCCGACGTCGTCAGCAGCGAGGTCAGCACCGGGTAAAGCCTGCCCAGCGCCCAACCTGACCGCCGTCACCACGACCCGCCGCAGCTAGAACATGCCGAACGGGCGGGGTGAACTGCTCAGCCTGACCCTGCGTGAGGACACCAGGGCAGAGGCGGTCCTGGTCATCCGCCGCCGCGACGTGCGGAACCCCACGACATCTGAATCAACCAGAATTACCCTCCAGCGCGGCGGGCAATGCGGGTGTGATGTCGGTGTGGCTGAAGTCGTTTCCCTTGAACAGCAGTGCTTCTCCGGTGGACTTCGACAAGGCGTACGCGAAGCAGTCCCCGAAGTTCAGGCCGGCCTTGTGGCCGCTGCCCTTCCCGAAATCGCGGTATGCGTCCCGGGCGATACGAGCCTGGTCGTGTGTCACCGGTTCGACGCGCAGTTCGGCGGTGCCGGCCAGTTCGTCGAAGCGGCGGCTGGCGATCGGGTCGCGGCTCGCGTCGATGACGACGGCGGTCTCCAGGTAGCTGGCGGCGGAGATCCTCCGGGCCGGTGCCCTCTCGATGGCCAGAGCCATGTCGCTGGCGTCATCTTCGGCACGAAGAATCGCGATGAGGGCGGACGTATCGATGATCACCCGGGGAGCCCTCGCTCGTCGTAGAGCAGGTCACCGTGATCTGCGGTACGAAACGGTTCGCGAAGCCGAGGTGCGGTATCCCTGCCGATGGCCAGCAGCCGGTCAGCCAGCCCGGCCTCGTGCAGATGCCGCACCCGCTCGAGGCGCTCACGAACTGCGATGGTCACCGCCATTGTCTGCGTCTCACCAGTCAGCTCAGCGAGTTCCTGGACTAGCTGGTGGGTCTCGGCGTTCTTGATGTTAAGGCTCATGATCTACCCTTCTACCAGAAGCATGCCACCATGGTACCATCTGCCGTGCCTGATGCTGCTCCGCGGGCGTCATCGGGGTGTCAGGACGCAGAACTCGCTGCCTTCGGGATCCTTGAGCACCACCCAGTGAGCATCGCCCTGACCGACATCGGCCGGGACCGCGCCGGCCTAGCACAGCCGGCGCATCGCTTCGGTCAGGTCCTCGCCCTGCCGCGGTGCAATGTCGATGTGCATCCGGTTCTTGACCGTCTTCCCATCCGGCACCTTGAGCAGCGTGAGGTAAGGGCCCACGCCGTCCGCGGAGCGCAGGGATACCCCGCTGGCCGAGGCGCGCGCCTGACCGCTGGCGGGACGGCTCTGCGCCAGGCCAAAGCATTGCGTAGCAACGCAACCGCGTCGGTGTGGCGATGACCGCGCGCGTGGCGGAAAGTTGCGGAACACTGGCAACCGTGACTGATGCCCTAACGCGTGCGGAACTGGCCAGGACGGCGCTGGCCTGCCCTCCGTTCACCCTCGCCATCCGGCTCGCCGAGTGGGTTGGCGACAGCCGTGAGCTCACCAGCACTAGCGTGCTCCGCCCGGCGGTCGCGGTGCAGGCGTGTCAGGCTCTCGGCATCGCGCTCCCGGTCGGCAAGCTGCGCAGTGCTAAGGACGTGTTCGAGCTCGCCCGGGCATGGGACGCTGCGGTGGCCGCTGATCTAGTCTTGGTGACCGCGAACAGGGCGAGCGCCGCGCCCGATGTGGCAGACCTCGCACGGGCTGCCGGCGGGACCGTCGCACTCCGCCCGGAACTCACGGAGCGGGCGGCGATCGCCTGGCTGCGCGGTGCGGGCACGCCACTCGGGTTCCCCGGCGACCCCTGCGGGGAGTGCCTGACCGTGCTGCACACGCTGCGCGAGGCGGCGGCCCCTGTCGAACTGGCAGATCTCGCGGCGGCGGTGGCCGCCGGCACCGCCGCTGGCCCGGCCCCCGGCGTTTTTGATGACCTCGGATCCTATGTGTGCCCGGAATGCAGCCAGCGGCACCGTGCGCCGTTGCCAGGCCTGCCCGGCATCGCTGACGCGTTCGACACGCGAGCGCTCGACTTGGCGGAGCATGCCGACGACACCGTTCGCGACCTGGTCGATTTCGGGGCGGCGGTGCAAGGACCCGGCCGGACGCCGGGCGGGACCGTAACGCTCACACCGCTCGGCGTGCTGCTCGCTGAGTCAATACTGCACACGATCACCCCTGACCCGGACCAGCCCGTCGGCGGCATGGTCGAGTCTGTCGCCTGGCTGCCGCCGCAAGTGGCGCTCGCGGCGGCAGGCCGGTGGCTGGCAGCGCGGACGTCAGACGGCGCGGTCAGCGAACTGCTCGCGTTCTCCGAGGCGTTCGAAGGCCCGATGCTCCGGTTCGTCGCCTTGGAGATCGCCAGGCAGCAGGGCGCGCAAGCGCTTCCGGCCTGGCGCGAGGCCGCGAAACGCCCTGGGTTCGGTGCCTACGCGCGGCAGTGGCTCGCGTCCCAGGGCGAACCCGTCGAGGCGGACGACCGTGATGAGGCGTGGCTGCTGGTGGACACGATCACGCAGTCCGTCGGCGAGCTTCCTGATGGCCTGGAAGCGCTGGTCCTCGCCGCGGCGATGCAGGCCGTCTCCGGCGGTGCCACCGCTGAGCTGCTCGCGGGTATCAGGGACTGCGGCCACCCGAGGGCGGTTGCCGTTGCGCGACTGCTGGCTGGCGGGCCCGGCCTGGCGGGCGGGGCGGCACCCCTGGTGCGCATGCTGCCTTACGGCGAGCGAGGCACAGGCGGCTATGAGAGCACGGTCGAGGACGGCGCGCTGCTCCAGCTGAAGGTGGCGCTGCGCGGCGTGTCTAAGCCACCGGTCTGGCGCCGGGTGCTTGTCCCCGCCACGATGACGCTGGGCGAACTGCACGAGGTGATTGCGCGCGCGATGGGCTGGGGCGGCGGGCACCTGCACGTGTTCAGCGACGGCATTGTCGAGTACGGCGTGCCGGATGGTGAGCTTGGCTTCGAGGACGAAGACGCGATCGAACTGGACGAGGTGCTGTCCGAGCCGGGGGACCGGTTCACCTACACCTACGACTTCGGCGACGACTGGGAACACGACATCAAGCTGGAGAAGGTGCTTCCGCCCGACCCAGGGGCGGTCGTCCCTGCCTGCCTGGCGGGTAAGGGTGCCTGCCCGCCTGAGGACTGCGGCGGTGCCTGGGGCTACGCCGGCCTGAAGGAAGCGATCATCGATCCTGCCCACGACGAGCATGCGGAGTTGCTCGACTGGCTAGGCATTGACGACCCGTCCGACTTCACCCCCGCAGCCTTCGACCTGGACCGCGCCAACGCCCGCCTCCGCCGTGCGCCACTCAGCTGACGCTCGTCAGTTACTTCGCTCAGGCGCCGGCCGCATGAACGGGCAGCCCGGCGTCCTCACGGGGGAGGCAGTTCGCGAGCGGCCCGCGATCGGAGCCGCCGTAATCAGCGCGAGCCGGAGCGTGAGCGTGTCCTCCACCGTCGCCCGGACGCTAGTCAGGGGACGGGCCGCGCGGCCGCGACGATGATGGCCAGCGGAGCTCGCCCGGGCCTCAGCCGCCCGGACCGTCATGCACAAGGCGAATACGGCCAGACAGGCGAGCCGGACGCCTTCGCCGCCACCCTGCGCACAGTCCTCGCCGGCTAGCCGTAGGACCACTGCCGGTCCGAGACAATTGAAGTTCTTTTTCACCGAACGAACCGAGGTGCTTGCCCCGGTCAGGCCTGTCGTGCTCAGGGGAGGGGACGTGGATATCCGGTCATCACAGGACGAGATCGAGGCAAAGATGGCCAAGAACGCGGCGCGCGTCTACCAGCGCCTACCGAACGGCGTTCTCGCCTCCCACCATCCCCGCGCGAGACCTTGATCAGCCAGCTCGGCCCCGACCGCGGCTCCCGACAGTCGCTGGTGCAAATCGCCGGAGGTCAGGCTGGCCATCAACGCCAGCCGACCAGGTCTGTGGCCCGAGCCAAGGCGCTAGGAACGCGGTGCGGCGAGGTTGTACGCGGGATTTAACATGCGACACTGGAGGACCGTACGGAGGAACTGGAGGACCGTAAGGAGGAACAGTGTCGGCCAGCCGGTCCATGACTCAGGCCCTAGGGTACACATGGGACCAATCGGCCGTCCCGCACGACGTCCCCCGCTTCTCGGTGGAGCGCGCTGTATGGCGCTTCCGCCGTTCCCTCCCGGAATATGTATGGGACGCTGCGGTCCTGGAAGGCAATCCGTTTACCTACCCGGAGGTGCAGACGCTGCTGGACGGGATCACGGTGGGCGGCCGGAAGATCAGCGACGAGCAGCAGGTGCTGAACCTTGCCGAGGCCGCGAACGAGCTTCTTCGGCTGGTCACGGCGAGAGAGTTCCGGCTGGACAAGGAGATCTCTGACCGCCTGCAGTACCTCATTGCACGGGATGAGGCTCTGGAGTCGGGACACTTCAGGGGGGAGGGGAAAGAGCTGCTGACGCCTGGGGTCGGGCTCGGCGCGCATGGCCGCTACATGCCGCCGCAGACCGAAGCGGGCGGTGAGAACCTGCGCCGCATCTACGCTCGCGGCCTTGAGTTCATCCACGCCGATCTTAGTGACGTCTTCGAGCAGGCCATCGCGTATTTCCTGTTCGCCGCCCTGCAGCAGTTCTACTTCGACGGGAACAAGCGCACCGCCCGGTACATGATGAACGGGCATCTCATGTCGCAGGGAATCGACGCGATCAGCGTCCCCGCTGCACGCCGCCAGGAATTCAACAGCAGCATGGTCGAATTCTTCAGGACCCGGGAAGGGACGGGCATGTTCCAGTTCCTCGCCTCCTGCCGCGCCGAAGCCGACCGGGGAGTCCTTCCAGGAGACAATGGCTAAGCGGCCGCCGATATCACTCCTCCGAGCAGTAACCTGCCACCTCGATATCGAAGAACAGGTCTCCGTCTGCCGGCTCCGGCAGCCCGAGCGCACAGCGGCATCGTCGGGTCCGGGGGTGGTCGTGCTGACGAAGGTGCCGCCGTCGGCTGCCAGGTCCGCCAGGGCGGCGGTTTCTTCCGGGCGAAGATCGTGAACAGCGTGGCCGAGTGGGTCAGCAGCAGGCACGTGCGCCGGTCGAACCGCAGCAGGTTCGCGTACCAGTCCCCGGGATCCGGCGCAGGCACCGGCTCGGCGACCGCCGGGCCCAGGACAGTCAGGAGCTTTCTCGTGCACCGCAGGATCACTGTGCGGTCGTACGGCGCGGCGCCGCGAGCAGGTGGCCCGGTTCTTCCGGGGCTGTTTCTCCTCGGCCTCGGCGCGCTGGTGCTCGGCGTGTGGCCGCGGCTAACCTCGGCAGTTGTCTACGGATACCTGGCCTGGTCGTTTCTCGTCGAGTTCGCGGGCGGCGTGGTTCACACCAGCCACTGGCTACTGGACACATCGGTCTTTTTCCACATGGTTCCCGCCCCTGCCGCCAGTCCCGACTGGTCGAGCATGGCGGTCATCACCGGCCTCGGGATCCTAGGAGCCGTCCTCGGCGGCCTCCTTCTCTGCCGTCGCGACCAGCAGACCGCATGACCAAGCGCAGCGCCGATCTGGGCGCTGACGATCAGCCTGCACGAGGATCCGGCGGCGCTGTGGCCCGGCACCGGCCTGCCGTCCGAGACGGGCGGGCCGGGATATCGCCGTTACTATCGAAACACCCGAGGGTGATCGCGGTCTGATGCTGACGGAGATCGCGGCGGCAGAGGGCGGCATTCTCGTCGTGGGAAGGAGCGCGGCCAGCCCGTGAAGCACCTGGTGCGCAGATCGGTGAGCAGCTACTGCTGCGAGTATCCACGGTGCGCTGTCGTTGTCGTACCGCCAGCCGAAGGGGTCGGCCGGTGAGCACGCCAGTGGCGGCCACATATGCGCTGCTGACGGACGGCAGCACGGTGGAGGTCAGGCCGGCCGGGACGCAGGACGGTGAGGCGGTGCGCGCGATGCATGCTGCCATGTCACCGGACAATATGTACCTGCGGTTTTTCAGTATGAGCCCCGGCGCGGCCGAGCAGGAAGCCAGGCGGGTTTGCCGCGAGCCGGATTCCGATCATGCGGCGCTGCTGGCCTGGCAGGACGGTCGGCTGGCCGGCGTAGCCGCCTACGAGCCTGCCGGGAAGCCCGGCCTCGCGGAGGTTGCGTTCGCCGTCCCCGATGATATGCAAGGCCGCGGTATCGCCAGCCTGCTGCTCGAGCACCTGGTCTGGCAGGCGCGGCAGCGCGGCCTGCGGGCGTTCACCGCGGAGACGCTGGCGGAGAACTCGGCGATGCTCCGGGTGTTCGCGGACGCCGGCCTGCCCGCGAAGCGGCGGATATCCGACGGCGTGGTCGAGCTGACCTTTCCCCTGCCCAGCGGCGAAGATGCTTACCGGCTGGGCAGTTACCTGGAGGCCGTGGCCAGCAGGGAAAGCCGGGCGAATGTAGCGAGCCTGCGCCCGCTGCTGCAGCCGCGGTCGGTCGCCGTGGTGGGGCCGAGCCGACGCCGCGGCACCGCCGGCCGGGCCATCCTGCGTAACATCGTGACGGGCGGCTTCACCGGGCCGGTCTATGCGGTGAATCCGCATGCCCGGACCATGGAGGGAGTGCCCTGCGTGGCATCCGTCGATGACCTGCCCGGGCAGGTGGACCTGGCGGTGATCGCGGTGCCGCCGTCCGCGGTGCCCGAGGTGGCGGTGCAATGCGGTCGCCACGGGGTCCGGGCCCTTACGGTGATGACTTCCGGCCTGGGTGCGGCAGGCGGTGACCTGCTGGCCATCTGCCGCCAGTACGGCATGCGGCTGGTCGGGCCGAACTGCTTCGGCATCATCGTGCCCTGGATCGGCCTGGATGCGTCGATGGCCGCTAATCACCCGCTGCCCGGCGTCGCGGGCGTGGTCGTGCAGTCCGGCGGGATGGGGATCGCGCTGCTCGAGCAGATGTCCAGGCTCGGTATCGGCGTGTCCTCGTTCGCGTCGGTCGGCGACAAGTACGACGTGTCCATCGACGACCTGCTGACCTGGTGGGCGCAGGATGAGGTGACCCGGATAGCGGTCCTGTACGTGGAGTCTTTCGGCAACCCGCGCAAGTTCGCCGGCACGGCCCGCCGGGTCGCGCAGCGGATGCCGGTGCTGACCGTCATCGGCGGCCGGTCCCCGGCGGGCCAGCGCGCGGCGGCCTCGCACCACGCGGCGGCCGCTACGCCACTGGCAACCCAGGAGGCCCTGTTCGGCCAGGCGGGCGTCATCGCCACGACGAGTCTGGGCGAGCTTGTCGATACCGCTGCGCTGCTGGCCTGCCAGCCGCTGCCGGCGGGCAACCGGATCGCGATCATGTCCAATGCGGGCGGCGCGGGCGTGCTGGCCGCCGACGCGTGCGCCGACCACGGCCTGCAGGTCGTGCAGCTCGGCGCGGCCACGCGGCGCGCGCTGCACAGGCTGCTGCCCCCGGGTGCTGAGGTCAGCGGGCCGGTGGACACCGGCCCGCTGGTGACGACCGATACCTTCCGCGCCTGCCTGGAGGAAGTAGCCGCCGACGACGGCGTTGACGCGGTGCTCGCGGTGGCGGTGCCCACGGCTTTCTCCGACCTGAGGGCCGCGGTGGCCGGGGCGGTCATCAGCAAGCCGCTGGCTGTCGCCCTGCTTGACCGGGCCGAGTCCGTGCAGCGGCTCAAGCGCCTGCCCGTGCCGGGGCCGCTGGCCGGCCGCCGTGCGGGCACCGGTCCCGCGGCCGCCGGCCCGGCAGCGGCAGCTGTCGAGGAAGAGGCTGCGGCTATCATCGACGAGGCTGCGGCTGCCGTCACCGGAGTGCCCGCCTACGCAGACCCGGAGAGCGCAGCCCGTGCGCTCGGCCACGCGGCCCGCTATCAGGCCTGGCGCGGGCGGCTGCGCGGCAAGGTCCCCGAGCTGAGCGGACTGCGCACGGCGGACGCGCGCGCCCTGGTCACCGGTTTCCTGGCCGGCTCGCCGGCCGGCGGCTGGCTGCCCGGAGCCAGGGCCGCTGAGCTGGTGTCTTGCTATGGCATCCGGCTGACTGCCACCAGGTCAGCGGCCAGCGAGCAGGAAGCGGCCGCGGCCGCCGAGCAGCTCGGCGGCCGCGTCGTGCTCAAGGCCGAGGCCGAGGGGCTGGTGCACAGGACCGACGCCGGGGGCGTCAAGGTCGATCTGCGCACCCCGCAGGAAGTGGCCAAGGGCTACCGCGCGCTGGCGGCCGAGTTCGGGCCGCGGCTGCAGCGGGTGCTTGTCCAGCCGATGCTGGCCGGCGGCGTCGAGGTGATGATCGGCGTGGTGCAGGAGCCCGTGTTCGGGCCGCTGGTGGTGTTCGGGTCCGGCGAGGTGACCACCGAGGTGCACAGCGATCACGTGACCCGGCTGACCCCGCTGACCGACGCCGATGCCGACGAGATGATCCACGCGGTGCGCGCCGCGCCACTGATGTTCGGCGACGGGGGCGTGCCGCCGGTGGACACCGCCGCGCTCGCGGATGCGCTGCTGCGGGTCTCCCGGCTTACTGATGATCTTCCTGAGATCAGCGAGCTGAATCTCGATCCAGTCGTCGTCCGGCAGGACGGCGTCTACTGTGTGGACGTGCGGGTACGGATCAGCCCGGCAGAGCCCAGGGATCCCTTCCTGCGCCGACTGCGCTGAGCAGGCCGCAGCGCACGGACAGCCAGCGGTGCGTGCGGCCGGGCCATACCGGGATCACAGCCTGGGCGCAGGAGGGCTCAGCCGGATGTGCCGACGGTGGGGTCGGTGGCGCCGAAGGCGTCCCCCAGGCCGGTGAGGTCAACGGAGTGCCGTGCCAGCGCGGGCACCTGGTCCAGGAACGGGCGCATCGCTTCCAGGGCGGCCAGGATCTCGCGGCCGACCTGCTGCGCGGAGCGCATCGCATCCACCGAGACCAGGATTCCGCGGTCGCGGTACCACGAGATGATGGGGGATGTCACTTTATAGTAGAGGGCCAGGCGCTGGGCAATGATGTCCGGCGTGTCGTCGGAGCGATGCTCCAGCGCGGCTCGCGCGAGCAGCCGGCGCATGAGTTCGGCGTCGCTGGCCTGCAGGTGCAGTGCCACATCCGCGGTCATCTCGAGTTCGCGGGCGATCAGGTAGGTCGCCCGGGCCTGGTGCATGTTCCGGGGGATTCCGTCGAGGACATAGCCGCCGCCGGCCGCCTTCGCGGCGACCATCGACTCCCGCACCATGTCCAGGACGACCTGGTTGGGCACCAGTTCGCCGCGGTCCAGATACGCCTGGACGGCCTGGCCGAGCGCGGTCCGCCGCGCGACGTGATCGCGCAGCAGTTCACCGGTCGCGATGTGCGGGATGTCGAAGTGCGCGGCGATCAGCGCGCCCTGAGTCCCCTTGCCCGCGCCCGGGGGCGCGATCATCAGTACTCGCATTACTCATCTCCTCACCTCATCATCCCGCCCGTCGGCCCCGGCCGATAGCCCGGCCTGCCGAGGACCCCGTTTGGTGAGGCGACGGCACGCCGCCGTCACCGGCCGTGCGACTTCACCTGAGCCCGTTACGACAGCGGCCCCGCCGAGGCGTGAGTGCGCCCGGCGGGGCCTAGATCCCATCCCCCGCCAAACCGGAGGACGAGACCATGCAAGACACCGTAGACCAGGCGCACGGCGCAGTGCCACGCACCCTGGCCGGCATCATCGAGGACGCGCGCCGGGCCGTGTGTGGCCACTGCTGCGCCGACAGCCCCTGGCGGGCATTGTAGCGAGATAGCGGCAAGAGCGGGCGCGGCAACGTGTGGCCATGGTTTCAGACCAGCCTGGTCATGCGGTCTGCCGGGCCCAGTGACGACCGCGGAGATGGCCCGGCTCTACAGATCGACACCACCACCGGCGGGCCTCCTCGGCTACTGCGGCATAGACAAGAAGCGCTGAGCGGCAGCCTCAGCTGGTTTCTTCGGCCCCGCTCCGGCACAGGCTCGGGCCGTAGCACGAACTGCCCGTCCGGTACACGTGAGATTCTTTCCCGAACGATCCGTGGTTCTTGCTCCGGTAATCAACGGTCTCGCCCGACATTGCTGAGCCAACGCCGCGAAGGCCTCGCCTAGAGATTGGCCTCCTATGTACATAGAAGTACAATTCTGGTCATGGCATCGATGACCGTCTCTGAGGCCAGGGCTGCGCTCCCCGAGCTGCTGTCTCGCGTCGAGGAGGGTGAGGAAGTCACGATAACCCGGCATGGCCGGCCGGTGGCTGTCCTTGTCCGGCCCGACGCGCTGCGCAGCCGCCGCGCAAGCGCCGTGCTGGACGACGCTCAGCGGATCCATGAGCTGCTCACCCAGGCGGCGGCCGCTCCTCTGCCGGAGGGAGCCGGGCTGACCGCGCAGCGCGCCGAGGAGCTTATCGGGGAGATCAGGGCCGGGCGAGACGCCCGGTAATGGACGCCTTCGACGCCGACGTGCTCATCTATGCCGCCGTGCCCGGTCACCCGCTGGGTCGGCGGGTCGCGGCCCTGTTCCTGTCCGCCGCCCCTGCGGCAATGGCGGGCATCGGCTCGGTCCTGCTGCTGACGGAGGTACTCGGAAAGCCGCTGCGCGATGGTGCCACCGACGAGATCCGCATCCTCGCAGGGCTTTTGGCCAGGCTGGATCTGCGTCCGGTAGACCGGGCAACTGCCGAGCTCGCCACCGCCCTGTCCAGCAGGTACCGGCTCGAGGCCACGAACGCCACCCATCTGGCCACTGCCGTCGGCATGGGCGCCGGCCGGTTTATCACCAACAACCAGCGTGACTTCCCGGCCACGATCACAGAGGTACAGGTGACCTACCCAGCTGATCTCGCCGACGCCACCCCATCAGAGGACACGGACTAGATACGGACACGATCCTCACGCCTGTCCATGATGCAGCATCTACCTCGAGGTCGCCGCCTCGGTAACCACGCGGATTCCTCGGCGGCGAATACGGCCAGACGGACGTGCCGGACGCCTTCGCCGAGGCCCTGCACAAGGCCCTCACCGACTGACGGATGGGTAGCCCGCGGGAGCCGCCTCAGGCCCGTGCCCGCCCCGGCATCCGGGTGGCCAGAGCAGCGGCGGCCGCAGCAGAAGCTCACGTCCGATTGGGGTGGTGCGGGCCGTGATGTTTAGGGCTAAACACTTGAAATGGTTAGTCGCTAAAATATACTGATGACAGCCAGGGAGGTCATCAGGCTCATCGAGCGCAATGGGGGGATCCTGCTGCGCCAACGCGGCTCCCACCGCCAGTACGAGGCCCGGGCAACCCTGGCCGATGGCACCGAGGTAACTGCCCGCACCACCGTCGCCCAGCACGCCGGCGACGTACGGCCCGGCACCTTGCGAGCGATCGAGCGCGACCTGGAGCCGGTGTCCGGGAGGGATGGCTGAAGGGACGATGAAGTATCACGTCGTGGTGACCCGTGACGGCGACGGGTGGATGGCCGACGTACCCGCGCTGCCCGGCACGCATACCTGGGCAAAGACCCTGCGGGCCCTCGACCGTAACGTCCGCGAGGTCATCGGCATGGTCGAGGATCTTCCCCGCAGCGCGGAAGCGGCCCTGGACCTGGAGATGGACTACCACACCGGCGACCCGGTGCTCGACGAGCGGGCCGGCAGGCTGCGCGCCCGCCGCCGCGAGCAGGAGCGCGCCGCCACTGAGATCGCCAGCGACACCTCCGAGCTCCTGCGGCGCTTCGCCGCGCAGCTGTCGGTCGGCGATGCCGCCGTGCTGCTGGGCGTCTCGAAGGGCCGGATCAGCCAGCTGCGAGGCGGGTCGGCAGGACAGTCCACCGCGGCCGCGCGCCGAACCGGCACGGATGGATAGGAATGCCTCGCCAGAGGCGCTGAAAGAAACAGAGCCCGAGGCCATCCTGGCGGCGCACGACGAATGGGTTGCTGCGGGTCGTCCCGGCGGGCGTCTTAGCGGTGCGCTGTTATGTAGACGATAACGATGACGATGACGATGACGATGACGATGGCGGCGTCGGCGCTTTCGGCGTAGAGGTCGGAGTCGGGGTCGTCCTCGGCGACGCGCCACACGCCGTGCTTCTTGTCCCAGGAGGCGGACCAGCCTGGGTAGTCCTAGAGAACGAGAGGATGCCGAACAGATGCCGAACGATGCCGACCGAGCCGGGACGGCCGCGGGCGTGTTCGGCGCGGACCTGCGCTTCTACCGGACCCGGGCAGGCCTGTCCCAGAAGGACCTGGCCGCCAGGGCCACCGTCTCGAACGACGTGATCAGCAAGATCGCCGCTTACCTAGCCAACACCGGCGCCTTCGAAGTCGAGCTCGTCGCCACCGAAACGTGAACGGCTAAATACCTGCTTTTTCGGTGGCCGTGTGGAACGCCTCGTGTATCGCGGCGAGATATCCCCACAGGTACCTTTCGGTCCCGATGTAGACAACGAACCGTGGTGCTTGCCCCCGTCATCTGATCGGCGCGCCGCGCCTCAGACGTACTCGTCATGGCGGCGAATCCAGGTCTGGAACGCGTCGCCCTCGTCGCGCCCCTTCGGCGCCCGGTCGAGGATCGGGTAGTAGCCCATCAGGAACTCGACCCCGCGTGCCGCGGCCGCATAGGTCTGGTAGACGGCGCCGTCCTGGAGCGTGAAGGCGCTCATCGCCGGTGTTTCCGAGAGGTATCCGAGGACATCGGTCCCGGTCGCGGCCGCGTTCAGGGCCACGATCGGCGGCAGCCCGCTCTCGTCGAGGCCCCATGAACGTACCTGCTCCTCGGTGTAGGAGCCGCCGAAGTCGACGTTGAAGTCGGTGTTCGCCGATGAGACCCAGGGCAGGCTCCAGCCCATCCTCTGCTTGTACGCCTGAAGCTTCGCCAGCGGGGCCTGCGAAACGAGCAGCAGGGTCACGTCGCGGGCGTGAAGGTGCGGCAGGAGGCCGTTGAGGCCATCGGCCATCGACGAGTTGACCGGGCATCCCGCCTCGTAGCTCGGTCCGAACATGAAGTGGTAGAACATGAGCTGCGAGCGGCCGTCGAAGAGTCCGGCCAGGGTCCGCGTCCCGTCGTCGGTGTCGAACCGGTATTCCTTCTCGATCGCGACCCAGGGCAGCTCGCGGCGCTGGCGCGCCAGTTCGTCCGCCATCCTGGTGTGCTCCTTCTCGCGCTGAAGCAATTCCTCACGAGCGGCCTGCCACTCCTGGCGGCTGACAACCTGGTGATCCGTCATCTGCTTGTCTCCTTTTCCGGGTGTGCCTAGGCCACGGCGGGCTCGGCCGCGACGAACGCCGCGTTCTCGCGCTCCATCGCCTTGACCGCGCCGCTCCGCCAGCTGTCGGCCAGGGACTGCGACATGAGATCGGGGAAGATTTCCTCCTCGCCGTTCTCCACCCCGTCGAAGATGGCTCGCGCGACGGAGTTCGGCGCGGCCTTGGGGATGTCGAAGCCCCGGGTCATGTCGGTGTCGGTGGGGCCGGTCAGGATCGCGTGGACCCGCACGCCCCGGCCGGCCAGCAGCGCGCGCAGCGACTGCGTCAGGTTGAACGCGGCCGCTTTGGAGATCGCGTAGGCGGGAGTGAAGGGGAAGGGGGCGACGGCCATCGTCGACACGTTGTTGACGATGGTTCCCCGGGACCTGGTCAGCAGCGGCAGGAAGGCCTGGGTCACGCCGTACGTGCCGAAGAGGTTGACAGCGAGGTGCTGCTCGAGCACGGCACGGTCGCTGAGGTCGTCGTACAGCGCAATGCCGGCGTTGTTGATGAGGATGTCAAGAGACTCGACGCTCTCGACGGCGGCCTGGATCTGCGCCGCGTCGGTCACGTCCAGGGTTAGGGGCGTGACGCGTGCGTCCCGATGGGCCAGGGGCTGACGCGTGCCGGCGTACACCCGGCTCGCGCCCCGGGCCAGGGCCTCGGTGACGAGCGCCTGCCCGATGCCGCGATTGGCCCCGGTCACCAGGACTGTCTTGCCGTTGATGGTCATGTCTGTTCCTCCGGCTCTGCGATGCTCTTGTGGTTTCCGAGCCGCTTGTCCGGCGGCCCGCTTATATAGACCAGCCGGATTCCGGGCAGTCGCCGCGGACGACCCGGTGACTTTCGGAGGTTTCTGGTCGGCCTGAGCCGGGTGCCTGGTTTAGGCGCGGCCAGGACCGGGCGCGGCTTGGGAGCGCGGCTGGCGGCCGAGGAAGGCGACGAGATGGTCGCCGGGGCAGGCCGGGCCCGGCAGCCGGACCGGGTCGGCGAACAGCCCGGGCCGCGTGCCGGGCGTGATCAGCAGCGGGGCGATCGGCAGCAAGACGGCCGCCAGGCCCGACGGAACCGCCCGGCGGGCGCCGCACGCGACCCAGATGTCCCAGCCGTGGACGGTGATCTCGAGGGCTCCGGTCACCGCGACCATGCTCGCGGTCAGCTCGCGGTCCCAGATGGCGACCCGCCGCCCGTTGGGCCCGGCCGCCGCGACCGCGCCCAGCAGCCCGGCGGCCTGGCCGCGCAGCCGCGCGACCGGGTCAGTCCTCGGTCCGGGGTAACCCGGCGGCGCTGCATCGTCGCCGTCGCCGGTTATCGCTCCGGTCAGCGCCCCGATCGAGTCGCTGAGGTGGTCCAGCAGCGTTCCCAGGTCCCAGCCCGGGCACGGGGTGCAGCGCGGCAGGAGCTGCGGAGTGCCCAGGGCGGCACCGGCGAGCGCGTAACGGACAGCTGATTCGAGCAGCTCCAGCCCTCTGCTCAGCGGGGCCACCGGGGGATCGCCTAGTCCTGCGCTGGCGCCGGTCCGGACCCGGCACCGTATTCCTGCGGCAGGCCGAACGACCCGAACAATCCCGGGTCCTGGAAGGCGACGATCCGCGCGATCCCCGTCGCGGTGACCGCGGGCACCAGCAGGGCGTGCGCGTGATACACCCGGCCTGGTTCGAGCCGGTAGACCGCGAACGCCCGCTCCCCGTTCGCCGTGACCGGAACCAGCCGGAGCCCTCCGGGCTCGGTGAGAAAATGCTCCACGATAAAGTGCGCCACGGTCTGGCGGCCGGTGAACCAGGTCAGCAGCGGGGGCATCTCTAGCGCGACATCCTCCCGCAGCAGCTCGGCCAGCGCGCTGCCGTCGGCGTTCTGGATGGCCGCGGCGAACCGGTCCAGCGCCGCCCGCCGGTCCGGCTCGGCGGGCTCGGCCAGTTCGTCTTCGGCGGGCAGCGCCTGCGCGAGCTGGGCGCGGGCCCGCCGCAGGCCGCTGTTCACCGCTGTGGTCGTCGTGCCCAGCAGATCCGCCACCTGCGCGGCCGGCCACTCCAGCACGTCCCGCAGGATCAGCACGGCGCGCTGCCGGGCCGAGAGGTACTGCAGCGCCGCGACGAAGGCCAGCCGGATACCCGCCCGCGACACGGCCGCCGCGGCCGGATCCTCGTGCTCCCCGGCCAGCAGCGCGCCGGGAAACGGCTGCAGCCACGGCACCTCCGGCCCCGCCACCAGCGGCGCCTCCGGGTCCTGCGCCGGCCCGCCCAGCCCCGAGGGCAGTGGCCGGCGGCCGCGCCGCTCGATCGCGGTCAGGCACACGTTGGTCGCGATCCGGTACAGCCAGGTCCGCACCGACGAACGGCCCTGGAACCCGTCATAGGACCGCCACGCCCGCAGGTATGTCTCCTGCACTAGGTCCTCGGCCTCCTCGGCCGAGCCCAGCATCCGGTAGCAGTGCGCCAGCAGCTCGCCCCGGAACCGGCCGGTGAGACCGGTGAAATCCTCGCTGACCGTCATCGGCTACCCCCAACTCGCCCGCGCGAACGCCAGCGCCGCGCTGGCCTATATATACAGACCCGGCACCCGGCGCAAAATCGCCGCCTACCCGCGCCGCCTCAGCCGCCCGTCTCCCAGGCCCGGCACAGCGCGTTCGCCAGGACCATCTGGTGCGGGGTCCGGCAGGACACCCGGATGAGATCCGGGCTGGCCACGATGATGGCCAGGGCCCTGGCCCGTGAGGTCGCGACGTTCAGCCGGTGCGGGTCGTAGAGGAATTCCAGCCCGCGAGGCGCCTCGTCCGCCAACGAGGTCGCCATGGAGTAGATGACGACCGGAGCCTCCTGGCCCTGGAACTTGTCCACGGTCCCGACCCGGAACCCGGTCTGGCCGCTGGCGGTCAGCGTTGTTTGGATGGCTCTGATCTGCGCGTTGCAGGGCGTGATGATGAGGATGTCGGTGGGTTCCATAGACCGTTCGGTCCCATTCTTGTCGCGCCAGGTCCGGCCGGTCAGCTGCTCCGCCAGCCGGGCCACCTCGCGGGCCTCCTCCGGAGAGGCGTTCGTGTTGCCCTGGTGCGGCACCTCGACCAAGCGCAGGCCCGAGCTCCAGCCCAGGATCTCCTGGCGGCCCAGCCCGTCGACCCCGTGCAGCTTGCCGTCGTAGAACGCCGCCGAGGTGTACCGGCACAGGTCCGGGTGCATCCGCCAGGTCTGGTCGAGCAGCAGCCCGGCAGCCGCAGGCATCGTCGCCCGGTCGCCCAGGATGTGCTCGAGCGCGGAGGCGCCCGCTCCGGGCGGGTGCGTGGCGTGACTCGGCTGGGCGAGCTGCTGCGGGTCGCCGAGCAGCACCAGGTTCCGCGCCGCCCCGGCCACCGCCAGCGGCGGGAAGCGGAACCGCCGAACCACCGACTTCTTGACCTGGCCAACCATGTCGCCGCCGGTGAGCCCGCCCAGCGCGTCCGGCTCGCCGGTCAGTTCCGCCGGGCTCAGCGTGCGGAGGTAGAAGTACCGCCACCAGGCCGGCTTGTCCTCGCGCCGGTGCCAGTCGAGCAGGTCGGCCAGCAGCGCCCGCGCCCGCCCCTCGCGCGTCTCCGCGGAGACGCCCCACGCAATTGCGCCAGACGTTTCCGCGGAGACGCCGGCGAGCAGCGCCGACCTGATCCGGGCGGTCCCGGGGGCCCCGGCGGCACCCGGCTTCTCCACAGAAACCGGCCGCGGCAGCTCCTTGCCCAGCCGTTCGGCCAGCTCGGCGCGCCGTGCCTCCAGCCAGTCCCGCAACGCCAGCGTGGCCCGGCAGTCGTCCTCGTTGTACCCGGCCACGACCCGCCGCCGCTCGCCATCCCCCGCCGCGGTCCCGTCCTCGAGCGCCGCCTCCAACACGATCAGGCTGGCCGTGGCTTCCGCCAGGTCCACTCGCCGGCCGTACCCGCACAGCGGCTCCAGCCGCTTGATCGAGTAGCTCTCCACCCCGGCCCGCACGCCCTGCCGCACCACCCGGTACAAGTCGGTGAACACCCCCAGCCGGAACAGTCCGTCCACCTCGTCCTCACGCGCGGCAAAACGTCCCGTCAGCGCGCCCACCGCCTCCTGCCGCGTGCCGTGGAGTTCGGTCAGATGGTCGGCCGAGGTCGGCTCGTAATGGTTGCAGTGGCAGACGTGCAGGCCGGGATGGCGGGCGCGGCGTTCGGTGATGAAGTCGATCAGCTCCTCGAACGCGCGCTTCTCGCCCGGCCGGTCAAAGGCCCAGATCTGCGTGTACCGGGGGAGTCCCGCCTCGTCGGCCCCAGCCGTATCGACGACGCCGAACAGGTACTGCCGAGCATGCCGCCGAACACGATGCCGTGGAACGGTGAAATGGACCGCCAGTTGGCGTGGCCTGCGAGCCCAGTGGTACCCGTATTCCGCAGGAAGCGGCCACCTGTACCGTTGTGGTATCATTTTGGTATGGCTATGACTCTTCGCTTGCCGCCCGAGATCGAGGATCAGCTCAAGCAGGTAGCTGAAATCGAGCATCGTAGCGTGCAGCAGACGGTTCTTGTCGCGATCGAGGAGTACCTTTCGATGCGCGAGACCGCCGAGATTCTTGCCGACCCGGCCGCGCTCAGGGGCCTGGCAGAAGCCCGCGAGTCCGAGCAGGCTGGCAACGTAGTCTACGGAGCCGAAGCCGCGCGTGCGCTGCTCGCTGAGCGTAAACGGTGAGTGCCGAGCCTTACGAGCTCGGACTGACCCGCCCGGCGCGGCGCGCGATCTCCGAGGTACTTCCGGAGGACGTGGCCGCCGCAGCCGTCGAATTCATCACCGGCCCGCTCCTGGAGGCGCCCTACCGGGTCGGCAAGCCACTCCGGGACAAGCTAGCCGGCATCCACAGCGCGCGGCTCGGTACCCAGTGGCGCGTCCTGTACCGGATCGACGAATCAAAGCGTGTTGTGGTCGTACAGGACATACAGCATCGCTCGAGTGCTTACCGCCGACGGTAGGGATCAAGGTCAGGTGCGAGGTGGCCGAGTTCCTCGACCAGGCTCGTTCCGATGCGGTGACCGCCTGAAATCAGGCTCCCGCCAGACGCCGGGATCGAGCCCGCTCGCACCTGCCCGGCCGGTAGCGTAAGTGCTGTGAGCAAGCCTTTGCTGAAGGAGGCTCGCATGGCCCGGCTGATCTACTCGGCCATCATGTCCCTCGATGGCTACACCGCCGACGCGGACGGACGCTTCGAATGGGCGGCGCCGGACGAGGAGGTGCACGCGTTCGTCAACGACCTCGAGCGGCCGGTCGGCACCTATCTCTACGGCCGGCGGATGTACCAGACGATGCGCCACTGGGAAACCGCGCATACGGTCGACGGCCAGCCGCCCGTCGCGCTCGACTTCGCGCGGATCTGGCAGGCAGCGGACAAGATCGTGTATTCCGCCACCCTCCAGGCGCCGGAGACCGCCAGGACCCGCATCGAGCGGGACTTCGACCCGGTCCAGGTCCGCAAGCTGACGGAAGCGGCCGGCCGTGACCTCACCGTCGGCGGCGCGCGGCTCGCCGCCCAGGCCATCGCGGCCGGGCTGGTGGACGAATACCAGCTGTTCGTCGTCCCGGCCGTCGTGGGCGGCGGCACCCGGGCGCTGCCGGACCAGATCCGCCTGGACCTGGCCCTGGCCGAGGAGCACAGGTTCGGCAGCGGCACTATCTACCTGTGTTACCGCCCGGCTTAGGGAAGGGCCGGCGTTCAGCCGGCCGTTTCAGACTCGCGGCGGCGGAGCAGGCGTTCGTAGAGCCGCAGGCCGATGAAGCCGGCGGCCACGCCGATGACTGGTACCAGCACCAGAATTTGCCACTGAAACGGGCTCAGCATGAGCAGGCCGAACGGCGGCCCGCCCGGCAGGAAGCCCCGGAACCCCCAGCAGGCCAGGGCCGTGGTCACGAAGGCCGGCAGCAAGAGGACGGCGGCCCGCCGGCGCACCGCGGGCCGCAGCGCGGCGATCGCGGCCAGCATCAAGATCAGGGTGCTGGCGAAGAGCCCGTCGTTCAGCCATCCCGCGATGCCCGACAGCGGGTCCGATATCGTGCCGGAGTTGGCCGTGATGGGACTATACGTCACGAACGCCACCTCCACGGCGGGCCACCCGGCCAGTATCGCAGCGGCCGCCGCGAGTGCCGTCACAGCCCGCCACGACAGCGGGCGGCCCTGGCTCCGCAGGCTGCCTAGCGCCGATGCGGGCGGCTCAGGAATGGGCGGTGATGTAGCCGATCACGGTGTCCGCGTCGCTGCTCTCGGCGTAGAGGTCGGAGTCCGGGTCGTCTTCCGCGACGCGCCAGAGACCGTACTTCTTGTCGCTGAGAGTGTCCATGGCTCGCAGTGTCGCACCGGGTGCCGACAAAATGGCCAGGACCGGCCACCCGGGCAGCGCCGCGGACAGCGGTAAGCCCGCCTTGGCAGTGGCAGCAGCGACCGTCACTCAGATGTCAGACCCCGCAGAAAGCGGCGACATCGCCGCCTTCTAGCGGGCAAAGGCGCGAGGAAGACAGTATCCGCAACCCATTTTCCCAGCTCAACAGCTATATATGCGAACGCAAACTCACTCCAGCCTGCATGCACGCACACCGCGTCATCAGGTGGTGGATGACCGTATGCGACGGCCCGGTGATGCCGACGGTGCGCCCCTGCGCGACGAGCGCGAGGATCTGCTCGGCCGCGGGCCGCTCCCGCAGTCGCGTCGTCCCGATCGGGCACCCCGCGATCAGGGCGGCGGGCAGCGGTCCGTCGTAGGCCAAGCCAACCCTTTAGCTCGATCGTTCCGGCCGCATCGTCCACCGCCCACACCGACCAGCCTCTCTCGGTCACCGGGTCAACGGCTGTCTCCCCGGCCGAGAACTTGTGTTCCTGCGGTGGGAACGAGAAGCGCCGCACCACCGATTTCTTGACTTGGTCCACGATCTCGCCACCGGTGAGCCCGCCGAGCGCGTCCGGCTCGCCGATCAGCTCTGCGGAGCTAAGCCTGCACAGGTAGAAGTACCGCCACCAGGCCGGCTTGTCCTCGTGCCGGTGCCAGTCGAGCAGGTCGGCCAGCAGCGCCCGCGCCCGCCCCTCGGACGTCTCCGCGGAGACGCCCCACGCAATTGCGCCAGACGTTTCCGCGGAGACGCCGGCGAGCAGCGCCGACCTGATCCGGGCGGTCCCGGGGGCCCCGGCGGCACCCGGCTTCTCCACAGAAACCGGCCGCGGCAGCTCCTCGCCCAGCCGTTCGGCCAGCTCGGCGCGCCGTGCCTCCAGCCAGTCCCGCAACGCCAGCGTGGCCCGGCAGTCGTCCTCGTTGTACCCGGCCACGACCCGCCGCCGCTCGCCATCCCCCGCCGCGGTCCCGTCCTCGAGCGCCGCCTCCAACACGATCAGGCTGGCCGTGGCTTCCGCCAGGTCCACTCGCCGGCCGTACCCGCACAGCGGCTCCAGCCGCTTGATCGAGTAGCTCTCCACCCCGGCCCGCACGCCCTGCCGCACCACCCGGTACAAGTCGGTGAACACCCCCAGCCGGAACAGTCCGTCCACCTCGTCCTCACGCGCGGCAAAACGTCCCGTCAGCGCGCCCACCGCCTCCTGCCGCGTGCCGTGGAGTTCGGTCAGATGGCCGGCCGACGTCGGCTCGTAATGGTTGCAGTGGCAGACGTGCAGGCCGGGGTGGCGCGTGCGGCGTTCGGTGATGAAGTCGATCAGCTCCTCGAACGCGCGCTTCTCGCCCGGCCGGTCAAAGGCCCAGATCTGCGTGTACCGGGGGAGTCCCGCCTCGCCGGCCTCAGCCGTGTCCACCACGCCGAACAGGTACTGCAGCCCGAACTCCCGGCCATCCTCGGAGTAGTACCGGGCCCCCTCGACATCGAAGAACAGGTCCCCGTCAGCCGGTTCCGGCAGCGCCAGCAGCCCGCGGTTGGCGACCGGGGCGCCGTCGCCGTCGCGTTCGGGATCCAGCAGTTCTTACCGGATGCCCCCGTCGTCCTCGCTGGCCACCTGCAGCCGGGCCTGCAGCTGGGAGCGTTCCAGCGAACCCCGGCTCACCCGGTCCAGCCGCGGCAGCTCGGCCAGCCCGGCGAACCCGCGCCGGGTCGAGATCCCGTCGCCCTTCAGCGCCCGCCGCTGCCCCGTGGGCATCCCGGCCACCAGCGACAGGTCATCGTCGCTCCGCCTGCGCTCCCGGCACAGATCCCGCCACCGGCAGATCGCACAGTGCTCCACCGGCTCCGGGTACACCTCACCCGCCGGGTCCTCCCCGATCGCGGCCTCCAGCAGCCGCCGCGTCTGCCGCTCATAGGCGGCGAAGTCGCTCACCTTGAACGGGGCGAACTCCCCGTTTCCCAGCGCCAGGTGCATCCACCGCGGCTCGGTCCCCTGCATGCCCGCGAGCAGGTGCGAGTAGAACGAAGTCTGCAGCACCGCCCGCGCCTTCGCCGACCGCGCCAGCTTGGCGTCGACCACCTCATAGTGGATCCCGCCCGGCCGCGCCTCCCCGTCCGGCGCGGGCAGCAGGTCCGCCCGCACCAGGAAATCCGGCCGCCCGAACAGCGCCGCCCCGGGCCGCCTCCGGTCAGCGTCCCCTGGTAGACCACCCCGGCCCCGCCCCGGATGGCCGCCGCCGTCGCCCCGGCCCCGTCCTGCGCCGCGCTGATCTCCGCGACGTCGTGCCCGTCCGCCCGGAACCGCTCGAGCACGGCCCGCTCGTGCACCTCCCCGCGCCGGACCAGTTCCTGGAACCCGATGTCGAACTCCCGGGGCGGCCGCAGTTCTCCCCGCGTCATCAGCAGATCCAGCTGCGTCAGCCGCCGGCACGCCAGGAAATTGGCCACATCGCTGGCCGCCAGCCGCACCCGCCGCTCAGTGATCTTCATCTGGATGCCTAACGGTCGCCGGTACCAGCCGCCGGACTGCGAAGCGCGGCCGGCCGCCGTCGTAGCTGCGGGGTCAGCGGCTCGGGGCCTCAGCCCTCGGCGAGATAGCCGTACCGGTCGCGGAAGGCCTCGGGCGTGAGCCCGCAGGCCGCTGCGATCGGGCGGAGCTTGCCCGGATTTTCGAGGTCCTCGCGGTCCAGCCGGATCATGTACTCGCGGGCCACCCGGTACGAGCTCGACTCGACGTTCACCAGCCGGATGCGTACCCGCCCTGTCCGGGGGTCGGTGAACGACCCGAAGGGCAGCGCCACCATGTGCCCCTCCTGGATCGTGATCATGGCGCCTGGCTCGTCGCCCTCCACCCGCTTAAGGTAGTCGACGGCGCTGTAGCCGAGGTCGCGGGTGTACTCGATGTCGAACGGGATGGGGGGCGCGCACCGCAGCTCGTAGCCGATGTTCTTGCCCTCGACCGTGATCTTCTGTCCTCGCTCCTTGAAGCGGTCTTTGACCTGATTGGCCAGCAGGCGGTCCAGCTCGAGCTCGGCCAGCCGGACGTGGCCGTGCTCGTCGAGCTCGACCTCGGGCATGGCCGCCTCGAGCTCGTCCTGGGGCAGGCGCAGGCCGATGCCTTCGGCGAGCACTGCCACGCCGAAGGGGCGGCCGTGGGCTATCCGCTTGAGCATCGAGGTCTCCAGGACGTCCACCAGGCGCGACAGCCGGATGGGCTCGTCGCCGGGGAACTCCTCGGCAATCACCGTGAGGGTGACCCCGGCCGACTTCCCGATGCCCAGCGCCAGGTGGCCGGCCGAGCGGCCCATGGCCACCACCAGGTACCACCGCTGGGTGGTGATGGCGTCGGTCATCAGGTTGTTGACGAGCTGGACTCCCACGCTCCTGGCGGTCTCGAAGCCGAAGGTCGGCGTGCCGCCCGGTAGCGGCAGGTCGTTGTCGATGGTCTTCGGCACGTGCGCCACGCGCAGGCCCCCTCCGGCCGCCTCGGCCAGCCGGGACGCCGAGAACGCGGTGTCGTCCCCGCCGATCGTCACGAGCGCGTCGATCCCCAGCTTCTGCAGCGACTCCAGACAGGCATGCAGCCTCCAGTCCGGGTCGGCGGCGTCCTCGTCTCGCACCGTCGGGTTGGCCCGCGAGGTCCGGATGATCGACCCGCCCTGGACATGAATTCTCGACACGTCCGTAATGGAGAGGGGCCGCGTCTCCTCGATCCGGCCCTCGATGAGGTGCTCGAAGCCGTCTATGATCCCGAGCACGTCCCACCCGGAGTTCCGGGCCTCGATCGTGGCTGCGGAGATGACCGAGTTCATCCCCGGGGCCGGCCCGCCGCCGCACAAGATCCCTAGCTTCATGCCGCCATCGTCCCAGCAATGAGCCGATCCGACAAACGGACAGGGCCAGCACCTAGTTGCGTGGTGCGCATTACTTGCGTGATACGCAATTAGAAGCTCACCGCCACGGAAGGCTGAGCATGGACACCATGGCATCGTCACGGTCGGCCCTGACGCGCCCGCTGGCGCGCCGTCGCGATCAGCAGAAGGAGCAGACCCGCCTCGACCTCGCCCTGGCGCATCGTGGCCGCCATCGCAGCCACCCTGGCCCACGACTACGCCGGGGCAGCGTCGTACTCACCGCCGCCCGCGTCCACATCCGGCGCCAGGTGCACGGCCACGCGAGCGTCTATGACGCCTCCCGCGACGAGAACAACGTCTACGTCCACTCGAACCGGCCCGACCAGGAGGCCACCGCGAAGGCGGACGGCCACTCTCACAGCTACCGGACCGACGGCTCCGGCTACGCGCTGATCTACCTCAACGGCCCCCCGCCCGGCGCCCGGATCACCGTAACCGTCGGCGGAGCCACCTGCACCACCAGCGATTAAATTAAATTAGCCACATTTATGGCCATGCCCGTGGCGCGCATCACCTCCCGCGGCGGCAACGTGCTGGAGAACCTCGACGGACCAGGCTGGCCCGCCATCGAGCTCAAGGAATTCGCCGAAGCCCTTGGCCCGCGCGGTCTCGCCGAAGTCGCGTCGCCGAGGCCGCTCAGGCGGAAAGTGTGATCAATTCGGGCCGCCGACTTAACCTTTGGACTTTTCAAGGATTTTACGACCCGAAATTAACGGTCAAAACCACGCGGAACTTACCTGTAGAATGAGGGCTAATCGGAGGCATTATGCGGACTGTAAATAACGGTATAATGCAGGGGACGCGGGTAGGGGCCGGTCCTTCCGGTGATCCTTATGGCCGTGGATTCACCGTCGCCAAAGTCGTCGTGCTTTATCACTGCGCGAACGGGCACAGGACGACAGTGCCGTTCATCTGGACCGCGGCGCCGCCCCCGCAGTGGGAATGCCGGGTCTGCTCGCAGCCCGCCGGGACCGACCCGCTCGACCCGCCCCCTCCGGGTCGCGAGGTACATGGGGGAAAGACCCACCTGGGGCAGGTCAAGAGCAGGCGCTCGCCTGCCGAGGGCACTGCCTTGATGGCCGAATCACTTGCCCGGCGCGACCATCCCGAAGGGTTCAACGTCTCGTCCGGACCCCGGAGGCGGAAGGCCTGATCAATTTTCGCCCCGGCCGAAACAACTGCGATGTCGCCATCGTGCCGTGACTCAACGTGAGAAGCGCTCGGTAATGCTGCCCCTTATCTAGCCGTAACTGGTCAGGTGCCGGTGATTCAAGCGTGATTACGCTACAGCTGGCATCCAGGGCCGGCCTGCGGTGAGCATGACGAGCGCGCTGATGAACGGCAGGTCGTGCTTGGCGGCGGTCGATAGGTAACTGCGGACGGCGCAGAACTGCCCGGCGCTCGATCCCGGTGACCCGCAGGCCCGCCAGGTCCGCCTCGCACCCGGAACACGACCCGGGCTCATGCCGCACCTCCCGGTCCGGCTTCGCCACCTGCGCCAGCGTCGTGCCCGGGTGTCCGTCCTGCCCGCCCGGCTTGCGCCCGGTCTTCTTCCGCAGCGACCGTGACCGGGGCGGCGGCTTCGCTAGCCCCTCGCCCGACGGCGGCATCGAGGAATTCCGTGACGTCTTCCTCAGCCGGTCCTCCAACTCGGCGATCCGTTCCTGCGCCCGCGCCCCGCGCAGCGACACCACCAGCGCTGCCAGCACCTCATAGGACCGCGGCTGCTGACCGGCGGGCGCCCCAGGACGCCACCGGGTAGCTAGCTGCCGGTGCACTGCGGGCTGGCCTGCACCAAGCCCACGGCCACCTGGAAACTGCCATGCGGACCCGGGTAGTTCTGGAAGAGGGTGTAGATCTGCAGGCCGCCGCCGGACGGCAGCGCCGAGGGGTGGATGACCATGGCGTCACGTCCTGCGGGCCCCGTCACCACGCTGCTCAGCAGATGCCGTCGCTGGTTCTGGCTGCCGCCACCGGGGTAACCCTGACACGCCGGGTTCTGCTGGCCCGTGAAGGTGACGCTGGCCGGGACGCCGTTGGCGCGGAGCGTGCGCTGGAGTCCGGCCGGGTCGCGCAGCTCGCGGATGGTGACCTGAATACTGCCGTCCGTCTGCCTGGCTACTGTCCAGGCCGCCAACTGGGCACGAGGCTCGCTGGCGGGGTGACTAGCGGGCAGTACCATGCTCACGGCGAATGCCGCCGCGGCTGCCGCCCCCAGGGCTCCGGCGGCGCCTGGGACGCGGCGCCGGGCGCGCACCGCGCGGCCCCGCCGGATGATCTGCTCCACCGGCGTGTCCATCGGGACTTTGCCGCGCTGCTCCCGCAGCGCCGTGATCAGCTCGTTGTCGTGGGTGGTCCAGATCCTGTACCCGAACGGACCGTGGTGCGTCTTCGCGCCTCCCTGCTTAGCCCGAGCGGCGCGAGCTCAGCTTGCGGCGAGCCTTTCGGCGGCGGTTCGGGCGGCGTCGGCCGTGCGGTGCAGGAAGTCGGCCAGGATCTGGAGGTCCTTGTCGTCGTACTCAGCGCAGATCTGGTCCATAGCGGTGTTCATTCCGGAGTCGATGAGGTAGAGGCGGAGGATCTCCGCTCCGCGGCCCCGGGCGGCCTGGACGACGACGCCGCGGCGGTCGGAGGGGTCACGGCCGCGATCGATCCAGCCGCCGCGTTCGAGCCGGTCGAGGATGCCGGTCATGGTGGCGGGGTGCAGTCCGGCGCGACGGGCCAGGGCGCTCGGGCTGAGCGGGCCGTACCGGGTGATGAGGTCAAGGCACTCCAGGTCGGCGGCCTTGAGGTCGAGGCGTGTGCCGACGCTGTGGTTGAGCAGCGACAACTGGGCGCCCAGGTCCCGCAGCGACTCCTTGATCGCCCGGTTCAGCCGTCTGTGGTGCGGTACCGCGCCCGCATCTCCTGATAGTATCGATTCCATATGATATGATCTCCGTATTGTATGTGTTCCGGAATAAATGTACCGGAAGTAACGGAACCTGGAAAGGCGACACGATGAAGCTCACCATCCTCGGCGCGACGGGCGCCACCGGAACCTGCCTCACCAGCCAGGCGCTCGCGGCCGGTCACGAGGTCACCGCGGTAGTCCGCGATCCCGCCCGCCTGGCCGTCCCGGCTCATCCCCGGCTGCGGACCGTCACCGCCGACATCATGGACCCCGCATCCATCGCCCCGGCCATCGCAGGTCAAGCCCTCGCTCGGCGCCTCCGCCGACTGGAACGCTTAGCCCGGGACACCATCCCCGGCGGCGCTGGCCGTCAGGGCGGGGCTGGCCGTCAGGGCGGGGCTGGCCGCCGGCGCGGCACTGGCCGTGGGCTCCATGTTCCGCAGCTCCTCTAGCCTGCGCCGGGAAGGCAGCAGCAGAACCGCCACCACCGCGCCGATGCCGAACAGCGCCGCGGACACCGCGAAGGCCACGGTGTAGCCGTGCACCGCGGCCGTAGCCGGGGCCAGTTGTCCGGCGTGGTGCGCGGCCAGGTAGGTAGCCGTCGCCGTGAGCGCCACCGTGCTCAGCGCCGCGGTCCCGATCGAGCCGCCCACCTGCTGCATGGTGTTGACCAGGGCGGAGGCCACGCCCGAGTCCTTCCGGGCCACGCCGGCGGTGGCGGTGTTGATGGCGGGCGAGAAGATCATGCCGAAGCCCAGGCCCATGCCCACCAGCGCCGGCACGATCTGCACTGCGTAGCTGGAGGTCACGGTGAGCTGGGTCAGGTAGCCCATCGCGCCGCCGGCGAGCACCATGCCGGCCACGATGAGGAACAGGCCGGCCACGGCGAGCACGGCTCCTACCCCGGCCATCGGCGGACGGATGTAGCACCACTGCCCGTCCGGTACACGTGAGATTCTTTTCCCCGAACGATCCGTGGTTCTTGCTCCGGTAATCAACGGTCTCGCCCGACATTGCTGAGCCAACGCCGCGAAGGCCTTGCCTAGAGATTGGCCTCCTGTGTACGTAGAAGTACAATCCTGCGCGGCTGGTTAGCGTCAGTGCCACCGCTTCAGGCCGCCTGTGACCTGGTGTTCGCCGCGCCGCCCTTCAGTCTTGCGGCGAGCCCGGATGCCTGGTCCTGCTGTTCGGGGCACGTCCATGGTAAAATCGGATAGTAGGAAAATCCGAACTGATCTGGAGATGTGAGTTCATGGCTGTGACCGCCGCCAAGGCTGAGCCGGAGCCCCGGCTGACCGCCCGCGTCAAGGTCCGCCCCAAGGCGCAGCTCACCCTGCCAGAGGAGATCCGGCGCGCCTTGCACATCGGGGAAGGCGATGAGGTGGAGTTCGCCGTCCAGGAGGACGGGACGGTCACCATCCGGGGCTATGTATCCATCCCGACCGATCAGGCATGGTTCTTCACCCCGGAGTGGCTGGCCGGGGAACGCGAGGCTGATGAGGACATCGCGGCACGACGGGGCACCGTGCACGAGTCGGCCGAGGACATGTTCGCTCATCTTGACAGGCTCGGGCCGGCGGATGGCTGATGCCCGCATTCGAGACGCTGCCCCTCTTCGAGCGGGACTGGAAGAACCTCACCCGGCAGCAGCAGGCTACCTTCCGCAAGGTCATCACGGAGTACTTCGTGCCAGACCTGGCCGCTCCCGACCGCCCGTTCCGCCCCGGACTCCGCGTCAAGGGCGTGACCGCCCATCCGGGCGTATTCGAGATGACATGGGACAACAACGGACGCGCGACCTTCAGCTATGGCCAGGAGCGAGTCGCTGGGCAAGCCCACGTCATCTGGCGACGCATCGGGACCCACGCGATCTTCACCCCGCCGCCCGGGCCGTAGCCGCGCCGCGAAACCCGGGTAACTCATATCGAGACGTGCCTGAACCGCCGTTCGCCCTGGCGGCCGGAGCGCCGGTCGGCTAGTCACTCGATCAGTGGCGATGGGGGCATCGGGTAGGGGGAGAGCAGGTCGAGGTAGGGTTCCGGGTCGCCATCCCAGGCGAGCGCCCTGACCTGATCGAGGCTGCGCCGGCGAGCATCGGCTCGAGTGCCGCCGCTGAGGCGGCCCATTCGGTGAGTTGGGCCTGCGCTGTGCGGCTACGCCCTGACCGCACCTGGCTGGCAGTCCACTGGTCTCGCGCCGCGGCTAGCCGTGAGTCGCGCCAGGCATCGGCGGTGCCGTAGAAATAGGTGCCGTTCACGACGTCCGCGGCGACGCCAGCCAGGTGCGCGAGGACATCCAGGACCGTCCAGGCTGGGCATGCTGGCACCCGCGCCGCGAGCGCGGCCTGGTCCAGTCCGGTCAGGAGGTTCTGCAGCCGCCCGCGGGCCTCGGCGTAAGCGTCGGCCAGGTCAGGGCCCGGGCGATTGTCGAGTTCCGGCCGTCGGCGCCGAAAGCCCACGGCGCTCGCGGGGCATCACCGCCGCCCAGGACCACCCCCCGTACTGGGTCGCCTGGCCGGCCAGTGCCCGCCAGGCCGGTGACCCGCTCGCCGAACCGGCAGGTTACGCCCGCAGCTACGGCTTCCTCGACAAGCACGGCGTCCAGCCGTTAACAGGGCGGGAACCTACCCGCGGCCCCAGCCCACCGTGGGGTTGACTCGAAGGTTTGACTTGGCAGTTTTGACTTACGCGTCGCGATCGCCTGCTATTTGTGTTCGACGCCGCCCGCGAGGCGATCATCCTGGTCGCCGGAGACAAGGCGGGACGCTGGAGTGGGTGGTACGCGGAGGCGATCCCGCTAGCGGAGGAACGCTATGCGCTCTGCCGACAAGAGCACCGAGAGAAGGAGCAGCGATGAAGGCGGTCCGCTGGGAGGACACCAAGCGCGAGATCCGGGAGCTTGAACCCGGCTGGGATTCTCCCGACCGCGTTGCAGAGCGGGAGCGAAGCCGGGCGGAGATGCGTGCCGAGCAGCGCGGCTATCAGCTTGCGCAGCTGCGGAAGAACGCCGGGCTTACCCAAGCGCAGGTCGCTGCCCTGATGGGCGTCACGCAGGCGCGGGTCTCGCAAATCGAGCACGGCAAGATCACCGAGGTGGACGCCATCCGCGGGTACGTTGAGGCCCTCGGCGGCACCGTCGATGTCATCGCTCGCGTCGGCGACTGGACGATCAAGGTCGCCTGAAAACGGCACTACCAGCACGATTTCGATACAGTCCGCGCTGCCTTCGCCGCAGGCGACTCCTTCGATGCCGGGCAGATGTCAGGCCGGGTACTGGTCGTGGCGGCCCCACACCGTGATCCAGTCCTCGTCGGCCATGGTGCGTCCGGACGAGCGGATGTCGGCGAGCTCGGTGACGTACTCCTCACGGGGCAGGCCGGGCACAAACAGGATGGCAGGTGCAGCGGGCAGGCGACGCAGCACGATCTCGGTGATCCGCGTGAACCCCAGATCCCCGGGCCCATCGCTCAGCCGCTCCGCTCCATGCCCCGCTCGTAGTACGCGTGCAACAAGGCGGCGTCGTCCGCCTCCATGCCACGCGACTGTGGCACGCCCCGTTCCCTCCGGCCACCCATTAATGCGAGGGTGAGGACATGCGGCTGAGGATGCGGATCGTCTCGCTGACCGCGGTTGCCGTCATCGCCGGCGGCGTCGCGGCATGCGCGCCCGCGGCCGGTAGAGCCAATCCAGGGCCTGCGGCCAAGCAGGCCGTGTCCGCCGGACGCGCCCGCCTGCCGCGCTAGCCCGTCCCAGCCCGCCCGCCGCGTCGGTCCGTCCCAGCCCGTCCGCCAGCCCGGTGATCCAGGTGACCGGCGCGCCCAGCGGGGTAAAGGCCGAGGGTGCGGTGCTCGCCGAACTGGTTACCGCACCGTCGGCCAGGCTGCCGCTGCCGGGGTACCAGGGCTCCAGCGGATACCCGGTGTCGGGCCTCAGACGGCAACTCAGGTCGTAGCCGCCGCCCGTCAGCTCAGCATGATGATGAAGCAAAAGGTGCGGTTGCGCCTCGACCCCTCCCATGCAGACCAGGCTGCTTGCCGAGCTCCGCGCGTACGGGATAGCGCGCCAGGGCGCCTCGCCTGTCCGCGAGAACCTCAATGAAGTGGCTGCAGCGCTCGATGCAGTCCTCGTCGGCTCGAAGCGTGCGACCAGCCGCCTGAGGATGTTCTTTTCCGGCTCTCGTAGGCGCGAAGAGGGCCGGAACGCGCTCAGCCAGCTCGAAGTCCTGATGAAGACGGTACGCCAGTCGAATCTGGATATCCGGCTCCGTGAGACGCTCACGGCTCTCAGTACGCCGCAGCCAGACGCGGCTACCCTGTGGCAGGACTACGAAGAACGCGCTGTCTTCTATAACGGCCTGCTTATCGAGGTCGGCGAACTCGCGCCCGATGTCGAAGCCGGGCAAGGGTTCATCCCAACCGAGATAGCGCGGCGGGTCCATGAGTACCCGCTGGATCTGTCGCTGATGCGAGCATCCCTGCGCGGGTACCAGGCCTTCGGCGCGAAGTTCGCGCTTTGCCAGGAAAGGGCGATGCTCGGCGACGAGATGGGCCTGGGCAAGAGCGTCGAGGCCCTGGCGGCCATGTGCCACCTCCATGTCGAAGGGCGGCGGCACTTCCTCGTCGTATGCCCGGCCAGCGTCCTGGTCAACTGGACTCACGAGATCACGCGGCACAGCGAACTGCGGTCCCACCGGCTGCACGGCCCTGACCGCCAGCGGAACTTCCAGGCCTGGACGCGCGTCGGCGGCGTAGCCGTCACCACCTATGACTCCTTGCGGTCATTGCCCAAGCCCGCAGGAGTAGATCTCGGCATGCTGGTGGTGGACGAGGCGCACTACGCCAAGAACATGGCGGCTGAGCGCACCAAGGCGGTTCGGCAGTGGTCGAGGACGACCAGCAGGGTCTTGTTTCTGACCGGTACTCCGATGGAGAACCGGGTCGAGGAGTTCCGGGTCCTGGTCAGCCACCTTCAGCCCGGTCTCGTCCCGCGCATCAGCACCGTGGACGGCATGATCGGCGCCGGTCATTTCCGGGCCGCCGTCGCGCCCGTCTACCTCCGCCGGAACCAGGACGACGTGCTGCAGGAACTGCCTCCCCGCATCGACACCCAGGAGTGGGTGGAGCTGACCAGCCGCGACCTGGACGCGTACCGCGATGCCGTGGCCGCCGGTAACTTCATGGCCATGCGCCGGGCCGCCTACGCCCCCGGCAGCGCGGCCGGCTCCGCCAAGCTGGGGCGGCTTGTCGACATCGTCGAGGAGGCGTCGGCCAACGGCCGCAAGGTCGTGGTGTTCTCCTACTTCCGCGATGTCCTCGACACCGTCGCCGCCGTCCTCGGCGGCCTGGCGATCGGCCCGCTGACCGGGAGCACCCCGCCGATCCACCGACAGAGCATGGTCGACGAGCTGGAGGAGCGCCGCGGGCCCGCGGTCCTGGTGAGCCAGATCCAGGCCGGGGGAGTGGGGCTGAACATCCAGTCCGCTTCCGTGGTGATCCTCACCGAGCCGCAGTGGAAGCCCACGATCGAGGACCAGGCCATTGCCCGCTGCCACCGCATGGGCCAGGTGCGCTCGGTCGATGTGCACCGCCTCCTGGCCGAGGACACCGTAGACCAGCGCATGCTCGAGATACTCGCGACCAAGGCGGTCCTCTTCGATGAGTACGTTCGCCGCAGCGAGCTGAAGGACCACAGCCCGGATGCCGTCGATGTTTCCGACCTGAATGCGGCCAAGGAGGTCGGAACACAGGTAGAGGCCGAGCGGCGAATCATCGAAATGGAACGCAAGCGCCTTCGCATGGAGACCGCACCGTCAGCTGAACCCAGCGACACAGATCCGGAAACTGGGCGGGAAGTCTGCGACTCCGACTGATGCCGCGGAGCGCTAGGGGTATCCTCTTGAGGCAGACGAGCATGTCGAGGGCCTGACGTGACAGCCGAACAGGAATTGAAGATCACGTGGGAGTGGGAGCCCGCAGAGTCGGTCCGTACGCCCGAACATCGGGCTACCTGGGCGCGGATCGAGATCAAGGTCGGCTCCGAACTGGTCACTCTCGTCGAGGACCGGGGATCGGGAAGCTCACGCCGTTCGATCTACTGCCCGCTCTATCCCCTGGCCGAGTGGGTCGCGTACAACTGGTGGTTCTTGCAGGCGGACACAAGGCCATCCACGTTCCTTGCACAGGACGGTGTCCTGGCGACACCGGTTTGGCGGTCGCTGCCCGCAGCTCTGCGGGAACACCACTCGATCCGGGCCAGCGGTGACGGCTTCGCCTGGCCGGACCTCCTGATCGTCCCGGACGACAGCGAGACGCGCCTGGTGTGGGGAGACGACGGCGTTCATTCATCGCGCTGGCCGATCAGGTTCCTCACCCGCGGGGACCACAGGGTCCGAAGCGAGCAGGTCCAGCGGGAACTCGAGATCGTGATAACCGGGACGCTGACCCGTCTGGCTGAACAGGGCGTCGCCGGGACGGTACTTGAAAAGGAATGGTCGGCGATCCAGCAGACCGATCCCGACGAGGCTGAATACTGCCGTGCCGCCGCCCGCCTCGGCCTGGACCCGTATTCGGATGCCGAGCCGTACGAGCGGGACATCCTCCAAGCAGCGCAAACCCTCACGGGGCAAGTCCTGGCCGATTTCCTCAACGCGGTCAGCCCTGAACACATCGGAAAAGCCCTGGCGTGGATATCCTCGGTTCGGCCCGCCATCGATGGGTTGCAGCCACTATCGGGCGATCTAGAGGGAATGCCCTCGTCTGACACAGACATAATCCAGGAGCTGCGGGCAGCCGCACGCCGCCACGCCGCCAGCACATCTACCTTCCCCTGGGTAGTCGGTTACGAACAGGCGCGTGCCATCCGCGAGCAGATAGCCCCCGACAGCAAAACCCGGTTGGCTGTCGATCGCTATATCGCGAGCACCGTCCGGAAAGCGCCGGACGTCAGCCTTCAGGCCCTGGGCGCGGGTGCCAGCCATCCACCCCCACGTCGTCATCGGCCAGAACCGGCCAGCCGCGTCTAAAAGATTCACCTTGTCCAGAGCCCTCTGGCATTATCTCTGGGACGACTCACCGCTGTTCATGGTCACCGCTGCTCATACCTATCGCCAGCGTGTGGAACGTGCATTCGCGGCTGAACTGCTAGCTCCTGCCGAGGGCATCGCCCAGCTCCTCGAGAGCTCGCCGGAGGCCGCATCGCAAGAGGAGCTCGAGCAGATAGCTCAGCGCTATGGTGTGTCCTCAATGGTCATCGAGCACCAGCTGCGCAACCATCTGACGCGTACTGTCGCGCCGAACTGGGCGGTGACGACCTCCTGCACCGCGAGATGCCCGCCCCGGCTGGTTGCCCGCAGCCCCTGTGCCTCAAGCAGGCTCGCGGCGCTCTTGCGCAGGGCGTCATAGGCCAGCTGGTATGCACCGGACAAGTCTCCGGCTACCTTGGCCGCAGACGCGGTGGTCCCCGGCGGCGGCCCGCACGCTTTCCATCGTCGTGGCGGTCACGCCGTCCCCGGGCAAGTGAGCCCCGGCCACGCTGGGCGGGCTTGTACTCAGACGGGCTCGTACAGGGTCAGGTCCAGCACGATGGGCACCATGACGGTCAGCGTGCGGGCCGGCTGCGAGAGCAGGCCGGTGAACTCCACCGTGTAGTGATCGGAAGGCGTGAGCATCTCCTTGGTGAGCCCGGCCCAGGTCTTGCGCACCCGCGCGACCACGGCGCTTTCCGTGCCGGTGACGGAGAAGCGCTTGAGCGCCAGGTCGCCGGTCACCTTGCCCACGACCTGGTCCTGATCGCCGAGCAGGGTGTAGGTGCGCCTGGTGTCTCCGGTGCGGATCCGGCCGATCAGCTCGCCCCCGGGCCCCCGGAACTCGGTGATCCATTCGCTGGTCTGCTTGATCAAGGACCCGACCGCCTCGTCGGCGGCCGTGGTGACCGCGAATACGCGGGTGTCGGGCACCGGCTTGCCGAGCAGCTTCAGCCGGGTATGGCTTTCGGTTTCGGTGGCGGTCGCCAGCAACTGCCGGTCAGCGTTTGAAGATCTCGTAATTCACGCGGTCGGGCAGCAGTTTTCCTGGCTGCTGAATCCGCAGCGCCTGGAAGTCAAAGGGGTCTTCCACACCGCCGAGTATGCAGCACCCGCGCCCGTCCTAGCGACGGACAGCCCGCCGGGGCATCAGCCTCCCCGTGAAAGGAGTGGGCTGGTTTGTCCCCTGGTACTCCGCCTACGGCAGCGACTGCCCCGGGCACTGCCTGACCGGCCAGGGCCAGGTAACCGCGAGGCGCCTGGCGGCCAGCTCGACGGGAGGGCAGTAACCGCGGGCGCTGTTGATGTTGCGCCGCAGCGCCCGGTTGAGCTCGGCCAAGTCGGTACGCGAGGCCGCCCGCTCCGCCGATGGCGTGCTCGCAGCTGAAGGCCATGTCGTTCATGCAGCCCAGGACGCTGCGATCGCCGTCCTGGCGGGCGGGATTGTGACCTTGAGAGCTTTATGTCGCCGGAATGTCAGCGCTATCTGTCGTGGGGTCAGGGTGTTCCGATGACGAGAGACTCGCGGGCGGTTTCGGCGACTTCCCTGCTGATGGCCCGGACCCCGCCATGGCGGTATCGGTGCGGGACTTATCGCCGGCGGTCCGGTTGGGTGACTGGGCGGTGCGATGGGCCCTTTCGAGGCCGTCGAGGATCAGGTCGAGGCCGGACTCGTACTCGTCGCCATAGTCGTAACCGGGCTGCAGCACGTGACCGAACATGAACTCGGCGAGGTGGGGGTACTGGCCGGCGGGGAAGCGCGCCAGCATGACCTGCGCAAGCGCCGCGGTCTCCTGCGGGGTGCCGAACGGCAGCTCCCGCTCCTGCAGCGTGAACCCGTAGATGTAGCTGTCCAGGGCCGAGTAGGCGTGCGCGGCCAGTTCGAGGGAGAAGCCGGCCTCGCGGAGGCACCCGAGGACGGCGTCGTGGTGCCGCAGCGTCGCCGGGCCGGGGGAGGTCCGGGACTCCATCAGGCCGATCGCCCACCGATGCCGAGCCAGGACGGCCCGGACCGACATCGCCCGCTGGCGCATGGCCCTCCTCCAGCCTCCGGCCGCCGCCGGCAGCTCGATCTCGCTGAACACCAGGTCGATCATGCCGTCGAGAAGGTCCTCCTTGCTGGCGACGTGGTTGTACAGCGACATCGCCTCGACCGCGACCGCGTGGGCGAGCTTGCGCATCGACAGCGCCTCGATACCGTACTCGTCGGCGAACGCGGCCGCGGCGCGCAGGACCCGGTCGCGGCTCAGGGGGATGCGGGGCGCTGGCAGGGCGTCGGGCGGCGCGGGCACTCCGGGCTCCTGTTCTGCGCCGCGTCGGCGGCGCCGCGGGAGACAGCTTGACGGACTTACAGTGTACGTGTAACTTACAACGTAAGCATACATTGTATGCCGTGCCGGCCCGGCCGTCTCCTGGCTCCGCCGCACGCCACCCCCGGAAAGGGGACCCCGATGACGAACCACGCTGCCGGACCAGCCGGCCGGCGCCACGCCAATGACGCGCCGCCTTCCTTCCAGCAGGGGACGGATGCGAGCCGGCCGGTACGCAAGGCCAGCCTGATCGCCGGGGTCGCGCTGCTGCTCATGTCGGCCCTGGCAGGCTTCGGCTACAACGTCGCGATCCACGGGCGCATCACGGCGGGCAATGCCGCCCGGACGGCCCAGGACATCATGGCGCACCAGGGATTGTTCCGGGCCGGCATCGCCAGCCTGTTCGTGGTCATCGTGCTTGACGTGGTGGCCGCCCTGGGCCTGTACCGGGTGTTCCGCCCGGTGAGCAAGCCCATCTCGGCGGTCGCGGCGGGGATGCGCATCGTGTACGCGGGGATCTTCGCCGTGGCCGTCGTCCAGCTCACCGGAGCTGCCCGCCTGCTCGGCGGCGCATCCCTGCCGGCGTCCGGCGCGGCCCGGGTGCAGGCCCAGGCGCTGTCTGACATCAACCGGTTCACTGATATCTGGCACGCCGGGCTCATCCTGTTCGGGCTTTACCTGCTCGTGATCGCGTGGCTGGCCTGGCGATCGGGCTACGTGCCCAGGCTCCTGGGTGTCCTGGTCGCGATCGCGGGCCTGGGCTACATCTACGACAGCATCGGCCAGTTCGCTTCCGGCGGCTCCTGGACCCAGGTCTCCACGGTCACGTTCATCGGCGAGTTCCTGCTGGCGCTGTGGCTCGTGATCCGGGGCCGCCGCATCACGGTGAGCCAGCCGGCCCTCCGCGCCGAGCCGGACGGGGCAGCGCGATGACCGCGGCGACGCCCGGGGCGGCCGCCGCGGCAACGATGACGGCGATCGCCCAGGACGAGTACGGCACCGCCCCCGAGGCCGTGCCCCGGCTCGCCGAGATCGCCAGGCCCGCGATCGCAGACGACGAGATCCTGGTGCGGGTGCGTGCGGCCAGCGTGGACCGGGGCACCTGGCACCTGATGGCCGGCCTGCCGTACCCCATGCGGCTGGCGGGCTTCGGGCTCCGCAGGGCCAAGGCCCCCAACCCGGGCCGCAGCCTGGCCGGGACGGTCGAGTCCGCCGGCCAGCGCTCGCCAGGCATCGGCCCAGCCTTCATCGGTCAGCGGATACCGCTGCACGATCTTGAGCGTGCCGAAGGCGTTGCGGCGAAGGGTGACGAAGCTCGGGCCACCCCTTTTCTCGGTCCAGCGCTGCCAGCCGATGGTGTAGCGGCCGTCACCGTCAGATAGCGTGAAAGGGGAGTCAAACCAGATTTCATCCGACGTCACGACGGGTGCTGGCGGGCTGGCTACATCCATGCTGCTGGCGGGCTGGCCTGAGCTTAGTGCCACACCGGGATCTTACGATGCAAAGGTTCACGCGCCGGCTCTTAATCGCGACATCCGGCTGGCCGCAGACGCGAGGTCCCCGGCGGCGAGGACCCGCCGTCACCCCCTGACCCGGCTGTGGATCAGTCCGGTACGGTTGAACGTATGAGTGTGCAGGCGGCTGATCACCCGGACCCGGACGAACCGTACGAGGTGATCCACCTCGGCGGGCAGGCCGCCGTCATCGTCCCGCTCGTGGAACTGCGGCGGCTCCGTGCGGTGGAGCGGCACGCCTCCCCGGAGGTCCTGGAAGAGGCGGAGATCGAGGCCACCCTCGCGGCGCACGACGAGTGGGTCGCCGCGGGATGTCCAGGCGCGCGGTCGCACGAAGACGTCATGGCCGAGCTGCTCGGCAGCGACCAGTGAGGATCCGGTGGTCCCCGGCTGCTACCGCTTTAGCGCGCCGTTACCTGCGAGACCAGGACGGCATGCGCGCCGTCGGCGTTGCCGTCGCCGCCCTGGCCGCTGACCCGTACCCTCCGGAGGGATTCCACCGGGGCAGGTATCACCGGCTGCGGGTCGGCAAGTACCGGGTCATGTACGTCATCGACGGCGACGTGATCACCGTCGAGCGAGTCGATCGCGTGGTCAGCGACTAACACGCAGATGGCTGAGACCCGAACGGGGGGTGCGTCTTTCGGTTTCCCCGCGTCGGCATGGACGGTAGGGAGCTTGCCGGCGGCGGGCGTCTCGCCCGGCGCTCGCTCATTGGTCGGCGTGACCCATGGGCATCCATAATGGATGGCATGAGCACGGAACAGCCAAACGACGCCGACCAGCTGGCCGCCGCCGCCGCTGAGGTAGAGGCGGGCCGCGGGCCGGTGGCCGTCGTCCGTCCTGGTCACAAGGCTGTCGTCCTGGTGTCGGCCGACCGCTCAGACACCTACGGCACCAGAATTACCCTCCAGCGCGGCGGGCAATGCGGGTGTGATGTCGGTGTGGCTGAAGTCGTTTCCCTTGAACAGCAGTGCTTCTCCGGTGGACTTCGACAAGGCGTACGCGAAGCAGTCCCCGAAGTTCAGGCCGGCCTTGTGGCCGCTGCCCTTCCCGAAATCGCGGTATGCGTCCCGGGCGATACGAGCCTGGTCGTGTGTCACCGGTTCGACGCGCAGTTCGGCGGTGTCGACGACGCCGAACAGGTACTGCAGCCCGAACTCTCGGCCGTCCTGTTCGGGGACAGCCGTCAGCTGATCGCCGTCCCGGGCCCGCCCTCCCCGAGAGGATGCCGGTCAGATGCCGGCCGGGCCGGGACGCCCGCGGGCGTGTTCGGCGCGGAGTTGCGCTTCTGCCGGACCCGGGCAGGCCTGTCCCGGAAGGACCTGGCCGCCAGGGCCACCGTCTCGCACGACGTGATCAGCAAGATCGAGACGGGGGAGCGGCCGCCCGCCGGGGACTTCCCGCCCCGCCTCGACGCGGTACCCGGGCTGGACGCCCGCGGGGCCCTGACCCGCCTGCGGGATCACCTGAAGAAGGGCCACAAGCAGCGCCTGTACGGCTGGTTCCAGCAGTGGGCCGGCATCGAAGCCCAGGCCACGGTCCTGCGCTGGTACGAGCCGCTCGTCGTCCCCGGCCTGCTGCAGACCGAGGAGTATGCCCGCGCCTCCCGCGACCTGATCAGGAAAGTGGCCGAGAAACGATGGACGTGACCGGCGTCGCCTGGCGCACCAGCAGCTACAGCGGCAGCAACGGCGGAACCTGCGTCGAGGTCGGCACGACCGGCCCGGCCGTAGCCGTCCGCGACAGCAAGCACCCAAACGGCCCGCTGCTGACCTTCCCCGCCGGCACTTGGACGATATTTGCCGAACGGGTGAAGGCGAGCGCCTGAACCTGGCTCGAGTCTTCCCGCCGTTTGCCGAGACTCGACAAGGTGGACAACGGCACTGCGACCGCCAATCGTTCTACCGAACGGGCGTACGTCACAGCCCCGCCCCAGGTCTTCGCGCCGGACCAGATCGGCGTGATTGAGGAGGTCGGCTGCACCGCACGCTGCAACTGGCCCGCTCCGGGGTAAATGAAATTCTTCTCCCGAACGAACCGTGGTGCTTCTCCCCATGCCGCTCCAGCGCGCTCTCCTCGTCTTCATAGTCCAGGACAGCTCGCGCCTACGCTGCTCTCCGGTCCAGCCCGGCTAAACTCTAGTTATGACTGACAGTGCATCGATGGACGACGCGGCGGATGGGCGAGAAGGCGCTTCTCAGCTGCCGCGACATCTGTCTGCGCTGATCGGCTCGCTGCACGGTCCGCCTGATCTAGGCAGCAATCACGACAAGTACCTGGCGTATCCCGATCGCGACGAGTCCGGCGGGGCCGAATCCGCGTGATCCTGTGCGACACGGGACCGCTCGTCGCCGCGTTCAACGAGGCCGACAACGATCATGTCCGGTGCGTGAGGTTCCTCCGGGAAAACTGGTCTCGACTGGTGGTCCCATCCCTGGCGGTCACGGAAATATGTCACCTGCTCGCAGATCCCGCGCGACGCGGCCGCCCCGGCCTCGCTGCCGAATTCTGCGCCGCTATCGCCGATGACGAACTGCGGGTCATAGAAGTCACCCGTACGACTACCGGCGGATGTCCGAACTGCTGACGACTTATTCTTCCTTGCGGCTGCAGGCTGTTGATGCCTGCATAGTCGCGCTTGCCGAGCGACTTGACCTGCACGAGATCGCAGCTCTCGACCGGCGCGACTTCCAGGTGGTAGCACCGCGTCACCTGCGCAAAGGGGATCGGCTGAGACTACTACCAGACAACTGACACAGCTCTTCTGCTGACGCGCGCGTCCTGGCCCGGGCGACGCTGAAAGCGTTCAGGCGCCGCCCTTCCCGGCCGCCTCAGCCGCCCGTCTCCCAGGCCCGGCACAGGGCGTTGGCCAGGGCCATCTGGTGCGGGGTCCGGCCGGTCAGCTGCTCCGCCAGCCGCGCTACCTCGCGGGCTAGCCGCCAGCCGCACCCGCCCCGCAGTGATCTTCATCTTCTGTCCCCGCATTTCGGCCTCGCGCAGACCAGCCGGCCTTCGGTGCGAGCGTATTACGCCGGCTAAGGGCGGTAGCATCACGCCCCGTCCGGGACAATCCAGATCTCTATGACCGAACGACCTCCTGCCTGCCCAGGTAACCCCGCACGCCCACCTGCGCGGGCCCGCCATCCTGGGGGAACGCCGATCCAGGGACCGTGCCCGCCTGTCCTGCCGGTTGCCTGTGCTGTCAGATGCTCCAGAGTGCCTGAGTGGGGGATAGGCGTGCGGCGCGGATGGCGGGCAGCAGCCCGGCGGCGGCGCCGATGATGACGGCGGCGGCCAGGCCGCCGGCCCAGGCCTGGGGCGGGATGACCACGGCCTCGTGGTGGCCGCGGGCGTAGGCGGCGGTGGCAGCCGCGCCGAGCGATGACGCCGGCGGTGCCGCCGGCCAGGGACAGCAGGATGGCCTCGGCCAGGAACTGGACGCGGATCTGGCCGCGGGTGGCGCCCAGGGCCCGGCGCAGCCCGATCTCGGAGCGGCGTTCCAGGACCGAGATGACCATGATGTTGGCCACCCCGATCGCGCCGACGAGGAGCGCGACCGCGCCGAGGCCGAGGAACAGGGTGTCGAGCGCGCCCTTGGCGTCGGCCTGGGCGGTGAGCGCGTCCGAGGGCTGGGAGACGGTGACCTGGCTGGGGTTTTCCGGGCTGGCCTGCGCGCCGAGCAGGTTATCCACCGCGGTGGTGGCGGCCTGGTCGTTCGGAGTGGTGCGGACGTAGATTTTGGAGGGGTGCCCGTCGAAGTGCAGGTACTTCTGGGCGGCGGGGAAGCCGACCAGGACCGCGGAGTCGAGCTCGGGAGCGTAGGTGTCGGGGTTGAGGATGCCGGTGACGTAGAACCACTGGCCGCTGACCACGATCCGCATCCCGGGCCGGATCCGGTCGATGCCCAGCAGTTGCGCGGTGGTGGCGCCGAGCACCGCGGCGGGCTCGCGGGCGGTGGCGGCGTTGAGGTACCGGCCCTGCGCGAGGCTGGTGCCGGCCACCGCGGGCAGGTTCAGGGTGGCGGCGTCCACGCTGAGGCCGTCGGTTTCGATCGGGGGGATGAGCGGGGACTTGTAGACGTCCACGCCGCTGATGGTGCCGGTGTCTTGCACCGCGGTGACCCCGGGCAGCCGGGCGATCATGCCCGGCGCCGCGACGGGCAGCTCGGCGGTGGCGCCGCCGAGGGTCTGCCCGTTGGTGACGGTCAGCAGGTTGGTGCCCAGCCGGGCGATCTCGGCCAGCAGCGCGGCGGAGGAGGAGGCGGCCAGGCCCAGGACGGCGACGATCGCCGCGACGCCGATCGCGATGCCCAGCGCGGACAGCCCGGCGCGCAGCTTGCGGGTCCTCAGCCCGATGCTGGCCAGGGCGGCCAGGTCGGAGGGCCGCAGCCGGGCCGCGGACGGCGCGGTCGGGGCTGGCCGCGGCGATGTGGTGGTCATGACGGTCCTCCCGGCGCGGGCCGGCGGCGGCCGCGTGGCCGGTGACGGGGGCGGGGCTGGTGTCGGCGATGATGTGCCCGTCGAGCATCTCGATGCGCCGCCGCGTCCGGGCGGCGACCGCGTGGTCGTGGGTGATGATGATGACCGTGGTCCCGGCGGCGTTGAGCTCTTCCAGCAGGGCCAGGATGGCGGCGCCGGTGGCCGAGTCGAGGTTCCCGGTCGGCTCGTCGGCCAGCACCACCGGCGGCGCGCCCGCCACCGCCCGGGCGATCGCGACCCGCTGCCGCTCCCCGCCCGACAGCTGGACCGGCCGGGCGGCGGCCCGGTGCGCCAGCCCGACCCGGTCCAGCGCGGCGGCGGCCAGCCGCCGCCGCTGGGCGCGGCGAACGCCGGCGTACAGCAGCCCGTCGGCCACGTTGCCCAGCACGCTCTGGTGCTCGGCGAGGAAGAACTGCTGGAACACGAACCCGATCCGGGACGCCCGCAGCCCGGCCAGCTGCCGGTCGGTCATCGCGGGCCGCGTCCAGGCCGGTGATGCGCACGGTGCCGGCTCGTGGGCTTGTCCAGGGTGCCCATCAGGTGCAGCAGCGTGGACTTGCCCGATCCCGACGGGCCCACGATCGCGGCCAGCTCCCCGGCGGCCACCGCCAGGCTCACCTGATCCAGCGCCCGCACCGGCGGCTGCCCCGGGTACACCTTCGACACCAGCGCCAGCTCCAGCACCGGCACCCCGCCCGGCCCGTCCCCGCGGGCCAGGGCCGTCCCCGCGGCGGTCACGACGCCGCCACCACGACGCGCAGCCCGGGGGTCAGCGCCCCGGTCACCTGCACCAGCCCGTCAGTGTCGTCGAAGATCCCGGGCCTCACCGGCACCCAGCGCCGCGTGTTCCCCGGGCCGGCGACCTCCACCACGTACCCGCCCGGCGACTGGGCCACCAGCGCCGTCACCGGCACCGCGAGCACCGGGCCGGGGCTGCTTTCCGTGGTGATGTTCACCGTCACCGGCGCCTGGTCCAGGGTGCCCGCCGCCCCCGGATCGGTCAGCTTCACCTGCACCGGGATCGTCGTGGCCGGGTTCTGCCCCGGCCCGGACGTGGTGGTCGCCACCGTGCCGACCGAGGAGATCACGCCCGGCGTCGTCGTCCCGTCCGGCAGCGTCACCGTCACCGTGTCACCCGCCGTGACCTCCGACTGGCCGGAGACATCCAGCGGGATCGTCACCACGTGCCGGTCCGAGGTCGCCGCCAGCACCGGCCCCGACGCCGGGCCGCCCAGGCTCCCGGTCACCTGGCTGACCCGCAGTGCCTCCGGCTCGAACACCACCTGCCCCACAGACAGGCTCCCCGGCGGGCAGGAGACCCCCAGGTGCTCCTCCAGCCGCTGCACCGCGTACGCCGTCTCCCACGAGTAGTAATCCCAGCCCAGCGCGACGATATCCGCGCGGTCGGCGTAGCCGAGATCCACCAGGTCATGGTTCAGCTGGGACACGTCCTGCCCGGTCACGCCCTCGTCCAGGCTCCGCCAGTCCGGCACGCTGCCGTACAGCAGCACCACCGGGGAGCCGTTACCGGTCTTGTACAGCACCTGCCCCTGCCGGATCACCTGCCCCGGCGACGGCAGCCAGGTCAGCGTCCCGTCGCCCCGCCCGGTCACCGGGTACGAATCCGGCGTACCCCAGCGTCGCGGTCACCGGCGTCACCGCCGACAGGTCCTGCCGGGTCACCGCCGCCGTCGCCGGCGCGGGCGCCCCAAGCTGCCCGGACCCGGACGAGGCGGCCGGGGAGAACACCCCGGTCCGCCACGCCGACACCACCCCGGCCGCCAGCACCACCACCAGGCCCGCGGCCACCCAGCCGCCACGGCGGCCGGGCAGGCCGTACCGGCGCAGTGGATCCGGCGTGGCAGTGCCTTTCATGGCGACACCGACACCGACGGCAGCCCCGTGCCTGCGGGCAGCACGTACTGGCATGCGTGGGCCTTGGCGAGAATCTGCGGCGAATGCGGGTCAAAGCCGTCCCTGCTGACGCTTATAACGAATTCCACGCGCCCATCGGAATTGGTGGGGTCGGGGAAGTCCGGCAGCCCGTGGGAGCGCATGCACTGGGCGAACTTCAGGTCGTCGGCCAGCTGCTGCCGCTGCTGGGCCTGGGTCGGCGCCTGGTACGGCCACAGGGCCTGGCAGGCTCCCTGGGCCGCAGTGAGGCGGGAATCGCTGACCCCGACTTGCGACGCCGCGGTTATCTTAGGGAGCTGTCCGCTGCTGTTGGGGTCGGGGTATTCCGGCACCCCGTGGGAGCGCATGCAACTGGTGTAGCCGACCGCTGACGGGGAGTTCGTTGACCCTCCCGCATTCGGTGAGCCGCCGGACCCGGTGGATGACGGGCTGCCGCTGCATGCCGCCGCCAGCAGGGCGGCGGCGGCCATGACGGTTATGACGGCCGCAGCTCGCGCCCGCCGGGGCCAGGGCGGTCGCGGGCCGGGTCTGCCGGGGCAGTTGTTCATCTCATGTCTCCTCGCGGCTGGCACTGTGACCGTGGGTTCATGACAGCCAGCGTCGCCGGCGGCGGCGGGCGCATCACGCGCCGGGGGTAGCGCGGGTCCCTCGCTGGAGGGATACGCCGGAGGGTTGCGCGGAGGTAGCGTGCAGGTGTGCTGGACCGGGTGCGACGCAGGGCGTGGGGGCTATCGGGCCGGCTGATCGCGTCCTACATTCTCGTCACGCTCGTCGTGGTGGTGCTGGTCGAGGCGCTCGTGCTCTGCTTCCAGGTAGCCCCGGTGGCGGAGGGCGACCAGTTGCAGTCCCAGCTGCATTACCAGGTGAGCCAGACCGCGACGAGCTACGCCCATCGTCTCGCCCAGCGCTACCCCGGCGGCGTGCCGGCCGGAACCCTGCTCGGCGACCCCGGCCAGCCAGCGCGGCCGGGGACCGTAGCCAATTCGACCCCGGACGGCACGCTGCTCGTTCCGGCGATCACCGGCCCGATCCACAGCGACCAGGCGGTCACCGCGGTAGTGGCGATCGCCGCCGACGGCACGGTCGTCGCGTCCTCCGCGCCATCCCGGTACCGGCCCGGACGAACGGCGGCCAGCGAACTCCCCGCCCCGGCGAGCACGGTCATCCCGAGCAGCAACATCTTCCTCAAAAACGGCAGCGTCCCCACGCCGTATGGCAGCGTGCTGTTCTGGATGGTCAGGTCGCAGAGCAGCGCTAGCACCAGCAAGCCGCCGGCCAGCCCGCCGGGACTGGTCGCCTACGTCTATGTACAGGTGCCGTGGTCGCCGCCCTGGTTCGTCAACCCCGTCCGCGCCTGGGGCGACCTGCGTCAGCAGAACGAGCACGGCGCGCTGCTGTTGGGTCCCTTCGCGCTGCTCATCGCCATCGTGCCGGTCGGCGTGCTGTTCGGGTTGCTGGCCTCGTGGCGCCTCGTCCGCCGGGTACGCCGCCTGGAACGAGCCACCCTCGCGGTCGCCGACGGCGACTACGCCGTCACCCTGCCCGTCTCCGGCCGGGACGAGGTCGGCCGGCTGGAGGCGAACTTCACCACCATGACCCGCCAGCTCGGCTCCGCGCTGGCCGCCGAACGGCAGCGCGCCACCGGCGACGCGCGCGCCGCGGAGCGAGCCCGGATCGCGCGGGAGGTCCACGACGCGATCTCCCAGCACCTGTTCGGCCTGCGGATGATCGCCGCCGGGATGTGCCGGGTCGACCCGGGCAATCAGCAGGCCCGCGCGATCGAGCGCATCAGCGAGGAGGCACTGCGCGACATGCAGGCGCTCCTGACCGAGCTGCGCCCAGCCAGCCTGAACGATGCCGGGCTCGCACCGGCCTTGCAGGAGATCTGCGCGGCCTACCAGGACCGGCTCGGTGTCACCGTCGACGCCAGCCTGGACGACGTCACCGTCCCCGCGCCCGTCGAGCACGCCCTGCTGCGCATCACCCAGGAGGCATGCGCCAACGCCGTCCGGCACGGCAACGCCCGCCGGCTTGCCGTGTCGATGACCCGCCAGGACGGGCACGTCGAGCTGGCCGTGCGCGACACCGGCACCGGCTTCGACCCGGCCGCCCCGCACCCCGGCTCCGGGCTGACCCACATCCGGGACCGGGTCGCCGAACTCGGCGGCACCGTGGACATCGACAGCGTACCCGGGCGCGGCGCGGCGCTCACCGTCCGGGTGCCGGTGCCATGACGATCCGGGTGGTGATCGCCGACGACCACCGCGTCGTCCGGGACGGGCTGTGCTACCTGCTCGGCCAGGAACCAGACGTCGAGATCGCCGGGGAAGCCGGAGACGGCCGGCAGGCGGTAAACGTCGTCGCCGCCACCCGCCCGGACGTGCTGCTGCTCGACCTGTACATGCCCGGACTGGACGGGCACGCCGTGATCGCCGCACTGCACGGCACGCCGCACCGGCCTGCCGTCGTCGTGCTCACCTCCGCTGCCGACGACGAGCACCTCGTCCGCGCCGTGCAGGCCGGCGCGACCTCCTACCTGCTCAAGACCGCCTCGGCCGAGCACGTCATCGCCGCCGTCCGCGACGCCGCCGCCGGCACCGCCAGCCTCAGCCCCGAGCTGTTGACCCGGCTCACGCAGGCGCTCCGCCGGCCGCCGCCGCCGGACCCGCTACAGCCGCTCTCACCGCGCGAACGCGAAGTACTCCGGCTGATCGCCCGCGGTCACAGCAACCGGCAGATCGCCCGGGACCTGACGATCGGCGAGCAGACCGTCAAGACCCACGTCCGCAGCATCCTCGCCAAACTCGGCCTGCAAGACCGCGTCCAGGCAGCGATCTTCGCCCTGCGCCACCAAGCCGACAGCTACGAGCACCGACCGTAGGGAGGAAGGTCCGGTCGTCAGGGCGCTGGACGTCGACGGTGACCGAGCGCCTGGAGCGTGAGGGCGGTCACGCCAGCCTCCAGGCGATCTGCATCCGGCATGGTGTCCGCGCGCAGCCGGCGGGCCGATAGCACAGACAGCACCAGCCAGGCTGCCGCCTCGGGGTCGGCGTCGGGCCGGATGCCGCCGTCGGCCTGGGCTCGCCGGATCAGGTCGGCCAGGTGAGCGGCGATCGCGCGGAGGGCCGTGCGGGCCGGCCCGGTCAGCTCGGGCTCGGCGGTCAGCGCGATCGCGTCGGCGAACAGCACGCCGTACCCGGTGCCGAGATGGTCAGTGTCGTCGTGCCGGGTCCCGGGATCTGGCGTGGCCTGGCCTGGCTGCCTGTGCATGGAGCCGGTGAGTATGTGGGCCAGCAGCCCGGACGCTGAGCCGGGGACTTCGGCTAGGTCGTCGAGCGAGGCCCGGACCTGGGCGGTGGCGCGCTCGATGACCGCGGCGAACAGCGCGGCCTTGGAGCCGAAGTTCTGGAAGATCACCGGTTCGGTGACGCCGACCCGGGCCGCCACGTCGGAGACCTTCGCGGCGCGGTAGCCGGCCCGGGCGAATATCTCGGTCGCGGCATCCAGGGAGGCTGCCGTGCACGACACGCTCAAGCACCTGCACCGGGGGCGGCGCGGCAAGGGCACCACGATCGACCACTTCCGGCTGAATGAGGTGGTGAGCCAGATCGCGTTCGGCGGGCGCCGCAGCCGCGCATACCAGCGGATCGTCTCGCTGGCCGGGGTGCGGCCGGGCGATTCCGTGCTGGACGTCGGATGCAGCAGCGGGTACCTGGCCAGGAAGCTGGCCGCCGCCGCCGGGCAAGAAGGCCACGTCACCGGGGTGGACCCAGCGCAGGCGGCGGACTTCGACCCCACCCGCCGCGGCCCCTCCCGCTTCACCGAGGCGGATCGCGGATGCGCCGCGCCGCTGCCACGGTTGGCTCCCTGGAGGAGCTGGCCGCCGCAGCAGGGTACCGGGTCGAGTCCGCCGGCACGCTGCCCCTGCTGCGCTACGTCCTGGCCATCCGGCCAGGAGGTTAAGGGTGCCGCCGCCGCGCTCATCGGCGCCTTCGCCACGGAGCACCGCTGCGAGCAGCCCAGTGATGCCGAAGTACTGGAGCGCATCCATCGGCCCGGGCCGCCTCTAGCGTCCCGGTCAGAACCGGGCCCGCGGCTGGACCGGCAGGAGTTCTGCGCCTTCCAGCTGTTGCGTCCATCGGTCATGTCGAACTGGGTCTTACCCGAGGCCGGGTCGAACAGGAACCCGTGGCGACGGTTGTAACATTCGCGGGCCCGGCGGTGTCTTCACCGGCTGCGGACGCTCTCGCGCAGCCGTGAGGACTACGTGGGCGAGTGGCTGCCGGAACCGCTGCTGACCAGCCCTGATGTCGCCGAGGACGTCGAACTCGCGGAGAGCGTCTCGATCGCGATGCTGACCGTGCTAGAGACGCTCGGCCGGCGGAGCGGGCGGTGTTCGTGCTCAGCGAGGTCTTCGAGATGCCGTACGGCGAGATCGCCGAGGCCATCGGGAAGCCCGCGGGCACGGTGCGGCCGCGCCCCCCGATCGGCGCGACAGTCAGTGCCCTGGCCGTGGAACCGAATCCGCCGGGCGTCTTTATCAGAGGTGACTCTGTTACCGCCCGGCGTTGAAACGCGCCCGCCGGTCATGACGCCTGGTCGACGTGCTCGAGGAAGATCCGGCGATCGAAGCCGCCGCGCTCGGCCCGCTTGCGGTTGGCCTGGAGCTCGATGTCCTCCCACGTCATGCCGATAGCTGGGCCGCACCGTATGATCCTCGGGGTGGTGAGCTCGCGGTCGGCGGCTCGCCGATGATCGGCAACCGGTTGCGTCTGGCAACTTTGCCAGACGCAAGTGCTTACCATTGCCGTGTGGCACTGCGGGAACTGTCCCGCCGCGAGATTCTCCAGGCCGTGGCGGAGTATGACCGGCTTGGCCAGGATCGGTTCCTCGAGAAGTACGGGTTCGGCGCGGCCCGCTCGTACCGGCTGGTGGTTGACGGCAAGACCTATGATTCGAAGGCGATCGTGGGCGCGGCACACGGCTTCCTTCCAGGCCAGGAAGCGCTTGCCCCCGCCGACTTCAGCGGCGGGGCGGCGACCGTCGGACGCTTGCTGAGCAGTCTCGGCTTCCAGGTGACGCAGGCGGCATCTGGCCTGACGGTAGGGAAGCTGATCGAGCTGCTCTCCGCGTTGCGGCCGTATCGGTCGCCGGCTGGCCGCCAGGCGCTCTACCAGCCGCTGGCCCTGCTGTGGGCGGTCGGCTGTGCACACCAGGGTCTTGCGCGGATGGCGGAATGGAGCGAGACGGAGGCCGCGCTCGGCGAGTTCCTCGAACGTCATGAGCCGGGCCCAGGCGGTGCGCCCGCGATCGTCCCCGTCGATGCCCCAGTTTCCCGCCCCGGCGATCGCCGCCACGACATCGAACCCATGCGGCCGCCCATCGTCGCGCGGCCCGTCACGCCACGGCCCTCCGGCGTCCTCCACCTCGATCCGCAGGCGGTCCTGTCCGGCTTCGGCGCGCAGGGTGAATGCGCCGCCGTGCCGGGAGGCGCTGTGCAGGACCGAATTGGCGGCGAACTCCGAGGCGACCAGGACCGCCTCGCCGGCCTGCGGGCAGCCGCCCACACACCCGGCCAGCGCGGCCCGCGCGAGCCTGACCTGACCGGGTTCGGCGGGGTAGGTTCCGGTGTGACGGCGGGTGCCCGCCGCCGCGGCTGTCGTGGTCACTGGCTCTCTCCCTTGGCCCGGATTTGTGTTTCACAGCCTGTCGCGTGAGGGCTACCGTTGGAAACGGGATCGGCCCGGATGCCCACTGATCGCCGGCCCGGGGCCGCCCTCCCCGAGAGGATGCCGGACAGATGCCGAACGATGCCGGCCGTCCGGGACGCCCCCGGGCGTATTCGGCGCGGAGCTGCGCTTCTACCGCACTAGGGCAGGCCTGTCCCAGAAGGACCTGGCCGCCAGGGCCACCGTCTCGCACGACGTGATCAGCAAGATCGAGACGGGGGACCGGCCGCCCGCGGAGGACTTCCCGCCCCGCCTCGACGCGGTACCGGAGCTGGACACCCGCGGCGCGCTGTCCCGTCTGTGGGATCAGCTGAAGAAGGGCCAGAGGCAGCGCCTGTACGGCTGGTTCCAGGAGTGGGTCGGCATCGGAGCCCGGGCCACGGTCCTGCGCTGGTACGAGCCGCTCGTCGTCCCCGGCCTGCTGCAGACCGAAGAGTATGCCCGCGCGATCCTGTCCGCCCGCCCCGGCGGCAACCTGGACGACCTAGACGAGCAGGTAGCCGCGCGTCTGGCCCGGCAGGCAGTTTTGGACCGAACGGGTGCGCCCCAGCTCTGGTGCATCCTCGACGAGGGCGTCCTGCACCGCGCCATCGGCGGCAGCAAGGTGATGCGAAGCCAGCTCTACCACCTGGATGAACACGAGCCGGAGTTCCCCGAACTGGACGGGCCAGTGTTTCTGCTCGGCACGTGCGTGCTGATGGACGCGGTTTGGGCGGCGGTAGGGGAGGACCCGCTCACCGACGTCCTCGGCGTGCTGCTGCCCGTGCTGGACGCCGCCGTCCTTGGCGTGGACAGCCAGATTGCCGCCGACGCGCTCGTCGGCGCCTTTCCACGGAGTACCGCTGTGAGCAGCCCGGTGACGACGAAGTGCTGGGGCGCATCGAGCACTACAGCGGCGACGCGCTGGAGAACCTCGCCGCCGCCGGGGCCGTGCCGCCCAGCGACGTCCTCCCGGCGGGGCTGACGATACTGTCCGCGCTCGCTCAGCTCTGCCGGACCGACTCGGCTTCGGTTCTCCAGCAGGTGCCCTGACGGCACGTCCCGGCCACCTGACCGCGCCCCCGTCGGCAGTGCAAATCCGCCCGGACCGTGTACGGGCTAGGGTCTTCCATATGACCGAACGGGCGGGCGATCAAGGAAATCCCGTAACCCAGCACACGATTCCTGCCGCCGAGCCTGGGCCGCCCCTGGGAACCCTCCACCACGTCGAACTGTGGGTCCCCGACGGCTTCGAGGTCGAACTCGTCGCCACCGAAACGTGATCAGCGAATGTGACCGGAGCCCGAACGACCATCCGGCCGCGATCACGACAGCGCTGGATCCCCTTCCGGTCGGACACGCAGCTGGCGTACCGCCGTAGGACCACTGCCCGGCCGGGATAATTGAAGTTCTTTATGACCGAACGAACCACCTGCTTGCCCTGGTCAGGCCTGTTGTCATCCTCAGGAGGGACGTGGATATCCGCTCAGCACAGAAACGAGCCTGGCAGAACAAAGTCGCCAAAGGGTTCAATACCACCGATGTCCCGCTGGAGTTCTGCCTGCTCCAGGGGGAGATGGCCGAAGCATTCGACGCCTGGTGCAAGGGCCGCGACAACCTCGGGGAAGAGCTGGCCGACGTGGCGATCTACCTGCTGAGCCTGGCCGAGATGACCGGCGTCGATATGCAGGACGAGATCGAGGCCAAGATGGCCAAGAACACGGCGCGCATCTACCAACGCCTGCCGAACGGCGTTCTCGCGAAGAGCAACAGCGACGCCGACTAGCCATCCGCTAATCCAGATGCCTCGCTAGCCAACGGTGGACGTCGCTTACATCTCCTGGCGTCGCCACCAGGTCTTCAAAGCCGCCGCCGGAATGTAGATCCAGGTTGCTAGGCGCTGACACCCCTAATGAAGACTCGCCAGGTCTCCTGCGAGACGACGAGCTTCGCCCGCGGGGGGGAGCAGGGCTACCGATCGGTAAGTAGGCCCCTGGCAGCCCAGGAGCGCCCAGGCAGGAGCCCCCTTGGCGCCGTTGCAGAGGGCTCCTGTCTGGGCGTGCTACCGGCGCCTCCGCTTCCGGGTCTTGCCCAGGCAGATTTGCGCCCGGTTACCCGGCCTAGTGCGGTTCGGGAGCTGCGCTCTGCGACGTTTCCCGGCGGCTCGTTCGGCTTGTCCTGCGCATCAACCTCAATGTTGATGGATACCAGCTTGAGCAACGACGCGCTGAGCCTGAACCGGCTGGGCTTGCCCTGCCGCACCACGTAGAAGACGAGCGCGAGGACCGGCAACACGACGATGCACGTGATCCATATGGCCAGCACGACAGTACGCTCCCGTAGCCATCATGCCCGTCATCGCTTCTAACACCGGCTGATGATCCACGTGGGATATGGATCTTTTCGGGCGTGCTGGCCAGGCTCGTACTTGATCGAGTAGTTCTCCACTCCCGCTCGCACGCCCTGCCGCACGACCCGGTACAGGTCGGTGAACACCCCCAGCCGGAACAGGTCGTCCACCTCGTCCTCACGCGTGGCAAAACGTCCCATCAGCGCGCCCACTGCCTCCTGCCGCGTCCCGTGGAGTTCGGTGAGATGGCCGGCCGACGTGGGCTCGTAATGGTTGTAGTGGTAGACGTGCAGGCCGGGTCGGCGGGCGCGGCGTTCGGTGATGAAGTCGGTCAGCTCCTCGAACGCGCGCTTCTCACCCGGCCGGTCAAACGCCCGGATCTGCGTGTACCGGCCCCGCCCCGCCTCGTCGGCCTCGGCCGTGTCCACGACGCCGAACAGGTACTGCAGCCCGAACTCCCGGCCGTCCTCGCAAGTAGTACCGGGCCCCCTCGATATCGAAGAACAGGTCCCCGCCGGCCGGTTCGGGCAACGCGAGCAGCCCCCGGTTGGCGACCAGGCCGCCGCCGTCCCGTTCGGGCTCCAGGATCTCGTACCGGATGACCGGCAGATGGCGCAGTGCTCGACCGGCTCCGGGTAGACCTTGGCCGCAGGGTCCCCGCCGAGGGCGGCCGCCAGCAGCCGCCGCGTCTGCCGCTCATAAGCGGCAAAGTCGTCCACCTTGAACGAGGCGAACTCCCCGTTACCCAGCGCCAGGTGCATCCACCGCGGCTCTACCTGCTGCACGCCGGCCAGCAGGTGCGAGTAGAACGCGGTCTGCAGCACGGCACGCGCCTTCGCCGACCGGGCCAGCTTGGCGTCCACGACCTTGTCAGTGGACTCCGTTCCGGCCGCGGCTCCCCGTCTGGGGCGGGAAGCAGTTCGGCCCGGACGGGGGAGCGGCCGCCGGCTGGGGACTTCCCGCCCCGCCTCGACGCGGTACCCGAGCTGGACACCCGCGGCGCGCTGACCCGCCTGTGGGATCACCTGAAGAAGGGCCACAAGCAGCGCCTGTACGGCTGGTTCCAGCAGTGGGCCGACATCGAAGCCCAGGCCACGGTCCTGCGCTGGTACGAGCCGCTCGTCGTCCCCGGCCTGCTGCAGACCGAGGAGTATGCCCGCGCGATCCTCAGCGCCCGCCCCGACGGGAACCTGGACGACCTGGACGAGCAGGTAGCCGCCCGTCTGGCCCGGCAGGCAATTTTGGACCGGACGGGTGCGCCCCAGCTCTGGTGCATCCTCGACGAGGGCGTCCTGCACCGCGCCATCGGCGGCAGCAAGGTGATGCGAAGCCAGCTCTACCGCCTGGCCGAGGTGGCGGAGCACCCGAAGACCACCATCCAGGTCATCCGCTCCGGCGGCGCCCACGCGGGCCTGCTCGGTGGGTTCATCATCGCGGATCTCGACAGCAAGCCGTCCGTGGCCTACCTGGAGACGGCGGCGCAAGGGCAGGTCACTGACAGCTCCTCGGTGGCAGGTCATGTCGCTCTTCGTTCGATAGACTCCGGGCACAGGCCGAGTCGTGGGTCGCGTCCCGCGACCTGATCAGGAAAGTGGCCGAGGAACGATGGACGTGACCGGCGTCGCGTGGCGCACGAGCAGCTACAGCGGCGACAACGGGGGAGCCTGCGTCGAGGTCGGCACGACCGGCCCGGCCGTAGCGGTCCGCGACAGCAAGCACCCAGACGGCCCCCAGTTGGCCTTCGCCCGCCGACACCTGGAAGGCCTTCACCGAGCAGCTGAAGGCGGCCGTCTGACCCGCGACGAGCTGCTGGCGCAGCTGGCCGGGCTCCGGCAGGCCCGTGTCGGCCAGGTGCGGGTGCCGCACAAGCCGCTCCTGCTGTTGTGGCTGTTCGGCCAGTTCGCAGCCACCGGCAGCAGCGCAGCCAGCTACCAGCAGGCCGAAGAGCCCGTCAGCCAGCTGATCAACGAATTCGGCCCGCCCGTGGCCAGCCCCGCCGCCGCTCGCCAGCGGGCCGCCATGCCCTTCGTTCACCTGGAACGCGACCTGTGGGACCTGCGCGACGCCGCTGGCCAGGAGATCGGCCCGGACGCTCCCGAGCGCCGCGCCTGGCTCCTGGACCGCGGAGCGGTAGGCCGCCTGCGAACACCCGTCGAACGTCTCCTGGCCGACCCGAAGACCCTGGCAGCCGCCGCCCGCCTGCTCCTGGACCTGCACTTCACCCCGGTCCTCGCCGAACTGATCTGCGCTGCGGTCGATCTCGACGTGCCCGCCCTCGACCTGGCCGGAACCGGGGGAGCGGCCCAGGCCATCCGCCTTCGCCCGCGCCGCCGGGGCTTCGCCGAAGAGGTCCTGCGCGCCTACGCCTACCAGTGCGCCATGTGCGGCTTCGACGGCGCGCTCGGCCGCTATCCCGTCGGGATCGAAGCCGCCCATGTCCGCTGGCACAGCCAGGCAGGCCCCGACGAGATAGCCAACGCCCTGGCGCTGTGCGCCCTCCACCACGCCCTGTTCGACCTCGGCGTCCTGGGCATCACCGAGGATCGCCGGATCCGCGTATCCAGCCTGTACGTGGCCAGGAACGATGCCGGCCTGGCCGTGGACGCGCTCGCCGGAAAACCCCTACTCATCCCCAGGCCGCACCAGCCGACGGTAGACGTTATCCACATCTCCTGGCACCACGATCAGGTCTTCAAAGGCGCTATACGGATCTGAGACGCAGCGCTGAGCTGAACGGACCGAGGATCGGCGCGTCGTGCACATCATGGTGTGGGCGGCTAGTACAGTTTTCCCAGCTGGCCAGGCGCCGTTGCCCAGCACAGGGTCTGGGGCGCTGTGATCATGGCTGATCCGACACAGTTAAGACTGTCATTTTAGACAGTCGCTGTGCGTCCTTGGCTGTCCTGGGACAGGATGCGATAGGATCTCACGAATGATCATCTAGGCCCGAAATGTCATACCAGCTTGTTAGCCTGCAGAGATGTCAAGGCCTATGGGGTAACACCGTTACTGAGTCCATGTGATCGATCCTCCGGGAGGGTGCCGATGTTAGAGGGCATTGTCCATGGCGGCCTGAGGAGAGGATGCGGCGGCGATGGCAACATATGCAGTCAAACTGCAGCGTAGCGATGACCTGCAGCTCACCGGCCACTCTTCTGGCTGCAGTGAGGAGACTTTTCGGCAATGGTGCATGGACCAGACGAATGCAGGTAGCTTGCTTGCCGTTGACCTGTTCTCGGGAGCGGGTGGCCTAAGCCTTGGACTGCAAGACGCAGGCTGGACAGTCGCGCTGGCCGTCGACAATGACGAGAAAGCGCTGCAGACGCATCGGCATAACTTTCCTGGCCTGACACAGACATGTAATCTTGGTGACCCTGAGCAGCGTGGGGTTCTTTTGACCCTTCTGAGCGGCATCGAAATTGATCTTGTAGCAGGCGGGCCCCCTTGCCAGCCGTTCAGTCGGGCAGGCTTGAGTAAGATCCGCAGTCTTGTGGACGCGGGCCACCGTGACGAAGATGATCCCCGCCGAGAGCTCTGGCGTGCTTTCTTGGAAATAGTACTGGCACTACGTCCGCGTGCCGTCTTGATGGAGAATGTGCCGGATATGGCCCTAGGGGATGAGTTCTCCGTCATCCGAACAATGATGGATGCGCTTGAAAATGCCGAGTACTACACTGAACTTATCTTGGTGGACGCATGGCGCTACGGAGTCCCGCAGCACAGAAAGCGTCTGATCCTCCTCGCGCGTCTTGACGTCGAGTGTTTCCTGTGGCCCGCCGAGAGTCCTCATATGCCGACGCTGAGGGATGCGATCAGCGACCTTCCTGACCTTGGGCTGACAACAGGCGCACGTGTCCTCCGGTATTCGGACAAACCTGATATTTCCGCATTCGCCGAGGAGATGCGACACGGGATGGAAGACGGGCTCGTGTGGGATCATATAACCCGGCCGGTGCGCGATGATGACCGCGAGATCTTCCAGATGATGGATTCCAGTACCCTTTACGGAAATCTGCCATCCGAGAAGCGCCGTTACTCGGCGGAGACGTTTGATGATAAATATAAGAAACTCGACTGGAACTCGAGAAGCCGATCGATCACAGCGCATATCGCAAAGGATGGTTACTGGTACATTCATCCTAGCGAACTCCGCATGCTGACGGTTCGCGAAGCGGCACGCATTCAGACCTTTCCGGACCGGTTCCGCTTCGCTGGCACGCGCAGTGATGCTTTCCGTCAGATCGGCAACGCCGTCCCGCCCCTGCTCGGGAGGGCAGCAGCCTCGACGCTGAGACCGATTCAAACAAGCACTGAACAAGGCGGGCTGTGGCAAGGGGTCTCTCGATGGATGCAGGGTCGGCATGCACTGACCGAATGGGCGAGACAGCAGAGGCACGACCATCACTGGTACATGATTCCCGGGCCTGGCCTCACAGTCGCCGTCGCCGCGGCCGCGGCACTGCTGACCGCGCGGCCCACGCAACCGCCGGGAGTTGCCAGCGCCCTGCAGGCCATACGTGGTCGCGAGCGCCTCAGTAAGGCTGACCTTGATCAGATGCAGGACGAGCTGGCCACAAAGTCGGGCCAGGCCATAGTTGAACTCTTCAGGCCTCTTCTTCAGAAGCGAAGTGTCTGGCACGATCCCGTGTTGCTAGCGGATGCGCTATGCATGAAATCGAGCCAGAAGAGAACTTTCTTTCTGCTGACCGGAAATGATGTCCTTCTTGCTACACAGCCCACTCTCAGGGTAGCCGCCCGCGTTGCAGGCACTGACTCGCACAAGGTCAATAGGATGAGCAACGGGAGAGTGGACCTGGCACGGCTTGTCGGGGTGGGTGACGATGCGCCTTTGCGTGCGGCTGCGCTCAGGCTCATTGGAAATACGATATGCCTGCCGATCGGGCCTGAGTGCATCCGCTGTCCGCTACGAGAAAACTGCCTTAGTAGCTCGCGGCAGGACATGACGCAGACATTGTTCTAGCCATAAATGGTACGCGT